>JAFWCU010000010.1 GCA_017534305.1 Clostridia bacterium
AAGCAATTGAAGCTAAAGAAGGTGTAGAAGTTGCAAAAGAATCTAAAACTTATGCAACAATTACATTCCAAAACTACTTTAGATTATATGAAAAACTTGCTGGTATGACTGGTACAGCAAAAACTGAAGAAGAGGAATTCAAAGGTATATACAAACTAGATATCGTAGAAATTCCAACAAACAAACCAGTACAAAGAAAAGATTATACAGACATAGTATATAAAACAGAAAAAGCTAAATTTAATGCTATAGCAAATGAGGTTAAAGAGTGCTATGAAAATGGTCAACCAGTTCTTGTTGGTACTATTTCAATAGATAAATCTGAAGCAATTAGCAGAATACTTAAAGGAATGAAAATTCCACATCAAGTATTAAATGCTAAATATCATGAAAAAGAAGCTGAAATTATTGCTCAAGCTGGTAAATATAAAGCTGTAACTATAGCTACTAACATGGCTGGACGTGGTACAGATATTATGCTTGGAGGTAACTTGGAATTTTTAGTAAGAAGTGACCTTGCTAAAAAAGGATATACTCCAGAAGAAATAGAACTTGCAATTACTCCAATAGAAAACAAAGATGAAAGAGTAATTCAAGCAAAAAAAGATATGAAAGAAATTGAGGAAAAATATAAACCTCAAATTCAAGAAGAAAAAGAAAAAGTAATCGCTGCTGGTGGTCTTAGAATTATCGGTAGTGAAAGACATGAGTCTCGTCGTATAGATAACCAATTAAGAGGACGTTCAGGACGTCAAGGAGATCCAGGTGAATCAAGATTCTATATTTCTATGGAAGATGATCTTCTAAAACTATTTGGTTCAGACAGACTAAATGGTGTTGTTGAAGCATTAGGACTACCAGAAGATATGCCAATAGAAGTAAAAATGCTTGCAAACACAATTGAATCTGCACAAAAGAAAGTTGAAGGACGTAACTATAGTATAAGAAAAACTGTTCTTGAATACGACGATGTTATGAATCAACAAAGAGGAATAATATACGAACAAAGAAAAGAAGTTCTAGAAGCAGAAGATATTTCAGATATTGTTAAAAAATTATATGCAGGAATTCTTGCAGGAATATCTGCCGAATATTTTGAAAACGCAGATAATATAGATTCTATAGACTATTCTGCTGTAAATGCTATATTAAAAGCTCAATTTGGAGAAGACAATATCATCTCTAAAGAAGATATTAAAACTTTAGATCCTGAAGATATGAACAAAGTCTTAAATGAAAAGATTGATGCAATATATAATCAAAGACTTGAAGAAGCTAAAAATCTAGGAATTGAAGAAGACTTTAGAAGAATATCTAAGATACTAATTCTAAACACAGTAAATGAAAAGTGGATGGATCATATTGATGCTATGACTGCACTAAAAGAAGGTATTGGTCTACGTGCATATGCACAAACAAATCCATTACAAGCATATAAAATTGAAGCATTCAATATGTTTGAAGAATTAAACAATACAATTAGAGAAGAGTCTGTAAGAGCAGTGTTCTCTCTAAAACCAAGAAAAAAAGAACCACAACCACTTAGAATTAACTTTGTACCAAAAATAACAAACCTACAAACAAGTGGTGGAAGCAATGAAGACACACCAAAAAGACAACCTGTTGTAAACAAGGAGAAAAAAATTGGTAGAAACGATCCTTGTCCATGTGGTTCAGGGAAGAAATACAAAAATTGCTGCGGTAAAAAAGCTTAAATAGGGCATTTGCAATTTTGAACATAGAGAAAAATTGTCAACTGTCAACGGATTGTCAATGGAAATACAAATTTTATTTTTTAAATATAAAAGACAAATCATGAAGAGTTAACACATTATAGTGTTAGCTCTTTTTATTATCTACAAAATGAATTTTTGAAGGTGATAAAATGGATAATGTAAGAAAAAAAGGTAATTTTTATCAATATCAATTTGAGGTCGCTCCTATTGATGGAAAAAGAAAACAGGTCACAAAGTCAGCTTTCAAAACTAAAGCTGAAGCAGAAAAAGCAGGAATAAAAGCATATAATGAATACGATCAAACAGGTCATTCATTTAAGCCATCTACAATTTCGTATTCAGACTATTTAGATTATTGGCTAAAAGAACATTGTAATATGTTGTGCTTGTTCATTAGTTTATAATCCTAAAATTAGAACAGACTTGATAAATAGTTATTTAATACCATATATAGATAGTTTAGAATAGAAAATTACAATATATATAATAGAAAGTAGTAGATTTTTTTAAAGTCTATTGCTTTTTTTTTTTCAACAAAGTATAATAAGTATGAAAAGTATAACAAGTATAAATTAAGGAGGATAAAAATGGATAGAGAGAAGTTTGTAGGAATAAGCAAAGTAGGAGAAAAAGGACAAATAGTAATTCCAAAAGAAGCAAGAGATATGTTTGATATAAAATCTGGAGATTCTATTATTGTACTTTGTGATAAAAAGCAAGGAATTGCACTTATTAAATCTGATATAATAGAAGATTTATCAGATAAAGTATTTCAAAAAGGGGATAAGTAAAAATGGAGAAAAGAAAGCATTATTTAGACAATATAAGATGGATTACATTATGTTTTGTAATTATATATCATATATTTTATATATTTAATTCAAGTGGTGTAGTTTCAAATATAGGTGTAATAGGCATTAAAGAATTAGATAGTATATGTGTTTTTATTTACCCCTGGATTATGTGTTTATTATTTGTTGTATCAGGAGTATCTACTAATTATTCGTTAAAAAGCAAAACAAATAAAGAATTTATAAAAGATAGAGCAAAAAGAATATTAGTTCCAAGTTTAATAGGAATATTTGTTTATGGGTGGATAAGTGGATGGACAACAAATTACTATGGCGATTTATTTGCAGGAAATGGAAGTATGATTCCAGCTCCAATTAAATACATAATATTCTCTTTAATTGGTATTGGTCCACTTTGGTATGCACATGTATTGTTTATAGCATCTTTGCTTATTGTTTTAGTTAGAAAAATTGATAAAAATAAAAAACTAGATATTTTGTTTAGTAAAATTAATTTACCTATATTATTTCTATTAGTATTATTAGTATGGGGATCATCATTTATACTAAATACACCAGTTGTAACTGTATATAGATTTGGAATATATTTGCTTATGTTTTTATTAGGATATTACATATTTTCAAATGATAAAATCGTAGAAAAATTAGAAAAAATTTCAATACCAATGGGAATTATTACACTTATTCTTGGAATTACATTTACAATTGTAAATTATGGCGCTAATTTTGGATCAAATGAGTTTCTAACTAACATATTTACCAATATTTATATATGGTTTGTAATTCTTTCGACATTTGGACTTGCAAAGAAATTTTTGAATTTTGAAAATAAATTTACAAAGTATATGAATAAAAACAACTTTAGTTTTTATGTATTACATTATACTATACAAATTGTTATAGCATTTGTTTTAGTAGAATATGTTAAATTTAATCATTTTCTATTTAATTATACAATTTTATTTATAGGAACGATAATCATATTACCAATAGCTACAGAAATCTTAAAAAGAATACCAATAGTAAATAGACTATTGCTTGGAGTTAGTAAAAAGAAATAGATAAATTACAATTTATTGCTTAAAGGTAAAAAATATTTGTACATTTGATTTATCTCAACTTTAACGATATATTTAATGTGTAGATAATGATGTTGACAGTGTCAACGATTTGTCAACGAAAAATAAGATTTGATTAGAACAATAAAAACAAATAAAACTGATGGTTGTTGTACATGTGGCAGTGGTAAAAAGTACAAAAATTGTTGTGGAAGAAATCAATAGAATATAAATGAAATAAAAGATTATCTAGATACATAGATAATCTTTTATTTTTATTGTATAATTAGAAACAGATAAGTAACAATATTTATAGTTAATAAGTGATTCTTTGAAAGAAGGAAAATATATGAATTTTAAGGAATATGGAGATAGTAATAATGAAACTATAATTTTATTACACGGTGGAGGTCTTTCTTGGTGGAATTTTAAAGATGAGGCAGAAATATTAAAAAACAAATTTCATGTTATTATTCCAATATTAGATGGACATTCTGGTAGTGATAGAGATTTTACAAGTATTGAAGATAACGCACAAGAAATTATAGAATATATAATAAAGAATTTTAATGGACACGTTTATTTGATAGGTGGATTATCCTTAGGAGGACAAATTCTTTTAGAAATACTATCAAGAAAAAATGATATTTGTGATTTTGCTATTATTGAAAGTGCATTGACAATACCTATGAAGGCTACTCAAAAAATGATAAAACCTGCATTTTCAATGAGCTATGGACTAATATCCCAAAAATGGTTTTCAAAAATGCAATTTAATTCTTTAGGAATAAGAAAAGATTTATTTGAAGATTATTATAGAGATACTTGCAAAATTTCAAAAGATAATATAATTGCTTTTATGGAAGCAAATTCAAAATATGAAATAAAAGATACTATACAAGATACCAAAGCAAGAACATTAGTTATAGTTGGAGAAAAAGAAAGAACTATAATGAAAAAATCGGCAAATATAATTAACCAAAAAATAAAGACAAGCAGAATTGAAATAATGCCTAATTATTCTCATGGAGAATTAAGTATAAATAATCCAGAGCATTATATTGCTTTAATAAATGCACTAACTGGACAAAGTGAAATATAATACAGTAATACGAAAGGAAGAAATAACTATGGCAACATCAAAAGATTTTAAAGAATTTATATTAGAACAATTAGATTTATTAGATAATATTACATGCAAATCAATGATGGGAGAATATTTATTGTACTATAATAGCATCCTATTTGGTGGTATTTATGATAATAGATTACTTGTAAAAATAGTTGATACAAATAAAAAGTATAATATGAATGAAGCAATTCCTTATGAAAGTGCAAAGCCAATGTATTTAGTGGATGAAGTAGATAACAAAGAATTATTAAAAGAAATTGTAATTGAAACTTGTAAAGGACTAACAATAATAAAATAACATTTTGTAGGAGTGATTATGAGTAAATATGAACCATTATGGAAATATATAAAAGATAATAATAAAGATGAATATAAATTATCTTTTGATGAAGTCAAAAAAATAGTAGGTTTTGATTTTGACCATGCTTTTTTAACATATAAAAAAGAATTACTAGATTATGGATATGAATTTAAAAAACTATCTTTAAAAGAAAAGTGGGTATGGATAGTAAAAAAAAATAAATTGTAATATTTGAAACTTAATAACAAAACGATTTCAATTGTTAGATAAAATAGGAGAAGAAATATGAAAATAAATAATGAGCTAAAAGAATATATAGAAAACAATATATTTCCTGTTTATAGTAAAAATGATCAAGGACATAATTTAGATCATATAAAATACGTAATAAACAGAAGTATCAGATTTGCAGATACTGTTCCAGATATAAATTATAATATTGTTTATACTGTAGCAGCATATCATGATATCGGACTTCACATAGACCCTAAAAAGCATGAAATAATATCTGCACAAATGATGTATGATGATGCTAAATTAAAAGAATTTTTTAGTGATGAAGAAAGAATAGTTATTAAAGAGGCAATAGAAGACCATAGAGCTTCAAGTGACCATGAACCAAGAAGTATATATGGAAAAATTGTTTCAACAGCAGATAGAAATAATACAGTTGAAGCATGTCTTAGAAGATCATATACATATGGAAAAAGATTAGAACCAAATTCAACTGATGAAGAACTATATGAAAGAGCACATAAGCATCTAAACTTAAAATTTGGTGAAAATGGTTATGCAAAATTCTATTTTAAAGACGAAGAATATGAAAAATTCTTAAGTGAAATAAGAGCATTGCTAGCAGACAAGAATAAGTTTATAGAAACACAAAAGAATTATATTAATGAGTTAAAATCTAAAGGAATAATAAAATAGATGGGGGATAATATGGATATAGTTGTAAATAATATTAAAATTCACTATGAAATACTAGGTGAAGGAAAACCAATAATACTATTAAATCCAAATAGTGTTAATACTAATTCAATGAACTTTATTGCACATAAACTTGCAAAGGATTTTAAAGTATACAACGTAGATAGAAGATGCTGCGGAAAAAGTGAAAGAAACTGCGACTTAACTTATGAAGAAAGTGCAAAAGATATATATGAATTAATACAAAAATTAAACTTAGATAAACCAATGATACTTGGAAGTAGTGGTGGAGCAAGCGTAGCACTTCACCTAGCAATTAACTATCCAGATTGTATATCTAAGCTAGTACTATGTAGTGGAGTGGCAAGAATGGAAAAAATAGAGATGCCAAAGTATGCTGTAATTATGAATAAGCTACCTTGGTATCCAGGTAAGAAAAATATTGTTAAGTTTGAAAACCTAAATAATACAGCAAAAGAAATAACTCCAGAACAATTATCTAAAATAACAGTTCCTACATTAGTTATAAATGGCGGAAAGAAAGATATTGTACCAATTGAAGAAGCAAAGTATATAGCAGATTCAATATCTAATTCACAACTTTTATTATTAGAAAATGAAGGACACTTTAGTTATCTAATAAATTGTAAATGCTATGATAAACTAAAAGACTTCTTAAATAAATAGTGCTTAATATAGAGGTGAATAATATGGATAATAATTTATATGATATGATCTTTAAAAGAAAGTCGTTTCACTTATTTAGAAACATTGGAAATGAGCATATTACGGATGTAGAGTTAAAAGATATAGAAGAGTATTTTAATAACTTAAAACCATTAGTAGAAGATATAAAGGTAAAAATTAAAATAGTAAAAGATTCCACAACTTGCAAAAGAGGACAAGAATACTGTATTTTATTCTACTCAGAAAAGAAAGATAATTACCTTCAAAACGTAGGATATTTAGGTGAACAGCTAGATTTATATCTAGTTTCTAAAAATATTGGTACATTATGGTTTGGAATTGGAAAAGTAGAAGAAAAACAGCTTGATGGACTAGACTTCGTGATTATGATAGCAATAGCTAAAGTAGATTCTCCAGATAAATTTAGAAAAGATATGTATAAGAGTAAAAGAAAAGAATTAAATGAAATATGGCATGGAGAAGAATACTTAAATATAGCAAACATAGTTAGATATACTCCAAGTGCATGTAACACGCAGCCTTGGATTGTAGAATCAAGAAGCGATGAATTAAAGGTATATAGATATAGAAAAACAGGAAAAAGAGGAATAATGCCTAAAGATATGGTAATATACTATAACCAAATAGATATTGGAATTTTCTTGTGCTTTCTTGAATTGTGCTTAGATAAAAACAATATTAATTATGATAGATCTTTGTATGTAGAAGAAAACCATGAAAACGAAATGAATCTACTTGCAAAGTATGATATAAAGTAATAAAATAAAGAAGAGGTTATTATGATAATACTAATTGAAAGCATAGTACTATGTATAATATGCACAATAATGGTGTATATAATGTCTAGAGAACCAATTAAAACGTTATATAATTATCCACCAAAGATTCAAGAAAGAGTTAAATCTTTAGATGAATACAAAGATAAGATCCCAACACAAGAAAATAAAGTGGCAGCAAAACTAGGTGCATCTGTTATTTTTTTAGCAATACTTTGCGTAGTACTTAGATATATAAATGGTTATGAAACATTTATAGAAAGCTTTGGCTATGGTTTCCTATTATGGACAATAGTTAATCTATATGACGTAGTTGTATTAGATATTATCTGGTTTTGCCATGATAAATTCTTTGTTTTTAAAGGAACAGAAGATATGGTAAAAGAATATCACAATTATTGGTTCCATATAAAAGGATTTTTTATTGGAGAACTTCTTGCTTTAGTTATTTGTGCAATAGCTGGAGTAATTATACATTTTATTTTATAGAAAGGGGAAAAGCAGTATGAACGAGTATATTAATTTAACACAAGAAAATATCGATGAAGAACACATTTGTTGTGCAATTGGAGATCCAAAACATCAAGCGGGAGTAGATTGCAAAAAGGAATGGATTAAGAAAAAACTAAAAGATGGACATGTATTTAGAAAATTAAATGCAAGAGGAAAAATCTTTATTGAATACGAACCACTTGAAACTTCATGGGTGCCAATTAGTGGAGATAATTATGAGTATATCTATTGTTTATGGGTAGCAGGTAGTTTTAAAGAAAAAGGAATAGGCAGAGAATTACTAGAATACGCAATTAATGATGCTAAAGAAAAAGGAAGAAATGGTATTTGTACTTTAACTTCAAAAAAGAAGAAACCATTCTTAAGTGAAAAGAAGTTCTTTGAACACTTTGGATTTGAAGTAGTAGATAGTATAGGAGAGTATGAACTTCTAGCTCTTAAATTT
This sequence comes from Clostridia bacterium, assembly GCA_017534305.1. Taxonomy (GTDB): domain Bacteria; phylum Bacillota; class Clostridia; order TANB77; family CAG-465; genus CAG-465. The sequence continues at coordinate 8,412 of JAFWCU010000010.1, forward strand.
AAAGATGGAGATACTCCTAAATTTAATGATAATGCAAGAGCAATGAAAATAGATAGTCAAGATTTTACTATTTACTACAGTAATGAATGCCCATATGTTGAATATGAGGTTCAAGAATTATCTGAATACGCAAAAGAAAAGAATATTAAGCTTAACTTTATTAAAATAGACACACTAGAAAAAGCAAAGAACGCACCATGCATTTTCAACAACTGGGCAAACTTCTATAAAGGCGAATTTATATCAAATACAATATTAAATGCAAATGCTTTAGAAAAATTATTAAAGTAAATTTGAAATGTAAAGACTACTCTAAAAAAGAGTAGTCTTAATTTTTGACTATTTAATTTAATATAATATAATCTCTTTAATTTCTTTTAAAACTAGTATATAATAACTATGAATAAAAAGGAGAAAACGTATATGATTGAGATTAAAAATGTAACAAAAAAATATGGTGATGTTACAGCTATTAAAAACATTACTTTTGATGTTAATGATGGTGAAATATTTGCATTTATTGGTCATAACGGTGCAGGTAAAACAACACTAATTAAATCTATAGTAGGCATTCATAGCTTTAATGAAGGAGACATACTAATAAATGGCAAATCTATAAAAACCGATCCTATTGCTTGTAAAAAGGAAATGGCATTTGTACCAGATAATCCTGAACTATATGAGCAAATGAAAGCAATAGACTTTATTAATTTTATTTGTGATATGTATGAAGTACCACAAGATATCAGAGAACAAAATATAAAGAAGTACGCAAAAATGTTTGAGATTGAGGATAAACTAAATGATACTATAGAATCATTCTCACATGGTATGAAACAAAAAATAGCATTAATATCTGCTCTAGCTCATGATCCAAAAGTACTTGTTATGGACGAGCCTTTTGTTGGACTAGATCCAAAAGCTGTTTTTGATGTTAAAGAAATAATGAATGAAATGGTAAAAGAAGGAAAGATAATATTCTTTTCTACACACATTCTAGATGTTGCAGAAAAACTATGTTCAAGAGTAGCAATTATTAAAAAAGGAGAACTAGTTAAAGTAGGAAATATGGAAGAGATTAAAGGTGACGAGTCTCTAGAAAAAGTATTCTTAGAATTGGAGGGATAGTTTTATGAAAAAATTATTCTCACTAATTAGAGCAACCATGTCAGAAGGCATGAATCTATTCAAGATTAATACAAAAAAGAGCAATGCATTTACAAAAGCGGCATTACCTATTGTCTTATCTTTAGTATTAATGTTTGCTTTTTACACATATTCAGATAGATTAATGGAAATACTTGTACCAATGAATTTAGAGTATATAGCTCTATCTATTTTTGCAGTAGGTATATCAGTTGTAACATTAATTGAAGGTGTATATAAATCTGGAAACCTACTATTTAACTGTAAAGATGATAATTTACTTTTATCTATACCAATAAAAAGAGGTACAGTTCTATTTATTAGAGTATTAAAATTCTATTTATTTGAACTATTATATAACACTGTATTTTTACTTCCAGCCATGATAAACTATGCAATACGAGTAAATCCTACAACAAGTTATTATATTGTTTCAGCAATAGGACTATTGTTACTTCCTATCGTACCAATACTAATATCTTGTTTAATAGGTACATTTATTTCTTCTGTTGCATCTAAATTTAAAGGTAAAAATATTGTACAAACAATTATATCTATTGGATTTGTATTAGGTGTATTATATTTAACATATAATTCAGATAGTTTAGTAAGTGGTATTACTCAAAATGCAACAAGTATTAACTATACTATTGCAAAAGTATATTATCCAGTAGGAGAATATATAGAGTTAGTAACAAGCTTTAATATAACTAAATTACTAGTATATGTAGCTATTCATATAGCACTTTTTGCAGTTACAGTACTATTAATTGGAAAAGTATATTTTAATATTAACTCAAGTGTTAAATCTATTAAAAAGAAGAAAACAACAAACAAAGAATACAAAATCAAAAGTTCTTCGCCAGTTAAATCTATAGTAAAAAAAGAACTTAACAGATTTTTTAATTCACCAGTATTTGTATCAAACGCAGCATTTGGACTTGTTTTATATATTATAGGTTGCATATTAGTTGCATTAAAATTTGATTCGTTTTCAAATACAATTGTAGAAATGGGATTTACAGTGGAAAAAGTAGCAAGCTATATTCCAACACTAGCATTTGGCTTTTTATGCTTTACAGCCTTTATGACATCAATTACAAGCTCAATGATTTCACTTGAAGGGAAGTCATTTAATATATTAAAAAGCTTACCACAAAAGCCATCTAAAATTGTAAATGCTAAAGTATTAAGTGCAATTTGCATAATGCTACCATGCATATTAATTGGAGACTTAATATTATTCATTCGTTTTAAAATGGATATAATATCTATTCTTCTATTACTGGTAGCATCAGTATTATTACCATTAATATCTGAAACTATTGGAATAATAGTAAATTTAAAATATCCAAGAATGGACGCACAAAACGATACAGAAGTTGTAAAACAAAGTATGAGTTCATCTGTAAGCGTATTCATGGGTATGGGTATAATTGGATTAGCTTTAGCTGGAATATCTGCTGCAATTGCTGCAGGTTTTTCAAGTCATTTAGTTATTCTAATGTGTACTGGTGTATTTGCTGTAATATATACACTATTGCTACTATCACTTAGAAGTAAATGTGATAAATGGTTTGATAATATCAATGTATAAATAATTATTGCTTTTTAAAAAAAATAATAATATAATGAAAGTATAATAATTCGTTATAAAAATTATGGAGGTGATTTTATGGGATTATTTGATAGCTTAAAAAAATTGGGAGAAAACCTAGGTAAAGAAATTGAAAAAGGTGTAAATTCAGAAGCTTTTAAAAGCGTAAAAGATACACTAGCAAATGTTGGTGCCAGTGTATCAAACAATGATTCTACTCAAGGTAAAGAAATTCCTCAAGAATATATGGGATTTCCAAAGTTTAGAGAAACAACAAAGAATCTTTCAACAAAAGAAACACCTAATTACACAAGATGTACAATGGATTATTCAAACGTATCACAAGATGAAATTGATGCTTATACAACTCAATTAATTCAATTAGGATATGTTAAAAATACTGCTGTACGTTACGACAAAGGAAATACATATATAATTGTAGATTATGCATATGGTGAACTAAATCTAGTTTTCCATATCAAGAAATAAATCATTGTAATATTCATTTACAAGTGATTTATAATTACAATCTTTAAGGAGAGAATAAGGGACTATTTTATAGTTCCTTTTATTATGCTTTCCAGTAACTATATAACGTTCTTGCTCTTGCATATAATTGTCTATTATTTTCAAGCTTTCAGCAGTTGTAATGGTAGGGAAGAACCAGTATTTCCAAGAAAGTTCTTCCTTTTCTTGCTTGCCAAAAAACTTGTTGTTATATTTTCTGTTCATTGCTTTAAGTGCAATTTGAGGAGTTGAGTTTTTCTTAATCATCCATCTTCTTATTCCTCTTGCACTTCTTCTAATTTTGGCTTTAATTTTACGGATAGTGTTATATGACAAATCTATTTTTCCATCATGAAAAGCAAAGCCTAAAAACTCCCATCTATCATTTGGATTAAAGAAATATTCTTTATCTGAATTAACATTTAAATTGTATTTTTTAATCATAGAAATTAGTTCTTCTTGATATTTTTTTAGTTCTTCCTTACTATTACAAAACAGAATAATGTCATCTGCATATCTAGAGTAAACAACATTTTTATTCCAAAAGTACTCATCTATTTCTTTAATAAAATAGTTAGCAAGAAATGCAGATATAGGAATACCAGCCATAGCACCTTTTGGCTCGTGAATTATTTCATCATGAAACATAGCACAATCATTTAGTAATATAGAAGCTATAAGATTATATAGTAATTCATCTCTTATATCATTTTTTAAATTAGCTAGAAGTATGTCTACATCTATACTATTAAAGTAGTTAGATATATCTACTTTATAACCATGCATATTATGTAAGTTTTTTATATTGCTAATATTCCTTATAGCATTTTTCACGCTTGCATTATTTCTAAACGAATAAAGGTTAGGGCTAAATAGATAATCATAGTCATAAAGAAGATAAGAGATGTATTTTAACACAAGCATTTCTTCATTATTAAAACTATATACAACCCTTTTTTTAGAGCTATGTCCTTTACTAATTAAATGCTTTTTAGGTATAGAAAAACTATATGTACCCAATGCTATCTGGCTACATATAGTCATATATTTTTTATTGTTTATGAATTCTTCAAATTCTTCTTTTTCTTTTTTAGATATAAAGTCCTTGCTAGTTCTATAATCAAGGAATTCATTCCATTTAGCTTCATCTATAATATCTTGTGCTAGCATAAGACCTCCTTAAAAATAAAAGAGGGGAAAGAAATGAATTGAGAATCGATGAAATCGATAACGACAAGACCATATATAATGCTACTATCTGCAAAGTAATAAATCTCAAAAGAGATGCAATATACTAGATCCACTGCAGAAGTTTAAAAAAACATCTTTCCCCATAAAAAATTATATCACACAAAGGCTCAAAATACAATGAAGTTGCATAATTCGTAAAAAGTGGTATAATAAAACAATCAAAACAATATTTTAAGACTCGCGAAATTTACAAAGTCTGTTATAGTAAAGGAGGAATTTATATGAGCGAAATGGATAAAAAAGCTCAAGAAAAACTAGAACAAGGCTATCCTAAAGCAGAAAAGGTATTAAATAATAACAAAAAGTTAGATAAAGTCTTAACAAGAACAGAGAAAAAATTAAATCTACTTCCAGTAGTTGGAACATCTCTTGCTATGATACCTTCAATGATTTCGTTGGTAAGAAGTTATACTAAAAAAGAATATACAGAAATACCAATAGGAACAATAATAGCTATAGTAAGCGCCTTAATTTATTTTGTATCTCCAGTAGATCTAATACCAGATGTAATACCAGTAGCGGGCCATTTAGATGATGCGGCAGTTGTTGGTGCTTGCTTAGCACTTGTAAAAAGTGATTTAGATGATTACAAAAAATGGAGAGATAATAAAAAGGATAATGAATAATTGAAAAGACTACTTAATTGTAGTCTTTTTTTTTAGTTGAATTAAAGCACATTATATAATATAATTTAGATGTAGAGGTGGTAATAAAATGAACATAGAATACAAAATGACTGAGTATTTTAAAGATAACAATCTCTTAAATGAAAAAACAACTAATGGATTAACAGTTCAAAAAGATAATGAAACAATTATAATTAAAGGAGATACACAAGATTTGGTTGAACTTGCAGATATATTAATTAGTTTAGCCAAAGATAATGATAATGGAGCGCATATTCATTTAGATGAAAACACTTTGTTAGATGATAATTCACAATATAAGAATGTTATAATTGAGAAGATATAAAAGGAGGATATAATATGAAAAATTATATGATAGTTATATGCATTGTTATAGTTGTTATACTTATAATTGGAATAGCAGCTATAGTAATTAAAAACAAAATTAAAAATAGTATATTAGATGGACCTGGTATGGTAAATTCAAGAGGGGAGTTGTATAAACTAATGGATAAAGAAGTAAAACACGGAGAATATCTAAGAATTAAATATTCTTCATCTGGAGATATGAATGGAAATTTAGATACAATAGAACTAGATCTTAAAACTGGAATATTAACAACACAATATGCAGCAATGCATAGTGATCCAATTGAGGTTACAGAATACAAGATAAAACAAGAAGATATAGATAGAATAATAACATTGCTAGATGAATATAACCTTGTTGCATGGTCTGAACTTCCACAAGACGATACTATGTTTGCACTTGATGGACCAACAAGAATGTTAGAAATAGATTGTGCAAGCTTAAAAAATAGTAGAATACCAGATTATTATAATATCTACGCACATACAAAATTTCCTGAAGGTGGATGGGAAATTTATTCAGATATTATAAAAGAAATAGCAGATTTAGTTAACAGAGGAGAGAAGACTAATTCATACATAAAAGAAACAAGATATTAGAAAAAATGATGCCAAAAAATTGGCATCTTTTTTTATCATTTTCGTTTGACTTTATCTTTTAAATAGTGTATTATTTTAGAGTACGAAAGATAAGGGAGATAATGATGATATACAAAGTTGGAATGTTGTGTAAACACTTTAAAGGCAAGAATTTAATAGATAAAAATATCTATAGAATAGAAGAATTAAATGTTAAAGGTAATGATGTTGATACAAACAAAATTGCATACACTGGAGAAGGTAATATGCTAGATTCAGATAACCTTGTTATTTATTCAAATATTTTTCAAAAGGATAAATACTTTGCAAGAGAATATGAAGATTTAGCAGGTGAACTACCTCAAGATAAACAAAAACAATTTGGTCAAAAATTAAGAGTAGAGCCTTTAAGTGAAGGAGAAATAGAAATAGTTAATTCTAAAGATTATGAAATTAAAAAATTCAAATCTACAGAAGAAAAATTTAGAAACATATAGAAGATACATTTTGTATCTTCTTTTTTGCGGTCAATAATTAATAATTACTTCAAATGAGATAAACTTTTACTATATAAGTATAAAAACAAGTTTAAAAGCAAATTTGGGCAAAATAAAGGTATAAAAATAATACTATTGATACTTTAAAAATGTTTTTTAAAGATATATAATTATAAAGAAAGATGTGGAGGAGAAAATGGACTACCAAGAGTATTACAAAAAATACATAAATATATTTGAAAACTATGTGTCAAACTATAACAAAGAAGATGCATTAATAGAAAAGAAAAGAACGCATTCATATAGAGTAGCTATTCACGCAGCTAAAATTGCAGAAAGCTTGAAACTGGAACAAAAACAAATAGATATTGCATATATATGTGGACTTTTTCACGATATAGGTAGATTTGAACAAGCAAAGCAAAGTCATACTTATGATGATAGATATTTTCAAGATCATGGAGATTATGGAGCTAGAGTATTAGAAGAAAAAGTTTCAAAAGAAATAAGTGAAGATGAAAGAATACAGAATATAGTAATACTTGCAACTAAATATCACAATAAATATGAAATAGGTGATGTTAACGAGGAAGAAGAATTATATTGTAAAATAACAAGAGATGCAGATAAATTAGATATAATGGAATATCAAGTAAATGAAATTGATGGAAAATATCCATTAGATAAAGAAGTGGTAGATACTATATTAAAACACAAACTATGTAAGAATGGAGTTGTAAATAATAAACTAGATCATTTACTAAGAATGCTATGCTTTATTTACGATATGCATTATGAATATAGCTTTAGATATATAACAGATAATAAAATTATAGATAAAAAATTAAAACTAATGAATGAACATTCTCAAGATAATACAACAGAACTAATTAACTGCATAAAAGATTATTTAAAAGATAAATAAAAAATAGAGGTACTTTCGTACTTCTATTTTTTATTCTTTTTGTCTGGAATCATTTTAGTACCTGCACACATGAAACAGGTATTTTTTCCGTTTCCATGACAATCTGGACATGGGTAATTTTTTCCTTGTACGCCAGGCCAAAAAACTTTTCCTGAGCCACCACATTTCAAACAATTAAGCTTTCCAGAACCACCACATATTGGGCAAATTGTAAAACTTGTCATTAGACACCCTCCTTTTTAGCAACCACCCTGTCATAATAATCAATCGAATTATTATTTATCATATCTCTCATTGTAAGGAGAGTAATTATACTATAATTTTAGGTAGAAGTCAACATAATTACCAGTTAAATGCAAAAAATAACCCATCATTTAGATGAGTTATTCTGTTATATATTATTTTTTCAAAATAGAATGAAATCCTGAACCTGCACAATCTGGACATAAGAAATGACCTTTTCCGTCACAATGGTCACAATGACCTTCATAACCTTTACCATCGCAAAATGGACATTCATAATATCCTTTTCCTTCGCATCTTTTACAATCTACATGCTCATATTCAGGTTTTTTAGGTATAAATAATGACATATTATCAATCCTCCTAACAATTAATTATAATTGCTATAAAAATATAACAACTGCTATAATTATAACATAAATTAATACTCTGGTCAACATAATATATGAAAAAATAAATAACAAAAAGAGACTTACTTCAAAAGTAAGTCTCAATTTATTTATTTTTTATTTCTTTTAATGATTGGTGATTCATAGTGTTCTGTGATTGCACCGCCATTACCTTGTTTATCTAAAGTAACTGATGTATCTTCAAATACTATTTCAACATCACTTTTATCATTTAGATTTCCAACTTTAATAAAGTCTGCATTTGAAGTATTAACATTAGATGATTCAGCTTGTTTTTTGATTTCATCTTTTAATCTGTTTGTAGTGTTAACTCCAAATAGTTTATCATCATTTGAAGAAGAATCACTATCATGCATTGTTATAGTTGGAGAATCTGGTTTAGTCATCATATATTTTTCAAAGTTAAACATAAGAGTATTTTGTTTCTCTTTATATTTAGATGCTAAGAATGATGTTCTACCTTCACCAAATACTGTTTTACCAGCTGATGTTTTAGTTTTATAGAACATTGAACCAAATCCAAGCTCTGCAAGTTTGTGAATTTTAATTCTATCCTTATCTTGCATACTAATTCCAGTGCTTCCTTTCATGTCACCATCTTTAATATCATAACGAGTAACTTGGTCTGGTTTCTTTTCTTTACCAAATGCTTGGTTCCAGTAAACACTATCTTCTGGTACAGTATCACCAAATACGATTTGAGTTTTAGTATTGGCAAGTACTGTTTGTCTATAATATGAATGTCCAGATTTTTCAAGTTGAGATAAGTTTTGGATAGCTACTGTAACACCACATCTATATTTTCTAAATAATGTAAACATTACATCCATGTCTTTAGTAATATATTCTGGGAACTCATCAATATATAAGAAGTGAGGAGTTCTTGAATCTTCATTACCTTTTCTTCTTAATACTGCATCTTGGAATTGTAGTATAAAGAACATACCGAATGCTTTAGCTTGGATAATACCAAGTTCACCTTTTCTTGAACAAGCAGTAATGATACTACCGTTTGCAAGAGCTTTATCAAAATCGATAACGTTCTTTTTACCACAAAGTGCAGCTTTAAGACCAGGGTTACGAACTAGGTTATTAAGTTGTGTGATAGCACCATATAAGAATCTTTCTGTATCTTTTCTACCACTACCTTTTGAACCAGGTATTTCGTAACCATTTATATTAAGACTTGGTTTGTAAAAGTTCTTTTCAAAATATTTAATTAATAGTTTATATTTTTGTTCTAACTCAGGAATACGTTTCATTTCCTCAGTCATTTCTTCAACAGCGTCGAAGTTATATAATAGTTCTAGCATATCTTCTAGAGATGCCATCTCACCACCATGTAGTACAGGATACATCTCTTTTAATAATATTGTTAAGTTTTGGAATGCATCAATTGTTACTTGTGTAAAGAATGGGTCAGATGTTCCTTTAGATTCACTACCATACATTGCCATTAAAACGTCTGCAACAATAGATGCTGCTTTTGCAGGATCTGGAATTGCAAATGGGTTAATAGATAATGTTTTTTCTGGATTTGCTGGGTCAATAGATAATACATCCATATCGAAGTTTTTAGCAACTCCAATAAATTGTGAAATAAAGTTACCATCATTTTCAACAATTGTGATACCTAAATCTCTATATGTTGTTTCTCCAGTTGCGTTATCATGATATTGAACTAGAGGAGCAACTTCACTATCAAATTGATCTGTCATTCCAGTCTTTGGTTTAAGTAATCTTAAACTAAAGTTTCTGTTAATGTATCTGTTGTCATATGGTCCATTCATGTAAGCAATACCTTTTTTAAGCATTGAGTAACCAACTTTTTTAGAATATTCTCTAAAGAAGAATTTCTTTTCAAGGTCAAGAGCACTCATAGGTAATAGAACTGTTGCAGTTTTACCAGTACCAGTAGCACCTTGTACAAGTGTTGCTTCATAACGTTTTTTCTCAGGTACTACAATAGGAACTGATGTACCTTTTGCAGAACCAATTACAGTATTACAATCAAAAGCGTCGCTTTTCTTTTTACCAGAGCTTATTGTTAATCCTATATATGCTGCGATAGATTTTGTTTTATCTTCACTTGTAAATATTCCTAAGAAGTAATCAATAATTTTTGTTATTGAAATAAATGGTAGGAATAAGCATAGTGATTTAACTGCTGGTGCAATTAAAGTAGGATATTGCAATAATAACTTGTCATATTTTGGAAGTTTTTGAATAACATGCCAAAATATATAGTTAATTGCTACGCTTGTTGAATATAGCACAGGAACTGCTAACAACACGCATGTAAATATAAACATTTTAATTCTGTGATCATCACTCTTTGGAAGTCCAGAATTAACAAAAAATGAATATGCAAGAGCTGGTACCATAAATAAAAGTGCTAGTCCATAAGGTAGAAGTGAATCTACTGTTACCCAGTCACTAATTCTGATAGTTCCAGCAGCTACGCTTAAAATTTTTGCAAATGAATACAAAGCCACAATTATTGCTATGGCGTATAGTATATATGTAAAAACTTTTTCAGGCTTAGCTTTGATATGCAATTTCTTAAAAAGATCATTAATCAAACGAAATCACCACTTTCAGTAATATAAATAGTTTCTCAAATGTCTAATTGACATATTAAATTAATTCATATATAATAATACTATAATTTACTTAATTTTTCAAGAGTTTTTAGCAAACTCAGGGCGAAAATGAGAGTATTTTTTTATGTTTTTAAAAAAAGGAAGGAAAAAAGCAATGAAAATCATAGTTGGACTTGGAAATCCTGGTGACAAATATAGCAAAACAAGACACAATGTAGGTTGGTTATTCTTAGACTATCTTTCTGAAGTTTATGGTATAGAAGTTCAAAAGAATAACTGCGATGCATTAGTTGGTGAAAAAAATATAGATGGTGAAAAAATAATCTTTGCAAAGCCAATGACATTTATGAACCTAAGTGGAAATGCTGTACAAAAATTAAAGAATTGGTATAAAGTTGAAGATAAAGATATAATGATTCTTTTTGATGATATAGATATTCCTTTTGGAACATTTAGATACAGAGAAAAGGGAAGTGGTGGTTCACACAATGGAATGAAAGATGTAGTTCAAAAATTAGGAACACAAGAAATACAAAGAATAAGAGTAGGACTTGGTGGACTAAAACATGAAAAGCAAGACATGGTAGACTTTGTACTACAAAGATTTTCTAAAGAAGAACTAGCAAAACTTGAAGAAGTATTTGCAGAAGCTTCAAAACAAGTAGATGAATTTATAAAATCTAAGTAATTAACATAGAAAACATTGACAAAATTTGTTAACTATGTTAAAATAATACACGTATTCCGCACAGAACAGGTTGAAAAGTGCTAATTTAGTACACCTTAATGGCGAGAGCAAGATAGAATATATAAGGAGGAACATTATGTACGCAATAGTTGAAATTAGTGGTAAACAGTACAAAGTTCAAGAAGGAGACATTGTTTTCGTTGACAGACTAGAAGAACTAGAAGAAGGAAAATCAACAACTTTTGATAAAGTTCTTTTCATCTCTGATGGAGACAAAACTACAGTTGGAACTGATACTGTAAAAGGAGCTAAAGTTAAAGCTACAGTTGTTGGACATGGAAAAGCTAAAAAGGTTGTAGTATTCAAATACAAACCTAAGAAAAATGAAAGAAAAGTAAGAGGTCACAGACAACCTTATACTAAAATCCAAATTGAAAAAATAACAACTGGAACAAGAGCTAAAAAAGCAGCAGAAGAAACAGAAGCTGCAGAATAATTTAAAGTAAAACGTAATGTGATAAAAAAGGAGTGAGATAAATGGCACATAAAAAAGGAGGCGGCTCTACAAAAAACGGTAGAGATAGTGAAGCTAAAAGACTTGGAGCTAAAAGAGCTGATGGTCAATTCGTATTAGCAGGAAATATCCTATACAGACAAAGAGGTACTAAAATATATCCAGGTACTAACGTTGGAATAGGAAGCGATGATACTTTATTTGCTAAAGTTGACGGTGTCGTTAAATTTGAAAGAAAAGGAAGAAGCGACAAAAAAGTTAGCGTATATCCTGTAGAAGAATAACGTAAAATTACAACCAGAGAAATCTGGTTGTTTTTTTATGCAAAAATTAAGCCCCCGGAAATAAATCCGGGAGCTCTTTAATGTTCGAGTGTGATCTTACTGCATTTTGCGACGGAAAAGCTTTTGCTTTTGTCTACCTTTTGACTGTTCCTCAGGTGCATCAAATGACTTAAACTCTAAATCTGTAACAGGAAGAGTTTTAATGATGCCATATGCACCAACTCTTACACAAACATCTGGTCCTAAAACTTCAACACCCTTAGAAGGATGAATCGTATCAGTAACAGACTGTGCAAAAGACTGCTTTGTAGCCTTTTCCCCATGATTTACAAGGACAGACTTAGCATTAGGAAAGCGTTCGATTGACTCAAGCAAATCCTCTTTTTTACCATGACCAGAAAATTCATTAGTTGCAAGAACACGTGCCTTCTTTTCTACCATAACGCCTTTTACATCAATCAACTCACCTTGAGGTGTGTCTTGTAATACCCTTCCAAAAGTGTTAGGAGTAGTAAAGCCACAAAAGTGAATTGTTGCATCAGCGCGTGTAATAAAATACGGCAGATAGAACTGTGCAGGGCCATAACTTCCCATACCAGATGTGGTAAGAATAACCTTAGCACCACCTTTTTTTAGAAGTGATTCGCGCTCAGCAAACTCATGAATCATAGAAAGATTCTCAGGTACAAAATCTCTAGCCTCAGGTGTTAACAATTTCTTGTGATGGTTATAATAGCTTGTGTAGCTCTGTGCAAGATTACCATCTAAGAAGATTGGAATGGTTGGGTCTAATTTTCCTGCTTCCTGAAGTCTGCGAATTTTAAGCAAGATTTCTTGCGTTCTTCCCAGTGCAAAAACAGGCGCAACGAAAGTATGCCCCATATCCATAGACTCAAGTAAGTTATCATCAAAAACACGTTTGATAGTGCTATTAGATGTAGTACCATACGTAGACTCTTCAATTACTGTAACAGGCAGCTCATAAATATTCTTGGGCATAGCTTTGACATCAAAAAACATGTTAGTCTTTGCATAGTCTCCGCTAAAGAAAAGGTTGATAGACCTTTGCCCAGGATAGCTAATAGTTACAAGAATCGAACTTGCACCAAGCAAGTGCCCGTTTCCAGCAAACATAACAGAAACATTAGGGTCAATCTTAATACGACGATTAAACTCAACTCCATATACATTGTCCATTGCATATGATACATCATCTTTATCAAAAAGAGGCGCATTCATAAGATTTGCTAAATAGACAGGTACAGAAGTGTCACTCATTGCATGACGAACCCGACCTTGGTTTTGAGACGTTGCTGCCTCAAAAATCTCTGCTGTGTTGTTAAGAGCGTAAGTCATAAGCTCAGAAGTTGTTGTACTTGCGTAAGTTGGACCGTTAAATCCATCCTTGTAAAGTTTGGGGATTCTCCCAATATGGTCAATGTGGTTATGCGTCACAAGAGCAAAGTCAATCTCTCGAGGATCAAACGGAAAATAGTAATTCTCCCTCTGGTATTTCTCCTCTTGGAAGAGACCACAATCAACAATAAATTTGATTCTCCTTTGATCTGGCAAACGTACAGTGCAGATGTTGCATGAACCAGTAACCTCATCATGAAGGGCCACTATGTCTACAAACATATCCGCCTTGGTATTTTTGCTCATACTCAAAACCTCCTTATCTCGTGTGCTGCCAAATAATTATTGACAGAAGCCAAAACAACAATTGTTGTTTAGTAAAAAATTTACTATTGCTCGTCTTTATCTTATCACGGTATAAATACCTAGTCAACCTAAAAAGGACAATTTTGGGCAAAAAAATACCCAAGCTATAAGCTTAGGTATTTATATTTAAGGGTTAAATGGATAAGACTTTAATAGTCCATAAGCTCCAACCCTCATTGTATGGTTTGGACCAAGGATTGCTACATGTTTAGGGTTTATTTCTTCGGTTATTTTCTTTGCAAAAATCTTTTTAACATCTGCATCTCCGTGATTTACAAGAACAGTTTTTAGATTACTAAATTTTCTCATTAAATCTAAAAGTTCATCTTGTTTTGCATGAGAAGAAAATTCAGTTGTTGTGTATACTTTTGCGCGTTTGTATGTCATAACCCCGTTAAGTTCAAAAAGCTCTCCAGGTGTGACATCTTGTAATTTCCTACCTAGTGTATTTTCTGCTGTATATCCACCAAAAATTATTGTACATTTTGGACGAGAAATATAGTTAGGCAAATAGATTTGCGCAGGCCCATAATTTCCCATACCAGAAGTGGTAAGAATAATTTTAGGTTTTCTATCTGTCAAAATAGTATTTCTATGCTCATAGCCTTGAACAATTTCCACATTAGCAGGCATAAAGTTTTTAACATTTAAGTGCTCTGCATTTAATTTGTAAAAATCATCATAAGAGTGAGCAAGATTACCATCTGAGAAAATACGAATGTCTTTAGAAAGCTTACCTGTGTCTTGAAGCATCTTTAATCTGTTTTTTATCTCTTGCATTCTTCCAAAAGCAAATACTAGGATAATTAGCGTTTCGTCATTTTTCATAGATTCAATAACTAAGTTATCAAAAACAGGTTTAATGATGTCTTTTTTAGTATTACCATAAGTCGACTCAGTAACTAGATTTATAGGTAAATCTAAAACATCTTGTGGTATGGATTCAACATTAAAGAAAGTATTGTGAGTATTGTAGTCACCAGTAAAGAATGCATAAATTGGTTCTTGTCCACGATACTTAATTGTAACTAAAATTGAACATGCTCCAAGTGTGTGCCCATTTTTAAATAGTCTAACACTAATATGCTCATCTACTTTAAAAGATGTATTATACTCAAGTCCAACTACTTGACTCATAGCATTTTGTACATCATCAACATCATATAATGGCTTAGTGCTATCAAAAATAGGAACAGATGAATCAATTATAACTTTCTTTTTTGAATTTTTCTGGATACTAGAAGACAAAATTTCGGCTGTATTAGTTAATGCTATTGGCATTAGCTCTCCTGCTAGTGTACTAGTGTAGATTTTCCCATTAAAACCTTCTTTACATAGTTTTGGAATTCTTCCAATATGATCAATATGTGTATGAGTTATAAGTGCAAAAGCTATGTCTTTTGGTTCAAACGGAAAGTTATAGTTTTGAGCTTGGTATTTCTCCTCCTGAAATAGACCACAGTCTACAATAAATTGAGTTTTACTCCTGTCTGGATATCTTACTGTACACAAAATACAGGACCCTGTAACTTCTTCATGAAGAGCGGTTACATCCAGATACATGTCGGCTTTGTTCTTTTTTCTCATATAAAAACTCCTCCTTTTTATATTATAAACAATCATTTATAACTAGCCTGAATTTCATAATCTCGAATTCATATAAATATATTGCCTGAGCATATTATATATTGCCATTTAGCTCAAGTCAAGAAAAAATTTGTTAAAAAGAGAAAATAAAGAAGAGAAATATACAAAAGTATACATAATTTGATTATTTTTATCTTTAATTAGTAGATTTTTTAAATTATTTATTGTATAATATGAAATATTATTGTGAGGTGAAAAAATTATGGAAGAGAAAAAAACAATTTTAACCGGTATAAGACCTACTGGAAATTTACACTTGGGACATTATTTTGGAGCCGTAGGCAATTGGGTAAAATCTCAAGAAACCTACAATGAATTTATTGAAGTAGCAGATGTTCAAGCATTAACAGATAACTTCAATAACCCAGATAAAGTCAGAAAGAATGTAAGAGAACTAACACTAGATCTACTTGCATGTGGAATAGATCCAACCAAAGCTAAAATATTCATTCAATCAATGATACCAGAAATTGCTGAGCTTACAGTATATTACTCAAACTTAGTAACTGTATCTAGACTTGAAAGAAATCCAACTATTAAAACAGAGATTTCTCAAAAGAAAGCATTATTTGGAAATGATGGAGAAAGTGTAACATATGGATTCTTAGGATATCCAGTAAGCCAAACTGCAGATATAACTGCACTTGGAGGTACATTAGTACCAGTAGGAGATGACCAATTACCTTTACTTGAACAAGCAAGGGAAATAGTTAGAAAATTTAATTCAATTTATGGTGAAACATTACAAGAACCAGAACATTTACTATCTAGTATACCAAGACTTAAAGGTCTAGATGGAAATGAAAAAATGGGAAAAAGTTTAGGAAATGCTATATTCTTAGTAGATGATGATGAGACAGTAACTAAGAAAGTAATGGATGCTAAAACTGACCCAGATAAGATTAAAAAAGATGATCCTGCAAACCCAGATGTGTGTATGGTACATTATTACCACAAACTTGTAACTAAAGATTTAGATACAATAACTTCTGAATGTAAAGCAGGAGCAAGAGGATGCGTTGCATGTAAAAAAGAATTAGCAGCAAATCTAATTAACTTCTTAAAACCAATTAAGGAAAAGAGAAGATACTATGAACAAAATCCACAAGAAGTAGATAAAATACTTCTAGATGGTACAAGAGAAGCTAAACAAAAAGCAGAAGAAACAATGTCAAAAGTTAAAAAAGCTATAAAAATAAACTATTTTGAATAGGAGAAAAATCATGGTTATAGATTATGTAAAAATCTCAGTAAAAGCCGGAAATGGTGGAGATGGTGCAGTAAGCTTTAGAAGAGAAAAGTATGTTGCAGCAGGTGGACCTGACGGCGGAGATGGTGGTAGAGGTGGAAGTATATACTTTAAAGTAGATTCTAATACTTCAACACTACTAGATTTTAAATATAAGAAAAAATTTAAAGCAGAAGATGGTAAAAGAGGAGAAGGAGCAAGAAGAATAGGTAAATCTGGACAAGATTTATATATTCCAGTTCCAAAAGGTACAATTGTTAGAGATATAGATAAAGATGTAGTTGTTGCTGACCTTTCAAAAGAAGGTGAAACATTCCTAATTGCAAAAGGTGGAAGAGGTGGAAAAGGTAACACACATTTTGCTACTCCTACAAGACAAGTACCAAATTTTGCAGAACAAGGAAGAAAAGGGCAAGAAAAAAATATTGAACTTGAACTTAAAATGCTTGCAGATGTTGGATTAATAGGATTTCCAAATGTAGGGAAATCTACATTAATATCAATGGTTTCATCTGCAAAACCTAAAATTGCAAATTACCACTTTACAACATTAGATCCAGCACTTGGAGTTGTATCTCCAAAATATGGAAAACCTTTCGTTATGGCAGATATTCCTGGTATAATTGAAGGCGCAAGTGAAGGTGTAGGACTTGGAATTGAGTTCTTAAAACATGTTGAAAGAACAAGATTACTACTACATGTACTTGATGCAGCTGGTTCTGAAGGAAGAAACCCTGTAGAAGATTTCAAAAAGATAAATAGTGAATTAAAAAATTATAGCAAAATATTAGCAGACAAAAAACAAATAGTTGTTGCAAACAAAATGGATATTGCAAATGATGAAACTCTAATTAAAGAAATAGAGGAACTTTGCAAAAAAGAAGGACTTACATTATTTAAAATATCTGCTGCAACAAAAGAAGGAATAGATGAACTTATTGAATATGTAGCTAAAGAATTAGAAAATATTCCTAAAGAAGACATTGTAGAAATAGATGAAATGTATGGATTTGAAGATGAAATTGAAGACCAAGAATGGAATATTGAAATTGAAACAAGAAAAGATGGAAGATACTTCATTGTCAGTGGTGCTCCAATTGAAAGACTTATGTCTAAAGTTAACATTTATGATATTGAATCTCTTCAATACATGCAAAAAATATTAAGACAAATTGGTGTAATGGATAAACTTAAAGAGATGGGAATCACAAATGGAGATATGATTGAAATTGAAGGTTACCAACTAGATTACACAGAATAAAATATTACAAAATTACAGCCCGCAAACATAGTGTTTGTGGGTTTTCTTTTTACTTTGTTACAAATTAGTAATAAAAGAAATATGCAAAAGATAATTATCTTAAAATGCTTGAATATCAACATTTGTACAGGTTATTATTACAAAATTATTATTATTTACAAAATATAATTATTATGTTATTTTAGAGGCGTAAAAACAAAAGAATAAGTTTTGAGGTGACGCTATGAAAAAACTAAAGAAAATTTTAGGAGGAACATTAATCGTAGTCGTTTTACTTGTAGCAAGTCTAATCTATGTTAATGGATTAACTTCTCAAGGAGGCTATGAAATTAAAAACTATGATGTAAACATAGAAGTAACAGAAGGAAATATACTTCGCGTAACAGAAACTATTGATGCATATTTCCATGAACAAAGACACGGAATATATAGAACTATACCAACATCTGGAGTAATAGATAGAGTTGGAAGAGTAGATTCAAAATTTAAAGCTAGTGTTTATGGTATAAATGTTAGTGAAAATTATACAAAATCTTCAACATATGGAACAGATAGTGAAGTAACAATAAAGATAGGGGACGCAAACAAATATGTAACTGGTGATCACAAGTATGTTATTTCATACAACTACTATCTAGGAGATGACAATTTAAAAGATTTTGATGAACTATACTATAACATCATTGGAACAGATTGGGATTGCAATATTGACAAAGTTACATTTAAAATTTCAATGCCTTCAGATTTTGATGTTTCAAACATTGGATTTAGCCATGGAGAAAAAGGAACAATTAATAGCGAAGATGTAAGTTACAATGTAGATGGTACAGTTATAACTGGAAGTTATGAGGGATTAAGACCAAATGAAGCATTAACTATTAGATGTGAATTACCAGAAGGGTACTTTAAAGTTATAGATTTTATCAACATTATAGACTATATCTTTATTGGTGTAATAATAATTCTTGTTTTAGTCGCATTTAGTAAATGGCTAAAATATGGAAAAGATAAGATTGTTATTCCAACAGTAGAATTCTATCCACCAGAAAATCTAAATAGTTTAGAATTAGCATTTAACTATAAAACTAAAGTAGATGGAAAAGATGTCACTTCACTTTTAATATATTTAGCAAATCAAGGATATTTAAAAATTGAAGAAACAGAGCAAAAATCATTATTCAAACCAAAATTTAAAATTGTTAAACTAAGAGAATATGATGGAGAAAATTCATATGAAAGAACATTCTTCAATGGACTATTTAGAACAAAAGATGAAGTAACAACAAGAGATTTAAGAGATAGATTCTATATTACTCAAGATAGAATTTTAAGTTCAGTAAATTCAAAATCTAATTTAAATACAATTATAGATAAGAAATCGTTAAAATACAAAAAAATCACTACATTATTTGTAGTTATAGCAGTTATTCTAGCTGCTTTAGTTGGTGTGCTTAATTACGAAGTACCAGAAATTGCATTATTCTGTGTACCATTCTCACTAGGTGTAATAATGCCACTAGTTATGTTAATACTTACTTATAGAACAAATCAACCAATAATATCAAAAATAGTACTAACATTTTTCTTAGGTATTTTTATATTTGGTTTTGGATTTGCAATAAAAGAAATGCTGGGCGACCATGAATTCTATATGAATAATGTAGATTACACTGCACTTGGTGTTTGTTCAATAGGAGCAATAGCGTTAATAGTATTAAGACAAATAATGCCAGCAAGAACAAAATACGGAACAGAAGTACTAGGAAAAATAAAAGGATTTAAAAACTTTTTAGTTAATGCTAAAAAGGATGAATTAGAACAATTAGTATTACAACATCCAACATACTTTTATGATATTCTACCATACACATATGTACTTGGAATATCAGACAAATGGATAAAGAAATTCGAAGAAATAAATATTTCATCACCAGAGTGGTATAATGCTCAAGATAATTTTAATGTAATAAACTTTGGTAATGTAATGAACAGAACTCTTGCTTCAACAAGTAGTGCAATGAGTTCTAGCCCATCAGAATCAAGTGGTGGATCATCTGGAAGTTCTAGTGGATCTTCTAGTGGTGGCGGTTCATCTGGCGGTGGCTCAGGTGGAGGAGGCGGTGGCTCTTGGTAGTCACTATAAATTAAAGTTGAATAATTAGGAGGTAAGCTATGATAACAATATTAATAATAGTAGCTATAATAATCGTTTTAGCTATGTTTGTAATATTAACATATAATTCACTAGTTGAAAGTAGAAATATGGTAAAAGAGGCATTTGCCACAATGGACGTATACCTTAAAAAAAGATGGGATTTAGTACCAAATCTTGTAGAAACTGTTAAAGGTTATTCAAAACACGAGTCAGAAACTCTAGAAAAAGTTATTGAAGCTAGAGGTAATTATACTCAAATGTCTAGACAAGAAAAAGTTGATTCAGACAATATAATTAAAGGTGAAGTTTCAAAGCTTATTGCATTATCTGAAAGTTATCCAGACCTTAAAGCTAATCAAAATTTTATAGATTTAAGTAGACAACTTGTAAAGGTTGAAGATGATATTGAAAATTCAAGAAAATACTATAATGGTACAGTTAAAAACTACAATCTTAAAGTTTTAACTATACCAACAAACATAATTGCTTCAATGTTTGGATTTAAAGAAGAAAAAATGTTTGAAGCAGTAGACGCTGAAAGAGAAAATGTAAAAGTAAGCTTTACAGAAGATAATAATGATGAAAACCAATAGCTAAATTCATATATATTATTCCCAAAAAAAGAAGAGATAGAAATTAATCTATCTCTCTTTTTTATACTATTTCTTCAATTTTTCTATCTTTCTTTTTACAACTGGTTTTAGTTTTAAAAAGCATAATATTCCAACAAAATAAATTGAAGAAAATAGTATTGCAAAACCTAACCAATCATATCTATTAAAGAAGAATATGATAGGGTATAATGCACTAAGTGCACCAAGCACTAGTCCACCAAAAACTTCGTGTTTTAAATGTCCTACTCTTTTAATAGCCTCATTATCTATTGAGTCAAAAGTTGCATCTAAATGGTCAATTACAAATACATCATCACCATCATTTAACTCAACTACATAGTCTTTTAATTGCTTTAGATTATGGTTAGTATTATCTTGTCTATGTCTTTGACCAAATGCATCACGAATAACAATTGACGCAAGAGTTAGCATTATTAAGAAGTCTTTTGCACTGTTGTATTGAGATACAACATACATATCTGTCATATTAAAAGTACATGCGTTTAAAAATAATATTAGAATAACAGCACATGTAACTACTGCAGTATGTGTAGATGGAAAGTCTCCATCTAAAAAGAACATCTTGAATTTGAACTTTTGACCAAGCCAACACTTAAGCACAACTTTAAAAGTTTGTGTAATAATCCATGTAAATGCTATTGTCACAGATATGAAGAATATTAAATTGTAGTAAATACTGGTCTCAAATACGAGATTCATTTTACCATTCCTCCAATCGAGATATAATTATACAAGAAAAGACGAGAGTTGTCAAAATATGTCATAAATAATTTTAAACTAATTGAAAATATTTATACACATAGTATATAATTTAATTGTAAGATAGAGGAGGCAATATATGAAAAAGAAAACATTAAAAACATTATCTTCAATAATTATAGTAGCATTAATATGTATTTGTATTTATCTAGTACTAAAGCTATATGATACAAATCAAAAACTAGAAAATGCTCAAAATACAACTACTCAAACAGAGCAAAAGACAAATAACAATCAAGAAAAACAAGAAGTAGATGCTAAAGATAGTAATACTAACTTTTCAGTATATGAAGAGTCTCAAAGAGGAGTAACAATAGCATTAGCCAACTTTAAAGATATAGATAATTATGCACATCAACATGCAATCATCTCACTAGATACTAAATATAGCACAGACTATATGTATGGAACATATTTTGATCAAGATGGAATTATCTATATACATCTATCTCAAGATATTGGTGAATTAAGATTAAATGGTATAGATGGAATAGAAATTAGCCCAAACAGCAATGGTGGAACTAATGTAAAAATAACTATAAATGAAAATGATGGTACATTAAAAATTGGTAATGGAACATTAAAGAAAATAATTTAAAAGTAGGACAAAATCCTACTTTTTATTTTGTTTTAAAACTACAATATAAACAAATAATATAATTATGAGAATAGTTATAGATTTAATTGGTAAAAAAGCTTTAAAAACAAAATATGAGCTTTATGGGACTATTAAAATATACATTTTAAACAAAATATGTGTAAAACGAATAGATTTATACAAAATTAGCAAAAATAACATAAATAAAAATACAAAGATAAATATAGACACATTAAAAAATAAAGAACTCATTAGAGAAGTAATAAATATAGTTAAAACAATCAAGATAAATAAGTTAGATGCAAATATTGGCTTTAATTTAAATGAAATAATAGTTAATTCATATTGCATAGCATTTATCTCATCTTTGCTTAGTATTGTTAAAGCTAAAAATAATAGTAAAAATATCATATATCGTGTATATACATCAGATAAATTGCTTGAAGTAAAAATAAAAAGTATAATTGTACTTCCATTAGTAAAGAATATAAATAGTATTGTTAAAATATTAAAAATATTTTTGAAAGGTGGTATAAAAAATGGAAGAAAAACATCCAATAGAATCTCTAATGATTACATCAATGACATCAATTGAGTCCATGGTAGATGTCAATACTATTATAGGAGAAAGTATAGTAGCTCCAGATGGTAGCGTTATTATTCCTTTATCCAAAGTATGCTTTGGCTTTGCAGCAGGAGGAAGTGAATTTAACACAAATAAAATAGGTAAGTTTTCAGAAAATTCAAAACTTCCTTTTGGAGGAGGAAGTGGAGCAGGAGTACATATTTCACCTGTAGGATTTCTAGTAATGAAAGATGGAAATGCTAGAGTTTTAAATGTAAATGGAATAAATGTTATAGACAGAGCTGTAGATATGATTCCAGATCTAATAAACAAAATTGATGGAATAATAAATAAGAAGATGGATAAAGAGGCAAAAGAAAAAGAAACTATACAACCAGAAGTATCTCCAGATGATATGGAATAAGGATAAATAATAAAAAAAGAAAATAAAAAAAGAAGAGATAAGTTATCTCTTCTTTTTAAGTTTTATACATTGTCTAGGCATAGTGGTTAAATAAATTAACCTTCAACGTATTCAACTTCAATTTTTCTAGGATTTTGACTATGTTTAGCTTCTTTTTTTGCAGCTTTCTTTTCTGAAATGATAGATACTAATTCTCCAACAATTGTAGCAATTACTTTAACTATAAATGTCATAGGTATGACAATTGCTAAATTAATTACTGCAAAGATAAACTTCTTAATGTCTTTGAATAGTAATACAACGATACTCATAAATGGAATTGCCATAACGAAAGCAATTAAACCTTTAATGAAATCGTTTTCAACATTAGCATAAGCTTTAATGATGGCATTGTCATCACCTTTATAAGTATCACGTACAGTAGTGTACATTGTGATAGCTTCTTGAGCTTTAGCTTGTTGAGCTGTTCTTTCTTCAGAATCTAATGCAAAGTCATTTATTTTATTAATTTCTTGAATCATTTGAGTATTAGCTACTCTGATTTCTTTGGCAGGTGTTACTAAAAAGTAAGCTCCAATACCTGAAATTACACAAAATAGTAATGCGATAAACAACTTTAAAGTTGTTTCCTTTGCATCTGCAATGTTATTGCTAAACCAGTTCTTAATTGAACTTCCTGTTCTAGTCAAAATATTTCCCTTTTTATTTCTTTTAATTTTTTTATCCATTTAAATCAACCTCTTTCTATCCTTTTGGATCTTTTATTTTTTACTTTAGTGTATTTAAGATGCTTTTGTTTGTTTTTCGATTTGAAAAGGGTTGCTTAATATTGGATGCCTAGGGCCATTATTAAACCGCTCCTTTGCACAATTTAAATACAATATTATTATATCACACTTTACATAAAAAGTCAATATGTTGTAAAATGCTAACTGTTTAAATAGCAATGAATAATTAGATTGAAAACTACATAAAACAAAAAAAAGGGAGAGCATTAAGCTCTCACCATTTTTCTTTTAGTGGTTCTAGAGAATTTTTTATGTACAGATTCAGCAATTTCTGTAATCAATTCAACTACAACATAGCCAATTAAGAAATATGGAGCAGCAGCTACAAATATTAACATAATTTTAACTAAGCTGTTAGCTTGAAAATATTTTGCAACAACTACATCGTCACTATTGATCAATTCGTTAGCTCTTTGGTTATATGCCAAGAATGCTTCGTCTTTTGCCTCATAGTTTGATGGATTTCCATGTTGTTGTACAAATACATGATTGTCTTGAAGAATAAATAATTCTGCACTTGGTCCTATAACCTTGCTTAAGAATATTCCTCCAAGAATTGTCCATAAAATGAACACTAAAATTGCTAATTTTGCACCTTTCTTTAAATGTCTCTTTCCACTTCTTTTCAAATTTTTGTTTGCCATAATAATCACTTTCCTTTCCTATTTTTATTTATAATTAATCTATATTTTAGCTGGCAAAAAAGGAAGTTAATATGGCACAAGGTCCTTATTAAACTTCCTTTAAACTAAAATATTTTAGTAGCAATGCTACTAGATATTTATATTATACCACATATTATAGTAAAAATAAATAATTTACATAAAATTAATTGCTAAAAAGTATTAAATTTATGCAAATAATAGCGTTTTGTGTATATCTTGTGATTAAACCACCTATTTTATTGACTTTTAAAAATTCAATATATATAATTATGATTGAACAAAAATTAACTAATTGAGGTGTTGTAATTGGAAGAATTAAAAAACTTACAATCATTAAAAGATATAATAAACATTAGATATGATTTAGTATTAGATAAAACTGCTTTTATTGAAAAAGAGGCAGGAAAAGAAAAGTTTGAAAATATTACATATAGAGAAGTTAAAAACAAGATAAATGGTCTTGGAACATATATGTTAAATAAGTTAAATATTAATGGTGAAAAAATAGCTGTAATAGGAGAAAACTCACATAAATGGTATGTTACATATATGGCAGTAGCATGTGGTGTAGGAATAATTGTGCCACTAGACAAGGGTCTACCAGAAAATGAAATTCTATCACTAATTGAAAGAAGCGATGTCAGAGCCGTTGTATATTCTCACAGACGTAGCGAAATGATACTAAATTTAAGAGAAGATTTACCAGAAGATATGATATACATAGACATGCAAAAAGAAAAGTCTGATGATATTTCTTTATCTTTTGATGAAATTGTTACTGAAGGTATCAAAATGATAGAAAAAGGAGATAGATCATTTATAGATGCTAAGATAGATAACAATGCTTTCTCTGTATTACTTTATACATCTGGGACATCAGATAAATCTAAAGGAGTAATGTTGTCACATAAAAATTTATGTGCAAATATTTATTCATGCTCATGTGTAGTGCCAACTTTTGGAAAGTATACATGCTTTTCAATACTACCTATGCATCATACATATGAATTTACACTAGATTATCTATTTATGACAGCAGCAGGTGGAACAATAGGCATATGCCAAGGATTAAAGTATTTTTCTAAGGACATTAAGATAATTAAGCCAGACTTTGTGCTATGTGTTCCAGCATTTATTGAAAGAATAAGTAAAACGATAGAAAAAAACATAAAAGAAACCGGAAAAGCCAAAATGATCAAAGTAGTACAAAAAGTTGCTAATGGTTTTAATAAAATGGGAATAGACTTTAGAAGAAGTGTATTTAAAAAAGTTCAAGAAGGATTTGGTGGAAATCTTAAATATCTATTTTGTGGTGCAGCGCCATTAGACCCCGAACTAATAGATATAATGGAAAGCTACGGTTTCAATTTCTTACAGGGTTATGGCCTAACTGAAACATCACCACTTGTATCTGGAACAACACTTAAATTCGATGCTAACGGTACAGTTGGAAAAGCTGTTGAAGGTGTAGAAATAAGAATAGATTTAAGCAAAAATGAAGATGAAAACAGCAATATAGGTGAAATTATAGTAAAAGGGGATAATGTTATGCTTGGATACTATAATGATCCAAAAGCAACAAAAGAAATTCTAAAAGATGGTTGGTTTTATACAGGAGATTTAGGATACTTTAATGTTGCAGGAAATCTTGTAGTAACTGGAAGAAAGAAAAATGTTATTGTAACTGCAAATGGTAAAAATATTTATCCAGAAGAAATAGAAAATTTAATTAATAAGCTACCATTTGTTGCAGAAACTATGGTATATGGAAAAAATAAAGACAAAAAATCCAAGGACGTAATAGTTGCTGCAAGAATTACTTTAGATAGAGAAGCAATTGAACAAAAATATGGAGAAGATAATATGCCATCAGATTACGAGATTTATGACATTGTTCTAGAAGAAATAAAAAGAATAAATAGAATGCTTTCTACATATAAAAATGTTAAAGAATTAGAAATAAAAAAAGATGAATTTGTAAAAACAACTACAATGAAAGTTAAAAGAAAAGAAGAAATTAAAAAAACAACAAATAAAGATATAATAACTCTTAAAGATGTAGAAAACTATAAAAAGAAAATAAAAGAAAACAAAAAGGTAAAAAAAACAAAAACAAAAAAACATATAGATTAAGTAACAATATTAATAAAAGTACGAAGTAAAATGCTCCGTACTTTTTTGTGGGAAATGTGAATAAAAAAATCTCCCAAAGCGGGAGATTGTGTACTGGTGCCCCTTCGGGGGCTCGAACCCCGGACAAACTGCTTAAGAGGCAGCTGCTCTACCAACTGAGCTAAAGAGACTCTTAGTACAATTGCTATTATAACAAAAATAAAATAAAATGTAAATATTTTTAAGAAAAAAATTAAAAAACTATAGTTTTTTTTACTTTTGTGATATTATAGTAGCAGGTGATAGTTTTATGCGTTACAACGAGGGTATTTTTAAATGTGGACTAATAGTTGGAAGATTTCAGCATATACATATTGGACATCAAAAACTTATAGATGCAGGACTAAAACTAACAGATAGATTGTTAGTTTTTATAGGAAATGCAAATAGTCCAATAGGCACAAGAAATCCATATGACTACGAGTATAGAAAATCACTTATTGAAATAATATATAAAGAAGAAATTAAAAAAGGAAAGCTAATAGTTGAGCCTTTGTATGATTATAGAGTTCCATTTGCTTTAACGCCAGAATGGGGAGATTATGTTTTAAATGAGGCCAAAACTATTTTGGGGCAAAAGCCAGAATTAATAATATATGGAAAAGATAAAGACATAAATAAATGCTTTTCTAAAATTGCAGTTGGAAGACTAACTGAATTAATAATTGATAGAAAAGAACTAGTGGTATCTGCAACGCAGATGAGAAACTATCTAGAAGAAGATAATGAAACCGAATGGAAAAAGTATTCAGATGAAAAAATACATAGTAAATATAATGAACTTAAAAATATGCTAAAAGAAGCAAGTAATAAAATATAGGAGGTAGATTATATGCAAGGAATATTTTTAGATGATAGTGGTGTTAAACCTTTTATCAATGAAGAAGATTATGAAAAAATGTGCAAGAAAGTTGAAAAAGCACATGATATGCTAGAGAAGAAAAATGGAAAAGGAAAAGACATGCTAGGATGGATGGACCTACCAGCAAATAGAGATGAAGAAGAAATAGCAAGAATTAAAGCTGCCGCAGAAAGAATTAACAAACAAGCAGATGTTTTTGTAGTAGTTGGAATTGGCGGATCATATCTTGGAGCAAAAGCTATCATAGATATTTTTGATAACACTTTTGCAAATCTCGAATCATACGCAGAAAGAAAACATCCACAAATAATATTTGCTGGAAACAACTTAAGTGGCAAATACTTAAGAAATTTAGTAGAGTTTCTAGAAGATAAGGAATTTGCAGTGAATGTTATTTCTAAATCTGGTTCTACACTAGAACCTGCAGTAACATTTAGGACATTAAAACTACTTCTTGAACAAAAATATGGAGAGGTAATGGCAGCACAAAGAATATACGTTACAACAGATCCAGAAAAAGGTATTTTACATGATTTAGCTGTTAAAAATGAATATGAGATGTTTAAAATACCAAGAGATGTTGGTGGTAGATATTCTGTTCTTACAGCAGTAGGACTACTTCCAATGGCTGTTGCAAATATTAACTTTGAAGATATACTAGATGGTGCACAATTTGCTTCATTTGTATTTAACAACAGGGATATTAACAATAATGATTGCTACAGATATGCACTATATAGAAACATGCTAAGAGAAAATGAAAAAGACATTGAGATTTTAGCAAGTTATGAGCCAAGTTTCCAATATTTTGTTGAATGGTATAAACAACTATTTGGTGAGTCTGAAGGAAAAGATGGAAAAGGTATTTATCCTTCAGGTGTAAACCTTACTACAGACCTTCACTCAATGGGACAACTAATTCAAGATGGTAAAAGAAATATCTTTGAAACAGTATTAAACATACAAGTAGATAGAAGTCTTATATATCTTCCAGAAGTAGATGATGATTTTGATCACTTAAACTACTTAGCAGGAAAAGAAATAGACTATATAAATAAACAAGCATTTGAGGGAACTCGTCAAGCACATATTGATGGTGGAGTACCAACTATGGTTCTAACACTTGAAGATGTAACTGAATACAATATTGGCCAATTAATATACTTCTTTGAAAAAGCTTGTGCAATTAGCGGATATGTTCTAGGGGTAAATCCTTTTGATCAACCAGGTGTTGAAGCATATAAAAAGAACATGCTAGGATTACTAAAAAACGAAGAATAATATCATAACAATAAGCTAGGAAGTTATTAACATTTACATAAATATTTACAAATAAAAATTATTGTGATATAATCCTTGTGTCACAGTAATTTTTTTAAGAAAAGATACATAAGATTAAATATAACAATAAACATTAAGGAGGAAAATAAGTGGAAAATTATATGGAAAACAACAACGTTCAAATAGGCGGAGAAATTGTTAAACTTCCTGAGTTTAGCCATGAGGTTTTTGAAGAAAAATTCTATAAATTTGAAATAAAAACAAAAAGACTAAGTGAATATGATGACATATTACCAGCTATTGTATCTGAAAGATTAGTAAATATTGAAGATATGAAGCTTGGAGATATGGTAGTTATAAATGGTCAATTTAGATCATATAATCTTCAAACAGAAACAAGAAGTAAATTAGTTTTATCTATATTTGTTAAAGAAATAGAACTAACAGATGATATAAATTGTTTAACTTTAAATGATGCAAGCTTAATTGGATATATTTGTAAAGAACCAATTTACAGAAAAACTCCACTTGGAAGAGAAATTGCAGATGTTTTAATTGCTGTAAATAGAACATATAGAAAATCAGACTACATACCATGTATATTGTGGGGAAGAAATGCAAAATATTGTGATACTTTAAAAGTAGGAGATTTAGTAAAACTTAGTGGTAGAATTCAATCAAGAAATTATGAAAAGAAACTACCAGATGGAACAGTAATTAACAAGACTGCATATGAAATTTCTGTATCAAAATTTGCAAGTATTGAAAAAGAAGAAAATAAAGAAAATAATGAGGAACAAGAATAATACTTGTTCCTCTTTTTATATCATAGCTAATGGATTAACTGTATATCCATCTTTTAAAACCATAAAATGTAAATGTGGTCCAGTTGTATTTCCATTCATTATTCCTGAACTTAAATATTGTGGGCCAACATGGCCTATGATTTGGCCTTTTTGTACAAAGTCACCAACATTAACAAGAAATGTTTCATCTGTGTGACAATACATAGTAGAAATGCCAGAACCATGGGAAATAGATATAGTATTACCAGATCCATCACTCATAAAACCAACATAATCTACTATACCTGATTCTGCAGCGTAAATGTTACTTCCTTGTGGAGCAAGAAAGTCTATGCCATTATGAAAGTTAGATTTACCATATAGTAATCTAAAACCATAATATGAAGATATAGCTGTATATTCAGTTGGATAACCAAGCTCATCGGATGAAAAAACACCAATGATATATACAGAATATGTCATAAATATTGCAATAGCAATTAAAATAATAGTTAAAAATAGTTTTTTCATTCCTTATCACCGGAATTATTATATTACACAATTATGAAATGTAAATAAAATATTTGTGAAAAAATGTGTAAATTCTGGTAAAAAAACTAGTTATTTTTTAATCCAAAAATAGAAAAGTATTGATTTATAGACAATTAAATGGTATAATATAAGTATAGAGTAAACAAAGGAGGGGTTTGCGATGAAAAAATTTATGTTAAGAGTAATGCCAGTTGTTTTAGTTGCTGCTTTAGTACTAACTAACTGGGTAAATGCTGCCGGAATTAGCTCAGTTACAAACTTTGCTCAAAAAATTGCTGATACAGTTATTACTGTTGTACAAATCCTTGCAGTTGCAGCTGTTGTTGTAGCTGGTGTTAGATATATGTTTGCTGGTGCAGACAAAAAATCTGAAATCAAGGATAGCATGATTGTATTAGTTGTTGGTGGTATATTAGTATTCGCAGCTGGTGCAGTTATTAGACTTATTACTCAAGTTGGTAATGAACTATAATAGCAACAATGCAGATGAAAAATCTCAATCCAAAGGATTGAGATTTTTTATTTTTTTATGTATAATTTTTTTATGAAAAAAAGTATGTTTTTAGGTTACATAAAAAAGTGCTTGGTTTTGGTGAAAAATAAGCTAAAATCATTGAAAAATACCTAAAAATATTATATAATTATAATAAGAGAAAATGTACTTTTCAAGGAGAGGAGTGATAAAAATGAAAAAAGCATTAATTAGAACATTTGTAGCAATATTTGTTATTGGAATAATCTTTGCAAGTGAATTAAATGTTTTTGCAGATCTAGGTGGTGCATATAATCCAGGACTAGTAACAGAAAACCACAGCGAATCAGGATTTGAAACTAAAGTTACAAATATTGGTAAAGGAATAGCAAGAATACTACAAATAATAGCTACAGTTGGTGTAGTAATCACTGGATTTAAATATATGACATCTGCAGATGCATCAGAAAAAAGTAAAATAAAAGAAACATTAATTTGGATGTGCGTAGGATTATTATTTGTAACTAGTGCAAATGCAATCATATCTCTTGTAGCAAGAGCAGGACAACAAGCGTTAAGATAATTAGATAACATTGTTACAAAAATATTAAAAAAAAATTAAAGTTTACTAAAACACAATAATTAATAATATTATATGCTATAATTTAAAAAGAAAATAAAGTGATATAGAAAAGTAGGTGATAAAAATGAGAAGATTAAATCAAAACAAATCAAGCAAGATTAACAGAATACTATCAAAGATTATCAGCATTACAATGATTGTTATGATGCTTATGTCAATGATAACAACAACTTGGGCAGCAAGTAACGATTATGATTTCTGGGATGCTGGTAGAGATTGGTTTAAAGATGGGGAAACAAATGTATATATAGACGGTAACGTATTAAGCCAAATTGCAAGAATAGTTGAAGTTGTTGGAACAGGTGTAATATCAATAGCAACAGTTGTTCTTGGTATCAGATATGTATTAGGTAGTGCAACACAAAAAGCAGATGTTAAAGATAATATGATAACACTATTTATAGCTTGTATATTCTTCTTTGGATGGACAAACCTAAGAACTATATTAATTAAAGGCGTTACATTTAGTGGAGTAGGTGTAGCACAAGGTGGAATAAACGGTAACTCTAGCGTTATAGGCTTAAATCAACCAACACTAGAAGCATCATTTGGAACAATATTTGGAATAGTTCTAACTATAGCAAAAATAATTGCATTAATTGCAACAGTATATATTGGATTTAAATTTGTATTCTCAGGAGCAGATGGAAAATCACAATTAAAAGAAAAAGGTATTATGTACATCATCGGTATCATATTAATATTCGCAACAATAAACGTACTATCATTCGTATCTGATGTAGCTACAGGACTATAATAATGGAGGTTGAATATGGGAAGATCTTATACAGTACCTAGAAGTGCCAAAGGCGAAACAAGAATTTTATATATCTTCACGTTAAAGTCTTTGGCAATTACTTTGCTTTTTGTCGCAATTGGTTTCTTTATTGCTACTTTTATTAGCAAATTTGCTCCTTTAGGGTTGGTAGCAAAAGTAATAGTGTGTGGTGTGTTTGGACTATTTGGTTTCATAATTGGAGCAGCCAAAATCCCAGACAGTCCATTCATGGGACCATTACAAAAAGCAGGTGGAGAAGAAATATTTACAATTCTACTAAGACTCATGACTTTTGGTAGAAGAAAGAAAATATATATTTATGGAAAAACTAGAGAAAAAAATGAAATAAAAATTGATGACAACAAAAAAGAAGGAATTCTTGGAAAGTTTAAATTTTAATAAAATTAAATAAGAGGTGAAAAAATGGTATATATAACTATCGGAATCATAGCAATAATATTAATGCTTCTGTTCTTCATAATAATGCTTTTATTGACAAGAAATTCAGGAAGCAATTTAAACACTATAGATAGCAAAGGAAAGATACTTGATGAAAAAGGAGAAATAGATAAAGAAGCAGAAGAGGCTGAAAGAGCATCTGCAAGCAGAAGAAAATCTACTACTTCTAAAGCAAGTACATCTACTGATCCTAAAGATGCAATCAAAAGAGAAGATGTATTCAAATTTATGGAATTTGATAGAATTCTTGACGGAATGATTGTTCAAAAAAATGGTTCTAGATTTACAAAAGCTATCAAATGTAAAGGAATAAACTACGACTTAATGTCAGAAGTAGAACAATTAGCTGTTGAAGAAGGTTTTATAACATTCTTAAATACTTTAAAATATCCTATTCAATTATATGTTCAAGCTGAAAATATAGATTTAAGTAATACTATTAGAGACTATGAACGTAATGTTGAAGGATTAAAGAATGAATACAATTCAGTTAACGAACAATATCAAAAAATGGCTAGTTCTTTTGATGTTGATGAAATTGAATTACAAAAAGTTTCTAAAAACAGAGACAGCTTAACAAATGTATATGAATATGCCGTAGATATGATAAAAAATGTAGAAAAGATGAATAGAAACAAGAGAATGCTTCAAAGAAACTTCTACATATTACTTTCATATAGTACTTCTGAGATTACATCAGTAGAAAAGTTCAATAAAACTGAATTAATAGATATGTGTTCAACTGAGTTGACTACAAGATGTCAAGCTGTGCTTGGCGCGTTAGCTTCTTGTTCAGTAACTGGTAACGTACTAGATTCTAATGAACTAGCACAATTACTATACAATGCATATAACAGAGATGATGCAAGTATAATGAACATAAAAGATAGTATTGATTCAGGATTCTTTAGATTATATACCGTTTCAGAAGATGCATTCACAAAGAGACAAGAAGAACTTGAAAATTATTTAAATGATAAAGCAAGATTAAAAGCTTTAGAAGCAATAAAACTTGCAATTTTAAATAATGACTATAAAACTCCAGCAAGAGAGGTTTTAGAAGAAGAAGAAGAGACAGCAAAAAGGGCAACAAATCTAATTAACCATGAAGATTATGATCCTGAAATAAAAAAAGCAGTAAATAAAGTGATATTAGATGATTTTAGAAATACTAAAAAATCTCTATTAGAGCAAGACGCTGAACAAAAAAGAATGTTTGTTGAAGATGCAAAAAATGATGAAGTTGAAATGAACAATCTTAAACAAAAAATAGATAACTTCGAAAAGAATAATCCTACTGTTGCAAACGCAAGTAAGCGTGCAGAAGAAAAAGAAAAACAAGAAGAGGAAAGCAAAAAAGAAGAAATTCAAAATGTACAAGAAAAAGCAAATGTTCAATCAGCACCTGATGTTCAATTATATTCTAATGAAGAACAAACAAATCAAAATATAGGAAGCGAAATCAATGTTGAAAAAACACAACAAGAAAATATAAACAATCAACCGGTTCAACCAGTTCAACCTGTTCAACCAGTAGAACAAAATATTCAACCACAACCACAACAAGAGCCGGTTTCATCTATTCCAACACCTAACATATATGATGACACATCTAATGATGAAGACGATGAAAATATAATTATTTAATAGGAGATGTATGATATGAGCGAAAAGAAAGAGAAGAAATTATCAAGAAAAGAGCTAAGAAAATTAGAAGCCGAAAAACAAAAAAGCCAAAAAATTGAAGTTAACGAAAATGATGAAGTAAATCGTCTTGAACAAAATAAATCAACAATACATGATTTAATGGCTCCTTCTGGAATAGATTGTTCTCATTTTGATTACCTAGAGATTTTCTCAAAAGTATCAAGATTTGCCAGAACATTCTATATTACAACAATTCCTAGACAAGCTACATTTCCATACTTCCTAGCACCACTATATGAATTTGGAGATGCAAATACATCAGTTTATATCAATCCTATAAATGAAAGTGATTCTATTAAAGATTTAGGTAAGAGTATCGTTGAACTTGAATCTGAAAGAATGGTTGCTAATAACAGAGGAGATATAAACAGATTATCAGTTTTAGGAACAAAACAAGCAGAAGCAGAAGAATTAAGAGACCAAATTGCTGCAGGTTACAACAAATTATTTGATGCAACAATTGTATGCACATTATTTGCATATAGCAAAGCAGAATTAGATAAAAACTCAGAAGTTTTAACTATGGAAGCTTCAAAAAACCAATTAGGTTTAAAAACAGCATGGGCTTTACAAGAGGAAGGTTTCAAATCTAACTTACCTTTAAATGATAATAAAATATCAAGAAAACATACTTTTGATAGAGGATCAATGGCAACTGTATTTCCATTTGTTAATGCAGATGCGGGTATGAATACAGGTATTCCAATTGGAATAAACAAACAAACAGGTCTACCACTAATATTTGATAACTTCAGTAGAAGCTTAACAAATTACAATATGATTATATTTGGTAAATCTGGTTCTGGTAAATCCGTTACAATTAAAACAATTATGGCAAGATCTGCTATATTAATGGGTGTTGAAAACCTAGTACTAGATGCTGAAGGTGAGTATACAGTCGTTGCAGATTCTTTAAGAGGAATAAACGTAGATATAAGTCCAACTTCAAGTACAATCATTAATATATTTGATCTTGAAACAGAAATTGTAAAAGATGAAATAACAGGAAGAGATAGAATTGAACTTAATGTTGAAAATAAAGTTGAAGACGTTACACAAGCTCTTCTAACAATGGCAAGAGGTGCAACAAAATCTGAAGAAGTAAACGAGTTAACAAAACAAATAATAGCAGAAATTGTTGCTGAAGAATATAAAGCTAGAGGAATAACAAGTGATCCCGAATCATTATATGAAGAAGGAACAGATAATAATGGCTTAGGAAAAACTAAAAAAGAAATGCCAACAATATCTAGCTGGTATGATAGATTAGTTAGAAAAAATGATGAAAATACAATCGATACTTACCAATATCACTTTGACTATTTAATTAAGGTTATGAAACAATATTGTAAGAAATTTAATGGTCAAATGGCATACTTTGATGGACAATCAACTTTCGAGTTATTAGAAAGTTGTCCATTCATAAATATTAATATATCAAAACTAGAAGAAAGATTTGCTAGACCACTAGCACAACAAATACTTCTATCTTGGATTTGGGAAAAATATGTTAAGAAAAACAGTGAGGATAGAACAAAAGCACGTTCAAAAAGAGTACTTGTCGATGAGGCATGGATGCTTCTAGCATATCCAGAAGCTGTTGATTTCTTAAATACAATGGCAAGACGTGCTAGAAAAAGAAATGTATCTCTTACTGTTGTATCTCAAAAATTCCAAGACTTTTATGAGAATAAGAACTGTCAAGCAGTATTAACATCTGCAGAAACAAAATTATTCCTAGCACAAGATAAAGCAGAAATTGAGTACTTAAAAGAAGTATTTAAACTAAGTGAAGGTGAAGCAAACTTCTTAATTACATGTTCACGTGGTGAAGGTTTAATTAAAATAGGTTATAGCTCAGCAGTTATATCAATTCAACCTACACAAAAAGAATTTGAATTCGTTGAAACTAACCTACAAAAGATTATTGAAATGAGAAAGAAAAAAGCATTAGCAAGTGAATAGATAAGGAGGAAAACAATGAAAAAAAAGACAATTGCAATAGTTATATTGTTCTTAGTCCTTATTAACGCTTTTTCTCCATTATCGCAAATTATGGCGTCAGTTAATAGAGAATACTACGATATGGAAAACGGAGGAGAAGACTTTGATGGAAGCATAAATACTTCATCAATTTTGCTTAAATGGACTGGTGAAATTTTTTATACTGTTGCCTATGGTATAGAAAATGCCGGAGCAAAAATTGTTAAAGCCTTTACAGGAAAAGAATTTTTCCCATGGGCTGACAAGATTATATTTAATACAATTCCAATACTAGATGTAAACTTTATTAATCCTGCCAGAGGTTCACTAATGAAAGATGTCGATGGTAATGTGACAGGAATTGGAACAGCTATACGTAATATATACTTTACATCATTATCTATAGCTTTAGGCTTTTTAGGAATTGTTATAGCAGTAGCTGCAATAAGATTAGCTATTTCAACAATTGCTTCAGATAAAGCTAAATTAAAAGAATCAATAGTTAGTTGGCTAACATGTCTGGTTTTAATTTTAGCGTTGCATTACTTGCTATCATTCTTGTTCTTTGTAAACGAAAAAATGGTTCAAACTGCAAGTGTTGTAGCAAATAATGTTTTACAAAATGCAAGTGATTCAACAGTGGCAACACTAAAAGCACAAGCTGACGAAAACAATGAAAAAGTAGTAGAATCATTCTTAGCAAGATGTGAAAAAGAAGCTTTAATAGATTCTATACCTATTGTTGGAGAAATTGTAAGTTTTGCAAGAGATTTAATTCATTCAATAGGAAAAGCATTAGAGGCAGCATGGAAATGGATTACTGGTCAAGATGACGACGAGGATGAAATATCAGTAGATATGCTTGGAAAGATGTATCCAAATAAACAGGATTACTTGGATTGGTTTAGAGATAAATCAGATGAAAAAACACATAAGGTAAGAATTGATGTAGCAGCATATCTACTTAAAAACAAATATTATAGAGCAGAATATTTAAAATGGATTAGCGGAAATGATACTAACGATATTACTAATTCAGGACTTGCTGGTGTAGGAAGAAATATCTTAATTACTTGTAATGACTGTCTAGGTATTGTTGATACTGGATATAAGGCATTAAGAACTCTATTTACTTCAGTAGCAATGATTACTTATCAAGGAGGAAATGGAGGAAAACCATTTAATTCTGTTGCTGAAGATGTTGATACTTCTGATGTTTCAGAAGATGCTGACTTATCTGAATTAGATGCACAAAAAGAAAGATCTAAACTAGAAGATGGAGAAACAGCATACTTATATAAAATTATCCATTCAACTGAAGATTATAACAATCTAATTGATGAATGTGATAAACAAATAACACAAGCTCAAGCAGATTTGAAAAAAGATGGTGCAGACAAAAGTGCACTAAATAGTAAAATATTTGCTTTACGTTTAGAAAAATTATATGCTGAAGCATATTATGAATATGTTTATGAGGGCGATGATAAATATGTTCCTAAAGCATCTGATACAATATCATCTTTAGGAGAATACTTTAGAGAATCATCATGGTATGTTGATACAGACAATGGAGACTGGGCACCTACTAGTATGAATGTTGTTAGTGCGGTATGTTACGCAGTATTCATAGTACAATCTCTAATGTTCTTAATAGCATACTTTAAAAGATTTTTCTACGTTATTATTTTATCTGTAATTGGACCTATAGTTGTAGTGTACGATTACTTTATAAAATCTATATAAAAGATTTGGAGGAGGAAATAATGAGAAACACATTAAAAAAAGTTATGGTGCTATTTATATTCTTATTTATATTTAATTTTATGTTTTCAAATGTAAGAATATATGCAGAAGTTAACTCAGACTACTATGATATGCTTGATGGCTATACTCCAGCTACCAATCAAGGTGATTCTGATAGTGAAGAGCCTGGAGCGTTAGTTGGATTATTATCAATAGCAATTCTAGAGACTGGTCACATGATTGAAAATCTTGTATCATGGCTAATGGGATTGTTCGGACCTGCAGAATTTCCATGGGCAGACTACATTATCTTTAACTGTGTACCAATATTAGATGTTAACTTTATTCATCCATCACAATATGCATTGTTTGGATCTGGATTTGCTGGTGGAAGAATTGGTGAAATATTAAGAAATATATATTTCACAGGACTATCAATTGCGGTAGGCTTTTTAGGAATTGTTGTAGCTGTAATGGCAATCAAAATGGCCATATCTACTATTGCTTCTGAAAAAGCTAGATATAAAGAATCAATTGTTACATTACTAACCACATTAATATTACTATTTGGAACGCATTATTTGCTATCATTTACTTTCTATTTAAATGAAAAAATGGTTGAAGTTGCAAGTAAAATAGTTTCAAGTATTCAAGTATCTGGTGCAACTGTTGGTGATAGTGGAGTAAGTGAAGCAAAAGCTGTTGTTTCTGGAATGGGAAAATATTTCTATGAAAGAGCAAAAGCTGAAGGTGGACAAGTTGATTTATTAATTGCTAAGATTGATAAAGCAGCTCCAATACCAACAGTACTGTACTTGGTATTTTTAATACAATCAATTATGTTCTTATTTGCTTATTTCAAAAGAATTTACTACGTCGCAATACTATCAATTATTGCACCATTTGTAGTAATCTATGATTTCTTAGGAAAGGCAATATCATTGTAAAGGAGGATAAAAAAGTATGAAAAAAGGAATTTTTGGAGTATGGTTTAAAGAACTTGCTACATTAATATTTACCCAAACAGTTCAAGCGTTTTTGTTAGCAATAATTATGGCAATAATTGTACAAGCTTTACAATCAAGTTCTGGTGTTGGAAGTACATATGGAGCAGGTTTACTTGCAATAATTGCACTTTCCCAATTTAATAAGATTGAATTGCTTATCAAAAACATATTTGGTGTTACTTCACAATTTAATGTTGGCATGGATAGTGGTAGAGCAGGTTTACTTGGTAGTTTAATGTTAGGTAAAATGGCTTTAAGTGGAGCTAAAAAAGTAGGAGATAACGCAGGAAAAATTTTAGATGGTAGAAGAGAAGCTAAAGCTTCAAAAGCTAGAACAAACGCTTTGTTAGCAAAACAAGGAACAGATCAACTCTCTGGAGAGGCAGCAGCTGTTCAAGAGGAACTATTGAATCAAGCTGGAGATTACACTGATAATATGGTCAAAGGAGCTGCATATAGTCACGGAGCACAAGCAGTTGGAGGTGCTGGAGGAGCTGGAAATGGCGTAGGAGTAACCGCAAGTCAAATCCAAGAATTAAAAGCTGCTGTTAAAGAACAAACAGGTGAAATTAAAAGTCAGACTAGTGAAATTAAAGCTGGCAAATTATCAGCTGGAAAAGATGACGTAAAAGAAAAAATGAAAGCTTTAGATGATCAAATAAGAGAATCTAGAAACAATACAACAAGAGCTAAATTAAAAGCTCTTTCTGGAGTAGCAGAAACATTAGTAGATATTCCAGTCGGTGCTCTAGGAGTTGCAACTGGTCTAGCTGAAGGTAGTTTAGCTAAAGGTGTTGGATACGGATTAACTGCAGCCGGTGTTGCGGATTCTGCTATCAGCCATACTATTCAAAATAATGGCGAAAGAGTAATCAAAGAGGTTGATAGAAGAGAAACAATTAAAAGAGACAATAACACTTCAGCTGGATTTACTAAAGATCAATTAAAAGGATTTGAAAGAGCTATTAAAGAAGCCAATGCTGGTAAAGCAGGTGAAACTAGACAAAAATATGATGCAGCTAAGATTAGCTTAAATATTAATAATGAAATTAAAAATAGCATTAAGAAAGAAAGTGTAAAAGTGATGAGTCCAAGCTCTGGATCTTCAATGAATAATACTAAAAAGAATATGAGTAGTAGAAACAATGCTAAATTTGATGCTGGTAATAATTAGTAATATATAAGATTTTGGAGGTCGAATATGATAAAAAAAATAAGAGAGGCAATTGGTAGAGCAATCAATTGGTATTCCGAACTTACTGGTATTAAAAAACTTCAAGTCTCATTAATTGGACTAATTGTTATAGCATTACTAGCTTTTGGAATATCTAATATAAGAATTGGTGGAAAATCTATCAATTATAAAGAAATCAATCACGATAATATAGTTACTATGTCAGTTAATACAGATAAAAACACATATATTATGATTGATACAGCAATTAAAAGATTAATACTAGCTACATATGATAGCTATAATATCAGTAAGCTAGATATCAGTGTTAAAGATTTTTATGATTATGCAAAAGAAGAAGAATATAACATATCTAAAGGTAAATTTACTAAAAAGATTAAGAATATGGTAAATGAGCTTCAAGCAGAAAGAAACGGAAATGTAAGTAATTTGGAATCATTTTATCCAATTATAAAAAATATTTATACATATTCTGAAACAAATAAAATGTATTTTGCCGAACTCAATACAGAAAAGCCACATATGATAGGTATACATTTTAAAGAAGGTAATTTCTATATCTTTTATTTAGAGTAGGAGGGAATGAAAGTGAATCAAGATAGTGAAAAATTATTAATATACATTACAGTAGCAATTTTTGCAGTAGCTTTCATTTTCGTTCTAGTACTGATATGGAAGCCTTCTTCAAGTACTGTAAAAACACAAATTAATGTTATAGGAAAAGAAAATAGTTATGAAAATGTACAATTATCTAATTACACTAATTTAATTCAAAGACTATTATTAGTTCAAAATTATGATGAACTATATGAAAAAGTTAATACTAAATGGTTAGAAAATAATTCATATAACAAAGAAACTTTATATAACTATTTAATTAAAGAAGGAATTATAACAAATAGTGTACCAATAATAAAAGAAACAACAGCATTAGACGGAAATGCTGAAGGGTACTACTTTAGAATTGCTATTCAAAATGAGAAAGGCAATATTAGATATGTAGTAATTAATGAAACTGCACCTAATATATATACAATCTCTTTTGAACAAAATAGCATTACAAGTTTTGAAGGAAAAACATATACATATAAAGAAGATGGTATAACATACACATTAAAAGTTTTAGCTTCTCTTGAAAATGTAGCTCAATACGAGTTAAATATTTCAAGTACAAAAGAAAATAAAGTAACTTTTGATTTTGCTTCAAACCAAAATGTTACTATTGGATTAACTGGTGGACAAAATATTAATCCTTCAGATATGACAACTACTGCAAATAATGTTTATGAATTAGGTCCAAATTCTAATCTTAGTATTAAATTAACATTTAATTTAACATTAGATAAACAAGCAAAAATTAGTAATTTAAAATTATATAGTGTTAAAGAATCAGGTGAAGATAAAATAATTACTATAGATTTGTTAGGTGGTGATCAGTAAAATGGGATTAGGTGCTATGGTAGCAAAAGCTGCTTCAAAAGTTGCTAATAAAGCAAAAGAAGGAGTAAAAAACAAATTAAAAGGAAAAGATGACGATACAGTCAAACAAATGATCAAAAGAGTTTTGATAATGAAAGTCGGAATTCCAGTTGGTGCATTTGTAATTGTAGTTGCATGTGTAAGTATCATAATGCAACAATTATTTAAAAATACAAATTCATCAATCAAAGTTAGTGCACAAAAAATCAAACAAAGCTTTGAAGCTGGAGAACTTGCAGGAGATCCAGACCAAATTAATTTTGCAATTGGCCTAGAAGAAATGTTTGGAAGCTGTATTGGTTTTACAAGTGAACAAATTGATATCATATACAATAATACACTCGCTGATCTAGAAGGAGAAGATGCAACATATAAAGAAACATATTCTTCAAATTACGGAACAATTACTCCGGAGATTAAAAGCGATATAGTTAATAAGTATAATGAGATAAAAGATAATGCAAATAAGAGAGATAAGGACTATGATGTTGTAAATTATTACAATTTATCTAGGGAAGGTAAATTTAATAATATGATAAGCCCTTATGATAAACAACCTCTATATAAACATATTCTCATGACAGAAAAATACAACTTCAACAATATTACATGGAAAGCATTCTTCCATAATAGTGATGAAGTAAATGATGTATCAAAAGATAATATGACTTATGATACAACATATCAATTATTATATCCAAAGGCAAATGCAAATGTTAAAGATATGATAAACTTGGTATCACCATATTTGATGACTTGTCATATACCTTTATCATTTCTAACAAGTTCTATGTATAGTTCTTCAGCGTCAGATCAAAGCATAGGAACTACATGGGTACAACAAAATGAAGCTGCAGCTCAAGGAAGAAATAATAATATAGGCAATTTTGCATACGAGATTGTTAAGCATGGTTATAGCGATATAACAATAAACCAATATAACCTTGAATCAAGAACTACATCTTCATATTGGTTAGATTACCATAGATATGAATGTTCAGACTCATTCACAATTGTACAAACAGTAAGTGAAGACGGAACAGATGGAAATGGTAACAAAAAATATAAAAGATCTTATTCTGTTAAACCAAATACATATGTAGATGGTACAACACAACTAACAGTTGACAAAGGTCAAACTAATACTAGATGGAATGATGCACACGAAGAAATTCCAGCTAATGAAACACCAGTTGGAGATCCTTCATATGCAACTACAACTCAGTATAAACTATCACATGCAATTGCCTTTGATGTTAAAATAAATAACTCATTTAATTATGAAAAATACTCTAATGAAGAAGCAGATAAGAGAGAAAATCCTGAAAGTATTTTATCTCAAGTTGAATCAGAATATACAAAACTTGAAAATGGTGAAGAGGCAGGAGAATCTAATACAGCAGGTAACCATATAACACAAGATCAACTTAATGGATATAATGAATCACAATTAGCAAGTCTATTTGCTTCTAAAGGAGGAGACACAAACTCAACTTCTGTTGGAACACATGAAAAGGTTTATACAACAGAGAATTATATGTACAGAAAAGGAACAAGACATGATATAACTAGATTCTGGACAGATACAGTTTCTTCAAATCCATCACAAACTAAGACACTTCTATCTACAGGAGAAGTTATAGCATATAACAAAAATACAAAAAATGATCCTTCTATGGATACAGTTTCAGATTCAGATTTTAATGCTGATTCTGCAAGTAAATCATATTATGAAAGACTACAAGGTACAGAAGGTACTGCAATTAACACAATTGATATGTTAAATGCAAACCCAAAAGTATTCTTAAAATATGTAGATAATAGTTCAAAAACTGCAAAATATGTTGGATATTCTAGATCAGATTATGCTGTAGATCAAGGTATGGAATACTTAATAGAATACTTAACAGAAATGGCAGATAACAACAATGGTACATTACCATTTGTTTATGGCGCAAGCTTTGGATTTGATGTTAACGCATTAGCTGCTTCTGGATTTGGAAATTATACTTCAGGAATGGATTTGCTTCGTCAATTCATAAACTCTTGGGAAGATCCTGGAGATAGAATGAGAACAGAATCTGGAGCGGTTACAACTAACGAAGATGAAGCTAAGAACTATGTTGTATATTCAGATAATGCTTCAAATCCTGCAAGTGGTATTGCAACAGTAGGTTTTGGTATTAACTTAAAATCTCAATTTAATGACGTTAAAGAAGCAATGGAAGCAGCAGGATTAGACTTCCCATATGCTAGTTATCAAGACATATATAATAAAATGGTTGCTGGCGAAGTTATGCTAATGGATAAAAACACTATAGATTCGGTACAAGAAGAAATAATCCAAAGAAAGATTGATTTAGTTAAATCTAAAACAAACGGAATAGAGTTAAAACAATATCAATTATTTGCTTTAGTTGATAGAGCATATAATGGATGGAACAATATAAATGGTAAAGATTTTGCAACAGCATATAATGAATATTGGCATGAAGATACAGATGATAAATACGAAGCTTTATATGAAAAATATAAAGACAATCAAGAGAATAAAGATGCTATTGTTGCAGAATTAGATTTCAATAACCCACTATATGTTAACTTCTTGCAATATACTAC
Source organism: Clostridia bacterium (assembly GCA_017534305.1). Classification (GTDB taxonomy): domain Bacteria; phylum Bacillota; class Clostridia; order TANB77; family CAG-465; genus CAG-465. The sequence continues at coordinate 52,859 of JAFWCU010000010.1, forward strand.
AGGTACTAGTGCAGAAGATACATATAAAGGATGGGCTAAGAGAAGAAAAGCAGATTACATCCTATTCCAAGGTGGTTATTTCCTTGGAGGATATAGTTTAGATAAAATGTGTAAATTCTACACATCAACAATGTCTCCTGGAAACGTACAATTAATAAAAGCTGATGGTACAATTGATGAGACAGCATGTTATCAATTACAACTTTGGTTTGAACAAAACTATTTCACAGATAAATTCCATCTACCACCTAATGTTAGAAACTGGAGAAAAATAATGACAAATGGTGGAATAGATGCATACACTAATACAGATAACTATTACCATTGCTTAGCTCCTGAATTTATAGAAAAATATGAAGGAGAGCATGAAAGAGGTTTAAGATTCCAATGTACTTGGTGGGCATGTGCAAGAGGAAATGTATTCTTAGTAGATAACAATCTAGGCAAATTATTAGATCATTTCCCAGATGGACAAAACTGTGCAAGTCATGTATCAAACAGTTTACATTTACCTTTAAATAGAAATATTTATGATATTAGACCAAACTCAGTAATTTCATGGTACCCACAACACGTTGGTTATGTTGAAGCTGTTTGTGGTGATTTATACATAACTTCTGAATGTGGAAGTGGTAAAACATGGAATGGTGTATATATTAGATCTAAATCTGCAGATGCTGGTAAATTTGCTGGTTCTGTATGCTTAGAAGATTTAGTACATTAATATGTATATAAATAATGGAGGTTTATATGGATAATAACAAGAAAAAATTAATATTTATTATAATAATCGTAGCCATTATTGCAATTGTATTATTAGAAGTAATCATTAGTGCTATTAAAAGAAATAGTTTTAAAGAACCAAATGAGCCTACAACAGAAGAAGCTATTAATGACATGGAAGCAAGAAATTGCGTTGTTAACACAATTGAAGATTTTTCAAATTTTGAAACTATAAGAAATTGTATATATACATATTATCAAAGCTATGTATATACAAACAGTGGCAATATAGATCCAGATGAAGCTGGAAATAGTACACAATACTATAAAGACAGATTATATGGATTGCTAGCAAAAGATTATATAGAAAAGAATTCAATTACAAAAGATTCAATAGTATGTAATAAAGCTATAACAAATTTTGATGTAGATATTCTTTCATTGTATCAAGTTTCTCATTATGAGGAAAGTGTTGAAGATTATGGAATGTCAACTCTTTATATAGTTGAAGGACTATTTAGAAATACATCAGATAAATCGTTTGAAAAATTTAATATGGCATTACTTGTAGATAATATAAATATGACATATGAAATATATCCATCAGATTATGTAGATATAGCTAAATACACAACTCTTAAAGAAGGAGATAAAATTGAATTAACTATACCAACATCTGTTGAGAAAAATGAATATAACAAATTTAGTATTTATTCTACAAGCTTAGATGATTATGCAAGATATAATTTTAGAGTTATAAGAAATCTATTATTATACAATACAGATATAGCATTTGAACATTTAACAGAAGATGGTAAAGCAAGCTACGCATCAGTTGGAGATTTAACAAACTTTGTTAATGAAAACCGTTCTAGCTTAGCAACAATGAATTATTCATCAAATGCAATGAATGTTAAAGATGGTGTATTATCATTAGATTGCTATGATTCAAATTACAAATATAAAGTATCTATGACATTCAATGGATACTCAACATTTAAATATTCAATTGAGAAAGTGAAATAAAAAACAAAAGATGGTCTTATAGGCCATCTTTTTTATTGCTTATAGCATTTATTTGACTATTTATTCATTTTATATAATAATAATGAGTATCATTATAATTCAAAGCTAAAGATTGTTTAAAACAAAAAATAGAAGTAATAAGCTCACTACAGTTGACATAATGTATACATTGTGATATAATTATTATCCAATGCAACATAAGATATTCAAAAAATAATTTTTTAGGAGGAATTGCTTATGGCCAATAAACATGAAGGAACTAGTAAAGTTTGTTGTAAAACATGCCCATTTATCGTGTATGCTAAACAGGATAAAGATGGAAGATTTTGGTGTCAATATGAAAGAGACTATATAAGACCATGGTGGGTATGTATTAATCATCCAGAGAAGGATAAAAAATAGAAAGTGAGTAATTTCACTTTCTTTTTTGTGTTTAACACATTTTAAACTATTGCATAATATTTTTTAATATTATATAATAATAAATAGGTATTAACCAAAAGAATAAAGGAGGTTAAAAGCAATAATTTGCTAAAATAGTTATGGAAGAAAAAAAGAAAAATGTAAAAAAGAATAGTTATAGAACTCCTAGAACTAAAAAGGTTGAATTAACTTTAGAAAATCTAAAGAATATTCAAGAAACACAACAAGTACTAGATATGCTAATTGAAGATGTGGATGAAAATTTAAATATGGTAGGAAAAGTTGGAAAAGACGTAAAAGCTGTAATACCACGTGAAGAAGCTTCTAGTGTTGTTGGTGACGATGGAATGGTAGAAGAAAGATTTATAGTAAATAAAAAAGGAAAAGTTCTACCTGTATGTATTAAAGAAATAATTGAGACAGATGGTGGCATTGAACTAGTAATGTCTAAAAGAATTCTTGAACTTAAGGTTAGACGTTGGATGTATATGCATCTAAAACCTGGAGTAAAATTAAAAGGTATTGTAGTAGGTCTAAAAGACTATGCAGCATTTGTAGATGTTGGTGGCGGAGTAACAGGAATACTAAAAATACAAGATATGTCAGACACAATGATTTCAAATGCCTCAGATATGTTCAAATTAGGCCAAAGAATCGATGTTGTAGTTAAGAAGTATGATAGAGATACCGGACGTATAGAACTTTCATATAAAGAGCTTCTAGGCTCATTTGAAGAAAATGTTAAGGAATTTAATGAAGGTGATATAGTAGAGGGTATTGTTAGAAATAGAATAAAAACTGGAGTATTTGTTGAGCTAAAGCCAAATGTTATAGGAATTGCTGAACATGTAAATGGAATTGAAGCAGGACAAAAAGTACTTGTAAGTATCAAGAAAATTAATGTTGAAAGAAAAAAAGTTAAACTAATAATAATAGGATAAGAGTGGGATCTTCCCACTTTTATTTCGTTTATGTTACAAAACATAATCTTTTAGATAAAATCAATTAAATATTATATTGTTTTTACCACATAAAACAAATTAATTATGTAAAGATATTGCATTTAAATATTTTATATTATATAATTATTATGATAGTGGGCCAACTGCGCTAACTATCTCTGGTAAACTTACTGGATAACCAAATTAAGTTTCAGAATTAAATTTAAGGAGAGATGAAAAATGGTAAATGATAAGGAAGTAAAAACTGCTGTATCACCTTTTGCTGCAAGAGAGGATGAGAAAAAGGTTTATGATGGTAAAGAAGGCTTTGCATCAATTAACCAAATAGTTTTTAAAATGGATATGGGATATATCAATGAATCACATATTCAAGCACTAGAAGTAGTAAACGAGTTTGGATTTGTTACTTCAAGACAAGTAACTCAAATCTTAGAATTAAGAGGAAAGTTAAATGATATTGAAGCAGACAAAAGACAAGCAAAAGTTGCAAAATGGCTAGAAGATCTAACTAAATCTAAAGTTATAGCTAGATATTTCTTCCAAAGTGAAACAGGAAAGAGCTCATACAGAGCATACTGCATAGACAAAATTGCAACTTACATTTTAAAACAAAGAAATATACCAACTACATGGCAACCAACAGAAAACACAAAACCTGCTTATGCAGTAAAAAGAAAACTTGCTGGTAACCAAGTAATAATTGCGTATATGCAAAAAGTTGCTGCATTTTCTAGCGTAAATCCTAACATACTACTTTTCTCTAAAAAGTATAATGTTAAATTTAAACCAACTGGTGGAATGGTAACATTAAAAAATGGAGAAGAGGATGTAAACTTTGTATTTGAAGTTGTTAGAAGAAATGATGATTGGCAAAATATGTTTGCAGAAAAAGTTCAATTATATTCAGACTTCTATGAAAACTTTGCAAAAAATGATATAGGATTTGCAGAAAAGCCACAATTAGTATTTGTTGGAGAAGACTTACAACATTTAGCAGACATGTTTAGAATTATTAAAAAAGTTGGAATGGTTGTTCCAGATGAAGAAATGTACTTTACAACTGAATTAAGACATCTAGAAGAAACACTAGAATCAAGTATTAGTGTATTCGAATTAGATGCAGATACTAAAAAGTATAAAGTTGTAAATAAAGAATTAGAAATTCTAAAACCTGGTGAAAACAACGCAGCTCAAACTAGACTTAACGAAAATGCTAAATATAATGCTAATATGATTATTGAATAAAATAATATAAAATTGGGGATTGAGAAGGTGATTGTTCACCTTCTTTTTTTACACTCTAGCTAAAAAAGAAAGAAAATAGCAAAACAAAAAACTCTATATTATATCACTATTTTCCTTCTTTGACAACATTTTTAAATAAGAAAATATAAATAACTTTAAAATAGTTGAAACCCTTGAAAAATAAGGAAAAAAAGGCAATCGAATTTGATTAAAACTATTGAAAATTTTACCTTTGTGATATAAAATATTGGTTGTAAAAAAAGCAAGGAGAGAGAGAGTATGTTAAACAAAAAAACTGTAAGAGATGTTCAAGTTGGAGGAAAAAGAGTACTTGTTAGATGTGACTTTAACGTTCCACTAGACAAAGAAGACCCAACAAAAATAACATCAGACAAAAGAATAGTTGAATCTTTAAAAACTATCAACTACTTAATTAATGCTGGAGCAAGAGTTATACTTTGCTCACATATTGGTAAAACTGGTCAAGGTAAAACTTTAGCACCAGTTGCTAAAAGACTTTCTGAACTTCTAGATAAAGAAGTTAAATTATTACCAGATATTACATCTGAAGAAACAAAAGAAGCTGTTATGGCTTTAAATGATGGAGATGTAGTATTACTAGAAAACACAAGAAAATATGAAGAAGAAGAAGCAAATGATCCAGAATTTGCAAGAAAACTTGCTTCACTTGGAGAAATATTTGTAAATGACGCATTTGGAACTGCTCACAGAGCTCATGCTTCAACTGAAGGTGTTACACATTATCTACCATCAGTTGCTGGTTTCTTAATTGAAAAAGAACTTGAAGCCCTTGACGGAGGAATAAACAATCCAACTAGACCACTTGTTGCTATAGTTGGTGGTTCAAAAGTATCAAGTAAAATTGCAGTATTAAATAGCCTACTAGATAAAGTAGACACACTACTTATTGGTGGAGGAATGACATATACATTTGTTAAAGCTCAAGGTGGAAACATCGGTCAATCTATCGTTGAAGAAGATAAACTAGATGTTGCTAGAGAAATTTTAGCAAAAGCTGAAGCAAACAATGTTAAAATGATTCTTCCTGTAGATACAGTAGCAGCAGATGATTTCAATGAGAATGCAAACACTATAGTTTGTGCACCTAATGAAATTCCAGATAATTACCAAGGATTAGATATAGGACCAAAAACAATAGAATTATTCAAAGAAGAAATAGAATTAGCTGGAACTGTAGTATGGAATGGACCTGTTGGCGTATTTGAAATGGATAAATTTGCTGTAGGAACTAACGAAGTTGCTAAAGCTTTAGCTGAAAGCCAAGCTATAACAATTATTGGAGGAGGAGATAGTGCAGCAGCAGTAGAAAAAGCTGGTCTTGCAGATGCAATGAGCCACATTTCAACTGGTGGTGGTGCTTCTCTAGAATTAATGGAAGGCAAAAAACTACCTGGAATTGAAGCTTTAGAAGATAAAGATGAATAGTAAAGGAGTTTTGTAATATGAGAAAGAAAATAATTGCAGGAAACTGGAAAATGAACTATTGCGTTAATAAAGCAGAAGATTTTGTAAATGAAATCAAAGATGCAATTAACACAGATGAAGTAGACGTTGTAATATGCCCAAACTTTGTTGCACTAGATAGATTAAGTGATCTGTTAGACGGAACAAATATAAAACTTGGCGCACAAAACGTATACTTTGAAGATAAAGGAGCATATACAGGAGAAACTTCTGTATGCATGCTTGCATCTGTTGGTGTAAACTATTGTATTGTTGGACATAGTGAAAGAAGACAATACTTCGGTGAAACAGATGAGATAGTAAATAAAAAAGCTAAAAAATTACTAGAAAAAGATATTAATCCAATCGTTTGTGTTGGTGAAACTCTAGAAGAAAGAGAAGCAAATACTATGTTTGATGTTGTAGAAAAACAAGTAAGAGAATCTCTAGATGGAATTGAAGAAGCACAAATGAAAAGAAATGTTGTTATAGCATATGAACCAATCTGGGCTATAGGAACAGGTAAAACTGCTACAGCAGAACAAGCAAATGAAATGTGCAGATTCATAAGAGAAGTTGTATCTAAAATGTACAATGAATCAGTAGCTCAAGCTGTAAGAATTCAATATGGTGGAAGCGTTAAACCAGCTAATGCAAATGAGATATTAAATATGAGTGATATCGATGGTGCTTTAGTAGGTGGAGCAAGCTTAACTAACGACTTTGTTGCTATTGTAAATTATTAGTAAAAATGATATAATATTTATGCTAAAAATAGCTAGAAAGAGAAGGAAATTATAATGAAAAATAGACAATACATGTTAATGATTATGGATGGTGTTGGAATCAACGAAGAAGAAAAAGGAAATGCTTTCAAACAAGCAAATACTCCAAATCTAGATAGATTATTCTTAAAATACCCAAACACACATATTCAAACAAGTGGTATGGCAGTTGGACTTCCAGATGGACAAATGGGAAACAGTGAAGTAGGACACACAAACATTGGTGCTGGAAGAATTGTTTACCAAGAACTAACTAGAATTTCAAAACAAATTGATGATGGTGAATTTTACCAAAACGAAGAACTAAAAGCTGCAATGGATCATGTTAAAGAAAATGGTTCAAAACTACATCTTTTAGGCCTAGTGTCTGATGGTGGGGTTCACTCACACAACAAACATTTATATGCATTATTAGAAATGGCAAAAAGAGAAGGTATTGAAGATGTATTTGTACACGCAATACTAGATGGAAGAGATACTCCTCCAACATCTGCCGTAGACTATATAAAAGAACTTGAAGAAAAAATGAGAGAACTAGACTGCGGTAGAATTGCTACTATATCTGGAAGATACTATGCAATGGACAGAGATAATAGATGGGAAAGAGTAAAACTTGCATATGATGCTATTGCTAATGGTAAAGGTGAAGAATATAGAATTGCTCAAAAAGCTATTGAAACTTCATATGAAGCTCAAGAATTCGATGAATTTGTAAAACCAGTAGTTATTACAAATGCAGAAGATGAAGCAATTGGTAAAGTTGAAGATGGAGATAGTGTTATATACTTCAACTTCAGACCAGATAGAGCAAGAGAATTAACTAAAGCTTTTAAACTAGATGAATTTGATGGATTTGAAAGAAATACATATAACGATTTATTCTTCGTTACAATGACTCAATATGATGAAACTATTAAAAATGTTCATGTTGCATATAAACCACAAACTTTAGTAAATACTTTTGGTGAATATATTTCAAACAAAGGTTATACTCAATTAAGAATTGCTGAAACAGAAAAATATGCACACGTTACATTCTTCTTTAATGGTGGTAAAGAAGAACCATATGAAGGAGAACAAAGAATATTAATACCATCTCCTAAAGTTGCAACTTATGACTTAAAACCAGAAATGAGTGCATATGAAGTAACAGATAGTATACTAAAAGTCATAGATGAAAAATCTTGTGATGTAATAATAGTAAACTATGCAAATGGAGACATGGTAGGACACACAGGAAATCTAGAAAAAGCTATAGAAGCTGTTGAAGCACTAGATGATTGTGTTGGAAAAGTTATTTCTAAAATGGAAGAAGTTGGTGGAGAAGCATTAATTACTGCAGACCACGGAAACTGTGAACAAATGATTGACCTAAAAACTGGTGAACCAATTACTTCACACTCAACTTTTGATGTTCCACTTATCGTTGTATCTAACAGAGTAAAATCTGTAAGACCTGGTAGACTTTGTGATTTAACACCAACTCTACTAACAATGATGGGAGAAGAAATTCCTGAAGAAATGACTGGAGAATCAATTGTTGAATTATAATAAAAAAGAATTATGGAGGTAAAGATGGAAGAAGAAAACGAACTAAATATTATGGATTGTGAAGTCTATACATATAACTTATTACACGGAATGTATGATGAAGAGGAAGAAGAAGAAGTTGAAGAAAATCCTTATCATATATACAAATGCCTAAATTGTGGATTCGTATTTCATACTGGAGAGCCACCTATTATTACTGATGGCAAAGAAGATGAAAGAAAGAAAAAAGCACAACTAGATAATAAAGAATATGAAGCTCCAAAGCTAAATTTAAGCGAGTATACTCTTGCATCTGATTCTTCAAGATTTCGTTGCCCAGTATGTTCTAGAATTGTTCCTTACGTAGAAATTAAAGAGGAAGAATACAAAAAAGTAATTGAAAGAAAAAGAAAACGTGCTGAAGAAAAGAAAAAAAGACAAGATACTAAAAAAAGAGCTATGCAAGAAAGAGTATTTAGAATTAATATCTATAGATTCAATAAAGAATTAAAAGATTTAACAAATGAACTTTCAGAGTCTTTAGCAAACAGAGAGATAACTCCTCAAAGATTTGTTTCTTTATATAGAGCATTATCTTTCAAATTATTTAATAAATATGAACATATTCTAAATTATTATGGTTTAAATCTTGATACTATGGAGTTTAAAAAAATATCAGAAGAATTATCAGATGATGTTTTAAAGTTCAACAAAGTTCAAGAAAAAACAGAAGACCTATTAGAATGGGATGAGAAAAAAATAGAAAATGATCCAGTATATGCAATATTAAACAAAAAACATATAATAGATAATCCAGTTGAAACTCAAAAAGATGCTCTAACTCAAGAACTTGATGATGATGCAGAAGAAAGATATTGGATAGCAAAACATGAAGCATATACTAAAAAAGTAAATGAACATAATGCTAAAGAGGCATATGAACAAGAAAAACTTGAGCAAAAAAGAAAAGAAGCTCAAGAGAAAAGAAAAAGTATGATCAAAGAGGATTTAAACTCTTTATCACATACAATTAAAACTAGTAAAAAGTAAGTTTTATAAGGAGGAAATTAAAATGAAACAATACTTACAAATTGACACAGTATACGCAAGAGAAATTTTAGACTCAAGAGGAAATCCTACAGTTGAAGTTGAAGTTGTAGTAGACGGAGGATATGTAGGAAGAGCAGCAGTTCCATCTGGTGCATCAACAGGAGCTTTTGAAGCTGTTGAATTAAGAGATGGAGACAAATCTAGATATCTTGGAAAAGGTACTCAAAATGCAGTAGATAATGTAAATGACATTATCGCTCCAGAAATCGAAGGAATGAACGCTTTAGATCAAGTTGAAATTGATGAAGCTATGATTGCATTAGATGGTACACCAAACAAAGGTAAATTAGGTGCAAACGCTATACTTGGTGTTTCTATGGCTGTTGCAAGAGCAGCTGCTGAAGCTTTGGGAGTTAGCCTATACAACTATCTTGGAGGAGTAAATGGTAAAGAACTTCCAGTTCCAATGATGAACATCTTAAATGGTGGTAAACACGCAGATAACACTGTTAACATTCAAGAGTTCATGATTATGCCAGTTGGTGCTCCAACATTTAAAGAAGCTTTAAGAATGTGTGCTGAAGTTTTCCATAACTTAAAATCAGTTCTTAAAGAAGCTGGGCTTGCTACTTCAGTTGGTGATGAAGGTGGATTTGCTCCAAACCTTGGATCAGATGAAGAAGCATTCCAATACATAGTTAAAGCTATAGAAAAAGCTGGATACAAACCAGGAGAAGACTTCAAATTAGCAATAGATGCTGCAGCTACAGAAATGTATGATGAAGCTAAGAAAATTGGTAAAGAAGGATGCTACTACTTCTGGAAAACAGATAAATTATATACTGCAGAAGAAATGGTTGCTTTCTGGGAAGAAATGGTTGCTAAATATCCACTAATTTCTCTAGAAGATGCTCTAGCAGAAGAAGACTGGGATGGATGGAAAATCCTTACAGAAAGACTTGGAGATAAAGTTCAACTTGTAGGTGACGATTTATTCGTAACAAATACAGAAAGACTTGCAAAAGGAATTAAATTAGGAGTTGCAAACTCAATCCTTATCAAACTTAACCAAATTGGTACAATTACAGAAACTTTAGATGCTATTAAAATGGCTAACAGAGCAGGTTATACAGCAGTTGTATCTCACAGATCTGGTGAAACTGAAGATACTACTATTGCAGACTTAGTTGTTGGTATGAACGCTGGTCAAATTAAAACTGGTGCTCCATCAAGAACAGATAGAGTATGTAAATACAACCAATTAATGAGAATTGAAGAAGAACTTGGATCTGCTGCACAATACAACGGAAAAGATGTATTCTTCAACATTAAATAATTAAATATAAAAACAAAGGGAACTAGAAATAGTTCTCTTTTTTAATACGAAAAATTCGAAAAGTAATTGACATAATATAAAGAAAATGCTAAAATACTTAACGACAAAAATTTATTGAGTTGAAAAATACAGTATTTTTCAAAAATAATTAAAAAGGAGGAAAGGAGTTATGAATTATGCTTTAATTAAAATGGCAGTTATAGTTTTAGCTATTTTTGCGTTTATCTATGGCATAATTAATGTAAAAACTCATTTAAAGAAAACAATAGAAAATCCAGAAAAACTGGACATGAAAAAATTCAAAAGGAATTATTACTTATCATTTATTTTAACTTTTATTGAGGCATTTATCATTGGTCGGAGCTGTGATGTTAGTTATTGGAATGCAAGATGGAGATTTAGGAGAATTTGCATATAATTTTAATTTTGTAACATCTCATTATTACAAAGATGTAGACAGAAAGGAATTATTACACAAAGCTTTTTCTGTAGTACTTAATGAACTTAAAGATCCATACACACAAATGTTAGATGAGGATTTCAAAAATAGTATGAAAAATGGAGACTTAAATTGTCAAAATAATGTTAACAATACTTCAAAAGGCGATAGTTATAAGAACATTACAACTAAAATGTTTGAGCAGAACAACAAAAAAATAGCATATATAAAAATGCAGGCATTTACACTTGATTCTGCAAAGGATTTTAAGAAAAAATTAGACAAACTAAATAAAGAACATTATGACGGACTAATAATTGATTTAAGAGGCAATTTAGGCGGAGAGAACGCTAATTTAGTCGACATTGCTAGTTTATTCTTAGATAGTAGTAAAATAATATGTATAGATAAGTTTAAATACACTACCAAAACTTATTATTCTCATGGAGATAAAACTGCAAACTATCCAATAGCTATACTAGGTAATATTGACTCTGCTTCTTGTTCAGAAATACTAATATGTGCATTACAAGAAGGATGCAATGCAAAATTTATAGGTACAAGAACATTTGGTAAAAATGTAGCACAAATATGTAAAGAAACACCAAACTATTATTACAGATTTACAGCAGCATATTGGCTAACACCAAGTGGTAAATCTATAGATAAAGATGGAATTAAGCCAGATATAGAAGTATATAATGTAGGTGATGAAGATACACAATTAAAAACAGCAATTGAATATCTAACTAATAAATAGCAAAAGAGCTACTAAATTAATAGTAGCTCTCTTTTTTATACGCTTTTTTCGATTTCACGAATGCGTTTTTCATAATCTGCCTTGATTCTCTTGTGATGAGATAATTGAGCTTCAAGTGACTCTTTAGAAATTAGCATTTCGTCCTCGCTAGCATATATATCATCGTAACTAAAAAGTTTGTCTTCAATCATTTCTATGTTGTTTTCTGTCTCCTCTAGTGCAATAAGCAAATCACGTCTTTCATAGTATTTACGAATACAATCTTCGTATTTTTTACGAACTTTAGATGAACCATATCTCTTGTTCATTTCGTACATTTTACGATTAACGTTAGCATCTGCTTTTTGCATCAATCTTTCAGCAATTGGAATACTTACATCTCCCATTACAATTCCACGATAAATGTTCTTGGTAATTGTACTCCTTGATACACCATAGCTTAATGCTATGTCATCAAAAGTGATTGCATCATCACTCAAATACTTGTTACAGATACGAATAATATCTGTATTAGAAAATTTTCCCATACATAGGCCTCCTTAATAATTTTTTCGGATTCAATATAAACTATCCACTTATATTATAACATAAGATGAATATATAAGTCAATGAAATGGCTATACATATCTAAAATAATTGACATAATTAATGAAAAATGGTATAATATATATGTGAGAAAAATTTGAGAATCCTAAAACTAACTAGTTTAAGATGTAATTGTAATTAGTATGTATTTGGGACTCATGGATAGGAGGTAGATTATATGAGAAATAATCTAAAATTTTTTATGACGGGGGTCATGGTTTGTGCTGTTGTAGCAGGTGGTGTTGTACTAGCATCAAGAGTCTTCAAGAATGAGGAAAAAGAACAAGAAAAGGTTAACGCAAATGTTAACGAGTATAAGGCTTTAGCAGTTGAATGTAAAACAGAAAAGAAAGAAGCTTTAACAATCATTTCTTCAGAAAAGAAATATCAAGAAGAATTTAAATCAGAAAACTACGAAATAGTAGTAAAAAACACATCAGGTAGCTACATTGAAAAGATTACATTCACATTAGGTGAAGGAATCTATGAACTTTACAACATCAATCCAGAGGAAAATTATAAGTTTGTTGCTTTCGACAATGAAACAGATATTAACTTAAAGGTTTTATCTATAACTTATGAAACAAAAACTTATGGTTTAGACGATGAGATTTCGTTGGAAAGAAAAAATGAAAATGGTAAAATTTCTGGAAGCATAAAAAACAACGGCCAAAGAAAATTATATCCAGCTCAAATAGTATACTTTGTTACAGATAGTGAAGGAAACACTATTCAAAGAGTTATTTCTTATGCAGGTTGCTTTTTTGAAGGACTTGTAATAAATCCTGAAGGAATTCATGAATTTGAAGAAGAAATACCTCAAGGTTACACATTAAACAACAATAAAGGAATAATGGTAATGTATAGTGATCTTGAATTTAAATATACAGAACAAGTACTATTTAAATAGAAAAAGAGATGCATTTTGCACCTCTCTTTTTTTATCATTTAAATACAATTAAAGCAATATAATATTCTTGTATAATGTTTTGTATAATGATATAATCTTGATAGTTGAAATCAAGAGGAAACTACATATTATGTTATTTAAAATTGACTTTAAGGCTTGAGTATGGTATAATATTAAAGTCTTATTACGTGAAATATCTTAATTTGTTAATTATAGCGAAAGCTAAGAACATAAATGAACGGGTTTTTAAAAGTTATGTTTAAATTGTAAATTGAAAATTATATAGTAAAGGAGAGATTTAATGATAGAAGAAACTAACAAAAGCAAAAGTAACTCCATTAAGCCTACTAGGGCTAGAAGAACTACTTCTAAAGTTGGAGTAAAGAAAGAAAATACAACAAAAAGATTAAAAGAAGATACAAAAGAAAAATTAAGAAAATCTAAAAATGATAATATTGAAATAGAGAACGTAAAAGAAGAAAAGAAAGCTCCTGTAAAAAGAGAGAAAAAGACAGAGAGTATCTTTGCAAAATCTAAATTAAAAGTTATACCACTAGGTGGTTTAAACGAAATAGGAAAAAACTTAACAGTATTCGAGTATGAAAATGAAATCATTGTAGTAGATTGTGGTCTAGCATTCCCTGAAGATGAAATGCTAGGTGTAGACATAGTTATACCAGATATTTCATATCTAGAAAAAAACAAAGATAAAGTTAAAGCACTTTTAATAACACATGGTCACGAAGATCATATAGGTGCTGTACCATATTTTTTAAAGAAAATAAACTGCCCAGTATATGGAAGTAAATTATCTTTAGGATTAATAAATGTAAAATTACAAGAACATAACTTAGAAAATTCAACAAAATTAGTAACAATAGAGCCTAGAAAAGTTCTAAAATTCGGAAAATATTTTAAAGTAGAATTTATTAGGGTAACCCACTCTATTGCAGATTCAATGGCAATTGCTATAACAACACCTGTTGGTACAGTTTTACACACAGGAGACTTTAAAGTAGACTACACACCAATTGATGGTGGGTATATGGATCTCCAGCGTATAGCTGAACTTGGTCAACAGGGTGTAACATTATTACTATCAGATAGTACTAATGTATTAAGACCAGGACACACAATGTCAGAAAAAAGTGTTGGTAAAGAACTTGAAAGATTATTTACTAACTGCAATAAGAGAATAATAGTTGCAACATTTGCTTCAAACGTACACAGAATGCAGCAAATTGTAAATGCAGCAGCACGTTTTAAAAGAAAAGTTGCAGTACTTGGACGTAGTATGGTAAATGTACTTGGAGTATCTAAAGAACTTGGATACTTAGATTGCCCAGAAGATACAATAATAGATATAGACAAAATTAATATGTATAACCCAGAACAATTAGTTATACTTTGCACAGGTTCTCAAGGAGAACCAATGGCGGCTTTATCTAGAATGTCTATGGGTGAACACAAAAAAGTACAAGTAACTCCAGACGATATGATTATTTTTTCATCTTCTGCAATACCAGGAAACGAAAAATCTATTGGTAGAGTAGTAGATGAACTAGAAAAATTAGGTGCTGAAGTCATTAACAACCAAATTGCAGATGTTCACGTATCTGGACATGCGTGTCAAGAAGAATTAAAATTAATGCTAAGCTTAGTAAGACCTAAGTATTTTATGCCTGCTCATGGTGAATATAGATTCTTAAAAGCTCATGCACAATTAGCTGTTGAAACAGGAGTAGATAAAGAGAATGTATTCATAATGGAAAATGGTAGAATATTAGAAATAGGTGAAAAATCTGCTAAGATGGGACAACAAGTTACATCTGGTATCGTCCTTGTTGATGGACTTGGTGTAGGTGACGTTGGTAACATCGTTTTAAGAGATAGACAATTACTATCTGAAAATGGTATGATTATTGTTGTTGTTTCTCTAGATAGAAAAACAGCAAGAGTAGTATCTGGACCAGATATTGTTACTCGTGGATTTGTATATGTAAGAGAAAATGAACCTTTAATTGAAGAAATAAAAGATGTAGCTCGTCATGAACTAGAAAAATGTGAAGACCAAGGTATAAGAGATTGGGCAACAATTAAAACTAGAGTAAGAGAAGCTATGATGAAATACATTTTCACAAAAACTAAGAGACAACCAATGATTTTACCAATATTAATGGATGTAGATATGGACATCTAAAAATAAAAGTGTATAATATATATACGTATAAAAGTGAAATATAAAGGAGCGTTTTTTATGGAAATGGATAAAGAATACGAGAGAAAATGTTTTGAACTAGCATATTTAATATTCCCAGACGTAAACGAAACAGTTGACGACCTAGAAATTAGATATCCAGCTAGAAATTTAAAAGAAGGCGCAAAAGTAGTAAGAATTGGACCTTCTCCAACAGGAATGATGCATACAGGAACACTATTCCAAGCAATGGTAAACAGAAAGTTAGCATCTCAAAGTGAAGGTGTTTTCTATGTTAGAGTAGAAGATACTGACCAAAAAAGAGAAGTTGAAGGAGCAGTTCAAGAAATTATAGATGGACTAGAGCATTTTGATCTTATGCCAGATGAAGGTGTTATAGGAAAAGATAAAGAAAAAGGTGATTATGGCCCATATACTCAATCTAAAAGAAGAGAAATATATAGAATATGTGCTAAACACTTAATTGAAATAGGTAGAGCATATCCATGTTTCTGTACTCCGGAAATGCTACAAAAAACACATGATCAACAAGTAGCAAACAAAATTATCCCAGGATATTATGGAGTATATGCAAAATGTAGAAATAGATCAATAGATGAAGCAATTGAAAGAGTAAAAGCTGGAGAAAAATTCATCTTAAGATTTAGATCTAATGGATCTCACTTAAATAAAATTGCATTTGTAGATGATGCAAGAGGAAAAATTGAAATGGCAGATAATGACGAAGATATCGTATTAATTAAATCTGACGGTCTTCCAACTTATCACTTTGCTCACGTTTGTGATGACCACTTTATGCACACAACTCACGTTGTGCGTGCAGAAGAATGGTTACCATCAGTTCCAAAACATTTACAATTATTTGAAGCAATGGGATTTGAAGCTCCACACTATATTCATACTCCAACAATTATGATCAAAGATGGAGACTCAAAAAGAAAACTATCTAAAAGAAAAGATAAAGTTGCAGCAGTGTCATATTTTATCTCTGCAGGATATCCTGTTGAAGGTTTAAATGATTACTTAATGACAATTTTAAATTCAGACTTTGAAATGTGGAAATCTCAAAATAAAGATAAATCATATAAAGATTTTACATTCAAACTAGATAAAATGAGTAGTGCAGGTTCTCTTCTAGATATACCAAAATTAAATGACTTATCTAAAGAGGCAATAGCTAGAATGACTGGTGATGAAGTACTTAAATGTGTTCTAGAATGGTCTAAAGAATTTAACAAAGATTTTTATGATTTACTAAATAAAGATTTAAAATATGCAAGAGAAGTATTTGGACTTGAAAGAGATAATGCAACTAAAATTAGAAAAGATATATTTAAATGGGAAGACGTAGAACCAACATTTAGATATTTCTTCGATGAAAATTACAAAAACGAACTAGAAACTGAAGGATACATTATTAAAACATTAACTGAAGAAAAAGCAACACTTACTCCAGAAGTTATGGTTAAAGCATTAGAAGCATACAAAACTGCTTACAATGAAGCAGATGATAAAGACACTTGGTTTGCTAGAATGAAAGAAGTGGCAGAAGGATTAAATTTTTGTACAAATATGAAAGAATATAAAGCAAATCCAGATGCATATGTTGGTAGTATTGCAGACTTCTCATCAATAGTAAGAATGGCTGTAACAAATAGAAAAAATACACCAGACATTTATAGCATTATGCACCTTCTAGGAAAAGACAGAACAATAGCTAGAATGGAAGATACTATTGAAAAATTAAAGTAGTAATATATACGTAATAATAGCAAAAAGTAGCGGCAATTTTGTCGCTATTTTTTCGTATTTATGGTATAATATATATGTGACCAAAAAGGATGTGATAATATGATTCCAGACGATAAAAAACTAGTAGAAAATATAAAAGCTACTATGGCAATAGAAGGATTATATTTACAAGATAAAGATGTTTCTCTTATAAATCAATATTTAGAAAACCAAATAACAGAACAAGAAGGGATAGACATTATTAAAAAAGAAATAATGTCTAAGATAAACGATAAAAATGTATGAGGCAGGAAATTCTAAATATACATATAAGGGAACAGATATCTTAAAAAATAAATTAAATATACAAGACGAAGAATTACTAAAAGAATATGAAACAAGAATAGTTGCATTCAAAATCGCAACAATAAATTCTCAAAAGTTACCACAAGGATATACACCTGAAAGATTAAGATTTATCCACAAATATCTATTTGAAGATATTTTTGATTTTGCAGGAGAATATAGACAAGAAAATATCACAAAAGACAATTTTAGATTTTCAGAATATGAATATATTGAAGAAAACATAGAAAGAATATTCAAAAGTATAAATATAGCTGAAATGAAGAAAATGCCATTTCAAAAGTTTGTAGAAACAATATCATATATTATGACAGAATTAAATGTTCTACATCCATTTAGAGAAGGTAATGGTAGAACTATTAGGGAACTGGTTAGAGAAATTTGTTTTGATTGTGGATATGCAATAGATTGGTATGAGATAAATCATGATGATATTCTAAAAGTTGCAAAACTTGCAGTGCTAGATGAAAAAGAGCAAATAAAAATGCTAAGAAGAAGTATAAAGAAGTTAAATTAAAAGAGGCAATTTAGCCTCTTTTTTTACTTTGTAACGAAAATGCAATATGTATAATATATGCATGAAATATAGTGAGGAAAAACGGCTGTTTTTCTAGCGATTTTGCCACAAAAATAGTTTTTTATTATAAAATAATAAGTGTAAATATAAAAGAAAAGGAGATAGTATATGAAGAAAAAGGTTATATTAGGAATAATAATTGCAATGATTCTTACTATAATTGCAAGCCCAGTTGCCAACGCATTCACAATAGACGGCTATACAGGTTCACATATGTATGGTATTGACTTTAGAATGCGTAACGGATGGAATAATGGATCTTATGGTCAAACATACAATTGGGGTGGCGGAATACCATCAATATCATCAAATCCATACCCATTTGATTACACAGAATCACCACGTATTGGTACAAACTTCGTAATGGCACTAAGTAATGGAAGCTATTCTAGTTATAGTAACATAGTAGCTTACACTGGTGCATATTGTATTGGATGGGGTGTACCATTTGGAGAGTATAGTAGCTCAGATGTAAGTGGATCAACAAGAATGAGTGAATATCCATTAGAAACATTCAAAAGAACAAGAAATGGAGATAAGCTTGATGCTGAGGGAATTAGAGCAGTAAAATATGCTTTAACATATGGATATACTTATCCAACAACTTCAGCTCAACAAGTTAGAAATTTAGGTAGCGTTTATTCTTTTGAAGATGGAGTACACGCATATGGCGCAGCAATATGCGGACCAAACCAACCAAAAATTATGGCTACACAAATATTATGTTGGATATCAGTAAACAAATATGTAGATAAAGACGATAAAGTTGCTATTCTTAAAGATTATTTCTTTGAAAGAAGTTGGAATGGTAATGGAGAAATAAATAGATACAACGTTGAAGGAATATTCGATGAATATAGAGGCAAAGTAGTACGTGCTATGAAAATGCCATCATTCTCACGTGATAGTAGAGAAAGTGCTGTAAATGATAAAATAGAATTAAAATGGAGTACAGCAAATCAAAGATTTGAATATACAATAACAGATACTAACAATATGTATTCTGCAGATAAAGTTGCAATTCTATTTGAAAACTTAGGAAACTTAAATGTAGAAGATCACCACAATGGTACATATACAATATGGACAACAAACGTTGTTGGATCAAAAGAAAGCCCTTATGTTTTCAATGTTACTAAAAGAATTGACCAAGCAAAAGGATTAATCGTTGTTGCAAAAGCTAATAATAGCGATTCACAACCAGTAGCTTTACCTACAAACGATCCAATTGTTGAAAGTGGTTATTTAGCAGCATATACACAAGCAATAAAAATTAAAGCTCATAAAGTACTTAAACCAATTGAAAATGCATATGGTGATGCATATGTAAAAGATTGTGAATATACAGTATATAGAGATAGCAACTGCACAGATGTTGTTGAAACAATAGTTGTAGGAGAAGATGGAAATTCAAACAAAACTCAATATCTTCCATATCAACACTATTGGGTTAAAGAAACTAAAACAAATGAAAGTACAATAATAAATGATACTGTTTATGAAATAAATCCAGATGACTTTGTTGTAGATGAAGATGGAGATCTTGTAGTTACATTTGAAGCTGAAAACGAGATTGTACCTACAGGTCTAGATTTAGTTAAATTCTATAACCAACCAGGCTCAGATGAAAATCCAGCTGCTGGTGCAAAATTTGTACTATATCTAAAAAACAATCCACAAGAAAGATATGAACAAACAATAGGAACTGATGGTAGAGCAAGCTTCAGTAATATACCATGGGGTACATATATACTTCATGAAGAAGAAAATAGTCCTAACTATTTAGAAATTGAAGATATGGAATTTGTTCTACATAAATCTGAAGATGAAGAACAACACACATTAGCTATAGAAGCAGATGATGAATTTGAAGTATATCTAAAAGTTGTTAAAAAAGATAAAACAACAGGTGAAAAAATAGTATTACCTGGTGCTAAATTCCAAATCTACGATATAGATAGAGGAGAATGGGTAAGCCAAAAAACAGGAGTAACAGGTGAAGAAATCATGACATTTGAAACAAATGAAGATGGTGACTTTACTACTCCTAGAATGCTAAGAGCTGGAAAATATGCAGTATATGAAATTGAAGCTCCAGAAGGATACTATCTAGCACCTGAATATAGAAAACCAGAAGACGAAAGTCAATATGGTCAAGGTGGAATTCAATTAGATTTAACAAAGAATATTGAAGTTGAAATGATATCTGGAACTGATGCATACGCTAAGGTTCTTGATGTTATAGAAGATGATACAAGAGTAAATTTAAAAATATACAAGACTGGTGAACAATTAGTAAATAGTAGAACAGAACCAGATAGTTACTTCACTACAAAAGATGTAGCAGTAGAAAAAGTTGTTCCACTATATGAACAAAAACCTTTAGTAGGAGTTACATTTAAAGTATATGCTAATGGAGATATTGAAACACCAGATCATAAAAATGTATATGTTCATGATGGAGATTTGGTTGCTACAATAACTACAGATTCAACTGGTTATGCAGAAGCAAAAAATCTACATAAAGGTAGTTACAAAATTGTTGAAGAATCTACTCCAGATGGATTTATAAATAAAGAACCAGATGCTCAAACTGGAGAATTAACAAACAAAGTAATATATGCAGATTGTTCAGAACATGATCAATTAATTAATGCAACAGATCATTTAGAAAAATTAACAAATGACAGACAAAGTTTAAACTATGAATTCAAAAAAATATTTGATGAATTACAATACAAAGTAAAAGAAAACACTAAGAGAGCTGTTTTTGGTGTATATGTAAAAGAAAATATAGTAGGTTATGATGGAAATGTTGTACTATATCCAGATAATCTAGTAGAAATATTAAACGTATATGGCGATTGTACAGTAGAAACTACTGCAGATTTACCTGAAGGTAAATATTATATTAAAGAACTATATGCTTCATACCCATATTCAATAAAAACAGAACCAGTAGACTTTGAATTAAATTACGAAGGAAATGAACCTACTGTTAAAGTATATGGTAGAGATGTAATTAACGATGATGATTCAGCAACATTATTATTTGTAAAAGTATCAAGAACATCAGATAATGAATTAGTATTACGCGGTCAAGTATTTGAAAATGGTGAAGAATTAGACAATAAAGCAAAAGAAATGCTTGAAGAATTAAAAAATATCACTGCAGATAATACACAAGATTATGAAGAGGCTCTACGTAATTACTATAAAGAACATAAAATAAGCGTAGTAGCTGGAGCAGAGTATGAAATTTGGTTAGATGAAGATGGAAATGAAAAACTTCTATTAAATGATCCTCAAAATCCAGAAGCTGAAATACCAGCTAGATTTGTTACAGATAAGAGTGGTGTTGCATCTATAGATGGAATTCCAAAAGGAAAATACTATTTAGTAGAGGTAAAAGCACCTGAAGGATATGAAAAATCAGATGAAAAACTAGAATTCTATGTTACAGATTATGATACAGATAAAACATTATACTATACAGTATATGATTCTAATACAGTTCACCCATTTCTTCATAAAACAGATATCTTTACTGGAGAAAATGTACCAAATTGTACTTTTGAAATAACAGATGAAGATGGTAACTTAATAATGAAATCTATTACAGATGAAGATGGATTTGCATGGATTCCAACAGATGCATTTATGCCATATGTAGACAATGAAGATGCAAAATTCTACTACACAGAAATAGATGCTCCAGATGTATATAAAGAAGATGGAAAACTATATAAATTAAATACTGAACCACATGAATTTACTGGAACATTTGATGAAAATGGAATCTTTACTCCAGTTCTTACTGAAGTAGAAAACTACAGACCAACAACAAATGTTAAATTTGTTAAAACAGATGATGAAGGAAACTTAGTTCCAAATTGTAAATTTGAACTTAAGAGTGAAGAAGAAGGCCTATATTATGAAACTGGTGTAACAGATGAAAACGGTATCTATGTATTTGAAGATGTACCTCAAGGTTGGTATACATATACTGAACTTGAAGCTCCAGAAAAATATGATCTAGACACAACTCCACATAGAGTATATGTTACAGGAGATGAAATGATTGTAGACTTCGTAAATACAGGAGATATACCAGTAATTGCACTTGCTATTTTAGGAGTAGTATGTGTTGCAGGTATTTGCTACGTAGTAATTAGAAAAGTTAAAGCTAACAAAAAAGCTTAATATAATTAATTAGATAGAGGAGAAATCCTCTATCTTTTTTTAACAAAATATAATAATGAGAATAATATATATTAGTAGTGAAAACTACTATAGGGGGATTAAATGAATAATTGGAATAATTGGAATAATAGTGGAAATTGTGGATGTCACAAGGAAGAAGAAAAAAACTACTATTTCAAATGTGAAATGGTAGAAAAAGAAAGACCTTGTAATAACCAACAAAATCCATATTTTAGACCAAACAAAAATTGTTGTTGCAATTAAAACGAAGCTAGCAGAAATGCTAGCTTTATATATTGTAATAGTATAGAAATTCAAAAAGAAAACTTGCTAAAAATAAATAGAATTAATAAGGGGTAAGTAAAAAGCTTACTCCTTTTATTTTGTATTTATTTTACATTTACACTTTACATTAAATTTTACATGTGCTATAATAAATAGCGTAATCAAAAGATTACATATAAAATTAAAAGATTAAATAATAATTAGCAAAAACTATGACGAGGAAGAGTAATAGTAAATGAAATACCAAGCGAGTTGGGGATAGTGTGAGCCCTTCTAAATTAGTTTATTATGAAAATCACCTCTGAGTTGCAAATCTGAAACTATAGTAAGACGCGCCGTATTCCTTACGTAATAAAGGGCACATATGTTGGTATGTTGTATATTAAGGTGGTTATTATTTTGTATAAATTATATTGTAAGTAATATAATCGTACATTCCTTATATACAGGTATGTGCGATTATTTTTTTAGTCTAGGAAGGAGTATAAATGATGTATAAGAAAGTTGAATTAAAAGAAAATGGCTTCGTTGGAATGGAACAAGAAGTCGCAAAAAACTGGGCAGAAAAAGACATTGTAAAGAAAAACTTTGACCTAAACCAAGGTAAAAGATACTTTACTTTCTATGATGGGCCTCCAACAGCAAATGGTATGCCTCATGCTGGACATATCTTAACAAGGGTTATGAAAGATATCATACCAAGGTATAAAGTAATGCAAGGCTACAGAGTAATAAGAAAAGCTGGTTGGGATACACATGGACTTCCAGTAGAACTTGAAATTGAGAAAAAATTAGGAATTTCAGGAAAAGAACAAATTGAGGAATATGGTGTAGAAAAATTCGTAAAAGAATGTAAAGAATCTGTATTCAAATATGTATCTATTTGGGAACAAATGACAAACAAAGTTGGTTTCTGGGTAGATATGAAAGATCCATACATTACTTATGATAACAAATATATTGAATCAGTATGGTGGGCTTTAAAAGAACTTTGGAATAAAGGATTATTATTTGAAGGACACAAAGTTATGCCATATTGTCCAAGATGTGGTACAGCTCTATCTTCACATGAAGTTGCACAAGGATATAAAGATGTTAAAGATTTAACTTGTGTTGCTAAATTTAAAGTAGAAGGAGAAGATAAATACATTTTAGCATGGACAACAACTCCATGGACTCTACCTTCAAACTTAGCACTTTGCGTAAACAAAGCATATACTTATGCAGATTTTAAAGTAAATGTTGGAACTGAAGAAGAGCCAAAATATGAAACTTATGTACTAGCTAAAGATTTAGCTGAAACAGTACTTAAAGATATGGATTATGAACTATTAAAAGAATATAAAGGTGCAGATTTACTTGGAACAAAATATGAACCTTTAATGCCTTTTGCAGATTTTGTTGAAGGTAAAAAAAATGTAGTAATACATGGAGACTATGTAACTCTAACAGATGGTACTGGTATAGTTCATATAGCACCTGCTTATGGTGAAGATGATAGCTTAGTATGTAAACAAAACGACGTTGCGTTTGTAAACTTAGTAGATAAAAATGGTAAGTTTATGGATGAAGTAGAACCATGGAAAGGTAGATTTGTAAGAGACACTAACGAAGATATCTGTGAATGGTTAAAAGAGAGAAATAAATTATTCTCTAAACAAAAAATGGAACACTCATATCCACACTGTTGGAGATGTGATACTCCACTTCTATACTATCCAAAAGAATCATGGTTTGTTGGAATGAGCAGATTAAGAAATGAACTTGTAGCAAACAATGATAAAGTAAATTGGTATCCAGAGACTATCAAAAAAGGTAGATTTGGAAACTTCCTTGAAAACGTTATAGACTGGGGTATCTCAAGAGACAGATATTGGGGAACTCCACTTCCAATTTGGACTTGTGAATGTGGTCATCAAGAATGTATCGGATCTATTGCTGAACTTAAAGAAAAAGCACTAGATTGTCCAGAAGAAATTGAATTACACAAACCATATATAGATGAAGTTCATCTAAAATGTCCAGAATGTGGAAAATCTATGACAAGAGCAAAAGAAGTTATCGACTGTTGGTTCGATTCTGGTTCAATGCCTTTTGCACAATGGCATTATCCATTTGAAAACAAAGAAATGTTTGATAACAACTTCCCAGCTCAATACATTTCTGAAGCAATTGACCAAACAAGAGGATGGTTCTATACACTAACAGCTCTAGGTACAGCATTATTTAATAAAACACCTTTTGAAAATTGTATCGTACTAGGACACGTTCTAGATGGTAAAGGACAAAAGATGTCTAAATCTAAGAAAAATGGTGTAGATCCACTTGTATTGTTAGATACAGTTGGAGCAGATGCAACAAGATGGTACTTCTATACTGGAAGTATGCCATGGTTATCTTCAAGACTATCTATAGAAAATGTACAAGAATCTCAGAGAGGATTCCTATCTACACTATGGAATGTATATTCATTCTATGTATTATATGCAGAGATAGACAAATTCAATCCAACAGAATATAAAGATTTCAAATCTACTAATGTTATGGATAGATGGATTATTTCAAAACTAAATACACTTGTAAAAGAAGTAGCTCAAAAACTAGATAGTTATGATATCACTGGAGCAGGTGTTGCAATTGAAGAATTCACAGATGAATTATCTAACTGGTATGTAAGAAGAAACAGAGAAAGATACTGGGCAAAAGATCTTACAGACGATAAAATTGGAGCGTATACAACACTTTATAGAGTACTTGTAACTCTAGCAAAAGTTGCAGCACCATTTGTACCATTCATTACAGATGAAATATACACTAACCTAGTATGTAATCTAGACAGAACTCAACCTGAATCAGTTCATCTATGCACTTGGCCAGAAGTTAATGAGTCAGAAATAGATGCAGATCTAGAAAAAGAAATGGGCTTAGCATACAAGATTGTACAACTTGGAAGAAGTGCAAGAAATGCAGAAAACATTAAGAATAGACAACCTCTATCTGAAATGTTAATATCTGTAGATACACTTCCAGATTACTATGGAAATATCGTAAAAGACGAATTAAATGTTAAACAAGTTGTTCTTGGAGCAGAAATGTCAGACTACGTAAACTTTGAAATTAAACCAAATCTTCCAGTACTTGGAAAAGAATATGGTAAATTAATTCCAAAGATTAGAGAAGCTATTAATTCTATGAACCAAATGGATCTTGCAAATAAAGTTAAAAATGGTGGATATGAATCTATACTTGTAGATGACACTGAAATAACTTTAAATGCAGATAATCTACTTGTAACAATGCAAGGTAGAGAAGGATTTGCATTTGCTGGTGAAGGAGAAATAGGTGTTGTTCTAGATACTAAATTAACTGCAGAACTTAAAGAAGAAGGAGACGTAAGAGAGGTCCTATCTAAAGTTCAAAATCTAAGAAAAGATAAAGGATTTGAAGTAATGGATAAAATAATTCTTTACGTTAACGGAAATGAAGTTGTAGAAAACTTAGTAAAAAAATATGAAGAACAAATTAAAGAAGAAACTCTTGCAAAAGAAGTAAGATATAACGTAACTAGAGATAGCTATACAGAAGTGTCAATTAATGGCAAAAATGTAAATATCGATGCAGAAGTAGTAAGAGAATTAATCTAATAACATAAAAATTTAAAAGTATAGTCAAAACGGCTATACTTTTTTTTACCTTTATGATACAATTAAATATGTATTAAGGAGGATTATATATGGACAAGAAAAGTAAAATATGGTTGGTAGTATGCATAGTTATTATAGTTCTAGCAATTGGAATAACAGTAGCTGTTGCTTTAATTAATCGCAACCCTAAAATAAATTTAAATAATGAACAAACAACAGAGTTAGTTCAAACTGCACCAGATAACAAAGAAAGTAACACAACAAAAACAACACCATCAGAAGATGAAAATGTTGGAGATATGTCAGCAGATGAACTAAAAGAATTATTAAAATAGCAAAAGGAGGTATATTATGAAAAGATTTATTTCATCATTTGTATTAATACTTGTAATAATAGGTTTAATTATAGGTCTTGTATATACAGGAAAATGTATAGTAAACAAAAATGCTGAAATTGCAAGATTAAATCAAGAGGTATCTAATCTACAAGGTCAAGTAACTACACTAAATGATACAATAGAAAAATTACAAGATAAAACAAATACAGATAATACTCCTGTAATTGAGCCAAAAGAAGAGGAAAAAGAAAAAACTAAAGCTATTTTTGATAGCTCAAAAATAACTAATCTAGAAGATCAAATGACAGTTACTCAAGATATATCAGATTCTATGGATATAATAAGTATTAATGTAGATTCAGAGTCAAATGCATTAAACATTAATATCAACAAAGAACTTGCAAAACTAGTATATGGATACACAGGAGATGGACAAACACATACTGTTGCAGGATTTTCACAAAAAATAATGGATGCAAAAATTGCTATGGTAGGTACTACATCAAAAGATTTAAAAGTAGTATTACTTATGGAAGATGGAAGTATTAAATATATAGAAATAGCAAGTATACTAGACGGAAGCTATACAGTTCAAACTATAGCAGATGAAAAAGATTATTCAAGTATAGCTAAAGTAGTTATTAAAACTCAAGATAACACTAGATATGGAATAGTTGGTATCAAAGAAGATGGTACTAATAAAATAATAAAATTTAACTAGTAAATTTAGCATAGAAAATTAGAGAGAGTTAACGAAAGTTAACTTTCTTTTTTTATGCACATAAACTACATAAGGAGGATTAATATGGAAAAATTTATATATGTAGACAATAGTGCAACAACAAAAATTAATTCTCAAGTATTAGTAAAAATGATGCCGTATTTAACAGATTATTTTGGAAATGCATCTACAACATACAATTTAGGAAAAAAGTCTAAAGAGGCACTAGATGAATCGAGAAGAATAATAGCTCATATTTTAAAAGTTAATCCAAAAGAGATATATTTTACAACTTCTGGTACACAAGCAGATAATTTGGCAATTTTGGGCTTTGCAAGGGCAAACAAAAACAGAGGTAATCATATTATAACAAGTTGCATAGAACATAAAGCAATATTAAATAGTTGTAAAGAATTAGAAAAGGAAGGATTTGATGTAACATATCTTCCTGTTGACAACTATGGTAAGATAGATACAGACATTTTAAAAAAAGAAATAAGAAAAGATACCATTCTAATATCTATTATGTATGTAAACAATGAGATTGGAACAATACAAAACATTAAAGAACTTGCAAGTATAGCAAAGGAAAATAATATAGTATTTCATACAGATGCAGTTCAAGCTGCACCACATATTCCACTTATTGTAGATAATGTGGATATGCTAAGTATATCTGGTCACAAATTTGGAGCACCAAAAGGAGTAGGAGTTTTATATATAAAAGATGGGGTAAGTATCAACAATATTTCCTATGGTGGAGGACAAGAAAATGGACTTTTACCAGGAACAGAAAATGTATCAAATATTGTAGGAATAGCTGAAGCTTATAGATTAACAAATAAGGATCTTCCTAAAATTCAAATAAAAGAGAGAGCGCTATATAATTATCTCCTTTCTAATCTTAAACAAATAAAAGGATTTATACTAAATGGAAGTGAACGCGATAGCATAAACTCAGTAATAAACTTTAGTATAGAAAATGTAGATATGGCTAAGTTAAAGCTTTATTTAGAAATGAATGGAATATATCTATCTGCAGGAAGTGCTTGTAATTCGGGTAGTACAGAACTATCTCATGTATTAAAAGCAATAGGTAGTAGTAATAGTGGGCTAAGAATTAGTATTAATTATTTAAATACAATGTACGAAATGAATTATATATTAGAAAAAATTAAAAATTGTGTTAAATTATTTCAATAGATTTTAAAATTTGAAAAAATTTAATAAAAATGTAACATAAATTTTTGACACTTTATCCCACCCAAAAATATAAGTAAAAATTATAGAAAAATAAATATGCAAATTAACAAACTATTAACATGAAAATGGCTTAATTACTAGATTTTAAGAAATAATTCGAAATATTTTTTAGAATAAATAAAAAACAAATATTAAAATCTTAATTAGAAGAAAGACTAATTAAGTAAACTATTACGCTAATAAATTATACTTCTTTTGCTATTTTTTTCTTAATTTTAAAAATATTTCTATTGATTTTTCCTTTTTTATAATATAAAATAAGAGTGAAGTGGTAAACAGTGGTAAACTGTGGAGGGAAGGTGAATCAAATGTTACTTGGTGAGTACAGACACAATGTAGATGTAAAAGGTAGAGTAAGTGTTCCATCAAAGTTTAGAGATGACTTAGGTCAAAGCTTTGTAGTAACTAAAGGACTAGATAACTGTCTATTTATGTACTCAAAAGCTGAGTGGGAAACATTTGAGGAAAAATTAAAACAACTACCTTTAACAAACGCAGATGCTAGAACATTTATTAGATTCTTTTTTGCTGGTGCTACAGAAGTTGAAGTAGACAAACAAGGAAGAATTAATATACCACAAGTATTAAGAGACTATGCTGGAATCAAAAAAGATGTTGTTATTGCAGGTGTTGCAACAAGAGCAGAAATTTGGGATAGCGAGGCTTGGGATAAATACACATCAAGTGAAGCTCTTAATGTATCAAATATTGCGTCTCAAATGTCTAATTTAGGCATTTAAGATATATGAAGACTAAGGATAAAATAAACCAATAAACAAAAGATAAAATCTCAGCTTATATTTACTGAGACAAAAAAACAATAAACAAAAGATAAAAATAAAAAGAATAAACAAAAGATTAAATTTAATTAAATTATACAAAGGATAAACTATTTAATAAACAAAAGATTTTTTAAATTATTTAAACACAGATTTAGACGAGGTAAAAATGGAATTTAAACACAAATCAGTATTATTAGATGAATGTATTGAAAATCTCAAAATACGTAAAGATTGTGTATATGTAGACGGCACTCTTGGTGGTGGCGGTCATTCTTATCACATTCTTAAAGCATTGAACGGAACAGGAATGCTTATTGGTATAGATAGAGATACAGATGCACTTCAAGCTGCATCAGAGAAGTTAAAAGAATTTTCAAACTTCAAAACAGTCCATGATAATCATGCAAATATTAAAAATATTCTAGAAAGCTTAGGATTATCTGGAGTAGATGGAATTCTACTAGATTTAGGAGTTTCATCTTATCAATTAGATGAAGCAGATAGAGGCTTCAGCTATATGCATGATGCAAAATTAGATATGAGAATGAATCGTGAAGATGAAATCTCAGCATATGAAGTTGTAAATAACTATTCAGAGGAAAAGTTATTTAGAATTTTTGTGGACTATGGAGAAGAAAAATTTTCTAGAAGTATTGCAAGAAAAATATGTCAAAAAAGAGAGTCAAAGCCAATTGAAACAACTTTTGAGCTTGTAGACATTATTAAATCAGCAATGCCTTCTAAAGCATTAAATGAGAAACAACATCCTGCTAAACGTGTTTTCCAAGCTATAAGAATCGAAGTAAACCAAGAGCTTGAAAAACTAAAACAAGCAGTTGAAGATAGCATTTTATCTTTAAATGATGGAGGAAGACTATGTATTATTACATTCCATTCATTAGAAGATAAAATTGTTAAGCATGCCTATGAGGAAATGGAAGGAAGATGTACATGCCCTCCAAACTTTCCTGTATGTGTGTGCGGATATAAATCATACGGAAAAATAATTAATAAAAAACCTATAACATCAAGTGATGAGGAGTTGAAAGAAAACCCAAGAGCTAGAAGTGCGAAACTTCGTGTTTTTGAAAGAATTGTAAAATAATAATAATTGTAGTTTTTGACGTAGTAAAAATAGTAGTAATATAGCCATAAGAGGGAGGTGAAAGTATAGATGCCAGCCAGAAAAGTTAGTAATTCATATTATGACGGTTCTGCTGCAAGAAAAATATTACCACAAGAAGAAAAAAAGACTCAAAGAAAAAGAAAAGTAAATTCTGCAGCAAAAAGAAAAAATGCTCTTAAGAGACAACAAGAGCAAAAAAGAAAAAATGCTCAAATGGTTGCATTTATACTTAGCGGATTTATTATGGCCATAACTATAACTATTAGATTCAGCTTAATTAATGAAAAGAATCTACAAGTTCAAAAGCTAGTTGGTGACTTGCAAACTATATCAAGTCAAGTAGCAACAAGTCAAATTGAAGTAGATCAAAACACAGATTTAAATACTATCGAAGCTTATGCAAAGCAACAATTAGGAATGCAAAAAGCAGATAGCAGCCAAACTGTATATATAGATACATCTGAATCAATAAACAAAGTACAAGTAAATCAAGAAACTACTTTTTGGGATAAAATAATTAGTTATATTAAAGGAATATTTTTATAAAATTTATGAATAACCAAGGCAAATTTTAAGTATTATGTAGTAGGACTTGAATTGTCTTGGTTATATTTTTTAAATAAAGGAGGTGAGTTTTGTGCCGTTTGTTTCAGTTAATACTAGAAGAAGAACATTAGTAATGCTAATAGTATGTATGCTTGCAGTAGCAGTATTAATAGCAAGATTAGTATATATACAAATAATTAAAGCAGATTACTATTCACAAAGAGCATATACACAACAAACTAGAAGTAAACAAGTTGAAGCAAAACGTGGAACAATTTATGATACAACAGGCGAAAGAATACTTGCTCAAAGTATCTCTACAAATGTAATAAATGCAGTTCCAAACAATATACCTCAAGAAAAAAGAGATGAAGTTGCAACAAAACTTGCTGAAATTTTAGAAGATAACAAAGACGAAATACTTGCTAAACTTAACAAAAATGTAGCAAGTATAGTAATAGCATCAAAAGTAAATCAAGAAAAATCTAGTAAAGTATTAAAATATATAAGTGAATCTAAAATAGACGGAATAAGTGTAGATGAAGAAATGACTAGGGTTTATCCTTATGGAACTATGCTTTCACATGTAATAGGATTTGTTGGAAAAGATAGTCAAGGATTAGCCGGAGTTGAAGCATATTATGATGAAGAACTAGCTGGAATACCAGGAAAAATAGTTGCTTCTTTTGATGTTGGAGGACGTGCAACTCCATACACACAAGAACAATATATAGCTGCAGAAGATGGTAAAGATATAGTTTTAACTATAGATTCATCAATTCAATCTATAGCAGAAAAGTATTTAGCAAAAACAATAGTAGAAAACATAGCTGAATATGGTAGCATAGTAATTATGAGACCACAAACTGGTGAAGTTTTAGCTATGGCAAACTATCCAACTTTTGATCCAAATGATCCGTTTACACCAAACACTCAAGAATTAAAAGACGCATGGGATTCAATGAGTGCACAAGACAAAAGTGCAGCATTAAATCAAATGTGGAGAAACAAAGCAATATCAGATACACAAGAGCCAGGTTCTACATTTAAGTTAATTACATCAGTTGCTGCTCTAGAAGAAAATATAGTAAATTTAGATGATAAAGTTTTCTATTGTCAAGGTTATGTTCAAGTTGGAAAATGGGAAATCAAATGTTGGAGACATTATAATCCACACGGAGCAGAATCTCTTCGTGAAGGAATAATGAATTCATGTAACCCCGTATTTATGCAAGTATCAAGTAAAATGGGAATACCAGCATTTGTAAAATATATAAAAGCATTTAACTTAGACTCAAGAACAGGAATAGATTTACCAGGTGAAGCAACAGGTATTATGCATGACTCAAATAATATGACAGATGTAGACCTTGCTACTTCATCATTTGGTCAAACAATTCAAATAACAACATTACAAACTGCAGTAAACTATTGTGCAGTTGCAAATGGAGGATATTTAGTTCAACCATATATTGTTCGTGAAATAAAAAGTGGTGAAGGAAACTATGATGAACAAATAGAATCTAAAGTATTAAAACAAATAATGTCTGAATCTACAGCATCATCTTTAATGAGTGCGTTAGTAGATACAGTAAACTATGGTACAGCAAAATCTGGTAAAATATCAGATTATCAAATTGCAGGAAAAACAGCTACAGGTGAAAATGGAAGAGGAGATAACATGAAATACCTTGCAGGTTATGTAGGTATTGCTCCTGCATCAAATCCTGAAATAGTTGTAATGATGAATGTTTTTGATCCTAAAGGACCACTTGGAAATGGTGGTTCAACAGTCTGCGGACCGGTAGTAGGTTCAATTATAGATGAAGTCTTAAAATATATGGATGTTCAAACAGATTATACTGTTGAACAAGCGCAAAAAAATGTAATAGTAATACCAAATGTTGTTGGCATGACTTTTGCTCAAGCAAGAGATACATTAGGAGCTTCTGGATTTAGTATTAGTCCATCAGCAGATTTTGCAGACGATACTGTAATAACAAATCAAGTACCAAAATCTGGAGCAGCATTAGAGGCTGGTTCTATAGTAGCTGTATACAAAGAAGGCGATGAAGTTCAAAAAGTTGAAGTCCCAGACGTAAGAAGTTATGGATATATAGATGCAAAAGACATATTCAACGCTGCAGGACTTAATGTAAGAATTGAAGGAACAGGTTATGTTTTAACACAAGATGTAACACCTTTCGAACAAATAGATAAAGGTTCAATTGTAACCTTAAAATGTGTAGATGATATTAACGAATTACCATAGCGTTTTTCGTTGAAATATATAGCTTTTTATGATATAATAATTTACCAGAATGGAGGCTTATTATGCTTTTACAATATTTATTAGAAGATTTAACAAATGTTGAAATTAGTGGTGATACTAACCAAGAAATTAACAAGATAGAATATGACTCTAAAAAAATAGAAAAAGGTGATGTATTTGTTGCAATAAACGGATACAATGAAGATGGAAAAGAGTACATAGATGATGCAATAAAAAGAGGAGCTATTGCAATAGTCTATGATGGAGAAACAGAAAAAAGAGATAATGTAACATATATAAAAGTAGAAGATGCAAGAATTGCTTTAGCACAAATGGCAGCACAATACTATGGTCATCCTGCTCGTAAGCTAAAAATCATAGGTGTAACAGGAACTAAAGGAAAAACTACTACAACTTATATGATTAGAGATATAATGCTTGCTTCAGGAAAGAAAATAGGAATGATAGGAACAGTTTGCAATACATATGCAGATGTTAAAGAAGAAGCAATAAGAACATCTCCAGAATCTTTAGACCTTCAAGCATTACTTGCAAGAATGGTTGAAAAAGAGATGGAATATGTTGTAATGGAAGTATCTTCTCATGCACTAGCATTAAACAGAGTATATGGAATCAAGTTTATAGTTGGTGTATTTACAAATCTATCTGAAGAGCATTTAGATTTCCATGAAACAATGGATAATTATTTAAATGCAAAAGCAAAACTATTTGAAATGTCAGATTTTGCAATAGTAAATGGTGATGACATCTATGCACCAAGACTATTAAAAATGATACAAGGTAAAAAGGCAACATATGGATTAGACAATGCAGTAGATTTTACTGCAACAGATGTTAGAGTAAATCCTTCATATGTTGAATTTAAAATGTATGTAAATAAAATGGTAGAAACAATTAGAATTAATATACCTGGAAGATATACAGTATATAACGCACTAGCTGCAATTGGTGTAACAAGTTTATTTGGTGCTCAAATGGATGCAATTATAGGTAGCTTAGGAGCTTTACGAGTTCCAGGAAGAAGTGAAGTTGTAGATATAAATAAGACATTCACTGTAATTGTAGATTATGCACATACACCATCAAGCTTAGAAGCAGTTATTACATCTGCAAAAAAATATACTAAAGGAAGAATAATAGTAGTATTTGGATGCGGAGGTAATAGAGATAAAGAAAAACGTGCTAAAATGGGTGAAATTGCGGGTCGTTTAGCAGACTTCACTGTAATTACAACAGATAATCCAAGAGATGAAAAACCTGCAGAAATAATTGCAGATATTGAACTTGGAATGAAACAGACAAGAGGACTATACAAAGCAATAGAAAACAGACGCCAAGCTATAAAATTTGCTATGAGAATAGCTTGGAAAAGTGATGTAATTATCATTGCTGGTAAAGGTCATGAAAAATATCAAGAAATTGAAGATGGAAAAAGATTATTCTTTGACGATAAAGAAATAGTTAAAAAAATAGCAGAGGAAATGCCAGATAAGAATATACAATAAACGGGGAGATAAAAAATGAATATACAAACCACATTATTATTTGTGTCATTTGTAGCAACAGTAATATTAGGACTTATTGTTGTTCCAATACTTAAAAAGAAAAAAATAGGTCAAGTAGTTAGAGAAGAAGGACCTAAATCACATTTACAAAAAAATGGAACTCCAATTATGGGTGGAGTTGTAATGCTAGTAGTAATTAATGCTATACTTGCATTCTTTGTTAAAGACAATCCAATACTTGTACTACCAATGGTTGCAACTTTAGGATTTGGACTTATAGGATTTTTAGATGATTTCAAGAAACTATATTTACAAGATCCAGAAGGAATGTCACCAAAGGCTAAAATGCTTGGACTATTTGTAGTTACAATAGCACTTTTAGTACTATATTTAGTAGTATTCAAATTAGGTACAACAACAATAATACCATTAATAAACCAACCAATAACTCTAGCATTACCAGTGTTTATACTATTTATTGCATTCATTCTTTTGGGAACTACAAATGCAGTAAATCTTACAGATGGTCTAGATGGTTTAGCAACAGGAGTAGTAGCAATTATAATGACATTCTTTACACTAGTTGCACTAAAACAACAAAATTATGAGATGGTTGTATTTGCATCAACAGTTGCAGGCTCTTGCCTAGGATTCTTAATATTTAATATGCATCCTGCAAAAGTATTTATGGGAGATACAGGATCTCTAGCACTTGGTGGTGCAGTAGCCATTTGTGCTATTTGTTTAAAAATGCCACTAATACTTGCACTTGTTGCACTAGTATGTATAGTAGATACAATTTCTGTAATGCTACAAGTTGTATATTTTAAAATATCAAAAGGAAAGAGACTATTTAAAATGGCTCCTTTCCATCATCACTTAGAATTAAGTGGATATAAAGAAACAACAGTTGTACTTATATTCTGGTTAATAACATTAATCTGTTGTATAATTGGATATTTTATAGTTTAGTAAAAAAATTAAATTTAAATATATAGAGGTTATGAATGAAAAAAATAGAGGTTAAGAAAGCGGGTCTAGGAAATATGGACTTTGGGATGTTTGCCTTAACTATAGCACTTTTATGTATTGGCTTAGTAATGGTGGCATCAGCAAGTTCTTATCATGCACTATACTATTATGGTGATAGTAATTATCTATTTATTAGACAATTAGTATTTGGTGTAATAGGTACAGTAGCCATGATTATTATTTCTAAAATAGACTATAGAAAATATAAAAGATGGAGTTATATAGGTTTTGCATTTGCAGCATTGTTATTACTACTAGTACTAACACCACTAGGTAGAACAGCAAATGGTGCAAAAAGATGGTTAGGATTTGGAATTTTAAGATTCCAACCATCAGAAATAATGAAACCAATGCTTGTACTTGCAATAGCTACATATTTATCTAGAAATACTAAAAAAATAAAAGATATAAAAGGATATATTGTTCCATTAATTATGCTACTTATAGTTGGTTTACTTATGTATTTCCAAAAGCATATGAGTGGACTATTAGTTCTTGGAGTTGCAGCACTATCAGTAATATTTACCAGTGGAATAAAGCTCAACTTTAAAACTATAATAGCTATTGTATTAATTGTTGCACTAGCAGCAACAGCTTTCATAACCGCAGATAAATTTAGATTACAAAGAATTTTTTCATTCATGAATCCAGAACAAGACATACTAGATGGTAACTGGCAACCTGCTCAAAGTTTATACGCAATAGGATCTGGTGGACTATTTGGTATGGGGCTTGGTCAAAGTAGAGAAAAATATTTGTGGCTCCCAGAAGCCCAGAACGACTTCATATTCTCAATTCTTGCAGAGGAATTAGGATTTGTAGGAGCCGTATCAGTAGTATTGTTATTTACTTTATTCATATTTAGAGGATATAGAATTGCAATGACTTGTAAAGATTTCTATGGCTCAATGATAGCAGCAGGTATTACAAGTATTTTTGCATTGCAGTTCATAATAAATATAGCAGTTGTTACATGTACGATACCTGTAACTGGTATGCCACTTCCATTCTTTAGTTATGGTGGTACATCATTATTTATCAACTTATGTTCAATGGGAATCGTACTAAATATTTCTAAAAATTGTAACAAGGTTGCAGATACAAGAGAGGAGTAATACTATGAAAGTACTTTTTGCATGTGCAGGTACAGGAGGACACATTAATCCCGCAATTGCAATGGCAAATATTGTAGTAAAAAATGAACCAGATAGCCAAATACTTTTTGTAGGAACTGAAACTGGTCTAGAAAACAAATTAGTAGCAAACGCAGGATATGAAATAAGACATATAAGAACAGGTAAAATAATAAGAGAATTAACTCTTAAAAACTTTGCACAACTTATTCATGCATATCAAGGAATAGGAGATGCAAAAAGACTACTTAAAGAGTTCAAACCAGATATTGTGATAGGAACAGGTGGATATATTTGTGGCCCTGTAATGAAAGCAGCTACAAAACTTAAAATTCCATACTTCTTACACGAATCAAATGCATTCCCAGGTGTGTCTGTAAAACTTCTTGCAAAAAATGCAAAAGCTGTTATGGTAGGATTTGAAGATGCAAAACAAAGATTAAATCCTAAAGCAAATGTGGTATACACTGGAACACCTGCTAAATTTAGTGAAGAAGATATTAAAAAACTAGATAAAGCAGAATGTCTAAAAGAATTAGGTTTAGAAAATATAAACAAAAAAATAGTATTAGTTACTTGCGGAAGTCAAGGAGCTAAAAGAATAAATGAAGTACTTCTAGATATGGTTAAAAAATATCAAGATGATAAAGTATACTATATACTAGTTACTGGAGACAAAAACTATGATGAAGTACTTGAAATAAAGAAAAAAATAGAAAATGAAATTGGAAAAAGTCTAGACGAATATATTAAATTAGAAAAGTTCATATTTAATATGGATAAGATGTATAAAGTTGCAGACTTTTGTATAACTCGTGCCGGAGCTATGACTATTAGTGAGTTAAGCTTAGCACATAAGCCATCTATTTTAATTCCGCTTCCAACTGCAGCAGAAAATCATCAATTCTTCAATGCTAAAGTATTAGAAGATGTAAATGCTGCAATACTAATTGAACAAAAGGATTTAACAATAGATAGTTTAAATGATGCAGTAGCAAAAATAATTGAAGGAAAAAACGTAGAACTTATGGGAGAAAATGCATCAAAAGTAATTGTAAAAGATGTAGAGGAAAATATATATAACTGTATTAAGAAGTAGGTGATATGTGTGAAAAGTAGTGGGACAGGCAAGACTAAAAAAGTAACAAATAAAAAAACTACTAAAAAAGTTAGTACTAGTCCTTCTAGTTCTAACACAAAAAAGAAAACTCAAGTAAAGCCAAAGGTAAAACCTAGCAAAAAAGTACAAACTGTAAAGAAGGTAGTTAAACAACCTCAAAAGCAAGTAAAGAAAAAACAAGTTGTACGTACAAATAATCACAGTGGAAAAAACAACGTAAGATTAAAACCAACAGATGATATGGAGTATGTTCCATTTTTAGATGGTGAAAATAAAATCGAGCAAGTAAATATAAACTCATTAATGATGGTTGCACCAGACGATGATGTTGAAGATTTAGATGCTCCAAAACCAAAGAAAAAAATAAATTCAATAGCAATTATTAAAGCATTTTTCTTTATTGGACTACTAATTGGTCTTGGATATATACTATTTACAAATGAGACTTTTAATCTTGAAAGTATCAGTGTAAAAGGTAATGAAAAATATACAGAACAAGACATAATAGGAAAAATAGATTTAAAAGTTGGAGAAAATGTATTCAAGCAATTAATATTATCAGATAGATATGCAATAGACCTTGCATATGTATCAAAGGTTAGTTATGGATATGTATTTCCAAACTCTATTGTAGTTAAAGTAAAAGAAAGATATCCAGCATATATTGCAAAAGATAAAACTACAGGAAAGTATTACAAACTAGATAATGAAGGATATTTACTTGAAGAATGTGATTTATCTCTAAAAAAAGAAGAACTAATAGTTGAAGGCTTTGATTTTGGACAAACACCTGAGCTTGGTAAAAAAATAGATGAATCATATGTAAAGAAAATAGAAACATATAACAAAATAAAAGCATTACTAAAAGAATATGGAATTCAAGGAGAGGTAACTAACGTAAAATTCAATGCTTCCTTGACAATAGTGACATTGGATGGTAAACTTAAAATAACTTTTGCAAACGATTCAAACCTAGAATATAAAGTATCGTTCTTAAAAAGTATAATTAAAAATAATGGAGGAGAAGTAGAAGGATCTATAGACATGAGTGTAGAAAATCCTGTCTACTCAAAATATAATTAAGGAGTTGAAAAACTTGGAAGAAGAAGTAAAAAAAGAGAAAAAGACAAACAAGTTTAAAGCATTTTTAATAAAGAATTCAATACCTGCATATATTGCAATTGGTATATCTGCGTTCTTACTTGCCAGTATGATTTCTGCTCAAGTAACAACAATGAGTAAATCTGAAGAAGTACTAAAAGGTATAAGACAAGATGAACTTGCAGACACACTTGTAAGTCTTCAAAGAGATTATGATGAATTAAAAGAAAAATATAACGAATCACAAGAAATTGTTGAAGAATATCAAACAAGTTCTGCAACAAATAATACTCTAATTGGTTCTATGAAAAGTCAGATAGATACATTAAGTCTACTTGCAGGAACTACAGACGTAAAAGGTGAGGGAATAATTATTACATTATATGATGGAACTAGTTCAAACTCACTTGTACATGATAGTGATGTACTTACTGTAATTAACGAATTAAGAGTTGCAGGAGCAGAAGCAATAAGTGTAAATGAACAAAGAATTATTACTACATCTGCAGTAAGATGTGTAGGTTCAGTAATTCAAGTAAATTACCAAAAAGTTGCAGCACCTTTTGAAATAAAAGCAATAGGAAATGCACAATACCTAGAAAGTGCAATGACTATTAAAAATGGTGTAGTAGACGTATTAAATGGATATGGAATAAAAGTAACTCTTTCAAGGGAAAGTAATATAGAAATACCAAAGTATGATGGTGCATTATCATTCAACTTTGCAAAACAAGGAGAGTAGATTATGATATTAGGAATTATAATAGTTGCATTATTTGTATTATGTGGTATTCTTGCAGGGCAACACATAATAATACCATATAGCAGTTATCAATATGTTGCCGTTGCCATTCTTGCATGTTTAGACTCTGTATTTGGAGCATTAGCCGCAAGTACTGGCAAAAAATTCAATATGAAAATATTTTTATCTGGATTTTTCTTTAATGCTATATTTGCAATGTTTTTAGTTTACTTAGGTCAACTATTAAATGTTGAAATATATCTAGCAGCAGTAATTGTATTTGGAGGAAGAATCTTAAATAACTTCTCAATAATCCGTAGAGATATTATGGATAAAGCGCAAGCTCAAAGAAGAAAAATAAGAAAGCAAAATATTGCTACCAACAAAACAATTAAGACTGATCTAGAAGCAGAACAGGAAGAAATAGATAATGATATTTTATAGATTATAAAGGAGGGTTATATTATGCCAAGAGCAAAAGAGATTAGAGCTAAAGCTAGAGAAGCTATGGCTGGTAAATGGGGAAGATTCGTAGGAATGAACCTATTATATCTTGTAGTTTTAATGGTTATTGGATTAATCACAGCTGCTCCATTACTAGGATCAGTAGGAGGATTAGTAGATTTAGCTACTAAAGCAATGGCGGGAAAAACTATTACAGAAAAAATGGTTACAGATGTACTAACAAGCTTTATTGGAACTTCTGCATTATCTTCATTACTTTCAATAGCAGCTATGCTAATTGAAGTACCACTTGCATATGCTTTAATTGAAAACATTATGAAAGCTAAAAGAGATAACGAAACTACAGCTACATATTTCTTAGGAAGAGTATTCCCAAGTTTTGGAAGAGCATGGAAAGTTACACTATGGCAATTTGTTAAATTAATTGTTCCAACTATATTATATATAGTAGGAATAATGGTTGCAGCTTTAGTAATGGGACTATTAAGTGGACTTGGAGATGCAGGTGCAGTTATTGGTGGAATAGTATACTTTGTTGCAATGATTGCAATTGTTATCTGGTACATTGGAAAAGTATTAAATCTTTCTCTATCTGAATATGTTGCTATAGACAATCCAGAAATCACAGCTAAAGAAGCTGTAGAAAAATCTATAGAACTTATGCCTGGATATAGATGGAAATTAATATGCTTAGGTCTATCATTCATTGGTTGGGCAATTCTTTGCTGCTTCACATTTGGAATAGGAAACTTATTCTTAACTCCATACATGGCAGTAGCAGATGTTGTATTCTATGAAGAAGTTGTAAAAGCTCATGGACAAACTGCAGAAAAAGAACCTGTAGCTGAAACTCCAGTAGCTGAACCAGTTGTTGAAACTCCAGTTGCTGAAGAACCAGTTGTTGAAGAACAACCAACTCAAGAATAATAATTGAGATAAAAAATACGCCTTTTAGGCGTATTTTTTTATCTCCCAATAAACATTAAAACTATAATATAACCATATACATTACTTGGTTCAATACCAATACCTATGTAGTTATATGCATTAGATAATATATTTTGCTTGTGTGCATCTGAATTTAAAAATGAATCAATAGCTGCGTCTATATTGCTATTACCTGCTATATTTTCGCCAGCATTAACATATCTAACACCTGCGTTTTGCATCATTTCAAATGGTGTTCCATAAGTTGGAGAGTTGTGTGAAAAGTAATTGTTTTCTACCATATCTTTAGCTTTAGTATTTGCAACACTATCTAGTAATGAATCAATAGAAAGTAGCGGTAATCCGTTCTCACTTCTAATAGCGTTTATTCTTTCTAAAATATAATTTTCATCTACAATAGGTTTTGTATCATTTGGTATAGATTCTGTTTTTTCATTA
This sequence comes from Clostridia bacterium, assembly GCA_017534305.1. Lineage (GTDB taxonomy): Bacteria > Bacillota > Clostridia > TANB77 > CAG-465 > CAG-465. The sequence goes on from JAFWCU010000010.1 coordinate 94,695, forward strand.
CTATTGTTTGTATTAGTATTATCATAAAAATCTACTAAATCATCTCTAACCATACCAACAGTGTTATTTTCTGTTACTACAAGATAGAAGTTTTCAATCTTTCCTTGAACAAGTAGCTTTTCTCCTATGGGTAAAGTAGTAATACGTCTAAAACTAGTAGAAGGTCCACCTCTTAAAATTACATTTTCTGTATTTGTTACAACATAGAAAGGAGAATAGTCTGTGTAAACTAATCCTTGAGTTTTTTCTCCTGTTATATCCACATAATTTTTAGATACTAAACCAACTTCGTTACTTTCTAGTTGAACAATGTAGAAGTTGTCTATAGTTCCAACAAGTTTTAAAGGAGTGTTTGCATTTAGAGTTTTTATATATGAAGAATAATCTGTAGTAGGACTGCTTCTAAAATTTACATTAGCAGTAGTTTTTGCATATTCAGGAGCAAAGTGTGTAATAGTTGCAGCAAAAATAGTAGAAAAAGCTATAAGTAATAGCACTGTAGTAATTATAATTATTTTAAGTTTTCTAATAGACAAAGTTTATCACCTCAAATATATTATTGGCAAAAATTAACAGTATATTATTGTTTTTGCATAAAACTGGTAAAAACAATAAAAAATAATTTATGAGGTGAAATTATGCAAAAAGGAATTTGGCAAAACAAGTATTCAAACAATAAAATTTATCCGTATTTAAATAAAGATATAGATTGTGATGTAATAGTAGTAGGTGGTGGAATAAGTGGAGCAATAACTAGTTTCTTTTTAGCTAAAGAAGGCTTTAATGTAGTAGTTATAGAGAAAAATATAATAGGATATAAAAATACAAATATATCTACTGCATCCATAACAGATTTTATAGATGAGTTATATTTAAGAAGAGAAAAAGATAAAAATACAATTAGTAGGTTGAATAAAAGAGCAAATGCACTACTAGATGAAATATTAGTAGATATTGGAGATAATAATTATTTAAAAAGAATAAATCATAATATAATTAGTACAAAAATGTTTCAAAAAGGATTATTTAAAGCAGAACTTGAAGAAAGAGAAAAAATAGGAGAAGAAGTAAATATCCTACAAAAAGGAAATGGAATAGTAATAGATAGCTTAGCTCGTACAATTAATCCATATGATCTTACTTGTGATATTTTTAGTTACTTGTCTAATTTTCCTAATGTACGAATATATGAAAACACAAATTTAATTACTTTTAAAAGTTCTTTTGACTCAGTAAGAGTAGTAACAAATAATGACTATATTATTACAGCAAAGTCATTAATAATAACTACAAGTATAGATGGAATAGAAATATCAAGTATACCAACTTGTGAATTATACAAAAGATTTGGTATAAAGCTTAAAACAAACTTTAAAGAAGATTTGAGCCTTAAAGTGTTAAATGATATACCAATTTATATAAGAGTGGATAATTTTGGCAATATGCTCGTATCAGGCATAGATACAAAGTATAATTACAAGATGGAAAATGATAAATATTTATACATGCAAGAAAAAGAAAATGAAAAAAGATTAAAAGCATTAGTATATAAATTATTTCCAAAAATCGAACTAGCAGATGAAATAGTTTCTTTTAGCGGAAATATAATAGCAACAAAAGATAAATTGCCAATAATTAGTGAAATAGATAAGCTACCAAATGTATATTTAAATGTAGGGGTAGGAAGTAGTTCTATTTCAAATGTATTAATAGGTGCAGATATTCTTAAAGAGGCCGTGCGAGGATATTACAAGAAAGAAGCATCACTATTTAAAATAAATAGATAAAAGTAATATTACAAAAATATGTCAAAAAATCTTTTAATTTATGTCACAGTATGATATAATACGGGCATAGAAGGAGATGGGATGATGTACAGACTAAGGGTAGTATATGGAAAGTCAAAAGACGCCATGTACATTTCACAAGATGATACAATTAAAATTTTTACAGATGCTTTTGAAAAGGCTATGATGCCTTTTGTAAAATCTGAAGTAACAGGAAGAATAGATATTAATTTTGCACATCCATTAACAGACGGATATACTAGTACAGGTGAGATTTTTGATATGTATCTATCTGAGGATGTAGATACACGTTATTTAGTTAGAGAAGTAAACAAAACTCTTCCTGCAGGATTTATTATCATGTCTGCAGAATATGTTCCTGCCTCAGAAGATGATATTAACATGAGAGTTTATGGTGCAGAATATATAATTAGTTTAGATTATACAGAAAAATTTAAAGATAAATCTTTAAGGGAAAAGGATGAAATAAGAGCTTTCTATAAGAAGAAAATGCAATTATACTTATCTCAACCTCAAATATTCATCATAAAGAAAAGCTATGATAGAATGGAAAGATTAGATATCAAATCTCAAATAGATAGTTTTGATTTCAATATAGATGATAGTATAACAATTACTCTATCTGCAGGACCAAGATCAAATATTACTCCTGCAGTAGTAATGGAAGGATTTTCAGAATATATAAATGAGATCGTACCATATGACGTAAAAAGAAAGAAAATATATTACTCATAAAATGCCAAATATAGTGTGTAACACAACTGTAACCAAAATGATAAGTATTATCGTTAACGAATTGTTGACAATGATTTTTTAATATGATTTAATTAAAGTAACATTCAAGGAAGGCGGTGTGGAACATGCAAGTAACAGACGTAAGAGTTAGAAAAGTAACTTCTCAAAACAGAATGAAAGCTATCGCTTCTATTACTATTGATGATGTATTCGTAATCCACGACATCAAAGTTATCGAAAGTGACAAAGGGTTATTTATCGCAATGCCTAGCAGAAAAACTCCAAATGGAGAATTTAAAGATATTGCTCATCCTATCAATACTGAAACTAGAGAAATGTTACAAAATATGATTATTGAAAAATATAACGAGGCTGAGTAATTTATTTTAATAAATTATAATGAAAACTAAGAGGGTTATGATTCTATTACCCTCTTTTTATATACTTTAAGAAAGGAGAATTTATGACAAATCCATATGTAAAAGATATAGTGGCAAAAATCCCATTTGAGCCTGGTATCTATATGATGAAAGATGAAAAAGGCGAAATTATATATGTAGGAAAAGCTATATCATTAAGAAAAAGAGTAAGACAATATTTCCAAAAAAATAATAAAACCAAAAGAATAGAAAATATGGCTTCTTTAGTAAGAGACATAGACTATATTGTTGTAAATAATGAGGTGGAAGCTTTAAACCTTGAATGTAATTATATTAAAAAGCTATCACCTAAATTTAACGTTCTCCTTAAAGATGATAAAACTTATCCATATATTAAAGTAACTATAAAAGATAAGTATCCACTAATATATGTAACTCGTAGAAGATTAGATGACAAAGCTCTATACTTTGGACCATATACAAATGTAGGTGCAATGCGTGATGCACTTCACACAATAAAAGAAATATTCCCAGTTAAAAGATGTAAATATAACCTAGACAAGACTACAGTTAAAAATGCTTGTTTATACTATCACATTGGAAGATGTTTAGGACCATGTATAAACGATGTAAGTCTTAAAGCATATAAAGATATGATAGACCAAGTTGTATTATTTCTTGAAGGAAAAACTGGAGATATTAAAAAGCAACTCGAAGCACAAATAGAAGAATGTATTCAAAAACTAGAATTTGAAAAAGCAGCAGTACTTAAGCAAAGATTAGATAATATAGATAAATTTGCTACAAAACAAACAGTATCTAACTTAAACGAGACAAGCTCAGATATATGGGGATATGTATATAGTGAAGATACATTATTTATACAAATTTTTAAGATAAGAGATTATAAAATTGTTCTTCATGATAACGTAAAATTAACAGATATATCTGAAGAAGAAATAGAAGAGTCTCTAGTTCAAATAGTATCAAACTATTATACAGATAATAATGATTCTCCTAAAAAGGTATATATAAAACTCGAAGATGAACAAATAGAGCTAATAAATAATCTTTTTGAAAAACGTGAAACTAAGATTAAAGTAATTAGTCCAAAACGTGGAGAAAAATCTAACCTAGTTAAAATGGTAGAAAATAACATTCATATTAACATTGAAGATAAGAAAAACAATGTAGTAGATGACCTTGCAGGACTACTTGGATTTAAAGAAGGAATTGAGTCAATCGAGTGTTATGATATTTCAAACTTAAGAAACGACTACATAGTAGGTTGTATGATTAGATTTGAAAATGGAAAATTAAACAAAAGTATGTACAGAAAGTTTAAAATTAAAAGTACACTAACTCAAGATGATCCGAAATGTATGTATGAAGTGCTATATAGACGTCTAAATCATGCAAAAGACTGGCCACTTCCAGATGTAATGCTAATTGATGGCGCAATGAACCAATTAAATGCAGTAAAAAAAGCTATGGAAGATGTAGGAGAAGGAACAAACTTCTATGGTATGGTTAAAAATGATAAACACAGAACTAGGGGCTTAATAGATAAAGATGGAAATGAGTTTGATCTAACAGACAAGAAAAATATATTAAATTTCTTAACATTTTTACAAGATGAGATTCATAGATTCGTAATAACTTACCATAGACAATTAAGAGATACGATAAAACTTAAAGATGGTAAAGTATATAAGGGCGTAGAAAAGAAAAAGTAGGGGGAAGACATGAAAGCAATAACAATAAAACAACCTTGGGCAACACTTATCATGAGCGGTGTTAAAAGATTTGAATTTAGAAGTTGGAAAACAAACTTTAGAGGAGATGTCCTAATTCACGCAGGAAAAGGAATAGATAAAGAGGCAGTAGAACGCTTAGCTAAATATTTACCAGATGAACTTCCTATGGGAAAGATATTAGGTAAAGTAACAATAACAGACTGCGTTCCAATGAGTGATGAATTTGCAAATATGCTATCTAATGAAAATAGCGATATTTATACAACACATTCTTTTTCTAGAAACTTTGGATTTCAAATGGAAAATGTAGTACCTTTCAAAAAACAAATTGATGCAAAAGGACAATTAGGATTTTGGAATATAGACATAGATGAAAAAGAGTTAATGTAGTATTAAAAAACAGAGGATAGATTAATAATCTATCCTCATTTTTGTTTCTTTTATTCTAGAATATACCAAACATTTTGGCAGTTTCAGTTTGTTGTGTTTTATATCTTTTATTTGTATATGATACATTTGAACTGTCAAAAATAGCATATTTTTCTGAAAGAGCTACTTTTGTACATTCTATTTTATCATCTACAATGTCCATTTTAAATATTTCAAAATCTTCATCTGAAAGAACTAAAACTAGAGTAGTATTACCTACATTTGTAATGTATAGTTTTTCAATTTCAATTGTTTTATATTTTTCGTGATGAGTTTTAATATATGTATAAATCTTTTCAATATTTTGAGTTGTCTTAATACTTAATGGACTGTTAAGCAAGAATTTTAAGTTATCTATTTTAATTATTTCAGTATTATCTTTAAGCTCTGTAAATGGCAAATTAAGGTCTTTTATTTTCATTAGTTGTAAGAATGTACCATTAACACTTAAAGCCATTATTTCGGTATTGTCGTCCAAATCAAGGTTAACTAAACGATTAAATTCCATATTGTTATATATTTTAATATATTTTTCAGAAGAAAGTAGTTCTGAAACTATACTATATTTCATTTTTTCAATTAAATTAGATGAAGTGCTTTCAAATGTATTTAATACTTTATATGAAATAGTTGAATAAATACTATCTTCAAGTTTTTCATTTTTAATAGTAGAAGAGAAGATAGTTGTTTTTGTTTTACAGTAAATTGAATAGGTGAGTATCTATTCTCGCTAATAAGTAGGGTATCTACGAGAATGTTTTGAATATTTACAACATCACTTATCATATTCTCTTCAAGTTTATTTATTGTTTCATTTAAACTTGCTGCAACATCTTCAAGTTCATCTTCTTCATCAACAGAAGAGTCTATTTCTTGAATTTTTTTATTAATCATATAAGTAAGTTCGTTTCTTTCTTTTATAACATCTTCATCCATTTTTTCATTTGGTAGTGTTTTCTTAGCTTTTAAGAAATTGTTATCTAATAATCTATTATAATATAAAAATTTATTATAGTTACAATAGTTTTTACTTGCTCTATCAAAAATTGCAAGAAGTTGATCTGGATTTTCAACTTTGCATTTATCCATAGTTCTCTCAAGAAATCTTGCTGGATTTACAAATAGATGAAAGTAGAAATCTTCTTCTTGAATACCAAGTGCAAAACACATTTGTTTTAGAATTTGTCCTTCAAGAAAATAGATATTATTATCTGCATCAAAACCATTGCCTAAAAAGTCTTTTTTGTATGTTCTGTATGTTGGAACAATACTTAAAGTAGTAGGCTCTGTGTATAGTATTCTGCATACAAGGTTAGATACAATAGCTCTATTTAATCCATAGTTTTTATGTTCTTGTTTGTAATTTAAATTAGATAGAGAAGTAGTAGAGTAACCAACATTATATGTTTGCTCTTTTTTCTTAGTAGTAGTAATTGCATAAACAAGTCTTAAAAACATTGACTCAGTATCATCTATGTCTTTAATGTATAGTTCTTTAGTAATTGCATCATAATAACCAGTCTTATAATCCTTAGTTTCATCTGAACTTACATATACAGTATCAATATTGGTATAAAGTTTTTTTTCAAGTTTAGAAATAGTTAGCTTATCTACATATCCAAAATGTAGTAATCTTTCAAATAGGAAATTAACTTTATCCATAAAAATATCGTTTACTTTACATTTTTCTTTAAACTTTTGTAAATAATCCATATCTTCCTCCATTAATTGATATTATTATAATATAATAAAGGAAAAAAATATACAAGTAAAACGACAAAAAGTAAATTAAAAGACATAAAAAAATGTCTAAGCAAAAAGCCTAGACATTATATATTTTTGGTTATTTTAATTCAACTTTAGGATTTTCTTCATATCTTGTTCCTGCAGTAGAGAATACTCTAGTTTCGCTTGGAACAAATCCTCTAATTTGGCAAGTAGGAAGTACCCAAGTATATGATCCAATAAAAGAACCAGGTAGAGTAGTAGAATTAGCACCAATTCTAGACATATCTCCCATGATAAGTCCAAAGAAATCTGTTCCAACCTCTACTTTTTCTCCAACTGAATTTTTAACAGTGATATTTTTTTGATCAAATCTTCTGTTTGCACAAATGATACCACTTCCAATTCTTGCAGATTTTCCAAGAACTGAATCTCCAACAAAAGCTAGAGATGCAACTTTTGCTTTGTTAAATAGTACAGAGTGCTTAATCTCTGAACCATGACCTACAACACAATTGTCTCCAATTATAGTCCAAGGTCTAACTAAGGCACCAGATTGTATTTCTACATTTTTACCAATGATAACTGGTCCTTGAATTACAGCATTTGCATGTATTGTTGTACCTTCACCAATAATGTAGTTACCAGTAATTGATACAAAATCTGCAACTTCTGCTGCGTTATTGATTTGAACATTATCTTTTTCTACTTTTTCTTGAATGTATGGTTTAACATTTGCAAGTACATCCCAAGCATAAGTAGTGTTATCAAAAATAGCTTTGTGTTCAAATTCATCTATAAAATTAAAATAATAATTTACTTTAAAGTTATCCATTTAAAATACCTCGCTTAAATTAGTTGTTGTTTATTTCTCTTAATGAAGATAGAGAAGCATTGTCTTTTATATATGTGTTTTTAGTTACATATGTATATGGTCCAACTACACAGTTGCTTCCAACAGATGCTCTATCTAATTTAGAAGATTCAATAATTGTATTATCTCCAATAGTAGAAGAAATAATTGTTGAGTTTGGTCCGATTATACAGTTTTCTCCAATTATTGTTTCTCCTTGGATATTTGTTCCTGGATATATTATAGTATCTTTACCGATTGAAACGTCAAGTGAAATATATGTGTTATCTGGATCAATAAGAGTAACACCATTATCCATGTGTTTAATTCTGTTATCTCTTAATAATGTTTTAGTAACAATAGATAAGTCATTTCTTGAGTTAACACCTTGAGCTTCATCTGGGTTTTGTAGAGCATAAACACCAATTCTACCACCTTTTTCAATAATGTAGTATGGTACGTCAGTGATGTAATACTCATTTTGTGCGTTTTTGTTATCTAGTTTTGCAAAAGTTTCTTTTAGGTGTTTACCTTTGAAACAATAAAGACCAATGTTAACTTCTTTAATTGCAAGTTCGTCTTCTGTACAATCTTTTTGTTCAACAATTTTAGAAAGATTTCCTTGTCTGTCTCTAACAATTCTACCATAAGCAGGTGTTTGTTCAAAAACAGCTGAAACTAAAGCACCATCATAATTACCCATTTCAAGGAATGAAATGAAAGAAGTAATAGTGTAAGGTGATACTAAAGGCATATCTCCATTTACTATTAAAACTAAATCATCGTCATTTATATAATCTTTTGCTTGCATTGCAGCATGTCCAGTACCTAATTGTTGTTCTTGGAAGATACATGTTACATTGTCTCTTGAAGCAAGATGAGCTTCAACATCTTCATGTTTATGTCCAACTATAACATAGATATCATCAATATCTGCATCTTCACATGCATCACAAACATAGTCTATAATACATCTATCATAAACTTTGTGAAGAACCTTAGGTAGGTTAGATTTCATTCTTGTTCCTTTACCACCAGCTAATACTATAGCTTTAACTTTATTCATAAATTAATCACTTCTCCTTAATTCAAGTTGTATATATCTACAACGCCATCATTGTATCATAAAGGGGGAGAAAAGTCAATTAAAGGACCAGATTGCTCTGGCCCATTTTTGACATTATTTTTAAAATATTATTCTTCATCTTCAACGTTGTAATCTTCGGCTTCTACAACACTATCTGTAAGTGCAGCGTCTAAGCCATAAAACTCATCTTCATCTGCAACAGGAAGTGCAACAACATCTTTAAGTTTTCTTTGTATAACTCTAGTTTTAGTACTTGCTTTAGCCATTGTATTTCCAATTTCTTGTAGCTTTTTATTTGTTTTATCTAGTAAATCTCCAAATTTTTCAAATTCAGATTTAACTGTACCAAGTAGGCTCCAAACTTCACTTGAACGTTTTTCAATAGCAAGTGTTCTAAAGCCCATTTGTAATGAGTTAAGAAGAGCTACAAATGTTGTAGGACCAGATACAACAACTCTATATTTTTGAGATAATGTTTCAATTAATGCAGTATTTTTTAATACTTCACAATATAGTGATTCAGTAGGTAGGAACATTATACCAAAGTCTGTTGTATATGGTGTTTCAATGTATTTATCATGAATATCTTTTGCAAATAATTTAATTGAATTTTCAAGACTTTTTCTTGCATCAGTAATTGCATCAATATCTCCAAGTTCTTCACTATCAACAAGTCTTCTATAATCTTCAACAGGAAATTTAGAATCAACAGGAAGTAGAACACTTTCGCCATCTCCTTTTCCTGGTAGTTTAATAGCAAACTCAACAAATTCTGTAGCATTAGGCTTAGTTTTTGCACTCTTAATATATTGATCTGGAGTCATATATTCTTCTAATATATTTCCAAGTTCGATTTCACCCCAAGTACCACGTGCTTTTACATTAGTAAATATTTTCTTTAAGTCTCCAACACCTTGTGCAAGATTTTGCATTTCACCTAAACCTTTATATACAGATTCAAGTCTATCGTTAACTATTTTGAAAGATTCTCCAAGTCTTTGCTCTAAAGTACCTTGTAGCTTTTCATCTACTGTAACACGCATTTTTTCTAGTTTTTCTGCGTTGTCTTTTTGCATATATAATAATCTTCCTTCAACAGTTTCACGAATTTTTTCTAGTTTTTCCTCTGTAGATTTACGAGTATTATCTAGTTTTTGCTCATTAATTTGTGTTAGATTAGTAAGCATTTGATATTGAGTATTACCATTTTCATTAATCTTTGTACCTAGATTATTTAAGATATCATCTCTTGTTTGATTTAGCATGTGATCAAAATCTCGTCTAAGATCATCTATATCATCAGATTTACCTTTTAAACCTATTAATAATACAACTACAAATATTAAAAGTACTATAATAATAGCACACAAAATTATTACTGTTAAATTCATATATTTACCTCACTTCTTTACGAAAAAATTATAACAAAAGAACAAAAGTTTGTCAATTCAAAAAATGACCAAAAACTTCAAAGATATAGAGGCCGTAAGAAAGAAAATTATTTTTTAAAACAAGAGATTTTTTTAACAAAAACTATTGACAAACCATTTACTTAGTGGTATTATAATACACGTAGTTGCGGGTATGGTGGAATTGGCAGACACGTCGGTCTTAGAAGCCGATGCCGCGAGGCGTGAAGGTTCAAGTCCTTTTACCCGCACCACATTAAGACAAGTAAATTTTAATTTGCTTGTTTTTTTAATGAATCTTTTACAAACCATAATTAAAACTTAGACTGGATAATCCAGTCTTTTTTTTTATGCATAAAAATAATGAAGAAAAATATATAAAATGTATGAATAATTATTATAACAATATTTATTATTTTTCATATTAATGATATAATTACAATGATTGAAAGGGAGGATTTATTTATGAAAAATAAATTACTAAAAATTATTGCTGTTTTTGCTATATTTGCAGTAGTATTTGTAGCAGGAAATACAATAGTACGTGCAGATGAAGCAGAAGAAAATCTACTAATTAGTCCATCATTAATATCTCAAAGAGAAATGATAGACAATGATTATTTTTATGCAGACCAAAATGTAACTGTAGAAAATAAAGTAATAGATGGAAATGCATTTATTGCTGGTAAAGACGTAGATGTTAAAAACATTACAGTAAATGGTAGCATTGCAGTAGCTGGTCAAGATGTAAAACTTGAAAATGTAACTGTATCTGGAGATATCTTTGTTGCAGGGCAAGAAGTTAAAGTTGAAACTTCAAGTGCTAAAAACTTATACGCTGCAGCTCAAGATGTTAAAATTTCTGAGGAAACTATAATATCAAGAGATTCATATGTAGCTGGAAGTAATGTTAAATTTAATGCAAACTCAGATGTACTATCTATAGGAGCAAACCTAGTAGAAATTGGTGAAAATGCAGTAATAAGAGAACTTAGAGGTGAAACAGGTGAAGAGGCAACTATTGCAAGTGGTGCAAATGTTGTTGAAAATCTATTAAAACTAGTAGAAAAAAGTGAAGAAGTAGTAGAAGAAGCTCATAAAGCTGTTGTTACAGCAACTATATTTAAAATAATTAGAGATATATTAACTACTTTTGTAATGGCTTTAATTATATCTTATATTGTTTCAAAATCTAGCAAAAAAGAAAGAATCCAAAAATACACTGGAGAAAAGATTGCTCTAAACGCTCTTCTTGGACTAGGATTAATATTTGGAGTAGTTCTTGCAGCTATTATAATGTTTATTACAATAATACTAATTCCAGTAGGTGTTGTTGCAATATTAGGATATATTGTAATGCTAATATGTGCAACTGCAATGGGAACTACAGTAATTGCTATTAAACTTCTAAAAGACAAAGAATTAAGCACTAAAAACATTATTCTTTGGTCTTTACTAGTAGCTGCAATATTATTTGTAGTTAAATTTGTTCCAATTGTTGGGGGACTAATTGGATTTGTAGTTACTCTAATAGGAATTGGAACAATAGCTGATCTTCTATTTGGTAAAGATAAAAAAGAAAATAAAGTTGAAGTTGTTGAAACTAAAACTGAACCAATAGTTGTAGAAGAAAAAGCTGAAGAAAAAACAGAAGAATAATTCAATACAGAACTAAAATATAGAGTCTAACATAAGTTAGGCTCTTTTATTTGACAATTTTACATAAAAATAGTATAATGCTCGTGTACATAAAAGTGAGAAAGGAGCTAGATTTAGCAACTTTATGTCCAAAAGATAATTATTGAAGGAGGAGATTTAATTATGATGATTAAAGCAAAGTATTTGTTTTATGAAAAACCAGATTTTAAAAAGGAGTATAGCCAATTTTTAGTACAAATAGAAAATGATGGATTTGTCAAAAGAGGAATAATGGAGTTTGACACCAAGAAAAAATCATTCATTGCAGACTTCAATTGTAATCTTACTAAAGGCGAAGAACTAGTTCTTGCAACTGAGACTTTATACGAGATTGGTAAAAGATATTATTACTACATTAAGAAGAATGGTTATGCACAGGAATTTGAAATTGAGCATTTTAAGTTTATAGATAAAAGTGATCTACCTGTTGATGTTAAATATGATAGTAACTATACTGAAGTGTTTGAAGAATTAGCAGTAGATTTATGGGAGTTTGTAACAGGCAACTTTGAAGAATTAATATACAATGATACTAGAGGAGCAAAATTAATTAGAGCAATAAAATTGGATGCAATGTATATTAAAAATGAAGTAACTGTTCTACAATGTGAAAATCTTTTAAAAGATACAACTAAAATATATAATTGCAAAAAAGATGAACTAGAACTATATCTAAGCATAATATTCAATTTTATTGCAAATTATAAATTGAATGTAGAAGTATTTGATATCGTAAGAAAAAGAGACTATGATGGAAAATACACTCAAGCTATATTCTTAAATGATGAAAGACATTTTCCTAAAAAAGAAGAAATAAAAAAGACTAAAGAGTAATTCTTTAGTCATTTTTTTTGCACATGGTGTTAATTGGACACTCATCACATTGAGGTCTATTTGCAATACATTTTTGTCTTCCATGTAAAACTAATACGTGATTTAAATCTACCCAGTATTTTTTATCTAATAGTTTAAGTAAATCTTTTTCAATTTCTATTGGATTTTTACCATTAGATAACCCAATTTTTCTTGAAATACGTGTAACATGAGTGTCTACTGCAATCCCTTCGCATTTACCAAAACCTTCTAACATAATAATGTTTGCAGATTTTCTTCCAATTCCACGAAGCTTTTGAAGTTTATCTATATCACAAGGAAGTGTGCCTCCAAATTCATCAATTGTAATTCTTGCAGTCTCTTTAATAGATACTGCTTTGTTGTTATAAAAGCCACAAGGCTTAACAATTTTTTTAATATCTTCAAGTTTAGCATTCTTTAATGATTCTATTGTAGGATATTTTTTAAAAAGTATTGGTGTAGTAGCATTAACTCTTTCGTCTGTACATTGTGCAGCAAGAATAAGAGCTATAGCAAGTTGAAATGGTGTTTCAAAATGAAGACCAACTTCTTGTCCTTTATATTCATCTATTATTATTTTAACAATTTCTTCGGCTTGAGCCTTAGTTTGTCTTTTATACTTTTTATTCACAATAATCATTCCTTTTCATAGTATATAGTAGTCATTTTACAACAATTTGTAACTAATGTCAAAAAGGAGGATAAAGTATGTTTACTAGTGGTTTTAAAAAGACAATTGGACTATTTTTACTTGCTTTTGGAGTGGGTATAGGTGTAAGCTTAGCGCTACCTTCTTGGGGATGGGTTGCAATTTGTGCAATAGCTATTGGTATATTTGGAATAACATGGCTATTTTGTTAGGAGGTAGAAATGAAAGTTGTAGTATATAAACCTGGAAAATTTATGAAAATGATATTAAAAACTATATTTAAAATGTAAAATAAACGAGTTGAAATAAAGTAAAAATTCTAGTATAATAATCTCGTAATAACAAATGTTATGAGGTGATTAAATATGAAAAGAAGTTATGGGCTTGTTCTTGCAGGCGGTGGCACAAAAGGTGCATACGAAGTAGGAGCATGGAAAGCTTTAAAGGAACTTGGTGTAGATATAACAGCAATTGTTGGTACATCTATTGGTGCAATAAATGGAGCTCTATTTTTACAGAATGATTTTGATAAAGTTATGGAATTATATGACAATATAAAATTTGAAGACTTAGTTAAAATCTCTGAAGACAACAAAATGAGCGAAGGAAGTATTTTTAGTGCTGCAAACATATTAAAATTTACAAAAGAATTTGCTAAAAATAAAGGACTAGAAAATACACCAATGCGTGAACTAATGGATAAATACATCGACGTGGATAAAGTGTATAACTCAAAAGTTTCATATGGTATGGTAACTACAGCACTTGATAAAAAAGAACAAACAATAGAAGTATTTAAAGAAGATATAGATAAGTCTCAACTTTATGATTATATTCTAGCTTCTGCTTGTTTTCCAATTTTTAAACCACAACAAATAGGAGACAAAAAATACCTAGATGGTGGAGTGGTAGATAATGTTCCAATTAATATGCTACTAAATAAAGGATACAAAGATATAATAGTTGTAGATATTTCAAGTGCAGGTATTAAAAGAAAACTAATAAATAGTAAAGATGCATATATAAAGATAATAAAGCCAAATGAAGAACTTGGTGGACCATTTGATTTTGATAAAGCTCGTATAAAGAAAAACATTAAAATGGGATATTTAGATACAATGAAATCTTTTAACAAGCTACAAGGTCATTACTATTATTTTGATACTAAAGACTTTGAAGGTTTCTTAGATATATTTAATTTGAGAACAATCTATGGATTAGAGCTTGCTGCAAAGCTTTATGGAATAGAATTATATAAAGTATACAGCTATAGTGAATTTGTTGCTAAACTATATACAACACATAAAGAATATGAAAAAGAGTATCAAAAAATGAAAAAGAGTGTAGGAGATATTTTTGCACACATGAAATCATCTAAAAATAAGCAAGATCTTTTAAATAAAGGATTAGGTTTATGCTTTTTCATGGATATGATAACTTCTCAGCCTAAATACAGTAAAATGGGAATAGTAGATAAATATTTTTCAGAGTATAAAGAGGCTGGAGCAGCTATGGTAGAATTACTAGACTATATGAAAGAATAAAAAAGAGAAGAGGGTGACCTCTTCTTTTTTACGCATAAAAAAACTTGGAAATAAATCCAAGTTAATCTATTTAAGTTAAAATTATGCTCTTTCTACTTTTCCACTTCTTAAACATCTAGTACATACATTCATTTTTTTAGGTGTTCCGTCAACGTTAACTTTTACTGATTGTACGTTTGGTTTAAAAGTTCTAGAAGTTCTTCTGTGTGAGTGAGATACTTGCATTTGGTAGTTAACTTCTTTTTCACATATTTCGCATTTTGCCATTTTGAAACGCCTCCTTTTTTGTTTCGAATAATTCAATTACTCGTATATTTTAACATAATTATTTTAAAATATCAAGTATTTAATAAAAAAATAGAGTAATTTTAAAAATTACCCTATCTTTCTATATAACTAAAATTATATTTTGAGATTAAACTCTAACAATTTTTCCTGTAACTTGTTCTTCAATAGAAGTTCCGTTTAGAGAACCACCACTTAGAACTACAACGTTACCAGCTTGTAAATATCCTTTTTCTTTAAGAGCAGCTAATCCTTTTTCAATTAAAGCATTAACATCAGTTTCTCCTTCAACAAGGATAGGTGTAACGTTTTGTTCAACTGCCATATGTCTATAAGCTTTAACACTTGGAGTTATAGTATAGATTGGGCATCCTAATCTAAAGCTTGATAGTACAGAAGCGTTTGTTCCATCTCCAGTAACAGCAACTACTGCGTCAGCTCCTGAGAATAGAGCAGAGCAAGATACTGAGAATGCGTTTTGTACTCTAATATCTTCATGATCGTTAGCTTCATCTGTAGCTTTTAGAAGGTTAGTTTTTCTAAATCTGTTCCAGTAGTTAATTTCTTTTTCTGTAGCTTCAGCAATTCTAGTCATTGTTTCTACACAATTTAATGGGTAATCTCCTTGTGCAGATTCACCAGAAAGCATAATTGCAGAAGTTCCATCATAAATTGCGTTAGCAACGTCAGATACTTCAGCTCTTGTTGGTCTTGGATTATGTTGCATTGATTCAAGCATTTGTGTAGCAGTTATAACTGGTTTGTGAGCTTTAACTGTTTTCTTGATCATCATTTTTTGTGCAGCAGGAACTAATTCTTCTGGAATTTCAACTCCTAAATCTCCACGAGCAACCATAACACCGTCTGTAACTTCTAGAATTTCATCAAAGTTATCTAGACCTTCTTGGTTTTCAATTTTAGAAATAATTTTGATGTGGTGTTCACCGCAAGAATCTAGATATTCTTTCATATCTATAACATCTTGTGCTTTTCTAATAAATGAAGCAGCGATGAAATCAAAATCATTTTCAACAGCAAATTTTAAATCTGCTTTATCTTTTTCAGTCATAGCGTTAAGTTTAAGTTTAGCACCTGGAACGTTAACACCACGTCTTCCTTTAAGAATTGCAGAGTTTTGGAAAGTACAGTTAATTTCTGTTCCTTCAATAGAATCAATAAGTAAATCTACTAGACCATCATCAATAAGAATGTGTCCGCCAACTTCTACATCTCCTGGAAGTCCAGCGTAGTTAATAGATAATAAATCTTTTGTTCCTTCAACTTCTCTAGTAGTTAAAGTGATTTTGTCTCCTTTAGTGAAGCTCATTTTTGTGTTTTGATCTGTTCCAAAAGATCCAGTTCTAATTTCTGGTCCTTTAGTATCAAGTAAGAAAGCAACGTTAGTTCCAAGTTCTTTGTTGATTTCTCTTAGTGTTTGAACTTTTTGTAAATGTTCAGCATGATCACCATGTGAGAAGTTTAATCTCATTACGTTCATTCCTGCTTTAATAAGTGAAGATAAAACTTCTTTAGATTCACTAGCAGGTCCAATTGTACAAACAATTTTAGTTTTTTTCATTTTTTACACTCCCTTTTACTCAAAAATATACGCAAAACATTCCTGCTTACTTGAATGTTTTGCTTTATGCATATACTAGTATACATTTTAAGACTTTAAAAGTCAATAAGAAATAGCGAAAAAAAGTGAAAAAAACGTTAACTTGGCGATATATAAATATTGAAAAAATACCAAAAATGTGGTATAATATTAGACATAATGTTAAATTGCGTTAAAATATAGTTTTAAATATAGTAAATGAGGTGCAATAATGGGAATAAAAAATACAGTATTCTTCCTAGATTTAAAAACACTATCTAGCAAGCCAGATTCTAAGCTTAAAGCGTTTGCAAAATCTGAAGACTTAGAAGTTGAAGACATTATTAAAATAATATATGCAGAAGCAGAAAGAATCAAAGAAGAAGATAAAGTAAAAGTAACATTTAAAATGATAGACGACGATGAAGATAGCTTCAGAGTAATAGTTGAAAGTGCAAATGTAAAATATAAAGGCACTATTATATATCCGTATAATAAAATCAAGTCAGATGATTTTGAATTCGAGCTTGATTCTGTTTGTGGAACTATTACACTTGTAAATAAAAAAGAAGATTGTAAAAAAATATCTGTAACTATTGATGGAGCTGCATTAGATATATTTTCAATGAAATATAATGATGCTAAAGACTTCTTAAAAGAACTAAGTGATAGAAAAGGCAAAAAAGGATATATTGAATATCCAGATGGAATTTGCTTTAAACACTTTGGTATAAAACTAAATGCTCAAAAAGCAGAAAATGGGGATGTACTTGTAGATTCTAAAGTTGCAAGTATAAACGTATACAATCAAGAAGAATTTGATAAAGCTTTCTACTTTGAACCAGAAAAGCAAGAACAATATGATGTAAATATTCCTCTTCCAGATGAATATAACTACGAGAAAAAAGAAACTAAAAAGAAAAAAGCTATAGTAGTAGAAAAAGAAGAAGAGAAAAAAGAAGAAGTAAAAGAAGAAGTAAAAGAAATTGAAGAAGCTAAAATTGAAATAGAACTTCCAGAAGAAAAGTCTAAAGAAGAACTAGAAAAAGAAGCCCAAGAAAAAAGAGAAAAAGAAGATAAAGAACGTGAAGAACAAAGAAAGAAAAACCAAGAAGAATTAGACTTAATTAGAAAAAGACAAGAAGAAGAGCTAGAAAAAGTTAAAGAAAAATTTAGACGTGAACTAGAAGAAGATATAAACAAAAACATCCAAAAATATGAAGAAGAAAAATTAGAAAAAGTTGAACTACCAGATAGCATTAAAGAAGAAAAAGCTGAAGAAAAGGTAGAAGAAATAAAAACTGAAGAGCCAGAAATAACTGGTCCAATAATAGTAAATCCAGTAACTCCAAAGGTTGAAGATATACTTCAAGATGAGGACGAGGAAGAAGAAATCGAGGAAAACAATAACATTCCACACAAAGATGGATTTGCTGAACTTCAAAAGAAATTCAAAATCTTAACAGATGAATTAGATGATGAAGAAGAACAAGAGGATGAACAAGAAGATTTTGAAGATGAGAAAATAGAAGAAGTTAAACCTCAAACTATAAAACAGCCAGAAGAAGATTTTGATATCAAAGACTTAGATGAAGTTTTAGGTAGAACTAGAAAAGAAGAACCTAAAGAAGAAAAAGACAATGATAACGAAATAGAAGTTCTAGAAAAAATGCTTGAAGAAGGAAAAAGACAACAAGAAATTCTAGAACAAAGAATAACTGCAAAACTTGAAGAACTTAAAGCTCAAGTTAAAGCAAAAGAGGAACCTAAAAAAGAAGAAGTTAAAGAAACTAAAAAAACTACAAAAAAAGAAGCTGCAAAAACTAGTCTTCAAGATTTAGAAAAAGAAATTGAAGACCTTGAAGAGGAAATAATAGAACCTAAAGCAGCTCCTAAAAAAGAAACTAAAAAGACAGTTAAAAAAGAAGAAAAAGTCGAGGAAAAAGTTGAAGAAAATGAGAATACAATTAGATCATATACTTTAGAAAGCTATAAAGGTCTAATAGATAACTCAACTAATACTCTAATTGTATACTTTGGACAAAGTAAAAAAGATATAAGAAAAATACTTGGAAAACCAAAACAAATTAGAGATTTTGAAGAAATGGAAATGTATGAAGATTTCTATGTATATTATGATGAAGAAGACAAATGTGTAGGAATTGGATTATATAATGACAAAAAATATGAAACAACTTTATCTTTAAGCATGTTTGATCGTAATCTTATAGATATGAAATATAGACATATCGTAAAATTAATTAAAAGAAACGATCCAAACTCAATTGAAGATGATGATGGAATAATATCTTTAAAATATGGTATATCTGTAGATCCAAGAGAGTCAAAAGATTCAGCAGATGATATATGTGACGTAATACATATATTCCAAAAAGGATATTATGACGAAGTATACGAAAACTTTTAATAATTAGTACCGAGAAATCGGTACTTTTTTATTATATTATTTTTAATTCCTATTGAATTTGTATGATTTCTGTGATATAATTCCTACTAGTTTTGTATGAAATACAAATTAGAAGGAGCAGAATATGAAAAAATTATTAGAAATCAAAGAATTACATGCACAAGCAGGTGAAAAAGAAATACTTAAAGGATTAAATTTAACAATAAATCCAGGTGAGGTTCATGTTATCATGGGACCAAATGGAGCAGGTAAATCTACCTTAGCAAATGTTATACTAAATAATCCTCAATATATAAAAACAAGTGGAGAAGTTATTCTAGATGGAGAAAACATAAATGAACTTCCAACAAATGAAATAGCTAAAAAGGGTATATTTATGTCTTTCCAATCTCCAGAAGAAATACCAGGTATATCTACATTTAACTTTTTAAAATATGCTAAATCTAAGATTTCAGGAGAACAAGTAAAATCTTTTAAATTTAGACATGACTTAAAAGAATATGTAGACGAACTAAATATGAATCCAAAGTTAATTGAAAGAAACTTAAATGTTGGATTTTCTGGTGGGGAAAAGAAGAAAAATGAAATACTACAAATGTTAGTACTAGAGCCAAAACTTGCAATACTAGATGAAACAGATTCTGGTCTAGATGTAGATGCAGTAAAAACTGTTTCTCGTGGTATTTCAATGTATAAAAATGATTCAAATGCCGTATTAATTATTACACACAACAATAAAATTCTAGAAAATCTGCATATAGATTATGTACATGTTTTAGTAGATGGAAAAATAGTAAAAACAGGTAACGCAAGCCTTGCAGATGAAATAGAAAAAGAAGGTTATGCAAAATATAAGAAAGTTGAGGAATAATAATGGCAAAAACTAAAGTAGATGACATCAATAGAAATATATATGATGTTGTAGACAAAGATAACTATGAATTTAAAATGCAAAAAGGCTTAAACCGTGAAATTGTAGAAGAAATATCTAAAAGAAAAAACGAACCAGATTGGATGCTAGATATAAGACTTAAAGCATTAGAAATATATAATAAATTAGAATTACCAACATGGGGACCAGATTTATCTGAACTTAAAATGGATGAAATTGCAACATATGTAAAACCTAAAGCGAATTTAAATAATTCTTGGGATGATGTTCCAGAAGATATTAAAAATACATTTGAAAGATTAGGTATTCCTGAGGCTGAAAGAAAATCTTTAGCAGGTGTTGGAGCTCAATACGATTCAGAAGTTGTTTATCATAGTATCAAACAAGAATTGCTAGACCAAGGTGTTATATATACAGATATGGAAACAGCTGTAAGAGAATATCCAGAAATAGTAAAAGAACATTTTATGAAATGTGTACCAATAAACGATCATAAATTTGTTGCACTTCATGCAGCAGTATGGTCTGGTGGATCATTTGTATATGTTCCAAAAGGAGTAAAACTAGATGTACCATTACAATCATATTTTAGATTAAACTCTCCAGAATCAGGGCAATTTGAGCATACATTAATTATAGTAGAAGAAGGAGCATCTCTTCATTTTATCGAAGGATGTAGTGCACCAAAATATAACAAAGTAAATCTACATGCAGGATGTGTTGAACTATATGTAAAAGACAATGCATATTTAAGATATTCAACAATAGAAAACTGGTCAAAAAACATGATGAACCTAAATACAAAAAAAGCACTAGTTGGAAAAAATGCACAAGTAGATTGGGTAACAGGATCTTTTGGTTCAAAAGTATCAATGCTTTATCCAATGAGTATTCTAAATGGAGAAGGCGCAAGAACAGAATATACTGGTATAACTTTTGCAGGTGCGGGACAAGATTTAGACACTGGATTTAAAGTAGTACATAATGCACCAAACACATCAAGTGTAGTAAATTCTAGATCAATATCTAAAAATGGAGGAGCATGTACTTATAGAGCATTAGTAAGAATTGCAGAGCAAGCTAAAGGTTCAAAATGTTCAGTAAGTTGTGAGTCATTAATGCTAGATGAAATATCTCGCTCAGATACTATTCCAGTAAATGATGTTCAAACTGATGATGTAGAATTCTCACATGAAGCAAAAATTGGTAAAATATCAGATAAAGAAATATTCTATCTAATGTCTAGAGGACTTTCAGAAGAAGATGCAAAAGCAATGATTGTTAGAGGTTTTGCATACCCTGTATCTAAAGAGCTTCCTGTAGAATATGCAGTAGAAATGAATAATTTAATTAATATAGAATTAGAAGGGAGTATAGGATAATGGAAATGAAGATAAACGACACTCCTGTAAGAACAAGTAGAAATTTTAGAATTAACAATCTAAAACTTGAAAATATTCAAATACCATCAAATCTAGATACTTTCAAAAATGTTGAAATAATTACACAAAAAGCTGAAATAAGCAACAACGTTAGAAAGTATAAATTAGAATATGGTAATGGAGAAATATTAGAAGAAAACGCACAAAATGAAGCAAATAGTGTATTAAATATTAAAACAAGTAGAAAAGGTGAAAAAGTAACAATCATTTATACTTTCACAGATGAAGAAACTATACTTGTAAATAATATTGAAATAAATACATATAAAGATGCAGATATAACAATAGTATATAAATCTAAAACAGATAAACCTTGCTTCCACAATTCAGTAATTAGACTTAATACTTCACCAGAAGACAAAGTTAATGTCAATATTGTTAACATGTTAAACAATAATTCAATGCATTTTGAATCTATGGAAAGCTCACTAGAAGATAATACTAATTTAAAGTATACAATAATAGATTTAGGCGGAAAAGTTAGTGCTACAAACTATTTTGCAGATATAATAGGTAAAGAGGCAAAAAATGATCTTAAAACTATATATCTTGGAATAGAAAATCAAATAAAAGATATAAACTATATAGCTCATCTAAAAGGAGAAAAGACAGAAGGATATATAGACGTACAAGGTGTATTAAACGATGAAGCTAAGAAAAACTTTAAAGGGACACTAGATTTTAAGCGAGGATGTAAAGGAGCAAAAGGGGATGAAAATGAGTTCTGTATGCTACTTTCACCAAAAGCAAAATCTATAGCTCTACCTATGCTTTTATGTACAGAAGATGATGTAGAAGGAAATCACTCAACTGCATCTGGAAAAGTAGATGAAAAATCTCTTTTCTATATTATGAGCAGAGGTTTAAATGAAAAAGAAGCTATTAAACTTATTGTTAGAGCAAGATTTAATAAAATTCTAGAAAGAATAAAAGATGAAGAATTACTAAAAGATATTGTACATGAAATAGATAATAGATTATAATTAAATTGAGGTGGATAATATGGAAAATGAAAATAAAACAAAAGATATAATTGTTACTATTTTAAAAGTAGTAGCTATAATATTTTTAGTGTGTATAATAGTGTTAAATATAATAATTCTCTTTAAAGAAGAACCTATGACTATAATAAAAGAGACTACTACAGAAAAAACAACAAATAATAGTTATAATTTCTGGGAGCAAGAGATTACATTTTGTTGGCCACACACAGTAACTAGGTCTTTGGTACCATCAATTATTGTAAATATAGTTATATTAATATGTGCAATAGTTGAAATTATCATACCTATTTCTAACAAAAAAATCAAAGCATTTATAATTACTTTAACATTGATAATAGTTATAGTATCATTATTTATACCGGTAGTTAATTCTTATCAAACATATGATAATAAAAGATTAACGTATCTTAAAAGCTATTCAATAATTACTTATTATTTTGGCAAAATATGATGATGGACTGCTAAGAATAATATGCATAAAATAGATAAAGAATTGTAATTAAATAAAGAGGTGGATAATATGGAAAATATAAAAAAGAATGGAATTATTCTATTGAAAATTGTTTCTATAGTTATATTATTATTTTTCATATATAAAAATATAGAGTTTTCTGGAATAATTAAAAATGAAAATAAAGAAGAGACAAAAGAAGAACTTGTTAACACTATAAAAGAAACTGAAACTGAAACATCTGATATAGATAGATACATATATAATAAAGAAGCGAAAGTTAGTAAATTATATTTAGTGATATTTTTTGATATAGCAGTAGACATATTTATTATAGTTATTTTAATACTATCATTTACTAAATATAATGAAAAGGCAAATAAATATTTAAAAATTTGTATTGTTTTGTTTTTAATAACAATGATATTACCAATAGAATCAGAGTTTTCTGAAAGCAATATAGGACTTCATTTTGGCTTTAAACCATTTATAATGAAATTAATCAATAAATAAGGAGATTGGATAATATGGATTATAAAAAAGATTTTCCAGTGTTAATGAATAGAAAAGTTGCTTACCTAGATAGTGGAGCAACAACACAAAAACCAGAAATGGTATTAAATGCAGTAGATAAATACTACAAGGATCATAATGCAAATCCTCATAGAGGAGCTTATAGTTTAAGTATGGAAGCAACAGAAGACTATGAAAATGGTAGGGATAAAGTTGCAAAGTTTATAAACGCTTCAAGAGAAGAAGTTATATTTACTAAAAACGCATCTGAAGCACTAAATCTTGTTGCATATGCATATGGACTAGATAATTTAAATGAGAACAATGAAATTGTACTAAGCATAATGGAACATCATTCAAATTTAGTACCATGGCAATATGTTAGTAGAAAAACTGGTGCTAAACTAAAATATATGTACATTAATGATAACTTTGAACTAGATATGGATGAAGTTAAAGCAAAAATTACAGATAAAACTAAAGTAGTAGGAATAGTACATGTATCTAATGTTACTGGAACAATAAATGATGTAAAAGCTATAATTGAATATGCTCATAGCAAAGGTGCTGTTGTAGTACTAGACGTATCACAAAGCATACCACATATGAAAATAGACGTAAAAGAATTAGATGCAGACTTTATTGCATTCTCTGGACATAAAATGCTTGCACCTTTAGGTATTGGTGTTTTATATGGTAAAAAAGAATTACTTACAAAAATGACTCCATTTTTATATGGTGGAGATATGATTGAATATGTATATGAAGATCATACAACTTTTGCACCTCTTCCATCTAAATTTGAAGCGGGAACTCAAAATGTTGGAGGAGTAGTAGGACTAGCTGCTGCAATAGACTATATTGAGTCAGTAGGCTATGATAACATTCAAAAAATAGAAAAAGAACTAGTAGACTATGCAGTAGAAAAACTATCTAAGCTAAATTATATAACTATGTATATGACTAAAAATAAAGAAAATCATTCTGGCGTAATATCTTTCAATATTAATGGTGTTCATCCACATGATGTTGCAAGTATATTAGATAATGAAGGAGTATGTGTAAGAAGTGGAAATCACTGTGCACAACCACTTTTAAGATACATAGGAATAGACTCAACATGTCGTGCAAGCTTTTATTTATACAATACAAAAGAAGATGTAGATAGACTTGTTGCAGCAATAGAAAAAGCGTACAAAATGTTTGAAAAATATCTTAACAAATAAAGGAGAAAAAATGGATAATTTAGAAGAAATGTACAATGAAATCATAATGGAACACTCTATGAATTCATATAACAAGAAAAAACTTGCATCCCATGATTTTTGTGATTTAGGTCACAATCCAAATTGTGGAGATGAAATTGAAATTGAGGTAAAACTTAATGGAGATGTTATTGAAGATATGGCCTTTTCAGGACACGGATGCGCTATATCTCAAAGTTCAACTTCTGTTATGATAGATGTACTTAAAGGAAAAACAGTTAAAGAGGCAAAAGAAATCATAGCAATATTTATTGGTATGATTAAACGTGAAATAACAGACGAAGAAGAACTTGAAAGATTAGAAGATGCAATAGCATTTAAGAATATTTCAAATATGCCAGCACGTGTCAAATGTGCACTTCTTGCATGGCATACAATGGAAGATATTTTAAAGAAATTAGAAGAAGGAGAAAAATAATGAAAATTTCTACTAAAGGAAGATATGCATTAAATATTATGGTAGATATAGCCAAGAATGCAGGTCAAGAAAAATATATTTCACTTACAGAAATAGCAAATAGATTAAAGCTTTCAAACAAATATCTAGAGCAAATTATTGCGCCTTTAAATAAAGCAGGACTAGTTTCAAGTACTAGAGGGAATAATGGTGGATATATGTTATCTAGAAAAGCAGAAGAATATAAAGTTGGGGACATATTAAGAGCAACAGAAGGAAATCTAGCACCAATTACTTGCCTTTCAGATGGCAGTGCTAAAAATTGCCCAAGAAAAAATCAATGTACAACTTTATCTTTTTGGCAAGGTCTAGACAAAGCAATAGAAGATTATGTAGATAGTAAAACATTACAAGATTTAGTAAATGAGACTAAATCTACTAAAAAATATGTATTAAAATAAAGGAGAAATAAATGAAAAGTGTATTATTAGGAATGAGTGGCGGAGTAGACAGTTCTGTAAGTGCAATACTACTTAAAGAGGCAGGATACAAAGTTGTAGGCTTAACTATGTGTCTATTTGGTAATGGTAGTTGTTGTAACATGCAATCTATTCTAGATGCAAAAGCAGTATGCAAAAAACTTGGAATTGAGCACTACACATTAGACTTTCAAAAAGAGTTTAAAGAAAATGTTATAGATAAATTCATAGAAGAGTACCAAAATTGTAGAACACCAAATCCTTGCATAGACTGTAATAGATATCTAAAATTTGGAGCTATGTATGAATTTGCAAAAGAACACAATATAGATTATATTGCTACAGGGCACTATGCAAAGGTTGTATATAGTGAAGAATATAAAAGATATGTTATAACTAAATCTAAAGCAGATAAAAAAGATCAAACTTACGTATTATATAATATACCTCAAGAATTAGTAGAACACATTGTTTTTCCACTTGGAGATTTTGAGTCAAAAGATCAAATAAGAGAAATCGCAAGAGAGCACGGAATGCTTGTAGCATCAAAGCCAGATAGCCAAGAAATCTGCTTTGTACCAGATAATGACTATGTTAATTTCTTAGAAAAACATAATATTCAAGGAATGAGACATGGAAGAATCGTTAACACAAAAGGAGAAATACTTGGAAAACATCAAGGACTTCATAGATATACAATAGGACAAAGAAGAGGAATGGGAATATCTAGTTCAACACCACTATATGTATTAAAACTAAATAAAGAAAATAATACTTTAGTTGTAGGAAAAGAAGAAGAACTATATACAGATACAGTGTGCGTTAGTGAGCCTAATTCACTACTTTGGGATAAATTTGAAGACGGGTTAGAAGTAGATGCAAAAATAAGATATTCTGCTCCTGCAAAGCCTGCAGTTATTCATGTAAATGAAGATGGAACTCTAACTGTAAAATTCAAAGAAAAAGTAAGAGCAGTAACTCCAGGACAAGCAATAGCTTTCTATGTAGGAAATATTCTTGCAGGTGGAGGAAAAATAGAAGGATAAAAGAGGTTTTTCTATGAAAAGAGGAATTATTGTAGGTGTTATTATATTATTATTAATAATCATAATAATACCTCTCTTAGTGTTATATTCAGAAGGAATAGTTATTATAGATAATAATAAATCATATACTAATGAAGATTTTGGTATTTCAACATACACTAGTAAGGTAGATAAAGATGGTGATGGAATAGACGATCAAACAGATTTTTTACAAAATGTTAGAAAATACATCGCAAAAAAACCAAAATATAAAAGTGAATACTATGCTGGTGGATACCCAACAGATGAATATGGAGTATGTACCGATGTAATTGTTGTTGCAGCATTAAATACTGGATATGATTTAAGAACTCTTGTAAATGAAGATATTAAAAATAGAAAAGAAGACTACGATATTGATATAATAGATATAGATATAGATTTTAGAAGAGCAAAAAATCTTAATGAATATTTAGAAAAAAATGCCATAGTACTTACCACGGATTTATCTAGAATAGAAGAGTGGCAAGGTGGAGATATTGTTGTGTTTAAAGGACATATTGGCGTAGTATCAGACAAAAGAAATGAAAATGGTATACCCTATTTAATTCACCATGCAAACATATTTCAAACAGAGTATGAAGAAGCAGTAGGGCTAGAAATATTAAAAGAAATAATAATAGGACATTATAGATTAAGTTAAGGATAGAGAAAATCTATCCTTATTTTTTTGCATAAAAGAAAAACTACCTCATATATTGTTAATGAGTATACGGAGGTAGTAAATGAAAAACGTAGAAATATACAAGGACATAGCTAAAAGAACAAATGGGGATATATATTTTGGAGTTGTAGGCCCAGTAAGAACAGGTAAGTCTACATTCATTAAAAACTTCATGGAGCGTTTTGTTATCCCAAATATAGAAAACGAGTATAATAGAACACGAGCACTAGATGAGCTTCCACAAAGCGCTAGTGGTAAAACGATAATGACAACAGAGCCAAAATTTATTCCAAACGAATCAGTTGAAGTGACTTTAGACAACAAGGTAAGATTTAAAACAAGACTAGTAGATTGTGTAGGATATTTAATAGATGGAGTATCTGGACATATGGAAGAAGATATGCCAAGAATGGTAAAAACTCCATGGCAAGAAGATGAAATGCCATTTTCAAAAGCAGCAGAAATAGGAACTAAAAAAGTAATAGAAGATCATTCTACAATTGGAATTGTAGTTACTACAGATGGAACTATAACTGGAATAGATAGGCAAAGCTATGTTCAAGCAGAAGAAAGAGTAATTAATGAATTAAAAAGTATTAATAAACCATATATAGTTATTTTAAACTCAACAAATCCAACTCAAGAAGAAACTATAGAGCTAAGTAGGCAAATAGCATCAAAATATGACTGTGAAGTACTCCCTTTAAATGTGGAAAATATGACAGATGATGATTTTAGCTCAATATTTGAAAGATCTTTAGAAGAGTTTCCTGTAAGTGAAATTGGATTTGAACTTCCAGAATGGTTTAGTGTATTAAATCTAGAACATTGGTTAAAACAAGAGGTAATTGAAACAGTCAAAGAATTTCTTCAAAAAGATTTTTCAATTAGAGAAATAAAAACTGAAATTGAAAAAATGAAGGTCAATGAAAATTTTGAAGATGTAATATTAAAGGATGCTAATATGGAAAATGGAAATGTAAAAATTCAAATTAATTTGGCCCCAGAGACATTCTATAGAATACTATCTGAAGAATCTAATTTTGATGTTAAATCTGATGCTGATATATTCTCATTATTAAATGAATTTGCAAACACAAAATCTGAATATGATAAAATAAAAATGGCAATGGAAGAGGTTAGAATAAAGGGGTATGGAATTATAACCCCAACAAAAGATGAATTAAAACTTGAAGAGCCTGAAATAGTAAAACAAGGAAATAAATATGGTGTAAAACTTAAAGCATCTGCTCCTTCTATTCATATGATAAGAGCAGATATTGAGACAGAAGTATCTCCAATAGTTGGAAGCGAAAAGCAATCTGAAGACTTGGTAAAATACTTACTATCAGAGTTTGAAACAGATCCTAAAAAAATATGGGAGTCAAATATATTTGGAAAATCTCTACATGAGCTTGTAAATGAAGGATTACATAACAAACTATATAAAATGCCAGATGAAGCTCAAATGAAACTGCAAGAAACATTACAAAAAGTTATAAATGAAGGAAGTGGAGGGCTAATCTGTATAATATTATAAAAAAGAAAAAGCACTAAAATTAGTGCTTTTATTATTTGCCAAATAAATTTGCTAAATCTTTAAAAGAAGAAGAAATACTTATTATCATTACAATTACAATAACAATAAGAATTGCAATCTTTATTCCAAAATCTTTTAAAATTTGTAAATAATATCTCTTTTGTTCTTCCTTTTTTAGTTTTTTTAACTCTTCTAATGTCATTCCTTCATAAGGATTATGTTGTGGTGGTGGGGTAAAACCATTAAATCCATAACCACCACCGGTTTGGTAACTATTATCATTGTATTGACCATAAGGGTTTCCATATTGACCTTGGTTTTGATTCATAGTAGTTTGCGTATATTGTTCGTATTGGTTTCCAGTAAGTCTACTAATAACGCTATCTTTTTGTGCAATAACTTGTTTTAGATACTCATTTTCTTCCATAATAGCTTGAATTTGACCATATTGTCCTTGAGATTCTTCAGCATCAAGTTCTTCGTCATATCTTGCACGAGACGCATCGTCAGATAATATATTATATGCTTCTGTAAGCTCTTTAGATTTTTCTTCTGCTTTAGTCTTTTCTTCACCTTGAAATAAATCTGGATGATTAGCTTTCATGTGCATTTTAAATACTTTATTAATTGTATCTTTAGAAGCTTTTCTACTAACCTCTAATATATCATAATAATTTTTCATATATTACTTCTCCTATATATACAATAATATTGTACTTTAAATAAAAAATAAAGTCAAGAAAACGACAATTTATATCAAATAATAAAAATAATGTTAAATTTTTATTAAATGAAAATAAAATGTTGAAAAATGAATATACTATGATATAATAAAAAAAGTTAATTAAAATTTTAAGGAGAATAACGATGAAAAGAGGAAACATGATATCACTAAAAATAAAACTACAAAATTTTGTAGGGATATCTGTCACTCTAAATCATATTGAAAAAACGAACATATAGTCCAGGTAACATTGACTCTAAATGAGTTTAATATACCTGGATTTTTATTATTTATTTTTTGTGTTGGAAGGAGTAATTAAAGATGAAAGAAATAGGATTTGATAGTGAAAAATATTTAAAAATTCAAAGTGAAAAAATTGCAGAAAGAATAAAAATGTTTGATAACAAATTATATCTTGAATTTGGTGGTAAAATCTTTGATGATAATCATGCAGCAAGAGTACTACCAGGATTTAGACCAGATAACAAAATTAGAATGTTAAAAGAATTCAAAGATGATCTAGAAGTAATCTTTTGTATAAATGCAGCAGACATAGAAAAAAGTAAGATAAGAGCAGATTATGGCATAAGCTATGAACTAGAACTATTAAGATTAATAGAAAAACTTCAAGGATTAGATATTAGTATAAATAGTGTTGTAGTAACTATGTATAAAGATGGAATGAATATATCAAGGCTTGAAAAATTACTTAAAGATAGAAATATAAAAATGTATATTCACAGACCTACAGCCGGATATCCAGAAAATGTAGATTTAATAGTAAGTGAAGAAGGATATGGTAAAAATCCATATATTGAAACAACTAAAAAACTAGTTGTAGTAACAGCTCCTGGGCCAAACAGTGGAAAACTTGGAACATGTTTATCTCAACTATATCACGAGCATAAAAGAGGAGTAAATGCTGGATATGCAAAATTTGAAACATTTCCAGTATGGAATTTAAGCTTGCTTCATCCTGTAAATATAGCATATGAAGCTGCAACTGCAGATTTAAAAGATGTAAATATGATTGATCCATTCCACCTAGAAGCATATGGAGAATATGCAGTAAATTACAATAGAGACGTATCAACATTCCCTATATTAAAAAATATATTAATGAAAATTACTGGAAAAGAAATATATAAATCTCCAACAGATATGGGTGTTAATATGATAAAACAATGTATTACAAACGATGAAGTGGTTCAAAAAGCTGCAACAGATGAAATAATTAGAAGATATTATAACACTCTTTGTGATTTTAAGAATCACATATGCGGTCAAGATGTAGTAGATCAAGCAAAATCTTTAATGGATAAACTTGAATTATCATTAACAGATAGAGAAGTAGCAAGAGTTGCAAATGAAACTGCAGAAAGAAGAAATGTAAAAATTCTTGCAATTGAACTAGATGATGGAAAAATTATTACAGGAAAAGAATCTGAACTTTTAAGTGCAACAAGTGCAGCTTTCTTAAATGCCATAAAAGAAATAGCAAAAATACCAGATGGAGAAATGCTACTTTCTCCTGCAGTTCTTGATGGAATATATAAAATGAAACAAAAAACATCATATAATACTTCATATTATCTAAGTTTACCAGAAGTGTTAATAGCATTAAGTATATGCTCAATTACAAACCCAATTATAGAAAAAGCTATAAGGGATTTAGAAAAATTAAGAGGATGCGAAGCACATGCAAGTTATATGTTAGATCAAAGTGAATTAAATGCACTAAAAAATCTTGGAATAAACTTAACATGTGAGCCCAAAATGTAAGCTAAATTATTGAAAAAAGTTGTAAAATAGTGTATTATTATATCGAAATAATAGGAGGAAAAGAAAATGAGAGCACAAATTGAAGAAAGAAATATTGTAGTATATTTACTATTAACACTTGTAACTTGTGGAATTTTTGGAATCTACTGGTTAATAGTTATGCTAAAAGACATAGCTACTACATCTGGAGAAGATATTAACCCTTGGATGGTAATACTATTAACAATAATTACATGTGGAATTTATGGAATTTACTATAGTTACATGATGGGTAAATATATGGTAAAAGCAGGAGAAAATTACAATGTTAAAATTGAAGATAATTCAATTTTATACTTAATCCTAACTATTTTTGGATTTGGTATTGTAACATACTGTTTAGTACAAAACGATTTAAATACTATTGCTAAAACAAAAGCTCCAGAAGTAATTGTAACAAATGACAATAACTAGTTTGTGTCCAATTAAAGCATTAACTGGGCTAAATTGCCCTGGTTGTGGAATAACTCGAATGTTTGTTGCATTGTTTCATGGAAACATTTATCAAGCATTTAGATATAATCCACTAGTTTTTATTGAACTACCAATTATAGCTATACTTTTTTTGCTATATAGATTTAACAAAAAATCTAGAAAAGTAGTCAATATACTATTTATCATACTTTTGGTAATAACAGTAGTATATGGTGTGTTAAGAAATATTCCATTTTTTTATTTCTTAGCACCAACTCAAGTTTAAAAAGGCAGAACAAAACGTTCTGCTTTTTATTATTGCAACAAAAATGTTTTACATAATGAATAGAAATTCCTTGCAAAATAGCGCCATATAATATATAATAATATGTAGTTTTTTAAGAGGAGTGATAATAATTGTTTGATATTTTTTCAAGAGAAGGATTAATAACATTTTTATATACATTACCAGCACTAGTGCTATCATTATCTATACATGAATATGCACATGCTTGGGTAGCATACAAACTAGGAGATATAAGCCAGAAAATTAGAGGAAGACTTACACTAAATCCATTAGCACATATAGATCCAATAGGATTTATAGCTATTGTGCTTGTTGGTGTGGGTTGGGGTAAACCAGTAACAGTAGATGATAGAAATTTCAAAGATAGCAGAAAAGGTATGATGTTAACATCTCTTGCAGGGCCTGCTTCTAATTTATTGCTTGCTATTTTAGTTACAATAATTCTAAAACTTCTTATGGTATTTGGAGTAATGAATTCCATAATAAATAGCAATACAGGCAATATTATACTAAATATGTTACTATATGTTATTCAATTTAATATAGTATTTGGAATATTTAATCTTATTCCATTACCACCACTTGATGGATCTAAAGTTCTTGCGTATTTCTTACCACAAAGAGCAAGAGGATTCATGTATACATTAGAAAGATATTCATTCATTATAATAATGATTATATATTTTACAAATTTAACATCATATATAATTGCTCCAGGATATAATTTGGTATTAAAGCTAATTAACTGGATTTTGATGTTGTAGAAAGGAAATAAAATGATTTGTTTAGGAATAGAGAGTAGTTGTGATGAAACAGCTGTAGCAATAATTAAAGATGGAAGAGAAGTTCTAGCTAATGTTGTTTCAACTCAAATACCAATTCACAAGAAGTTTGGAGGAGTAGTACCAGAGATTGCATCTAGGAAACACTTAACAAATATTGCATTTGTAGTAAGAGAAGCACTAGATCAAGCTGGACTAGATTTTAAAGATATAGACTATATTGGTGTAACATATGGGCCAGGACTTGTTGGAGCACTTTTAGTAGGTGTAGCATATGCCAAATCATTAGCATACGCATTAAACATACCAATAGTTCCAACTCATCACATACATGGTCACATAGCAGCAAATTATCTTACATATCCAGAGCTTAAACCACCATTTATGTCTTTAGTTGTATCTGGTGGACATACTCATCTAGTATATGTTAAAGATTATACAGACTTTGAAATTATAGGCAAAACAAGAGACGATGCAGTTGGTGAAGCTTTTGATAAAGTAGCTCGTGTTCTAGGACTTCCATATCCTGGTGGTCCAGAAGTAGACAAACTTGCTATGCAAGGAGAATATACATATAAATTACCAAAAACTAAATTTGATAATTATGATTTTTCATTTAGTGGTATAAAAACTGCAGTAATAAACATTGCACATAAAGAAGGAGATTCTCTAAGAAAAGCAGATATCGCACGTTCTTTTGAAGAAACTGTTACAGACGAGTTAATTAGCAACACTATGCTTGCAATGAAAGAGCTAAAAATAGATAAAGTAGTTCTTGCAGGAGGAGTAAGTGCAAATAAATTTTTAAGAGAAAAATTACAAAAAGCTGCAAAAGACAGAAGATATGAATGCTACATTCCAGATTTTAAGTATTGTACAGATAACGCTGCAATGATTGCTTCTGCTGCACATTATAACTATTTAGCTGGAAAGTATTACAAAATAGAAGATAAACTAGACTTAAATGCTATTGCAAATTTAAAAATAGAAGAGTAGGTGAGAAAATGGCAATATATGCAATATCAGATTTACACTTATCATTTGGTGTAAACAAACCCATGAATATATTTGGTGAGGTTTGGGATAATTATGAAGAACAAATTAAAAATAACTGGATAGAGACAGTAAAAGAAGATGACATAGTTATTATTCCTGGAGATATATCTTGGGCTATGACACTAGACGAAAGTGTTAAAGACTTTGAATATATTGCATCTTTACCAGGAAAGAAAATACTAGTTAAAGGTAATCATGACTATTATTTTTCAACAGTAACTAAAATGAAGAAATTCTTTGAGTCACATAACTTTCAAAATATAGATATCGTTCACAATACTGCAATCGAAACAGATACTCATATCATTTGTGGAACACGTGGATGGGGAAAAACAGAAGGAAACACTCAAGAAGAAGACGCAAAGATAATTGCTAGAGAAGAAGTTAGACTAGAGAATTCTTTAAAAGCAGGATTACTTCTTCAAGATAAAGCAAAAGAAGAAAAAGGTATAGAAAAACCAATCATAGTAGCTTTACACTTTCCACCATTTGTTGGAAGATTCCAAGAAATAATGGAAGGATATGGGGTTAAAACATGTGTATATGGACATTTACATGGGTATGCACATAACTTTGTACGTGAAGGCTTAATTGGAAATATAGAATATAAAATGGTAGGTTGCGATTATACAAAAATGAAATTAATAAAATTAGATTAAAACAAAAGCTCGAGTTTTTACTCGAGTTTTTTGTATACACCGTAACAAAAATGTAACAAGTTAGATATTATTTGTTAAAATTCGATAAAAAAATGATTACTATAACTATAATATATATATTTTATAATATAATAAAATAGTAATCAAAGAATCGAGGGGAAGTATATGAAGAAGCATTATAAAATACTTATGATTAGTGCTTTTGTTATTGCATTAATTACAGCAACCACATTAGCTGTAATCAACATAACAAAAAGTAAAGGTGATGTAGACTCTGAAATTTTAGTATCTCGAAATTATCAACAAGTTGAACCTGGAGATGAAGCAATTGAAGGTACGGATTTTGTTACTTTTGATGCATATTATCTTAGAGACTTGGATGGAGACGGGTATGCTGAAAAAATAAGAGGATCATGCAGACAAATAGGAAAGGAAGATACACTATATATAGACTTAAATGTATTAACAAATGGTACATTAAAGAATGGTAAAATAACCATTAATGGAAAAAATATGTACTATAATACAGCAATAGTAAAAGATAGTGTTATTGCCAAAGATTGTGTATACTACAATACTGAAACTATAGAATTGAATGACGTTTCAAGTGGTACACAAAAGTTGATTTTTGGAAACAGTAGAAGCGGAAACTACAGCTATAGTAGTGAAAAGAATTCTGCTTTAAGAAACAACATCAACAATTATAGCGTTGAAGATAACTCTATTACGTTAACAGGAACACATGTGGCAGATGATGGAACTGAAACAGAAATATCAAAAACAGTATATTTTACAAATGATTGGTATGGAGAAACATATACATATCTAACTTCATATTACAAAAATCAAAAGTATGGAATAGATGGAATAGTAGATGATGAAAACTCAACTGTTAACATGTATTTTAAAATTGCTACATATGAAGATAAAAAAGAACTATTATTAAGCAAAAATCATGTTGAAGGTATAGTACCAACTCTAAATGGATATGACCCAATTATAGTTACATGTCTTAACGATGAGGTGGATTTTAACTATTCAAATGAAGAAAGAAAATTTATAATTGAAAATGTCGCACAAACAGATGATAATGGTAACATAACTAGATCGGTTTCAAAAGATATAACATATGAATTAGTGGTAACATATCCAAAAGCAGCATATGATGCTGCTGAGCAAGATACAATAAATATAGTAATGCCTGTTGTTTCTTGGTATGAAGGATATAATTTAAACGATATTAATTATTCAAACCCTTATAAATCAAATGTAGCACAAGATGTTATAAGTGTGTTATATTGTCAACCGGTTGGAGAAAATGCTAGAGTAGACGTTTATGTGGGACAAAAAGTATATGATAACTACATTGGTGAATATAGAAGAATTGTATCAAAAGAGAAACCAAATGGTATTTATAATCATATTATAGATGAACCGGTTATTGATAGTTTCTACGTTACATGGCATTTATATACAGGAACTCAAGCTAATAATGTGCCTGTCGTAATGAAAGAAACTCCGGAAAACTATGGTGATAGATTTTTAGATGTTGATGCAACATATCAAGACGCGCTTCAATACATAAGCAATTATGGTATTTATTTCGATTATCCTCAATCACTTCTAGGCGAAGATGGATATATCAATGTATATGATGATGAAAATGATGAGTTAATTCATACTTTTACAAAAAATGATTGGAATTACTATAATAGAAATAATCCATATATGTATACTAGACCAATTAAGCATATAAGAATCGAGACAAGCAATGTTGGAAAATCAGCTTCATTATATACTTATCATTTAAAATACATTGATGATGAATTACTAACTGCTAATTATACTAAAGAAGAATTTGATAAATTAGCTAAAATATATTCACATCTAATAGGATATAGTGTTATAGATGGAGAAAGAGAAAAACTTGATGAATCAATATCATGTGCAGACTACGAAGTACCAAGTTCTTTTGCTAGTATTTCTCTTGATAGAAGTTATATAAGTAACCAAGAAACTGTTAAAAATTGCAAAATAACAATAGAGACAGTAGATGAAGGTTATAATTCAGGAGATTGGAAAAATGGTATTTATCTTGTAAAATTTCCTGAAGAAATAGTAGCAATTGACATTAAGAGTGTGGTTGTAAATGACGCAAAAATCGTAGTTAACGGATATGACTGCTACAAATCTGGTGATAATTATTATTTAAAAATATATACTGAAAATGAAGAAGAAACTAAATACAAAATAAATATATTTGCAGATATAACAGCAAATCCAAGTAAAGCTACATCTGTTAGAGATTTAGAATTATATTCAATCAATCAGTATGTTGATAACTACTATGTTAACAAAAGCAGCGAAGATATATATGATTTAAACTCTAATGGAAGAACAGACGATTATTGTTCATATGCTAAATATAGCTTAGACATTATAGCTCCAACAAATCTTATAACCACTCAATATTTAACAAACTATGATGATAATGATACAGTAACAATTGCTCCTCAAATAGCAGAAATAAATAAAGAGGACGAAAGCAGAACAGCAGATGTTAACATTTCCTTAAAAAATAACTATTCAGGAACTATTAGTGAGATAAGTATTATAGCAAAAGTTCCAAAAGTTAATAATAGTTATGTAATAAACGGTTCAAAGATTGGATCACAATTTGATTCAGACCTAGTGTCAAATAGTTTAGTTATACCGGAAGAAATAAGAGATTATGTTACAGTATATTATTCAACAAACGACACAGTAAACAAAGACTTAAACGATGCTCAAAATGGATGGACAACAACTCCTGATAATTTTGCAGAAGTAAAAAGTATAATGCTATCATTAGGAGATTATATAATGCCGGTTGGAGATGAAAAAGTGTTTAAGTATCAAATAAACATTCCTACATCTTCAGCCTACAATACAATTACATATTCTGATCATGCAGTTTTCTATAATTTAGATACAGATCAAGGAAAATTGCCAACACAAACAGAACCTAATAAAATAGGAATTAAAATAGCAGAAAAATATGATTTGGTTGTAGACAAAATAGAAAATTTACTAAATTATCATATACCAAATGCAACGTTAAGCGTTACAGATAAAGATACTGGTATTTCAACTGCAGTTGTAACTGGTCAAGATGGTAAAGCAACATTCAAAAATTTATATGTTGAAAAAGAATACACATTTAAAGAGTTGGTAGCTAGCTCAAATTATACTAAAAATACTAATGAAGTTAAATTTATAGGTCATATTATCGAAGGACAATTAATTATAGAATTATTAGATGGAGAATTTTCAGATAATATTGTTATAGATAATACAATAACAAATGAGAATAAAAAGGTAAATGTAAAATTTGAAAATGAAGTTAAGTTTGATGTAAAACTTCAAAAAACAGATTTTGATACAGACTTACCTATTGATAAAATCAAATTTTCACTTATAGGTGACAATAAAACAATAAATGTAGCTACAAATAGTGAAGGTATAATTAGAATCTCTAGTCTTAAACTAAATACTCAATATATTCTTAGAGAAATAGATGGTAAAGGTTATTATTTAAAAGAAGATATAAGCTTTATAGCTGAAAAAGATGAAAATGGAAATGTTACTATAAGAGTAACAAGTGGTGAATTCGATTCGGAACCAGTAATTGAAAGAAATAATAATAGCGATAAACCTTTAGCAATTTTTACACTAAAAAATGAAATAATACCTAAATATAAATTAAAAGTAGTAAAATACGAAAAAGATAATGAAGAAAATAAACTAAAAGGCGCTATGTTTGAACTTAACGGACCTGGTTTCGATAAAAAAAGATATACTACAAACGAAGAAGGTGTTATAGAAATTGAAGGATTATATGAATATGTTAATGATAAAGATTTAGATACTGAATACACTTTAACAGAAATTCTTCCTCCAGTAGGCTATGCACAACCAGGCGAGGGAATTAGATTTTACGCTCAAAGAGATTCTTCAGATAAATTAAATATTTATATAAACAATTCATATTATTGTAGAGATTATTTAAAAGAGTATACTGTTGTAGAAGAAAATGAAGAAGAATATGTACAATTTAAAATAGAAAATAATCCTATATTTACACTTAAAAAAATTGACAGTGAATCAGGAGAACCAATTGAAGGTGCTTATTTCAAGATTACAGATAAATCTGGATACACAGCATATGATTCACAAGGAAATGAAATTGGAGAAGATGAAATATTTGCAGGAAGTCTAACTTTTACATCTCCTAGCAGTCAAGAGTATCCATGGAGAAAAGATGATAATGGAAATTGGATAAGTACAAACACTCAAAACAACTCAGAAGGCTATATTATTTCAAATAAATTCAATATAGATAATGAATTTACTTATCTAAGATTAGAAGTCGCTGCAAATATGGTAGACTCATATAGCGACATGTTAGTAGTAGAAGTATTAGATGGTAATACTAATGAAGTAGTTGATTCACAAAAATATAGATATTACTCTCTAGATGGAGGTTATCTTCAATTTAGAATTCCAGAAGGTACGTATAAGATTAAAATATCATATGCTAGAAACAGATACGAAGGTGGCGGCGGATTTGAGGCAAGTTCAATAAAATATACTAATGAAGAAATTGCAAATAGCGTTGTTATTGGTGAATCACAATTCCTAAAATTAAAAGTTTTAAAAACAGATGAAAACGGTGAAATAAAATTAAATTTAGGCTCAGGTATGTATATTGCAACTGAAGTTGAGCCAGCAGAAGGATATGAACTTAATACTGAATCACAAAGCTTTGGTATTTCACAAACTCAAGCAGAACAATATAGCTTAAACACAATATGGCAAAACAAAGATAATAACTACTGGTCACAAAGAGATGGTTGTGCTATTTCAGATACTGAATTTGCAACTTGTACAGAAAATGGAAAAGTAATTAAATATACAGTAACTGAAGATAATAAAGTTGTAAAAGATTGGGAAAGGATAGAAGCAAATTATAAATATAGAAAAATAATATCTAATGGTGAGTATATTTTTGTATCAGATGATAGTGCAAACATTACTAAATATGACCTGAATGGAAATATAATTTGGGAAAAAAGAATTGCTGGCGTATCATCAGTTCAAAATTTCATATTATACGAAGATGAAATATATATATATGATTATTATAATGGAATTATGAAAATGGACAATGATGGCATGGTTTCTAATGCATTATGTGATCATGGAGCATCATATGCTGAAATCCTACCTAATGGTACATACCTATTTAAAGAGAGTTGGGGAGGCATAACAGTATATGATGGTGACTCTAAGCTCGTTTGGGAAGATGATAGCATATCATCAGCATATCCTCACTATATAGACGGATATATATATGCATGTTCAAGCTCATATATGTACAAATATACAATAGATGGAGAACTGATATATAAAACACCTTGGTCTGGAAATTATATACAATATATGGTTATGTACAACGGAATACTAATTGGAACTAACTATGGAAAATATTTGTATGCAATAAACCCAGAAGATGGATCATTATATGGAAGCACTTCATTTTGGGATTATCATATAGATAATTGGCAAAAAACATACAGTAATTTTTATGGTATGGCAAATGGATTAATTAGCATTCCAAATGTTGGTGTAATTGTTGTTAAATATAAAGGTGGAACCGAACTATATTATTCAATAGAAGTAAATGAAAATAATAGAGTACAATGGAACTCAAAAAATGAAGACGATGATTATCATATTTATAGATCAATTGCAGAAGATCAAAATAAAAATTATTTTATTGGAGATGATAACGGAAGAATAGCTAAAGTTACAAATGATGGAACTATTGAATGGGAGAAAAAAATAGCAACAGATTCAATAACAAAAATAATCACAATGGATGATGGATTGTTAGCTATTACACCAAGTAAAACTATTAAAATAGATTACTATGGAAATGAAATCTGGAGTAGCAATTCAGGTGCAATGGAAGCATATTTAGATAGTACAGGTAAGTTAATAATGACAGGATTTTCAAAGTCTCCATCAATTTATAGATATGAAATTGGAGAAACTGGACTAACATTAGAAAAAACAATTACAACAGATTTAAATTCAACTAGCTATTCAAAAACAGCATTAAAAATTCTTCAAGACGAAAATGATAATTATTACGTATTATTAAGATACGGTCATTTATATAAACTAGATTCAAACTTTAATCTTGTATGGTATAAGAATCTTAATGATAGCAACGTTAATAGCATAACATTAAAAAATGATTCTACTATTGCTACAATTAATAGTAATGGATATCTAAGTATTATAGATATGGAAACAGGAGAAATAATAGAATCCAATAAAATTTCTTCAAACACATATATAGATATTAATTATTTACCAGAAACAGATTCTTATCTTGCATCAACTACAAGTAGTATTATCATGTATAATAGCGATTTAGAATTTCAAGGAAGTGGCTTTAGAGGAATATCATCAAGTACATCAATTTATGATTCAGAATATCCATATGGTTGGATTATAGATTCAGATGGATACATAATAGCATGTGGAGCTGATGGTAATATTGAAAAAATAGAAATTAAGTTTAAAGAAGCCTCTGTCGCAGAAGCAACAAATCTAACATTTGAAAATACTAAAAAAAGATATAATATCACAACAGAAGTTAAATCTGGTGAAGGAACAATTTCTGGTGAAGGATTAACTCCATACGAGGTAGTAAAACATGGTGAAAACAGCCAAAATGAAATCATAGCAATTCCAGGTGAAAACTTTAATGTAATAAAAATTACAGTAAATGGAGAAGAAATTCCATTTACCATAAATGAAGACGGAAGTGTAGAAATTGAAAAATTTGAAAATATGACTTCAGATAAACATGTTGTGGTTGAATTTAGTGAAAATGTATCGGAAGTTGTTGTTCATCACTATATCGAAGGAACTACAACTAAGGTTGCAGAAGATGAGTTCAAGTATGGCGTTGTAGGAGAAGAATACTCTACATCTCCAAAAACAGATTTAGAAAAGTATGAATTAATAAAAGATGAAAATGGATATATAATTCCGGAAAACGCAAGTGGAACATTTACTAATCAAGTTCAAGTAGTAACTTACTATTATGCGCCAAGACCACTTAAATTAATAGTACATCACTATATAGTTGGAACAAGTGATAGTATTGCTCCAGATGAGATATCTTATGGAAATGAAGGAGAAACATATAATACAGCTCCAATTTCTAATATTAGTGAAAAATATAGTCTAGTAACTAGTCTATACCCTGAAAACGCAAATGGTACATATCAAGAACCAGAAACTGAAGTAATATACTATTATCAAAAGAATTATAAAAACATAACTACAGAAGTTGATGGAATTGGTGGTTCTATTTCTGGTGAGGGAGAACAACCATATGAAAAAGTACTATGTACTGAAGATAGTATAAAAGATATTATAGCAATGCCAAATGAGGGATATAGAATTGAAAAGATAACAGTAAATGGTGAAGAAATAGATTTTACAACAGATTCAACAAATGGAAGTACTAAATTAGATAAATTTATTAACGTAATAGAAGATAAACATATAGTAGTAAAATTTGTTAAAAATCAAGAGTGCAAATTAACAATTAATAAAGTAGATGATGTTACAGGAGATAGATTACCAAATACAACAATAAAAGTTTCAAATGCATGGGGAAGCAATGAATATACTACTGATGAAAATGGACAAATTAAAATAGATAATATATACATAGATATAGAATATACACTAAAAGAAACAAGAAATGTGGACGGATATATTTTACCAGAAGGCACAGATAAATTTAGATTATATTATGATAATGAAGAACAACTAAAAATAGAAATAATAGGAGAAAACATAAAGGATTACTATATTGATCAAAATGCAGTTGAAAATAGTATAACAATAAGTTATAAAAATAATCCAAACTTTGTATTACAAAAATATGGACCTTCTGAAGATATAAAACTAGAAAATGTTAAATTTATTATCAAAAAAATAAATGAAGAAAATGGTAATGAAGAAAATGTTATAGATATAAATGGAAATCCAGTTGGTACAACAGAAACAATTGATGAAATTGAATATACTAATGTATTAACTACAGATTCTACAGGTAGAATATCAGCATTATTAACACCGGGAACATACAAAATAACAGAAATAAAAGCAGCGCAAGGATATAAACTTCCAGAAGGCATTGAAGATAGAACACAAACATTTGTAATAGAAAATGGTGATG
The DNA here is from genome assembly GCA_017534305.1 of Clostridia bacterium. Lineage (GTDB taxonomy): Bacteria > Bacillota > Clostridia > TANB77 > CAG-465 > CAG-465. The sequence continues at coordinate 137,737 of JAFWCU010000010.1, forward strand.
CTATATACGTTTTATTTGATACAATTAGTCATAATAAAATTAGCACTCCATTAAACTTCCAATCTACAGCAATGTCCAAAGCAAACAATGGAACAATACTTGTTGGAGGACAATATGAAGAAGTAGTAATACCAGGAGAAAATACAATTAGTGGTGAAGAAATTGTTATTGAGAATAAAGGTTATTATAGAGGAAATATTATAAAATATGATGATAATAATAAAGCAGAAAAAGTATTATCTATAAAATCCAAAGATGACACTGAAGAAAAAACGTCAGGAATATTTGGAGTATCAGGTGAGATGAGTGGAAAAATAGTTGCTATAGGAATAGCTAAAGGAAGTATTCTTATAGATCCAACACAAACAAAATCTGGAGAAGAAATAGTAATAGATAATATTGAAGAATATACTTACTTTATAATCGTTATGGATAATGATTTGAAAGTTGAAAGGATTGAATTACTAGACTATGTACCTTTTTATACATCAGTAGACCTTACAAAAGTTAATGTAACTCTTAATGCGGATGCTACATATAAAGTAACATTACCTACAAATGGTAATATTACAATACCAGCAGAAAAAGCAGTAGACAATGAATCAAAGGAACTAAATATTACAAATAACAATATAGAAATAACTTATACTCCAGATGGTAAAGTTTTATCTGCAAGAATTGCTCAATGCAAATCGCGTAGTGGAGGTGAATATCTAGCATCAACAAGTGTATCTTCAATTGAAAATGATAGTGAGGAAATAAGCTCACCAAATATGAATTATATCAAGACTATCAATACAAAGGATGGAACAAAAATTAAAATCTTTAGAGGATATAATGTTTCAATATCTGGTGAATATACAGAAGATGGTGTGCCAATCTTTTACTCTGGTTATACACAAGGAATAGTAAAATATAATTTAGATGGCAAGATTGCAACATGCAGAGTAGTAATGAATAATGATATTTATTTTGTTGATGCGTGTGAAACAGACAATGGAATTGCTGTACTTGCAGATATAACTGGAAACAGAATTACATTTAATGCTGAACAAACAAAAATAGGACAAGAAATATCAGACTATAATGAAAGTGAAGCAAGCTATATGGGGGTAATAGTTGAATTTGATACAGAAGGATTAGTTCTTGGCGCTAAAGTAATAAGTGATGAAATAATGCCAGATGAGCTTGTATATGAAGATAACTATAATGCAAAAATTAGTTATAGTAATAATAACATTTATGTTACATATAAAGATCATGATGGCGATTATAACATAATTGAAGCACCTAGAAGAGTATTCTATGAAAATTCTAAAACTCAAACATATTTAACAATGAATAATACACCAGATGATGTAAAAATAACTACAGAGGTAGATGGAGATGGTGGAATTATTAGTGGACAAGATGAAAATCCTTATGAAACAGTTGCATACTTAAATAATTCTACAAAAGAAATTAAAGCGACTCCAGACAGTGGATATAAAATTACAAGTATTACAATTAATGGAGAAACAATAGAATTTACTCCAGCAAATGATGGAACATATACATTACCATTATTTGAGAATATGATTGAAGACAAACACATAGTTGTTAAATTTGAAAGAAAAGACACAAGTATAATTATTAAACATCAAACAGAAGATGGAACAGATTTAGTAACTCCTGAAACAAGACCTGGTAAGGTTGGAGATGAATATAGAACAGATCCAATAGATTTTGAAGAATATGATTTAAAAACAACACCAGATAATGCAAATGGAAATATGGCAGAAGAACAAATTGAAGTTATATACGTATATTCAAAAGTTAAAGGAACTATAACTGTAAACAAAGTAGATAAAACAGATTCTAGTATTAAACTTGAAGGAGCAACATTTAGATTAGAAAAACTAGATGATACAAACAATGTAGATTCTACATTTGAAGCTATAGATAAAGACACAAATGAACAAGGACAAGCAATCTTTGAAAATCTAGATGTTGGAAAATATAGATTAACAGAAGTTAAAGCTCCAGAAGGCTATGAATTAACAAATGAAGTAGTAGATGTTGAAGTTACAAAAGCTGAAAGAGACGTTAATGTAACAGCAAGTGATAGAATGAAAATTGTATTGCCTGCTACAGGAAAAATAAACTACTCATTAATAATTTCAGGAATAGGATTAATAGCAATTACTACAGCTTTCGTATTAAAGAAAAAAGAAAAGAAAGCAAGTCAAGAATAATTAGTTAAAATGTTATATTGTAGGATACGTATTATTAAGATACGTATTCCTACCTATATATAAAGTGAGGAGAGTATTATATGGAAAGAAAGAAAATATCATTATTAGTTGTATTATTAGTGTTAGTTATTGCATGTAATAATGTATTTGCAGTTACAGCATCACTAATAGACACTACTAGAAAAGGTTCTATTACCATTACTACAAGAGAACAAAATAATGGTAGCACAGCTACAACAGATGCACCAGTAATACAGGGTGTAGAATACACTTTATACAAAGTGGATAGTGTAGATGGAACAGCAGTTACAACAGTGGCTCAAGCAGAAAGTGCAATTGCATCTTTAGATGCAGTTGATGCAAAAACAACAGGAACAGATGGAATAGCAGCATTTGCAAACTTAGATCTTGGAAGATATTATGCAAAAGTAACAAAATATCCAACAGGAGCAAGTCAAGTTCCAGAATCATTTTTAGTAAATGTACCAATGACAAATGAAGCAGGAACTGGGTGGATATATGATATTACAGCTCAACCAAAAGTAAAAACTGCAACAGGAAACATAACTTTAACTAAGAAAAATGGAGCAGGAGAAACTATGAGTGGAGTAGTATATGCAGTCCAAATTAGTACAGATAATGGAACAACATGGACAAACTACACACCAGAAGGAGCAACTGCAGCACTTGAATTAACTACAAACGCAAGTGGCCAAATTCAATTACAAAATTTCCCTATTACATATAGAGAACAACCTGCAAGATTTAGATTTGTAGAAAAATCTACACCAGATACAGGATATATAATAGATAATGCAAATCTAGATTATTTCTACGCTCAAGCAGATGGAAAAACAATAGTAGTACATGCAGATGGAACTCAAGAAGCTGCTGCAACAACAGCAACTATAAATGCTTTAAACGAGAAACCAGAAATTGTTAAAACTGTAAAACTAGATGACGGTACATATGATGAACAAGCAAGTGCATCATTAACAGATACAATATCATTTAATATAACAACAGATGTACCTACAGCAATTGCAGATATGACTACATTTACTGTAGAAGATGAATTACCAGAAGGATTAACAGGAAGAACAAATATGAAAGTTCAAGGATTATCAGATGGTAACAAAACAGATTTAGCAGCAAATGCATATACAAAAACAGAAGCTGGAAAAAAATTAACAATAGCTTATGTACCAGAAAAAATAAAAGATTACGATTCAGTAATAATTACATATGATGTTACTTTAGATATGACAAAAGCAACTTTAGGAGAAGATGGAAACATAAACACAGCTAAATTAACATATACAAACAATATTGATGTAGATGGAACAGAAAAATCTACATCAGAAACAACAGATACAGCAACAGTTGTAACTGGTGGAGTAAAAATACACAAAGTAAATGCATCAGAAGAAAACTTAGCAAGTGCAAAATTTAAAATTGCAACAAGTGAAGCAAATGCACTAGCAGGAACATTTGTAAAAGGAACAGACGGAAATGATATAGAAGCAACAACAGCAGCAGATGGATATGCAACAATAAATGGTTTAGCATATGAAAATGATGGAACAGCAAGAGATTACTGGTTAGTAGAAACTCAAGCACCAACATTCCAAGAAAACGGAGAAACTAAATCATATGAATTATTAACAAAACCAGTAAAAGTATCAGTAAGTGGAACATCACATACAGTAGATGTAAAAGTAGTAAACAGAAAACCTATTGAACTACCATTAACTGGTGGATTTGGAGCAATACTATTTATAGTAGCTGGAGCTTCAATGATGATAATAGCTAAATCTATAAAAAAAGAAGAAGTAAAATAATATAAAAAGTAAAGCCAGCCATATGTTAAGGTTGGCTTTTTTATTTGTTTAGTATATAATATTTATAGGTGTTTATTATGAAAAAAAGGATATTAAAAATCACTCTTTATATCGTTGGAATTTGCCTAATTTGCTATCCCTTATGTGCCAGATTTGTAGAATATAAGAATCAAACCAAAAGTGTATATGACTACAAGAAGGAAATAGCAATAATGGAGGAAAAAGAATTAGCTAACAAGCAAGAAAAAGCAGAAAAATTTAATAGTGAAAAAGCTACTGATATAATAATTGTTAAGGAAAATGAAATAGGAAAAGAAATTGTTAGCGAACATGATTTTTTTAAAGAAGGTGAAATATTAGGGTATATAAGTATACCAAAGATAAACATAGAATTACCAATATATGAAGGGACTACAATAGATAACCTTGAAAAAGGTGCTACACATATGGAAAACACATCCTTACCAAATGGGAAAGTAGGAACTCATTGTGTACTTGCAGGACATACAGGAATTCTTAGAGCTGAAATATTTGATAACATAGATAAATTAGAAATTGGCGATGAATTTTTTGTAAACTTCCTAGGAAATGAAAACAGATATAGTATAATAAATAAAGAAATAGTTTGGCCAGATGATACAGGAGATTTAAAAATAGAAGAAGATAAGTGTTTAGTCACCTTAGTTACATGTACACCAAGAAGCATAAATACCCATAGATTACTTGTAACAGCCAAACTAGACAATATAGAAAAGAATGTAGTAGAAAATAATACAGATAAATCAATAATTCAAGAAGAAACAATAGGAGACAATACTAATTTTGATGTCTTATTGAAATACTTAAGGAATAATATAATTAAAATAGTAATAATAATTCTTGTAATAATAATTATTATAGTAATAGAAATCTTCGGAAATAGAAAAAAAGGTGGTAAAAATGAGAAATAAGGTTGCTGCAATATTATTTACCATAGGATTAATACTTTTGTTATTTCCAATTATAGCTAGATTAATTACTAAAAGTATTCAAAGTAGTGTAGTATTTGAATATGAAGACAAGATTACTAATATAAATGGAGAAGAACTTAATAATAATCAAAATACCATAAATAATTATAATGATAATTTAGCTAATAATAATCCTATCGTAACAATTAATCAAGAAATAGATAATATAAATTATAGTAGTGAATTTGATTTTTTTAATAAAGAAGAAGCAGTAGGAAGTATTAGCATTCCCAAAATAGATATTATGTTACCAATGTTTGATAGTCTAGATAATAACAATTTAGAAAAAGGTGTTGTACATCTAAAAGATACATCTTATCCAAATGGCCAACAGGGAACACATAGCGTAATAGTTGGGCATAGTGGAATAACTTTATCAAGTATTTTTGATAATCTAGATAAACTTGAAATAGGAGACAACTTTAGCATTGACTACTTAGGAATTAAAACAAATTACAAAGTTATAGCAACAAAAGTAGTATTACCCAGTGATACTGAAAATTTAAAAATAGAAGAAGATAAGTGCTTAGTCACTTTAGTTACATGCACACCTAAAGGAGTTAATTCACATAGACTATTAGTAACTGGAGAAAAAATAGAAAGTGAATCTACTAATGAAATAATAGAAAACACAAAAGCTAAAAATGTAGATTACACATATTTAGTAATAATAGCAATTTTTGCAGTATCAATTGTTATATTTGGTATTATGAGTTTTAAAACAAAAAACAAAAAAGACTAGGGCTATTTTTTAGCCCTATCTTTTAATAAATTTAATTAAACATAAAAAAACACTTGAAAATTGAATTAAAAGATGTTACAATAACATTGTTGAAACGCTTAGGGGCATAGTTCATCGGTAGAATAAGAGTCTCCAAAACTCCAGAGCTGGGTTCGATTCCTAGTGCCCCTGCCAAATTAACTCGAGATTTTCTCGAGCTTTTTTTTACTCTTTTATTGAAAATATGAATACTTTCATTTAAAATATATAATTACCAGGAGGAATAAAATGAGAATAGGAATAGACATAGATGATACTATTACAGAATCATTTGTATATGTATTAGATAAAATCGCAAAAGACTATAACAAAGATTATAACGAGCTATTATCTAAAAATTTAAATTGGGATGATATTTATCATGGATATGATGATCTACCACCACTAATGGACTATGTATTTTCAAATTATCATAAATGGATACCAGAATTTGAAATTAAAGAAGATGCAATAGATACTATGCAAAAACTAATAGATGATGGTCATGAAATAATACTTGTTACTGCAAGGTCACATGCATTGCCAGGACAAAATGTTAAATATTTAAAAGATAATGGCGTGCCATACACTGTTCTTCATGAAGCAGCAGGAAATAAAGTTGCAGTAGCCATTGAAGAAAAATTAGACCTTCTAATAGACGATAGTATCAACAATTGTACACTAGTAAAAGCACAAGGTATTCCTGTTCTTCTTTACGACAACCCATACAATAGAAAATGTACAACACTAGATAGGGTCAACTCTTGGAAAGAAGTTTACGAGGTAGTAAATAATATGACAAAATAAAGGGGGAATTGAAATGGATGAGATAAGCATATTAAAAGACTTGGTAAAATTTAACACAATCAAGGACAAAGATAATGTAGAAATTCTTAATTACATTGAAGCTACATTACAATCAATGGGGTTTACAACTTGGCATCATAGCAATAAGCTTGTTATGAAATATGGCAATGCACAAAGGCTAGGATTCTTAGGCCATAGTGATACAGTAGACTTTATTGATGGATGGCATACTAATCCATTTGAATTAACTCAAGAAGGAAATACTCTTTATGGCCTTGGAACATGTGATATGAAAGGTGGAATTGCATGTTTTATTCAAGCTTTAAGAGAAACAGATTTAACTAAACTAAAAAACGGTATTAGAGTATATATTACTTATGATGAAGAAATAGGATTTAAAGGAATAGAAGATTTTGTAAAAGAAGGAGAAAAATGGCCAGAATACATGGTTGTAGGTGAACCTACAGCAAATGAAAGAGAAACAGGCTGTAAAGGATTACTTGCTTTTAAACTCAATACTAAAGGAATAAAGATTCACTCTAGTAGAACAGATAAAGGCAAAAGCGCAAATTCGGCTATGATTAAGTTTTTATATGAACTTGAAAACTATTACAATGGAGTAATAAAAGTGGATAGAAATGACAAATTCGAAGTACCATACACTACTTTTAATGTAGGTTTAATAAATGGTGGAAGTGGAATTAATTCAATATCAGACAACTGTGATGGATATGTAGATTTTAGAATTCTAGAAGAAAAACACATGGATATGATAAAAGCTAAAATAAAAGAATTAGCAGACAAATACGAAGTAAATGTTATCACTGATGTAGATATTAAACCTTTTGATAACACTGTAGAATTTATTGAAGAGAAAAAGACTGCAAACTTTATGACAGAGGCAAGCTTTATGAGTAATACAAAAAAAATAATACTTGGACCTGGTCCTGTAACAGCACATGAAGTAGATGAACATGTAACAGTTGAATCTTTAAGAGAATGTGTTGAACAATATAAACAAATAATTGACAAGGTATGTATGTAAAAGTACATACCTTGTTTTATTTTTTCATATTTTAGTATATAATAATTATGAATATAAGGAGAGTGTTATATATGGAAGAATTAGAAGGATTTAAAAATATGAGAATTGTAGATAATTTCTACCAAACATCAAGCTTTTTCCCAATGCCAACAATTGAAATATCTACAATAGATGAAAACGGAAGAACAAATATTGGTTCATATTCACTTTGCTTCCCATACTATATTGCAGGGAAAGGATATTATGCAATGGTATTAGAATGCAGAAATAGTTCAAACACATGCAAAAACATATTAAGAAGTGGAAAATGTGCACTAAACTTTATTACACATGACAGAAAATTCTTTAAAGAAGCTGTAAGACTAGGCTTCCCAGGAGAAACTACAGAAGAAAAAATGAAAGACTGCATTTACACATTAATAGATGGAAAAAGAGCAAGAGAAGATAAAGAAGGAAAATATCCAAAGATTGTCAAAGAGGCATATCAAGTATTTGAATGCTCATGGGTAAAAGAATTAGATAATGCCGGTGATGATCCAATACTTGAAGATTACGAAGGATATCCATATCATGATTTCAACGGAATAACAAGCCAATATGGTGCTCACTTCATACTAAAAATAGATAATATATTAATGAAAGATAAATATTATGATAGCATCATAAATGGAGTAAAAGCATCTAGTTTTCCAAATGTACCAGTAGACTATGGATACAGAGATAGTAAAAACTTCTGGTATACAAAATTTAGAAAGCCAATAGCTGAACCTATTCCAGAAAACAAGGGAGTAGAACTAGATTCAGTAAAATATGCTGCAAAGAGAATTGATCCAGAAGTACAGTTTACAGATGAAGCATGTGCAATGCTTGTTAAAGTTCCAAGAGTATTCTTAAATACAGTGCTAAAAGGATGTGTTAAATGGGCAAAAGAGAATAACTGCACATTAATTACTCCAAAAGAGATGCAAATAATAAACGATAAACGTAGTAAAGAAAAAAATGGAAAATAATAAAAAGGGAGAGAATATCTTCCTTTTTTGCTTACATAATTGAATAAAATGTTATTAATCTTAATATAATATTATTAATAAAAAGTTAAAAAAATTTAAAAAACTTATTGACAAAATGATAAAACATGATTATAATTATATATGTAAGTTGATTGCGGGTGTAGTTCAATGGTAGAACGTCAGCCTTCCAAGCTGAATACGTGAGTCCGATTCTCATCACCCGCTCCATTTGAAGACAACTTACGGACTAATTAAAGTTCGTAAGTTTTTATTTTGTCCGTAGTCAAGCTTGGCAAGGCTTGTTCTACCAAATATAAAGATAATGTTCTCTTTCTAGAAAGGAGGACATTTTTTATGCTTGAATTTAAAACTACCCAAGAACTCAAACCTAATCCTAAACTACTAGAACTTATTAAAGACTTTACTTATAAAACTAAAAAAGGAAAAGTTAAAGTTCTTCTAAATACTAATTTACAGTTTATTGAACCAACTGAATATCTAATTACATATCCTATTACTCTTACTATACTTGAATATAAAGTAAATGAAATTAGCAACAAACCATTTTACATTAAAGAGCGTAAAGAAAAGTACAATTTGAAAGAAATTGAAACTTTTTTAAGAAATTTTAAAATTTAGGGTATACTTTTTGCGTTTAAGTGAGGAAACATATGAGAGGTATTTTAATATTTCTCAAAATTTAAGGAAAGGAGGAAATTTATGCGATGTGGAGTTTATGTAAGAGTATCTACTGATGACCAGAGAGATAATGGCTATTCTATTGATTCACAGCTTAGAATGATAAAAGAATATTGTGAAAAGAATGATTATGATATTGTAGATGTTTATAATGATGCCGGACATTCTGGAAAAGATTTAATGAGACCTGAAATGCAAAGATTATTAAAAGATATCAAATCAAAGAAAATTGATAAGTTAATTGCTATTAAAGTGGATAGATTAACTAGAAATAATTATGATGGTTTTTGGCTACTTAATTACTGTGAAGAACATGATGTTAAGATTGAATTAATACTTGAACCTTATGATGTATCTACCGCTAATGGTGAAATGATATTTGGTATGAATTTAGTGTTTGGTCAACGTGAAAGAAAAGAAATTGGAGCAAGAACTAAACGTGCTATGGAAGAAATGGCTTTAGAAAAAATTCACCCTAGTAAAGCGCCTTATGGTTATACTAGGAACAAAGAAACTGGTCATTTGGAAGTAGAACCAATTGAAGCACAAGTAGTTAAAGATATATTTGAATTATGTAAAAAAGGACATTCTACTAGAAATATTGCAACCATTATGAAAGATAATAATGCCTATTTAAAACAAGGTAAATGGAAAGCAGACAGAATTTATAAGATACTTACTAATTCAATTTATATTGGTGTATTTGAGTATGGAAAGTATAAAAGAAAGCCACAAGATATTTTAAGAGTTGAAGATTACTGTGAACAGATTATTGATATGACTACTTGGAACATGACAAGAGCAAATTTAGAAAAGAACAAACATCCAAACTATGGAGAGCATATCCATTTATTTGCAGGATTAGTAAAATGTCCATTATGTAATGAAATACTTGCTGCTAGTGAATCATTTAAAAAGTATAAAAATGAAACTAAAATTTATTACCATTTAAGATGTAAAAACTCTAATTGTAAAGGTTATGGTTATCACTATAATTCAGATAAAATTAAAAATAAATTAAAAAGAATTTTAAATGAATTAACTAGGTTTATGTATGATAATTCTAATGAAATAATTACTTGTAGTTCTACTAAAAGTAAAAAAGTAAAAGAAATAGAAAAAGCCATTGAAAAACTAAAACTTCAAGAAAAAAGATTAGTGGATTTATATTTAAGTTCTACCCTAGATGTTGAAACTATCAATCATAAAAATGATGTTATTAAAAAAGAAATTGATAAACTAACTAAAAAGAAATCTACTCTTGATCCAGATAATGACTTTAAAGAATACACAGTAGAACTTCTAAAAAAGTTAGATTATGAAGAAGATAATGGAGATTTTATCTTTAAAAACAACTTAAGCTTTACTTATTTATTCGATAGTTTAAATAGAAAAGCACAAAAAGAATTAATAAACAGATTAATATCTTCAATAGAAATAACTAGAGATGATAATTACA
>JAFWCU010000011.1 GCA_017534305.1 Clostridia bacterium
CTTGTATCAAATTTGTCTCCCAAAGAAAAAGTAAAAATACTACTTGAAGCACCAACACCTTTAAACATATTTCTCATATTTGTTACATTTCCAGTATCAAATTTATCCCCTAAATCTAATGTGAAATTTTGATTGTAATATCCAACATTTTCAAACATACTTCCCATGTCTATAACATTGCTTGTATCAAATTTGTCTCCCAAATCTAATGTGAAAACTGTGCTTTTATATCCAGCTGAATCAAACATTCCAAACATATTTGTTACATTACTTGTGTCAAATTTATTTCCTAAATCCAAAGTGAATACTGTACTACTATAACCAGCTCCATGAAAAAGATTAGTCATGTCTGTAACATTACTTGTATCAAATTTGTCTCCCAAATCTAGTGTGAAGACTGTGCTTTTATAACCGGTATCACAAAATATTCCTCCATATGTTCCACCATTATTGTTCATTTCTGAATCGCTCATATCAATTACATTGCTTGTATCAAAGTTGTTGCCTAAGTTTAAAGTGAAAACTGTACTATTTCTCCCTGTACCTGTAAACATATCAGCCATATTAATTACATTACTAGTATCAAAGTTGTTACCTAAATCTAACGTAAATATTGGACTACTGTATCCAAGTAGTGAAAACATTCTTTTCATATTCTTTACTTTTGAAATATCTAATTTTTCTATTCCATTTATATTATCCACATATAAAAAATTGTAGAATAAATATGAGCTATTCTCATTAGCATATAAATGCCCATCGCCTTGTATATACAAATCATACTTTGTATTATCATCTTGGTTAGTTGTAATATAAGCTATTACATTTCCATTCTGTGCTACACCAATATCCCAACTTGCAACTACATTATCAGGTGCATTTATTTCATCATCCAAGGTAATAGTCTTTATTTTATCACGATATGTACTATTTCTAAATGCTGTTGTATCTGATGAAGATGTAGTTCTAATTATTGGTTCCTTATATTTTGAAAGAGTAATATTACCCGTAATTCCAAGTCCTGTACTAAGTAGAGAATATCCAACAGTTAATGACAACACAAAAACTAGAATTGCAAAGATTCTATATTTTCTATTATCAAATCTACGCTTTCTTCTAGTATATTTCATATTATTCTCCTATTATAATTATATATTTTCTAGATATATTTCTCAATGAATGAGAGATAATTAAGCTATTACTTTACAATTATTAACAAAAAAAGAACCAATTGGTTCTTTTATGTTTTTATAAGTACATTTGAAGTTGTTAAATTAGAGTTTCCACTGTTATTAATAATCCATGCTTGATCACTACTATCTTTTACATATATCTTCTGTGTTGTTTTCCACATATAAAACATATGTTGATAATCCGTTACACTACTAAAATCAAACAAAGAAATATCAAGCACAAAATTATCATTAGCATATCCAGTAGAACTAAACATTGAATCCATTGTAAAAACATTACCTGTATCAAATTTATCGCCTAAGTCCAACACAAAATTTGGATTATTACAACCAGCATTATAAAACATATAATCCATATCTTGTACATTTGAAGTATCAAATTTGCCTCCCAAATCTAAAGTAAAATTTGGATTACCATAACCTGCAAAATAAAACATACGACCCATACCTTTTACACTACTTGTATCAAATTTGTTTCCTAAATCTAGTGTAAACACTGGACTTGAATAGCCCGTTTCACTAAACATTGATCTTGTATATAATACACTACTTGTATCAAACTTATCTCCTAAATCTAAAGTAAATATAGTACTCAAATACCCAGTTTTATTAAACATACCACTCATATCTGTTACAGAAGATGTATCAAATTTATCGCCTAAATCTAAAGTGAAAGAGGTATTATTATATCCAATTCTACTAAACATAGAGTCCATATTTGCGACATTGCTTGTATCAAACTTACTCCCTAAGTCTAGAGTAAACACTGGACTACTATATCCAGTTGATTCAAACATTCTACACGTACTTATTACTTCACTAGTATCAAAATTATCTCCTAAATCTAAGGTCATTACCATACTACTTCTTCCTGCATAGTTAAACATATCTATCATATAAGTAACATTACTTGTATCAAACTTATCTCCTAAATCTAAGGTAAATACTGTACTATTATAGCCCGTACTGTGAAACATGTCACTCATAGTTGTTACATTTCTTGTATCAAATTTGTCTCCTAAATCTAAGGTAAATACTGTACTATTATAGCCCGTACTGTAAAACATTCCATTCATATTTGTTACTTTGCTTGTATCAAATTTGTCGCCTAAATCTAATGTAAAATTAGAATTCTTATATCCAGTATTAGAAAACATACTGTTCATGTTTGTAACATTTGAAGTATCAAACTTATCACCTAAATCCAAAGTAAATGAAGAACTGTTTTTACCAACAGAACTGAACATTATATTCATATTTGTAACTTTACTAGTATCAAATTTATCTCCTAAATCTAATGTAAAAACTGTACTATCCCTTCCAACTGCATTAAACATACTATCCATATTAGTTACATTTGAAGTATCAAATTTGTCTCCCAAATCTAATGTCATTACAGTACTTTTAAGTCCTGTGACATCAAACATGTGATCCATATTGGTAACATTACTTGTATCAAATTTATTTCCTAAATTTAGAGTAAAAATTGTACAACTATAACCGGCAGATGGAAACATATATTCCATATTTGTTACATTTGAAGTATCAAATTTGTCACCTAAATCCAACGTTAAGAAAGAACTACCATCACCAAGCTCATAAAACATATAACTCATATCAGTTACATTACTTGTATCAAATTTGTCTCCTAGATTAATAGTAAAAGCTTGAGAATAAATTCCTGTATTCTTAAACATATATTTCATATTTGTTACTTTGCTTGTATCAAATTTTGATCCTAAATCCAATGTAAAAGATCTATTATGAGATCCTGCTTCATTGAACATATAAGACATATTTGTAACATTGCTTGTATCAAAATTATCACCCAAATCTAATGCAACAGTTCCAGATGATCCAAATCCTTTAAACATATAACTCATATTTTTTACCCTTGAAGTATCAAGTTTATCTAATCCATAAATATTGTCAACACCAGAAAGTTTAGAAAACAAATAAGAGCTATTTTCATTTGCATATAAATGTCCATCACCTTGAATATATAAATCATACTTGGTATTATCATTTGAATTTCTAGTTAAATAAGCCATTACATTTCCATTACGAGCAACACTATAATCCCATGATGCGACCACATTATCAGGAGGATTGATTTCATTATCCAATGTAATATTTTTAATGTAGTAAATATAACTAGAGCTTCGAAAAGCAGTCGTATCATACTCGGATGAAACAGTACGAATAATAGGCTCCTTATATTTTTTTAATACTAAGTTTCCACTTATACCTAATCCTGTACTTAAAAGAGAATACCCAACAGTTAAACACAACACAAAAACTAGAATTGCAAAGATTCTATATTTTCTATTATCAAATCTTCTCTTTCTTCTAGTATGTTTCATATTATTCTCCTATTATAATTATATATTTTCTAGATATATTTCTCAATGAATGAGAGATAATTAAGCTATTACTTTACAATTATTAACAAAAAAGAAC
>JAFWCU010000012.1 GCA_017534305.1 Clostridia bacterium
CGCTGGAGGGCCGTATAAAAGTATCCTTTTACAGACAGGGCTATGAGAAGTACTTTTCTGACGGATACAGATTCGGTACTGCTCATCGGTTTTTCCTAACCAGATATTGCATTGTTTTGTGTTTTTAACTGTATTAAGAATTTTTTTAGATTCGTTATTATATATTTCCATTGTATTATCAGTATAACAAACAAATAGCAATTTTTTATCATCCGAATAGAATATATTAGCAATTAAGTTTTTCTTGCTAAAGTTATATTCCTCTATTATTGGAGCAAAATTTGATGAAAGTATAACGTCAAATTTTCTTTCTGTGTAAGTAATTTCTTTTATATCATCATTTTTCAATTTTCCATATATAATTATTTTGTTATCATTATTTGCAAAAGCTACAATTCCACGAGTAGTATTTAAAAATTTATTATAAAGAGGTAAATTAAAATTATATAGGCCAGTATATACAACATTATTATCTTCATTATTTAATCCATTGACTTCAGCATTTATAACATGTACCTCTCCATTAGATGTAAATAACATATAGTACTTTGATCCTATGATTACGTAAGAATCAACTACTTTACTTCCAACAGCAAATTTAGCTCTTTCTTCTCCTGTTTTGGCATCTAGTAAATATGAAATACCCCATGAAGAAACAAGCAAAGTATCTGAATTCAAGTTTAGTGCTAGTGGATATGCACTATCATATTGTTTGTTGAAAATTTCATTTCCGTTTTTATAATTATAATAAATTAAATTCATACCTGTACGAAGTTTTTCTGCTCCATTTGATAAAACATATACATTTTCTTTATCAAATATTATTTTGTTTACTTCATACGAATTTAACTTGATTTTTGACATTATACTTTTATCAGATATATTAAATGCAATTAGCTCAATTTCATTATTAATATTTGTAAGCTTTTCAATTGATTTATCTTGAATTGCAAATACAATATTTTCTTCAGATTCATTAAATTCTAAATTGCTTAAAATCTCCATATTGCTTTCAAATTCATATTCTGATATTTGTTCATAAGAATCTGTATTGTAAACACTAATCTTATTTTTGTTTGTTATTACTAAATATTTGCCATTTGCACTAGAACACATATTGCTTACAGGGAAACCAAGATTTATTTTTTTAACTTCATTTCCATTTAAATCTACTATAACCAATTCTTTGTTAATATTTTGATATGCAAACCCTTTATTACCTATAAAAGTGTATTTATATTCAGTTATTGATAATTCGGCATCTGTTATTGTTTTAATTCTTTTTTCAGTTTCTAAGTTCCATAATACAAATTCCCTAGAACTATCGTATGATAATAAGTATTTCATATCTAAATCAGTTTTTATACTTTGTACAATTCCAAGAGTGTCTAGTTTAGATAATGCATAATAATTATCAGATGTGTAGTAAACCCCTAAACTTTCTGTTAATTCATAAATTCCTTCACTTGTTACTGGCATTTTGTTATTATTATATTGGGTTACAGATTCATAAGCTTTTTCTAAGGCTTCTTTTCTATTATCTTTTTCTAATAATTCTTTAGAAGCAGTTGCTAAACTAATTGCTTGATCATATTTTAACTGCTCAGAAGATTTGTATATTTTGAAAAATAAAACCCCACTATATATTGTGAAAATAATACTTATAATAGCAATTGTTCTAAATACTTTTATTTTCTTTTGCATTTGGCGTTCTTCATGTCTTCTTTTTATATCATCATAATCTAAATTATACATTGGTGCAATTATTCTAATAAGCTCTCTTTTTAAATTATTAGATATTTCCTTTTTATCTGCTCCTCTTACATCCATAGCTAAAGGCTCACATTTGACTATTTTAGTAATTTCTTTACCGTTTTCATCAACAGTTTTTTCTTCATAGCTTAATAATTCTTCTGGAAATGAATCTTGTGGTTCACCTTCAACTAATACGCAAAGTATATTAGCTCTACCATGAAACTTAATAAAATTTTCAATTTCTCTTTTACACCAAATAGATTCTCTTAACCTAGGTGAACAAATTACAATTAAAAATTTAGATTGTTTTATTGCTTCAATAATCGGATTTTCTAAGTTTGATGATATAGGTAATTCATCTTGGTCTCTAAATACTCTTCTTATATTTTTATCTGTTATGTTATACTTTGCTACAACAGGTTTTGGCATTTTATATGTTTCTATTAAACGATGTAGGTTTTCTGCAACAAATTTGTCTAAGTCATTGTGTCTATAACTTATAAATGCATTGTATTTGTATTCTTTTTTTTCCACTTTTTTACTCCTTTTATACATAATTTGAATATTATTTGTAATATGTTTATTGCTTATTATACCATAAAAACCCGATAGTTGCAATTGACTCTAATATTCTCTTAAAGCCCTAGCAATCTGATCTGGGCACGACGTCCCTCTAATGCCACATTGTATGCCACTCAACAACTCAATTATTTCATCTATCTTCCTATTTTGAACCAATTTAGCTATTCCCACTGTATTTCCAGGGCAACCACCCACTACCTTCAAATTCTTTACAATATCCCCTTCTATTTCGAATATCAATTCACTTGAACATACTCCTTCAGGTGTAAACCTATACTCCATTTTTTCTTTTCCCTCTTTCTTCATAATCATCCATAAAATGATGTTTTTCTCCATCCTTCACATACGATATAATAGTATTTAAATTAACATTTTTTGTGCTATTGTAAATATTCATATCTACCTTATCGTACACACCTCTTAATTGCTTAATTAACTTCTTCATTTCTTCCCTTTTTGACTTTCCATCGCTATTGTCGCATGTAGTATAATGTTCTGTAAATTTACATGCACATTGTATAAACTGTAAATTATTTCTATCTTTCCACCTAATAATATCCGCTTCTTTCACATAATATAATGGTCGTATAAGCTCCATACCCTTGTGAAATGTACTATGTAACTTTGGCATCATAGTCTGCATTTGAGCCCCGTAAAGCATTCCCATTAAAATGGTTTCAATAACATCATCAAAATGATGTCCTAATGCAATTTTATTACATCCCATTTCCTGTGCTTTGTTATATAAATAACCTCTTCGCATTCTTGCGCATACATAACAAGGGTGGTCGTCAATTTTTTCAACTGCCTCAAAAATATTACTTTCAAATATAGTTATAGGAATATTTAATAACTTAGCATTATCAATAACTTTTTGCCTATTAATTTTATTATATCCAGGATCCATAACCAAAAAGACAAGTTCAAAATTAACTTGTCTATGCTTCTTTAACTCTTGTAAACATTTTGCAAGAAGCATTGAATCCTTACCTCCAGAGATACATACTGCAATTTTATCTCCCTCTTGGACCATTTCAAATTCCTTTACACCCTTTATAAAATTACTCCATATTTTTTTTCTGTAAGTTGTCATTATACTTTTTTCAATCTCTTCATATCTTTCCATTATTTTTCACCTTTTCTCTACAATTGCCATAATTATCTTTTATTCACAAGCTACTTTTTCCAAAAGAGTATGCATTATTTTTTGTACTATAAATGCATAAAACCTGCATTTTTCTTTATATACGTTAGAACATTATCATCGTAGGTATAATCCTCGCATAACTTCTTATAAATTTTAAGAATCTTCTCCTCTGTGCTATCATTACTATGTGCTGTATTTTTAATAAATGGATATAATTCATCTGGAATAATCCATTCATCGGTATCTATACTAACGTTTATATAGATGATTTTCGTTTTTTTAGTTTAATATTCATAATAAATTATATAATCTAGCCTCTATAATAATAGTATAATCTAACCTCCATAATAGTCATATAAATTATCTTGAGCGTTTAATATAAACACATTTTTATCTAAATCTTCTATATTAACCATAGTTAGCGTTTTATCTATGCTGTCTAATAAATACGTTTTTCCTTCGTATTCGAAATATAGGCATCTTTCATGCCTTCTTTCATCATTGTGTACGTCTTTTTTCCATATCTTTTCAATTTTAAAGCCTTGCTCTTCTATTAGTGCTCGTATACATTCAAAAAAACCTTGTGGGTCTATATTGTATTTGTTAATAGTTGTAATTGCTGTGCTGAAAAATTGAATGATACCTGTTTTACTAATATCAGCCTTTGCCTGTTCAATCTCTGAAAGTTCGGTTGGCTTATTACTGTTAAATTTGTTAACCACATTAGTAAAATTTCCTGTTTCATCTCTTAATATATGAATTCCTTTAATTGTTAAGCCTAATTTTAATCGGGTTAAATCCTTAATGCTATTAAAATCATCTTGATCTAAAATAATGCTGTAATTCTTGCCAGTAAGGCCAACAACGTAGTGAGTATTTTCTACATCGCCTATCATAACTGCTTCTAATTCCTCTTTACCATCTATTAGGGTATTTATAGCCTTGGCATAGAACCTTGAAAATTCATAGCAAATTCTTCTATTATGCAATTTTCTCTTTTCAATCCAGTCCTGTCCAACAATACGTCCATACCAGTCAACCGCAATGTATTTAATGTTGTTAGGGTCACTTGCGTCCCTTTTGAAAAAGTATAAAACGTTTGCATCGTACACATAATTTAAACATATAAACTCATATACCTTCATAATTTTCTCTTCTAGCGTACTGGAATTATCTTTTAATAATTCAGAAACAAGTTTATTAACTGAATCTTCCATTTCCCATTTAACAGTATCATATTCTATCCAGCTTTCAGAAAGTGCTTCTCTTGGTGGCTCTAGTATTATTTTGTAATTACCACCTAAATAATTGGTTATCTCGTTATAAAAATTCCTTATGTATTCATCATTACACATCCAGGGGTTCCTCCTTTTAATTATACTTTACTACTAGATTGTCGGTTGGTTTTATTTTTCCGTTATTGATTAATTTTTTATATACGTTTATGTTAGTTAACTTGTCGTAAGTTTCATTTAGCTTGTCTTTAGATACACCAACAGTTTCTAGTACTGTTAATGCTCTTCTTTTATCTATTTTAAAGAAAAACGCTTCGTCTTTCAAAAAATCGTTGATTGTTGTATTTTTAGTGCAGTCTTCATTTTTACTCTTTTTTAATCTTAACATTGCTTCGTTCATGACCTTTATTACAATAAATTCATCCATGATATATCACATTCCTTTCGATAAAAAATTAATCATAATCACTTATTCCATAAGGTAGTTTTTTCATACAAAGTTAACCTCACTTTCATATTTTTCTATAGTCTTATTTTACTATAATTGCTAATTTTTATCAAGTGTTGTTGTGAAAAATTCATGGCAAAGAAATTGAATTTCTTTGTCATGAATTTCTTCTGTAACTATATCGAACTTTTTATGTTTGTGCACTATTTATATTAGAATTTCTTAAGCTGACAGCATTGGTGTTTTACAATGCAAGTAGTTTACATAGTATATTAATAATTTCTGTGGCGTAAACTTATTATGTAGTCGTATAAATGTTTCCGAATAACTGTTGACTTTTTTCGACTTTTGTAATACAATATTCCCGTTGCAAAACACTATATTTTAGCCTAGGAGGTAATACTTATGAGTATTTTCGGCAAGAAAAACAGCAACACTGGTAGTACATCTAGTGCTACCAATCAGCAGTCATCCGGTAAATTAACACTTATTAAGGCAGAAAATAGCCTTGAACGGCACATTATAAACCTTAAGAAGAAAGGCATACGCCTCAACACTCACAAGGCACGTGTGTTCGTTGTTCTGGACATATCTGGTTCCATGAGCCATCTTTTCCGCAATGGAGTTGTTCAGAACACTTTAACAAGGCTCCTGCCTTTAGCACTCAGGTTCGACGACAATGGAGAACTTGAATGTTACGTTTTTAACAACTCGTATGCGAGATTAGAACCCGTTACTCTTCGCAACTATAACGAGTACGTTACAACAGTTATAATGCCTGAACACTCTCCTAATGGTGGAACAAGCTACGCTCCCGTACTGAATGCCACCTTGAAGGATCACAATGACGGCAATGAATTACCTGCCTTCGGCATTTTTATAACCGATGGCGAAAACAATGACGTGCTTGCTACGAATGACATCATACGAAAATCGTCTAACTACAAAATATTCTACCAGTTTGTGGGAATAGGCCTTGGAAGTTTCAGATATTTAAAGAAACTTGATGACCTCAAAGACAGAAAAGTAGATAACACTTCTTTCATTAAGGTGAGGGATTTGGAAAAATTGAGTGATGACGAACTTTACGAAAAACTGCTCGAACAGTACCCTCAGTGGTTAAGCGCAATGGGAATTTCCTGAAGGCTTGTGATTTAATGTGAAAAGCCACCCTAAATAGTTTGTTACTATTTGGGGTGGCTTTTTTTGATTGGGGGTGCACTTGGGGTGCAATTACAATTATAAAGTTAATCTTGCTCCAAATAACATTTGGGTACATTATATTATAAACTCTCAATTTCCTCTTTTGTTAAGCCAGTTATTTCAGATATATCTTCAATTTTTATGCCTTTTTCTAACATTTTCTTAGCATTTTCCTTGCGTTCTTGATTAATTCCTTTCTCCATTCCTTGTTTAATTCCTTGTTCCATCCCTTGCTCAATTCCTTGTTTAATTCCTTGCCTACGAGCATCATTAATCATCGTATTCTTATCTAATTCTGCCATCTCCCAACGCAAAGCCATATCTCGAATTTTTTCATCTGATGTTACCTTTTTCCACTTCTCCCTTGCTTCCTTTAGCACTTCCAACTCTTCATCAGTCGCCATGCCTTCCTGCACTTCCTTTCTTTCTGGCTCTAGTATAAAATCGAGCCATATATTTTTAACATTACTATTACCACCTATCATTTGTATATACTTTGGAAGCTCTATAATGTGAATTTCCAAGTAATCCGTTAATATTACATCTGCATAATCTTCTTCTCGAATATTCCATTTTGTATGAAATTTTTCTATAAGGTTAAACCTAGTAATCTTGTCATTCACAATTAGAATAGCTATTGTTTTTTCCAGTGCCTCGTAGTTATCACCCTTCTTTAAATCGCCTGTATATAGCCTTGACCAGTAGGACAAAATTCTTTCTGGTAGTAAATCGTACGATGAATTTTGCATTTCTATATTATAATTTGTGCCGTCTGTACCTTTTACTCGTATATCTAGCACTCCTAACTTGCTATCGTAGTATTCTCTAATTAAATTTAGGTTTAAATCTAAGTTTAACTCATCAACTTTTCTGTTTAGTATTTTCTCCAAAAATGCTTTTGTTATTCGCTCGTTGCCTATTGTTCCAAATATGCAATGAAAGATTACATCATTTGTTGGTAGTAGTAATTTTTCACTTACTTCCCCTTTGTCTATTTCACTTAACTTCTTTTTATTTTCCATATAGTATAATCCTCCTGATTGTATCATTTTTTTATTTGTTTTTCAACATGTTGATTAAATTTTATTTAGAAATACTGGCAGATATGCCGTGATTTGTTAATTGAATAAAATTATTAAGATTAGTAATTTTATTTAACTTGTTTATGAATTAATTCATTTGTGTATTTTATATAATTATATGGTTACATTATATTACTATTTTCCTTATATTTCAAGGAAAACCGTTCGTCAAATTATTACAATTTTTGCATATATTTTGATTGAGCGGTAACGTGCAACCTCAAGCTATATCCATATTATATTGGATGGCTTGAGGTTGATAGTGTATAATATGGTGTGTGGATTAAAAAAATCGCACATCATATTTTTGTGCAGAAAGAAGGTATTTTGAAATGGAAAATTTGACACTAAATGAATTAACAAAGAAAAGATTAGAAGAAACTTATATAGTAGTATATGCAATAAAAAATGAGATAAATATAAAAAAGGCTGATATTATTGAAAAAAACAGTATTTATACCTTAATAGGAGTTGATATAAAAGGTGCAAGGCATTTATTAAATATTTATGCTGATAGAGTTAATAATAGTCATTTCTGGCTAGATGTATTTGAAGGGCTAAAAAGTCGAGGAGTAAAAAATATTTTATTCTTATCGGTAGATGATAATAAAAATATGAAGAGGACTGCAAAAATAGCATTTCCCAGTATCACATTTACAGATTCGTTAACATCTATCTATCCAAAGTTTTACAAGTATATTTCAGAACGCTCTTCTAAAAATATTGCTGGTAAAATAAAGGAACTGTACACCCAAAAAACGCTTGATGACTATAAAAAGATATTTAAGATATTCAATGAAAAATACAATAGTGTTATCCATAAAAACTTGATACAAAAATATTTGAATAATGTGGAAAATACATACAAATATAGCCAAAATATCAGGAATCTTCTTTTTAAGCACTCTGCAAATATTCAATATTACGATAAAATAAGGTTGACATTTGATCAAACAAAATATATAAATAGTTTTGATGATATATACAGTCAACTTGACGATAGTAAATATAAGTATTTTGGATATACATCTTTTCAAAAGAAAGAATGGACGTTGATTTTAAATGATTTAATTCAAATATATCCAGACATCGAATTTATTTAAAGGAGTAGCAAAATGAAGAAAGAAGATAAAGAAATTAAGAGCATAAACGATTTAATAATAGATGAAGCAGTAAAACAATTCAAAGAAGGGAAAATAAAGAATAGTTTAGATGTGGAGGATTATTTAGATAGCCTACTACAACCACTAATGCAGAAACTTTTAGATGCTGAATTAGAAAATCATTTAGAATATTCAAAATATACTCACCTTAAAGGAAAAAAAGATGCAAATATACGTAATGGATATTGTAAAACAAAAAATGTTAAAACTAAATATGGTAATATAAAGATAAGGACTCCTAGAGACCGAAACGCTACTTTCAATCCTGTAATAATAGAAAAAGGACAAACTACATTACCAGGGTTTGAAGACAAGTGCATTGCCCTTTATGCAAAAGGTATGAGTGTTAGAGATATTGAAAAAACACTAAAAGAAATTTATGGTGTAAAAATTAATAAAGACCAAATCACAATGCTAATTTCAGCAGTAAATGAAGAAACTGAAAAATGGAGAAAAAGAAAACTAAAACCTTTATATGTTTTTACTTATGCAGATTGTTTATATGTACCCATAAAAGATGACTTAACCACTTCAAAGAAAGCTGTGTATGTTATAATTGGTGTAGATGCAGAAGGATACAAAGATATTTTAGGTTTGTGGATAGATGGAACAGAATCTGCCAGTTTTTGGAACAATGTTTTCGAAGATTTAAAAGAAAGAGGTGTTGAAGATATTTTATATATGTCTAGCGATGGAATAGCTGGATTTAAGGGTTCTTTGGAGCGAGTATTTCCGAGAACTCAAAGTCAAAGATGTGTAGTTCATTTAGTACGCAATATTTATAGCTTATGCCCTAAAAAAGAGGCTAAAAATATAATTGCTGATTATAAAAAAATTTATATAAGTACTAGTTTAGAAGAAGCTAGCTTACATCTAAAAGATTTTAAAGATAAATATGAAAAAGACCATAAAAGAATAGTGAAAAAAGTAGAGGACTTTATGCAATATTTAGAGCCATTATTTGAGTTGCCCGATGAAATTAGAAAATGTATATATACTTCAAATGCAGTAGAATCAGTAAATTCAGCATTGCGAAAAGTAACTCGTGGAAAAGGAGCGTTTCCTAATGAAAATTCTGTATTCAAAATACTTTTCTTAAGAGTAAGAGAATTAAAAGAAAGATGGAATAAACCAATTCAAAAATGGAAAACTATTCGATCTCAACTTACAGATTTATTTGGAGAGAGATATACTAAACACCTTGAGATATAGGCGTCATGGCACATTGACAATTGAATAAAAAATATGTATAATAAATGAAATTTACAAAAAGAGGTTAATAATAATGAAACTAAAAAATATATTGGAAGCAAATATTTGTGCATTTGGACAGACTATTTTTGATATGCATTCTCTTGAAGATGATGAATTTTGTAGGGCTTTAGATTTTTATTTAAATGCTAATGACCTTGATGAAATACTTGAAGAATATGCTTATGAGTTCGATTTTGATATGGATGATATACAAAATAAGTGTAAAAATTCTAGTTGCAAAAATAGAGGATGGGATTATATGGATATTATGAATTGTTGTAGGTCAGCTTTTTTGAAAACAATAACAGAGGATAGAACTATAGATGTAGAAGCATTTATTGATAATATTGTAAATGAATTAAAAAATAAATAAGTAGCATAGTATTATGTTTACTATGCTACTCAAAATCAAAAAATTTTAAAAAATTCACACACCAGACTTGACGAGGTCCCATATCTTTTGAATACAGCACCTTAAGGTGGTTTGAAAACTCCACCTACATGGCGTTTTCGGTAGGTCTTCTACCATCATTTATACAATTACTTGTATCTTCACATAGTATTTATACTATTAATACATTCGTGGCACACGGCAAGATTTCCACTTGCTAAACTATGCGACCTTCACGGTCGCACCACTACCTGATACAGAAACCTATCCCCAAAGCATACGGAGCACATGAAGCAACTCCCCCTCCCGTGAAGCCGATAGACATAACATCGTTCATGAAGTACGAACTGTCAAGTCTAGGCGAGCGAAGCCACCAGTCGTACGAAGAGCCAGCTTCATTATATGCCTTCCTGTTGTTAGTACTGCTATCGTTATAAGATGCCATATAGTATTTTGACTCTGTATCTCCAAATTTATTATATCCTACTCCACTTGCTCCTATTCCCTCTGTTGTCTTTCCAGAATATTGCCCTGTACCATACATTTCTCTATTTGAGAACAACCATATCGAATCTACTAGCGGTGTATTATTAGAATTGTAGCTGCTTGTTGAAGTTCCAGTTACATATTTTACTTTCTTTGCTGTTATTACATTTTGTAAATCACTTTCTATACAACTATACAAACAATTTGATGATGTTAAATTTACATTTCCTGCATATCCTATTGTTGGATTTGATACATTTGAGCCTATTAATGTTGCTCTTATATGCGAAGTTTTATACGCACCTGCTTTTCTTGCATTTGAGCCATTACTTTGCTCATTACTATCTAGCGTTACTCCTGTTCCTACTGCTGAATTGTTTCTTGCTGTATTAGAATTACTTTTTGCTGGATTCCACATTCTGTAATATTGATTTACTGTTTCTCTCAACATTCCAGCTCCATCTCCATACGCCGTTTGTGCAGTTCCAGACCTTATTGTGCTATTCAAAGTTAAATTTACACTCTTCGTATCTCCACACAACATACAATCTCTAAACACACTCTTATCACTTATTGCTTCTATTTCTGCCCAACTCATTTCATGCAAATTAATGTCATACGCTTCTTTTTCGGCTGTACTTCTAACTACCCTATTACTGTTTGAGTTTGTTAAATATTCTGGAGTTTCGTTTACTGTTTCTGTTCCATTTTCTGCTACTGTATGTGTTACAATTTTCACGTAATATTCTCCACTGCCCTCTGATGTTTCTTCATATTCATGCGTTACATAGCTATTTTGATAACTATTCGTACCAGTTGCTGGTCCAAATGTTAAACCTAGCGTTTGGTTATTTGCTCCTACATCTTGATTTATTCCATAAATTTGAACTGCGTATTTTACTTTAGTTAGTGATGAATCATACCATTGTGCATACAATGTCAACGATGTTCCACTTGAAAATATTGCATCTGTTACCTGTTGTTTGTCATTATAACTTCTTCCAGATCCATCAGCTTTCGTATTCCAATGAGAGAATGTATATCCACTTTTTGTGAATGTATTTGTTGTTAAATTTACAGTTTCTCCCGATGCTATAACTTGGTCTGCCATTGTTCCTGTTCCACCGTTGCTATTAAATATAATTGTTGGGGGAAGTGGCGTTTGTATTATAAATGTTCTAACTTCTCCTGTAAGTTTTCCAACTAATGTTATTGTTGTTGTTGCACCTGCAGTTGCCTCTGAATTTACGGTGATAATCCCATTTTCATCAACAGTTGCAACGCTTGTATTTGATGAGCTATACCTTACATTTTCACCTGTTGTTCTTATCTGTGCTACTCTGCCTTGTTCTAATTCAATGTTTTCGTTTCCTACTACTATGTCGTCAACCATTATAGTTGCATCCTCTACTGAACGTGTATCTCTACTTACTACGCTTGATGGCAAGCATATTATTGGACGTAATGCTAATGACTCATCATTATAAGCAAGTTTTAATAATTTTGAATTAGCACCAACTACACAAATATCATCCGTACTATCTCCAGCTGTTCCCGTCCAGTAACCATACGAGCTTCCAACTTCACTCTTGTATGGGAAGTATAAAATATCATTATACACTACGTGTCCAGCAAATCCATCATCTGCATCATATTCCGAAGTTGCATTTGGATATTTTCCCTCCAAACTATCTTCAAACAAGTCCCTATCAGGTGAACCTACAGCCCACACATCTTCTGTTCTAGTTTCGCTTACCTCAGTTCCATTCATAGTTCCTGTTAGCAAGCTATCCCAATTTGACTTGGTATTTATTGCCGTTAGCAATTCTCCTCTATTATTTTCTGCATTTACTCCATAAGTACCAGTTTTTACCAAACCAGTCATCGTTGTAGTATCTATAGCTGAATTTGGAAGATATCCGTCTAAAATTAAATACGTATAATCTTCATCAATATAGAACACTTTCCAATTATTTAAAGTTACACCATTCAAACTTGTAGAATATCCAACCCTATCGCCAATTTCCAATGGTCGTGGACTTTGCTCTACAAACGTATCATACGCTACTATAAACGCATTTTCCCCTGGTTGCACTTCTGGCAAGTTTGACTCTATTGCATACGCATATATTTCAATATTCTCTGTTTCATTTGTCAAACTATCAAAGTTTGGAAAATTTGCCACAGTTACCGTTTGAAATAACTCGGTTGTGCTTGTACGTGGTTGTAAAATTGAATTGTAATAGTACACCTTCGTTACGCTGGTATCTGTTTCCTGCCTGTACGCTGTCATCTCTGTCCAGCTATTATCTTTAGAGTACGAAAAGAATGGTATTCCTGTTTCCGTATTTCCACTGCTATCTGTGTAGCCTTCTTTTGGCACTGTTACTTTTAAATATACATACGCGGGGGTTACACCTACGTTTTCTATTGCTGGGTTCTTTTCTATTACTTGGCCTGGCAGTATGTTTGCCATGGTTTGGGTTGAATCGAATCTGGTTTCTGTTAATGTTATGTCTACGTTACCTATTTCTACTGTGAATTTATTTTTCATGCTTGCGCTGTCGGTAAAATATGCGACTACGCCAGCTATTGCGAATACTATTAGCACCATTACCAGTGTTCCTACTGAAATTATGCCTCGCTTTCGTATAGATAATATTTTGCTTGGTTCGTTTTCATATTCGTTTGCTTTTATCATTTTTTATTTTTACCTCCTATTCTTTTGTTTATTTTTTTGGTTAAATGTTTTTTGGTAGATTGGGTATGGTAGGGGGTTGATTTTTTGTAGCGAAGTACTAAAGTGCTCCATAATTTAATTTTTTATATATAATTGCTTTTGCAGTTATGTTTTTTTGGGTGGTGGTTATGGAGCACTTTAGTGCTCCGCTACAAATATTTTATCAAAGTTATTTTGTGATGGGGAAACACGGTTTTCTATTTAAACATAATTTTCTTTCAAAATAAAAATCTTGAATCTCGTTTGTGGAGTACGCTTTGCTTCGCTACGAATATTCTATTATTTTGCAAGAAGAGAACATCGTCCTCCATTTGAGTATTACTTACCTTCGAAAATAAAACTTTTATTTTCACTTTGAACTCTGCGTAGCTACTAAAAACTTTTTATAGTTTCCTAATATACAGAAAAGCAGAAAAATTTATGTACACAAAAAGTGCACATAGATTTTTCTGCTTCTATGTTTGTTATAATTATTTATATTTAAATATGAACTTTTGTTATATCTCTTATGAATAATTTCCACGTTGAATAAAGAGTAGCTCTCTC
>JAFWCU010000013.1 GCA_017534305.1 Clostridia bacterium
AAAAACAAATAGTATTAACAGGGGATAGACCAACAGGTAAATTACACTTAGGCCATTATGTAGGATCACTGCGAAATAGAGTGGCTATGCAGGAATCAGGAAAGTATATTATGTATATATTTATTTCAGATATACAAGCTTTAACAGATAATGCGAGAGAACCAGAAAAGATTAGAAGGAATTTAATAGAGGTAGCATTAGATTACTTAGCGGTTGGAATTGATCCAAATAAGAGTGTTATTTTTGTTCAATCACAAATACCAGAGTTGGCAGAACTAACAATATATTATATGAATCTTGTTACATTATCTAGGCTGCAAAGAAATCCAACTATAAAAACAGAAATTAAAGAAAGAGGATTTGAAAAAAGTGTTCCTGTAGGATTTTTAACATATCCAATAAGTCAGGCAGCAGATATAACCGCATTTGATGCTGAGCTTGTTCCAGGAGGAGAAGATCAAGAACCAATACTAGAGCAAGATAGAGAAATTGTAAGAGCATTTAATTTAATATATGGAGAGACACTTGTAGAACCACATTTAATAACACCTGATAATGATGTATGTAAGAGATTACCAGGAACAGATGGAAAGGCTAAAATGAGTAAGTCTTTAGAAAACTGTATATATTTATCTGATGAACCAGAAGTGATTCGAAGAAAAGTAATGGGAATGTATACAGATCCAAATCATTTAAGAGTAGAAGATCCAGGGGATGTTGAAAATAATGTTGTGTTTAAATATTTAGATGCTTTATGTACAGATGAACATTTTAAAAAGTATTTACCTGAGTATGAAAATTTGGATGAACTAAAAACACATTATAGACGTGGTGGTTTAGGTGATGTAAAGGTAAAGAAATTTTTAAATGATGTATTACAGGAAACATTAGCGCCAATAAGAGAGAGAAGACATTATTATGAACAACACATTGACTATGTTTATGATATGTTGGAAGAGGGAAGCAAAGTTGCAAGACAAAAAGCGGCAGAGGTTTTGAAACGTGTTAGAAGAGCAATTGGTGTTGAATACTTTGAGGATATGGAACTTAGACATAGTGTTTATACTAATGTTGATGATGAGGGAGATAAAAAAAATGAAGCATGATTGTATTTTGTTTATTGGCACTGGTCAAATAGGGAGAGCTATCTTAAATAAAATTGTTCAGAGTGGGCCTAAAAAAATTGTAGTTCATAATTTGACAGAAAATGAAAGTGCTTTGTTGTGTAAAAAATATTCATCAATCTACCCTAAAATAAAATTTATTTCAAGTTATGGCAATATTTTTATGCCGTATGATTTAAAAGATCTAAATAATAAAAATTTATATGATGAAAGCAAAAATATCATCAATTATTTTTATAGTGAAATCAATCAATCTATTTTAGAACGTTCAACAATTGCTACATTGATAAAAAAATATAAGCCAAGTTTAATTGTTGACGCAATTAATACTGCAACGGTTTTGGGAAATGCTTATAATCCGGAAAATAGTTTAAAGTGTTATAAAGAAAATCCGTTAGATTGTGCTGAAAAAATTATGGTTGATGATTATACTACAAAACTCATAAATTTTATATATAGTTTGAAGTATGGAATTGAAACATACGGTGTAAAAAAGTATATTAAAGTTTCAACTACTGGTTTGGGTGGTATGGGAATAAATATGCCATATACTCATGGAGATAATCCTAAAATGAATTTATCAAGTGCTTTAATGGGGAAAATATCTGCTTCAGGTGTGTTACATCAGTTGTTGTGGAATTTAGCTCATACGATGGGCAATAATATTTCTTTGATTATTCCTGGGACGTTTGTTGGCTATGATTCTGTAAAAAATGAACCAATAGAAACGGACAAAGGGTTATTATTTAGAAGAATTCTTCCTAAATCATATAATTTGTTAAAGCAAAAAAAGATAAAATATAATGAGGCGGTAACTGAAGATTATTTGGAATTTCCAGTAGTTAGAGCTGGTGAAAATCATGTGTATTCTAAATTAGAGTTGAATGTTTTAACTGCTATTGGTCAAATGGAAGGAATTACAAAAGAGGAAGTTGCTAATAAGGTTGTTGATTGTATTAATGGTAAGTCTAGTCATGATATTTTAGTCGCGTTAGATAATGCTATGCTAAATCCTACGTATCTTGGTAGAGAGATGATATATGATATTAGTCGTAACTTCGATAAATGTAAATGTAAACTTGGAATTGCTACAGGTAATTTGGGTGTTACATTGTCTAAGAAATTATATGAATTATATCTTATAAAAATGGCTTATTCAACTTTAGATGATTTAAAAAAAGCAAAGATAGATAAAATTGTTGAAAAGACAAATCAACAATTAAATAAGGCTATTATTGAAGAAAGCATTTCTCTTGGGATTCCTATATTGGATTATAATTATAATTTTTATGTTGGTGATTATTCACTGTACCCTAGTGTTAATGATGAAAGTACTGTAAATGAAAAAAATATCAATAAGTGGGCCAAAATAGGATGGGTAGACTTGAGAAAAGAAAATATTAAATTCTTGGTAGATATGCTTGTTAGAGTCTATGAAGATGCGTTAGAAAAATCTAAAATTTGTGATAATGATATATATTTCAATTTTAAGAAAATCGAAAACGAGTATGATATTGCTGAGTATTTAGCCTATTATAATAATTTAGAAAAAAAAGGAAGAATAAAGTAGAGAATGGAGAACAAAATGAAAAAAACGGAAGAAAAACAAATAGTATTAACAGGGGATAGACCAACAGGTAAATTACACTTAGGCCATTATGTAGGATCACTGCGAAATAGAGTGGCTATGCAGGAATCAGGAAAGTATATTATGTATATATTTATTTCAGATATACAAGCTT
>JAFWCU010000014.1 GCA_017534305.1 Clostridia bacterium
ACTGGTTTAGCAAGATTATCAGATGATGGAAAATTACAAATTTTAGACAATGGACATGATTATAGATTTTCAGAATTAGGTTCTGAAGCATATAACTGGGAACTAGAAACTGAAACAGTTCACCCAATGTTAATAAATGGAGAATTAAAGAAACTAATTCTTGTAGAAGACTCAAGTGAGATTCAAGCTAAAATGGGTGATAAAGACTATTATGATGGATATTATAAATTAGCAAACGGTAAAATTTATAAAGATGCTGGAACTAGTCCATCTATAAAAGCAAAAAATCATCGTAGAAGTAACCTTAATATTAAAAAAGTTGTAAATGGAGAAAATGCTAATCCAAATGACACATTTGAATTTACAATCAATGTAACTCAAAAAGATGAAAAAGGACAAACACTTCCAAGTACAGATACAGAAAATTATAATGATTATCTATGGTTCTCTGTATATGGTAAAGATGGAAATACAAGATTAACTCCAACACCAAATGATTGGACAGAATATAAAGATCCAAAAACAGGTGAATATTATTACCATGCACCTAATGGAACAGATTTAGTAGTTAAATTAAAAGATGGAGACAACTTGCGTTTCACAAACTTAGTATCTAATACAGACTTTAGTGTAGTTGAAGGAAATACAACTAATTATTCATTAGAAAGTATTACAACTCCAGAAGGATTTAATGGAAAAAAAGACAGTAAAACTATTACTGAAAGTTCTAAGACTATCACAGGTCATATAGGAGAAAATAATACTTCTTATCAAATTGAATATAAGAACAAAAATGATGTTCCTGAGACTGTAAATGTTCCAGTAGAAAAAATTTGGGACGATGTTGAAGATGGAGTAAGACCAGAAAGCGTAGAAGTACAATTACTAGCAGGTGGAGAAGCATATGGAGACCCTGTAGTAATTAAAGTAGACGAAAACGGTAAATGGAAATATACATTTAAAGGTCTACCTAAATATGTAAATGGTAAAGAAGTATCTTACACAGTAAAAGAAAATACAGATAAAGATAACATCAAAGATCACTATGATACTTCTATTACTGGAGATATGACTGAAGGATATACAATCACAAATACAAGAAAAAATACAGATAAAACAGTAAATGTAAAAGTAGAAAAAATATGGGACGATATTGAAGATGGTGTACAACCAAAATCAGTAACTGTAACATTATTAGCTAACGGAGAAAAAGCAACAGTGTCAGATGCTGAAGTAACTCTTCAAGCAGATGCACAAGGAAAATGGGCATATGAATGGAAAGAATTAGCTAAATATATTGAAGGTCAAGAAGCAACTTACACAGTAAAAGAAAATACAGATAAAGATAACATCAAAGATCACTACGATACTGAAATTACTGGAAGTATGACTGAAGGATATAAAATTACAAATACAAGAAAAAATACTGATAAAACAGTAAATGTAAAAGTAGAAAAAATATGGGACGATATTGAAGATGGTGTACAACCAAAATCAGTAACTGTAACATTATTAGCTAACGGTGAAAAGGCAAATGTAGAAGATGCTGAAGTAACATTAGAAGCAGATGCACAAGGAA
>JAFWCU010000015.1 GCA_017534305.1 Clostridia bacterium
TGCTGATTAAAAAAAGGATTTGTTTTAAACAAATCTTTAATTTATATCATAATTTGGAACACAAGGATGTGTGTAAAGAAAGGAGTAATAAAAATGCCTACAATTAATCAATTAGTTAGAAGCAAAAGAAAGAGTAAAACTAAAAAGAGTAAATCTCCAGTTTTAAATGTTAGATTAAACAGTTTAACAAAGAAAACTAGAAATTTATCTTCTCCTCAAAAACGTGGAGTATGTACAAGAGTTGGTGTTACAACACCTAAGAAACCAAACTCAGCATTAAGAAAATATGCTAGGGTTAAATTAAGCAATGGTAAAGAAATCAATGCTTATATTCCTGGTGAAGGACATAACTTACAAGAACACAGCGTTGTACTAGTACGTGGAGGAAGAGTTAAGGACTTAATCGGAGTTCGTTATCACATTGTAAGAGGTACATTAGATACTGCTGGTGTACAAGACAGAAAACAAGGCCGTTCTAAATACGGTGCTAAAAAAGCAAAAAAATAATTTGAAAGGAGATAAATATGAGAAAAAGACATTCATTTTCAAGAGATGTTTTAGCTGATCCAGTGTATAATTCAAAAGTTGTTACTAAATTAGTAAACAGAATTATGCTTGACGGTAAAAGAGGAAAAGCTCAAAAAATAGTATATAGTGCTTTTGATATGATTCAAGAAAAACAAAACCAAAATCCACTTGATGTATTTACAAAAGCAATGGAAAATATAACACCAGTTCTTGAAGTTAAAGCAAGAAGAGTTGGTGGATCTAATGTACAAGTTCCTATCGAAGTTAGTGCTTCAAGAGGACAAACACTTGCACTTAGATGGTTAGTTACAGCTGCTAGAGCTAGAGGTGGTAAATCTATGGCTGAAAAGCTAGCTAACGAAATTATGGATGCAGCACAAGAAGCTGGTGCAGCATTTAAGAAAAAAGAAGACGTACATAAGATGGCAGAAGCTAATAAAGCATTTGCTCATTATAGATGGTAGGAAAGGAATAAAAATATGGCTCGTGAATATTCTTTAGAAAAAACAAGAAACTTTGGAATAATGGCACACATCGATGCTGGTAAAACTACTACTACTGAGCGTATATTATTCCATACACATAAAATCCACAAAATTGGTGAAACACATGATGGTGCTTCTCAAATGGACTGGATGAAACAAGAACAAGAAAGAGGTATAACTATTACATCTGCAGCAACTACTGCATTTTGGAAAGGTTATAGATTAAATATCATTGATACTCCAGGACACGTAGACTTTACTGTTGAAGTATCAAGATCATTAAGAGTATTAGATGGTGCTGTTGCATTATTAGATGCTCAAGCAGGAGTTGAACCTCAAACTGAAACAGTTTGGAGACAAGCTTCTGAATTCAAAGTTCCTCGTTTAATTTGTTGTAACAAAATGGGTAAAATGGGAGCTGACTTTGAATATAGTTTAAAATCAATTAAAGATCGTTTAGGCGTAAATGCTAAACCAATTGAATGGCCAATTGGTTCTGGTTCAGAATTTAATGGTTTAATTGATATAATAGAAAGAAAAGCATATCATTTTGATGGTAAACAAGAAGAAAATGCTACTGAAATTGAAATTCCAGCTGACTTAAAAGATTTAGTTGAACAAAAAAGAGCAGAATTAATTGATGCTGTAGCTGAATTTGATGATGAAGTTATGGAAAAATATTTAGAAGGTAATGAACTTTCTGTTGAAGATATTAAAAAATGTATCAGAAAAGGAACTTTAGCTGCAGAATTTTTCCCAGTTTTATGTTCAGATGCATTAGGTAATATGGGTGTTAAACCATTAATCGATGCAGTTATAGATTATTTACCAGCTCCTACAGATGTTGAATCTATTAAAGGAACTGATTTAAATGGTAATGAAATAGTACGTCATCCATCAGATGATGAACCATTCTCAGCATTAGCATTTAAAGTTATGACTGATCCATTCGTTGGTAAATTAACATTCTTCAGAGTATACTCTGGACACTTATCAAGTGGTTCATATGTATTAAACTCAACAAAAGATGTTAAAGAAAGAGTAGGAAGAATCCTACAAATGCATGCTAACAACAGAACTGAAATATCTGATGTTTATACAGGTGATATTGCTGCTGCTGTTGGTTTAAAGAATACTACAACTGGTAACACATTATGTGATGAAAAGAAACCATGTATTCTTGAATCTATGGAATTCCCAGAACCAGTTATTGAATTAACTGTTGAACCAAAATCTAAAGCAGATCAAGAAAAAATGGGAATTGCACTTCAAAAATTAGCTGAAGAAGATCCAACATTTAGAGCTTCAACTAATACTGAAACTGGACAAACTATTATCGCTGGTATGGGTGAATTACACTTAGATATCATCGTTGATAGAATGAAGAGAGAATTTAACGTAGAATGTAACGTTGGTGCTCCACAAGTTGCTTATAGAGAAACACTTACTAAGACAGCTGAATGTGAAGGTAAGTATATTAAACAATCTGGTGGACGTGGACAATATGGACATGTTTGGGTTAGATTTGAACCAAATCCTGGAAAAGGATATGAATTCGTTGATCAAATCGTTGGTGGTGTTGTTCCAAGAGAATATATACCAGTAACTGATAAGGGATTACAAGAAGCTATGCAAACTGGTGTTCTTGCTGGTTATCCAATGATTGACGTTAAAGCTACATTATTTGATGGTTCATACCACGATGTAGACTCATCTGAAATGGCATTTAAAGTTGCTGCTTCACTTGCATTAAAAGAAGCTAAAAATAAATGTAACCCAGTACTTCTTGAACCAATCATGAAAGTACAAGTAATCGTTCCTGAAGAATATTTAGGTAACGTTATGGGTGATATTACTGCTAGACGTGGTAAACCAATGGGTCAAGAATCTAGAGGAAATGCTTTAGCTATTGATGCTATGGTTCCACTATCAGAAATGTTTGGTTATGTTACTACTTTAAGAAGTAATACTCAAGGTAGAGGAAACTTTACAATGGTATTTGATCATTATGAAGAAGTTCCAAGAAACATAACTGAAGATATTATCAAGAAAAATGGTAAAAACCAACAATAAAAAAACGTATAATACTTGATTTTTAATCAAGAATTAGATAAAATATATTTGTTCATTAAAAAAGGAGGAATTTAAAATGGCAAAAGAAAAATTTGACCGTTCTAAACCACACGTTAATATAGGTACTATCGGACACGTTGACCATGGTAAAACTACATTAACTGCTGCTATTACTAAATGTTTATCTGGTAAGAATGGTAACGAAGCTGTTGCATTCGAAAATATCGATAAAGCACCAGAAGAAAGAGAACGTGGTATTACTATTAATACTGCACACGTTGAATATAGTACTGATAAAAGACACTATGCTCACGTAGACTGCCCAGGACACGCTGACTATGTTAAAAACATGATCACTGGAGCTGCACAAATGGATGGAGCTATCCTAGTTATTGCTGCTACTGATGGTCCTATGGCTCAAACAAGAGAACATATCTTACTTGCTCACCAAGTTGGTGTTCCAAGAATTGTTGTATTTATCAACAAATGTGATATGGTTGACGATCCAGAAATGTTAGAATTAATTGAAATGGACGTTAGAGAATTATTAAACAAATATGGATATGACGGAGATAACACTCCATTCGTATATGGTTCAGCATTAAAAGCTCTTGAAGGAGATCCAAAATATGTTGAAAAGATTAATGAATTAATGAATGTTATTGACGAATATATTCCAACTCCA
Organism: Clostridia bacterium; assembly: GCA_017534305.1. GTDB lineage: Bacteria > Bacillota > Clostridia > TANB77 > CAG-465 > CAG-465. The sequence goes on from JAFWCU010000015.1 coordinate 3,772, forward strand.
ACAAGAGACGTTGATAAGCCATTCTTAATGAGCATTGAAGACGTATTTACTATTACAGGTCGTGGAACAGTTGTTACAGGACGTGTTGAAAGAGGAAGATTAAACGTTAACGAAGAAGTTGAAATCGTTGGTCTTAAAGAAACTAAGAAAACAGTTGCAACTGGTATCGAAATGTTTAGAAAATCATTAGACTATGCTGAAGCTGGAGATAACGCTGGTGTATTACTACGTGGTATCAACAGAGAAGATGTAGAAAGAGGACAAGTTTTAGCTAAACCTGGAACAGTTACTCCACATACAAACTTCGAATGTCAAGTATATGTTCTAAGTAAGGATGAAGGTGGTAGACATACTCCATTCTTCACAAAATATCGTCCACAATTCTATTTCAGAACTACAGACGTAACTGGTGAAGTTACTCTTCCAGAAGGAACTGAAATGGTAATGCCTGGTGATAACGTAACTATGACAGTTGAATTAATTGCTCCTATCGCTCTAGAAGAAGGAACTGAGTTCTCAATTCGTGAAGGTGGTAGAACAGTTGGTGCTGGTAAAGTTACAAAGATTATTAAATAATTAATAATTAAGTAAATTAAAAGTAGGTTTAAAACCTACTTTTTTTGTGCATAAAAAAACCAGTGTTTATAACACTGGTGTATTTAACCATTCAATTATTGGGTTAATTCTATTATAATTATTAGTTTTGCTCTTGTTTATTACTAAAGTAAATTCTCCTAGATATTCTTCTACGTGGCAACCAAATCCAAGTTTGAATCTAGTTAAATCATAGTATTTAGATCCTTTAGTAAAGTCTCCAGAAATACCATTTAGGTTAAATCTATTATATCCTTGATTATGATACATATCCATTAAGATATATTTCATATAGTGATTTGGACAATAATCTCTATAATTATTATCAATACCATCTATTAAGAAGAATATTTCACCATTATATTTAACTACTGCACAAGCTGCTACAACTATACCCACAGGATTATTCTTAAATAACTCTGCAGATTTAATAACACTTTGTTTATAGTTATTAAGTAATGTATCAGAATTCATTTTTCTCTTAATAATACTATTTTTATTATTACTATCTAGGTTTTCTTCTAATTCTTCATTTAATTCATTATTTCTAATTTCTTCTTTTTCATATAGATTTTTGCTTTTTTCTATATATTTAGAAGTATTAATTCTTGCAAAGAATATATCAAACATATCTGATTTACCAAATATTTCAAACATATCTAGATAATAATTTAATTTTCTTTTTTCATTTTTATAACTGATAAGATTATAGAATTCTTTAATATTTTCAGGTTCACCTTTAATAACTTCTACGCCTCTATTATCAGCTTTTCTAATCTTGTTTCTTATTTCTTTTGAAAATAAATTAAATATTTTATCTTCAGGTTTACAAGTTAAAACTGCACTCCATCTAGGTTTTAGGTTTTCAAAGTTTAAATTAAAACCATTATGTTGATATCCACAGTTTAACAATGTATTATAAATAATTTCGTTATCTACCAAAGCATTAACTTCACCTGTATTTTCATGAGATTTGTATATTATTTGAGGATCTATTTTAATAAACATGAAGTTTCTTTTCTTTAAGAAATCTGTTAGTAATTGAGTAAATGTTCTAACTAAATCTTCATTTTTATAATCAATTAAGTATCCTCTTGGACAGTAACCCCATTTATATCCCATAACAACTCTATTAACTAATATTAATGTTGCAGCAACTAGGTTGTTTGCATCATCAATAAGACCAAGGTAATAGTCATTAAAGGCATGTCTATCCATTAATGTACCATACTCAGCAGTTTGATAAAAATTTTTATATGGATAATTCTTGGCAAAGTTGTCAAATTCTTCGGTTGTTAATTGCCTTATTTCCATGATAATCACCTATTGTAATTATATCATATAATAAAAAAATCTATTAAAAAAGTTGCTAAAAAAGAGTAAAAAAATGACAAAAAGTATTGATAACATGATATAATTATTTTAATAGGATAGTAGATCCAAGATGGTAGGTGTTTAATATGAAAAAGTTAAAAAGAGGAAAGGTTATAGCTGCTTCATTAATAGCAGTTTTATTAATTGCATTAGTTGCAATCATTAAGATAGCTAGTATTGATAAATATGCAGGATTAGTAAAAGTTAATAATGCGTCATTATCTAGTATTAGTACTAAACTAAGTGCAAATATTAGTGATCTTAGTGAAGATAATAATATTACGGTAAAAGGATATGATGAAATAGATTATAATATTTCATACACATTATCTGATTATACTGGTGATAGAGACGTTATTATTAATGCTAAATTAGATGATAACGAAAGATATGCATCATTCAAAGAAGTAACAGGAAATAATATTGCTTCTGTTTTATCGTCTAACAGAAAAGAAATAACAATAACTATTTCTAATTTACCATCTGGGCAAACAATAAATAGTAAAGTTACTATGATTATTGAAAATGCTCCTAATGGATATGAAGTTAGACCAACAGTTAGAATTAAAGAATCTACTGGAGTAGATTATACAAATATAACTGTTAAACCTGTAACTGTTAATACTTCTTCATTAATAGGTTCAGTAATTGATGAAGATGGTAATATAGTTCCAAATATATTAATCTCATTAAAGAAAAACAACGACATAATAAAAGAAACATATACATCTTCAGAAGGAAAATATACATTTAGTGATATAACTCCTGATACATATTCAGTAGTAGTTAATGAAGAAAACTATGAAAATTTAGAATTAAATAACATTTATATTGAAAACGGTAATATGCTTAACTTAATTGTTAAGAAAGTATATCCATACAAAATTGAAACAAACAAATACATTACTAAAGTAGAATTAAGTAACCTAGGTTCTAGTAAAGATTATATTTATAACGATGTTAAACTTGCTAATATACCTGTTAAGAAAGTTAATGACTTACATGGTAAAATTTATTACAAAATAACAGTTCAAAATACTGGAGAAAAAGCTGGTATTATAGCAGCAGTAAAAGATGAACTTCCAGAGGGATTAAGCTTTGATGAATCACTAAATAGTGGTTATGAATTAAAAAACGGTATTATTTATAATAGAAACTTAGAAGGTGTAGAACTAAGTGCAGGAGAAATGATTTCTGACACATTAGTTTTAACAATAGAAAATACAGATGTTGCTAAAACATACATCAATAAAGTAAATGCTAAAGGTGAATTATATGAACATGTAGTTTATTTAATAGATGGAAGAACATATAAGACATTAGATGTTTTAGAGGGCGAAACAATTGATGAACCAACAGTAAGCATTGCTAATTTCAATGGATGGTATACAGATGAAAAATTAACAAATAAATATAAATTTGAA
>JAFWCU010000016.1 GCA_017534305.1 Clostridia bacterium
AATATTAAAAGGAAATATTTATAAATGATTATTATATGAGAGCCTTAATTGGCTCTTTTAATTTATATAAAAATTATTCTTGAAATTTTCAAGGATTACTTGATATATAAAAGTATAAATGATAAAATATTTATGTACTAAAAAACTTAGGATGGAAGGTATAATATGATATTTGATTATAATAAATTATGGAAATTAATGATTGATAAAAAAATCAATAAAACTGAACTTTGTAAGGAAGCAAAAGTAAGCACTAATGCGATGGCAAAAATGGGAAGAAACGAATCAGTACCACTAGAAACTTTGGCAAAGATATGTGATATTTTAAAATGCGATTTAAATGATATTGTAGAAATCAAAAGAAAGGAAGATGAAAATGGAAACAACTAACCTATCTAAAATTAGAAGAGATAAAATGTTAAATACAATTAGTGAAATTAAGAAAGGTATAACCGATGAACAAACTCTTACTAACTTATCTATGATTGAAAATGAACTTACTAAAAAGAAATATGGTCTAATTTGGGAAGAACATGAGGAACGCGTTGATAAAGAGTTAGAAACGCAAATACCTACTTTTGAAGATGTTAAAGAAAAAGAAATAATTTCTAATCCTGATGATAAATTTAATTTTTTATTAGAGGGAGATAATTTGCATAGTCTTTATCTTTTAGAAAAAACTCATAAGGAAAAAATAGATGTTATATATATTGATCCACCTTATAATACTGGAAGCAACGATTTTATTTATAATGATAAAATTGTTGACGAAGAAGATGGTTATAAACATTCTAAATGGTTATCCTTTATGGAAAAAAGATTAAGAATAGCAAAAAATTTACTTAGTGATAAGGGAATAATATTAATTTCTATTGATGATAATGAAATTGCACAATTAAAATTGCTATGTGATGATATTTTTAATGAAATAAATAGAATTTCAATTCATCATATTCAAGTACGATATGCTGAAAAATCATTGGCAGATGGTAAATCAGTTAAACCAGTAATGGAATATGTTTTAGTTTATGCAAAAGATGCAAGTCAATTTAAAATAAATTTACCAAAAGAAGAATATACAGACGCTAGTTTTATATATGAGATTAAAGAAATTTCAGATGGAATATCTATTAAAAATAAAGATAATACAGAATTAAAAATATTTAAGCCTGGTGAATGGACAATTGAGAAAAAAGAACAGTCAAATATAAATTTACTTAAAGAAACATGGGTATCTGGAACAATTTATTCAAAAATGTCATATGGTCAAGTTGTTAGAAAATATATCGAGCCTCGTTATAGTATAGACGGATTTGGATGTTTATATAAAGTAATTGGGCGTGGTGATGATGGATTAGGTTACAGATATTATGTTGGTCCTCAAAAAAAAGGTTCTACTAGATGTAAAATGTATTCCGGTATGCCATTATCTCGAGTCGAAGAAATTAATTCACAAAATGGTTCTTTTAGAGAGGTTCCTATTGCAAATTCAATAAATTTTGCTGCTGATTTTGGTAATATTCGTCATGAAGGAAATATGCCATTTAATAGTGGTAAAAAACCTGTCAAGATGTTAAAAGAATTAATAAATTATCATACCAATAAAAATGCTATTATTCTTGATTTTTTTGCAGGTTCTGGGAGTACTGCACAAGCAGTATTAGAATTAAATAATGAAGATAATGGTAATAGACAATTTATTTTATGCACAAATAATGAAAATAATATTTGTGAAGAAATTACATATAAAAGAATCAAAAATGTTATTGATGGATATGGAAAATATAAGCCTTTAATTACAAATTTAAAATATTATAAGTGCACTTATATTCCAAGAATAAATACCGAAAATGAAAATCTGCATAATAATTTGCTTATTAATATTAAAAACCTTATTCAATTAGAAAATGGTATTGAGATTGATGATAATAAAATAAGAGTATATTTAGATGAAGATGAATTAGATAAATTTAGTAAAAATCAAAACGAATTAGATATATGTGAAAAATTATATATTTCATCTGATATACTACTAACGCAAATGCAAGAAATATATTTAAAAATAATAACGTTGAAGTGTATATAATACCAGAATATTATTTTGAAGATGAAATTATGGAGGTAATGTAATGCAAGGAATTAGTTTAAAAAAGTTTCAAATAGATACAGTTAATAAATTATTAGATGCAACTAGTATTGGAACTAAAAAAGAAGTATTAGTACAAGCACCTACTGGATCAGGTAAAACTATAATATTACTTTCTTATATTGAAGAATATTTTAAAGAAAATAAAAACACTTTATTTGTTTGGCTAACTCCAGGTAAAGGAGATTTGGAAGAACAAAGTAGAAAGAAAATGTTAAAATTCTTGCCTCATCATAAAACACAAACTATACAAGATGTTTTATTACAGGGATTTGAAGAAAAATCAACTGCATTTATCAATTGGGAAACTATCACTAAAAAAGGTAATAATGCCCTAAAAGAAGCAGAAAGAAAAAATCTATATGAAAGAATACACGAGGCTCACAACTCAGGTTATAAGTTTATTGTTATAGTTGATGAAGAACATCTAAATAAAACAGTAAAAGCAGAAAGTATTATTGAATATATGAATCCAGATTACATTGTTAGAGTTAGTGCAACTACTAAAACTAACAAAGAAGCAGAATATATTGAAATAGATGAATTAGATGTTATTAACTCTGGTTTAATTACAAGAGCGTTATATATAAATGAAAATGTTTCAAATGCCTCTACTCTATCAAATGAACATGAATATTTACTAGATTTAGCAATAGAAAAAAGAAAAGCAATAAAACAAGAATATATGAAATTAGGCGTACAAGTTAATCCTTTAATTATTATTCAAGTACCAAGTAAATCAGATGATTTAGTAAAAATGATTGAAACTACCCTAGAAGAAAAAGGTTATGATTATACTAAACAAAATCTTGCAATTTGGCTTTCTGATAGAAAAGAAAATATAGAGAATATTGAAGATAATGAATCACTACAAGCAATACTTATAATGAAACAAGCAATATCAACTGGTTGGGATTGCCCTCGTGCTAAAATACTTGTTAAACTTCGTGATAATATGAGTGAAGATTTTGAAACTCAAACTATTGGAAGAATTAGAAGAATGCCACAAGGACATCACTATGATAATGTTTTGCTTGATAATTGTTACCTTTATACTTTTGATGAAAAGTATGAAGAATCAGTTAAACAAGAATTAGGTAATAATGCTTATGATACAAAGGTTATATTTTTAAAAAATGAATATAAAAACTTCACATTAAAGAAACTATCTTTCGATAATAACTTTGATGGATTTGATGAAAGAGAAACTTTTAATATACTACATAATTTTTATATAGAGAAATATAAATTAACTTCTAAAAAGAAAGATAATAAGACTACATTAGAAGCAAATGGCTATATTTTTAAAGATACTATTGAAAATTATATAGTACAAGATAAGATTGTTAGAATTAATTCAGATGAATTAGAAAATGCTAACAGGATTAAAGTTGAATCTATTGTTACTACAAATAAAAATGGTTTTGAGTTAAGACATGCTATAAATGAAATAGCATCTAAAATTGGAATGCGTTATGATAGAACAAGATTAATGCTCGAAAGAATGTTTTGGAAACAAAAGTTATTTACTAAAAAGTTTGTAGATTTAACATTAACTGAATTTTATGCTTTCGTTATTAATAATGTTGATTTATTAAAATCAGATTTTAGTGAAGCAGTATCACAAAAAGCAAGACAAATGAAAATGAAATTTGAAGAACTTAAAGAAATTGATTGGCACTTACCTCAAATGGATTATATAAAATATGACCCTAAAATGAAAGATACTACTATATATGAAAAATCAGCATATATCAATTACCCTAATAGTACAATAAAATCTAAAAGTGAGAGAATGTTTGAATTCTTCTGTGAAAATAATGATAATATCAAATGGTTCTATAAAAATGGTGAATCATCAAGTGATTATTTTTCAATAGTTTATGTTGATGCAGTTAATCATAAATGGCACTTCTATCCTGATTTTATTGTATGTGATAAAAATAATAAGATATGGATTATTGAAACTAAAGGTGGAGAAAATGCTGATGGTAAATCTAAAAATATAGATATTAAAGTAGAAAATAAATTTGAAGCACTTAAAGAATATTCTAAGAGATATAATGTCAATTGGGGATTTGTTAGAGATTACGATAAGAATGAGCAATTATACTTTTGTAATACAGAGTATACAGAAGACATGGAAAATGATAATTGGGAATTATTAAAAAATATATTTTAGCGAGGATATATAAATGTATATTAGTAAAATAAAAATACATAACTTTAAATGCTTTAAAGATTATGAATTATCTTGTAATCCACAATTAAATATTTTAGTTGGAATGAATGATATTGGTAAATCTACTATATTAGAAGCAATACATTTGTGTTTAACTGGTTTCTTTCGTGGAAAATATCTGAAAAATAATCTAACACAAGATGTCTTTAATAATGATTGTATTAAAAATTATTTAGACAATATAAAATCTGATGCTAATACTCCATTGCCGTATTGTAGTATTGAATTATATTTTCAAGATGCAGACCCTATGCTCTTAGGTAAAGAAAATTCAGATAATGAAAATGTTGCATGCATAACTTATAAAATAAAGTTTGCTTCAAAATATTGCGAAGATTACGAAATATATAAATCACTTGGCAACCCATATTCACTACCAATAGAATATTATGATATAGAATGGATTAATTCTGCTGGTAAAGATGTTACAGGTAGAACTATCCCTTATAAATCAATTTTAATAGATACTGATTCATTCATGAGAAATAATAATGATGTACAAATCTCCAGAATTATTGAAGAAAATTTAGAGGAAAAAGAATTGGTAGGTATTTCTCAATTGTATAGAAAGATGAATGATAACTTTATAAATGATGAAATTATGACAAACATTAATAAAAAACTTAGCCAAAATGCTCATATATTGAATACAACCATACAACTAGATACTGAATCATTGAATCAATCAGATTGGGAAAAATCTGTAATAACAAGAATAAATGCTACTCCATTTGATTTTGTTGGTAAAGGAACACAAGCAGCAATAAAAATAGAATTGTCTTTAACAAGTGGAAAAGCTGATAAATCTTCAATTATTTTAATTGAAGAACCAGAAAACCATTTAACATATTCTAAAATGAATAAATTAATTAGTGAAATAACAAAATTAAATAAAGAAAAGCAAATATTTATAACTACACACAGTAGTTTTGTTGCTAATAAACTTAATATTAAAAACTTAATTTTACTCTCTGATAACAAAAACACTTCATTTTCAAAACTGACACCTGAAACAATTAATTTTTTTGAAAAGAAGCCTGGATATGATACTTTGAGACTTCTACTATGCAAAAAAGCAATATTAGTTGAAGGTGATGCTGATGAACTAATAGTGCAAAAAGCATATCTTAACAAAAATGGTATATTGCCTATAGAAAATGATATTGATGTAATTTCTGTTGGAAATACTTTTTTAAGGTTTTTAGAAATATCTACTCTTTTAAAAAAGAAAACTATTGTAGTAACAGATAATGATGGCGATATAGAACAATTAAAAAATAAATATGAAAACTATCTAGGAAAAAATGAAAAAGATTTTATAAAAATTTGTTATGACAATGAAACTCATATAGGACAGGGAAATTTAAAATCAAAAAATGGTGGAACATTTAATTATGATACATTAGAACCATGTATGCTAAGAGTAAATAATTTAGAAATATTAAATGAAATTTTGGAAACAAATAAATCTTCAGATGATGAATTAATTTACTATATGGTAAACAACAAAACTGAATGTGCGTTAAAAATTTTTGATACCACTAAAGATATAAAATTTCCAAAATATATAGAGGATTCGATAAATGAATAATAATCTTTTAATTGCAGGAGCAGGAACAGGTAAAACAACTTTTATTATTAATAAGGCTTTAACTCGACAAAATAGAGTTTTAATTACAACATACACAATTAAATGTAGAAAAGAAATAGAAGAACAAATAATTTCTAAAAAAGGTTATATTCCAAATAATATTGTAGTACAAACTTGGTTTTCCTTTTTATTAGAACATGGAATTCATCCATATAAGAAAGATTTGGGTATTAAAGAGGTAAATGGTTTAAATTTTGTAAATGGTAAATCAGGAATAAAATATATAAATAAACAAGGTATTCCAATTTGCTATTCAGAAGAAGACTTTGATAAATTTTATTTTGATGATAACAAAAATGTTTTCTCTGATAAATTATCTAAACTTGTATTAAAAATTAACGAAGCATCAAATAATTCCGTATTTGACAGATTATCAAAAATTTTTGATACGATATATATTGATGAAGTACAAGATTTAGTTGGGTATGATTTAGAAATAGTTAAAAAGATATCCGAAAATCAAAATAACTTATTTTTAGTTGGAGATCCAAGACAAAAGGTTTATGACACACATGTAGATTCAAAATTTAAAAAGTACAATAATGGAAATATAGATGAATTTATAAAAGATAAATGTAAACAATCAAATTTTTATATAGATACCACAACTTTAAATACATGCAGGAGATGTCATAAAGATATTGTAAAATTTATGAACGATTTTTATAAAAAATATGATAATCTTCTAGCAAATGAAAAATCATACAATCAACATCAGGGCATATTTGTTGTAAGAAGTAATGATGTAAGTATATATTTAGAAAAATATTGTCCTATACAACTTAGATATAATAAGACTAAAAAAGTTGATATTAATTTTAAATTTTTGAATTATAAAGAGGCAAAAGGATGTACATATGATAGAACTCTAATATATCCAACAAAAGATTTAGAAAACTACTTAAAAAATAAAAATGATATATCAAAAATAAATACAAAAAACGCTATTTATGTTGCACTAAGCAGAGCAGTAAATAGTGTTGCAATAGTTTATGATGGAAAAGTTAATGAAAAAGTAAATATTAAAGTTTGGGAGGAAAGTAATGAACAATAAAGATAGTTTAATTAATAATATATTAAATTTTTTAGAAAATAATGAAAAAGTAGTTTTAATTACTGGGACTAATCAATATGAAAAACATAAAACGGTTATAGCAATACTTAATAAATATTGCCCTAAATCCAAAATTTTGTTTAGAACAAATTCTATGTCTAATATATATGATGAATCATTTTTAGGATGGACTGGATATTTAAAAAAGAAGATTAAATCTGGAGAAACTTTCAAAATTTCTAAAAATTATTATCAAGTAGACTCTTTTAACACAGAACGAACATGGTACCAAACAGATATTAATTTTGATTATGCTATATTGTATCCTTTAGATGCTTGTCTTAGAAATAATAGTTTAGAGAAAGTATTAAATAATCTTTTAAATGAAAAAAATATAAAAAAGATATTTTTAATCTCATGGACAGATTCAAAATACTACAATTATGAAAAATTTTCTCACTATTACTCTCAAAGGTTTATATGTGATGCATTAGAAGAAGATCCAGAATATCATAAAAGAGTGTTGAATAACATCAATAATATTCATTAAAACTATTGATAATGAAAAATATATACTATATAATGTTTATAGAAAGAGAGCGTTATGGTTCGTAAGTTGTTGCTTAATCGCTCCAATTTTTTTTTGCCCATTTTTAATGGGCATATTTTAATCAGTAACGAAAAGAAGAGTAGTACAACAAAGTACTACTCTTTTTGTTATTTTGCTATTTTGTAAAGTTTTGCAAAATAGCCTTTTTTTCTTAATAATGATTCATAATTTCCAGATTCAACAATCTTTCCATCATTTAAACAGTAAATTTCATCAACATCTTTTATTGTTTCTAAACGATGAGCAATTATTATTAGTGTTTTGTTGTGAAGTCTTTCTAGTATGTTTTTCATTACAGCTTTTTCTGTTAGATTGTCCATTGCACTTGTTGCTTCATCTAGTATAACAATAGAAGAGTCTTCAAAGAAAAGTCTTGCTAAAGCCACTCTTTGACGTTCACCGCCACTCATTTTTACACCTTTTTCACCAAGTTCAGTGTCAAGACCTAATTCAAGCTTTTCATAGAATTTTTCAAGGTGTACAAGACGTAACACTTCGATTATTTTTTCATCATCTACTTGTTTGTCAAAAACAAGATTTTCACGAAGTGTTCCATCAAATATTGGAGCCTCTTGTGAAACGTAAGACACATGATCATAATATGAGTTTAAATCTAAATCTTTTAATTCACTTTGACCAATTTTTACATGGCCTTTTTCATATTTTAAAAGTCCCATTATCATCTTTATTATTGTAGACTTCCCAGATCCAGTTTGACCAACAAGAGCAACAGATGAACTTTGTGGTATTTTTAGATTTAGATTTTCAATTACATATCTTTTTCCATAAGAAAAAGATACATTTTCTAGTAATAAGTCTCCATGAAGAGAAGAGGTTCTTTTTCCTTCAAGTAGAGCTTCATCATCTTTTTCATCTAAAAGAGATAAATATCTTTTAACAGTTACTTTGTTTAATTTGTAATCCACATATTCAACATTGAAAATTGCAATTGGTTCATATGCTTTTCCAAGTAGAGATAAAACTGTAACTATTGCACCAACAGTTAAATTTGAATGAATTACGGCGTATCCCAAAACTAACACTTTTAATACATTAACTATTAGTGAAAAAATAGAAAAGAACATTTCGTGTACAAGTTTTATTTTTGTTTTTGCATCTGTTATGTTTTTTATTCCATCTTTTGTTATTTGTATTTCTGTGTCATACTTCTTGTTTGTTCTGAAAACTACAAGTTCCATGAAACCACGAACTAAATGTCTGTTTAATGTTTCTTGGTTTACAAGTATTTTTTCTTTTAACGCATAAAGCTTTTTAAGAATTAAATTAGATATTAAGATTACAACTACATAACCTAAAAGAACAAATAACACTAGCTTTTTCTCTACATTGTAAATGAAAAATAGTGAAAATGCTGCAGTAGGAAGTAGCCATCTTGCAATTTTTAAGTAGAAGTCTATCATTACAGAAGTTGAAGCTGTAGCTCCATCTTCAACTCTTTGGGTAAGAAGACCAGTTCCAAGTTCTTGGTATTTTAGATAATCTATTGTTTTCATCTTTCTTAATGCTGCAAGTTTGAAATCTAAATATAGTTTGTTTTTTACTTGTTGCTCAGGATAGTTTTCTATGTAACCAAGTATTGTAGATACTATAAGCAACACACCATAAATTAGTAGTGGAGCAATTGTAAGCATGTGAAATTGGTAAGCATCTAGTATTTTTTGGTAGTATGTAACAGCATATAAATCTAGAAAGTTTATTGCTATTCCAATTAATACATAAAATAGAATCATTTTTAAGTTTTCTTTTAATACTTCTTTGAATAATTTCATTTTTTATTTCTCCTTATTTATTTTTTTCTTTACAAATTTTTGTATTAGTATAAAAAAAGAACCTCCTCATAAACAGCTAAACTAATACAAATTTCTTTGTATGTTTGCTATTCATGAGGAGATTCTTAAAGGCTCTTCATTATTCCTTTGAGCAAATTTAATTACTCTTGGTAGTAAAACGCGAATAGACTAATTGAATTACTACAATATTATTATAACATAAAATGAACAATTTTGCAAGCTATAGTTGTCATAAAAGCAAAATGGAGCAAGAAGATTATAATATAATTATAAATAAATTGAAAAAATTGAAGTTTAATGATAAACTTTTTATATAAAAGGAAGTGTTATATATGAGTAAAAAGGAAATAATAATTGTTGCTATAACTCTAGTAGTGTTAATAGCTATAGTTTTTTTAGTTGTTGCGTTATTAAACAGAAAAAAAGAGCCTGAAAATCCAGAAGTACCAGATATATCTAGAGTAGACTTTAGTGATAAAATTGAAGTGGTACCAACAATGGATGACACTATAATGTCTGATACAAGTTGGTGTGCAACCTTTCAACTAGTATGGAATGACTTGAAAAACGAACTTGTAAAACAAGATATTAAAATGTCACCTCAACCAATTATTGCAGACAACTTAAATAAAGAAAGCTTTACTGAAGATATGCTTTCAGATGAATACTATTATAAGATATATGGACCTAAATCACCATCTCTAAAAGCAGAAATAGAAAAAGGAATCAAAGAAAAATTTAACCAAACAAGTGATATATTAAATGATTTTGATTGGTCTGAAGAAGCAACAACTGCTTCAGATCCAAAAAGATATTTCTTCTATACTATGCTTTATAGAGAATTTGAATATTTATATAAATTTGATACTTTAGATAATGGAAATTTTGGTAAGTATAAAGATGTAGAGTATTTTGGAATAGATAATAAATCAAACGAAGAATTAAAAGAAAATATTAGAGTATTATATTATAATTCAAAAGATGATTTTGCTGTTGTATTAAAAACTAAAAATCATGATGAAGTTATAATGGTAAAATCTCCAGAAGGCAATACATTTAATGAAATATATAATAATATGAATAAAAAGACAGAAAATAGAGTAGGAAGTTCATATATGGAAGAAGAAGACTTCTTTAAAGCTCCAAAACTAAAATTCAATGTAAAAAAAGATTATATTGAACTTGCAGGAAAAATGTTTCCTACAGCAGATGGAGATGTTTTAGAAATTGCAAAAGCACTTCAAACTATCCAATTTGAAATTGATGAAAAAGGTGGAAAAGTAAAGAGTGAAGCAGCAATAGATGTTAAAGATGGACTAGCAATAGATCCAGGTGCAAAACCAAAACCAAGATATTTCTATCTAGATGATACGTTTGCTTTATTCTTAAGAGAAGAAGGAAAAGAACTTCCATATTTTGCCGCAAGAATAGAAGACATTACTAAATATCAATAAAGTAATAAATAACAATTAATAATAAAAAGCGAGTAGGAGAAATCCTACTCGTTATTGTTTTGATGTTTTGGTTTAAGTTTTAGTTTTCTTACTGGACGCTTTTCATAACTTGTAGCACTATCTTGTAATTCTAAAACTTCTTTTTGCCATCTAAGTCTGTATGGCTCTAAAGCTTTCTTGTCTACTTTTCCATCTTTAACAGCACCTTCCATATAAAATGGTCTGCCATAAATAACTCTTGTACGTCTAAATAATCTTGGTTGCTCCAAAAATACTGGAACAATAGGAACATTAGCTTTAGCACTAACAAAGAATGCACCAGATTTTATTCTTGTTATTTTGTTTTTATTTAAATCTGAAATTGTTCCTTGAGGGAATAGCATAAATAATTTGTTTTTCCCATCCTTAAAATAATCTATTGCTGCAAGAAGTTCAACACCATTGTGAGCATCTCTATCTACTTTAACAATATCTGCAAAGTTTAATAAAGCTGCCATCCATTTGTGTTGGAAACATTCTTTTTTAGCAAGAATACGTATGTTTTCATTACGTGTCCACATAACAGGACCATCAGCATCACTTACGTGGTTTGGAGCAAGAATATATTGACCATTAGTTAAATCTGGTTTGTTATATTCTTTTACTCTATATAAACAATTAATTACTATTCTTGCAAATATTTTAAATCCTTTACCCATAGTATATCACTTATCCTCCCTGGATTAATTAAAAATCAACTTCATTATACAATAAAAAAAATATAATGTAAAGAAATAAAAATCATTTCTTTTATATTGCAATTATATTGAAGGATTAGACAAAAAATGATATAATTTTCAAAGTATTTGAGGTGAATAAATGGAAAACATAATGGGAATAGGAGTAGGAGTAATACTTTTAAATGATGAAGGAAAAGTATTATTGCTACTTAGAAATAATGATGAAAAACTAGCAGATAGTAATATGCATTATGAAGGACAATATACACTTCCTGCAGGAAAAATTAAATTTGGTGAAACTATAGAACAAGCAGCTAAAAGAAAAGCTAAAGCTGAAACTAATTTAGATGTAAATATAGAAGATATAAATGTAGTTTGTATGTTAAATGATCATAATGAATATGCACATTACTTAACAGTAGGAACAATTGCTAAAAACTATTCTGGTATTATAGATTTAGGTAAAACACAAGAACATGTAGATTATTTGTTCGCAGATATGAACAATTTACCAAAAAACACATGTGAATCTTCTAAGAAAATAATAGATAGATACATAAATAACACTTTTTATATAAGAGGTGAATAAAAATGAAAGAATTAAAACTAGATGTTAGTTACTTTAATTTAAAATATACACTCGAATGTGGTCAATGCTTCAGATGGAAAGAGATAGAACCTAATACATATATAGGTGTAATAAAAGATAGAGTTCTAAAGGTAAGACAAGATGGTAATACATTATATATAATAAGTAACAAAGAAGAAAATTTAGAAGAAGTAGTAAGAAAATACTTTGGTTTAGATAAAGATTATGAAGCAATAGAAAAAAGGATTATTCTTTCAGATGAAAAAGTTAAAGAGGCGGTTTCACATACAAGTGGACTAAGACATTTAAACCAAGATTTCTTTGAGACTTTAATATCATATATAATATCTGCAAACAACAATATTCCAAGAATATCTAAATCTGTAAATGAGATATCTAGAAGATATGGAACTAAAGTTAGTCTAGATAATCAGGAATACTATTTATTTCCAACAGCCAAACAATTAAAAGATGTAACAGTAGATGAGTACAGAGATTGTGGCGTAGGATTTAGAGACAAATATATATATGATACTGTAAAAAGAATAAATGATGGAACATTAAATTTGGAAGAAATAAATAAGCTAGAAACACCAATTCTTAGAAAAGAACTTTTAAATATAATGGGAGTAGGCCCTAAAGTTGCCGACTGCATTATGCTATTTTCTTGTGGAAGACAAGAAATATTTCCAATAGATGTATGGGTAGAAAGAATAATGAAAAGGTTATATTTTAATAACGATGAGAAAACAACTAAAAAGCAAATTGCAGAATATGCAGACAAGCATTTTGGAAAAGATGGTGGTATTATACAACAACATTTATTCTATAATGTTAGAGAAGGTACAATATAGCAAATTTGAAAAAAATATAAAGATATTGTATAATACTTTTTGTTAAAGGAGAGAAAAATGGCAAATTTACCAATATTAATTAAGTATATTATAATAGCTATCATTAGTATGGTACCTATTGTTGAATTAAGAGGAGCAATTCCAATTGCTGAAACAATGGATTTAAATATATACATTTATTATCCATTATGTATTATATGTAATATGATACCAGTACCATTCATATTTATGTTTGCAAGAAAAGTACTTGAATGGGGAAAAGATAAAAAGATAATAGGTAAGTTCTTTACTTTTTGCTTAGAAAAAGGACAAAAGGGTGGAGATAAACTAAAAGCTTCTGCTGGTAACAAAGGAACATTTTGGGCATTACTATTATTTGTAGGAATTCCAATTCCTGGAACTGGTGCTTGGACAGGAACTCTAGCAGCTAGTTTTCTAAATCTAGATTTTAAAACAAGTATTGCAGCTGTTATGGGTGGCGTAGTTCTTGCAGGAATTATAATGTCACTTGGTAGCAAATTAGTATCATTCTTTGGGTGGCCAGGACTTATTGCAATAATTGCAGTAATACTTGTAGCAATTATTGGATCAATAGTTTTAGGCAAAAAGAAAGATAAAAAAGAAGCAAAATAATTAAAAAAGTAAAAAATTACAAAAAAAATCAAGAAATTTAATAAAAAGTAATGAAAAAGTAATAAAAATAGTGTATAATATGATTATACTTAGTAATTAAAGTAAAAGATTCGTAAAGAGTCTTTTATTTTTTGGAAAACATAGTTAGGAAACATAAAACTTTTTAATAAAAATAGTCATTTTGTGTTGACTTTAAGTACTAATTATGATAAAATAGCAAAGCATACATGAGTTAAAGAAGCATGGAGGTGTGTTTATAAATGAGAGAAAATATTACAATGGCATGTACAGAATGCAAACAAAGAAATTACGAAACTCAAAAAAATAAAAGAAACAATCCTGACAGAATTGAAGAAAGAAAATATTGTAAATTCTGTGGAAAACATACAATACATAAAGAAACAAAATAGTTTTAATTAAGGGGTGAATTGTAATGGCAAAAGGATTTTTTAAAGGCGTAAAAAATGAATTAAAAAAAGTAGTATGGCCAACAAAAGAACAACTTTTAAAAAACACAGCAATGGTAATTCTACTAGTTGTAGTATTTGCAGTTGTTATATTAGGCTTTGATATGATTTTAGAATTTGCTGATGGTAAATTCTGGACTTTTATATCTAATCATTTTGCTGCCTAATATTAAATGTTCTTTTATTTATAACGAATAATTTTAGAGAAGGAGTTGAATGTTGTGGAAGATAATGAATTATTAACTGATTCATCAGCACGTTGGTATGTTGTATACACTTATTCTGGTTATGAGAATAAAGTAAAAGCAACTCTAGAAAAAATTGTTGAAAATAAAGGCATACAAGATAAGATTCAAGAAATCATCATTCCAATGGAAGAAGAAATTGAAATTAAAGATGGTAAACAAAAATCATCTATCAAGAAAGTATTCCCTGGATATGTTCTTGTAAAAATGATAATGACTGATGAAACTTGGTACGTTGTCAAAAACATTAAAGGAGTTTTCAACTTTGTAGGTGTAGGAGATAAACCTCTACCACTTACAGAAAAAGATATGCAATCTCTAGGAATAGAGGATATAATTAATTTAGATTTCGAAGTTGGAGACAATGTTAGAATTACAACAGAGCCATTCTACAACTATCCAGCTGTTATCGAAGAAATCTTCAAAGATAAGAAGAGAGTTAAAGTTAAAGTATCTATGTTTGGTAGAGAAACAACTGTAGATTTGGAATTCAACCAAATCCAAAAAATATAAAAAAATAGTTATATAGTATATTCACATATACATTATATATAAACCTATGCTTTAAGGGAGGTGAAAATGATGGCTGAAAAGAAAGTAACACATGTTGTAAAACTACAAATTGAAGCTGGTAAAGCCAATCCAGCACCACCAGTAGGACCAGCATTAGGACCAACTGGAATTAACATTATGCAATTTTGTAAAGAATTCAACGAAAAAACTGCTAAAAACGGAGGAATGATATTCCCAGTTGTTTTAACTGTATATCAAGATAAATCATTCGAATTTATCCTAAAAACTCCACCAGCAGCTGTTCTTCTAAAACAAGCAGCTAAAATCCAAAAAGGTTCAGGAAGACCTAACAGAGAAAAAGTTGCTACAGTTAAAAGAGCACAAGTTGAAGAAATCGCAAACATCAAAATGCCAGATCTTAACGCATCATCACTAGAATCTGCAGTATCTATGGTTAAAGGTACAGCTAGATCAATGGGGATCGTCGTTGAAGACTAAAAGTGGGAGAACTTAAAAGTTCGCTAATACCAAAGGAGGGAAAAAGAAATGAGTAAAAGAATGGACGAAGCTAACAAGTTAGTTGAAGCAGGAAAACTATACGAAGCTAAAGACGCTATAGAACTTGCTTTAAACATGCCAAAAGCAAAATTCGACGAAACAGTTGAAATGCACGTAAAACTTGGTGTTGATTCTAAACAAGCAGATCAACAAGTTAGAGGAGTTATCGTACTACCAAATGGTACTGGTAAATCTAAAAAAGTTTTAGTACTTGCTAAAGGTGATAAAGCTGACGCTGCAAGAGAAGCTGGAGCAGATTTCGTTGGTGACGATGATATGATCGAAAAAATCCAAAGAGAAAACTGGTTCGACTATGATGTAGTAGTTGCTACACCAGATATGATGGCATCTCTTGGTAAAGTTGCTAGATTACTTGGACCTAAAGGTTTAATGCCTAACCCAAAATCTGGAACAGTTACTATGGATGTAACAAAAGCAGTATCAGAAATCAAAGCTGGTAAAATCGAATATAGATTAGACAAAACTAACATTATTCACTGCCCAATTGGTAAAGTTTCATTTGGAGCTGAAAAATTACTTCAAAACTATGAAACATTACTAGGAGCAATTGTTAAAGCTAAACCTGCTGCAGCAAAAGGAACATATTTAAAATCTATTGCTATCTCAACAACAATGGGAGCAGGAATCAAAATTAACCCAAGACAGTAAGTGGTAAATTAACCATAAATCTTACCGAGGTTTTTAATAGGTAACGGAACTTAAGTTCTTGTTAGATACTTAAAAATCTCGTAAGTGTCTAGCAAGAACTTTTTTTGAATTTAAGGAGGTGTCAAAAAAGTGCCAAGCGAAAAAGTATTAAGTCAAAAGAAAGCAAAAGTTGAAGAACTTTCTGAAAAATTTAAAAAAGCAAAAATGATCGTTTTAACTGAATACAGAGGTATCACTGTTGAAGACGACACTAAATTAAGAGCTCAAGTTAGAGCAAACGGAGATGAATACGTAGTAGTTAAAAACTCTACAATCTCTTACGCAGCTAAAGAAGCTGGAATTGAAGGTCTTGAAGAACTTGAAGGACCAACTGCAGTAGTAATTGGATATGAAGATTACGTTAACGCTGCTAAAGTAGTTAATGATTTTGCAAAAGATCATGAATTCTACACTATTAAAACTGGTGTAATGGATGGAAAGAAAATTGAAGTTGCTGAAGTTAAAAAACTTGCATCTCTACCATCAAAAGAAACATTATACTCTATGCTTGCTTCTGCATTACTTGGAAATATCCGTAATCTTGCAGTTGTTCTTGATCAAGCAAGAGAAAAACAAGCTGAAAATGCTTAATTTCAATTATTCAATGTAAAAAATAAAAAATAATATATTTTTAAGGAGGAATTTAAAATGGAAAAAATTGAAAAATTAGTAGAAGAAATTGAAAAATTAACAGTTATCGAACTTGCTGACTTAGTTAAAGCAATCGAAGAAAAATTTGGAGTAAGTGCTGCTGCAGCTGTTGTTGCTGCTGGTGCTGGAGCTGCTGCTGGTGCAGCTGCTGAAGAAAAAACTGAATTCAACGTTGTACTTAAAGACGCTGGTGCAACTAAAATTGCAGTTATCAAAGTAGTTAAAGAAGCTACTGGTCTAGGACTAAAAGAAGCTAAAGAATTAGTTGATGGAGCTCCTAAAACAGTTAAAGAAAACATGCCAAAAGCTGACGCTGAAAAACTTGCTGAAGATCTTAAAGCTGCTGGTGCTGTTGTTGAATTACAATAATTCAAAACTTATAAAAACTAAGCAAATTAAAATGACACTATTAAAAAGTGTCATTTTTTTTATTGCAAATTTTTAAAATATTAGATATTATATTACTGAGATATTCTAGTTAGTAGAATTATATTATTTAAAAGGAGGAATTGATTAATGGACGAGGAAAAACAAGTTGAAGAGCTTGAAAATAACATGCCGGAAGAAATTAATCAACAAGAAGAAAACACACCAGATGTCAGAAGAACTGGTGAAAGTCTAGCTCAAGAAGAGGAAAAAGAAGAAGGCAAAAAAGAGAAAAAGCCTAAAAAGAAAAAAAGAATCTCAATAATTACACTAATTATTTTAGTACTAGTAGCAGTTGCACTTGTAGTAACAATAGTATTTTTAAGACCAAAAAATGAAGTAGAAAACAATACTACAGAGAGTAAAACAAACACAGAGCTTGAAAAATATTGTATATCAGGAAACGATATAAATGATTTCGATCTAAGATTTTTACAATTAGAAAACGGAAACAAGAATATAATTTATAGCCCACTTTCAATTAAATATTGTCTTGGTATGTTAAATGAAGGCGCTTCAGGTGAAACAAAAGAACAAATAACAAAAGTAATTGGAACATATTTGTCTAATAAATATGAAAATAGCGCTAATATGTCATTTGCTAATGCAGTATTTATTAGAGAAAGCGAAAAAGATAATATAAAAGAGACATATACAAATGCACTAAAAGAAAAATATAATGCAGAAGTTAAAACTGACACATTTGAAGCAGCAGATAATATTAACTCATGGATAAACGAAAAAACTTTAAACTTAATAAATAATATGTTAACAGATGAAGATGTTAGAAGTACTCCATCAAATTTCTTCTTAGTAAATTCACTTGCAATAGATATGGAATGGAATATAAAATTCTTTGAAAGACAAAAAACTGGCTTAGGAATAAATTACGCACACATAAATTATGTAGGAATAGGATATTATCCATTAGAAAAATCTAAAAACACTTTTGAAGGCATAGATTATGAAGTATCTGGAATGGAAATTGATGCAGTATATAATAATTACGATCTTGTCGGAACAATTGGCGAGGATAATATTAGAAAAACTGTTGGAGATGCATATAGAGAATATCTATATAAATACTATTCAGATGAAAAAACACCAGAACAAATAGAAGAAGATATTAGTAGATACCTTGATGGATATATTACTGCAATTTCATCTAACTACCACAAAAATGGTTACTCAACAGATTTTTCATTCTTCATTGATGATAACATACAAGCTTTTGCTAAAGATTTAAAAGAATATAATGGAAAGCAATTACAATACGTTGCAATTATGCCAAAAAATGAAACTTTAGCAACATATATAGAAAAAACTAATGCAGAAGATGTAAAAAATATAGTTTCAAGTTTAAAACCATTAGAATCTAGCAGCTTTAAAGATGGAGTTATAACAGAGCTTTATGGTTACATTCCTAAATTTACATACGATTATAAAATAGAATTAGTTGATGATTTGAAAAAAATGGGAATAACTGATTTATTTGATGCAGAAAAATCTCAATTAACAGAAATAACAGGTAATAGAGAACCATTAAATGAACTTATACATAAAGCAACTATAGAATTTACTGAAGATGGTATAAAAGCGGCTGCAACAACTGTTGGCGGTGCCGGCGGTGGCGGCGGAGCTTTTGATTATATCTACGAAGTCCCTGTAGAATATATAGAAATGGACTTTAATAAACCATATATGTACTTAATAAGAGATAAAGAAACAGGAGAAGTATGGTTTGTAGGTTCTGTATATGAGCCATTAGATGCTTCTAAGGATACTAACGTTTATGGAACATATAGAAATAATGTGGATGGAAGACATAATTCTAAAAGAAAAGTTGGAGCAGGAGATCCTGGTAAACTATCTTAACATCATAATAATAACAAAAATGACACCTTTGGGTGTCATTTTTTGTGCGTAAATTATATAAAAATAATTATATTTCATCTTTTTCTTCTATTGGTGTATTGCTACTTTTACTTTTATCCCAACCAGGAATTCCAGAACGAATAACTGCACCAATTAAATTTTCACGAACTTTAGGAATATCTTTTCTAAATTGAGTTATTGTATCTTTGAAATATTGTCTCATTGTAAATCCATCTTTTGGACAACATTTACCCATAACCGGAAAATTCATTTTACGAGCTAGAGCTCTTGTTTCTTTTTCATAAACATAAATCATTGGTCTAATTATAGTTATTTGTTGGTTACCAAAAGTTGTAACAGGTGAGAAAGTATGAATATTACCATTTAAACACATATTCATAAATAATGTTTCAATTACGTCATCTAAGTGATGTCCAAGTGCTACTTTGTTGCATCCGTGCTCTAGTGCAATAGTATTAAGCATTCCACGTCTTAAATTTGCACAAAGTGAACATGGATTTTTTTCTTTTCTAACATCGAATAGAATATTAGACAAATCTGAATGATAAATAACATATTCAACGCCTAAATCTTTACACATTTTTTCAAGTTCTTCAGTGTGAAATGTGTCACTATCTGGATGAATAGTAATTGCCATGATATCAAAATGAATTGGATAAAAACGTCTTAAAGTATGAAGACCATAAAGTAAAGTGATGCTATCTTTTCCACCAGAAAGAGCAACAGCAATTTTATCTCCTTCTTGTATCATGTTGTAATCTTCAACCGCACGACGAATACTTCCAGTTATTTTTTGTAGCATTTTAGACCTCCTTGTAAAACAATGTATAGTTTAACATAAAACATGTAAAAAAGCAATATTTAATAGTGGTATTTTGTTGACTATAATATTTTTTAATGATATAATGAAATGGCTAAATATGAGCATTTTCAATGCTCTTTTTAAATTAAAATTAAGATTGGAGATATGTATTATGGATTCAGCACAAATAAGAGACAAATATATTGAATTTTTTGTATCAAAAGGACACAAACAAATACCTAGTGCACCAGTTGTACCAGAAAACGATCCTTCTGTATTATTTAATACAGCAGGAATGCAACCTTTAGTACCATATTTAATGGGAGAACCACATCCATATGGAACTAGACTTTGCGACTATCAAAAATGTATGAGAACAAACGACCTAGACGAAGTAGGAGATGTTACTCACCATACATTCTTTGAAATGCTTGGAAACTGGAGTTTAGGAGATTATTTCAAAAAAGAAAGTGTAACTTGGAGTTTTGAACTATTAACTAAAGTTTTCAACATTCCAGTAGAAAGACTTGCAGTAACTGTATTTAAAGGAAATGACATTGTTCCTGCAGATGATGAAACTGCAAACATCTGGAGAAGTTTAGGAATACCAGATAATCGTATTAAATACTTAGGTGAAGACGATAACTGGTGGCCAAATATGGAACTTACAGGACCATGTGGACCAGACACAGAGATTTTCTATTTTAGAAGTGAAGATGAAATTCCAGAAGAATATGATCCAGAAGACGATAGATGGGTAGAAATTTGGAACAATGTTTTCATGCAATATAACCACAATGCAGATGGATCTTTCACAGAACTTCCAAAGAAAAACGTAGATACAGGTATGGGACTTGAAAGAATTGCATCTGTACTTGAAGGAGTAACAGATAACTACAAATCTACAATTTGGAAAGATGTTATAGCAAAAATAGAAGAAATCACAGGACTACCATATGAGGGAAATGAAAAAGCTATGAGAATTATAGCTGACCACATTAGAAGTTCAGTATTTATGAGTGCAGACCCAGCGGGAATTAAACCAAGTAATACAGACCAAGGATATATATTAAGAAGACTAATTAGACGTGCTATTAGATATGCTAAAAAATTAAACATAGATATAGACAGCAATTGGGAAGAACAAATTGCAGTTCTAATTATTGAAAAATACAAAGGATACTATCCAGAACTAGAAGAAAACAGACAAGTAGTTCTAGATGTTCTAAAAGGTGAAAAAGTTAAATTTAACAGAACACTAGAAAAAGGACTTAAAGAATTTGAAAAAATTGCATCTAAAATTACAGATGGAAAAATGGACAAAGATAATGCTTTCAGACTTTATGACACATTTGGTTTCCCAATAGAACTTACTGTTGAACTAGCTAATGAAATGGGAATTAAAGTAGACGAAGAAGGATTTAAAGAAAAATTTAAAGCTCATCAAGAATTATCTCGTGCAGGAGCAAAAGAAAAATTCAAAGGTGGCTTAGCAGCTACAGGTGAAACTGAAACTCAATACCATACAGCAACACATCTACTAAATGCTGCACTAAAAGTTGTAGTTAGTCCAGACTGTCACCAAAAAGGAAGTAACATAACAGCAGAAAGAATGCGTTTTGACTTCTCTTGTGACCATAAACTAACAGATGAGGAAAAACAACAAACAGAAGATCTAGTAAATAAATGGATAGACGAAGGATTAGTTGTAACAAAAGAAGAAATGAGCAAAGAAGAAGCAATTAATTCTGGAGCTGAATGTATGTTTATTGAAAGATATCCAGACGTTGTTACAGTGTATAAAATTGGGCAGGTTTCTGCAGAACTTTGTGGAGGACCTCACGTATCTAACACTAAAGAAATTCCACATATTAAAATTAAGAAAGAAGAAGCTTGTTCTGCAGGAATAAGAAGAATAAAAGCAGAATTTGTAAAATAATAGTGAGGGATAAAAAATGGAAGATATGGAAAACAAAGCATATATAGCCAAAACTAGAACAAAATATGATTATGAAGCAATTAAAAAATTTAATCAAGTACATAGTTATAGTAGAGTATCTGGTTGGATAGTAAGTATAATTGCATTATTTATACTAATATTTGCAATAGTAGATACAAGTTTTGAATCATACTATAGAATACTTATAATAGCAATATCACTAGTATGGTTTGTAGAATTTTTAACACTACCAATTATTAGTGCAAAACGTGCATATAAAACATCTAGACTTAGCCAAGATGCTGAAGTTGAAGTAGAATACTATGATGATTTTCTTAAAATGATAACTTTAAAATCTGGTGAAAAAGTTGGAGAAACAGTTATTAAATATGCAGAAATATATAAAATTAAAGAAACAAAAGACTTTATGTACATATATATTTCAGGAAATCAATCAGTACTTGCAGGTAAAACAAATGTTGAGGGTGACCTAGAAAAAGTTAAAGACAAATTACAAGAAAATGTTAAAAAATATAAAAGAAAATAATAGGAGGTATATTATGGACGAAAATTGTATTTTTTGCAAAATAATAAAAGGAGAAATTCCTAGTAACAAAGTATATGAAGATGAATATGTACTAGCATTTAAAGATTTACATCCAGTAACTCCAGTACACGTGCTAATTATTCCAAAAATTCATATACAAGATCTAGAACATGTAGATGAAACTAATTCAGTATACACTCAAAAATGTCAAGAAGCATTCAAAAAAGTGGCTAGCGAGTGTGGTGTAGCTGAATCTGGTTATAGAGTAATCTGTAACTGTGGAGAAGATGGAGGTCAAGAAGTTAAACATCTTCACTACCATTTATTAGGTGGACAAAAGTTAGGAACAAAAATTGTACATGAATAATTTGTGTTATTAATGAATTTTTTGTTAAATGCGTGACTTTTATTTTTAAATGGGATATAATAATAAATGAACGTAGATAATCTACAAAGGAGGATATAGATTATGAGTAAAAAAGAGGAACAAGCTGAAAGAGAAGTTGAAGAAATCGTAGCTAAAGACGAAGAAAAAGTTGAGATTGCTACAAACTTAAACATCTCAGAAGATGTTATAGGAATTATTGCAGGTCTAGCTGCTTCAGAAGTTGAAGGTATTGCTGGAATGCAACTTGGTTTTGTTGATGGAATAAACCAAATGTTTGGTAACAACAAAAAGTACTCTAAAGGTGTAAAAATTGAACTTGAAGGAAGAAAAGTAACAGTAGATATTTTTGTAAATGTTAAATATGGTGTAAGAATACCAGATGTTGCTTGGGCTGCACAAACAGCTGTTAAAAATTCAGTAGAAACAATGACAGGACTTGAAGTTGCTGCAGTAAATATCAATGTTCAAGGAATTATCTTTGAAAAAGAAGATAAAAAAGCAAAAGATGTAAAAGAAGAAAAAGTTGAAGAGGAAACAGAAGAATAATATACTAGTTAAATAAGCCCGAACACAATTTGAACTGTTTGGGCTATGTGTATATAAATTTAGGAGGATGAAAAATATGAAAGGTTTTGAAAAATTTATTTTATGCTTATTTTCAATTATTATGATAGTGATATCTGTATTTTTAATACTTATATCTACAAGCATGATTCAAGTAGGAGATCTATATAATGTTGCTATAGACTTCTTAATAGCAAACAAATTATGGGTTCTAGTAATTGGAGCAGTTATTTCTTTACTAGGTCTTGTAGGTCTATTCTCATCATCTGGAGATAACGATGAATCTAGAAGTGGACTAGCTATCAAAAACGATTCTGGTACTGTATTTTTAAACAGAGATACATTTGAATCAATGATCATGTCTGTATGTAGAAATTATCCAGAACTTGTAAGCCCTAAAGTTGACGTATCAATTGCAGAAGATGGAGTTAAAGCAAATATCTATGCTTTAATTATGCCAGATACAGTTGTACCAACACTTTCAAGTAAATTACAAGAAAATATCATGCAAGTAGTTAAAAAACAAACTACAATTGAAATTAAAGAAGCAAACGTAAAAATTAAAGGCGTATATGTTGAACCAGCAAGAAAACAACAAAACAGTTAGGAAGTGATTAAGTATGAAAGAATTTTTAGACTATGTAGTAAAAAACAAATGGGTTATTATCTGTGTTGCTGTAGTAGTAGTACTATATGCATTTGGTATTGTAGAATTCTTAACTAAAGCTGTAATCCTTGTTGCATTACTAGCCGGTGCAGTATATTTAGGAAAATTCATACAAGATCATGAAGATAATATATTAGATTTCTTCAAAGGAAGAGGTAGACAACAAGAAGTTTACGTATACAAAGAAGAAACAACTAAGAAAAGCAAAAAAGCAGACAAAGAATAATAGGAGAGTTTAAAATGAGTAGAAAAAAAGCAAGAGACAACGCTTTCAAATGCGTTTACGAGCTAGAGTTTGGTAGAGATGAAAACTTAGATAAAATTCTTGAATATTGCTACGAAGAAAACGACAACAAAGCAGAAGAAAAAGAATATATTGAAATGGTATTAAAAGGTATTAAAGAACACCTAGAAGAGATAGATGAAATAATACTATCTAAACTAAAAAACTGGTCTATAGATAGAATTGCAAAAATTGATCTTGCAATATTAAGACTAGCTATATATGAAATAATGTATGTAGAAGATATTCCTGAAAAAGTAAGTGCAAACGAAGCGGTTGAACTTGCTAAAACTTATGGTAATAACGATTCAAAATCATTTGTCAACGGAGTTATTGCAAAAGTTATAGAAAGTAAGGAATCAGGAGATGGAACAAACACAAATTCTTAGTGTAACAGACATAAATAAATATGTTAAGACACTTTTTGAAAATGATCCACTTTTACCAGAAGTAAGCGTAAGAGGAGAGATTACAAATTTTAAAGCACATTATACTGGTCATTTGTACTTTACTCTTAAAGACGAATACTCAACTATTAAATGTGTTATGTTTAAAGGATATGCTCAATTCCTTAAATTCAAACCAGCTGATGGAATGAAAGTAGTAATAAAAGGACAAGTTAGCTGTTTTGAAAGAGATGGGGTATATCAAATATATTGTAAATCTATGAGTCCTGAAGGACTTGGAGATTTATATCTTGCATATGAACAATTAAAAGAAAAATTAAATAAAGAAGGGCTTTTTGATGATATTCACAAAAAGCCAATTCCTTTCTTACCAAAAAGAGTAGGAGTTATTACATCACGTACTGGTGCAGTAATAAGAGATATAATAAATGTATCTACAAGAAGATATCCTAATGTAGATTTACTTGTATATCCTGCAGCTGTTCAAGGCGTAAATGTCGCTTCAACAGTAATTGAAGGACTAAAAACTTTCAATAAATTAAAAAATGTTGATGTAATAATAATTGCAAGAGGTGGAGGATCTTTTGAAGATTTATTTGGATTTAATGATGAAGCACTAGCACGTGAAGTTTTTGCTTCGCAAATTCCAGTAGTATCTGCTGTAGGTCATGAAACAGATTTTACTATTTGTGATTTCGTATCAGACCTAAGAGCACCAACACCATCTGCT
Source organism: Clostridia bacterium (assembly GCA_017534305.1). Taxonomy (GTDB): domain Bacteria; phylum Bacillota; class Clostridia; order TANB77; family CAG-465; genus CAG-465. The sequence continues at coordinate 25,555 of JAFWCU010000016.1, forward strand.
GCAGCAGAACTTGTATATCCAGAATATAGTGAAATAGTATCACGTATAGATAAAGATAAAAACAGAACAATTATAGCTATTAAAAACTATATTGAAAGAAAAAGACAATATGTTGAAAGACTTAAAGCTGCCAAACTAGAAAAAGTACCACTAGATAAAATTAATAGATATAGATTAACTATAGACAATTTAATGATTAAATCTGAAAAAGATTTAAGAAATAAACTAAATGGATACAAAACTAGATGTGTAGAAAGTATTACTAAAATAGATACTTTAAGTCCACTTAAAACATTAACAAGAGGATATAGTGTTGTAGAAAACAAAGATGGAAAATTAATAAAAACAACAAAAGATGTAAAGCCAGAAGATATAATAAACATCACAGTAACTGATGGTAAAATATCTGCTATAGTTAAGTAGGAGGGAATAATAATGAAAGATAGTAAAACATTCGAAGACAGTTTAAATGAACTTGAAAAAATTGCATCTAATCTAGAAAACGGAGAGCTAGGTTTAGATGAAGCTATAAAAGAATTTGAAAAAGGAATAAACCTTTCTAAAGAATGTAGTAAAAAATTAGATGAAGCTGAAAAAAGAATAAACATTTTAGTTCAAGGAGAAGATGGAGAACTAAAAGAAGAAAGCTTTACAGCAGAAGAATAAAATAAAAGTAACAGGGTAACACCTGTTATTTTTTTTAACAAAATAAACAGTGACAAAACAAATAGAAATCTAGTCTAATTATTAGGAGGGATTTCTATGAAGAAACTTTTTATTTTTTTTACTACATTAGTATTAACATTAAGTAGTGTCACTTTTGCTATGACACCAACATATACAAATGATGCAAAATTTAATAGAGGAGTAGGAAATTGTTGCTACTATGTAGATGGTTCTGCATCTGGATATGCAAACCAAATATCCTCAGCAGCAAATAACTGGGAAGTAACAGGTTATGGATGGAACCCAATCTATATGACAGAAGTATCTAGTAACTATGCTACACATATGGATTTTTATAGTGCAACACCTGCAACAGATAGTTATTTGAGTAATTCAACAGCTGGATATACAACTTTTTGGAATTCTAATAGTACATTAGTAGCAAGTAAAACAAATTTTCCAACATATGATTATTTTTACACAGAAATAATAATGAATACAAATAATAGTGGTTCTTACGACTATAGAACAGCAAAACATGAAATGGGTCATGCTTTTGGATTAAATCATTATGAAAATAGTTATAGTATAATGTTTCCAAGTTTAGCAGGAATGTATGTATCAACTGTTCAACAATGTGATCACGATACAATAAACTATTTATATAATTAATTACAAAATAGTATATTTATTTACTTGCATTATATGATATAATAACTATATAATGCGAGGTAAGATATATGAAAGATATAGAAGATAGACTAAAAGAAGAATATGACAAAGTTGAAGTTCCAGACTATATGTTTGATACTTCAAGAGTATTTAGAAGAACAGAAAAAGAAAAAAATGATTCAAAAAAGAAGATTGTGTCAATAGCTGCAAGTGTTATAGCAACATTACTTATTGCAATAGCACTTATATTCACAATACCAAATTTATTAAAAGAAGAGGAAGTAATTATTGAAGAAAAAGGAACTATTAATAATGATATCAAAGGTGAGGTGACTGCAATAGATAATATTGCCAATTTAAACTCAGATAATATAGTAAGCATTGCTATTATTAGTATTAAACAAATATCAGATTATAAAATAATCAATAATGTTCCATATAGTATAGTTAAAGCTCAAGTATTAAATCGTTATCTAGGAGATTTAGCTGATGAAATAGAGATGTATGTACCAGGTGGGATTTTTACTGCAAAAGATATAAAAGAAAAAGTAAAATACAATAAAATAGATGATTTAAGTAAATATTCAGATGAAGATTTACTTAAAGTTACATATTATAATGAAATATACATTCCAATGGTAGAAGAAAATAAAACTTATATTACAACTATAAATAAAGTTGATGGAAAATATTTTATTAATATGAATGTAAAGCTAGGTTTTAAAGAATATAATACTGAAACTAATATGGTTACTATAAATAATTATGATGAGCAACTAGATATTGATAGATATTTAGAAAGTATAAATATCTAATTCTTTCTAATAATACTAATGAGGTGAAATTTGGCTTTTATGACAAAAAAGAAAAATATTGAAATAGATATCGATTTAGAAAGAAAAATGGTTCAAAATCCAAGTTTGAACGAATATGACTATGTTTATAGACTAAATAATATAACTTCATTAGATGAGCAAAAAATTAAAGTTGAGGAATTAGAAAATATAACTAAAAAAGATAAAAATGATAATAAAAAATAGAAAATAAGAGGAGTAGGAGACTCCTCTTAAATTCGCTTTACATAAGCTATTTACTTAAGTTTCACGGTTTTATTTTTTTTACTTTTTTCTTTAAAAAATTCTTAAAATCTATTGACTTTTATCTCTATCTGAATTATAATAATAACTGTCCAAAGATATGGGCCTTTAGCTCAGTTGGTCAGAGCACTCGGCTCATAACCGAATGGTCCGGGGTTCGAATCCCTGAAGGCCCACCATTTAAATCTTTGGGTAGGTGCCCGAGTGGCTAAAGGGGGCAGACTGTAAATCTGTTGGCTTACGCCTACGATGGTTCGAATCCATCCCTGCCCACCAATTAAATGGTTGGCGAATCTACACTTTTGTGTAGATTCTTTTTTTAGTTCATTATAATTTATTAAATTTTAGATATAAAAAAGAGCATGTTTTTCATGCTCTTTATTTTATTATTTTTTCTTCATTTATTTCTTTTGTTTTTTTATTTCTTTTATGTATATTTTATACATTAAATCTAAATAGTATAATATCTCCATCTTTTACTACATAGTCTTTTCCTTCAAGACGAACTAGACCTTTTTCTCTAGTTGCATTATATGATCCATATTTCATTAAGTCATCATATGATACAACTTCAGCTTTAATAAATCCACGTTCAAAGTCTGTATGTATTTTACCAGCAGCTTGAGGAGCTTTAGTTCCTTTTTTAATTGTCCAAGCTCTACATTCATCTTTTCCTGAAGTTAGGAAAGAGATAAGGCCAAGTAGAGAATAACTTGCTTTAATTAATTTATCTAAACCAGATTCATCAATACCATAATCTTGCATCATCATTTCTTTATCTTCATCATCTAGCTCAGATAATTCTTCTTCAAGTTTAGCACATAGAGCAATTACTTCAGCACCTTCTGCTTTTGCGTAATCTCTAACTTTTTGTACGTATGGGTCAGTATCTATAGTTGGTAGTTGAGATTCGTTAACGTTTGCAACATAGATAACTTTTTTATCTGTTAAGAAGAAAGCATCTTTTAATGTTTCTCTTTCATCATCTGTCATTTCAAAAGTTCTAACTGGCTTACCATCTTCAAGGTGAGTTTTAAGTCTTCTTAGAAGTTCCATTTCAGCTATTGCTTTTTTATCTCCAGATTTAGTCATTTTTCCAACTCTATCCATTCTTTTTTCTAGAGTTTCAATGTCTGCAAATACAAGTTCAAGTGAGATAGTTTCAATATCTCCAATAGGATCAATTTTACCATTTACATGAACAATATTATCATCTTCAAAACATCTAACAACATGAGCTATAGCATCAGTTTCTCTAATGTGAGATAGAAATTTGTTACCTAAACCTTCACCTTTAGAAGCACCTTTTACAAGACCAGCTATATCTACAAATTCAATTGTAGCATATGTTGTTTTTTGTGTTTCATACATTTTTCCAAGTTCTTCAATTCTTTTATCTGGTACACATACCATACCAACATTTGGTTCTATTGTACAGAAAGGGTAGTTTGCACTTTCTGCACCTGCTTTTGTAATAGCATTAAAAAGAGTAGATTTACCAACATTTGGTAGACCAACTATTCCTATTTTCATAATAATTACACTTCCTTTTTCATACAAGTAATATTATACCAAATATGCTTTAATTGTCAAGGATTTAACATAAAGTGGAGAGGGAGAAAAGGAATAAAAAATATACCAAGAGTTTTAATCTTGGTATAGTAAAAATTAAGTTTTATATTATTCTTATATCATTATTTTTTTCTTGGTTTTAAATCTTCAAAATAGTCTGAAAGATGAGTAATATTTCCAGCACCAATTGAAAGAACAATATCTTTTGGTTGCATTTCTTTTCTTAACTCATTTGCAATATCTTCAAGAGTAGGAGTATACACTGCTTTTGTACCATTTTTGTTAACAAGTTCAACAACATCTTTTGAAGAAATTGTACCATCATCTACTTCTCTTGCAGCATATATATCCATAATATACACAATATCTGCATCTACAAATGCATGTGCAAAGTCTTCAAGTAATTCTTTAGTTCTAGAGAATGTATGAGGTTGGAAACATGCAATTATTCTTTTATGTTTCTTTTGTTTTGCAGCGGCAAGTGTAGCTTTTATTTCTGTTGGGTGGTGAGCATAATCATCATAAAGTTCAACACCTTCAGATATTGTTTTCTTGTATTCAAATCTACGTTTAGCACCACTAAATTTAGATAAGCTTTTTTGCATATCTTCAAATTTAACTCCATATGCAAGACCAGTAGTAATAGCAGCTAGTGCATCATATACATTGTGAATTCCTGGTACTGTTAAGTAGAAATTATATGTTTCATTGTTTCTTGGATCTGTAACATCAAAAGAGTAGAATCCTTTCATATTACACTTAAAGTTTTTAGCATAGATATATGCATCTGGCTCACTAAGTGAGAATTTGAATACCCTAACATTTTTTTGTTGAAGTTCATCTTTAACATCTGCTAAAACTTCCATACAATGCTCATCATCTTGGTTAATAACTAGAGTACCATTTTCTGGTAGCATAAGTATAAACTCTTTGAAAGATTTTTTAATATCTTCAATATCTGAGAAATAGTCTAAGTGTTCAGCTTCAATGTTTAGTATTGTTGCACAGTCATGTGGAAAGTTTAGAAAACTATCTACATATTCGCAAGCTTCTAAGATAAAGAAGTCTGAATTTCCAAGTCTATAGTTTGTATTATTTAATTTTTCATATTTAGAACCAACTTGAACGTTAGGATCTAGACCTGCATCTATGAATATAGAAGAAATCATAGAAGTAGTTGTAGTTTTTCCATGAGTTCCACTAATGCAAATAGGTCTTGCATAACTAGTTAAAAGCATTCCTAAAAACTTAGCTCTTTCATAAGTTGGAATACCTAAGCTTTTAGCACGTACAAATTCAGGGTCATGTTGGTTAATAGCAGAAGTATAAACAACAACATCTGCACTTTTAACAAGATCTGCATTTGAACCAATAAATACAGGGATACCATTTTGTTCTAGAGTTTCAATCATATCCCCATAGTTTCTATCTGAACCAGTTACTTCATAACCGTCTTTCTTTAATATTAAAGCGATACCGCTCATACTAACTCCACCGATACCAATCATGTGGATTTTTTTAATGTTTTTCAAAGCTTCAAAGTCTTTATTCATTAAGTTCACATCCTTCATTTACAACTTTAATTATACTCTACCAGGTTAAAATAGTCAATAAATGCTAAAAAATTAGTTATAATATACGTTATAAGCTTGAAAGTTGACAAAAAATGTTATATAATACTCACGCGGAGGTAGGAACTAAGATGATAATTGATAATATAATAGTAATAGCCGTAGCAATAATTCTAATAACATATTTATCAATCAATTATGTCAAAAAATACTCAGCTCTAAATTTACTTGTAATTGCAATAGTTGCATTTTGCGTTGGAGTATATTTACCTGTAGTAATATATGGTGTTAATTTGAGGCTAAGATATCAAATACCAGTGGGAATTGGTATTTTCGTGTTACCATGCATTGTTGCTATTTTACAATATAATAATATTACATTTGGTAAGAATTTATTATTCAAAAAAGCAGAGGCAGCTTTTAATAACCAAAAATACTCTAAATGTGAGTCTTTATTATTAAAATACATCTCAAAAGAGGGAAGAACACAAGAGGCTGTATTTTTACTTGCTAAATGTTACTATGCAAATAAAGAATATCAAGAAGCAAAAGAATATATTTATGAAGTAGTAGAAAAAGATAATCAAAACTACGAAGCATATTATATTTTAGGTAGAATTCTAGAGCTTGAAGAAGATATAGACTCTGCAATAGACATGTATCAAAAATGTGTAGATATTAAACCTACATATTATGATGCATATGAATCTTTAGGTATTTTACTTGCAGATCAAGGAAAATATGAAGAAGCAGAAAAAATATATAGAAAAGCAATAGAATATCATACAGAATCATATGAGTTACTATTTAACTTAGCAATGATTCAATTAGAACTAGGAAAAGCAGATGACGCAGAAAAGAACCTAGAATTAGCACTAGTTATTAATCCAGAAATTAATGATGCTATATACACTTTAGGAAATATTAAATTACTTAAAGGACAATACAATGATGCTTTAAGTTTATATAGTGAAATAACAAAAACAGAAGATTATGGCTTAAAAGCATATTATAAAATTGCAGTAATCTATGTAACTAAAAATGAAATAGAAAAAGCAATAAGTGTAATAGAATACTTAATTAATGAAGATGAAAGCTATGTTCAAAAAATTAGAGATGAGTTTATATTCAATTCAATTCGTTCTAAAATAGATCCAATGCTTACAGAAAGAGAAAACAGAAGCAAAGAACTAGTAAAGGCAGAAGAAACAGAAATAGAAGCAATAAGAGATACTAGAAAAAGTTGGTTTGGAAGAAATAGATTTGAACAAATAGACGATTCTCTAAACTATGACAATGATAACTCAATTTTATATAATGATATAGATATGAGTAGAACAGGATTTAGAAATCAAGAAGACAATAAATAAGTTTTTCTTGCAATAACAAAATAAATATTGTATAATTGATGAAGTAAGCTAAAAGTTTACTTCATTTTTTTAGCCGGTGTGCTGGAATTGGCAGACAGGATGGTCTCAAACACCATTGTCTTCGTGACGTGTGGGTTCGAGCCCCACCACCGGTACCAGCATTTTGCAAGTATGAATCATACTTGCATTTTTTATGTAATAATACGATAAAAATTAAAAGAATTATTGTATATTATTTTTTTCTTTGATATAATCATTAAAAAGGGGTCATAGGAGGATAGAATATGAGAATAGCTTTATATATTGTAGATGCGATAATAGTAATATTGTTTGTAGTTGCTGCTATAGGAACATTCGCATATGCTCAAAAGAACGGAAATAAAAGAGTAGAAGAAGTTAAAGATGAACTATTACCAAGAATAAGAAGAATGAATATTTTAACAATTTTACTTGGTGTTATGACATCACTAACAATAATACTAAATACTCTATTATGGAAATAATATAAAAAATAAGGCCATCACATAAGTGAAGGCTCTTTTTTTATATCTAATCTTTAAGTGGTATTTCAAATTTTTCTATAGCATCAACTAGTTTTGGATGATAAATTACAAAATGAATTGATGGTGCATTTTCTTTAGAAATAATAACACATTTACCATTTATAATAGATAAGTTTATATTTTTAAATGGACTTCTATTAGATTCTTTAAAAGTATAATTTGCATTTTCTTTAGCAAATCTCTTTATATCCTCAATATGTTCTAAATATTCTTCATAGCTATATTGAATTTTTTTATCATAAAACATATATGAAAGAGATAAAGATACAGGTGCTTTTTCAAATTCATTTTTTGATGCAATTGTAATCTCATCGTTAAATGAACAATCTTTTAAAAGAGATATAATTCTTTCTTTTTCTTCTTTTAAATGTGATGATATCATATTTTTGTCTATTTCATCTATATTATTTCTACTTAGTATTTTATCCAATAGTTTTTCAGACATTGTATAAAAAGGAAGGGTAGCAAATATATTTAATCTATCTTCTTTAATTTCTTTATATTTTTCAAAAAGTTTTGCAAAGTCTGCTTTTCTTTCTGCATTATATATATCCATCAAAGGCATAGACTTTTTCCAAACAGTTTTTGTGTTTTCTACATAGTTGCTAATTTCTTCTTTTTTATTTGTCATATAAAATACAGCATTATTAATATTGCCTGTAGCATAGTAACCATTTAAAGAAACATTACCATTAGTGCATGTTAAATGACTAAATAGGTCATTGGCATTATTCTTTAAATAGTGTGGAGTAATAAGGCCTGTCATATATAGAGGAAGCCATCCTTCAAGACCAAGCATTAATTCTTTAAAAGGTCTGTCTAAATCATGAATAATATTAATATGAATACCTTTTTTCATACATGCCGCAAGTCCAAACATAAATTTTTTAGTAAAGTCCATATCTTTAGATGCTTCAACCATAGACATATTAGAATAAAAGTATAAATCATTATGACTCTTAGAAAGTGCAATTGCCTTTATTGTATCTATTTGTGAATCTTTAAAACCATTAAGTCCAAAGTATGATTTAGATTTTGGCAAAAATACAGGAATAGTAGGAACTTTTAATGTATCAAAATGAATAGCTTTTATATATTCATTTAGATCAAACTCATCAAGCTTACTTAAAAAACTCTCAGTAGGTGAAGAGTACTCAATAGCATCAACTTTAGATAACCAATGAGAAAGACTATTAATTAATTCATCATTATTTAAAGTGGAAGAATTTTCATCTATCATATAAGATATTTTTTGCATATTAGTGCTATCGGAATAATTAATACTTACATATTTACATATTGCAGATATAAAGTCACCAATGTTTTGAGGTTTTCTTGAACCAGATCTAATCTTAGATAAATAAGAAGAGTCATATCCAATATATCTTGCAAGCTCTGCTACATTAATATTAAGAGTAGATATTAAAACATTAAAATTTTCTCTAAAAGTTTCAAAATCTATATCTGAAACACCAAGAGCTCCAAGTAAATCTTCCTTAATTACATCTTGTTTCAAATCTATATTTTTATCTTTAGATAGTATATAAATTCCAGCAACTAATGCATTAAATTGCTCACTTGGATACTTAGGAATTCTTTCACCATTTCTGTATCTACTAATAACTGCAGGAGATATTAAAGAGGCATCAGAAAGCTCTTTTGCACTGCATCCAATTAACTCTATATATTCATTAAATTTTTCACTAAATGTCATAAAATCACCTCAATTTGTATTAGTTTAATATTTATATCATATCATAGATTGTCTGAAAGTCAATGACAATTATGGAAATAAATTCTAAGTAGACAAATTATATGATACAATAATATCATATAAAGAGGGAGTGAAAATATGGAAAAAAAGAAAAAAATAATAATTATAGTTGTTAGTATAATACTAGCAATAGCATTAATAGGAGGTATTGTAGCAGTGGCAATTATTCAAATGAATGGAAATAACAATGAAAATGAAACTACAAAGACTTCAGGTGGAAAACTATTCTCAAAAGAACCTAAGGTAACTATTACAAAAAATGAAGCAAGCACAGTAGAATATGATACTTATGATAACTCACTTGTATCATTTAAATATCCTAAGGGCTGGACAGTAGAAATTGCACCAGTAGATTATATACATTATTGCTTTAAAGTATATAATCCTAAAAATCCAGATTATATGTTGTTCTTTGGACTAAAACATGAAGGATTTTTAAAAACTGAACATGCAAGAGAAGTGTATGCAGGATATTATCCAGATGCAATATTTTCTAAACTTCCAGCAATAGATCCACAAACAACAAAAGCATATTATGAAAAATGGAATGAAATTGCAAAATACTTAAACGATGTAGATTTTAAATCTATGCCATCATTTGCACCAACATTTAAAAACTTAGAACTAGGAGACAACTTAGGAACAGTTACTATTGGTGGAGATATTTTAAGAGGAACATATGATGGACAAAATGGAAAATGTCAAGGATTATTTACAGCAACTGTAAAAGATATAGGTTCATACTATATAAGTGAAAATATTTGGAATCCACTTGGACCTCAAGTAGATGTATGGCCACTTAATGTATATAACATTATCTTTATGACAGCTCCAGAAGAAGAATTCATAAACTGGCAACCAATACTAGATAATTGTTTAGCTTCAATTGAATTTAGCCAAACATTTATTAATGGTTTCAACCAAGAAGAAACAACTCTAACTCAAACAATAATAGCTAACCAAAAAGTATATGATTCAATTTCAGATATGATTATGGATTCTTGGGAACAAAGAAATGCATCATATGATAGAATTAGCCAAAAACAAAGTGATGCAACACTAGGTTATGAAAGAGTATATGACACAGATACAGGAGAAATATACAAAGCACCAAACGGATTTATGGATCACTATGATGGAACAAAATATGAATCAATCACAGATGATATGTATACTGAACCTACAGCAGGTTATATAGAGTAAGATTATAAAATAAGTAAAAATAAGTGCCATATTGCAAAATATGGTACTTTTTTACAAACTGACCGTTCATTCTAATGACAAATATTGCATAATGTTATATAATAGTGGAGAATAAAAAAGGAAGTTGAAAGTTATGAAAAACAATATTAAAAGAATGGAAGCTACAGAGTATAATAATATTAAGGAAATAATGTATAATTCCGCAAAAGTTCACAAAGATAGAATAGCTTTTGTAATTAAACACAAAGATGAAAACAAAAACGTAACATATGAAAACATTACATATGAAAGAGTACTAGAAGATGTAAATGCTTTAGGTGCATCTTTATATGATTTAGGATTTAAAGGAAAAAGAATTGCTGTAATTGGTAAGAATAGATATGAATGGGTTCAAGCACATTTAGCTAACCTACTTGGTGGAATAGTATCTGTACCTTTAGATAAAGACTTACAAGTAGATGAACTAGAAAACTCTTTAATTCGTAGTAAAGCCAATGCAATTGTGCTAGATAATAAACTAATACCATTAGTAGAAGAAATTAAATCTAGAGGCAATACCGAGCTTACAGAGTACATTACAATGGATGAAGCAGAAGGATTTAAATGTGTTAAAGAGTTAACTGAAGCTGGTAAAAAAATACTAGAATCTGGAGACAGAGAATATCTAGACTGTGAGATAGATAGTAATTCAATGGGAATATTATTATTTACATCTGGTACTACATCAAAATCTAAAGCTGTAATGTTATCTCAAAGAAATATAGCAAATAATGTTTATGACTTACAATGTATGGAACCAATAGATAAAACAGATACAAATATTGCTTTCCTACCATTCCATCACATTTTTGGTTCAACATGTATAATACTTATGCTTGCAGTAGGTATTAGAAATGTTTTCCCAGATGGATTAAAATATATTAAACAAAATATGAAAGAATATGAAGTATCTATGTTTGTTGGTGTTCCAGTTTTAACTGAAGCAATATATAAAGCATTAATGAAAGAAATAGAAAAACAAGGAAAAACTAAACTAATTAAAACAGCAACAAAAATTAGTAATTTCCTTTTAAAACTTCATATAGATGTTAGAAGAAAATTATTCAAACAAGTAATAGATGGACTTGGTGGAAAATTAAGATTTGTTATATCTGGTGGAGCACCTGCAGACCCTGCATCAATTAAAGGATTCAACGAAATGGGTATAGTAACATTACAAGGATATGGATTAAGTGAGACAGGACCTGTTATTTGTGCAGAAAACTACAAATGTAGAAAACCAGGAACAGTTGGCCTTCCAATGCCTAGTGATGAACTTGAAATTGTAAATCCAGATGCAGATGGTATTGGTGAAGTTAGAGTTAAAGGTCCAAATATAATGCTTGGATATTATGAAATGCCAGAGCTTACAGAAAAAGTTCTAAAAGATGGATGGTTCTACACAGGAGACCTAGGTTATTTTGATGAAGATGGTTACTTAGTACTAACTGGTAGAAGTAAAGATATGATAGTTCTAAAAAATGGTAAAAAAGTATTCCCAGAAGAACTTGAAACTGTAGTAAATAGATTAGAACTAGTAGAAGAATGTATGGTATTTGGTATTCCAGAAAAAGATGATCCAAATGATTTTGACCTTGCAGTAAAAGCTGTATATAACAAAGAAACAATTAAAGAAAAATATAAAGATAAAACAGAAGAAGAATTAAAACAAATACTTTGGGAACAAATTAAGGAAACAAATCTAACATTTCCAAAATATAAACATATCAAAAAACTATATGTTACATACGATGAATTAATCAAGACAACAACTAAGAAAGTTAAAAGACCTGAAGAGATGAAATTAATTAATAAAATGCTTGAAGAAGAAAGCAAAAAATAAAAAATATAAAAAAAAGTAATAAATATCCACTTTTATATAGGAAAAAGCCATAAATTATGGTAAAATACCCTATGTAAAGGTGGATATTTTTATGAATAGAACAAAAAGAAGAATTTTTACAACAGCCATTAAGCTATTTGCACAAAACGGATATGAATCAACAGGAATTGAAGAAATAACAGCAGTAGCAGGTGTTGCTAAAGGATCATTATATTATCATTTTGAAACAAAAGAAGAGCTATTTGACCTTCTTTTAGAAGAAGGAAGAAAACTATTATACAATAGTATTGAAATAAAATTTAGAAGTTGTAATAACGCACTAGATAAGTTAAAAGCTATTATTATGATACAAATTAAATCATTAATAAAATATGAAGATTTCGTAACAGTATTAATAAATAATACCTTAGGAGATAATACTAGAAGTAAGAAAAGTCAAAAAGCATTAGATGAATATATGGGAAAAATTCAAGAAGTAATTCAAGAAGGAATAGATGAAGGTATATTCTATGATGGTGATACTGAAGGTATTGCATTCGGAATATTTGGAGTAAATTTTTCTAGCCTATTATACAGATTAAAGAAGAATAGAAATGTTACTGCAGAAGAAATATATAAAAGCTATATAGAAATAGTAATTCGTGGACTAACAAAAGCAAGCAATTAAATTTGCTTGTTTTTTTGTGGATAAAAATAATTTTTTAACAAATAATACTAATGAATAAAATGGAGGTAGAAAATGAAAGATAATTGGATATTTATAGTTCTTGGAGTAGTAGTTGCTGTAGTTATAATTGCATTAATTGGATTTAGCATGATGAACAATGATATGGAAACTAATACAATGGAAAATTTAAACAATGCAAATAATACAACAAACGAAAGAGGAATATCAGATAATACAAACAATACTGGTAATACTAACAACACTAATAACAATAACACTAATAATTCTTTAATGGATGACAGAGATAATGATGGTATGCTAGATAAAACAGAATTTAATAATCTAAAAAATGAGGCTGAAAAAATTGCAAGAGATATAGGAAATAACGTAGGAAACTTTACGCAAGATGCAATAGACGCTTTTAATAAAGCAAGAAATGATCTTATGACATATGATCAAGAAGAAAGTCAGTCTCAAGAAGAAATAGACAGACGATCAAAAAACTTAAGAGAAGCAATAGATAATTTAAATATGAATAATAATACAAACAATACAAATAATACAAACAACAGATAAAGACTAGAATTAATCTAGTCTTTTTTATGTTTACAATTTAAACAATATATGTTACAATACTCCTTGTGATTACCAAAGGAGGGAGCACATGAAAGTATTAGTTACAGGAAGTAGTAGTGGTATAGGACAAGCTATTGCCAAAAAATTCCTAAATGAAGGACATGAAGTAATAGGAATGGATATCCTTGAATCTACTATTAACCATCCAAGTTATACACATTTAATACAAGATATTTGTGGAAAACTACCAGATATAGATAACATTGAAATAATTGTAAACAATGCTGGAATACAAGAAGGAGAAGTTATCAAGACAAATCTTGAAGCAACTATTAAGCTTACAGAAAAATATATAACACCAAGCATAAAAAGCATAGTATTTATTGCATCAAGTAGTGCAACAACTGGTTCAGAATTTCCAGAATATGTTGCATCAAAAGGCGGAATTGTAGCATATATGAAAAATGTTGCTTTAAGAGTGGCTAAGTATGGCGCAACAGCAAACTCAATTTCTCCTGGTGGAGTAATTACACCTCTAAATTCACATATTCTAGAAGATGAAAAACTATATGAAGCTGTACTAAACGAAGCACTATTACACAAATGGGCAACTGCAGAAGAGATTGCAGAATTTGCATACTTTGTAACAGTAGTAAACAAAAGTATGACTGGAGAAGACATCTTTATAGATAATGGAGAAAAATTAAAATCCAATTTTATTTGGTAGAAAGGTGAAATTATACTAGTTATTCTACGCCGCCTAGTATAAAAAAGGAAAGAAGTATGAACATATTATTAGGAGTGGTAAGCCTTTTATTAACTTTTAGCTTACTAATTATAGTAGAAAAGTTTTTCAAAAAAGAAGGATTATTTGTTTGGGTAAGTATAGCAACAATAATTGCAAATATCCTAGTTTGTAAGAGTATAGGAATATTTAATATTACTACAAACTTAGGGAACATATTATTTGCATCAAGCTTTCTTGCAACAGATATCATGAGTGAAAAATATGGAGCAAAAGAGTCAAGAAAAGCAATTATTCTTGGAGTTGTATCTCAAGTAATATTTGTAATAATGACTCAAATAGGATTATTATATACACCAGCTCCTGAAGATTTAGCTCAAGAGAGTATGAAAGGATTATTCTCAATTAACTTAAGAGTAAGTATTGCCAGCATTGTAATGTATTTTGTAAGTAACATGGCAGACATTTACATATTTGAGAAAATCAAAGAAAAAGTACCTGGCAAACTATGGCTAAGAAACAATGTTTCAACAATGATTTGTAATTCAATAGAAAATTACTTATTCTCGTTTTTAGCGTTTGCTGGACTAATGGATATTACAACAATTTTATCAATAGCAACACTAGCATCAGTGCTAGAAATTGTAATTGCAGCATGTGATACTCCATTTTTATACTTATCTAAAAAATTAAAATAGAATAGAAACTATAAAAAGAGTATAAAACATTACTTAAACATCTAGAGTAAAACTTTAGATGTTTTTTTGTCATATTGTAAATAATAGCAAAAATCACTAGTAAAATGTTATGTTTTCTAATATAATAGAATACGTAAATAGGAGAAAAAATATGTTAAAACTAAAAAATATTACAAAAACATATGAAACAGATGGAGTAGAAGATGTTCAAGCTCTAAAAGGAATAGATATAAACTTTAGAAAATCTGAGTTTGTATCAATACTTGGACAAAGTGGATGTGGTAAGACAACACTACTAAACATAATTGGGGGATTAGACAGATATACGACAGGAGACTTAGTAATTAACGGTAAATCTACCAAAAATTATAAAGACAAAGACTGGGATGCATATCGTAATTACTCTGTAGGATTTGTCTTCCAAAGCTATAATTTAATACCACACCAAAGTGTACTAGCAAATGTTGAACTATCGCTAACTATATCTGGATATAATGCTAAGAAAAAAAGACAAAAAGCAATAGACGCATTAGAAAGTGTTGGACTTGGTGATCAAATACACAAAAGACCATCTCAATTATCTGGTGGGCAAATGCAAAGGGTAGCAATTGCAAGAGCAATAGTAAACGACCCAGATATAATACTTGCAGATGAACCAACCGGAGCACTAGATACAAAAACTAGTACTCAAATTATGGATTTACTTAAAGAAATATCTAAAGATAAACTAATTATAATGGTTACACACAACCCAGAAATTGCTGAAAAATATTCAACAAGAATAGTTCGTCTAGTAGATGGAAAAGTTACAGATGATACAAATCCATATAATGAAGAAGAAAAAGAAGAAGAGAGCAAATACGCAAATAAAAAGACTCATATGAGTTTTATTACAGCTTTAAAACTTAGTTTAAATAACTTAATGACTAAAAAAGGAAGAACAATACTTACTGCATTTGCTGGAAGTATTGGAATAATAGGTATAGCTTTAATTCTTTCACTTTCTTCAGGAGTAAATAAATATATAGAGGATATACAAAAAGAGACAATGTTGTCTTACCCTATTGAAATAGAAGCAACTTCTATGGATTTATCTAGCATATTAGGAGATACTAGTTTTTATGAACTAAATGAAGCAGACCATGAAAATGATGCGGTTTATTCAGATGTAAAAGGAATTGAAAGAGTAAGTAAAGTATCAATGACTTTATCTAAAAATAATTTAACAGATTTTAAAAAATATCTAGATAACAAAGAATCAAGAATTCATGAATATTTAGGGGAAAATGGTGTAGTTTATTCATACTCAACTAATTTTGATCTTTATTCATATGATCCAGATGGAAAATTAGTAAATGCAGATGGCTCAACATTTGAAACCAAAAACAATGCATCTATGGCAATAACAATGGCAAGTGGATTTACATCATCTGCATCAGCTTCAATGGATACTTCAAATATAATAGATGAAATAATGCCAGGAACAACAGAAGAAGAGATAATTAGTCCTGCATTTATTAATGAATATGAATTAATAGAAGGAAGATATCCACAACAATACAATGAAGTAGTAATAGTATTAGATAAAAACAATGAAATATCTGCAACAACTCTATACAATTTAGGACTACTTCCATCTAAGGAATATAAAGATATAATTAAAAAACTAGAAGCAGACGAAGCTGTTGAAACTCAAAAGCAAAAAATATCATATGAGGATATATTAAATAAAACATTCAAAATAATACCTTCTTGCGATTATTATATTAAAAAAGATAACGGATTGTTTGAAAATGTTAAAGATAGTTCTGGAAAAGTAGAAGAATTATTAAAAAATGCAACAGAACTAAAAGTTGTAGGAATAATAAAACAAAAAGAAGAATCAAAAAATGCATTAATAAGTAGTACGCTAGGTTATACAAAGCTACTAACAAATTATATAATTGATCATACAAACAACTCAGAAGTAATAAAAGCACAAGAAGCAGATTCTTCAAAGAATGTAATTAATGGATTACAATTTAAAATTTCTACAGATGATGAAAAAGTTGAAGAAGCAAAAAAATATTTAAGAAATCTATCTATTACAGAAAAGGCACAATTTGCATCAGCAATTATGATACAATCAGCTGACCCTATGATGCAATCACAAATGATGTATTTGTCTGAGTCACAACTTGCAAGCTTTATAGACTCATATGTAGACAATCCAGACAGAGACCTTATGATTAAATTCTATGATGATACAATAAGCCCAGGAACATATGAAGACAATATGAAAAGCTTTGGAAAAGTGTCATATGATACACCATCTAAAATTCAAATATATGCAGATACATTTGAGGCAAAAGATGGAATTACAGAATGTATTAATGAATACAACAATACAGTAGAAGAGGAAGATAAGATTACATTTACAGATTTTGTAGGACTATTAATGAAATCTGTAACAACAATAATTAATGCAATTTCATATGTTTTAATTGCATTTGTATCAATATCACTTATAGTATCAAGCATAATGATTGCAATTATTACATATATTTCTGTTTTAGAAAGAACAAAAGAAATTGGAATACTAAGGGCTATGGGTACATCTAAAAAAGATGTTTCAAAAATATTTAACGCAGAAACATTTATTGAAGGTTTTGTAGCAGGTGTATTAGGTATTGTTGTTACAATGCTATTAAACATACCAATAGGAAAAATAATTCACGCAATAACAGATACAGACATGAAACCCGTACTACCTCTTGGTGGGGCAATAGCATTAATAATAATTAGTGTAATACTTACTGTAATAGCAGGTTTAGTACCTTCAAAAATAGCAGCTAAAAAGGATCCTGCAGTAGTACTTAGAAGTGAATAAAATTCGAAAATGTTAATAATAATTAAAGTCCAAGGAGAAATCTTTGGACTTTTTTATACATTCTTGTAAAATAAATAATTATATGATAATATCTAAATGTACATTTAAGGGAGGACAAAATGGAAAAAATTGTAATTGAAGTGGGTTCTACTGTAACTAAAGTAGATAGTTTCGATGGAGAAAACATCAATCACATTAAAAGTGTAACTATAACTTTTAAGAAAAACTATAAAGAAAATGGAAATAAGCTAAAAAAAGAAGATATAGATAAATTAATTGAAACAGTAAATGAAACAGACAAATCTAATCTGTTTGTATGTGGCACAAGTATATTTAGAGATTTACAAGATGATGAAAGAGAAGAATTCTTAGATTATTTTAAATCTAAAACAGGACTAGATTTTAATATTATTTCATCTGAAGAAGAAAATATATATACAGTAAAAGGATCAACAAAAGTTGTTAAAGAGGCATTAATATTTGTAGGTGGAGGCGGATCTACCGAAATGTCTTATGTAAAAGACGGAAAAATTCAAGAAATGGCAAACAACAACTTTGGCGTAATGGATGTAATGCATGAGTTCCCAGATTTAAGTGAAGATTTAGCTACATCTAAACTTGAAGATGTAATGAACTATATTAGACAGAGAATTCAAGTACCAGATATTCAAACAGATATAATGATTCTTGCAGGTGGTGGACATGGACTTTTTGCAAGAGAATCTGGAGTAAGATATGAGAAAAACTCATTATATGAAGATAAAAATGAACCAATTATGATGGACATAGCCACAAGAATAGAAGACACAAAAAGATATTATACTCAGATTTCAATGGAAGAGATTAAATCTAGAGTAGAAGATCCTGCATGGTGGTTTGCAACTCGTGCAATGTGTGCTTTTGTACTTGTTGTAGCAGAAAAAATAGGTGCAAAATATATAGTTCCAACAGATATATCAATGATTTATGGAATTGTTTAGGAGGTAAAATAGATTTATGAAAAAGAAGGTACTTAAACAGATAGGATCAATTTTCTTAATAATTATAGGATGTGCATTAGCAGCATTTGCAATAGGTGCAATATTAATACCAAATCTAATTCTAGATGGTGGAATAAATGGTGTATCAATAATGCTTGCTCAACTAACAAAACTAAAACCAAGTTTATTCATAGTGCTACTTAACATACCGTTTATATTATTAGGATTAAGATCTTTAGGTAAAGAATTTGTGTTAAAAGCATTATTTGCTATGTTAGTTTTCTCTGGTATGTTACTATACACAGAAACAATGGAAATTGGAATACAAGATAAACTGCTTGCAACAGTGTATGGAGGCTTAGTACTAGGAATTGGAGTAGGGCTAATTATTAGATATGGTGGATGCTTAGATGGAACAGAAATTGCAGCTATAATCCTAAGCAAAAAAACTAGTTTTTCAGTAGGACAAATTGTACTAATATGCAATATATTTATATATGGAACTGCAGGCTTCCTATTTGGATTTAGCAGAGCTTTATACTCACTTTTAACTTACTTTATTACTTTCAAAGTAATAGACTTTGTATCTGAAGGATTAGAACAAGGAAAAGCAGTGCTTATTGTTACAAACCAAAGTGCAAAAGTTGCAGGAGAAATATATAAAAGACTAGGAAGAACAGTTACATCTTTTGAAGGTAAAGGATTAATAAACGGAGAAACAATGATTCTTTACTCAGTAGTTACTAGACTTGAGCTAACAGAGATAAGAAATATAGTAGCGGCTGCAGATGTGCAAGCTTTTGTAACAGTAACAGATGTTTCAGAAATAATTGGAACACATATGAAGAAAAAACCAGAGATAGAGGAATAACCTCTATCTTTTTTATTTTTTGTAACTTTCTGTATCAAAAATTTTTTCTTTGTGATATACTACTTACACGGGAGAATAGTGTTATGGAATATTTAGATGTAGTAGATGAAAATAATAATTTAACAGGACAAGTAGTAGATAGAAATACTGCACACAAAGAATTGCTTTACCACAGGCATGTTTCATGCTGGATAATGGATAAAAAAGGAAGGGTATTACTTCAACAACGTGCACTAATTAAAAGTAATAACCCTGGAATGTGGGCAAAAACTGGTGGACATGTGGATAGCGGTGAAACGCCAATTGATGCAGTAAAAAGAGAAGTGTATGAAGAGATAGGACTTGTAATAGATGAAAAGTGTTTAACAGAAGTTGCAATATATAAAAGTCAAAGACCAACAAGTGCATATTTTACATATAACTATTTGCTTGTTCAAGAAATAGACATAGATAAACTTGTGTTGCAAAAAGAAGAAGTCGAAAGCGTAAAACTTTTTGAAATAGAAGAACTAATTGAGGATAAAAAGAAAAATCCTCAAAACTATACTTTTTCAAAATGGAAAAATGAAGAATTTGATGCACAAATGAATCTTTTAAAAGCAGCAAGAGAAAAAATATTAAAGGAGTAATTATGATTAAAAATATTGTTTTTGACCTTGGGAATGTTATCCTTATGGATAAACCAATTAATTCACTAGATTGTTTAAATCTAGATGAAAAAGATTATGAATGTATAAAAATAAACTATTTCTGGAAATGGAAAGAAATGGATGAAGGAAACAAAACTTTAAAAGAGCATTTCCTTGAGTCAGACATACCAGACTATTTAAAACAAGATGAAAGAATTCTTGAAAGAGCTACAAACTATTACAAATATAGACCATTTAATGAAGAAGTAATAGATTTAATAGTAAAATTAAGACAGAACGGATATAAAATATATGTACTTTCAAATAATAATCATGAGACATTTAACTATTTATTAACTACAAAATTAAAAGATTTAATAGATGATTGGGTTGTATCTTGTGAATATCACATGGGAAAACCAATGCCAGAATTCTATAATATATTATTTACAAAATGTAATATTAAACCAGAAGAATCTTTCTTTATAGATGATAGACCAGACAATATCGCAACAAGTGAGTCTTTAGGAATGAAAGGACATATATTTAACTACAAAGAAGATGGGATAAATAAACTAATAGAAGATATGAGAAAAAACAATATAAATTGTTAATAATAGACTTCATTAATAGGAGGTATAGTTATGAAAGAAAAAGTTAATGTATATTTTACAAAAGAGATTACGCCAGAAAGTTTGGTAAAAATCTATGAAGCAGTAGGATATGAATTACCTGGAAAAGTTGGTGTAAAGATTTCTACAGGCGAGCCTGGAGGACACAACTATTTAAAACCAGAATTAATTAAAGACATTGTTTCACATTTAAATGGAACAATAGTAGAAAACTGTACAGCTTATGGTGGAAAAAGACAAAATTTAGAAGATCATCTAAAATGTGTAGAAGATCATGGATTTACTAAGATTGCAGATGTAGATATTTTAGATAGTGAAGGAGAGTTTGCAATACCAACAATTGAAGGATGCAAACATTTAGATAAAGACATTGTAGGTTCTCACTTAGAAAACTATGATTCATTACTAATGCTTTCACACTTTAAAGGTCATGCAATGGGTGGCTTTGGTGGAGCACTTAAAAATATGTCTATAGGTGTTGCATCAACTGCAGGAAAACTAAATATTCACTCTGCAGGAGCACAAAACCAAGAACAAAGCTATGTTTGGTCACATTTACCAGCTCAAGATGATTTCCTAGAGTCAATGGCTGAAGCTTGTTCTGCAGTAATGGATTATTATGATAAACGTGGAGGAATCGTATATATAAACGTAATAAACAATCTTTCAGTAGACTGTGATTGCGATTCAAATCCAGAAACACCATGTATGCAAGATATAGGAATTGTTGCATCTTTAGACCCTGTTGCATGTGACAGAGCATCTTTAGACTTAATATATAAATCTCAAGATCCAGGAAGAGAACATTTCCTAGAAAGAGTTGAAACAAGACATGGAGCACACACAATAGAACATGCTGTAACTTTAGGACTTGGAACAACATTCTATGAATTTATAGATTTAGATAAATAAATATGAACATTAATAAGGCCTAGCATTTGCTAGGTCTTTGTTAGTTGTTGTCGTTTTAATTTATAATTCAATTCTGATACTTGCTCTAGACTACATAATATGGTATAATAACAAGGTAAATTTATATATTAAATCTTTAAATAATTTCAAGGAGGTTTTGCTATGTTTAACTTTTTATTTGCAAACAAAAAGAAAAACTCTGCTATAATATGCAGGAAAGAGGAGCTATTTCCTTCACGGATATGAGCTAAAACAAGAATTAAGAAAAATACCATTATATGGAATTGAAATACAAAACATAAATATAGAGGCAATAGAAAACTACATATTTAGTGAATATGTTTATCATTATGAAAGAGTTAGTGGATATACAAGGGAAGTAGCACTAAGAAAAGCTCTAAAAAAATATATGAATAATTTTAATATAAAAAACTATTAAGCAAGAATTAATTTTCTTGCTTTTTTTATATACTTTGACAAAAAATTTTGATATAATACAAGTGGTGATAGAGGTGAGTTTTGTTCATTTACATTTGCATACAGAGTATAGTTTACTTGATGGTGCAATAAGAATTAACGAAGTAGTACAAAAAGCAAAAGAATATGGTATGCCAGCAGTAGCTATTACTGATCATGGTAACATGTTTGGAGCAATAGAAATGTATAAAGAGTGTAAAAAGCAAGGTATAAAGCCAATTATTGGTTGTGAAGTATACGTTGCTCCTCGTTCACGTCTAGACAAAGAAGGAAGATTAGACACAGAACCAAACCACCTAATACTACTTGCAATGAACAATACTGGATATAAAAACCTATCTAGACTCGTTTCACTAGGCTATACAGAAGGCTTTTATTACAAGCCAAGAATAGACCTTGAAATCCTAGAAAAATATAGTGATGGGCTAATATGTTTGTCTGCGTGCTTAGCAGGAGGACTTGCAAGAAGAATTACTGCAGGAGACATTCGTGGTGCTAAAGAGCACATAGAAAAATATATTAGTATTTTTGGAAAAGATAGATATTTTCTTGAGATACAAGATAATAAATTAAGAGAACAAATATTAGTAAATCAAAAACTAATTGAGTTTTCTAAAGAGTATGGTTTGCAACTTGTTGCAACAAATGACTGTCACTACTTAAATAAAGAAGATTATGATTTTCATGAAGTGCTACTTTGCATTCAAACAAGAAAAACACTAAATGATGAAGATAGAATGAGCTTTAAGGTAAATGAGTTTTATTTCAAATCTCCAGAAGAGATGAAAGAAGCATTTAAAGCAGTACCAGAAGCAATAGAAAACACATTAAAAATAGCAGATATGTGTAATGTGGAAATAGAATTTGGCCATACAATTCTACCAGAGTATAAAATTGAAGAAAACATGACTCATTTAGAGTATTTTACGAAAAAATGCTATGATGCTATACCTAAAAAATATCCAGAATCAAAATGGCCACAAGTCAAAGAAAGACTAGATTATGAGATAAGCGTAATAGATAAAATGGGATATATAGATTATTTCCTAATTGTACAAGATTTCATTAATTATGCAAAAGGAGAAGGCATACCTGTAGGCCCAGGAAGAGGTAGTGGAGCAGGCTCACTTGCTGCATACTTAATTGGTATTACAGACATAGATCCTTTAAGATTTGGGTTAATATTTGAAAGATTTCTAAATCCAGAGCGTGTAAGTATGCCAGATTTTGATGTAGACTTTTGTTATGAAAGACGTCAAGAAGTAATAGACTATGTAAGTAGAAAATATGGTCATGATCATGTGGCTCAAATAATAACTTTTGGTACAATGGCAGCTCGTGCAGCAATTCGTGATGTTGCAAGAGTTTTAGACATACCATACCAAAAGGCAGATACTATTGCAAAATTAATTCCTCATAGTTTCAAAATAACAATAGATGAAGCGTTATCTGAAAGTCCGGATTTAAGGAAACTATATAATGAGGACATAGAAACTAGAAGAATAATAGATATATCTAAAAAATTAGAAGGCTTGTGTCGTCAAGCATCAACTCATGCATGTGGTGTAGTAATTACAAAAGAACCAGTAGTAAACTATGTACCAATGTATGAAAATGAAGGACAGCTAACAACAGAGTATACAATGACTACACTAGAAGAGTTAGGACTTCTTAAAATGGACTTTTTAGGACTAAGAACTCTAACAGTAATAAACGATGCTAAAAAATTAATTAAGAAGATACATGGAATTGATGTAAACTTTGGAGATTATGATGATCCTGGAGTATACAAGATGTTAACCCAAGGAAAAACACTTGGTGTGTTCCAAATGGAAAGTCCAGGATTTAGAAAAATGATGATGAAAATGGAACCTGATTCAATAGATGATATTATAGTTATGATATCTCTTTATAGACCTGGACCTATGGATCAAATCCCACGTTACATTAAAAACAAAAATAATAAAGAAAACATTGAGTATACGCATAAGTCATTAGAAAGTATTCTAAAACCTACATATGGTTGTATGGTATACCAAGAGCAAGTTATGCAGATATTTAGAGAGCTTGCAGGATATACTCTAGGACGTGCAGACATTGTTCGTCGTGCTATGGGTAAGAAAAAGATAGATGTAATGAACAAAGAACGTGAAGTGTTTGTTGAAGGTGCTTCAAAAAATGGAATAGATGAAGTATCTGCCAACAAGATTTTTGATGAAATGGCAGAGTTTGCAAAATATGCTTTCAATAAATCTCATGCAGCAGCATATGCAGTTGTAGCATATGAAACAGCATATTTAAAATATCACTACCCTGCAGAATTCTTAGCTGCAAATATGAATTCATTCATGGGCAACCAAAATAAAGTACCTGTGTATATAAATGAAGCAAGGGAACTTGGAATTGAAGTCCTAAGACCAGATATAAACGAATCATATTCACGTTTTGCAGTAATAAATGGAAAAATTAGATTTGCATTAAGCTCAATTAAAAATGTTGGTGAAAGTGCAATAGAAGAAATAATTAAAGAAAGAAAGCTTAATGGAAAGTATACAAGCTTTTTAGATTTCTGCCAAAGAGTATCAACAGAGACAGTTAATAAACGTTGTGTTGAAGGCTTAATAAAAGCAGGATGTTTTGATGAATTAGAAAAGGAATACAATCGTTATGATATCTTAGAAAACTTTGAGATGATCATAGATGGTGTAAATCATCAAAGAAAGAATAACTACGTAAATCAAATGGACTTCTTTGGAGAAATAGAACCAAGTGGTCAAAGTAGTATAAAGATAGAGAAAAGCGGAAGAGTACCAACTAGTAGAGAATTACTAGATATGGAAAAAGAAATGCTTGGACTATATATTAGTGGACATCCACTAGACGAATATAAAGAATATGTTAAGAAAAATGCAACTGTTACAACTTTAGAATTAAATGAAGAAGCTCAAAGTGAAGATGAAGAAGATAATAATAATACTGAGCCAAAGCAAAGCTATGATGAAAAAACAGTAACACTTTGTGGAATATTTAACAAAGGAAGAGTGCTAGTTACAAAAGCGGGAAAAAATATGATGTTTGCAGGACTAGAGGATTTATATGGAGAAGTTGAACTTGTAATATTCCCTACAACATATGATAGATTCTTTAGAATTTTAGAAGATGAAGCTATTTTAAAAGTAACAGGAAAAGTTACTATTAAAGAAGATGAAGGCGCAAAAATACTTGTACAAAATATTGTAAATATAGACGAAGAATTAAAAAGAGGAAAAACAAGTAATATTAAAGAAGAAAAAGCTGAAGAGCAAAAAGTTGAACTAAGAAAAATATATATAAGAATACCAAAGGATAAGCTAGATTTAGAAGACAGAGTAATAGGATATATTAAAGATTTAAACAAAGAATATCCAGGTAAAAATCCAGTATATATTTTCTATGATGGAACAAACAAAATGAGGCTACTTCCATCTAATCATTTTCTTCAAGACAATTCTTTAGTTATAGAAAAACTTGAACTTGCATTTGGAAAAGAAAATATAAAAATAAAATAAATAGCAAAAAATAGAAAAGATTGGAAATTGTGTCCTATCTTTTCTTTTTTATGATATAATTTCTAAGGTAAAATATAATATGATTTTTCTTGACTACATATACTTGCAGTGGTAAAATGCAATCACAACAATAATTTAATGCCAAGAGAAAACTTAAAGGAGGGAATTATTATGAAAAGAAATGAAATTGATGAAAAATTCAAATGGGACATAACTACAATATATAAAAACATTGAAGAATATGAAAAAGACTTTGCACAGGTAAAAAATAATATTCCAAAATTTGAACAATACAAAGGGAAATTCTTAGATAATGCAGATATATTCCTAGAATTTATGGAATTATATGAGACAACTTCTAGAAAACTTACAAAACTTTCAATGTATTCTCATTTACAAATAGACGTAGATCCTAAAAATGAAGAAATACAAAACTTAGAGTCAAGAATACAAGGACTAAGTGCAATGTATAGTGAAGCGTTAGTTTTCATGGATATTGAAATTGGAAACAATGAGTCAAAATGTAATAAGCTTCTAGAAGATGAAAGATGTAAAAAGTATTCAAGAATGTTTTATGAAATATTAAGATATAATCCACATAAACTAAGTGATGAATCTGAAGAAGTAATAAACAAGGCAATGAATGCTATGAATTCATATGAAACATACAATGCAATCAAACTTGAATATGAGCCAGTAATAATTGATGGAAAAGAGTATTTTTTAAATGACGAAACACTAAGAGAGTTTTTAAAAAATCCAGATGAAAATATAAGACGTCAAGCATATGAAAAAGTATATAAAGAATATAAAAAATATGCGCCAATTTATGCTAAAACTCTAGAAGGTAGTGTAAAAGAGGATGTATTTTACTCTAAAGTTAGAAAATTTGGTTCACCTGTTGATTCTTTTGTATTTGCAGATGAAGTAAATTCAGATTTATTCTATAAGATTCTCAAAATGGCAAATGAAACATATCATGACTACTTTGTAGAATATATAGATTTGTCTTCAAAATTACTAGGTAAGAAATTAGAGCGTTATGATTTATACTTACCATTAGTAAAAGAGCCAGAGTCAAAATATACTTTAGATGATGCATTCAATCTAATTTATGAAGCAACTAAAAATATGGGAGAAGACTACAAAGAAATTCTAGATAAAGCAAGAGATGAAAGATGGATAGATTACATGCCACATGAGTTTAAAAGACATGGAGCATACTCTTCAGGATGTTATGATACAAATCCGTTTATACTTACAAGCTTTACTAATGATCTTGAATCTGTATTTACTTTAATTCATGAGCTAGGACATTCTTGTCATACATATTATTCTAAAACAAATCAAGAATACATTAATCATGATTATAGAATATTTGTTGCAGAAGTAGCATCTACTACAAATGAAAATCTTCTTTTAAATATGCTTATATCTAAAGCAAAAACAAAAGAAGAAAAAGCATATTTACTTTTCAAAAAAATGTATGACTTTATTGGAACTTGCTACAGACAACCATTATTTGCACAATTTGAAGATTCTCTTCATAAAATGAGTGCTTCAAATGAAGGTTTATCTATGCAAACAATTACAGATTTATATGAAAATTTAAATGTAAAGTATTATGGAGGATTAGTACCTGGAAATGAATATTCAAAATATTCATGCTTTGCGATACCACATTTTTATTCTGCATACTATGTATACAAATATACAATAGGAAATATTGTAGCCGAAGTAATTGCAAGAAGAATATATAATGGAGATAAAGAACAAATTGAAAACTACAAAAAATTCTTAAAATCTGGTTCTTCAATGTCACCAGTAGAACTACTAAGACTTGCAGGTGTTGACCCACTTGATGATAACCTATATAAAGAGGCATATGAAGGATTTAAGAAAGATTTAGATGATTTCAAAGCTTTAATGTTAGATAATGAGTAAACTAAAAAGGAGTGTAATTAATTTTTACACTCTTTTTTGTTGACATTTTTTATACATGTTATATAATTAATTGTAAACGTTATAAGCGTTGTGTTATATTTTGAGGAGAAAAAATGGAAAGAGAGAAAAAAATAATTAAAACTAGTGCATTAGGCATTTTAGTAAACATAGTTTTAGTGGCATTTAAAGCTGTAATAGGAATAATTACAAATTCCATTGCCATTGTTTTAGATGCAGTAAACAACTTAACAGATGTAATATCTTCTGTAGTTACAATAATTGGAACAAAAATTGCAAATAAAGCACCAGATGAACATCATCCATATGGACATGGAAGAGTCGAATACTTTACATCAGTAATAGTATCTGCAATCGTTTTAATAGCTGGTGTTACAGCTTTTAAAGAATCAGTAGAAAAAATAATAAGTAGACAAGTTGCAACCTATTCTATTACTTCAGTTGTAATTGTTACAGTTGCTGTATTAACAAAATTTTTCTTGGGAAGATATGTTAAAGCAACTGGTAAAAAACTAAACTCTCAAAGCTTAATTGCATCTGGAGAGGATGCATTAATGGATTCAATTCTTTCTTTTTCAACATTAGTAGCAGCACTAGTAAATATGTTTGCAGGATATAGTATTGAAGGATATATTGGTATACTAATATCTATAGTAATCTTTAAATCTGCTGTAGAAATGTTAAAAGATACACTAAATATTATGATAGGAGAAAGAGCAGATAAAGAATTAACAGATAGTATAAAAAAAGCAATAATGTCTTATGATAAAGTTCAAGGTGTATATGATTTATCTTTACATACTTATGGACCTTTAAAAACAATTGGAACAGCACATATTCAAATACCAGATGATATGACAGCAAAAGAAATTCATATTCTAGCAAGAAAAATAACAGTAGATTTATTTAATAGATTTGGAATAGTAATGACAATAGGAATATATGCTGCAAACGATAGTGACGAATATATAGAAATAAAAACTGAAATAGCAAATATTATGAAAGAATATGAACACTTAAAACAAATTCATGGATTCTTTGTAGATGAAGAAACAAAAAGTGTATATTTTGATGTTATATTTGAATTTGCATGTAAAAATAGAGAAGAAGTAAGAGATGAAATAATAGCAAAATTAAAGAAGAAATTTGGCCAATATAATTTCTATATCATAATAGATGATGATATAACAGACTAAAAAAGAGGAGCATTGAATTGCTCCTTTTCTTTTTTATCTTTTATTCATATATGTTTTACATGCATCAATAAACGCAGTAAGTATTTTTTTACTTGGTTCATCATCTGTTCTTTCAGGATGCCATTGAACACCTATGTTAAATAGTTTGTCCTTTTTCTCAATAGCCTCAATTATATCTCCTTCAGCACGAGCAGAAATAGTATAATCACCGGAATTTGGTACTTTAGTTCTATGAATGCTATTTACCATTATTTTAGATTTACCAACAATATCATAAAGTTTTGTTCCAGGTATTATATTAACGCTATGAACATAGTCATGCTCTAAATCTTTATGTCCTTCAATGAATATGTTTCTATTTTCATTATTATAGTTACACATTGTTTGCATTCCCATACATATTCCAAGTAAAGGCATATCTTTTTCGTTTGCTCTATCACATATATATCTATCATAAAAATACATAAAATCTCCACCTGGCATAAGAATACCATCGCACATATCAATTTGTGCATTAAGTATTTCTTTATCCTCATCTGTTAGTGGGGTTTCTCTATTATTCATATATACCATATCTTGAGTAGGTAGTATTATATGTGGAATACCACCATTATTAATTATCGCTCTTCTTATTGATTCAAGTATTACTAGTGCATTTCTACCGTTATCTGTAATATATGGTCTTGCACTAACACCAATAATTGGTCTTCTCATTTTTATCACCTGTGAGCCATTATACCATAAAACGACATTATTCTTCAACAGTATAATACATTCCTTGATATAAATCTTTCTCTCTTAATATTTTATCTATTCCGTTTAGTACTAGTTTTTTGTGTGAGTTCCAAGAGGGAGCAACCAGCATATCTTTTGGGGCGTCTCCGCTTATCCTATGCAGTATAATATCTTTTCTTAAATGTGTAATAATATAACATAGCTCATCTAAATAGTACTCAAGCGTAATTGGACTATATTGGTTATTTTCATACATA
This sequence comes from Clostridia bacterium, assembly GCA_017534305.1. GTDB lineage: Bacteria > Bacillota > Clostridia > TANB77 > CAG-465 > CAG-465. The sequence goes on from JAFWCU010000016.1 coordinate 55,679, forward strand.
TCATTAAGTCTAGTATCATTTGTAACGTATGTTGAATGTATTTTTAATCCTTGAATATCCAAATTATTAACAAAATTAACAGAATTAACTATATCTTTATGAGTTTCACCAGGAAGTCCAACCATAATATGTGTAACAATTTCAAGATTATACTTTCTAAGAATAGTTACAGCATTAATAAAATCTTCATTTGTATAGCATCTGTTAATTACTTTTCCTGTATTCTCATTTGAAGTTTGAAGGCCAAGTTCAACACATACAGAGTATTTATCTGTATAAGAGAAGAGTAGACGTGCTATTTCTTCGTTGATGCAATCTGGTCTTGTTGCAATTTGAATACCTACTATACGTTCATCTATAAGAGCACTATCATATTTTTTCTTTAAATTCTCTATTGAGTCATAAGTATTAGTAAAATTCTGAAAGTATACGATAAACTTATTTGCACGCATTCCTCTATATGACGCTAAATGATTTTCTACTTGTGAGGCAATATCTATTGTTTTTAGATGTTCACCAGAACCACGTTCGCCACAAAATATACATCCACCAACTCCTTTTGTGCCATCCCTATTTGGACATGTAAATCCAGCGTCAATGCATATTTTAAGTGTTCTTTCACCAAATTTTTCTTTTAAATATGTGTTTAAATGATTATATCTTTCCATGCACTATAGTATAGCAAAAATTTACATAAAATACAAATATAATGTATAAAAATAATTATTTATGCAATAATAACAAAAGGAGATGATGTAAGTGATATATAAAGAAGTAACACCAAGAATACAATGTAATGTTTCAAAATGTATGCATAATTGTATAGAAGATTCAACATGCAGACTAGATAGCATAATGGTTTGTGAATGCTTAAACGACAGAAATAGCAATAATAAAGAGGATCAAACTTCGTGTGGCTCATATAAATATGGAGGAGACTTAAACAAGTCTGAAATATTAGGTGGAAACTAAAATAAAAAGACTCACAAATTAAAGTGAGTCTTTATTTTTATATTCTGAAACAATGAATTGTTGAAATTTATATAATATTAGAATATAATATAGAAGAAATAAGGAGTGAGAATATGAACGATAGAATAGTTAAATTTAAAGAAGAAATTAATGGAAAAAAAGTATCAGTAATAGGACTTGGAGTAAGTAATATTCCTGCTATTAAATATTTAAGTGGCTTAGGAGCAAATATTATTGCTAGAGATAAAAACGAAGAAATCCCAGAAGAATTAAAAGGATTGGAAAATGTAGAATTTGTTCTAGGAGAAAATTATTTACAAGGTCTAAAAGATTCAGACTACATATTTAGATCTCCAGGTGTAAAACCTTGGACTCCTGAAATTGTTGAAGCTGTAGAGGCAGGTGTAATACTTACATCTGAAATGGAAACATTTATACATTTAACAGATGCAAAAGTTATAGCTATAACTGGTTCGGACGGAAAAACTACAACAACTACTCTAACTTCTCTTTTCTTAAAAGAAGCAGGAGAAACAGTATATGTTGGTGGGAATATTGGAACACCACTTTTAGATAAAGTAGAAGAAATAACAAGTGATGATTATGTTGTTCTTGAGTTAAGTAGTTTCCAACTTATGACTATGCAAGAAAAAACAGATAGAGCAGCTATTACAAATGTTTCTCCAAATCATTTAGATTATCACCATGACTATGAAGAATATATTAGAGCAAAATCTAATGTATTTAATTGTCAAGAAAGTGACGGAATATTAGTTTTAAACGAAGACAATGAATTTACTCCAAGATATGAGAAAGAAGCAAAAGGAATAGTTAGAAAATTTAGCTTAGAAAAAGAAACAAATGCTGTATACTATAGAGATGGAGCAATATACTCTAGAGTATCTGGTGTTGAAGAAAGAATAATGAGTATAGAAAATATTAAAATTGTTGGAATGCATAACGTTGCAAATATTTGTACTGCAGCAAGTTTAGTAATAGATATAACTGGAATTATGCCTATAGTTCATGTGTGTGAAACATTTGGTGGAGTAGAACATAGAATGGAGTTTATTCGTGAGGTAAATGGTGTAAAATGGTATAATGATTCTATTGCATCAAGTCCTACAAGAACTATAGCAGGTCTTAAATCATTTAAAGAACCAATTGTTCTTATTGCTGGTGGTTATGATAAACACATTCCATATGATGTTATGGGACCATACTTGATGGATAAAGTAAAACTCCTAATACTAGTTGGAACAACTGCGCCAAAGATTCGTGAAGCAGCACAAATTGAGGCTCAAAAACGTGGTGTTGAAACTATGCCTATTGTTGAATTTACAAATCTTAAAGAGGCAGTAGACTATGCAAAAGAAAATACATCTTACGGAGATGTTGTGGCTATGTCACCTGCAAGTGCATCTTTTGACCTATATAAAAATTTTGAAGTTAGAGGAAATTTATTTAAAGAATATGTAAACCAAATATAGATAAAAGCGTTGAAAAAGACACTGCTTTATGATATAATATAAGTGTATTTGGTGGAGGTGTTCTAGATAAAAAAAGTAGAATATTCAAAAATCAAAACACAAATAAATAAAATTAAAGTAATACAAAAAAAGGACGTACTGGAATAGTGCGTCTTTTTTGAGCTTTATATTACAATAATATTATATATATATTAAATAATTGAATAAAGTTTTAATTTAAGATATTATATGTTTGAAATATTATGTTTTTTAGGAGGTTATATGAAGACACCAGAACAAACAAGAGAATACCTAGAAAAAGTAAAAAAACTAAAAGTAACGGTAAATACATCTAAAGTGCAAAAAGACACTATTGATGAAATAATAAAAAAAGTTGAGAATAATAGCAATAAGGAGGAATAAAAATGGCAAATAAAAAGAGTGAACAAATTGCAATGGAAGAACTACTAAAAAAGATAATGTATGATGATGTACAAAGAGAAGAACTAAAACAACATATGATTGATTCTTTAAAAGAGTTTCTTGTTGCTAAAGCCAAAAAAAGCTATCATAATCAAAATCCTCATGTTTTAATTGATAGAAGTTTGGAAAGTGGCCAAGTAATAGAGTATACTAAAGGATACGAGCTATATACTGATGTTGATGACAATATAGACAAAAGTAATGCTATAGAAGTTGAAGGCGAAGTAATTGATGATGATGCAGATAACAAAAGAAAAGTTAAAGCTGTAGAAAATATGATAAATGAAGTTAACGGTCAAGTAAAATATATTGAAATGTATGAAAGAGATGCAAACGCAAACTTCTCTGGAAATAATGAAAGACTTTTTGACGACATTCAAAATTCATTATTGATTCATTCTAACGATGAAAATGCTGTTGCAAATAAAGCATATCAAGAAGCTGTTTTAGAAAATATAGAGTATATATCAAAAGCTTCACTTGAAGTGGATAGTGGAGTGACAGATAAAGTATTAAAAGATTTAGCAAAGACTGTAAAAAGTTTTAAAATTATTCCAAAAGGCTCATTAATAAACTATAGTAATGAAATCATAAGCTTCAATAGCAAAATAGATAATCCGGAATTAAAAAGAAAAGTTAGAGGACCATTAACTTTTGCAATGGAAGAAGACGGAACACTAAAAGATTTTGATTACATTGATGCAAAAGCGGATGCAATAAATAGTAGTATTTATGATTCGGATTCATACAGTTCAAATGCAACAAAAGAAAAACAAATAAGTTATATAAACAGAACAGCAAATCAATTAAAATTAAATAATATGTTGGAATTAGCTTATCAAGGCAAATTTGAAGAATTTGCAAAGAATATGCACAAAAGCGAATTAATAGATACAATAGAATTTGGAATTGCTGCATTTGAAGATTATGAAAAAGAAAAGAATAACTATTTTGTAAACAGATTAAAAACAATACCAAATGATTTAGGAACAGGTAAACGAGAACTATTAGATGCTATAAAAGAATATAACACTAAAGATGGATTCTTAAATATACCGTTAAAATATAATGAAAAAGATGTCACTGCTAAAGAATTCTTTCAAGATTTAAAAGGAATAATAGAAAGAGATGAAATAGCTACATTAGGAATTCAGAAAGCTGTCAAAACTGTAGAAAAACAACCACTTGAAAAAGGGAATGATGAAGGTAATAATACTCCACCACCACAAGAACCTGAAGAAAATCAAAAAGAAAACGATGATAAGAAACCAATCATTATTGCACCTGTATTTCAAATCCGTCCAATTATTACAGAAATTAAACTTGGAGATAAGATAAAAAACATATATAAGAATATTCAAAAGAGCAAAAATATAGATAAGCATAAAGACGGAGATAACTACACATATAATTACGGCAATGAAAATGATAACAAAAAAGGAGAGCCAGAAGAGCCTGGAGAACAAGGTCAACCAGGAGATGATGGCTCAAAAGGCCAACCGGGAGGAGATAATCAACCTATAGTTGATCCAGAACCACCAATTGTAGAGCCAGTAACATATGTAGAACCTACACAAAAACCAGATAAGCCACAACCAGATGAACCAATTGAAACCGAGCCAACCGAACCAACAGAACCAGTAATTCCACCAGAGGAAACTCAACAAGAGCCAAAAGTTGTACATAATGATGATCATAGTATAAACAATTCAAACAATACAACAATAGTAGAAGATAATCATATTGAAATTCATGGCGATGTAAATATAGTTAATGGAGATATCAATACAGATAATAGTACAAACACAACAAATATAGATAACAGCCAAAAAACAGAAAATATAATTAATGGTGATGTAGATGTTAGAAGATATGCAATTTTTATTGATTCTGAAAATCCAAGCGAACCTGTAGATTTTAAAAACGAAGATGAGATTACTGAACAATATAAAGAAGAAATAATGGAAGCTATATTAAGCAAAAAAGATGAAATTATGAAGTATATGTCTAAAGAATCACATGAAGAACTAATTGAAAAATTACTAGAGGGAAGAAATCTAGAATTGTATAAGCATAGAATTGCAACATTAATAGCAGCAGGAGCAAATAAAGAGGAAGCAACACTAGATTTATTACAACTAAAAGATGATATGGAATATGGAAATGCAACAGATTTAGATGAGGAAGAGAAAAATATTGTTGAACAATCAGACATTGAAATAGAAAGTATTCCAGATTTAAATGAAGAAAAGTCTATAGATTTGTGTGCTAAATATGATTTTCTAAACTCAGCTGTTATAGAAAAAGAAAATAAAAAAATTGAAGTAATAATCAGAAGATCAACAGAATTAGAATTAAAAATTACTAATATGAAAGATCCAAAGACAATTGATCAGCTAAATCGAATAGATAAACAAAGGGGAATTGTTAGAGATGCAGAGTATGAAGTTGTTGAAGATAATCAGCCAAAGCTAATAGATGGTAACGAACAACTGAAATTAGCAAGCAGTCAAGAACCTGAAAAGAATAATAACGAAGAAATGTCAATATAGGAGGTAGAGTAAATGGGTAAATTTAATGTTAATGTTGATGAACTTTTTAGATTAAAAAGAGATTTTGAAAATGGAATTGTTGCAGAAGAAGAATTAAGTGAACCAGAACATGTTGCTCTAGCTTACGTATATGAACTTGAAGAAGAAGAGTTTCAAAAAATAATTGCAATGCAAGAAAAAGAAATTGAAGATTATAAAATAAGACTTAAAGAAGCAATTGAGTATTTAAAGAAAAGAAAAAATTTTGAGGCTTAAAATATAGTTTTTTCAATATTTTTGTTGACAAACTGACAATGGCAATGTATAATATGTGTAAAGTTTAAAAGCTTTACACATTTTTTATGGGTGATAATATGGATAAAAACATTGAAATTTCTATGTTATACGATATTTACGGTAAGCTTCTTACTAATCGTCAACAAGAAATATTTGAAGAATATTATTTATATAATTTATCTCTAAGAGAAATTGCAGAAAACAAAAAAATCTCATACCAAGCAGTAAGAGATAGTATTAAAGCAAGTGAGACAGCTCTTGAAAACTTTGAGTCTGTTACTCATACATTAGAACTTAGAGAAAAAATGAACAAAGCATATGACTTATGTGATGAAGCAGACTTAAATAAACAAAGAGACAAACTAAAGAAATTACTAAAAAGTGAGGATGATATATAATGTTTGATAGTCTTTCAGATAAATTACAAAATGTAATGAAAAAACTTAAAGGACAAACAAGAATTTCAGAAAAAGAACTAAAAGAGATGCTAAGAGAAGTAAAACTTGCACTTCTTGAAGCAGACGTTAACTATAAAGTAGTAAAAGACTTCATTGCTTCAATTGAGGAAAAAGCTTTAGGTGAAGACGTAATGAAATCTTTAACACCGGGACAACAAGTTGTAAAAATTGTTAGAGATGAGTTAACAAATCTTTTAGGAGATACAAATTCTGGTATTAATTTTTCACCAAATCCACCAACAATTATAATGCTTGTTGGTCTTCAAGGTAGTGGTAAAACTACACTTTGTGGAAAATTAAGTAACTATTTAAGAAAACAAGGCAAGAAACCATACATGGTTGCTTGTGATGTATATAGACCTGCTGCTATAAAACAATTACAAACACTAGGCAAGAGCTTAGGAGTAGATGTTTATAGTGAAGAAAACAATAAAAATGTTGTAGAAATTGCTAAAAATGGTATAAAAGCTGCAACATCTAAGCTATGTAATGTAGTACTTATTGATACAGCTGGTCGTCTACAAATAGATGAAGCATTAATGAATGAGCTAGTAGATCTTAAAAAAGCTATTAGACCACATGAAATAATGCTAGTAATTGACTCTATGGTAGGTCAAGAAGCAGTAAATGTTGCAAGAGACTTCAATGAAAAGCTAGGAATTGACTCAATAACAATGTCAAAACTAGATTCAGACACAAGAGGTGGTGCTGCACTTTCTGTTAAGAGCATTACTAAAAAGCCAATTAAATTTGCATCTGTTGGAGAAAAACTTAGCGACTTAGAGCCTTTCTATCCAGATAGATTAGCATCAAGAATTCTAGGAATGGGAGATGTATTATCTATCATAGATAAAGCTGAAGAAGCTTTTGAGGAAGAAGAAGCACTAGAGCTAGAAAAGAAAATTAGAAAGAGTGAATTTACATTAGATGATTATCTTGCACAAATGAAGAAAATCAGAAAAATGGGTTCATTCAAATCATTACTTGCTATGATTCCTGGTATTCCAAAAGAAATCAAGGACGTAGAAATAGATGAAAAACAACTACTTCGTATTGATGCTATTATTACATCAATGACAAAAGAAGAAAGAAGAAATCCTAAGATTTTAAATGCTTCTCGTCGTCAAAGAATATCAAAAGGAAGTGGAAACACTGTTCAAGACATCAACCGTTTCATCGATAACTTTACACAAATGCAAAAGATGATGAAAAATATGATGAATGGCAATGGAAAATATCCTAAAATGCCAGGAATGGACAATCTATTTAAATAGTTAAAAACAAATAAAATATAATTCACTTAAGGGAGGTGAAACTTAATGGTAAAAATTAGATTAAGAAGAGACGGTGCTAAAAAAGCTCCATACTACACAATCGTAGTAGCAGATTCAAGATATCCAGCTGATGGAAGATTCATTGAGAAAGTAGGAACATACAATCCAATGACTGAACCTGCAGAATTAAAACTTGATACTGAAAAAGTAGCAGAATGGATTAAAAAAGGTGCAAAACCAACAGAAAAAGTTGCATCATTAATCAAGAAAGCTGAAGAAAAATAGGAGGACAAGTAAATGTATAAAGAATTATTAGAATACATAGTAAAAAATCTTGTTAGCTCACCAGATAAAATTGAAATTTCTGAAAATGAAAATGAAGGAAAGACAGTTTTAAAGTTAAAAGTAGCAAAAGATGATATGGGTAGAATAATTGGTAAAGAAGGAAGAATAATTCGTTCTATTAGAGAAATTATCTATGCATACGCTGCAAAAGAAGGTAAAAAAGTATCTGTCGATGTTGAAGAACAAAAGGAGAACGCTTAATGTCAAGTGTTTTAATTGGACAGATAGTAAATGTACATGGTATTAAAGGTGAAGTTAAAATTTATCCATATACAGATGATGTAGATAGTCTAGCAAAAAAGCTTAAGAAAGTATATCTAGATGAAGCTATGACAAAATCATATAAATCTACATGTAGAATTCAAAAAGGAATGCTTCTAGTTAAGCTTTCAGAAATAGACACTGTAGAAAAAGCAGAATCTTTAAGAAAGAAATATGTATATATTTCAGAAGACGATTTAGATGAACTTGAAGAAGGTAGCTACTACGTTAAAGACCTTTTAGGACTAGATGTAATAGATACTGCAACAAACGAATCAATCGGAAAATTAGATTATGTTTTTAATACAGGTGCAAATGATGTATATGAAATAACAAAACCAGATAATACTAAAATCTATTTACCTGCTATTAAACAAGTTATCAAGAAAGTGGATATAAAATCTAAAAAAATCTATGTAGAAATTATGGAAGGATTAATATAATGAGATTTATTGTGTTAACACTTTTTAAAGAAATGTTTATACCGTTTGTAGAAACTAGTATAATAAAACGAGCAATAGAAAAAGGAATTTGTTCTATTGAAACAATAGATATTAGAGATTTTACAGAGGATAAACATAACAGAGTAGACTTTCCACCATACGGTGGAGGAAGTGGTATGGTAATATCTGCTGAACCTTTAAGTAAAGCTATAGATTATGCTTTAGATAAATTAAAAGATGATCTCAAAGAAACTAAGATATTATATATGTCACCAAGAGGAAGAGTTCTAAATTATAATATTTCTAAAGAATTATCTGCTTCAGATTGTAACTACATTATTATTTGTGGTCACTATGAAGGAATAGATGAAAGAATAATAGAAGAATATAATGTTGAAGAACTATCAATTGGAGATTATGTCTTAACTGGTGGTGAGCTTGCTAGCCAAGTTGTAATGGATAGCATAATAAGATTACTTCCAGGAGCAATAACTGAAGGATCACTAGATGAAGAATCACATACTAATGGACTTTTAGAGTATCCACAATATACAAAGCCATATGACTTTCGTGGAAGACTTGTTCCAGATGTTTTAATTTCTGGACATCATAAAAATATAGCAGAGTACAGAAAACAAGAATCTATTAGAATCACTAAGAAATTTAGACCAGATTTATTAGATAAATAAAAAAAGATAAAAATAATTGAAATAATTCCAAAAAGGAGGGAAATTTAGTAATGGATATTATAAACGCAATCGAAAACGAATATAAAAAAGAAGAAATCGTACCTTTCAAAGTAGGTGATACAGTTAACGTTCACTTAAAAATTAAAGAAGGAAACAAAGAAAGAATCCAAGTTTTCACAGGTACAGTTATTAAACGTCAAAACAGTGGTTTAAACGAAACTTTCACAGTAAGAAAAATCTCTTATGGTGTTGGTGTAGAAAAAACATTCCCAACTCATTCACCAAAGATTGAAAAAATCGAAGTTAAAAGAGCTGGTAAAGTTAGACGTGCTAGATTATACTACTTAAGAGACAGAGTTGGTAAAGCAGCTAAAACTAAAGAAGCTACAGAAAACAACTAATTTTAAGTAAAAAAAGAATATATAAAACCGGAGTATTTATTTGATACTCCGGCTTTTTTATTATATAATTGTATAGAAATAATAAACGAGGTAGTTATATGAAAAAAATATACATTATAGGGCCTGTTGGAAGTGGTAAGTCAACACTAGCAAAAGCTTTATCTAGAAAAATGAACATTAAATGCTATGAATTAGATATGGTTGTTTGGGATGAAAATGAAAGAAAAAGAACAGATGAAGAAATAGATAAAATATTTAATGAAATTTTAGCAGAGGATTCATGGATAATAGAAGATGTTGGGAGAAACAAATTTGCAGAAGGATTTAGACAAGCAGATGTTGTGTATTATATAGATTTAAAACCAAGTCTAATATATAAAAGATGTATTATGAGATGGATTAAGCAAAAATTAAATCTTGAACCATATAATTATAAGCCAACGCTTGCTGGACTAAAAGATATGTTAAAATGGGCAAGAAGTAACACTAAAAAAAGAGATTTAAGAATAGCTAGCGCAAAAGAATATAATTCAAATCTAGTTATTTTAACATTAGATGATGTTAATCGTATGATTAAGGGGGATTAGTATGGAAATAGTAAAAATTAACAAAGAAAATATGGATGAAAAACTAATACAAATATATATAGAAGGATATAATCATCACCATAATGGAAGGCCAAAGTCTTTTAAAGAAAAATCATACGAAGAATTAAAAGAAAACTTTATAGCAGAGTTAGATGAGTGTACTGTACTAGCATTGAAAGATGAAGAATATAAAGCGATGGTATCATATCACTATAATACAAAATACATTAAGGTTTTATGGGTAGATCAATTAGTAGTAGAAGAAAAATCTAGAAATAAAGGCTATGCCAAGATATTAATGGACGAAATTAAAAAGATAGCAACAGAAGAAGAATGTGTAAGAATAGAGTTGTGCTGTTGGTCTTTTAATGACAACGCAATGGATATGTACAAACATTTAGGATATACAACTCAAAGAACTATTTTGGAATTAGAAATATAATCAAAATGAAATATTTATATTATTTACTATTTTTCTTAAATGATATATAATTTAACGTGTATTAATATGTAGATTTAATAATAATTTAAAATAGAGAAGAGGGAGAATAAATTGAAAGAAAACAAAATAATAGTAACAACAATGTTTTTAAACTTAGTTGTAGCAATAATAAAGCTTGTAACAGGACTTGTTTTTTCATTTTCAACACTAATTGCGGATTCTGTACAATCTTTTATGGACGTAATAACAGATGTAACTAGTTTAATTGCAAATAAAATAGGGAAAAGACGTGCAAACAAAACTTTTCCATTTGGATATGGACAAGTATATAGTGTAGCAAACTTATTTACTGGTGCACTATTATTTTTAATAGGAATATTTATTCTTTATCAATTCTTCTTCTTTAAAGGAGTATTTGTACCAAAGAAAGAACTATTTGCGATACTTCTTTGTGTACTATTGTTAAAAGGCGTAGTTGTTTTTCTACTACAACATTATGGTAAAAACTATAAAAGTGAATTAATGGTGGAAGCATCAAAAGAATCATTTGCAGATTTTGTATCAACATGCGTAGTTCTTGGAGTATCTGTACTTTCATTACTTGAAGAATATATTCCAGAAAGTATAAATATAGATAAACTTGGAAGTTTATGTATGGCTATATATGTATTCTATATGGCAATAAAAATGATTGTTGCAAATATTCATGGAATGATGACAAGAGCAGAAGATAACGAAGAAATAAAAGAGGATGTAATCAAAGAAATAGAAAAATACAAAGGAATAGAGTTAGACAAGATTAAGGTTATTAAAATGTCAACATATTACAGTGTATTTTTAAAAGTAAAAGTTAATGAAAAGATGACAATAAAAAAATATATAGAAATTGAAAAAAGTATTAAAAAGCATTTAAAAAACAAAAACAGAACAATTAGGTTTATAGACATAGAACCTGTAGATTAAGAGGAGTTATTATGAATATAGAAGAAGCTAAGAAAAAAATGAAATTATCAGAAGAAGAAATAGCAGCTCTAGAACATTATACTGGCTTTGAGCATACAAGAATTAATCTTCTATGTAACATGGATCCGGATGTGATTGAAAAATTATCTAAACAAGGATGGTCTATGCTTGAGACAAAAGAAGAATTAAAAACATACATAGACAGATTTACCAATATATACAGTGCAATGTATAAGAATTCTAAAAGTGGATACCATCCAACAAGACTTGTTAGAGGAACTGGTATAAGTGATGTTGAAAGATTAAGAGGGGTTGCAAATCAATTTTTATCTACAACAAGATCAATGGATGTTGCAAAAACTTTCGCACATGTTGGAGAGTCAGCTATTATATATTTAGATTTAGAAGATGATGTTCCAGCAATAGATATGGACAAGTATCATAGTGAATATGCAAGAAGTGAAGAAGAAGTGCTTATTGCACCATTTTGTAGAGTAGTTGAAAATAATTTTTACAGTAAATGGGATGGATATACTTTCTATAATGTAAAAATTGCAAAACCAGAATTAAAAGAAAAAAGTCAAGAAGATATAGACTCATTACAAGATAAAGTAATTAACTCTTTTGAAAATAATTTAAAACTAATAGATGAATATAAACACCTAAAAGATGATATAGATTTAATAAATGAAAGATTACAAGTTGGAACAGTTACTGGTGCAGATAAAGAATATATTAAGCATTATGAAGACGAGTTATTTGCAAAAAGAGAAAAATTTTTTGAAGTAACAAATAATGTTAATGATTATAAAAACAGCTTAAGAGGACTTCTCGAGGGAAAATGTAGACAAAAAGAAATAGAAATAGATAAAGCAAAAGAAGTAATAGATAAGCATTCAATAGAAGAACAAGAAGCTAATAAAAGAAAAGTTGAAGAAGAAATTAGAGTTGGACAAATTAATGAACTTAACGACCATATTACAGATGCAATTGGCCGTTCTCAAGAGTTAGTATCAAGTTTAGATGCAATTTATGAAGATTTACTAAAAACAGATGAAAATTCAAATAAAATGGCAAAATCTTTAGGAATAATATATAAATCTAGAAGTGAAATTTCAGATATAGGCAAAAAGATAGATAAAATAAAAGAAATACTAGCTGAATCAGAAGAAAATGCTCAAAAACAAAAATTAAATGCTGAAGATAAAGCTATATCTAAAGATAGTGCAATAGAAAAAGATGATGAAGTTTCACAATATAGCTCAAGCATTATTGAAGCTCAAAGACTTGTACAAAGTATTGAATCATATGGAGAAGAATTTGGAGATGAAGAATTCTTAAATATTAAAGAAGAAGTATATAAAAAGTCTGTAGAGCTAATTAAAGAGGCAAAAACAGCAAAATTAAATATACAAAAAGAAGAGATAGAAAACAGAAAAGTTGGTATCTTTGGAATGCTGCTTGGAAAAGAAAGATTAAGACAAGCAGAACTTAAAAATGTTGAATTAAAAATAGAAGCAGAGGCAAATAAGAAACCAGATTTAAGATTCAATGATTTCAGTGTAAGAACAACACTTGCAAATATATATAATGCAAGAGAAGAAATTGGTGAAGAAAACTCAAAAGAACTTACAGATTTCTATAACAAAATAAAAGAAATTTTTGTATTAGAAAGTGGAAAGTTTAATGATGAAAAAATTGCACAAATAGCAAAAGATTTAGGAGGTAAAAACTTACCAATAGCGTATGACCCTAAAGAAAAAACAAAAGCAAAAATTCAAAGAATCCAAGAAGAAAATGATAGACTAGAAAAAGAAAACAAAAATGAAAGAGAAGAACAAGAAACAGATGAAAGAGAAAGCTCAATTACAGACATGCTGGGATCATTATCAGTGGTAAGAGAATGTGTAGAAGCAAATCCATATTCTAAAGAAGCTATGAAACAAAGAACAAAAGAAATTGAAAAAGAAATTAAGATAAAATAACAGAAGTATTAGAATAAAAATGTTATTTGAGGTGAAAATGCTATGAGATTACCAAAACAAGTATTAATTATTCCATATAGGGTAAGAAATGGAAATATAGAGTATTGTATTTTTAAAAGAAGCGATATGAAAATATGGCAATTTATTGCTGGTGGTGCAGAAGATTATGATGAAGATATTGTAGCATCTGCTAAAAGAGAGCTTTATGAAGAAACAAGTATCAAGGATGTAGAACTTGAACAACTTGAAATGACAGCAAAGATTCCTGTTGTAAATGTTGTGAAAGACTTTATATGGGGTAAAGATGTGTTTTACTCAGAAGAGTTCTCGTTTGCAGCAAACATAGATAATAAAGAAATTGTTTTGAGTAGAGAACATGAAGAATATAAATGGGTAGATTATTCTTCTGCAAAAGCTGAATTAAGATACGATAGTAACAAAAGCGCATTATGGGAAATAAACGAAAAGTTAAAAAGAAGATAATAATTGAAAATCCAAATTAGACTGAATAATTTGGATTTTTTACTTTTAAAATGAGAATAATTCCCTCATTTTACTTTATTAAATCATATTATTATGTTATAATATAACCATATTGTGTAAACTTGAAAGAAAGGAAGGTGAATCAAATGGCAAAAAGAAACAAATATGAAAATAAGGGAGAAGGAATAGATACATCAAAATCTAATATCAACTGGTATCCAGGACATATGGTAAAAGCCATAAATGATATTAAATCTGTTCTAAAACTAATAGATATAGTAGTTCAAGTGTGTGATGCAAGACTACCGCTATCTAGTTGCAACCCACTTATTGAAGAATTAGCTCAAGATAAGCAAAAAATAATGGTACTAAACAAAAAAGACCTAGCAGATGATGAAGAAACAAAAAAATGGATAAAATACTTTGAAGCAAAAGATATGTTATGCCTTGCTGTTGATTCATCTCAACCTCAAGATATAAAGAAAATAATAGATGCTATTATCACTAAAGGAAAAGATGCGTATAAAACTAAAGTTGAATCTTTAAGTGTAGACTTTAGACCTATCTATAGAGTATTAATTGCAGGAATACCAAATGTTGGTAAATCTACAATTATAAATAAAATTGCAAAAAGAAATGCTGCTGAAACATCAAACAAACCTGGTGTAACAGTGAGAAAACAATGGATAAGAGTACAAGATAACATCGAGTTGTTAGATACACCCGGCCTTTTGTGGCCGAGATTAGATAACAATAATGCAGGAGAAAAACTTGCATTAACTGGAAATATAAAACAAGAAATTTTAGAAATCGAGGGACTTGCTTGTAAAGGTATAGAATACATGCTTTCAAACGAAAGATATTTAAGCATGTTTAAAGAAAAATATAAATTAGAAGATGAAGATATTGAATATATAGATTCATATGATATACTAGAACTTGTTGGAAGAAAAAGAGGATGTTTAATGTCTGGAGGTCATGTTGACACAGAAAAAGCAGCAAAAATATTCCTAGACGAGTTAAAAGATGGAAAAATAGGTAAGATAACCCTTGAAAGTGTTGAAAGCGAGGATGTTAAATAATGAGTGAAAATAAAGAATTTGTAAAAGATATAACAAAAATGGATGAAGATTTTGCTAAATGGTATACAGATATTATACTAAAATCTGAACTTGTAGATTATGCACCAGTAAAAGGATGCATGGTTATGAGACCATACGGATATGCACTATGGGAAAATATACAAGATGTACTAGATCAAAAATTTAAAGAAACAGGACACAAAAATTGTTACTTCCCATTACTTATTCCAGAATCTTTATTAACTAAAGAAAAAGAACATGTTGAAGGATTTGCACCAGAAGTTGCATGGGTAACTCATGGTGGAGAAAAAGAATTAGAAGAAAGAGTATGTATTAGACCTACATCTGAAACAATAATATGTACAATGTATGCTAAATGGTTAAATTCATATAGAGATTTACCATTTTTATACAACCAATGGGCAAATGTTGTAAGATGGGAAAAAACTACAAGACCTTTCTTAAGAACATCAGAATTCTTATGGCAAGAAGGACATACAATACATGAAACTCCAGAAGAAGCAAGAGAAGAAACTCACAGAATGCATCAAATATATGCAGACTTTATGAGAGATTACTTAGCTCTTCCAGTAATAATGGGACAAAAATCTGAAAAAGAAAAATTTGCAGGAGCTGAAGAAACATATACAGTTGAATCTATGATGCATGATGGAAAAGCTCTACAAGCTGGAACATCACACTATTTTGGAAATCATTTTGCTAAAGCTTTTGATATTAAATTCCAAAATAGAAAAGGAGAAATGGAATATCCATACCAAACTTCTTGGGGAGTATCTACAAGAATGATTGGTGGAATAATAATGACTCACGGAGATGATAGAGGACTAAAACTTCCTCCAAAAATAGCTCCAATTCAAGTTGTAATTGTTCCTATTGCACAACAAAAAGCAGGAGTTTTAGATAAAGTTGAAGAATTAAAAACAAGACTAGAAAAATCATTTAGAGTTGAAACAGATATAAGAGAAGAAGTAACTCCAGGATATAAATTCAATCACTGGGAACTTAGAGGTGTACCTGTTAGAATCGAAATTGGCCCAAGAGATATTGAAGCAAATCAATGTATATTATTTAGACGTGATACATTAGAAAAAGAAACTGTATCCCTAGATCAATTAGAAGAAAAACTTACAGCTCTACTAGAAGATATACAAAACAATATGTTTAAAATGGCAGAAGATAATACAAAAGCAAGAACATTCTATGCACATGATTGGGATGAATATATTAAATTATTCTCTGAAAGAGAAGGATTTGCAAAAATTATGTGGTGTGGAGATATGGCTTGTGAAGACAAAGTTAAAGAGGCAAATGCAACTACATTTAGATGTATACCATTTGAACAAGACAGATTCCAAGAAACTTGCACAATTTGTGGAAAACCTGCAAAACATATGGTTTATGCAGCAAGACAATACTAAAAAATATAATAATAGAATTATTAGAAAAGAAGTACTTAGTACTTCTTTTCGTGCGTTTTGGGAGGTTTTACAATTTTGGACAAAATTTATTATTTATGGTTAGAGGTTTTAAGAGAAAATAATATTCAAATTAATTATGAATATATAAAAAATAATATATCATATTCAAACATAATGGCACTTTTTAATGGTGAAAACAATTGTAAAGATAAATTAAATATCAGTATATTACAAAGCTTTTTAGACAAGAATATAAAAGAAAGAACGACTAATTTATATAATAAAATTAAGGAGAATAATTTAAAAATAATAACAAGAGAAGACAAAGAATTTCCTCAAAAAGTAGAAAACATTTTTTGTATAATTACAAATAATAATTTTTCAAAAAATTTAAATAATAAAAATGTGTATATGTATTACGCAAATTATTTTTCTAAAGCTGCTATAGGAATAACAAGATATAATTATGAAACAATAAAAGAATTGGGATATAATTTATTTTGCGAATATGAAGATATTGATAGTATAAAAATAGATAAATTAGAAAAATATCTAAATAACTCAAACGATGGTAAATACTTGTTTTCTATGGATAATTATATCTTTTATATAGCGGACGAAATAGCACTTTTATCCATGATGGATTTAGTAATAATAGCCGAAGCAAAATACGAAGGATACATTGTTGAAAAAATAAACTATTTTGCAGAAAAATCAACGCCAATACTTGTATATCCAAGTAGCATATTTAATAAAAATAGTTATTTTTCAAATTATTTAATAAAGCAAGGAGCAGATATTGCACTTGGAAAAAACGATTTATTATTTGTACTTAAGTCCTTATCCTGTTGACATTTTTTTAACATTTGTTATATAATTTTAAGTGTGAAAAGAGGAGATATAGATGGAGGAAAATAACCTACAAGAACAAGAAGAAACTAGAACAGTAAGAAGCGCAAATGCAGAGAACAAAGAAAAAAAGCCTAAAAAAGAGAAGAAACCTAGAAGCGTAGTAGATACAATAATATCTATTATTATACTTTGCGTATGTATTGCTGGATTAATATATTCAGGCTCAAAATTACTTACATGGCTAAAAAACAATATTACTAGTAATAAAGTAATAACTCAAATAAATGATATTGCAGGAGTTCCAAATATTGGAAAAGATGAAAATCCTGGAGCAGAATTTGGAATAGATTTTGAAGCACTATGTGCATATAATCCAGATATTGTTGGATGGATTAGAATTCCAGGAACAAGTGTAAGTTATTCAATTTGCCAAGCAACAGATAATAACAAATATTTAAGACATTCAGTAGACCTAACATGGAATGAATTTGGATGGCCATTTATGGATTACAAAAATGCTTCAGACTTTACAGATAAGAATACTGTAATATACGGACACAATATTGTTAGTGGATTAATGTTTGCAGATTTATCATACATCTACAATGGAATACTTGGAAATGATGTTGAGATAGATATTTATAGAAAAGACTATAGACTATTAAGATATAAAGTATTCTCTACATATATTGTAGATCCAGAAATATATTACACTACAACTGCTTTTAAAGATGATGAATCTTATAGCGAATTTTTAAATATAATTAAGAATAGATCATCACTTATGACAAACCAAACAGTTGGTGTAGAAGATAATGTATTAACATTATCTACATGTACATCTGATGCTAAAAGAAGAATTGTTGTACATGCAAAATTAGTTTCAAACGAACCAATGCCTAGATAATAATTTAAAAAGTGCATACTCAAAATAGTATGTACTTTTTTGTTTATTGTATTATTTAGATTTTTATTTAATAAATTTTATTTTATTTGTTTACAACAAAAAACTTATGTTGTATAATAAATACCCTGCATAAGAGGGGAGATGGAGTCCTTGCAGAGATTGCAATTTGATATAGGGGAGCAAATTTCAAGAAAAGAATATTTAAGAAGAAAAAAGAAAAACTCTCAAAGTATAAAAAAGAGAAGTAAGATAACATATATTTTAATGGCTACATTTATGGCACTAGCCATATATATTGTAGTACAAGTTGTTGTTTATAGAAAATATAATAGTTTCAAATATACTATTGGAGATGGTGTTAGCTCACAAGCTGTATACAATATTTATTTTGTAACAGAAGGATATACATATGATCCTATTTATTCAATAAGCTCAATATCATCTTTAGGTGAAAATGAAAAAACTGTTTTACCTTCTAGTAACATTAATGATATTGTAGTTGAAAAAGACTATATATATGGTACAAGAGATGGTGCAGTTTGCAAAGTTACAAAAGATAAATATGAAATAGAAGAATTATTTAATGATAATGTAAAAAAATATGCAAAAGATGGAAATATGATATTCTATACATGTGGTAATGGAGGAGTACTTAAATCATATAATGAAGAAACTAAAGAAGTACGTGAATTTGATATTTCAGATGTAGAACAAATATTAATTGATTCTGGAAGCGTATTTGCAATAACTCATAAAACAGATGAAAAAGCTATCTATAAGTTTGATTACGCAGGTGGTGGAAAGAAAAAAATATCTGGAGATTCTAAAGTTTCATATGCGATAGCAGACGGTGGTAGAATATATTTTGTAAACAGATCAGATAATAACCATATTTGTTCAATAGATGAAGAAGGAAATGACTTTAAAACATTAGAAGGAACAGTTGGAATTAGTACAACTGGACCTGCTAAAATGGTAAATGGAAACAAGTATATGTTTGTTAAAGATAATGGCCTATACTATGTAAATAAAGCAGATGAAGATACTTTATGGCGTTATGATCTAGAATCTGGACAAAAAGAAAAAGTAATATCTGCTTCAATAGAAATACTTCAAAATGTAGATAATACAGTTTTTTATAAAATAGACAAAGAAATGGGAGTATACTTATACAATTATGATACAAAATTCATGTCATTAATAACAAAAAGAAGAGTAAAAGAATTTGTAATTGATACATATACAGATATATTTCAAGATGCAATGTAAGGTTTAACGGAGGTAACAAAAAGTTACCTCTTTTTTATTTTTCTTTTTACTCATATTTCCTTGAATTTAAAGGCTTTTTGTAATATAATAACCATATAGTATGCCTAAATTGGCTTGGAGGTGAATAATACGTGGTAAATGATAACAAAATTAAGAAGAAAATGCTTGAGAGTGAGAAGCTCCTCTGCAAATTTGCATGTAAATCTAAAGATGCTATAAGAGAATTTTCACAAGATGAAGATTATAGAACAGAATTTGCAAGAGATGTAGATAAAATAATTCATTCGTCATGTTATACAAGATACATGGCTAAAACTCAAGTGTTTACAAATCCTTTAAATGATCACATTTCAACTCGTATGACACATGTTCAATATGTTGCAAAAGCAGCAAGAACTATAGCAAGAGCTTTAAGCTTAAATGAAGACCTCTGTGAAGCAATAGCATTAGGGCATGATGTAGGACACACTCCATATGGACATTTTGGAGAAAGAGTACTAAACAAAATATCTAAAATGTATAATGATGGAAAGTGTTTTGCTCATAATCTAAATAGTGTAAGAGTATTTAGAGTAATTGAGAGAAAAGGGGAAAGTGTAAATCTAACACTTCAAGTTTTAGATGGTTTTATGTGCCACAATGGTGAATTTCTACAAGAAAAATATGCACCACAAAGAAATAAAACATTTGAAACACTAAACAAGGAATATAACGAGTGCTTGCAAGATGAAAGCGCGATTAAACGACTGACACCTATGACATTAGAAGGATGTGTTGTTAGAGTATCAGACGTTATTGGATATATTGGAAAAGATATTGACGATGCCAATCGACTCGGTGTCTTTAACAAAAATACATTACCAGAAATAGTTAAGAAAAATCTAGGTACAGAAAATGCACAAATAATGGATAGCATTATTACAGACATTATTAAAAACAGCTGGGGAAAAGACTATATATCAATGTCTCCTGAAGTATTTGAGGCTGTAAATGTATTAAAAGATTTTAATTATGAAAATATTTATCATAAAGCTATAAGTGAAGAACAAAGAGAAAAATATACAAAAACAATAGAAACATTATTTAGTGTATATAGTAGAGCACTAGATCAAAAAGATTTAACAAATGATATATATAGAACATTTTTAGATAAAATGAGCAAAGATTATATACAAAACACATCAGATGCTCAAAAGGTTATAGACTATATTTCTGGTATGACAGATAATTATTTAGAAAGAGAATACGAAAAATATAAATAAGGAGAGATAATAATATGTACGATAAAAATATAGATGCCAAATGGCAAAAAGTATGGGAAGAGAAAAAAGCTTTCCATGCAGTAACAGGTGGAGATAAAGAAAAATTTTATGCCTTAATTGAGTTCCCATATCCGTCAGGTGCAGGACTTCATGTAGGTCACATTAGAGCTTTCATGGGAATGGAAGTGTTATCTAGAAAGAAAAGAATGGAAGGAAAAAACGTATTATTCCCAATTGGTTTTGATGCTTTTGGTCTTCCAACAGAAAACTATGCAATGAAAAATAACATTCATCCAAGAATTGTTACAGACAAAAATATTGCAATATTTACTAAACAATTAAAATCTGTAGGTTATTCTTTCGATTGGGATAGAGTAATAGATACTACAGATCCTAATTACTATAAATGGACACAATGGATTTTCTTAAAATTATTTGAACATGGACTAGCATACAAAGATAAAACATACGTAAACTACTGTCCAAAATGTAGAGTTATCCTTGCAAATGAAGAATCTCAAGGAGGAGTTTGCGATAGATGTGATAGCGAAATAGTTCAAATGGAAAAAGAAGTTTGGATGTTAAAAATAACAGACTATGCAGACAAATTACTTGATGGTTTAAATGAAGTAAACTTCCCACCAAGAGTAAGACTTGAACAAGAAAACTGGATTGGAAGAAGCTACGGGGCTGAAATAGACTTTAAAGTTGATGGAAAAGATGAAAAATTAACAGTTTACACTACAAGACCAGACACAATCTATGGAGTAACTTATATGGCTTTAGCTCCAGAACATCCTATACTAGATAAATACAAAGATGAAATTAAAAACTTTGATGAAATATTAGAATACAGAAAAGCTGCTGCAAAGAAAACTGAATTTGAAAGAGTTGAACTTGCAAAAGATAAAACTGGTGTAAAAGTTGAAGGACTAGAAATAGTTAACCCAGTAACAGGAAAAGTTGTACCTCTATGGGTAACAGACTATGTTATGATGGGATATGGTACAGGAGCTATTATGGCTGTTCCTGCACATGATACAAGAGACTACGAATTTGCAAAAAAATTTGGTATGGATATAATTCAAGTTGTGGCAAATAAATCTGGAGAAGAAGTAGACTTAAGTAATCAAGCATACACAGATATTGAAGAAGGAATATTAATTAACTCAGAAGTAATTAATGGGTTATCTGTTACAGAAGCTAAAGAAAAAATAACAAAATATTTAGAAGATAACAACATTGGTAAAGCTAAGAAAAATTATCATATGAAAGACTGGGCATTTGCAAGACAAAGATATTGGGGTGAACCAGTACCAATTATTAAATGTCCACATTGTGGTCTAGTACCTTTAAAAGAAGAAGATTTACCACTTGAATTACCAGATGTTAAAGACTTTATCCCTGGTGAAGATGGTGAGTCTCCACTTGCAAGAGTAGAGTCATGGGTAAATGTAAAATGTCCAAAATGTGGTGGAGATGCAAAAAGAGAAACAGACACAATGCCACAATGGGCTGGATCATCATGGTACTTCTTAAGATACATGGATCCACACAATAATGATGCTCTAGCATCTAAAGAAGCATTAGACTACTGGAAACAAGTAGATTGCTACAATGGTGGTATGGAACACGTAACACGTCACTTAATTTATTCAAGATTTTGGCACAGATTCTTATATGATATAGGCGTAGTACCAACTGCAGAACCATATGCAAGACGTTCTACACAAGGATTAATCCTTGCACATGATGGAAGTAAAATGTCTAAATCTAAAGGAAATGTTGTAAATCCAGATGATATCGTTAAAGAATATGGCGCAGATACTTTAAGAACATATATATTATTTATTGGAGACTATGGTATGGAAGCTCCTTGGTCTGAAACTGGTGTTAAAGGTGCTAAAAAGTTCTTAGATAGAGTAATGAGAATTGAATCATTAGTAACAGACGAAGATATTACATCTAAAGAATTAGATAGAGAAATTAATGTAACAATTAAGAAAGTATCCGAAGATTACGAAGATATGAAATATAATACAGCTATAGCTGCAATGATGAGCTATGTAAATGTATTATATAAACAAGAAAAAGTATCTAAAAAATATGTTAGACCATTAATTCAATTATTAAATCCAATTGCACCACACGTAACTGAAGAGTTATGGGAAAAACTTGGATTTGAAGGTTACCTATTTGAATCTAAATGGCCTGAATATGATGAATCAAAACTTGTTGCAGATGAAATTGAAATACCAGTTCAAGTAAATGGTACAGTAAGATATAAAATAACTGTTCCTGCAGATAGTGATGAAGCAACTATTGAACAAGTTGCAAAGGAAAACCCTGCGCTTTCAAATTACATGGCTGGAAAAGAAATTAAAAAAGTAATCGTAATTAAATCTAAAATTGTTAACATAGTTATTGGTTAACTAATATAAAAGGTGGTATATATGAATCTATTAGATTACGTTGGAGGATATAGAGGATTAATAATATCATTAGGGCTAGCAGCTATAATATCTATAGCTGTTATCCTAATATATATCCTTTGTACAAGAAAAAAGAGAAAAAATAACAAAAATATACATATCCAAGCATACACAGATGAGCTTACTAAAAAAGGAAATAGATATTTATTCTATAATGATTTAGATGCTCTAATTGAAAAAGATAAAAACCTAGCAGTATGCTTTATGGATTTAGATGGCTTCAAACAAATAAATGACGCTTTAGGTCATGATATGGGAGACGAGCTTTTAATTGCAGTATCAAATAAATTTGATGAGTCTTTACCAGATAATGCAAAAGCATATAGGCTCGGTGGAGATGAGTTTTCCATAATCATTAAAGACATCTATTCAAAAGAAGAAGTTATTCTAATTCTAGAAAATTTAAGAAATATAATGAACAAACCAGTAATGTTAGAAAATAATAGCATTGCAATAGAATATAGTTTAGGTGTAGTTCTAGCAGTTGAGCAAAGATATTCAAGAAAAGAATTAATAAACTATGCAGACAATGCAATGTATTATATTAAAGAACATGGTGGAAACGGATATTATTTCCATAATGATAGTTTAAAAGCTCAACTTGAAAACAATGTAAAAATGGAAATGGATCTAAAAAAAGCATATGAGAATAATGAGTTTGGTATAGCTTTACAACCAAGAATTAACTTAGAAGATACTTCTAAAATAACATTTGAAGCATTAACTGAATGGAATCATCCGATTCTTGGAAAATTAGACGCTGCATACTTTATAGCTCAAGCTGAACTTATGGGACTTACAATAAAACTAGATGAATATGCTTTAAGAAATGCATGTGAAAAAATATTGTATTTCAAAGAAAAAGGCTATGAAAATGTTCAAATAGCAATAAACATGTCCAATAAAAACGTATTTAAGAAAGAATTTATTGATTCTATTTGCAAGATTATAGATGAATATAAATTACCTGCAAACTCTTTACAAATAGAAATGACTGGTATGATAGAAGTAAATAAATTTGATTCTTATAGATATATGTTTGAAAAATTAAGTCAATTAAACGTTGAAATAGTTATTAATAGTTTAGACATAAATCAAGAATCACTTGAACTATTTGCTGAACTTCCAATAACAGAAGTAAAAGTAAGTACTTCACTATTAAGTGAAAAAATGAATGATAAAGTTTTTTCAGATTTAGTAACACTTGCAAAAGATTTAGGATATAAAGTTATAGCTGGAAAAATTAGCGATGAGAAAAAACTACTTAAAGCAATAGAATGTAAAGCAGACAAAATTCAAGGAAATTTCTTATTCAAAAAACTAGATGAAAACGTTGCAGAAGATCTATTACAAAACTATGGAGCATATAGATTAAGAATAGAAGAAATGGTTATAAATGCAAATAGAAACAGATAAAAATATCTAAAAAAGGAACTTAAAACTGTTGACAAATATTATCACTTAAGTTATAATAATACTTGTCAACAGATAAGTGGGCGCTTAGCTCAGTTGGGAGAGCATCTGCCTTACAAGCAGGGGGTCACAGGTTCGAGCCCTGTAGTGCCCACCACTTATTTTTGGCCTGGTAGTTCAGCTGGTTAGAACGCTAGCCTGTCACGCTAGAGGTCGTGGGTCCGAGCCCCATCCAGGTCGCCATATTTAACTCAAACATAATGTTTGAGTTTTTTTGCGCCTAAATGAAAAAATACACAAATATAATATAACTAAAACAAATGATAAAATATGACATTTTTCATTGACAAACCTCTTTAATTAGGATATTATCTTGATGTAATAATTTTAAGGGATAAGCTAACAGTTTAGCTTAAGAAAATCTCGATATAATTAAGGAGGATTATTATGAATGATTTAAAGGTCTTTTCATGTCCCACAGCAGAAGCTTTTGGGAAGGAAGTTTGTGAAAACTTAGGGATTTCTCTTGGAGAAATTAAATACCAAAAATTTAAAAATGATAACACATTTTTAAAGGTACTTGAGACAGTAAGAGATTGCGATGTATATGTTATTCAAACGACACAGCCACCAGTAAATGAAAGAGTAATGGAATTGTTATTTACTATTGATGCACTAAAATGGTCTGGAGCAAGACGTGTTACTGCGGTATTACCATATTTCATGTACTCTAGATCAGACAAAAAAGATCAATCAAGAGTACCAATTAATGCTAAAGTAATTGCAAAAATAATTGAAGCTTCTGGAGCAGACAGAGTGCTAACTTGTGATCTTCACAATCTTGCCATCCAACCATTTTTTAATTTTAATTGTGATGTGCTAACAGCACAGTTAATGCTTGAAGATTATTTCAAAGAAAAGGGATTTAAAAATATGGTAGTAGTTGCAACAGACGCTGGTTCTACTAAAAAAGCACACAAGTATTGTAAATATCTTGAATGTCCAATGGCAATGATAGATAAAAGAAGAGACGGAAATGATGATAATGCTAAAGCAAGCACTGTTGTAGGAAAAGTTAAAGGTAAAACTTGCATTATTTTTGATGATGAGATTGACACTGCAGGATCAATTTGTGAAGCAGCAAGAATCTTAGAAGAAAACGGAGCAAAGGAAATCTATGCAGGATGCACTCATGGAGTTCTATCTGCAGATGCAGTAAAAAGATTAAACGACTCACCTATTAAAGAAGTTGTAATGACAAATACTGTTCCAATTCCTAAGGAAAAAATGGTAGAAAAATTTACTGTTTTATCTATGGCACCAAAATTTGCTGAGGCTATAAGGTGCTTACATGAAGGTAAACCACTAGGAAGACTAATAAACAAAGATTAATATTTAAGAGTACATAATTTTATGTACTCTTATTTTTTTTATTGAAAAAAGATTATTTAAATGCTATCATTAAATATGAGGAGATAATAATCTTATGAAAAAAGGAAGAAGTAGTATAATAACTATTATTATAGCATTAGCAATAATTGCACTAATGGCATATGGTGTAATAAGATATATAGAAAGTCATAAAAAAGAAGAGTCAGAGGAAGGACCAGCATATGAATATACTAATTTTCAAGAAGAAGATTTTATGCAGTATGAATATGAAAAAATGGATTCATCTTTAGAAGGAATATATGCTCTAGCAATAGAAAATGATTATATAGTTGGTGTCAAAGCATATAACAATACAGTAAATATTTACCAAATTAATCCAGAATTAGACTATGATTATGCATATAGCAATGGAATGCTATATATCGTTCAAACTGACACAGGAGCAATGACAATATATAATTTAAAGTCATTAAGCATTGAGCAAGAACAAGTTGATTTAAAGCCAAATATAGAAGAAATAAAAGTAAAAAACGAAGAGGTTTACTTTATAGCTGAAGGTTGCTATTATAAGCTTAATAATAAAGGAAAAGTAGAACAAATATATGATAATGTTTCATCATCTAGTTTTGTAATAAAAGCAGATAACACATATATATGTTTAGATAAAGTATTTTACAAAATAGATAAAGAAGGAAACATGAACAAAATAGATGAAAATGTTGAAGACATTTATTACAACGATTACTATGAAAGAGATAAAATAATATATGATAAATTAATTGATGAACAAGCTACTTCTAAATACATTTATAATGTGTATAACGAAAATACGACTAATTCTATAAGAAATAATACGTATTTTGTAGTATATGGAGCAAATGAATACATTTATACAACAAAAGATAATGACGTAGTAATAATTAAAGAAAATGGAAATAATAAATATATATATAAAGCAAAAACAGATGAAGTAATAAATAATGTTACTTTATTTAAAGACGGCTATATCATAGTATCAACAACAAAAGGAGAAACAGTAATAGACTTAAGTGCTATGAATAAGCTAATTAGTGATAACATAATCAATTTACAGAAAATTAAATATTTAAAATAAGATAAGAAAAGTCCTTTAAAAACATAGTATTTTTAAAGGATTTTTTTAAAAAAATTGTTGACAAATAATACTCATTAAGTTATAATAATACTTGTCAAGGTAAGTGGGCGCTTAGCTCAGTTGGGAGAGCATCTGCCTTACAAGCAGGGGGTCACAGGTTCGAGCCCTGTAGTGCCCACCACTTAATTACTTGGCCTGGTAGTTCAGCTGGTTAGAACGCTAGCCTGTCACGCTAGAGGTCGTGGGTCCGAGCCCCATCCAGGTCGCCATATTATCCGGTCAGATAGCTCAGTTGTTAGAGCAGGGGACTGAAAATCCCCGTGTCGGGGGTTCGATTCCCTCTCTGACCACCAAGTACGCGGGAATAGCTCAGTTGATAGAGCGCTGCCTTGCCAAGGCAGAGGTCGCGGGTTTGAGCCCCGTTTCCCGCTCCATTTTTTATGTATTTTAGAATAAAATACAAAATAAAGCATACTATATAGTATGGCAACTTAGCCAAGCGGTAAGGCACGGGTCTGCAACACCCTGATGGTCGGTTCGACTCCGACAGTTGCCTCCAAATTAGTCCAGCATTATGCTGGATTTTTTTTAGCAAATTTTTCCAAAAAATCTTTTCTAAAAATCCTTTACTAATATATTATTTAATGATATCATATTATTAGATAGAGAAAACATTTTATGAAAATCTACACTATTTCATACGGGAGTCGGGAATAATGCATGTCTGTGTTGAATGCTCTTAATTTGAGAATCCTAGGAATTTTGCAACAAGACACCCACCTTTACATAAGGGTTTTATCATTTAAGTTTACTCTATCTTTTTTTGCGCTTATATGATACAATTTTATTGGTGATTATATGGAAAAAGGAGTATTACTTCCAATTTTTTCTCTACCAAGTAAATATGGAGTAGGAGATTTTGGCAAAGAAGCATATGAATTTATAGATATACTAAGTGAAAATAATATAAAATACTGGGAAATTTTACCAATAAATGATGGGGGACAATATCCATATTCTCCAAGAAGTTATTATGCGCTAAACAAAACATATATATCTATAGATTTTTTAATAGATTTAGGATTAATACATAATGTTAAATATAAGGAAACAAATAGTCGTATAACATATGACGATTTCAAAGAAGAAATGTATAAAGAAGCATATTCAAACTTTAAGAAGAATAGTGAGTACTTTGAGTTTGTAAATAACAAAAACATACAAGAATATGCACTATTTATGAGTGAAGAATATAATCAAGAGATAGATTACACTTTGTTTTTACAATATATTCTAGATAAGCAATGGAAAGAACTAAAAGAATATGCTAATGTTCATGGAGTAAGAATAATTGGAGATATGCCAATATATCCAGATTATAATTCAGTTGAAGTTAAATATCATGCAAGATATTATGACCTTGTAGATGGTAAAATGGAATACGTTTCAGGAGCATCACCAGATTGTTTTAGTTCTGAAGGTCAAAAATGGGGACACCCATTATATAATTTTGAAGAAATGAAAAAAGACAATTTTATATATTTGATAGGAAGGTATAAGGAGTTTCTAAAAAGGTACGATATTGTTCGTATAGATCATTTTAGAGCCTTTGATTCATATTTTAGAATACCTATTAATGAGCCTGCAACATCTGGACATTATGAAAAAGGCCCAGGCAGCATATTTTTTGATGAATTATTTAAAATTACAACATCGCAAAGATTTATAGTAGAAGATTTGGGAGATATAACTAAAAGTGTTGAAGATTTAAGAGACAAATATAATTTTACAAAAATGAAAATATTACAATATACTCTTAATCCAGATACTAAGCAAGATGAATATGATAACTCTAAAAATATGGTAGTATACACAGGCAATCATGATAACAACACTATAGTTGGTTGGTATAACAACCTAGAAGATGAGCAAAAAGAAAATATTAAATCATTATTAATAGAGAATGGTTCATATAACCTAGGAGACAAAATTAATGAAGCAATTATTAAATATGCCTTAAAATCTTGCGCGAAATATGTTATAATACCTGTACAAGACATTTTAGGATTAGATGAAAGTGCAAGAATTAATCTTCCAGGACATGAGTATGATAATAACTGGTCTTGGAAAATGACAGACTTTAAAAAATTTAAAGAAAACATTAAAATACTAAATACATAGGGGGAAATACGTGAAAAAAATATTCATTATCCTTACACAAACAGGGACAGTAGTATCAAAAATAGTAAAAGTATATACAAGAAAAAAATATGGACATGTATCTATCTCATTAGATAGAGAACTTAAGAATATGTATAGCTTTGGAAGACTAAAAGCTACAAACCCATTTATTGGTGGTTTTGTACATGAAAGCCAAAAGCATGGTACGTTTTATAAGTTTCAAGATACAACAGCAACAATTTATTCTTTAGAAATAGATGATGAAAAGTACGAAAAATTACAAAAAGAAATAGATTATTTCAAAAAGACAAGAAGAGAATATGGGTTTAATGCAATAGGATTATTTGCGGTTGCTGCACATCTTAAAATAAAAAGAAAAAATAAATATTATTGTGCTGAGTTTGTTCAAGAATTATTGCAAAGGGCAGGAGTACATAACGAATTTCCAAATATAATAAAACCAGAAGATTTCTTAAAAATACCAGGACTCAAACTTGAATATGACGGGTTCTTAAGAGATTATAAAGTATAAAGTAACAGGAGATAATTGTAAAATTATCTCTTTTTTCTTTACAATTTTTATGTTTTGCAATAAAATTTTAGTATAAGAGGTGGAAAATATGTTACAAGATAACAATTTTGCAAAGTTTAACCCTAATGGAAATAATGTTAGACATTCAACAGCAGATACCAAGGGAAAGCTTGAAGAATTAATGAATGACGAAGAACTTAAAGAAGCTTTTCGTAAATTAAGTAATAAACCAGAAGAAAAAAAAGACTATGTTGCTCCAGGTGCAACAGGAAAAGAAAAAAATGAAATAAAAGCATCAGAAGATGGATATACCATTGAACATTTAATAGATAAAGAGTGCGCAGATAAATATCCAGAAGAATTAAGAAGATTGGACTTAGAACTAATATACATAGGTCTTCTTATAGACAATCCTGCCGCTATTAGTATGTACTATTTTGTTGCACCAATTTGCTTGTTTGCAGATCCTAGAATGATAAATATATACAAAGGAATACTATTTACAGAAGGTGAGGCATATGCTCCTGCAATTGCAAAAGAAAACTTTAACTTTGCTAGTGAGAGTGATGATGTTTATACTTTAAAAAAAGAATTAAGAAAAACTGTATTAAAAGGAAATTATAATTTTGAAAAAATATATACAGAACTTATGAAAATATTCATTCTTAGAAAATCATATAATGGAATACCTATTGCAGAAATCAAAGAAAAAGTTGCAGCTATTACAAAGTATGAATTATACGACACAATGACAGCAGAAGAAGTTGAAGCGGCTATTGAACAAATTACAGCAACTGCTAAGTTTAAAAGTTCAGTATTAAACACCGGTGTAACAGAGTTTTTAGTAAAAGGAGACAACTCTTTAACAGGAGGACTAAAATTACCATTTAGAATATTAAACCAAGTATTTAAAGGCGTAAGAAAAGGTGAAACAATGGCTTTTGCTATGCCTTCAAACTCTGGTAAATCTAGATTTACAACATACCTTGCAGCATACATTGCTTTCATACATAAAAAGAAGGTATTAGTAATTTCAAATGAGATGTCTGAAGAAAAAATCAAACTTTGTTTAATTACTACAATAATCAATAATGCGGAAATACAAGGTTTACATGGACAAAAAATAAGAAAAACAGAAAATCAAATGCTTGAATGTAAATATAGACCAGATAATCCTGCAGATGTTAAAGTAGATGATGATGGATTTGTACTAAAAGAGCCAGGAGAGACTCAAGAACAATTTGTACAAAGACTAACAAGAGTTTCAACAGAATTTAATCAAGTAACTGCAGCTACAGATTGGTTAGATAAAGAAATAAATAACTCAATTTATTTTATCAATATAACAGATCACACAAATGATGAGCTAAAGAAAGTTATAACTAACTATTATTACAGATATAAGATTGAGTATATGTTCTATGATACTCTTAAAACAGATACAGCAAACATTGGTAATGGAGAAGAAATTAAAAAGACTGCAACAATTCTTTCTAATCTTGCACAAAATTTAGGAATATTCATTTGTTCATCACTTCAATTAACAGAAACAGCAACACTTCCAGTAAACCTAACAATTAATGATTTGGCAGTTTCACGTACAGTAAAAGAAGTATTAGATACTCTAATGCTTGTAAAACAAATACAAAGAGAAAATTTAGAAGATTATGAATATTCTGAAGAGGAAGTAGCAGATAAAGGAACAACTCTTGAAAGATTTAAAGACCCAGATGTAAGATACTATTCATTTGTAGTAGATAAAAACAGAGCCGGCCCAAAACCAAAAGTTGTATTTAGATTAAACCTTGCATATAACGAATGGTTTGAACTTGGATATGTAAGACTAAAAGATAAGAAAGATAATTTAGATTAAAAAATTAATAGGTGGTAGAAATACCACTTATTTTTTTATTTACTTGATATTACTTAAAACTAGTTATAAAATATAACAGTAAAAAATAATATACAAAAATATAGAGAAATAGTATATAATATAAAAATAAAAGAAAGGAAAAACAATTTATGTTTAAATTACTAAAAAACTTAAATAGAAAAGACTGGTTACTAGCTTTATGTTGTTTAATATTAGTAGTAAGCCAAGTGTATTTTGAACTTAGAATGCCAGACTATATGTCTCAAATTACAAGACTTGTTCAAACTGAAGGAAGCGCAATGGAAGATATATTAATAAATGGCTTGTATATGGTAGGATGCGCACTAGCAAGTTTCATATTAATGGGTACAGCAGGATACTTTTCAGCAACAGTATCTTCAAACTTTTCTATGAGAACAAGAAAAAAGCTTTTTGATAAAGTAGAAAGACTAGACATGGCTGAGATTAAGCAATTTTCTACAAGCTCATTAATTACAAGAACTACAAATGATATAACTCAAATACAAATGGTAGTTGCAATGGGATTACAGCTTATGATTAAAGCTCCAGTTACAGCTGTATGGGCTGTATTTAAAATTTTAGGTAAAGGATGGCAATGGTCTGTAGCAACAGCAATTGCAGTAGTAATACTACTATGTGTTATTGGAATACTTAGTGCTATAGTAGTTCCTAAATTCAAAATTGTACAAAAATTAATAGACAGACTAAATGGTCAAACTAGAGAAAACTTAACAGGTATTAGAGTAGTAAGAGCATTTAATGCAGAAGATTACCAAGAAAATAAATTTAACAACACAAATGTTAAGCTAACAAAGCAACAAATATTTAACCAAAAAATGTTTTCAATTATGCAGCCTACTATGAATATGGTGATGCATACATTGACACTTGCAATATATGTTATTGGTGCAATACTAATTAGTCAATCAGTATTTGCAGATAAGCTAACTATCTTTAGTAATATGGTAGTATTTAGTTCATATTCAATACATGTAATAATGTCTTTCTTAATGCTTGCAATAATTCTTATGATGTTACCACGTGCTGCAGTTAGTGCAGATCGTATAAATGAAGTATTAAAGACTAAGATTACAATTAAAGATGGAAATAAAGACGAAGGTATAGAAGAAGGTACAGTAGAGTTTAAAAATGTATCTTTTAAATATCCAGATGCAGATGAATACCTACTAGAAAACATATCATTTAAAGCAAACAAAGGTGATATAGTAGCTTTCATAGGTTCTACTGGTTCTGGTAAATCTACTTTAATTAATCTTATTCCAAGATTTTATGATGCAACAGATGGAGAAGTATTAGTAGACGGAATAAACGTAAAAGATTACAAACTTGAAGCATTATATAATAAACTTGGATATATTCCACAAAAAGCAGTAATGTTTAATGGAACTGTTACATCTAATGTTTCATATGGTGAAAATGGAAAAGATCAAAAAGATGAAAATCTCATTAAAGAGGCAATAAGAGTAGCTCAAGCAACAGAATTTGTTGAAAAAATGGACGAAGGATATAATGGACATATCGCTCAAGGCGGAACAAATGTATCTGGTGGACAAAAACAAAGACTTGCAATAGCTCGTGCCATAGCAAGACAACCAGAGATATACATTTTTGATGATTCTTTTTCAGCATTAGACTATAAAACAGATGCAAAACTTAGAAAAGAATTAAAAGAATATACAAAAGATGCAACATGTTTAATAGTTGCACAAAGAATTGGCACTATTATGAATGCAGATAAAATTGTAGTACTAGATGAAGGAAAAATTGCAGGAATAGGTACTCATAAAGAGTTACTAAAAACATGTGACGTATACGAGCAAATTGCTCTATCTCAATTATCTAAGGAGGAACTAGAAAATGGCTAATGAAAATAACAATAACACAAGACCAAACACTCCTCCAAGAGGCCCAATGGGTGGTGGCAGAGGAGCAAAAATGAGTAATCCTGGTGAAAAACCAAAAGATTTTAAAGCTGCAGCATCAAGACTAATTAAAGAATTAAATAGATATAGAATTCTTATGATTATCTCTTTAATTCTTGCTGTAGCAAGCGCCATAATTTCAACAATGGCACCAGATAAGCTTTCAAATCTTGCAAATAGTATTTCTGAAGGACTTGTAGTAAATACAAAAAATATAGATATAATAAAAGATAATATGTCTAAATTTCCAAATTTAGAAGAATACAAAATAGATGGAACAACAATTACAATTAAAGATCAATACCAAACTATTAGTGTATTGATGACACTTAGTGATGATTCAACTTCACAAGATTTATATAAAAAAGTTGACGAGTTACCCGAATCAGTT
Source organism: Clostridia bacterium (assembly GCA_017534305.1). GTDB lineage: Bacteria > Bacillota > Clostridia > TANB77 > CAG-465 > CAG-465. The sequence continues at coordinate 89,925 of JAFWCU010000016.1, forward strand.
AAAACTGTAATAGAACCAAAGATGAATATGGATAAAGTTAAAAAAATTGCAATAGGGTTATTTATAATGTATTTTGCAAGTGCGATGTTCATGTTTATTCAGTCTTTAGCAATGACAGATATTTCAAATAAATTTGCAAGAGACTTGAGACAAAAAATATCTAAAAAGATTAATACGCTTCCACTTAGCTATTTTGATAGACATGCAACAGGAGATATATTATCTCGTGTAACAAATGATGTAGATACAATATCTCAATCTTTAAACCAATCATTAGCAACATTATTTGCAAATGTTGTATTATTTGTAGGTTCAATATTTATGATGTTTTACACAAACTGGATAATGGCTATAACTGCAATATTAAGTACAATATTTGGATTTTTAGGTGTTGGAAAAATACTTGGAGTGTCTCAAAAGTATTTTGTTGCAAGACAAACAGAACTTGGTAACTTAAATGGACATATTGAAGAAATATATTCTGGATTAAATGTTGTTAAAGTATACAATGGTAAAAAAGAATCAGATAAAACTTTTGATGAATTAAACAATAGAGTAAGAGAAACAAACCAAAAGAGCCAGTTCTTATCTGGACTTATGCATCCACTTATGAACTTTGTTGGAAATTTTGGATATGTAATGGTATGTATTGTAGGTGCTTTACTTACAATGAATGGATATATTTCATTTGGTGTAATAGTTGCCTTCATGATATATGTAAGACTATTTACAAATCCACTTTCTCAAATTGCACAATCTTTAACTGCATTACAATCTACTGCAGCAGCAGGTGAAAGAGTGTTTGAATTCTTAGATGAAAAAGAAATGTCTAGCCAAGAAGATTGTAAGAAATACTTAAATAGAGATGAAGTTAAAGGAAAAATTGAGTTTGATCATGTAGTATTCCAATATGATAATAATGACAAACCAACTATAAAAGATTTCACCGCTACAGCACTTCCAGGTCAAAAGATAGCAATAGTTGGGCCAACTGGTGCTGGAAAAACAACAATGGTAAATCTTCTTATGAGGTTTTATGATATTCAATCTGGAGATATTAGAATAGATGGAGTATCTACAAAAGATTTAACTCGTGAAAATATTCATCAGCTATTTACTATGGTACTTCAAGATACATGGCTATTTGAAGGAACAATAAAAGAAAATATTGTATATAACAGAGACAATATTACAGATGAACAAATAAAAGAAGTTTGCAAAGAAGTAGGAGTTTCGCACTTTATCAAAACTCTACCAAACGGATATGATTCAAAAGTGAGTGAAAACGATGGAATATCTGCTGGACAAAGACAGCTTTTAACAATAGCAAGAGGTATGCTTGAAAATGCTCCATTCTTAATTCTAGATGAAGCAACATCTAATGTGGATACAAGAACTGAAGAGCTTGTACAAAAAGCTATGGATAAACTATCTGAAGGAAAAACTTCATTTATTATTGCACATAGACTATCTACTATTAGAAATGCAGATTTGATACTTGTTATGAACGAAGGAAATATAGTAGAACAAGGAAATCACGAAGAATTAATGCAAAAAGGCGGAGCATATGCTGAATTATATAATTCACAATTTGAATTATAAAAATAAAGGAAAGAATAATAAAATGGCGGCAAATCTAGTATTTGTCGTCTTTTTTTTGTGAAAGGTACGTGAAAAAGCTAGACTCACTTATGTTAACAATGTTATAATAATAGTGCGTAGAAGTAGGTAAGATATAATTTAATTAAGTTGTATTGTTTTAAAAAGGAGAGTGATAATATGAAGAAAGTGCGTATTGAAAATATGGCAATAGTAGCATATGTTGAAGAGTCAGATATTAGAGCACTAAAAAAACTTGAGTATTGTGGTAGAACACAAGACGAGAAAGGAAATATTGTAAGCACAGTAAGGCCAGAAGTACCCGATGAGGTTTTTCAGGAAATTGAGGAAGGACTAGAAGTTCAACCTATAGGCGATACAAAATATTTAAAATTCAAAAACATACATGCTGTAAATTATATCAAAAGCGCGCACTTTATACCCAATGAAGATTTCTTAGACAAAGAAGTCTCTTACGAAGATCTTGAGGAAATGATTGCAAAATCTAAAACAGACTATGAGTATATACTTGAAACATTGCGTAAGCTATATGCTAGAGTTAGGATTTCTGAAGAAGAAACAATAAAACTTAGCCAGTGTGATGCTTTAAGTGTACGCTTAACAAGAGATGCCATCAAAACTGCTTATGCCCAAGAAGATTTCGAAAGCGAACTCCAATTTATTACATGTGAGGAAGCAATAATTGTTCAAGCCGAACATTATATGGATTCACTTGGTGAGTATTGGAAGAAAAAGGGCAAATTCAAGCCACAGCAAACACCTTTTGTTAAGGTCTTATCAAGATTTCGTAAAGCTATGGGAGGGAAGTAATTTTCCCTCCTTTTCCATGTCATTAAACATAATTATAACCATTAAATATAATATAATTTTAATAAAAATATAATACTAAATAAAATATAATCAATATATTGAATATTTTATTTTCTTATGATAAACTCATTAAGTATAAGAGGTGTTTATATGTATTTATATGATCTAGACAGCAAAATATCAAGTAAATCATATGAATTATTAAATAGCCATATAGAAGAAGCTAAAAAGTTGAGTGCAACTAGGGTAAGTGAAATTAGAAATAAATGTAGAGATATACTATCACAAAATGGTATATTTGAAGATAGAAAAAATGGTAACGTATACCTAGCAATGGAGAAAGAGCTTAATAATTTAGAACACAATATAGACTATTATAACGAATATTTACTTGAAGAGGTTACAAAGAATAAAGTAGAGCTTGGAATAGAAAATATCTCTCAAAAGATAGACAGTTTAGAGCAAAAATTCGAGTTCGTTTTTGAAAAAGAAAATATAGGTATAAACAAAGCAAACAGTGAACAAAAAATTAGAAACATGCTATTTACATATTTTGAAAGCTATAAAAATACAACAATAGATATGCTTACAAAATCTGGATATAGTTTATACACTACGGAAAAAATAGAAGAAGATATATTAGAATTTGTAACATCAAAAGCATCAGATGTTTTTGCAGAAAAAATTTATACAGATAGAATAACTGCTATGCAAGATTTAACACAAGACCTAGATAATTTATCTTTAAAACTTGTAGATGAAGCAGAAGCAAGATATGTATGTGAACTAAATGGTCAAGTATTTGACGAATTAAAAGATAAAAGAGATTCTGTAAGACAAAAAGCAGAATTATTAGAAAGCTTAAGAGCACAAATCTATAGCTTAGATTTGAAAACTGAGGAATTAACTCAAGGTACTCCTATTCAAACAGGAGACAGAATACTATTGTAGGTGATTTGATGAAAAAGAATAGAAGCTTAGCTGTAGTAAATGAGGATACTCTCATAAACAAAATAATAAAAAGCTTAAAAAACTTTTTGAACTTTAAACAACATAAAGAACAAAAAGAAGACAACTTAAATAGACGAGCTACAGTAATTAAAGCAGAAAAAATAGTAGATAGAAAAATTAAAAAGAATATTACATATGCAGATTTAGCACAAATGGAAGAAAATATTTCTAAAAATAGAAAAGTAATAGATGATTTAGATGAGGAAGAACTAAATATGTTAGATGAGTATTATGATTCAAGAATTAATGAGTTAAATGCAACTCTAAATGATAAAAAATCTAATTACTTCAAAATTGCAACTAAAAAAAGAGCATAAAAAAGATGTACTAAAAAGTACATCTCTTTTTTTATAATCTTTTAAACCAGTCATAATAAATATCAAAATCATCTCTATCATATTTATATGCTCTAATCATACGAATATATAAAGCAATAAGCAGTATATTTCTTTTATGAGTTATATCTTCATCAAAAAATGAAAGAATATAATCAACACTTAAATCTTTAAATATTTTAACAGATGAAAAGATTGCAAAATAGAAATCGTAAAGCCTATCTCCAATAACTGGCATAGGATCAATAACTTTCAAATTGTCGTTTTTATCTATCATAAAATTATGGGCTCCAAAATCGCCATGAAGCATATATTTAGGAGTTACTTCTGCTTTTATAAATAACAACGCTGCTTCAAGTTTTTTATCGCTTAAATTGTCATTATGAAGCATATCAATTTCATTTAATGTTTCATCTTTTAAAAATTCATACCAGCTCTTTTTATCTTCGTAAAGATATCCATAATAATCATAATCAAAAAGAATATAATTAGATACAATATTATACAAATTATCAACAATTTTAACATCAGATTTATACTTAAAAAGTACTCCATCTACATATTCAAATACAACAAATCCTAAAGCTTCATTTATATATAGTAGCTTAACAAATTCATCAACATTTGAATATAGATTTAAAAATGTTACTTGTGTTTTAAGTTCTAACTTATCCATTGTTTTAACTAAATAATTATCATTAAGAGAAAAAACAGTAGAGCCAGAAACACCATCAGTAAAGTATTTAATTGAACTGCCATCTATATTTTTATCTAAATTAATTTTTATATCATCAATAATTTTAGACACATTTTCTTGCATAAAATAGCCACCTCAACATGTATTATATCATAATAATAAAAATATTTTAAAACTATATAGAAAATATTTTTTCTTTAGTATATAATTGAATTATACAAAAGAGGGAATAGATATGATAGAGGATTTTAAAGTATTGTGCCACAGCGCAATACGAATTGTAGCAGATAAAAAAGTAATATATGTAGATCCTTTTGGCTTAGAAAAAAGATATGGTGATGCAGACTATATATGCATAACTCACGCGCATTATGATCATTTTTCACCAGAAGATATAAAAAAAGTAAAAAACAATGACAGTATAATACTAATTACTGTAGATATATACCAAGATGTTGTAAAACTTGGATTTAAAGAAAACAGAATCGTAATAGTAGATCCTGGTCAAAAATACAACATAAAAGGGCTATTAGTAGAGACAATACCAGCATATAACGTAGATAAAGCCTTTCATCCTAAAGCAAATAATTGGGTGGGATATGTGTTTAATATTGGCTTTGAAAAAGTCTATGTTGCAGGGGATACAGATATCACTCCTGAAGCTTTAAAAGTAAAATGTGATTTGTGTTTTTTACCAGTAGGTGGTACATATACAATGGATTATGCAGAAGCTGCAAAGCTTGCAAATATATTAAAACCAGCAATCGCTGTACCAATTCACTATGGTAAAATTGTTGGAAGCATTCAAGATGCTAAAAATTTCAAATGCCTGTTAAATAATAATATTGAATGTAAGATTATGATTTAGACGGAGGTGTTTTTATGTTTTATAACCAAGATGATGAAGAAAATTTTTTATCAGACAAAAGAGTAGAAGAAGTTTACCAAGAAGAACCAGTAACTACAAGAAGACGTGGAGGATATGTGGGAGAAAATAATACTTCAAAAAAAGAAGAAGAACAAAGAATACAAAAAGCTCCTGTTCCACAAAGAAACGATGATGACGACGAGGAAGAAAATGATACTATAATTAATATTACAATAGTAATAGTATTTATCATTGTTCTTGTGTTAGCTGGCATAATAGTATCAAAAATATTCTTTGGCAAAGACAATAATAAAACGCAAGATTCATCAACAAAAACAGAAACAGTAGCACCAACAAACGATACAAAAAAAGAAGAAACAAATACTGAAACTAAAACAAATACAAATACAAATACTAATACTAATACACAAACAAATACAACATCAGACACATACGATGCTTATCCTGTAACTATTGAATCAGTAGTATACAAAAAAGGTGGTAATTTCTACAACAATAATGAAAAAATCACAGGGGATAAGGTATATGTAGAGTATAAGCAAATTAGTGGTCTTAAGAATACAACAAAACAAGCAGAAATAAATACAAAATTAAAAGAAAAAGTTATAGCTCTTTATGATAAAAACTATTTAGGAGATAGTAATACTTTATTTGTAGATATACATACAAAAATTAGTGTAAACTTCAACACATTGTCATATGTAATATATAGACGTGGTGAAGATATAGATGGTAAACATATACTAGAAAAAGTTGAATCAATAAATATTAGACTATCTGATGCTAAAGAAATAGCCTTTGAAGATATATTTGTTTCAGGTACAAATATAACAGATGTATATAATTCATACGTCAAAGGAAAAGTAAGCGCATATTATTATACACCAGAAAAGCTATATGTCTATGATTCAAATTATAAAGAAACAATGATAGATATGAGCAAATATAAAGATAAAATATCTATTATGACTAAGTATAAAGAAGACAAAGATATCTTTACATCTCAAGCAAAATCTCAAAAAATGTTTACTACGCTTTCTGGAACAGTAAGTGAAGAAACAAAGGAGAGAGCTTTCAAACAAAATTAGATAAATAAAAAACAAGAATAACACTTTCTTTGTAAAGTGTTATTTTTTTCTTGTAAGAAAGTTTTAATAATGTTAAAATTTATACAGGTGAGATAATATGCAAGACAAAACTAACGTAATGAGAATACTAGATCAAAAGAAAATACAATATACTTCACACTATTATAATCCTCAAGAAGCTATAGCAGGACTAGATGTTGCAAAGCTTTTAAATGAGAATCCAGCACAAACATTTAAAACATTAGTAACAGTTGCAAAAAGCAATAATCACTACGTTTTTGTAATACCAGTAGAGTGTGAACTTGACCTAAAAAAAGCTGCAAAAGCAGTAGGTGAGAAAAATGTTGAGATGATTAAACAAAAAGAGTTACTACCACTTACTGGATATATTCATGGTGGTTGCTCTCCAATTGGAATGAAAAAGAGTTTTTCAACAGTAATAGATAGCTCTGCATTAGACTTTAGCACTATTATAGTAAGTGCGGGAAGACTTGGAGCACAAGTAGAACTTAATCCAAAAGATTTTGAAAAAGTAATACGCATTAAATTTGAAAACATAACAATATAAAGGAGAAAAAATGACAGATACAGAAATAGTAACAATAAATGGACTAGATGTCATAGTAATAAGAAGTAAAATAAAAAACACATACTTTAGCATAAAAGACGGAAAAGCATATATGAAAGTATCAAAATATTGTTCTAAATCTAAAATAGAAGAAATGATTAAATCAAAGGAAAAGTGGTTTAGAAAAAATCTAGAAAAAAGTCAAGAACCAAAAGAAATAGATTTAAAAAATAGAGATTACATATATATTTTAGGAAAAAAGATAAAAATAGAATATATATATGAAAATAGAACTACAGCAAGAATAATACTAAATGAAAACGAGTGTAAAATATTACTTCCTGAAAAAGTAATACTTACTGATGCACATTACCAAATGATGGAAAAGAAATTAGATTCACTTGTTAAATCATTATCTAGCAAATATATTTATGATGCGATGAAAAAATATATAGCACTTACAGGTTTAACACCAAAAGAAATTAAAATTGGAAAGTTTAAATCTTTCTGGGGAAATTGCTCATCTAAAAAAGTAATTAAAATGAATCAAAAATTACTATACTATGGAATACCTCAAATAGAGTATGTATGTTTACACGAACTTACACATTTAAAATATATGAATCACCAAAAAGACTTTTGGGAACATGTAAAAAAATATATGCCAGAGTACAAAAAGGTATCAAGTGTGCTTAAATAAGCCTTGAATTAACTTTAAATTTAAGATATAATGTCAAAAAAGGGGGATAATAATATGGATAAGAAAACAAAAATGATAGTTTATGCGGTAGCAGCTGTAATACTAATTATTTTAGTAGTCGTATGTGCAGCTAAAATTAAAGCTTCAAAGCCTGCAACTGCTTTAAATAACCTAGTAAAAGAATTAAACAATGGAAACTTTAAGAAAGCGGGAGAATATTGTGCAGATAACACAATGGATCTGTTTGGAGTAGACGAAAATATTGAAGATTTAGAAATGGTTAAACTATATTACAAAAATATAGATATAAAAGTAAATAAAGTAACTAAATCTAAAGATACAGCAGTTATAAATGTTGAAATATCTAACAAAGATTTAGGCAAAATACTAAATAATTACATGAACAAAGCTAAAGAACTGGCTTTAGAAAATCTAAATAAAAAAGTAACTACAAAAGATATGGAAAATCAACTTTTACAGTATTTTAAATCTCAGTTTGAAGCAGAAGGTATTGAAAATGTTACAACAACTGTAGATGTTGTACTAAATAAAGTAGATGGAAAATGGAAGGTTGTAGTAGATAGTAACTTAAGAAATGCATTTTTACCAGGCCTTTATTCACTTTCAAATGTATTTGCAGGATAAAGAAAATATAAGTGGCATAGCACGACTATGCTGCTTTTTTTATGCCTATTGCATTTTACATAAAAAAATGGTATAATCATTCAAGCAAATATAGATACGTACAATAAACGTGAGATTTCATCGTTTTGCAAAAAAATGCCGATTGGCGGAAAGGGAGGGAGATTTATGAAGATATTTAAATCTCGAATTGAAATATTTAAAAGAGGGGAATTAACACCAAAAGTTTTTGAGATGGTTGTAGACCATGGAGAGATTCTTGAAGACGAAGAAAGATTCAGAATGATGACTCTTGGCAACGAGGTTAAGTTTTATGCACTAGATAATGAAGGCAAAAGCGTAGAATGCAGCATAGAAGACTACCAAAAGGAACCATATTATGAATTCTTGAAAAAGAAAGAGTATGAGTATGTTAGCTATTTACCAAACTTAGACGGACAATATATTGTTGATGTCTTTGAAAGAAATAATGCACAAGACTATTTAGATTTTGATAATTACTGTGAACAAACTTCTTGTGAATACAAACAACTTCCAGGAAGTGATGAAATCGACACAATCGTATATAAGTACGAACTAGATGTTGAAACATTAAAAAGAAAGTTTCTAGAAATTAAAGAACTAGTAGATCTTACAGATGAAGAATTAGACAAAGTACTATGCCGCTTGTTAGAGAGAAAAATACTTAAAGAGGCACCATTTATTAAATCTATAAAAGTTAAAAGAAAATTAAATGGAAATCAAGAATACTATGAAGTAATAAGAATTAATGGTAAAAAATGTGAAGAATTCTACTTGAAAGGAGCAAATTCAACGACAATGCGTTCAGATGTAGCAATTGGTATGCCATTAATATACTTCAAAGGAAGAAATGAAGTTGATGAGTTTTCAAGCAATCCTATGAGATTTTTTGAAGATGAAAACGATAATGAGATTCTTGTTTTTGTAGGAAGAAGAAAATACGGAGAAAAAGAAGTTGCTCAAGTATTTGAATCTGGATTCTATGATTCATATAAAAAGACGATGGTGTGTATAACATCTAAGACAAATATTGAGCACATGCTCTAAAAGGCTTGAATTTTTATTCAAGCTTTTATATTATATTATTCAATAGTAAAGGAGAGAAAATATGAAAAAAACAATGCTTGTAGATTTAGACTATGTTATTTGTTCCCCGGGTTTTTTACCAATAGTAAATGGATTTTTTGATACAAATTATGAAGAAGACGATTTTGAAGAGTATATAATAGATGATGTTTTTGGAGAAAAAGCACAAGATTTTTATGATTATTATGTCCAACAAGATGGATATAAGGACGCTGTATTTAAAGAAGGTGCAAAAGAATCATTAGAAAGACTAAGCAAGTATTATACAATACATATATGTAGTGCTTGTGTAATGTTTGGTGCAGAAAGAAAATCTGCTAAACTATTTGCAGATAAATATAACTTTTTAATTCGTGAATTACCATTTTTAAATCCAGAAGATATTATATTTACTAATTCAAAAAATATTTTTAAGGCTGATGTGCAAATAGATGATAGACTTCCAAATCTTCAAGGTGAAGTTAAAACTAAGCTCCTTTTTGATGCATATCACAACAGAACAATAACAGATGAAGAACTTCAAAATCAAGGAGTAAAAAGGGTAAAAAGTTGGAAGGAAATAGAAGACATTCTTTTAGATAATATGTAAAGTAACACAAAACTAGTTAATTATTTAACTAGTTTTTTTATTTTTATTGTCAAACAAAAAAATAAATGCTATAATTAAGTATCCACTTTTAAAAAAGGAGTGATAATTATGAAGATATTAATTTTAAACTGTGGAAGTTCATCACTTAAATTCCAAGTCATAGACATGGATGGTGAAAAAATGTTAGTTAAAGGTAACTATGAATCAATTGGAGGAAAAAGAGCAAATTTAAGATTTAAGGCAAATGGTCAAAAAGTTGAACTTGAAAAAGCAGCTAGAGACTATGAAGAAGCCGTAAAATTTGTATTAAATCTTATACAAAATCCAGAATACAACATCATCAAATCTCTAGATGAAATTGGTGCTGTAGGACATAGAATTGTTCATGGTGGAGAGTATTACAGTGAATCTGTATTAATTACAGATGAAGTAATAGAAGGAATTAAAGAATGTATTCCACTAGCTCCTCTACATAATCCAGAGGGACTAGCCGGTATTAAAGCAACTCAAAAAGCATTACCAAACACACCAATGGTTGTTGTTTTTGACACTGCTTTCCATCAAACATTACCAGAAATTGCATATATCTATCAATTACCATATAGATATTATGAGCAATACAAACTAAGAAAGTATGGATTCCATGGTACAAGCCATAAATTTGTTGTAAGACGTGCAGCCGAAATCTTAGGAAAAGATTTAAAAGACTTAAAAATAGTAAATTGTCACTTAGGACAAGGTGCTTCACTTTGTGCTGTTAAAGACGGTAAGAGTGTAGAAACTTCAATGGGACTAACTCCTACAGGTGGTATTCCAATGGGTACTCGTAGTGGTGACATTGATCCTGCAATTATTCCATATCTAATGCGTAGAGAAGAATTAGATGCAAATGAAATTGATAGAATGCTTAACAAAAAGAGTGGTGCATGGGGTGTATCTGGTGTATCAGACGACTACAGAGATATAGAAAGAGAATATGCATATGGAGATGAAAGATCAATTTTAGCTCTTGATTCTCAAGCATATATTATTGCAAAAACTATAGTTTCATACATGGTTCCACTTGGCGGACTAGATGTTATAACATTTAGTGGTGGCGTTGGAGAAAAAGGAATTGAAGAAAGAGAAAGAATTTGTAAATTCTTAGAATTTTTAGGTGTAAAAATAGATAAAGAAGCTAATAATATAAAAGGTGAAGAAAGAATTATTTCAGCACCAGACTCAAAAATCAAAGTTATGGTTGTTCCAACAAATGAAGAACTAATGATAGCAAGAGATACATACGAAATTGTAAAAAAATTAAAATAACAGAAGAAAAAGGAGGGAAGTGTACCCTTCTTTTTTTATGAAAAAATAAAAAAAGTATTTAACAATTTTTTTATTAAGTGTATAATTAAATTGTATTTATTTGGAGGAGTCATTATGGAGGACAAAAGTGTTCCAGACAATCTAGATAATCCGAAAACAGAAACAAAACGTAGCTCAAAAAGATTATCCATTTTTTCTATAGCAATTATAACAATTATTGTTATATTAAGTATTATTGGATTATTAAAATTAGTTATAAAAAAGGATAAAAAAGATTTATCTCAAGAGGTATTTTTATTAAGTGATAAATCTACTCTTCTGTTTGTAGATGATGAAAACTATATTCTTAACTATAATTATAAAGATAAAGATATAACTATGTATGGAAAATATAGAGTATCTTACGATGAAGATATAAATGAAAACGTAAAATATTCATATAAAACATATATTGAAGAGTTTAAAAGGAAAGATTATAATTTGAGTTTCTTAGAACTACAAAATGAAGAATTATATATCAATAATGAAAAAAGTGAAAATGGCTATATAAACATGTATTATATTTTAATGCTTTATGATGAGGATGGTAAAGCACAACTATTAGGATATAATGTAGATACAGGAATAAAAGTGAAATTTGAAAAACAAGAAAAACAGTTTAATAAATATTATAATGAAATAATGAAAGGGGTACAAATATGATAGGTTTTTATGCAGGTTCTTTTGATCCATTTACAAATGGTCATTTAGCAGTAGTAAAAAAAGCAACCAACTGTTTTGATAAAGTTATAATAGGAATAGGTGTAAACTACTCTAAATCTAGAAGAATAGATGAACAAAAAATGAAAGTTGCAATTGAAGAAACAATAAAAGAAGAAAATATAGAAAATGTTGAGGTTGTACTATATAACGATTTAACTGTAGACGAGGCAAGAAAACACGGAGCAGACATGTTAATTAGAGGTTTAAGAAATGGTACAGATTATGATTATGAAGAAAATATAGCTCAAGTTAACGAAAAAATAGCAGATATTGATACTTGTTATTTTAGAGCAGGAAAGCTTGGATATTTATCATCAAGTATTGTAATGGATATATATGGAAGCAAAAAAAATGTAGATGAATTTGTCCCAGCACCAATTGCAAGACTACTTTATTCACTAAAAAAATAGGAGGAAGTCATGATTATAGGCATAACAGGAAAATCAGGAACAGGAAAATCAAGTATATGCGAAGAACTTGAAAAAAGAAGAGGATTTTTAGTTATAGATGCAGATAAAATTGTAAAAGAGCTTCAAAGTAAAAAAAGCAAATATTTACAGCAAATAATAAATTTATTTGGAAAAGATATAATTAATGATAAAGGTGAATTGGATAGAAAAAAACTTGCAAATATTATATTTAATGATAAAGAAGAAAAGAAAAAAATAGATGAAGTAACATTTAAGTACATTGGTTATGAAATACTAAGAAAAATTAATGAAAACGAAGGAAGAGACATAGTTATTGATGCACCTCTTTTAATTGAAGCTGGATATAATGAATTTTGTGATTTAGTGTTTTATATTAAGGCAGATGAAAAATCTCAAATTGAAAGAATTTGTAAAAGAGATAATATAGATGAAACTGCTGCAAAGACTAGACTATCTGCACAAAATAATGAAGAGTATTCTATGAAATATGCAGACTACATGATTGTAAATGATAGTTTAGATAAAGCTGTAGATGAAATACTAGAAAAAATAGATAACGTATAGAGGGTCATAAGACTCTCTTTTTTATTATTTTTAAAAATATGTAAATAAATATTGTATTATTTTTTTTACTATTATGATATAATTTAACCAATACATCATATATTTATCACAAAAAAATGATATATTATTGGTGTAATTTGCCAAAGGTGGGATAATATGAAATTATTAGTAGTAGATGACGAAATAAAAATAAGAGCGGTAATTAAAGAATACGCAGAATTTGAAGGATATGATATTGATGAGGCAGGAGATGGTATGGAAGCCATTGCAAAATGCAAAGCAACAGACTATGACCTAATTATCATGGATATCATGATGCCAAAACTTGATGGATATTCTGCGGTAAAAGAAATAAAGAAAGTAAAAAACATTCCAGTAATCATGCTTTCAGCTCGTGCTGAGGAATATGATAAACTATTTGGATTTGAAATAGGTGTAGATGATTATGTTGTTAAACCATTTAGTCCAAAAGAATTAATGGCAAGAGTAAACGCAGTAATTACTAGAAGCAAATCTAACGGTGTATCAAATGTACCTCAAGAAAAATATGTATATGAAGGTCTAGAAATAGATATGTTAGGAAGAAACGTATACGTAGATGGAGAGAAAAAAGACCTTACTCCAAAAGAGTATGAATTATTACAATATTTTGTTCTAAACAAAAATATTGCATTATCTAGAGAAAAAATACTAAATGAAGTATGGGGATATGACTTCTTTGGAGAAGATAGAACAGTAGATACTCATGTAAAAATGCTAAGAAATAATTTAGGACAATATAGAGATAAAATAGTAACAGTGAGAGGAATGGGATATAAATTTGAAGAATAGTAAAAACTCAAAATCTTTGAGCTTTATGCTATGGCTATATTTTATAATTCTAGCTGTAATAATCTTTGTAATGCTATGGTTTATGCAAGTTGTTTTTTTACAAACATATTATAGTACAATGAAAAAAGCAGAAACCGCACAACTTGGAACAGAAGTTGAATCTGCATTTGTTAGTGCACTAGATTATAAAGATCAAATAGATAATATGGCATATAAGAATTCTGCTTCTATATATATTTTCAATATGGAAGGCGAACTATTTTATACTAACACTAGTTTTGGCGGGCAAATGTATAATTCACAAGCTCCACAAGGAACTCTTGCTCAAATGCCAGGAAGAAATGTATCTATAGATATTAGTGATATAGCACAAAAGTTAGAAGAAAGTCCAAATAAAAAAATAAGTTATACATTAGAAATAGATAGATTTAAATCTCAAGTTTATGTTTATGGAAAAGAGATAACAGGAACTAATTATTGCTATGTAATATTAATGTCAATTGATCCAATTGACGCAACTTCTTCAGTAATTACTTCTCAACTTATATACATAACAATAATATCACTTATTATTTCTACAGTTATTTCATTATTTATGTCTAGAAGAATTTCTAGACCAATAATGCAAATGAATGAAAATGCAAAAAAACTTGGAAAAGGAGATTATGACATAACATTTGAACAATGTGGATATGAAGAACTAGATGAACTAGCAGACACATTAAATAATGCTACACAATCTCTTGAAAAAACAGATGAAATTAGAAGAGAACTAATAGCAAATGTATCACATGATTTAAAAACTCCATTAACAATGATCAAGGCATATTCAGAAATGATTAGAGATTTATCTGGAGAAAATAAACAAAAAAGAGAAGAACATCTAAAAGTAATAATAGATGAAACAGATAGACTAACTCGTCTTGTTAATGATATGATGGATTTATCTAAGATAGAATCTGGAATTGTTACAATATCTAAAGAAGTATTTAACTTTTCAGAGCTTGCAAGCTCACTAATAGATAGAATTAAGCTATCTAATATGGAAACAAAACACAATATAGATTATAATATTCCAAAAGATCTATATGTATATGCAGATAAAACAAAAATAGAACAAGTACTATATAACCTTATCGTTAATGCTATAAAACATAGCGGAGAAGGTGTAAGAAACATCAAAGTCAATGTTACAACTACACAAAAGAGAGTAAAAGTTGAAGTAATAGATGATGGTGTTGGAATATCTGAAGAAAATCTAAAACATATATGGGATAGATACTATAGAGCAAGTGAGTCATTTACAAGAAATGTTCAAGGAAGTGGTCTGGGTCTGTCTATAGTAAAAAACATTCTAATTAAACATTCATCAGACTTTGGAGTTTTATCTGAAGTTGGGAAAGGAAGCAACTTCTGGTTTGATATAGAAAGAGCTTCTAAAAAAGATTTAGATAATAAAAAAGGATAAAGGAAGAACAGAAATGTTCTTCTTTTTTTCATTATAACAACATAATATTTTCACAATTAATGAGTAAAATAGTATTGAATTAAAAAATAGTATAAAAATCTATTCTCTAACATAATACTATTTTAGTTCATATACATTTAACATTATATTCATAATTTCAACACAATTATAAAATATAATGTAGATATAAGAAAGAGGTGATATATGGTGACAGGAGTTTGTAGATTTTAGCTTGAAAATTTACGATTAATTTAATAATTAGAATATATAAAAACAATTCCTATACAAATAAATAATATAAAAAGAACGTAAAACAAATAACAAATAATATAAATAGTTTTTTCATATATAAACTTGATTTTTTAGAAGACAGGGGGACGGATTACCTGTCTTCTTTTGTTATTATTGTTGACTAAAAACGCAATTTGTGCTATTCTCAATTTGAGGGATAGAATATGAAAAGAATTAAACTAGAACATGAAAAATTACCAGGACTTAGAATAATAAAAACAGTTTTTGCACTACTGATAGTATTGTTAATAAGTGTAGCTACAAACGGATTTTTACCACCATATGATCTAGCAGTTGTTGCAGTGCTTGCTATGCAAGACGATATGGCAAAAAGTTTCAAACAAATACAAAATAGAATGGCATCAACTTTAATTGGTGGATTAATTGGTACTATTGCAATGGCAATTGGAAGTATCACAAACGTGAAATTGTTACAACTTGTGCTTGTACCAATAGGTATTTTTCTAATACTATATTTCTGCGGAAAACTAATTAATAGAGCAGAGTTTATTATAATTGCATGTTATGTATTTTTAAGTATCACGCTTGAGCAAAATCCAGAACTTTCGTGGCTCTATCCAATAAAAGTAATGGTTACAACAGTTATAGCAAGTAATGTTGCTATACTTGTTAATCTATATGATCCGAGAAGACACAAAAGAGTTACAGTATATAAAGAGAAGAAGTAGAAAATATAAGTAAAGGGATGAATAAAACATCCCTTTGTTTTTTTATCCTTCAAAATATTAAAAAATGCCTATATATAGGCAATTTCACCTTGACATAAACTGGTATTTAAAGTATAATAATCATTGTATAAAAAGGGGGCATTTTAAATGAGTATATCAAAAGATGAAGTAAAACACATTGCTAATCTATCTAAACTAAATCTAACTGATGAAGAATTAGAAAAATATACTAATGAACTATCAGATATAGTGGATATGGCAAACGAACTTTCTAATATTGATGTTGAAGGCGTAAAACCAACTGCACACATATTAGATATCCAAAACGTATTTAGGGAGGATATACAGCAGCCATCTTACGATAGAGAATTAATATTAAAGAACGCACCAAGTAAAGACGCAGGATGCGTAAGTGTACCAAAAGTTGTAGAGTAGAATAGGAGGATAAATTAATGGATTTATATAGTTTAACACTAGCAGAAGTTGCAAAGAAAATTAAAGCAAAAGAAGTTAGTATAAAAGAAGTATTAGACGATATCTATTCAAGAATAGATACAGTTGAGCCAAAAGTTGAAGCATTCATTACTTTAACTAAAGAGAAAGCGTATGAAAGAGCTCAAAATCTACAACAGAAATTAGATAACGGAGAAGATATAGGACCACTAGGTGGTGTTCCTATTGCTATAAAAGATAACATTTCAACAGAAGGAGTTTTAACTACTTGTGCTTCAAAAATGTTAGAAAACTATACACCAATATATAATGCAACAGTTATTAACAAACTAGAAGAAGCTGGAGCAATTGTTATTGGTAAAACAAACATGGATGAATTTGCTATGGGTTCTTCAACAGAAACATCTAAGAAAAAAGAAACTAAAAACCCATGGGATTTAGATAGAGTTCCAGGTGGTTCTTCAGGTGGTAGTGCTGCTGCAGTTTCTGCACAAATGGCATATGCATCTTTAGGATCTGATACAGGTGGATCTATTCGTCAACCTGCTTCATATTGTTCAGTAGTAGGATTAAAACCTACATATGGACTTATTTCTAGATTTGGACTAATTGCATTTGCATCATCTCTAGACCAAATTGGACCATTTGCAAGAACAGTTGAAGATGCAGCATTAATGCTAAATGCTATTGCAGGACATGATGAAAAAGATACAACATCTGCAAACTTAGAGCAAAAAGATTATACTAAAGCATTAGTAAACGATATTAAAGGTAAAGTAGTAGGAATACCTACAGATTTCATTCGTGAGGGAATAAGCCCAGATGTTAAAGAAGCTTATGATAAAGCAATTGAAACAATTAAATCATTAGGAGCTCAAGTTAAAGAAATAAGCTTAGAATATGCTAAATATAGCTTAGCTACATACTATATTATTGCTACAGCTGAAGCATCTTCAAACCTTGGAAGATACGATGGTATCAAATATGGATATAGAGCTAAAGATTTTAAAGATTTAGATGATTTATATAGAAAAACAAGAACTGAAGGATTTGGTTCAGAAGTTAAAAGAAGAATTATGCTAGGTACATACGTACTTTCTTCTGGATATTATGATGCATATTACAAACGTGCACAACAAGTTAGAACATTAATTGTAAATAACTTTAGAAAAGCGTTTGAAGAATGTGACGTAATCATGATACCTACAGCACCAAAAGTTGCATTCAAATTTGGAGCACATGATGCATCACCATTAGAGATGTATCTAGAAGATATTTACACAGTTCCTGTAAACATTGCAGGTCTTCCAGGAATATCTATTCCAGGAGGATTTGGTGAAAATGATATGCCAATTGGAATTCAATTCATAGCAAACGCTTTTGATGAGATGAATCTACTACAAGTAGCATATACATTTGAACAAAATACTCCATATCATAATGAAGTACCAACAATGAGAGGAGGAAACAACTAATGAAAGATTACGAAGTAATAATTGGACTTGAAGTTCACGCTGAACTTAAAACAAATACAAAAATGTACTGTAATTGCTCAACAGAATTTGGCGCAGATCCAAACACTCATTGTTGTCCAATATGTACAGGTATGCCTGGAGTTCTTCCAGTACTAAATAAAAGAGTTGTAGAATTTGCTACTAAAGCAGGACTTGCAACAAACTGTGAAATTTCAAGATTTTCTAAACAAGATAGAAAAAACTATTTCTATCCAGACCTTCCAAAAGCATATCAAACATCTCAATATGACCTACCACTTTGCATTGGTGGACATTTAGATATTAATGTTAATGGAGAACAAAAAAGAATAGGAATCACAAGAATTCATATAGAAGAAGATGCTGGTAAACTTATTCATGATGCATATACTGGAGACACTCTAGTAGACATGAATAGATGTGCAGTACCTCTAATTGAAATTGTTTCTGAACCAGATATTAGAAGTGCAGATGAAGCTGTAGCTTATATGCAAACACTAAAATCTATTCTAGAATATTTAGATGTTTGTGATTGTAAGATGCAAGAAGGATCATTAAGATGTGATGTTAACCTATCTGTAAGACCAAGAGGTCAAAAAGAATTTGGAACAAGAACAGAAACTAAAAACTTAAACTCTTTCAAAGCAATTCATAACTCAATCGAGTTTGAAATTAAAAGACAAATTGAAGAAGTTGAAAACGGTGGAAAAATATACCAAGAAACAAGAAGATGGGATGATGCAAAAGGTATTGGTTATGCTATGCGTTCTAAAGAAGATGCACATGACTACAGATATTTCCCAGAACCAGATCTTGCACCAATCATCTTAAGTGACGAATATATTCAAAACCTAAAAGATAATCTACCAGAAATGCCACACATCAAAAAGGAAAGATATATGAAAGATTTTGATCTTCCAGAGTATGATGCAGACATTCTAACATCTTCAATTAAAACTGCAAAATTCTTTGAAGAAGCAAATGATATTTGTAATAACCCTAAAGCAGTATCTAACTGGATTATGGGAGACTTTACAAGAATGTTAAATGAAAAAGAAATCGAAATTGACGAGTCTAAAGTAACTTCACAAAACTTAGCAGAATTAATTACTTTAATAGATAAAGGAACAATTTCATCAAAAATTGCAAAACAAGTATTTGAAGATATGTTTGAAACTGGCGAAAACGCAAAAGATATAGTTGAGAAAAAAGGACTCGTTCAAATGTCAGATGAAGGTGCAATTAAAGAAATTGTACAAAAAGTAGTTGATGCAAATCCACAATCAATTGCAGATTATAAAGCTGGTAAAGATAGAGCTATTGGTTTCTTAGTAGGACAAATCATGAAAGAAACTAAAGGAAAAGCTAACCCACAAATAGTTAATAAGTTATTACTTGAAATAATTAATAAATAGTGTATAATATTAGTATATAGTTATTGAGGAGATGATAGTGATGAAAAAAACAAACGTTATTCTAGGTGTAGTAATTGCATGTTTTGCAATAGTTGCTGCAATAATATTGATAGTTGCAATAGTAAGCAACATCCCAAAGGAAACTATTCCAGAAAATGTAGATATGCAAGCACTTTCTAACTCAATAGAAGAAGTTACTAATTTAGATAGTACAAAAATGCAACAAATAACAGCAGATGATCTAACTAACGATTTCAAATTAGATCCATCTTGGATAGAAGAATATATTGGAGAAAAACCATTTTTAAATATAACTTCAAGTATGTATGTTATTGTTAAAGTTACAGATTCAAATGTAGAAAATGTGCTAAATGCTTTCGAAGAATATGGTAAATCATATGATGAACTATGGAAAGATTATTTAGCAGAAGAATATGAACTTGTAAAAAACAGAAGCATTGGTGCTAAAGGAAATTATGCATATTTTATTGTAAGTGACTACGCAAATGAAATTGTAGATTTAATAAAATAATAATTACAACAATTAGAGAGGAGAAATCCTCTTTTTTTTTGTGTATTAAAATTGTATTTCAAAAACAAAACAATTACTTAACAAAAAATAAAATTATAATAATTTAACTACATAATAATATTACTATAAATTGAATATTTATATTAATTATTATAATATTTAAATGAGATAAAAATGAGGGGTGGAAATATGAAAAAAAGATACATTATTATCCCAGCTATATTACTTGTTGGATTTATTATATCCACTGTAGCTATAGTTTTAGCTGCACCAACTATCACATTAACTGGTAGTGCTAGTGGAAACAATATGAATCTTTCATGGACAAATAGTGATACAGTTAAGGGATATGGTTATGAAGTCGAAAGAAGTGTCAACGACGGTGAATACTCTCCACTTGGAGATTATGAAAGTAAGATTCAAGTATTAAATGTATACCCAGATGTTGATCCTAAAATAACAATAAATACATATGATGGAGAAAGTCTAACAATAGACAAATCTGCATCTTTAAAGCAATGGATGGAATCAGCAAACTCACTAGATTCTAGAGGATATGGTAGAGGATTAATTGAAGTCACTCCAGTATCTAACTCTGCATTTAATGCAAATCCAAGTGCATATCTTAAAAGAAATGCAGATGGTACATACAATTATTCAGTAGTTGTATTTGGTACATGGGATGGATATCAAGGACAAGATTTAAGTGACGCTGCATATAATGTTATGAACACATATTTAGCAGCTGGAAAAAGTTGTATAGTTGGTCACGATACTGTAAGAGGTGACGATGCCAGAGCTGCAAACTTTGCAAAACTTAGAGGATATTTCAACATAAAAACTGTTAAAGATGATGGCGTAACATTACCAGGTGGAGGAGATCCTGGATACGTAGGTAATGCAACTCTTGGCGAAACTGTTAGAGTAAGAATTAACACAAATAACAGATATACTACATACCCATGGTATATAGGTGGAGCAGGAACAATACTTACAGTTCCAGCTTGTCATGATGTTTTCCAAGTAGCATATAGCTCTGTTGAAATGTCATTTGCAGACTATGGAAACTATACAGATCAAAATGGCAATGGACAATGGAACTACTACTTAACAGTTAACAACAACTGTGCAATGATTCAAACAGGACATTCAAGTGGTACTGCCACACAAGATGAACAAAAAGTTTGGGCTAACCTACTATTCTATTTAGGAAGTTATAACAATGTAAATAAAACAACAGATCCAAACTATAAAGACATAAATGCACCTACAGCACCAGTTAAAGCAACAAATGAATTAACTGGAATAAATGGTACAGTATCATATACTGCAGAAGATGTAGGAACAAAATATAACTATTACGTTAAAGCAACAGAAATTGCAGAGATGACAACATCTACATCAAACACAATTTCAAGTACAATAACATCTGGAATTTCATATTACAAATATGTAATTGATGGAAATCCAGCAACAACAAATTTAACTGAAACTACAACATCTACATCAATAGATTATGAGCTACAAGATTGGACAAATACATATTTACACATTCAAACTATTGATGCTGCAGGAAATGTTAGTGAAATTTCACATATATTATTACATGAAAATATTCCACCTACTATTACACTTGAACCAGAAGTAACAGTTTGGACAAACCAAGACTTTGGAATTATTGCTACAACTGGAGATACAGATGGTAGAGTTGTAAGTATTACTAAACCAAATGGAGCAGTAGAAAATGTAGATACACTTACATATATTGTAAGCCAAAATGGAACATATTCATTCACTACAACAGATAACTGCGGAGCTCAAACAACTGAGACTATAGTTATACCAAATATAGATAAAGTAAAACCAAATGGAATAGCAACAGTTACTCAACCTACAGCAACTGTAAGAGGAGCAACAATTTCAATAGATGCAACAGATGATGCATCTGGAGTATCAAAAATAATTAATCCAGAAAATGGAGTAACAAATGGCGACCATGCAGAATATGTTGTAACAAGACCTGGAACATACAGATTCATTGTGTGGGATGTAGCTGGAAACTCAAGAGAAATTCAAGTACCAGTAACAATTATTTCTGGCGGAGTAACAGTAAAATATGTAGATTATTATAACAAAAACACTACAATTGCAGCAGACACTACTATTTCTGGAAATGTTGAGGATGCATATTAT
>JAFWCU010000017.1 GCA_017534305.1 Clostridia bacterium
ATATAAAAATTTTTTTATTGTGGAAAATGTGGATAAATTAGTTTTTATAGATTTTTTATTATTGATTTTTTAAAATTATTTTTATATAATGAGTAAAGAAGATTGAACGGAAGATAAATTTAATAATGTTAAAGAAAAGGAGGGGAAGATGGAAGATAATATAATTGAATTATGGGAAAAAGTATTAGATCTATTGAAGGAAGAAATTTCTCCTATAGCTTTTAATACTTTTATTAGTGAAATTGTTCCTAGACAAATAGATAGTAAAACAATTTCATTACTTGCTAAATCTAGTTATCATGTAGATGTATGTAAGGTTAAATATGAAGATTTAATTAAGACTGCATTAAAGATGTTAACAAGTATAGATTACGAAATAATTTTTGAAGCTAAAACTACTGTACCGGAAAATGATAAAATAAATTTGGATGAAGAAGTTGTTCGTGGACAATATGGTGATGTTGAATCTAATGGAGAAATGTTAAATCCAATTTTAGATAAAGAAAAGATTCGTGAAAATGCAGGATTAAATAAAAGATTTACTTTTGATAATTTTATTATAGGTAATAATAATAGATTTGCTCAAGCTACTGCTTATAGCGTATATGAAAATCTTGGACTTACTAATCCATTATTTATTTATGGTGGAGTAGGACTTGGAAAAACTCATTTAATGGAAGCAATAGGTAACGCTGTAATTGACGAGGATCCTTCTAAAAAGGTTTTATACTGTACAGGTGAGTTATTTGTTAGTGAATTAATAAAAGTTATGTTAAATCCTAAAAATAACGAAATGAATGAACAATTTAAAAAGAAGTTTAGAGATTTAGATTTATTATTAATAGATGACGTACAAATAATTGCTGGTAAAGAGAAATGTCAAGAGGAGTTCTTCCATACATTTAATGCTTTATGTGATAGTGGAAAACAAATTGTTCTTACATCTGAAAGACCTCCTAAAGAAATTAATGGATTAACAGATAGACTTAAAACTAGATTCTCAATGGGAGTTAGTGTAGATATACAAACACCAGATTATGAAACAAGACTTGCTATATTAAAGAAGAGAGCAGAGGAAGAAAGATATATTGTTGCAGATGATATTTTAGTTAAGGTTGCAACAAAAGTTAAATCTAATGTTAGAGAACTTGAAGGTGTATTTAATAAGTTAATGGCATACACTAGATTTACAAACAACCAATTAACAGATGATGTAGTAGATAATATTATTGAATCTATATTAGTAAAAAGTAGTAATGTATTAAGTAGTACTTTAGTTATGCAAGTTGTTGCACAGTTTTTTAATATTAAAGTTTCTGATCTTACCAGTGATAAGCGTTCTAATAGTATTGCTAAACCAAGACAAATTGCAATGTATCTATGTAGAGAAGTTGCAGATATGTCATTTAGTGCTATAGGTAACGATTTTGGTGGAAGAGATCACTCAACAGTTTTACACGCATATTATAAAATTAGTGATGAATATAATAGTAATGCTGATACTAAAGATTTAATTGATGATATTAAAAAAGCATTAGAAAGAGAAAGTTAATTTTTCTATTGATTTTTAATTGTAAATTATATATAATGAAGAAACAAAAGACAAGGACTGTAAGTTGTAAGTCTAATTAAAGAGAAGGGGTAAAATAAATGAATATTAAATGTGATTTAAAAGAATTAATAAATGCTTTAAATATTGTATCAAAGACATCTAGTTCTAAAACTACAATGCCTATCCTTGAAGGAGTACTATTTGAAGCATATCAAAATAGGTTAAAATTAATAACTAATGATTTAGAAATAGGTTGTGAACATACTTTTCCTTGTGAAGTAATAAGAGAAGGAAAAACAGTTGTAGATTTAAAAATGTTAAATGAAATTGTTAGAAAAATTGAAGATGAAACAATTGAAATTTCAGTAGATGAAAATTTATTTGTATTAAAATCTGTAAATGGTGTGTTTAAACTTGCTGTTATGAATCCTAATGACTATCCAAAACTTCCAGTTTTTGATATTGAAAATAGTATTCAACTAGAACAAAGTGTTTTTAAAGATATGATTAGACGTACATTATTTAGTGTAAGTACTGATGAAAATAGACCAGTATATAATGGTGCACTTGTTAAAGTAGAAGATAGAGTATTAACAATTGTTACTATTGATGGATTTAGATTATCTTTGAGAAAACACTTAAGTGATAAAGATATTAATGATTTTAAAGCTATTATTCCTGGAAGAGTATTATCTGAATTATTAAAAATATTAAGCGATTCAGAAGATGAGACAGTAAGAGTTGGAGTAAATAGAAACCAAGCATTATTTGAAATAGGTAATAGTATTATTATTTCAAGATTAATTGAAGGTGAATTCTTAAATTATAAGAGTATTATTCCAGAACATAGTGAAACAAAAGTTAGAGTAAAAACTAAAAAATTATTAGACTCATTTGAAAGAGTTGCATTATTTGCTAAAGAAAATAAAGAAAAAGATAAAAAATCTCCAGTTAAGATGAAATTATCTCTTGATGGTATCACTCTTAGCTGTGTAAGTGAAAATGGTGATGCAAAAGAAGACATTACAGCTTTAGTTGAAGGAAAAGAACTAGAGATAGGATTTAATCCTAGATATGTAATTGATGCATTAAAAGTTATTGAAGATACAGAAATATGCATAGAATTTACTACAAATATTTCTCCAGTTTTATTTAAACCAGTAGTTTCTAATGAATTTACATATGTTGTTTTACCAATAAAAATAAAACAAGATTAATAGAGAAAAGCATGGATATTTCTGTATTCATGCTTTTTATCTTTGAGGGGTAAAGATATGTATATTGAAAAATTAAATTTAGAAAACTTTAGAAATTATAAAAGTCAGGAAGTCGAATTTATTAACGGTATAAATTTATTTTTGGGGCTTAATGCTCATGGTAAAACTAATATTATTGAAGCTTTATATATTTGTGCTTTTGGAAAAAGTTATAGAGCGTCAAAGGATACTGAATTAATAAATTATGACTATCCTTGTGAATATTGTAAGATAGATGTAAAGTATAATAAGAATGATAATCCACATACAACTTCATTTTATGTGGATAAGATGAATAGAAAACAAATTAAAAATGATGAAGTAAAAATAAAGAAAATTGCAGATTATGTAGGGGAGATACCAATTGTTATATTTTCACCTGAAAGTTTAGATATTGTTAATGGTTCTCCAGCAAAACGTAGAAACTTTATAGATATGATATGTTGTCAAATGAGTAAATCATATATTATTTATCTGCAAGAATACATGAAATGTTTAAAATTAAAAAATACTATGTTAAAAAAAGAAGTAGTAGATGATGGATATATTGAAGTGCTTCATGAAAAAATGTCTAAATATATAAAGTATATAGTTGAGTTTAGACAAAAAATTGTTTCTTTGCTTGAAAAGTATGCAAAAGGTATAGAATTAAAAATAACTAATAATGAAGAAAATATTAAACTTACATATGTAACAGATTTCCTTAATATGAATGAAGAAGAAATAAAAAAATATTTAGATGATCATTTATATATAGATAAACTTCGTTTTTCATCTGTTAAGGGAATACAAAGAGATGATTTAGTTGTAGATGTTAATGAAAAAGATGTTTCTGTATTTGGTTCACAGGGGCAAAAACGTACAGCTCTTTTATCTTTAAAGCTTGCAAACTTTGAATTATTAAAAGAAGAACTTGGACAAACTCCAATATTACTTTTAGATGATATAATGAGCGAATTAGATAGTAAGCGTATTAATTTTATGCTTAAATATATAGAAAACTATCAAAGCATTATTACTACAACAGAAGATACGTTTGTTAATGGTATTTCTAATATAAAAATTTTTAAAGTTTCAAAAGGAACACTTGAAAATTAATTACAACTTATGATATAAAT
Source organism: Clostridia bacterium (assembly GCA_017534305.1). Classification (GTDB taxonomy): domain Bacteria; phylum Bacillota; class Clostridia; order TANB77; family CAG-465; genus CAG-465. Next base: position 3,927 of record JAFWCU010000017.1, read on the forward strand.
AAGAGGTACAAAAAGATTTAAATGAAAAGAGGTAGAAAGATGGCAAAATATGATGAAAATCAAATACAAGTACTAGAAGGCTTAGAAGCTGTTAGAAAAAGACCTGGTATGTATATCGGTAGTATATCATCTAGGGGTTTACATCATCTAGTATATGAAATAGTAGATAACGCAGTAGACGAAGCATTAGCTGGTTTCTGTACAGAGATAAATGTTGAAATATTGCCAGATAATATAATTAGCGTTAAAGATAATGGAAGAGGTATCCCTGTTGGTAAACACCCTAAAATGGGAATTTCTACTCTTGAAGTAGTATTTACTGTTCTACATGCTGGAGGTAAATTTGGCGGTGGCGGATACAAAGTATCTGGTGGTCTACATGGTGTTGGTGCATCAGTAGTTAACGCTCTTTCTGAAAGCTTATATGCAGAAGTTTGTGATGGAGATGGAGTATATGCTGCTTCATTTTCTAGAGGTAAAACTTTAGAAGCAACTCACAAAATTGGTGAAGGTAAGAAAACAGGATCAAAAGTTGTTTTTAAACCAGATGCTGAAATATTTGAAACTACAGTATTTGAAACAGATATATTAGTACAAAGATTAAGAGAAATGGCTTTCTTAAATAAAGGATTAAAAATTACTTTATGGGATAAGAGAGAAGAAGGAAGTGAACCTATGACTTTCCACTATGAAGGTGGTATTAAGTCATTTGTAGACTTTATGAATAAAGGTAAAGATACAATAGGTTCAAATGTAATATATTTTGAAGGTGAAGATAATGATGTTCAAGTTGAAGTTGCGCTTCAATATACAACTTCTTATACTGAAAATATTTTATCTTTCGTAAATAACATTCCTACAGGTGAGGGTGGTACACATGTTGATGGATTCAAACGTGGACTAACTAAAGCTTTTAATGATTATGCTAGAAGATTTAATCTATTAAAAGAAAAAGATTCTAACCTTGCTGGTGAAGATATCCGTGAAGGTTTATCTGCAATTGTAAGTGTTAGAGTTCTTGAACCTCAATTTGAAGGACAAACTAAAACAAAACTTGGTAATAGCGAAGTAACTGGTGTTGTTAACAACATCATGGTAAGTAAAATGGGACAATACTTAGAGGAAACTCCTGCAGTTGCAAAAACAATTGTTGAAAAAACTCTAAGTGCACAAAGAGCAAGAGAAGCTGCTAGAAAAGCTAGAGACCTAGCTCGTAGAAAAACTCCACTAGAGTCATCTACACTTCCAGGTAAACTTGCAGATTGTTCAAGTAAAGAAGCTGAAAAATGCGAAATATATATCGTCGAGGGTGATTCTGCTGGTGGTTCTGCTAAAGGTGGAAGAGATAGAAGATTCCAAGCTATACTTCCTCTTTGGGGTAAAATGTTAAACGTAGAAAAAGCTAGAGCAGATAAAATATACAATAATGAAAAATTATCTCCAGTTATTGTTGCACTTGGTGCAGGAATAGGAAATGATTTCAATCTTGAAAAATTAAGATATCATAAAATTATACTAATGGCTGATGCCGATGTTGATGGTGCTCACATTAGAACACTTCTATTAACATTCTTCTTTAGACATATGAGACCATTAGTAGATAATGGAAATATTTATATTGCACAACCACCACTATTTAAAATATTCAAAAAAGGTATGGATGATATTTACTTATACAAAGAGGAAGACTTAAATCCAAAACTTGAAGAATTAGAAAAGAGTGGTATAGATAGAAATAGTTTATCTATTCAAAGATACAAAGGTCTTGGTGAAATGGATTCTGAACAACTATGGGAAACTACAATGAATCCAGAAACAAGAATATTAGTACAAGTAACTTTAGAAGATGCTATTAAAGCAGATCAAATATTCTCAGTATTAATGGGTGAGAATGTTGAGCCTAGAAGAGAGTTCATTGAGCAAAATGCAAAATATGTAACTAATCTAGATATATAGTATTTTGAAATTAAGATAGCACAACAAAACTAGTTGTGCTATTTTTGTGGAAAGGGTGATTTTATGGAAGAATTAGTACAAAGATTAGTAAACGATAGTAATGTGCAAAATGTTGAAGGAGTTAATAGTGAGGAACGTATATTTTTTATATATAAAAATTATATTGTTTCAATATTTAAATTGGTTCCTATTAATGAGGATAATGAATCTATAGGTAATTTTGAAAATGTATACGTGATTTATGATGTTGAAAACGATGAGATTTTCAATGAATCTAGTAGTAAATATGCTGAATTATTTAATGAATTACCACCAATAGATAATGCACATTTTTATTGTGATTTTTCTAAAGCAAACGAAATTGAAAGTGCAAAGAGAAAAGTTAGACAAGCTGTTGCTAAATATCTAGAAGACAAAACTATTTCTTCTCAATATACAGAAGGATTAATGACAATATATGGTTATATTGATGAATCTACTAAGGAGTTAATTAAATTTTTTATAGATAATTCAAATAAATAATAATTACTATATGAGGTGACATTATGGATATTACAATTACAGTAATGAAAATGATTGGCGGTTGTATTTTAATGCTTTATGGTATGAATTTACTAAGCAGCAATTTAAAGAAAATCGCTGGTGAAAAATTTGAAAACATTTTGCAACGTGCAACAGATAATGTTTTTAAAGGAGTATTAACTGGTATTTTAATTACTGTAGCATTACAAAGCTCAACAGCCACTACTGTTATGGTTGTTGGGTTTGTTAATGCTGGAATTTTGAAGTTAAAAAATTCTATACCAATTATTATGGGTGCAAATATTGGTACTACAGTAACTGCTCAAATATTAAGACTTGCAAGTTTAGATGGAAGTATTTTATCTTTTTTAAGTCCATCAAATATAGCTCCTATTTTACTTCTAATTGGTTTTATACTTTTAGAAATGAAGAAAAAGAAGAAAGCACGTGATACTGGTCTACTTTTAATTGGAATTGGTCTTTTATTTACTGGTCTTATGATGATGATAGAAGAGGCATCTAATTTTTCAAATTTACCAATACTTACAACAATTCTTACTACTTTATCTAATCCTATACTTGGTGTTTTTGCTGGTATTATTATTACTGTTATTGTACATAGTAGTGCTGCAACAGTTGGTATATTGCAAGCATTGTCTACAACTGGATTTACAACTTTTGCTAACACTATACCTGTTATATTAGGACAAAATATTGGTACATGTGTTACTTCATTAGTTTCTAGTATTGGTGCTACAAAGAATGCTAAACGTACAGCAATGGTGCATTTGTATTTTAATTTAATTGGAACAATACTATTTATGATAGGAATATATGGTTACCAATATATTGTTGGATTTGCTTTTTGGAATGATGCAATAGATATGGGGCAAATTGCAAATTTCCATTTAATATTTAATATAGTTTCAACATTGGTATTATTACCATTTACTGGTCTTCTTGAAAAATTAACTTTAATTACTATTAGAGATAAAAAAGTTGATGTGGATGAAGATCAAGATTTAAATGAATATGTTGCATCATTAAGTTTGTTAGATGAGAGAATTGCTAATATTCCAAGTATTGCTTTAAATAATAGCCTTAATGTTATATTGAAAATGGGTGAGCTATCTGAAAGAAACCTAAATCGTGCTATTAAATTAATAGATAAGTTTGATGAAGAAAAGTTAGAACATATAGGTCAACGAGAAGATGCAATAGATAAGATGGATATAAAGGTGGCTAATTATTTAGTAGAAATTGGAAATCTTGAACTTACAGATACAGAAAATAAAAGTGTATCAGCTCTTTTAAAAATAGAAGGAGATTATGAAAAAATAGGAGACTATGCTTTTAAAATTGCTAAAAGTATAGAGTTAATGAAAGAAAAAGAGTTAAAGTTTTCTAATATTGCAGATAAAGAAATTAAGATAATGTATAACATTGTTGAGGATGTTATTGTTCGAACTCATGATATATTAACAGATAGAAAGGTTTCAACTATATGTGAGATTGAAGCACTTCGTCAAATTGCTGATAGATATAAAGAAAACTATAAATCTGAACATATCGAGAGATTAAAAGAAGGAAATTGCACAGTAGAGAATGGTATTGCATTTATTGAATTACTTGCAGATATGGATAAGATTATTAATCATTGTATTAATATTGCTGTTCAAAGTTTAAATATTGTTGGAAAAGAAGATTATGTTACTAAACATGATTTTATGAGTGCTTTATCTATAGATAAAAAAGAAGATATTAATTCTAATATAGAAAACTTTGAATATAAATATGAACATTTAGCTGAAGATAATAAATTAGAACTTTCAAATGTTTAATTTTTAAATAATATGTAAAAAATTGTATACATAACTATTGACAATTGTTTAAATTGTGGTATAATTTAACTCGTAAAGTAGAAGAATCTTCTCACCTTACGAGTTTTGTCTTGTTAAGGTATCAATTAAAAACATATATATAAGTTTGCAATAGCAATTATTGCGTATATGTTATACTTGAGTTGAGAAGGTTGCTTTACAGCAATCTTTTTTTTATATAATTTTTGTGGAGGTGTTTCATATAAAACAAGATTTTTTAATTAATGAAGAAATTGAATTTTCTAAAGTTCAAGTAGTAGGTTCAAATGGTCAAAAAATTGGTGAACTTCCAATTGCTAAAGCTATTGAACTTGCTGAAGAAGAAGGATTAGATCTAGTATTAGTATCACCTAATCCTGAAAATCCAGTTTGTAAAATTTTAGATTATAGCAAATACAAATTCGAAATGAATAAAAAAGCTAAAGAATCTAAGAAAAAACAAAAAGTGGTTGAAGTTAAAGAAGTCAGAATATCACCAAATATTGATAAACATGACTTAGAAGTAAAAGCTAAAAATGCTAATAAATTCATTGATGCTGGAAACAAAGTTAAAGTAACAATGAGATTTAGAGGTAGAGAGCTTAATTTTGTAGAACAAGGAAAAGAAATTATGCTTCAATTTAGAGATATGATACTTGATGCTCAAGTAGATAAAGATCCTAAAATGGAAGGTAAAAATCTTATCATGTTTTTAGTACCAAAACAAAAATAATTAAATAGTGTTTTAAGGGAGGAGAGATTTATTATGCCAAAAATGAAAACACACAGTTCATCTAAAAAAAGACTATCAGTTACAGGTACTGGTAAAGTTAAAAGAAATGTTGCTAATAGAGCACATAAATTAACAGGAAAGACTTCTAAAAGAAAAATGGCTTTAAGACAATCTGCATATGTAGATAAAGCACAAGCTAAAGCAGTTAAGAAGTTATTACCATATCAATAATTTTTTGAGAGTGACGAAAGGAGATAATAGAAATGGCAAGAGTTAAAGGAGCTGTTACAACAAGAGCTAGACATAAAAAAGTTCTTAAAAGAGCAAAAGGATATTTTGGAGCAAAATCTTATAGATTTAGAATGGCTAACCAAGCTGTTATGAAATCTGGAAATTATGCATATGTTGGAAGAAAAAGAAAGAAAAGAGATTTCAGACAACTATGGATTGCAAGAATTAACGCTGGTGCAAGAATGTGTGGAACTACATATTCTAAATTAATGAGCAACTTAAAAGCTGCAAACGTTACAATTAACAGAAAAATGTTAGCTGAAATGGCTGCAACTGACATGGACGGATTTAAAGCATTAGTAGAAAAAGTTACAAAGTAATATAAGGGAGGTAATTTATGTTAGCAGGAGAAATCAGAAAAGGTGCAACATTTGAATTTGAAGGAAACGTATATAGAGTAGTAGACTTTATGCACGTTAAACCAGGTAAAGGTTCTGCGTTTGTAAGAACTACACTTAAGAATGTAATAACTGGTAAAAACCTAGATAGAACATTCAACCCAACAGAAAAACTTGAGGATGCTCAAGTAGATGTAGCTGAAATGCAATATCTATACAAAGACGGAGACAATTATGTTTTCATGGATACAACAACTTATGAACAAACTGAACTAACAGAAGAACAAATTTCAGATACATTACCATACCTAAAAGATAATATGTTAGTAAAAGTACTATCATATAAAGGAAATATCTTTGGAGTAGAACCTCCAACATTTGTTGAATTAGAAGTTACATACACTGAACCAGGAATCAAAGGTTCAACTGCAACTGGAACAACTAAACCAGCAACTGTTGAGACAGGAGCTACATTCCAAGTACCTATTTTCGTAGAAATCGGAGATAGAATTAGAATTGATACAAGAACTGCATCATATATGGAAAGATGCTAGTTTAAATATATACACTTAAAATGTTAATATTATATTGACCTTTTAAGTGTATTTTTTTATTTGATAAATTTATAGAATTATGTTATTATGTAATTAGGTGATTATATGAATAAAGGAACTTATAGAAATTTAGCACCTAAAATTATAGAAATCAATAGTATATTCAATGCTTTAACAGATGATTTTCATGCTGTTGTTAATGCAGATAATGTTGATGTTAAAGATTTAGTTGCTAGTTCAAAAAAAATGATTAATTTGATTTACTATATTACTGAAAATTCAACATATAAACAAAAAAGAGTTCAAGATTATAATGCTAATGTTGAAAGAATAAAAGAATCAATGAATAGATATGGTGAAGATGGTAGTACTTATTATAAATTAAAATCTAGTGATGAATTATCTTATCAAGAATTTAAGCTTGGAAAAAAGGTACCATTAGAAGAAAAAGTTGAATTTATGATTAAGAACTCTACAAATACTGATGTTTATACAAAAAATATGAAAAGATTATTAGGTCATACAAATAAAAAAGTAAGTCCTGAATATCTTGGTGCTTTTGCTTCAATGGAGTATGATTTGATGACTCATCATTTGGAAGATAATTTAGAAGGTATGAGAAAAACAATGAATTTTCATAACCATAGAAATAATACAATGCAAATTGGTGAGTTTACAGATAAATTAAGACGAGTAAAACTACTTAAAGATGATAATAAAAAAGATATTGAATTTGATCCAATTAAGGTTAATACTTTTTTAAGTCCTGCTAATTCTATAGAAGCAATAGAAAAGAAATATTCTAAAATGGATTTAAATGATCCTAAAGTTCAAAAAGAAAAAGAAAAAGTTATTTTAACTGTTCAAAAGAAATTAGAGGATGCAAGACCTGAGTATGAAAAGTTCTTAGCAACAATAGAAAATTCTCCTTTTAAAGAGAATTATTATGAAAATACAGAAAATGGCAAGGAAATAGATAAGAACTTCTTAAGACAACTTAATTTATCTTTAGCAACTCAAAAAAATATAGATAAATGCTATTCTTTAAAAAAGGATTGTATGGTTGCTGGTATGAGATATCAAGATAAAGTAATGGAACAATGTAAAAAAGAAAATGTTGATCCATATGAATCTGGAAGATTATCACATATATATAGATTAGTTAAAGATAATAAACCTTTAAAAAATGGTAAAGAGTCATATAGAGTTGTATGTTGTAGATATGATACTTTTAAAAATGTTATGGAATTTAATAAAAATCTAGTATGGTCTGGCTCATATAAAGAAAATCTTGCAAATGAGATTGGTAGCAAACATATTGAAGATGTTGAAAGAGCTTTAGATGATGTTAAGAAAAATGAAGGACGACCATACATGGATAACTATTTAGTTGAAATTGCTAAAGATGAAGCTGAAATGATAGCAAATCACTTAGATAAAAAAGATTTAAGCTCAACACTTGTAGGTTTAAACATTGGTCATGTAAAAGTAAGTAGAAATGAATTTTTCAATGAATTATCTTTTAGAAGTATGGAACTTCCTGCACCAGATCATTTAACAAAAGCAGATAAAGAATATAATGATTTCCATATGGTTGATGTTATAGATGAATGTGAGGAGACAAAGGCTAAATACAAAGGTGATATTGAAAAATTTGAAAATGATACATACCTACAAAGAAGAATTCCAGAATTGTTAGATAAAAAGGAGAGAGGATAATGGAAAATAATATATTAAAAGATTTATTTGTTCAAAAGAGATATGATGAAGTTATTGATATGTTAAAATCTCTTTATTGTGATTTATTTGCTGATATGTTAACATACAAAAATATTGACTTTTCTAATTATAAAAAAGACAATTTCTATTCAATGGAATCTTTTGTTAAGGTTAATTATCCTTGCTTTTCTGATGCATTAACTTATGTAGAAGCAACAGGAAGTAATCCTGATAATTCATATTTAGATTATATTAATGCTCTTCTTTCTACATATATTCTTATGAAAGATAACTATAAAGCTGATACATATGTTAGAAATGATACTGTAAACGATATAATCGAAGAATTAGATGAATTTGATCAAATTGATGAATTTGACACAGAAGAATAGTTATATTTGTTGACATAATAAAAGAAAAATGCTATAATATTAATTGATAATTTTATTTTTTATATAACTATTAATTAATGTTAGGGGGTATTAATATGGAAGTTAAGCAATTCTTAAATGCAATTGGAGTTGAGCCAACAAAAGAATTACTAAACAATCCAAAGATAAAACAATTAGTTGAATTTATAGCTGCAAATAGATATGATACTTTATATTCTGAAGGAGAAATATCACCAATCGCATTTGAATACTTAGTAAACAATAGTAATTCACTTGAAAATGTTTCATGTATTCTTTGTGATCCGGTATTATCTTTTATTCTTTCTTCTGAGTATGAGGAATTGGTTAAATTCTATAATACATATGACTATAAAAAGACTAATTGGTTTGGACACAAGACGATGATTTTAGTCGATGATGAATATTTAGCTTATGCAACAAAGGAATGGACTCAAGATGTCCTATTTAAATCTAATAAAATTATCAAATTAAGAAAAGATAGGGTAGTATTTGAAAATAATCCATATGAAAAAGATGATTATAACTATATTGATCCTATTGAGATTAATTTAATTACGTTGTTAAAAGCTAAACAAGAGGGTAGACTCAAAGAAGTCATTACTAAAGCTACAAAATCAATGTAAAAAAATAAACCTAGATAATACTAGGTTTTATTTTTTTGTCTTTTTTATTCTTGTGTAATTGTAATTGTATATTTTGAATTTCCTCTATAGTTTCCTTCTTCATCAAAATCATCTTCTGAATCAAAGCAAAATGCTGTTAGTGTTATTGGTCCTTCAATTTTATCTGAATCAACATCTCCAACTAATTTAATAGATGAAGCAATTGTGTAATCATACATAACATCCTGTGTTATATGATAGTATGGTTTACCTGGTACTAGATTTACATCATCATAAAGATATGTCATAACTTTAGGAAATGTAAAGTATGTATCATCTGGACATTTTAAATTATATGTATAAGTCTCTCCATCTTCATATTTAAATGATACTTGGTAACCAATTCTACATTTATCTCCGTTTGGATATGCAGCTATTTTTTCTTTCCACATTGAATCAAAATTGTATGCTGAAATTGATTCTTCTGTTGATGGAATTGCATAGAAAAGGTTTAATACATTTTCTGGAGACCAGTCACATGAATATTCACTAATTTTAACAAGTTCATTACCTTGTTCTATATATAAACTAATTGGAACTTGGTTTTCATCTTTATATTTTGGTTCTTCAATTGTTTCTTCAATTTCTATTTCTGTATTTTCAATTTCAATATTTTCATTATTATTTTTATCCATGTTTTTGTTTCTATTTATTAGTATTGTGGTATATATAATAGATATAACTATTGTTAATATTATTAAAAATGGAATTGTTTTTTTCTTCATAGTTTTACCTCCATCTGTATTTTAACATATTGAACTCTTTTAAGCAAATTTTTAGTTATGTATATTGTATTAATATTATTCCTTGAAATATAGCTTAAAATAATGTATAATAACTATGTTTAAAGGAGAAAAAAGATGAGATTTGTTAATAGTTTTAAAGACAAAATGTCTAAATTTAATGAAGAACATAAATTAAAATATTATATAGATACAATGGGTTGTCAATTAAATGAGAATGACTCATTAAAATATGCTGGAATATTAGAGTCTATGGGATTTATTCCAGGTACAGAGGAAGATTCTAATCTTTATTTATTTAACACATGTTGTATTAGAGAAAATGCAGAAAATACTTTATTTGGAAGACTTGGAATGCTAAAGAAAAAGAAACTTACAGAAGATAACATTTATATCTGTATAGTAGGATGCATGACTCAACAAGAACATATTTTAGAAAAGATTAAAAAGTCTTATAGATTTGTAGATGTAGTTCTTGGTACAAGCTGTATGAGTATTTTCCCAGAAAAATTATACAATGCTGTAGTAAATAACCAAAGAAAATTAGAATATATAGATGTAAGTAATACTTTAGAAGAAGATGTACCTATTAAATATATAGATAAATATAAAGCAAGTGTTAGCATTATATATGGATGTAATAACTTCTGTACATATTGTATAGTTCCTTATGTTAGAGGAAGAGAAAGAAGTAGAAATCCACAAGATATTCTTGCAGATATTTCTAGACTTGCACAAGATGGATATAAAGAAATAATGCTTCTTGGACAAAATGTAAACTCATATGGTAATGATTTTACAGGAGAAAATGAAGGTTATGGATTTGCAAAACTTCTTCAAGATATTGAAAATATAGATGGAATAGAAATAATTAGATTTATTTCTCCACATCCAAAAGATTTTAATGATGATGTTATTGAAACTATTAGAAATTCTAAAAAAATAGCAAGGCAAGTGCATCTTCCATTACAATCTGGAAATAGTGAAGTTTTAAAGGCAATGAATAGAAAATACACTAAAGAAAGATTTTTAGAAGTTGCAAATAAATTAAAAACAATACCAGATATTTCTTTATCTACAGATATAATAGTAGGTTTCCCTGGAGAAACTGAGGAACAATTTTTAGATACTTTAGATGTAGTTAGAAATGTAGGATTTGACCAAATTTATATGTTTATTTATTCTCCAAGAGAAGGCACAATTGGTGCAAAAATGGAAGATCATACTCCATATGAAGAAAAAGTTGATAGACTTGAAAGATTAAAAGCACTTTATGAAGAAATGCTACCAAAACTTAATGAAGCTATGGTTGGAAAAACATATAAAGTATTAGTTGAAGGTAAAAGTAAAACAAACGATAATATGTATACAGGACGTAGTTCACAAAATAAAGTAGTTATATTTGAAGCAGATGATTCACTAATTGGTAAGGTTGTTGATATTAAAATTGATAGTCAACATTTATGGTATTTAAAAGGTACTATTGTTAAATAATTAAATCTAGTTTGGGTGATTTTATGTTTAGAGGTTCATATAATTTTTTTGATTATAAATATAATATTGCTGGATATAGTGGACAAGACTTTGGAGGTCCAGCCCAATGGCTATATTTAGCTATATCTGCAGTTATAATGATATTGCTACTATATTTTCTTAGAAAGTCTTCTAAAGAAAAAGTATTAAAAATAATTAGAGGAATAAGTATTTTTTTAGTGTTATTATATCTTGGTAAAACAACGTGGGAAACTATTTATGATATTAAGTTTACTGGTGCTTTTAATACTGGATTATTACCACTAGATACTTGTTCAATTGTTATGCTTGCTGGAATACTTGCTGGGTTTGCAAAAGGAAAAATACAAAAGATTAGTGAATGCTGGCTTGCAACAGGAAGTGTTGTTGGCGGAATTGCTACAATGGTTGTTTTAAATGCATTTAAATATTATCCATTTTTCTCTTTTGGTGCATTCTATTCTATGATTTGGCACTTTTTAATGGTATTTATTGGACTATTACTAATAGTTACTAACTATGTAGATATGAAATATAGCACAGTAATTAATGGATTTATTTTGCAACTTGTATTTTCGTTATTTGTTATTCCAATAGATTTCATATTTAATTGGGATTTTATGATGGTTTTAAATTTAGGTGGAATACCTGTTTTTGAAGATGTAGCTACAAAATTAACAAATGCGAATATGCAATTTTTAAATCCGATACTAATGTTAGCATTATATTTTGCAGCATTTAATATTGTATTTTTAATTCCTTTAGGAATAAAAAAGATTATACAAATAAATTTTAAAAATAAGGAGGTATTATGAAAAAGGGAATTATTATAGTTTTAGCTATTATTTTAGTAATGATTATCTCTACAATATGTATAATAAATATAAATAATTCGAAAAATGAAAAAATATATTCACAAGAAAACGAACAGTTTGATATACTATTTAAAGAATATAGCAAAATAATTGCTGGAGAAATTCTTGGAGATGTTACTATTGTAATGGATGAAAGTACTTATACAAATTTTGTTACAGGTGAAAAATATACCCAAGAACATATTGATAGAATAAAAGAGTTTGAAATAACAGGAAGTCCAAATTCTAAATTATTGATTCTTAAGGTAACAAATTATAATGATAAAGATAAATCTGTTATAATTAGTTGTACAGAAGATGAACATGTTCATCAAACACTTGTAAAGTTTGGTGTAAGTGATGGAAAACTTGTTAAAAAGAATTAGTAAATAAGAAGTTATAAATCTAGGTTTTTGCCTAGATTTTTTCATATTATTTTTTGTTATTAATATACTTTAATGAGGTATATTAAATGAACGATATTAACCAAATAAATGATTTACTTGTAGATGATGTAAAAAGACATTATGCAAAAAGAGATCAAGCTCAAATTGTCAATTTGGGTATGGTATCAGATATAAGAAAAAGTGAAGCAAATAACAAAGAGGAAAATAACGAAAAGAAATCATTAGGAGAAAGAATAGTTAATTCTCTTTGCATTAGGATTGGACTATTATTAATTATATTTGCAATTATATATGTTTATCCTAATTTTCCAGATAGTATTAAAGCTAGTAAAGCTATTTCTTGGATAAAAAGTGAATATAATAATAACTATAGTAAGGAATATATTATTGAAAAAGGAGAAGAGTATTCAAAAAGCTTGTATAATAAGTATCAAAAATATATTCCGGATAGTTTATATGTGAATATTGTGGATAAGTACATACACTTTGTAAAACCAGTGTTAATTGGTAGTAGAAATAGTATTAAAATAGACAATAGTGTTACTGTATTTAATGATGAGAGCATAGGGGTAGATATTAATCCAGAAGATTTTGTTTTTGCTCAAAGTGTGACTACAAGTAGTGAAATATCTCAAATGGATTTAGATGTTAGTGAAATATTAAGTAAAAACATTAGTATTACTTGCCCTGTAAATGGCACAGTAACATCTGTATATGGTGCACGTGAGGAAGTATTTAAAAATGTAGGTTATCACACTGGAGTAGATATTGCAAATAGTTTAAATACACCTGTATCTAGTGCTACAAGTGGAAAAGTTGTAAAAACACAAAGTATGGATAAATACTATGGAAATAATATTGAGATTGAAAATAATGGAGTTATATTTAAATATGCTCATTTAAACCAAATAAATGTAAGTGAAGGAGATAGTGTAAATCAGGGAGACATAATTGGACTTATGGGTTCTACGGGTGCTTCAACTGGCTCTCATTTACATTTTGAAATTAGAATTAATGGTAGATCTGTTGATCCTGAATTACTTGTTAAAGTTAGATAGATGATTATTAGGAAAAATAATTTTGTTTTTGAAATTGAAAATTTATTAATCATAGTATTGATTTCTTTTTTTGTATCTGTTAAAATTAAATTGTTTTTGACGTCGTATTTTGTATGTTACTTATTCATAATATTTCATGAATTGGCTCACATACTAGTTGCGGCGCTTTTTAATAAAAAAATTCTAAAGATGAAACTATCTCTTGCAGGCGCATGTGTTACGTTAGATAAAAAGAGGTTGAATAAGGGTAAAGAGTTATTGATATATTTTGCAGGACCAATATCTAATTTTTGTCTTGCTATTATATTTAAAAATGTAGATATGGTATTTGATATTAATACTTTTTTGGGGATTTTAAACTTATTGCCAGTATATCCACTTGATGGATATAACATAATGAGTTTACTAATAAAAAGTAATAATATTTATGTAATTCAAACTATATTTTTATATTGTATTTATATAATTTCTATTGTGATTTTTATACTTACTAAAAATCCATCATTATTCATATTTTCTGTTTATATTTTTGTAATAAATCATGTCGCTAAAAGTGGTCAAAATGGCTAAATTTAGCGATTTTTTACGCGTTTCAAAATGGTTAAAAAAATATTGCATAAATATTACAAAAATTACTAAAAATCCTTGATTTTTTTGGCAAAAGATAGTATTATATAGGTAGCTCAAATTTGGAGGTGTAGGATGTGGCTATAGGTGATATCATCGTAGGGCTAGATATTGGCGTTTCCAAAGTAAGTTGCGTAATTGGACAAGTCAATAAATTTAGCGAGATTGAAGTCATTGGATATGGCCTCTCAAACAACTCAGGCATTAAAAGAGGACAGATTTTAGATTATGAAAGAGTGGGCCAGTCAATTAAAGACGCAGTAAATTCAGCTGAACAAATTTCGGAGCTTTCAGTAAATTCTTCCTATGTAAATATAAAAGGAATGAATGTACGAATAGAGAAGGTTGTTATGGAATCTGAGGTCGAAAGACCAAATGATGGTATGACAGTTAACGACATATATAATCTTTATACTAAAATTCAAATATCTACTAGATTGGAACGTGATGAGCAAATCATTGATATTTTACCATTGGCCTATTTTGTTAATGGTAGGGTATACAAGGATGAGCCAATTGGTGCGTTTTGTAAAACGTTTCAAATGGAAGTGGAAGTAGTAATTGCAAGGGGAGACTACATTGATGGAATCCAGAAAGCACTTAAATACGCAGATTTAAAGATTGATGGATTAATACTTGAGACGCTAGCTACTTCTAATATTATTTTGATGCCAGAAGAAAAACAGTCTGGTGTTTTAATGTTAGATATTGGTGGAGGACATACTGACATATCTGTTTATAAAAATGATAGATTAGAGTTCTATACAACTCTTCCGGTTGGTGGAGATCATATTACAAATGATATCTCTATGACCTTTAATATTAGTACTGACGAAGCGGAGAAATTAAAAAGACAATATAATTTGGCGTTAGTATCAATGATAACTAATAATCATGAAATTAAACTAACATCAAAGGCTGATGCATCTAATGACATTATAAAATGTAGTGAAATTGTACAAGTAATCGAAGCAAGAATAAAAGAAGTATACCAATTAGTTCGCAGAATGCTTCAAGAAAAGGGCATGATTACTGGAATTGGTTCAGTAGTTTTAACTGGACAAGGAATAAGTAATATAGTTGGCGCAGAAGAACTAGCAAAAAGAGTCTTAAAGATTAATAATGTTAGAATCTGTAGTCCAAAGTTAATCAATGTTATTAAACCACAACATACTACTGTGTATGGTATGGTAAGGTATATATCTGGTTTAGGACTTAGCAAACATGTAAATAGTGATGTTCAAATAGTAACTGAACCAACTTTTAAGGATAAGATTTTCGAAGGTTTAGAAAATTTAAAAGACAAGATTTTCTTTAAAAGTAAAAACAAATAGATTTTAAGGGGGAATAAAAAATGGAAAACGAAAATCAAGCCGGAATGGCGACTATTAAGGTTGTTGGCGTTGGTGGAGCTGGTAACAATGGTGTTAACAGAATGGTAGAGAATGGATTAAAGAGCGTAGAATTTATTTCTGTTAATACTGATAGACAACAGCTAAACGTTTCAAAAGCAAATAAGAAAATTCAAATAGGTGAAAAATTAACTAGAGGACTTGGTGCTGGAGCTAACCCAGAAGTTGGTAAATGCAGCGCTGAAGAATCTAAATCTGAAATAGCTGAAGCACTTAAAGGTGCAGATATGGTATTTGTAACTGCTGGTATGGGCGGTGGTACTGGAACAGGTGCTGCTCCTATAGTTGCAGAAGTATCTAAAGAAATGGGAATACTTACAGTTGGTGTTGTTACTAAACCTTTCCCATTTGAAGGAAAAAGAAGAATGATGCAAGCTGAGTCTGGAATTGAAGAATTAAGACAAAATGTTGATACACTTATTGTTATTCCAAACGAAAAGCTATTACAAGTTGTTGAGAAACAAACTTCAATTATGGATGCATTCAAAATGTCAGATGACGTTTTAAGACAAGGTGTTCAAGGTATATCTGACCTTATCACTATACCTGGACTTGTTAACTTAGACTTTGCAGATGTTAAAACTATCATGTTAGATGCTGGTGTTGCACACATTGGTATTGGTAGAGCATCTGGAGAGCACAGAGCACAAGAAGCTGCTCGTCAAGCAATTCATAGCCCATTACTTGAAACTTCAATCGAAGGAGCAGGTGGTGTACTATTAAATGTAACAGGTGGTAAAGATCTATGCTTACTAGAAATAAGTGAAGCAGCTGATCTAGTACAAAAATCTGTTGATGCAGATGCTAATATTATATTTGGTGCTGTAATAGATGAAAAATTAGAAAACGAAATTGTAATTACAGTAATTGCTACTGGATTTACTAAAAATAGTTTTGGAGATTATACTTTAGATAGTATTGTTGGTGATGCACTTAAAAATGCAGGTGTACAATCTACACAATCACAACCAACTTCTAATACTTCTTCTGCTTTTGCAGATTTAGGATCTCTATCTAATTTCTCAACTCCATCTCAACCAACTAGTTCATCTCAAATGAGCAGTGGTACAGGATATGGAGCTACACCAAGCAGTTCAATTAGTTCTGCTAGAACAATTTCTTCAAATAATGAATATAAAATGGTAGACTTAGATATTCCACCATTCTTAAGAAGAAATAAAGACTAATACGAAACCCTAGAAAAATCTATATAAATAATAAAGTCAAGGATTCCCTCCTTGGCTTTTTTTAATTATTTTTGTAGATAAAAAATTAATATTTATCTTTTTCTTTTGACATATTTTTATTTCTTACTTCAATATAATGAATGTAGGTGATTTAATGACAATCTACCTAGACTATATTTTTTTAGA
>JAFWCU010000018.1 GCA_017534305.1 Clostridia bacterium
GAAACATTTTTTTCACAGATTTTTTTAAAAATTAGGTTTTTTTGACTAGAAAGGACTAAAAATGACAAAAGTTAATGTAAAAACAATAGATTTTAAAAAACTTGAAAAGGCATTTACTGAAATGGACAACGAAAAAGGTGAAGCTGGTTTAAGTATTTTAGAAGAAATGAAGTTTCAAAAGAAAACATTATCTAAAATGAGAGAAGATATAGAAAATAGTAGTTTAATTGCTGAATATAGTAATTATAAGAGAAGCAATCCTGTAATTGCAGGTTATAATGCTATGATAAATAACTATTCTAAATTAGTAAAACAAGCAATAGAGCTATTGCCAAATGAAAATCAAACTGAAGTTAATGTAGATGATTTATTAAATGAAGAATACTAATATAGAAGAGTATTACAATTGGATATTAAAGAATCCAAATAAAGTATGCTCTAAAGTTAAAAAGATATATCAAAGATTACATGATGATATATCAAAAGAAAAAGAAGTATCATTTGTTAATAAAATAACTGGTGAACTTGAAACACATACATATAAGTTTGATGAAGTAAAAGCAAGGCAATGCATAGGATTTATTGAAAAATATTGCAAACAATCAAAAGGAAGATGGGCAGGAAAACCATTAAAGCTTGAGTTATTTCAAAAGGCAATGTTAGAAGCATTATTTGGATTTGTAGATAAAGAAACAGGATTAAGAAAATATAAAAAGGTAATATTTTTTGTAGCAAGAAAAAATGGTAAATCAGTATTAGATAGTGCAATTGCTACTTATATGCTTATAAAAGATAATGAAGGTGGAGCTGAAATATATTCAGTTGCAACTAAAAGAGAACAATCAAAAATAGTATGGGATGAAACTAAAAGAATGATTAAAAAAAGCCCTACATTAAATAAAATAACTAGAAGTTTAATAGGTGGGATTTATTTTGATACTACTGATAGTTTTTTTAGACCATTAGCAAGTGATTCAAACTCATTAGATGGTTTGAATGCACATTTAGTAATTGCTGATGAAGTACATGCATGGAAGGATAAGAATTTATTAGATGTTATGTATGATTCAATGAGTGCTAGAACTCAACCAATATTACTTGAAACTTCAACAATGGGTACAATAAGACAAAATGTTTTTGATATAGAATATGATTATGCTAGTCAAATAATAGATGGAACAATACAAGATGCAACATTGCTACCAATAATATATGAACTAGATGAAGAAAAGGAATGGACTAATGAAGAGTGCTGGTATAAAGCAAATCCAGCATTAGGTAATATTAAATCAATAAAAGATTTGAGAGAAAAAGTAGAAAGAGCTAAAGCAAATCCAATTGAATTAGTAAATTTATTATGTAAAGATTTTAATATTAGACAAAATACAATAAATGCTTGGCTAACATTTGATGACTTAAATAATGAAAAAATATATACAGATTGGAAAGATACTTATTGCATTGCAGGGGTTGACTTATCAAGCACAACTGATTTGACTTGTGCAACCTTGTTAGGTGTTAAAAAAGGTGAGATTAGAGTAAAACAAATGTATTGGATTCCAACTAATTCTTTAGAAAAAAAAGTACAAGATGATAGGATTCCATATGATAAATGGTTAAAAGCAGGGTGGTTAAGGTTAAGTGGCGATTCAAAAATAGATTACAATGATATAACAAATTGGTTTTTGGAAGAAGTTAGAAACAATGATTTAAGACCATTATATGTTGGGTATGATAGTTGGAATGCTATGTTTTGGTGTGATGAAATGAAAGGTTATGGTTTTAACATGGTAGAAGTAAGACAGGGATTTAAAACTGAATCTGCACCATTAAAGCAAATGAAAGCTGATTTAATAGATAAAAAAATAAATTATAATAATAACCCAATTTTAAAATGGAATTTATCAAACATTGTAGTAAAAATTGATGATAATGAAAACATAATGTTATCAAAAGAAAAATCAAGACAGAGAATAGATGGGGCATCCAGTTTAATGGATGCTTATGTTATTTTTACAAATAAAAAACAAGAATACTTAAATTATATTAATGAGGAGGTAGGAAATGGAACATAGAAGTTTATTTAGTAGAATATTTGGTAATGATAAGGATACAACACCACCAGAAACAGCAACTTCATTTGAAATACTAGATAGATATAAAAGTGTGTTTACTAGATATAATGGAAAATTTGAAGATGACATTGATATTAGAACTTGTGTTGATGCAATAGCAAGAAATGCTGCTAAAATGCATCCAAAACATATAAGAAGAACAGAAACAAAATTAGAAATATTAAATGGCAATTTATATAGACTATTATCAAAAAAACCAAATGAACTACAAAATGCTTTTCAATTCTATTATCAAGTAGTAAGTGAACTAGAATTATACAACAATGCTTATATATACATACAAAGAGATGAAAATTTTAAAGTAACAGGATTATATCCATTAAGTTACAAAACAATAAAATTATATGAATATAAGGATAAATTATATATTCAATTTAAGTTTGGAAATAAAAAAGAAAGATTTGTTTCTTATAATAACTGCATACATTTAACAAGATTTGCAAGTGATGATGGATTATTTGGAGGTTCAACTGAACCAATAATTAAAACCTTATCAATAAAGCATGTATTAGATGAAGGAATAGTAAATGCCATTAAAACAACTTCTGCAATTAAAGGTGTTATTAAAAGCACCCAAGCAATGCTAAAACCTGAAGATGTAAAGAAGATGAGAGACCAATTTGTAGAAGATTTTGTAGAACATGGTGATAAAAGTGGTATTGGTGGTTTAGATGCAACTACAACATTTACACCAATCAATATTGATCCTAAAACAGCAGATGAAAATCAAATTAAAATTTATGATAATAAAGTGCTTGGATATTTTGGAGTAAATGAGAATATTATTCAAAGTAAATATAGTGAAGATGAATGGAATGCATTTTATGAAAGTGTACTTGAACCAATAGGACTTCAAATGAGTTTAGAGTTCTCAAATAAGATATTCACTCCAACAGAAAGATATTTTGGTAATGAGATTATATTTGAAAGTAATAGATTACAATATGCATCAAATAAAACAAAAATTGAATTATTAAGATATGCAAATAATATAATGAGTATAAATGAACTTCGTGAAGTATTTAATTTAACACCTATAGATGGTGGAGAAACAATATTAATTGACCAAAATCATACAAGTACATTAGAAGATATAGGAGGAAATAATGAAGAAGGAAATTAGAAAATTAGATTTACAATTTAGAGCAGAAGAAACTGATGACAATAAAATGGAAATAAAAGGATATGCAGCTGTATTTAATAGTCCTGAAACATATGGATATACAGAAGTTATAAGTGAAAGAGCTTTTGATGAAGCTGATATGAGTGATGTAGTATTAAGATACAATCATAATGATTCATTTATGGTACTTGCTAGAACTAGAAATAAAAGCTTACAACTTAATGTAGATGAAAAAGGGTTATTTATAGATGCAAAATTACAAGATGATATTACAGACCATAAAAACATCTTTAATGCTATAAAGAGTGGATTAATTGATAAACAATCATTTGCATTTGTAGTAGATGAAGATGAATATGACTATGATACAGATACTAGAACAATTACTAAAATTGGAAAGGTATTTGATGTATCAGTAGTTGACCAACCATTTTATAATGCAACAGATGTAAGTGTAGCAAGAAATCAAAATGATGAATTTATGGCAAAAAGAGAACAATTAAGAAAAGAACATGAAGATAAACTAAAACTAGAAGAAAAGAAAAAAGAATTACTTGAAAAACTAGGTTAATACAATTATGAAAAACAAGTTGGAATGGCTTGTTTTTTGTTTGCTGGAATAGTGAACTAAATTGTTTAATAAATGCTGGAATAGCAATAATGGGAAAGAAATCAGCCCTAAAGAGAATCAAATAATTTAAGGAGGTCTAAAATGACAAGACTAGAAGAAATTGAAGAAAGAAAGCTTGAACTTAGAGATGAAATTAATGGTTTAGAAGATTTAGATAAAGTAGAAGAACTAGAAAAAGAAGTTGATGCTTTAAATGAAGAAGCTGAACAAATTAATGAAACTCAAGAACAAGAAGAAATTGCTGAAACTTTAGAAGAACCTGAAGTAAAAGCAATGGCAAAAGAAGTTTCTATGGAAGTTAAAAAGGAGGAAATAAAAATGGAAACAAGAAATACTAAAGAATATATTGATGCATTTGCAGAATATATTAAAACAGGTGAAGAAAGAGCATTATTAACTGAAAATGCTACTAATGGAACAATAGCAGTACCTGACTTTGTATTAGATGAAGTAAAAACTGCTTGGGATAATAATGAGCTTTTATCTTTAGTTAGAAGAACTAATGTAAGAGGAAACTTAAAAGTACAATTTGAAATTAGTGGAACTGATGCAGTAGTTCATACTGAAGGAGCTTATGCTGTTCAAGAAGAAGAATTAGTTGAAGGAATTGTAGAATTACAACCAAAATCAATTAAGAAATGGGTATCTATTAGTGATGAAGTATATGATTTAAGAGGAGAAGAATTCTTACGTTATATCTATGATGAATTAACTTATAGAATTGCAAAGAAAGCTGCTGATTTATTAGTTGCTAGTATTGTAGCATTAGATACAACTGCAACAAGTTCAGCTCCAAGTATTAGAAAAGTAACTAAAGCTCCTGCTGTAGGAACAATTGCTGAAGCTGTAGGAAATTTAAGTGATGAAGCATCTAATCCAACTATAGTAATGAACAAATTAACTTGGGCTGCATTTAAGAATGCTGCATATGCTAATGGATATGGAGTAGATCCATTTGAAGGATTAAGAGTTGTATTTAATAACTCACTACCAGCTTATAGTGCTGCAAGTGCTTCAGCATGTTATGCAATAGTAGGTGATTTTGGTCATGGTGCTATTGCTAACTTCCCAAATGGTGAAGATATTGAAATCAAATTAGATACTCTATCAAGAAAGAAAGAAGATTTAATTGAAGTTCTAGGTAGAGAATTCATTGGTTTAGGTGTAGTTGCTGATAAAGCATTTGTTCAAATTTGCAAACCTGAATCAGTTTAATTTATAAGAAAAGAGGTGGACTATGCTAGATGAAATAAAGAAGATTCAGGGAATTAATCATAATGAATTTGATACTATGATTAATACATGGATCAATTCTGCAAAAATAGATTTGAAAAGTATTGGCATAGTCAGTACTTTAGTTGATAATCCAGATAGTTTGATACAAACTGCAATAATAACTTATGTGTTGAGTTTTATTGATGTTCCAAATAGTGAAATGTATGCTAAAAGCTATTCTATACAGAAAGATGTTTTAAGACATCTAACTGAATATATAGAGGTAGTAAATGGAATATAGTGAAATAATTTATTTGATAACTGAAAGTATAGGGGCAGATGATATTGGAAATCAAATCACTGCCCTTACTTCTTCCAAAAAGTGTTATGCAAAAGCTCAAAGTGTTAGAACTAATGAGTTTTATAGTGCTGTTGAGATAGGAATGACACCATCAGTTGAGTTTGTAGTTAAAAAACTTAATTATAATGGTGAAAAAGAAATTGAATGGAATAATAGAAGGTATAATGTTATTAGAGTAGTAGAACCTAAAAATAAGTTTGATATAGTTTTGGTATGTTCAGTTAAAATAGGTGGAAACACACAGGGTACAGAATCAGTATAATGGCAAAATATGATGAATTAATTAATATTAGAGATATTTTAAACGAATATTCAAGTGATATTCAAGAAGGCATAACAGAAGCAGCTTATAAAGTTGCTGAAAATGGAAAAAACAAATTAAGGGTTACATCACCTAAAAAAACAGGTGATTATAGAAAAGGGTGGAGAGTTGGTAAAAAAAGTGGCAAAGGATTTGTTCATGCAACTATTTACAATGCTACTGATTGGCAACTTACACACTTGCTAGAAAAACCTCATGCATTAAGAAATGGAAAGAGGTCAACACCTAAAGTTCACATAGAACCTGTTGAACAAGAATGTATTGCCCAATATCAAAAAGATGTTGAACAGATAATAAAAAATGGAGGTTAATTATGATAGAACATAAAGACTTATATGATATATTAATTACATTAGAAATTCCTGTTGCATATGACCACTTTGAATCAAATAAAGAGGTTTCAATTCCTTTTTTAGTATATAGAGAAGTAACTCCCAACACATTTAGAGCTGATGATCTAACTTATCATCAGTTTTTTAATTATGAGTTAGAACTTGTAACTGAAAAGAAAGAAGTTGCAATTGAAAGACAAATTGAAGGATTATTAACAGAAAACAAAATACCATATGACAAACTAGATGAAGTATGGGATAACGAGGAAAGAATATATCATAATTTTTATGAAATATAGGAGGTAATAATAATTATGGCAAATAATAAAGTAAAATTTGGTTTATCAAATTGTGTTATGGCTGTTATGACGGAAAATAATGGAAGCATAACATATGGTAATCCAATTTCTGTACCTGGAGCAGTAAACTTATCATTAGAGCCACAGGGAGATACTAATGATTTTTATGCAGATAACTATATTTATTTTAGTTCAACTGCAAATCAAGGGTATGAAGGTGATTTAGAAATTGCTATGATACCTGATGCAATAAGAACTGCTATAATGGGTGAAACTGTTGATTCTAATGGTGCTTATGTTGAATCTTCAAATGATACATTTAAAAATTTTGCTTTTGGATTTCAAATTGAAGGAGATGTAAAAGCAAGAAGATTTTGGTATTATAATTGTAGTTTAACAAGACCAACAAACTCAGGTGCAACAATTGAAGCTAGTAAAGAACCACAAACAGATACATTAACAATTAAAGCAATGCCTAGAAGTACTGATTTAAAAGTTAGAGTATTTATGGAAAAAACTGATGATAATGTATCAGCTTATAATGGTTTCTTTACAGAAGTTTATGAAACACCAGCTTCAGTTTAATAGATAGTACAAAGAACCTACTGAAAAGTAGGTTTTTTTTAATATTTATTAGAAAGGAGATAAATATGAGTAAAAGAATACAGGGTATTACTATTGAAATAGATGGTAGTACAACCAAACTGAATGAAGCATTAAAAGATACTAACAAAGTTATTTCTTCAACTAATAGTGAGTTAAAATCATTAAATCAAGCATTAAAACTTGATCCTAAAAATACTGAACTATTAGCTCAAAAACAAGAAGTGTTAAGAAATAATATAGCAGCAACAAAAGATAAACTAGAAACACTTAAAGAAGCTCAAAGACAAATGGGTGATTATAACAAATTAACAGATGAACAAAAAGAAAGTTATAGAGCTTTAAGTACTGAAATAGCTAAAAGTGAAAATGCTTTAAAAAACATGAATGCTGAACTTAAAAATACCAGCAAAATAGACTTATCAAAGTTAAAGGACACATTAAAGAAAATTGGTGAAGTGGCTTTAGATGTAGTTAAAAAAGTTGGTCAAGTTGCAAGTGTAATTGGTGGAACATTAGTTGCAGCAATAGGTGCTGGTGTTAAATCTTATGCAGAATTAGAAAAAGCACAAAAAGGTTCTCAAAGATTATTTGAGGATTCATATGATATAGTAAAGAAAAATGCAAGTTCAGCATATAAAACTTTAGGTATATCAGCAACTAAATATTATGACCAAGTAAACACATATGCAGTAGGGCTTAAAAATGCTTTAGGTGGAGATACAAAGGCAGCAGCAGAATTAAGTGATGCAATTTTAACTGCACAAGCAGATATTGTTGCTTCAACTGGTGCTAGTGAAGAAATGGTTTCTTCAGCATTTGCAGCAGTAATGAGAGGCAATTATACAATGATTGATAATCTTCGTTTAGGTATAAAAGGTTCTAAAGAAGGTATGGAAGAAGTCATTGTTAAAGTCAATGAATGGAATAAAGCTCAAGGGAATGCTACTGATTATCAAATGGGTAATTATGCTGACATGCAAAAGGCATTGGTTGACTATGTAAAAATGCAGAGAGTTGCTGGAACAGCCCAAAAACAGCTTGGTGAAACTATTTCAGGTAGTGTAGGGCAAATGAAAGCAGCATTAGATAATTTCTTAAATGGTACAGGAAGTCCAGAAGAACTTGCAGAAGTATTTACTAATTTAGCAAAAAATATTTCAAAAGCATTAAAGGATTTAGCACCACATATATTGAGTGGAATAACTACTTTAATTGAAACTGTTATACCAGAAATAGTTACATTATTATTTAATTTATTGCCTCAATTATTAAATGCAATTACAGACTTAATAAATAAATTATTTGATATGGTGTCAAAAAACACTGCTAAAATTAAAAAAACAGTTACTGAATTAATAAATAGTTTTGTTAAGTTTATTACAGAAAATTTGCCAACAATTATAAAATTAGGATTAATCATAATTACAGCACTTGCAAGTGGAATTGCTGATAGCCTTCCAACTTTAATACCAGCAGTAGTTGATTGTATTTTAGAAATAGTTGATGTAATAATTGATAACTTAGATATGATTATTTTAGCTGCAATGGACATTATTTTAGCATTAGCAAAAGGATTAATGGATGCTCTACCAAACTTGCTTAATAGAATACCAGATATAATTTTAAATTTAGTAACAGAATTAACAAAACCTGAAATGTTAGAAAAACTAATTAGTGCATCATTAACATTGGTTTTGGCATTAGCAGAGGGATTAATTAAGGCTCTACCTGAATTAATTGCAATTGTGCCAAAATTAATTAAGGGTTTATTTGACAATATAAAAAAGGTTATAACTGAAACAGATTGGCTATCATTAGGTAAAAACATTCTAAAAGGTATTTTAAATGGTATGTTAAATTTTGGAACTATTGTTAAAGATACAATTAAGAAAGTTGGAAATAAAATAACAAGCTCAATTAAATCATTCTTTGGTATTAAATCACCATCAAGATTAATGAGTAAAGAGGTTGGTGAAAACTTAACTGCAGGAATTGCTATGGGATTTGAAAAAGGAATACCTGAAACTATAAGAGATGTGAATCAAGCAATGGCTAGTTTAAATAATGGTATTCAAAGCAGTTTAAATCCTGTAATAAATCCAACTGCTAATTCAAATCCTTTAATAATACAAATTGAGAACTTTAATAATACTAGAAATCAAGATGTTCAAGAACTTGCAGAAGAACTTGAATTTTATAGAAAAAATAGTGCATTAGCAAAGGGTGGTAACTAATGGTTAAATGGAATAATATAGATTTTAAAGATAAAGGAATTGTCGTTGAAAAAACTCCTACAATTTCAAAAGGCAAAAAAAATATAGATACATATACAATTGAAGGAAGAAATGGGTTTTTAAGTATTGATAGAGGTACTTATCAACCCTTTTCACTTTCTATTGAATGCCATGCAAAAGAAAGTGCTAATTTTGATGAAATAAAAGCATTTTTAGATGGATATGGCACTCTTTCTTTTGATGGTGAAAGAGAATATACAGCAATAGTTAGTAATGCTATACCATTTGAAAAAGTGCAAATGTTTAAGTCGTTTGTAGTTCAATTCATGGTGAATCCAATAGCCCATGATATAACACCAACAACAATAACACCAAGTTCAACATTTACAATAACAGGAGCAACTGCAAAAATGTATCCAACAATAACATTAACAGCAGCAGCAGGTGGGGCTGAAGTTAATATAAATGGTGTTGAATTTGCTACTTCTAATGAGGAAGCAACAACATATATCTTGGATTGCGAAAATAAAATAATTACTAAAAATGGATTAAATGCCTCTAATGAAATGAGTGGTGAATTTCCTTATTTTAAAAGTGGCGAAAATACATATCAGGGAACAGATGTTACAAGTATAACTGCTAGTTATAAGAAAACATATTTGTAGGTGATATAGATGAAAATATATGCAAATAATGAAACAGATTTTACTAACAATGGATATGGATTTTTAACTGATGTAATGAGTGCTGAAGTAACAGAAGAATTAAATGGTGATTATTATTTAATTTTTACATATAAAAATAAAGGTGTATTAAGTGAATATTTAGTACAGGATAATATAGTTAAATGTAAAGTTGAAAATAATACATATCAATTATTTAGAATCAAAAGAGTTATTAAAGATTTTATACAAATAGAAGTATATGCTCAACATATATTCTATGATTTATTAAATAATATGCTATTAGATACAGCACCAACAAATCTATCATGTGGAAGTTTTGGTACTTGGATTTTATCTAAAACTAATTTTCAAACAGATTTTACATTTACAAGTGATATTAGTGATAGTGCAAGTGCAAGATATGTTAGAAGAAATCCTGTAGAAGCAATTATGGGTGATATTAGTAACTCAATGGTTAATATTTTTGGCGGTGATATATATAGAAATAATTTTGTTATAAGTTTACTTGCTCAAAGAGGCGAAAATAATGGAACAAAATTAATGTTTGGTAAAAACATAAATGAAATCAAAATAACAACTGATAGTACAGAAATAATAACAAGAATGCTACCATTAGGATTTGATGGATTAATGCTACCTGAAGTTTATGTTGATAGTCCTTTAATAGATACTTATTTAACACCAAGAATAGCAAAAGTAGAATTTTCTAATATAAAGTATGATCCTGAAAGTACTGAAAGTGGTGTTTATACTAATATAGAAGAAGCATATACAGCTTTAAGAAATGCTGCAAATGAATTATATGAAAAAAACAATATAGATGAAGCTCAAGTAAACATTAAAATTGATTGGGTAGAGTTATCAAAAACAAATGAATATAAAAACTATCAAGCCATAGAAACATTACATTTAGGAGATTATGTAAATGCTGAAATATTAGATTTTAACTATGTAACAAGAGTAGTAAAAACAACTTATAATGTATTAACTGATAGCATAGATAAATATGAAATTGGAACTATTCAAAGAAATGTTGGTGATTCAATAAATATCAATACACAAAGAGTAGAACAAATTAATCCAACTTCTATTTTGCAAAGTGCAAAAGACAATGCAACTGCTCAAATAAATAGTGCTTTAGGTGGTTATATAGTAAAAACTCAAACAGATTTATATATTATGGATACACCAGATACATCAACAGCAACAAACGTGTGGAGATGGAACTTAAATGGATTAGGATTTAGTTCAACAGGAATCAACGGAACATATAAAACAGCTATGACAGCAGATGGGCAAATAGTAGCTGATATGATAACAACAGGAACAATGAGTGCTGATAGAATAGTTGGTATTAAGGATATAATTTTAAATGAATATGGAGCTTATATACATGTAAACGAAAGTGATGGATCAATTGAATTTGGTCAACAAGATGCACAATACAAATTAGTAGTTGATAATGATGGTGTTACTATCTATCAGGGAACTACTCCTATTTCATATTGGGAACAAAATAGTTTTACTGTTACTGAATTAAATCTAGGTAATTTTGCTTTTATTCCAAGACAAAATGGAAGTTTAGGTTTTAGGAAGGTGAAATAATGAAAAAAATGAAATTAGATATTCAACTATTTGGTGCAAGTGTTAGTTTAACTGCAAGTGAAAGTGCAATTGATGATACAGCTATTAGTACAAATCAAACATATATAAATCTTGCAATAAGAGTTCAAACAACAAAACCAACTTGGAATGGTGAAAAAAGTGCATACTATCAAGTAACAACAACCTCAACAAATAATGGAACTCAAACAGGAAGTAAATATTATTTTTCAATAGGAAGCTCAACAGGAAGTGGAGATAAAACTTTTAATGTAACATTAGGACCATTTGACCATAATACAGATGGTTCACTAGAAAATGTAGAAATAAGTGTATATGTTAAAATTACAAGCTCCACAAATAGAACAGCAACTAAAAGTGTTAGCATGGAAACAATACCAAGAGCATCAGTTCCTACTTTATCAAGCTCAAGTGTAAATATAGGTTCTAGTGTAACTATTTATACAAATAGATATTCTAGTAATTTTACGCATACTATAAGTTATACTTTTGGTAATGCAAGTGGAACTATTGGAAGCAATGTAACAGAAAGTGCAACATGGAGTACACCATCATCACTAGCATATCAAATTCCTAATTCAACAAGTGGAGTAGGTACAATTACATGTATAACGTATGATGGAACAGAAGAAATTGGTAGAAATTCAATAAATATTACTTTAAATGTTCCAAGTTATAGAGTTCCTAGTGCAAGTTTTAATACACCAACAGAAGAAGGAGATACACCAGCAAGTTGGGGAATATTTGTTAAAACAAAATCAAAAGTTGGATTAAGTTTAACTACTTCAGGATCATATGGTTCAACAGTACAATCATATTTAATTATTGGAGATGGATATACATATACAACAAATCCAATGGTATCAAACTATTTAACAAGTTCAGGAACAGTAAATTTTACTGCAATAGTTACAGATAGTAGAGGAAGAACAAAATCAGTTACAAAATCAATAACAGTAGTAAATTATTCAAGCCCTACTATTAACTATGCTCAAATTCAAAGATGTCTAGCAGATGGAACAATAGATAGTAATGGTGAATATTGTTATATTATGTTTGGTGCAGGTATATCTAGTTGTAACAATAAAAATAAAGCAAATGCTCACTATAAAATTGGATATAGATTACATAATACAGGTGATTATACATATGTTACTGTTGGCTCAAATTATGATGCTTATTCATCAGGAGGAATTTTATATACTGATGGTATTTATTCAGCAAGTAGGCAGGGTGGAACTAAAGTACAATTTAGCAATACAAATAATTATGATATTCAATTTTATGTAGATGATACTTTTGTTCCAACAGGTGTTACTGTTACAAAATTATTAGATGTAGGATTTGATTTACTTAACTTTAATGCAAGTGGGTTATCAATGGCAATAGGAAAGGTTAGTGAAGCAAGTTCAAATGAAGAAAAACTAGAAGTTGCTTTAGATACATATATGAATAAAGCATTTCAATTAAAAGTAAATAATCAATATATGTCTATATTTGATTTAATATATCCAATTGGGAGCATTTATATAAGTGTAAATAATACAAATCCAAGTACTTATTATGGGGGAACATGGGAACAGATTAAAGATAAATTTTTATTATGTGCTGGTAATACATATTCAGCAGGTTCAACAGGTGGAGAAGCTACTCACACATTAACAGTAGATGAAATGCCAAGCCATTTACATGATGAGTATATAGATGAAAGAGGAAGCAAAAAACCATATTGTTTAGCAGATGGTGGTGGTAATGGCACTACTTCTTCAGGTGGTGTATTCTTTGGTGGAGCAAGAAGTGCTTATAATGGTCCAAATGTTGGAACAGCACCTATTGGTGGTGGACAATCACATAACAATATGCCACCATATTTAGCTGTATATGTATGGAAAAGAACAGCATAATTTAGGAGGAAATAAAAAATGAATGAATTAATAATAAAATTAATAACAATAGTTTTAACACTAATTTTAGGGGTTTTAAGCAAAAAATGTAAATTTATAAGCAACAACCTTATTCCACTCCAAAATCTTCTTATAGGGTTTATTATAGCTCTTATAGAGTGGTATTTTACAAAAGATTTTGAAACTGCAATAGCTTTAAGTGGTTTACTTGCTGGTGGAACATATGATTTAATACATAATCTTAACAAAATAGTAAATAAAAAAGATGAGTTTGAAGAATATAGACAAGAAGAGTTAAATGCTGATGAAACTGAAATAGGTGAATTGGAGGAAGAAGAAAATGTTTAGAGTAGCAACAAAAGAATTAATAGATAAACTTAAATACATACATTGGAACGAACTTTATTGTCATTGTGAAGGCAAATATTGTAAACCTCATGAAATACCTTATTCATATGAATTGGCTTTACTATTAGAAGATTTTAGAAAATATTTTGGAAAACCATTAATAATAACTTCACCAACAAGATGTGTTAAATGGAATGAATTAGCAGGTGGAGTAAAAAGAAGTAAACACACTTACTATAAAGAAGGTTCAAAATATGTATTAGGAACAACAGCAACAGATTTTTATATTAAAGGTGTTACATATAAAAAGTTAGAATCATATGCTAAAAAGATTAAAAAGAAATATAATGTAAGTTATTACTACAATGTTAAATCAAGTATTATGCACATAGATATTAATGCACCAGAATATGTAGAAAAATATAATTTAACAAGAATACTAAAAAAAGGTTGCAAGGGTAGTGATGTAAAAGAACTACAAAAAGAATTAGGTATTAAAGCAGATGGAATATTTGGAGATAAAACTAAACAAGCTGTGAAAGCATTTCAAAATAAGCACAAAATTACTGCTGATGGAATAGTAGGGAAGAATACAGCACATGCTCTAGGATGGTTATGGAAAGGAAAATAAAAATGGATCAAAGTAAATTTGAAAGAGAAGTTTTAGATAGATTAATGAGATTAGAAACTAAAATTGATATGCAAGATTATAAAGGAATACAAGAAAAAGTTGAAAATGCATTTAATAAATCTAAAACAAATGAAGAAAGAATAGAAAAATTAGAAGATTCTCAAAAATGGCTTATAAGATTAGTATTAGGAGCAGTTATTCTTGGGATTTTAGCATTTGTTTATAAAATATAAATAAGAGTAGGTTAAATGCCTACTCTTTTTTTATTTGCAAAAAAACAATAAATGTAGTATAATATGCAGCCAATAAAAAGGGGGATAATATGAAGTTAATGCAATATTCTTATAATTTTGAACCAGAAATGTATAAATATATACTTCAATCCAATATTTTAAACAAAAAGAAAGATGAGGATAAAATATTTAAACATTTAGTAAATGGATATAATTCAAAAGAAATAAGTGAAAGATGCCATTATTGTCAAAGTACAATATGGAACAGAAGAAGAGATATATACAAAAAAACAAAAAAGTACATGGTATAATGTACTTCTTTTTTTATGCAATTTTTTATATAAATGTTATATAAAGTATTATATAAAAGTTATATAAATATTTTAATATGTATTTACATAGTTTTTCTTTGTATTACAATAGCTAACACATGAAACAAATATAGCATAAAAAAACAATAAAAAAAGTAA
>JAFWCU010000001.1 GCA_017534305.1 Clostridia bacterium
CTACTATATATAATAAAATATTAAAAGAATTATCTAAGAGTTAATAGGAGAAAAAATGAGCAAACAATATGTAAATAAAAACGATGTACAAATTAAGAATAGAGAAATTAACTTTAAATATGAAATTATAGAAAAATTAGAATGTGGAATAGAACTAAAAGGTACAGAAGTAAAATCTAT
This sequence comes from Clostridia bacterium, assembly GCA_017534305.1. Taxonomy (GTDB): domain Bacteria; phylum Bacillota; class Clostridia; order TANB77; family CAG-465; genus CAG-465. The sequence continues at coordinate 181 of JAFWCU010000001.1, forward strand.
AAGAGATGGAATGTGCAATTTAAAAGATAGTTTTGCTTTAATAAGAAATAATGAAATTCTTTTAAAAAACATGCACGTAAGTCCATATGAACATGGAAATATATATAATGTTAATCCTACAAGAGATAGAAAACTTCTTGTACATAAAAAAGAAGTATTAAAGTTATTAAATTATATAAAACAAGGCGGGTATACACTTGTTCCTTCTCGAATTTATTCTTCTGGAAGATGGTTTAAAGTTGAACTTTGCGTATGTAAAGGTAAAAAGCTTTATGACAAACGTGAAAGTATAAAAGAAAGAGAAGCTAAAAAACAAATAAACGCATTTAAGAGCTAGTTACTAGCTCTTTTTTTATTCATTATTTGTTATTGTTAATGTAATAATGTGAGTACATCTTGAAGGAATTAGGATGGAAGTTTCAACACCATATAGAATGTTTCGTATAATGACTTTTCTGCCGTTTTGTATAATAATAGTGGCAAATTTATCATTGCTAGATAAAACATTCAATTTAAAGCCATTTTGAAGCTCTATAGATGTACTTCTAGATGATATAATTTCATTTCTTTCTATTGAGTTTTTTGAACAAGATGTACAATATGTATCAATTAAATTAATAGTTATATTCATAAATTACCTCACAACATTTGGACATTGACATAGAGTAGAGGAAAAGCCAATACATACAATGTAGTTTCCATTATATACCGGTAGATCGAATGATCTGCATGAATTAAAAGGTATGTTAAAATTTGTAGGCTCGAGTAATCCTTCATTTAATAAGCTAATTGTAACATTATTAGAATTAATAGAGATTATTTCTAAAATGTAACCATAAGAGAGCACAATTCTTGTATTGGATTCAATATTTGTATAAACATTATCTAAAGTTAGACTTATTGAGTTTTGACATTTTAGTTGTCTTAATGCTAAAGTAATACATAATTCATTATTCATACTATATATTATGATTTTTATAGTAAAAATGTGAAAAAAGACAAAAAAATAAAGTACTGTTATTAACAGCACTTTTTACTTTCTGGTAGTAGATTTGTTCTAAATCTTAGTTGTTTATTTCCTTTAACATCTACGACCCTTAAGCTGATAGTATCTCCGACTCTGTAATTGATTTTACAATTATGTTTGTTGATATCAAAAATTCCTGAAAAATTAGGATTTGATGTTACTTCAACAAAGTATCCAGAGTTTTCTCTAAGCTTTTGTGTTATTTTACATTTCAATATGTCACCATTTTGGATGTTTAAATTATTATTGTTTTTGTAGTAAGATAACCTTGAAAGTAAAAAACGGCCATCAGGTTGTTTTTTTACAATAACGCATTTGACTTTGTCTCCAATGTCATATAGATCCATAGGTCTTTCAACCTTTGCGGAGGTTATTTGGTTTGTGTACATTTTTCCAATTAATCCTTCGTCAAATTCTAGATACATTGCGTTATCTGCAAAACTATTAATTGTAGCTTCAACTATATCTCCAGGCTTATATGTATCAAATTTTCTTTGCATTAAGTCTTTTCTTGATAGTAATAAATTATCTTTATCTTTTCCAATTACACTTGCGTGAATTGTACTTCCTAATAATCTCCTAAGTTGGTTGTTTTCATCTTTTTGATACATTGAAATATCCTCTGGAGCTATTACAGCTCTTTCGTTTCTAACTTGTGCAATTAAGTATCCATTATTATCTACATTTAGTACTATAGCTTGCACTTCCTTTTCTTTTGTTAAAAGCATTCCTAACGTGCTTCTTAACAAAGTTTTCATAATTTCTACCCCCTAAATTTTTGCCTTAGATACTTTCAATACAACAACAATGAGTAATAATTAAACAAAAATGTTTACTATATAACTTACTGAAGTTATACCTTAATATATCACCGGTCAGTTATTATTATAACATAAAATAGGTTAAAAGTCAATGAAATGTTAACATAAAAATAATAATCGTTTGCGTTATTTTTATTTGTACTTTATGCTTCCTTTCATTGAAAGTTGTTGACTTTTTTGGTATAATATACACGTGGAGGAAATATTATGTTTAAATCTGGATATATAACAGTTGTAGGTAAACCAAATGCTGGTAAATCTACACTAGTAAATAAGATGGTGGGCTTTAAAGTTGCAATTACAACACCAAAGCCACAAACAACAAGATTTAATATTAAAGGAATAATTACAGATGAAGAATCTCAAATGGTATTTATAGATACACCTGGTGTACATGTTCCAAAAGATAAAATGGGCGAGTACATGATGAAAAATGTTGAGAGTGCTATTGAATCAGTTGATGTTGTAATTTATATGGTTGATGCTACAAAACCAACTATAGATAAAGCAAATGAAACTATAATGCAAAACATAGCTACAACTAAATCTAGTGTTATTTTATGTATAAATAAAATAGATAAAATAGAAAAGGGAAAAATTCTTAAAATAATATCTATTTATGATGAATACTTTAAATCTGTTGGTGGAACTTTCAAAGAAATTGTTCCAATATCTGTATATAAACAAGATGGCTTAGATATACTTAAAGAATGCATTGTAAAATGGTTGCCAGAAGGAGAACCAATTTATGGTGAAGACGAAATTACAGATATAACTGAAAGAGAAATAATAGAAGAGACAATTAGAGAAAAAGCTCTAAATAATCTTCAAGAAGAAGTACCACATGGTATTAAAGTAGAAGTTGAAAAATTTAAGAAAAGAAAGAATAGACAAAAACAAGCTGTCTATGACATAGATGTAAATATTATTTGCGAGAAAGCATCACATAAAGGAATAATTATTGGTAAAGATGGTGCTATGCTTAAAAAGATAGGCTCACAAGCCAGAGTAGATATTGAAGAAATGTTAGATGATAAAGTAAATCTTCAAATTTGGGTTAAAGTAAGACCAGATTGGCAAGATAATGATACATATCTTCAAAATATAAAATCTAAAATATAATGTATAACTAATTATTATTTACATACATTATTACTAGGTGATAGTATGTATAAAGATAATTTATGGGATGATTTTTTGAAAACTGGTAAAGTAGAAAAATATATTGAATTTAAGAGAGTAGAAGAGTTAGAAAAAGAAGGGGCTAAGATAGATGAAACTAATAAAAGTGAAAGGAATAGTAATACGAGAAAGCACTTATAAAGATAATGATAAAATAATAACTATACTTACTGATTCTATTGGTAAAGTATCTGTTATAGCAAAAGGTGCAAAAAAAACTAACAGCCCATATCTTGCAAGTTCTCAATATCTTGTATATAGTGAATTTGTATTATACCAAAATACAGGTTATTTTTATTTAAATTCAGCTTCAGTTATTAATACTTTCTACAATTTAAGAATAGATTTAGACAAGCTTCAAATAGTTTTTGAACTTACAAAACTTATTAATTCAGTAACAGATGAAAATCAAGATTGTGAAAAAATCCTAAAGTTATTTTTAAATACAATTTATGCTTTAGATAAGCTAGATAAAGATAAAAAATTAATTGTAAATGCTTTTAAAATTAAGTTATTTACATTACTTGGATTTGCTCCAAGACAAGATAAATGTGCAAATTGTTCTAAGCTACTACTTGACGCAGAGGAAGAATTTGTATATTATAATTATGTGGATAATGTATTCTTGTGTGAAAATTGCAAAGGAATAGGAGATAGTAGAAGTGTAATTAGACTAACTAAGGCAACATTTAATGCTATTTTTTATGTGATACGCTCAGATTTAAAGAAAATGTTTTCTTTTGAACTTAAAAGCTATACAGACTTTGAACTTTTTGGACAAGTATTTACAGATACAATATTTAGTGGAATTTAATTAAAGGGGGAAGATGATGCAAAACAAAACTGTTAATATCGTTTGCGGTATTTTAATTGCTGCAGCACTAATATGCTTTGGATATATTGCTTGTAGCTCTATATTTTCAAAGAAAGAAGAAAAGCCAAAAGAAGAAACAGAAGTTATTGAAACTGTAGAAACAGATGATAACGGTAGAACAGAAAGAGGTCAAAACGTTAATCTTGGAAGTAGAATTGCGCTTCCAGTTAAAGCTTTAATTAATTATTCAGAGATTTATTCTAATCCTATAATGAATAATTTAGATGATAGAGCTTTGTCTGATGAAACAAAAACTTTAATTGCATTAGATAAAATATATAAAACAGCCGAATTTAATGGATATTTGAGATATTCAGAAGAATATAATTCAACATATATTTTGCCAGATGAGATGGATGTAGTATTAAAGAGCATATTTAAAGATCCAGAAGTAAAAAGAGTAGGGGTAGATGAAATATTAACATATGACCAAAATACAAACACATACGTTATTATTCCTCATGGATATCCAACTGGTTCTATTGAGTATACATATGAAGTACCATATAAGATAACTACATATCCAGATAGATTAGAATTACTTGCTTATAGGGTATATGCAACAAAAACAATTGAGATGCAAGAAATAAATAGCACTCAAAAAGTTGATTTATTCTATAATAAAGAAAAGACATCTGTAGCATATGTAATAAATAATGATGCGGAATTTACAGATAATACTCAACTAGACTATATTTTAAAGAAAATAAATGGTGGAGTAATTGATGCAAATCAATTAAGCCAAGTAAAATATACATTTGAAAAAGTAGAGGATGAGTATAGAATATCTAAATTTGAAAAAGTTAGTAATACAGCTAATACTCAACAAAATACTGAAAATGATAAATAGGTAAAAAAATAGAAGTAAACAATTAAGTTTACTTCTTTTTTTATCTTTGATAGTAGTAATCCATTGACTGTTTCCATACAGCATTAACATTCCATAAAGGAATATGTTTTGGATTATCAAAACCACCCCATAAGCAGAATGTTATTTCGTCTGTAAATCCACAAGTCCAAATGTCTTTTACATCATTTGTAGTACCAGTTTTTAGGTAAGTAGTATGTCCATCGACTACTGCTGTTCTACCTGTACCATAACGTGATACTGCATTTAATGATTCTTTTAGCTTTCCTGCAGCCTCTGGTGATATAACTTGATGTTCATTTTTATTAACTTCAATCTTTTTATCTTCAACCATTACATATGCAATTGTCGATGCTTTTTTGAAATTACCATTATTACTTATTGCATTATATGCTTGAGTCATTTCAAATGGTGATATACCATTATATAGACCTCCAAGTGCAAGACAAGGATAATACATATCATTAACATTATCTATTGATGTGATTCCCCAGCTTTTTAAATATTCATAAGACTGTGCAATTCCAACTTTTTCAAGTGTTGTTACAGCTACTGTGTTTAGTGAGTAAGCTATAGCATCATTTGTAGAGATTGCACCTCTGAATGTGTTACTTGCGTTATGTACATTCCATGTACCTGTTGCAGTTTTAATACTTACTGGAACATCGTATACTGTTGTTGATGGTTGTAGTATTCCCATATCGTATGCTGGTCCATAAACACTTAATGGTTTAATTGCAGAACCAGTTTGTCTTTTTATACGATAAGCATGGTTTAGATGTGAATCTTGGCGAGATGGAATCATTGCAATAACTCCGCCTTCTTTGTTGGTTATAACACCACCAAGTTCGAATCCTTCTACATCAGTGTAGTTTGATTTAGCAATTTCATAAACTTTCTTTTGATAATCTACATCTAGGTTAGTATATATTCTAACTTTACCTCTAAATAGAATATCTTTAGCATCTTCATATGAACAGTTATATGATTCTTGAATTGTTTTAATTGCATCATCTACAGCTACATCTAAATAAGGTTTTAGAGCAGGATCATTTTTGGCTATTTTTGAAGAACCATTTTTAAATTGGATTTCGAAGGCTATTGCTTCGTTGTACTGATCTTCGTTTATTAGATTTAACTCTTTCATTTTAGCTAAAACTAATTTCTGTCTTCTAAATAATCTCTCTTGAGTATTTTCTCCATATGGATTTAGAAAATCTGGTGAGTTTGGAATAGAAGCAAGTACTGCGGCTTGCGCAATATTTAAATCCTTTGGTTCACAATCAAAATATGTCATTGATGCTTCATAAATACCATATGCACCATTTCCATAATAAACCAAATTCATGTAACTTGCTAATATTTTATGTTTAGACCAGTTATCTGTTAAGTATAGAGCGCTTCCAATTTCTCTAGCTTTTCTGCTAGCTGAGTGAGACGAGTCACCTGTTGCAACTTTTACAAGTTGTTGGGTTATTGTGCTACCACCAAATGATGAGTCACCTTTTAACATATAATTAAATATTGCATATAGCAATCTGTTAAATGAAATACCCATATTTTCATAGAATGTTTCATCTTCAATTGCAGTAAATGCATCACCAACATGTTTAGGTAGACTATTAATATCTGTGTAAACAGATGAGTAGGTAGGTACGAAACCTTCCTCTTGGTTGTCATAGTATCCATACATTACAGATATTAGATTTCCATCTTTATCATAGATATATGGAACTTTTTCTATGTCAATTCTAGAAGTATCAAAACCACTATTATACGAATTAATAGCAGTGGTTAAGTACGGAACAAAGAATATTGTTCCTCCAATAATTGCAAGTAGTATAACTAAGCAAGTAATTTTAAGAAAGACATGTTTTCTTTTTTTCTTTCTTTTTTGTGGTCTGACTTTACTAAGTTTAGCTCTTTGTTTTGCAGCTTTAAACTCTTGCTTTAAATTAGATTTTGGTGTCGAATTAATATTCTTGTCATTTTTAAAGTCATCTGGTGTAGTATCCAAAGTTGAAGTCTCTTTATTACTATCTTTTTGATAGTTCTTATACATAAATTTCATGTATTTTTCTTGAAAAGACTCTTTGTGTTTACCCATAGACTCACTCCTTTTTCCACGTTTTCTTTTCACTATACTTATCCCTCCATTTCTTAAAAATATTAATCTTAAGATGTAAAATTCAAAATCCGGTACTATTTTATCATTAAATGGAGTAAAAGTCAACATAAAATCGCGATAAAGTTACCATAAAAAAAGACATATAGTTTCCTATATGTCTTAAATTATATTTTTGAGATTATTCAACTGTAACAGATTTTGCTAAGTTTCTTGGCTTGTCTATGTCGCATCCTCTAAGTTTTGCAGTTTCGTAAGCAATTAATTGTAATGCTGCAACTGTTAGAATTGGCTCTGTAAAATCTGTAGTTTTTGGAAGTACAACTAGTTTGTCTGAAAATTCGCTACATTGGTCTTTATGCATATCTGTTGTAACAAAGATAGAGAATGATCCTCTAGCTTTAGTCTCTTTAATATTACTTACAGTTTTTTCATAAAGTTTTTCGTCTGTAGCAATAGATATAACTGGTGTTCCTTCTTCAATAAGAGAAATAGTACCATGTTTTAGTTCACCTGCACTATAAGATTCAGAGTGAGTATATGAGATTTCTTTTAGTTTTAGTGAACCTTCCATACATACTGCAGAGTCAATACCACGACCAATGAAGAATACATCGTTGTGAGTGTAAATGTCTTTTGCAATATCTAGGTATAAATCTCTGTTATCTATTACATTTTGTAGTTTAGATTCAATAGATAATAAATCTTCTTTAATTTCTTGAGCTTTTTCATCTGTTAAAACTCCATTTTGTTTCATAGCCATTAAAGCTAGAGTAGAAAATACGGCAACTTGTGTTGTGTATCCTTTAGTTGTAGCAACAGCAATTTCAGGCCCTGCATAAGTGTAGATACATTTATCTACTTCTCTAGAGATTGTAGAACCAACAGCATTTACTATACCTACAACATAAGCACCTTTTTCTTTTGCTAAACGAAGTGCTGCAATTGTATCTGCAGTTTCTCCAGATTGAGAAACAACAATAAGTAGAGTAGAAGGAGTGATTAACTCTTCGTTATATCTGTATTCAGATGCAACTTCTACCATTACAGGAATTTTACCATAAGTTTGAAGTAGGTATTTACCAACAAGTGCTGCATGCATTGCGCTTCCGCAAGCTACAATGTGGATTTTATCAAAAGATTTAAAATCTATATCTGAATATGTGCAATTAGTGTAGTATCTATCAAAAATACCAGCAATTGCTTTAGGTTGTTCATATATTTCTTTTAACATGAAGTGATCATATCCGTTCTTTTGGTATTGAGCTGCATCCCAACTTGCTGTTTGAGATTTTTTCTCAATTTCATTTAAATCACTATCATAGAAAGTAACAATATCTCTAGTAATTTTAACAAATTCACCTTCGTTAATTAGAGAATATTTGTTAGTGTAGTTAAGTATTGCAGATATATCTGATGCTGCAAAATTTCCATCATGTGCATATCCAATTACTAGTGGACTATCTTTACGAGTTGCATAGATTGTTGCTGGCTCATCGTTATATATAACATCAAAAGCATAAGAACCCCTTAAACCTTTTGTAGCTTCAACTAGAGCTTTAAGTTTATCTCCAGTTTGTTTGTAGCAATAATCTAAGTAAGCAGTTGCAACTTCTGTATCAGTTTCACTTTGGAAAGTATATCCTTTAGAGATTAATTCTTCTTTAAGTTCAGCATAGTTTTCTATGATTCCGTTATGAACTAAAGTAACATCTCCAACATGATGTGGGTGAGCGTTAGTTTCGTTTGGCTCTCCGTGAGTTGCCCATCTTGTATGAGCGATTGCGCAACATGAATCTGTATTCATTGTTGCTAGTTTTTCATCTAGATTAGAAATTTTTCCTTTAGATTTTACAATATCTACATTTTGTCCATCAAAGAAAGCAATTCCAGATGAATCGTAACCTCTATATTCTAGATTTTTTAGGCCATTTAGGGCCACTTCGACTGAATTATTTTTTCTTGTAGTGTATCCAATTATTCCACACATTTTTTAATTACCTCCTAATATACAATTATCAATGTTCAGTTTTTGTTCCGTTCTTAGAATAAATATAGCTTTGTTACAAGAAAAATTTTGCTTTTTTTACTATATTTTTACGATATCTAATTTACCGTGATAGCATCCGCTGACTATTCGACAACTATCATCCTCGTCAACACTAAATAGTGTCCATGCGCTAAGTAATAAAGATTGCTTTTTGTTCACCTCCAACAATTTTTACACTTTGGGCATATTATATATGATTTGTATTTAAAAGTCAAATGAATGAAGGGCGACTAGTAATAGTTATGTCGTTGAAAGCAAATAAATACCCTAATGTTAAACAATTATGAAATTCTTGTGAAATTGTTACATTATATGTTATTTTTTGTTGCATATTCTTTGACAAAGTATTGCTTTATGATATAATTTTTGTAGTAAAATGAATATTTTTGTCGTTAAGGAGGGGTGATAATGGAAAAGAAATTAGGGTTTAAAGTACTAGCATGTTTTATGGTACTTACTATTGTTGCGTCTTTATTCAACTTTTCTAGCGTTAAAGCTCAAATTGGCTATCCATTACCAGTATCATATATAGATTATAATTTCCCTGATTCATATAAATCATACATAGATAAAATGAAGGCAGCTCATCCTAATTGGACTTTTAAAGCTGTACATTTAAATCTAGATTGGAATACAGCATTATCTCATGAAACATATGAGGTAAATGATGGAATAAGTTTGGTTGAAGATATTTATGGTAGTGAATGGAAAAGAGATGGAAAAAACTACTATCAAGATGGAAACTATGTAACAGCATCTAAAGCTGGTGTTGCTTATGTTATGGATCCTAGAAACTTTTTAAATGATCAAGGAATATTTATGTTTGAAGCATTAGTTTATTCTGAAGCATCTCAAACAGCAGGAGCGGTACAAGCAGTGCTTGCGCCAACACTTATGGGTAGTACTAGAAAAAATCAATACCAAAGCTATGGAGAGTGGAAGTATCTTAATACTACTTATGCAGAACTTATTGCAAGATATGGAAAAGAAGTAGGTATAAATCCTGTTCATATAGCTTCACGTATTAGACAAGAAAATAGTGGAAACTTAGCTACAAATAAATTAATTGATGGACATAATGGTCTTTATAATTTCTTCAATATTGGAGCTTTTGATAACCAATATGGAAGTGCAGTTACAAATGGTCTAACATATGCAAAAAATCATGGATGGACAAATGTAGGTGCGGCATTAAAAGGTGGAATGCAATATATTTATGATAAGTATATAAAATATGGTCAAAATACAATATATTTTGAACGTTTTGACGTTAATAACCCAGGAACTGGTCAATGGTTACTTGGTACTGGTTATATGACAAATATTTTTGCTCCAAGAAGTGAAGCATTAATTACATATAATGCATATAACTCATATGGAATGCTAGATTTACCTTTTGAATTTCATATTCCTGTTTATGATAATATGCCATCATATGCAAGCCCAATGCCAACTCCAAATGGAGTATACTTTGTAGATGATAATACTAGAGTATATTTAGATGATCCAAGTGATAGTGGAGTAACAGATGAATTTTGGATTAGAAGTGGTCCAGATACATCATCTTCTATAGTTGAAAAAATATATGAAAACCAAGAAGGACAAAATAACAGAACACAATTTACAAGAACAGGTATAGGATATAACACATTATATGATAGAATTCGTTTTGATGATGGACGTGTAGGATATATTCTTAAAAAATGGGTACATGAAGTAACATATACAAAAGTTACAGGTGTAGCTTTAAATACTACTTATACAAATATGAGTGTTGGTAATACTATGAAGCTTACAGCAACTGTTAGCCCACAAGATGCAAATAACAAGAATGTTAACTGGTCAACTTCAGATTCAAGTATAGTATCTGTAGATCAAAATGGTAATGTAAATGCACTAAAATCTGGTGTTGCAACAATTACAGTAGTAACAGTAGATCAATCAAAGAGTGCTACATGTACAATTAATGTAATACAAGATAAGGTTACATCTATAAGCATTCCTGAGAATGAATATGAACTTACTCTAGGATCTTCTACAGTAATTACACCAATATTTAACCCTACTACAGCAAAAAATACAAATTATACAGTTACATCTTCAAATACTGCAGTAGCTACAATAAATGGTCATATAATTATTGCGCAAGGAGAAGGAACTACTACTTTAACATTTAAGTCTGAAGATGGAGGACATACAGCGACAACTGTTTTAAAAGTTGTGTCACAAGATAAAGAGCAAATTGTAGTAGATGAACCTTTAAAACTAGAAAATAAATATATCACTGGTTTAGATTTAACAGATAATACAGTAGATGCTGTTAGTGGTAAAATTCGTACAGGCTATAATGTAAAATTTGTGGATATTAATGGAAAAGAAATATTTGGAACAGAACTAGTTGGAACTGGAACAAAGATTCAATTTAGTAAAAACAATACAGTAGAAGAAGAGTATACTGTTTTAATATATGGAGATGTTGATGGAAGTGGAGTAATTAATGCAAGAGATTTACTTGTACTTCAAAGATACCTTTTAAATAAGACAGAATTGTCTCAAATTCAAGTAAAGGCATCAATAACAGATAAAAAGTCACAAGTGCCTTATGCACTTGACCTATTAGTTATACAAAGACATATATTAGGCATGTATACAATAGAACAATAAAGGTGGAGGATGTATATGAAATTTAGTATACAAAAAAGAATAGCTATTTTAGCATTTGCAATAGTTTTAGTGTTTAGTGCTAAATTATATGCTGCAAGCCTTACAGGAGCTTCTAATGTAAATGTAGGCGATACATTTACACTTACATATAATTTTGGACAAAGTGTTGGAGCATATGACAACATTTCAGTGTCATATGACTCTAATGTGTTTGAATATGTTTCAGGAGATCCATTAAATGAGTCTATATGGTATGATTCAAGTGCAGAACAATATGGAATAACTACAAAGTCTTATACTTTTAGAGCAAAAAATTCTGGTTCTGCAAGAGTTGCAGTTGTTGCAAATGGTGTAGTAAGTGCAGATAGTTCAATGACAAGAACTGAGACTGTTACAGCTGAAAAATTAGTAAATGTTCAAGCTGTGATGGAGCCTCAAGAAAAACCAACAACTACACAAAATACACAAGGAAATATTAATCCAACATCTTCAACAGCAAGTGGAAATAACTATTTGAGTTATTTACAAATTAGTGAAGAAGGATTAAGCCCATTTTTTGCAAGAACAATTGTAGATTATGCAATAACAGTAGGAGAAAATGTTTCAAGTATTGAAGTATTAGCTCTTCCAGATGATCCTAACGCTCGTGTTGAAATTAGTGGTAATACTAATATAGTTGATGGAGATAACTATATAAATATTAAAGTTACTGCAGAAAATGGATATTATAGAAATTACACAATAACAGTTACAAAAGTAAAAGATACATCTAAGGCAAATGCATTTTTAGAGAATTTAATAATAGAAGGATATGAGTTTACTAAACCGTTCCAATCTGAATCATTGTCTTATGATTTAGGAGAAATTCCTTTTGGACTAGAATCATTTAATATTGCAGCTATTGCAAAAGATCCAAATGCAAAGGTTGAAATTGTTGGTGCAGATAAGCTAGTAGACTCAGGTGAAGGTGTAATAACTGTAAAAGTTACTGCACAAGATGGTACTACAACTAAAGAATATAAAGTAAAATACACTGTTAAAGCTGCAGGAGCCGAAGAGCTTCAAGAAAAACAAATGCAAGATTATTTAAAAGATATTCAAGGAGCGCAAGGTAAAAAAGCTGTATTTGTATCATATTTAAAATATATATGGGCAGCAATTAAGAAAAATTATCTTTTAGTTATTATGTATGCACTTGTACTAATTAACTTTATAGTAATTTTAGTACTTGCAAGAAAACTAAAAAAAGCAAAAGATTTTACATATGAACCAGAGCAAGAGGATAAGACGATACTTAAAGTTGAATCTGAAGATACACAAGAAACTCCTCAAATTGAAGAACCTGTTCATCAACATGTAAAGATTGAACCACCAAAGGTTGAATTATTAAAAGAAGATGATGAAGTATCTCAAGAAACTACTACAGTTGAACTTCCAAAACTTGGAAGAGCAGGAAGTAGAGCAGAAATAATAAAAGAAGAAAAAGTTGATGTTAAAGCAGAGACTCCTGGTAAAATACAACTTGTAGATTTGGATAAAAATGAAGGACCTCAAGATGAGCTTACTTTTAATATTTTTGAAAACCTAAATGAAGAAGATATAAAAAGACTTTTAGACGATCAAATAGATAAAGAATAGATAAAAAAAGTTCCCAAATGAATTAACATTTGGGAATTTTTATATTTTAGCCATTTTCAACTAAAAACTTAAACAGTGTAGACTTACATGTAAGTCTTGTTTTATTCTTTGTGTCAAAAATAGCAACATACTCATCTGCAGATTTTAAACAAGCTCTAATCTTTGGAATATAAGTGTTAAGAATATGTTTTGTCTTAATAACACTTTTACTTTTGAAGAAAGTGTATAAATTGCATAGAGCAAGTATTAAGAATTGTTCGTCTTCACTACATTTACTATATAAATCTGGTTTTAAGTGACTTACTAGCTCAGTAGTGTCTTCTGTAGGTTTTGCAAGTAGCCCAACATACAACGTATGATATTTTTTGATTGCCATTTCTTTACCTGTGTATTCTTTGTTTAGCTCATAAAAACTACTATATGCTTTCATTGCTATACAAGAATAATAGATAATGTATTGCTGCAATCTCTCCGGGTCAGTACAACCCTTTTCAACTAAAATAGACGCTTGAGCAGTCGTCATTTTAATTGCTTCAAAAAGAACAGATTCTCTAAAATGTAGATCTCTTTTCATAATTTTACCTCCCTTTCAAAGTATTTAATCTCAGGGTGTCTCCTTTTTAAAGTAGCTCTATTATACATCAAGAGATAATAAAAAACAAGTACTATCTAGTACTTGCTATTATTTCGTTTACATTTTTCAAAATATTATCTCTAAGTGATATATCTATTTTATCAAACTCAGTAATAGTTTTAAAATATGTAAGAATCTCTTTAGTAGTTTGTGAATAATCAACAGCTATTTCTTTTCTGTCGAATTGTCTTAGCATAAGATTTTCTTTGAATAAGTCGATTATTCTAAGAGTAGATAATAGCGTGGAACTAGACAACTTCTTTGTATAAGTGTATTCATCAATTGTGTTAAGTGCACAGTTATATATGTACATTTTTAAGTCTTCTGGTCGGTATTCCGTTATATATTCTTTAGAGTAATCTTTATAGTTGCTTATTACATAAGAAAGAAAATTACGTATAACTAAGTTTAACTTACTATCATTTTTTTGCTTTATTAAAAACATAACCCAAACCTCCTTAATTTAATTAAATTATGAAAGATAGTGTACATAATTCGTGAGGAATTATACAATAGTTTCTAATTCTTGTCAAGGGGTCTTTAATTTTTGAAGTTACTATGGTATAATACTTATGTAAGGGGCCGTAAGGTTTCGACGGCTATTTTGAAATATTATAAGCGAGTAGTGGATTCTCGTTGGCCACTATAAAAACGAGAAATTAAAATTAAACGCAGATAAAGAATTTGCATTAGCTGCCTAATTATAGGTGCGGCGTAATTTTTCCTTGCTAGGTGGTAATTTTACGTTTCATATTTTTCTAGCTAACAATTCTATCAAAAGATTGTATGATAGAGGGTATTTTACAATCATATTATTTCATCTTTTTGTATATGTTTTAGTGAAATAATATTAAATTAACATATACTGCACTCGGAGAAAATAATATAGAGGAATTTTCGGACGTGAGTTCAATTCTCACCGGCTCCACCAAATTATTTATCATTCAAGCAATTGAATGATTTTTTTATTGCTAATTACATTCTCGTATGCTATAATCTAGAAAAAATATTTTAATTTAGGAGGTAAAATTATGTCTAAGGAAGAAAATGTAATTAAATATTATGTTTTATGTAATAAATTAAAGAATGTTATTAGAACAGGTTGGATGGATTGGAAAGTTCAAAGAGATAGAATAGAAAGCGTTGCAGAGCATATTTTTGGCGTTCAGATGCTTGCAATAGCTATGAAATCTGAGTTTGAATATGATATTGATATAATGAAAGTAATCTATATGCTAGCTATTCATGAATTAGGTGAGACTGTTATTGGAGATTTAACTCAGTTTCAAATAGATAAAGATGAGAAGGAAAAAATTGAACATGAGGCAGTTCATAAGATTTTATCTTCATTAATTGATGGTAAACAAATTGAAAAACTATTTCTAGAGTTTGATGCTCATGAAACTCCAGAAGCAATGTTTGCTTATCAATGTGATAAATTAGAATGTGATATTCAATGCAAATTATATGACCAAGAAAAATGTGTAGATTTAGCTCATCAAGAAGGAAATAATACAACAAATGATGAAACAGTAAAAAAACTACTTGATAGTGGTAAATCATGGTCAGATATGTGGCTAGAGTTTGGACAAAGTAGATATCCATATGACGAAAACTTTCTTGCAGTTTCAAATTATGTAAAAGATAATAATATAAGTGAATAAGCGGGTATTTAACTCGCTTATTTTTTTGTTAAAACGCAAATCATTTGACAATTCTAAAAAACAAGAATATAATAGTCCTCGTATAAATTTTTTAGGAGGGCTTATGTTAGAAAAGATAAATAGTCCAAAAGATTTAAAAGATTTAAAAATAAAAGAAAAAAATGAACTCGCTAAAGATATTAGAGATTATATATTAGAAGTTGTATCACAAAATGGAGGACATCTTGCCTCTAATTTAGGCGTTGTAGAACTTACCATTGCACTTCATAGTGTGTTTAATACTCCTGAAGATAAAATAATTTGGGATGTAGGACATCAAAGCTACGTGCATAAGATATTAACCGGTAGAAAACACAAAA
Organism: Clostridia bacterium; assembly: GCA_017534305.1. Classification (GTDB taxonomy): domain Bacteria; phylum Bacillota; class Clostridia; order TANB77; family CAG-465; genus CAG-465. The sequence continues at coordinate 16,087 of JAFWCU010000001.1, forward strand.
TGGGCAACATTCGTAAATTTGGAGGAATAGCAGGTTTTCCAAAAACAAAAGAATCACAATATGATACTTTTAATACTGGACATAGTTCTACATCTATATCTGCAGCACTAGGTATGGCACGTGCTCGTGACTTAAAAGGAAAAGATAACCAAGTTGTAGCAGTAATAGGAGATGGATCACTTACTGGTGGTATGGCTATGGAAGCATTAAATGATGCAGGATTTAGTAAAACAAATATAACTGTTATTTTAAATGATAACCAAATGAGTATATCTAAAAATAATGGTGGGCTTAATAATTTACTTGGTCATCTTCGTAGTAAGAAATTATATACAAGAACAAATAACCTTGTTAAAAGAGGACTTAGCAAAATACCTGGAATTGGGCCTAAAATGGTTACAAATATTCAAAGATTTAAAATGTCTTTAAAACAATTATTACTTAAAGGTAATGGAATGTATTTTGAGGATATTGGATTTACATATCTTGGACCAGTGGATGGTCATAATATTTCAAAACTCGAAAGTATAATGCGTTTAAGTAAAAAAATAGAAGGTCCAGTACTTATTCATGTTTTAACTAAAAAAGGAAAAGGATACAAAATTGCAGAAGAAAATCCAGATAAATTTCATGCTATAGGACCTTTTAATATTGAAACAGGTGAACCTAAATCTAAAAAGGGTGCAGACTATTCAAAAGTATTTGGAGATAAACTTGTAAAACTTGCTAAAAAGAATGATAAAATAGTTGCAATTACAGCATCTATGAAAGATGGTACAGGACTAAAAGAATTTGCAAAACAATTTCCAACTCGCTTTTATGATATTGGAATTGCTGAACAACATGCATTAACTATGGCAGCTGGAATGGCAACAGAGGGAATGATTCCAGTTGTGCCAATTTATTCATCTTTTTACCAAAGAGGATATGACCAAGTAATCCATGATATAGCACTTCAAAATTTACCAGTGGTAATGTGTGTAGATAGAGCAGGACTGGTTGGTGCAGATGGTGAAACACACCAAGGAATGTTAGATATGGCTTTCTTTAGATTGGTTCCAAATCTAGTTATAATGGCACCCAAAAATTTCAAAGAATTAGAGTCAATGTTAGAGTTTGCTGTAAACGCTAAAAGACCTGTTGTAATTAGATATCCACGTGGCGGAGAAGAAAATTTACCTGAACTTAAAGAAAAGAACTTAAAACTTGAAATTGGAAAAGCTGAGACACTAAAAAATGGTACAGATATAACAATTATTGCAATTGGTAAAATGGTAGCAAGAGCACTTGAAATTGCAAAGGAATTAGAAGCAAAAAAGAAAAGTGTAGAAGTAATTAACGCAAGATTTTTAAAACCATTAGATAAAACTACAATTTCTAAGAGTATTAAAAAGACTAAATTTGCAGTTACAATTGAAGATGGTACAAAAATTAATGGCTTGGGTACTGCAGTAAAAGAATTAATAGTAGATGATAAAATACGTGGTATAAAATTTAAATCTTATGCTTATCCAGATGAGTTTATTCCTCATGGAAGTGTTAATGAACTTGAAGACTTATATAATATGTCTACTAAGAAAATAGCTTCAGATATTTTAAAAGAATGTGAAGTATATAAAAAGAATAAATAAAAAGAGAAGCAAGGAGCAATCCTTGCTTTTATGTTATTTATTTTCTCTTTTCCTTGAGAAAATGGCTAAATAATGATATAATGTGTTCGTGCTTAGCACAGGAGGTAGATTATGGCATCAAATGTTGTATTCTTTTGTAAAGAATGTGGATATGAATCAGCAAAATGGATGGGAAAGTGTCCAGGATGTAATAGCTGGAATAGCTTTGTTGAGGAAAAAGTGAATAAAAAAGCAACAAAAGCGGGTAATTCACGTGATACTTTTTCTCAAAGAAGTGAAGTTAAAAAGCTTAGTGATATAGTTGTAACTCAAGAAGTTAGACTTGACACAGGATATGAAGAATTAAACAAAGTATTTGGTGGCGGAATAGTTGAAGGGTCTCTTAATTTAATTGGTGGAGAACCTGGTATTGGTAAATCTACTTTAATTATGCAAGTATGTTCTAAGCTTGCAGATATAGGAAATGTTTTATATATATCTGGAGAAGAATCTGAAACGCAAGTTAAACTTCGTGCAGATAGACTAGGTGTTAAAAGTGATAATATCCTTTTTTTAAATGAGACAAATATTGCTCAAATTGAGGATAAAATAGAAGAAATATCTCCAAAGTTTTGTATAGTAGACTCTATACAAACAATGTATGACGAAGATATTAGTTCAACTCCTGGAAGTATCTCTCAAGTTAAAGAGGTAACAGGAAGACTAATGTATCAAGCAAAAAGAAAAGGAATAACTACTATAGTAATTGGACATGTAACAAAAGATGGTGTAATTGCAGGGCCAAGAATTCTTGAACATATGGTAGATACAGTAATATACATAGAAGGTGAGAGATTTTTATCTCATAGAATTGTTAGAGGTGTAAAAAATAGGTTTGGTTCAACTAATGAAATTGGTGTTTTCGATATGAAAGACGAAGGAATGGTTGAAGTTAAAAATCTGTCAGATATATTCTTAACAAAATCAGATAAAAATCTACCTGGAACTGCAATTGTTGCAACAGTTGAAGGAACTTCTACAATACTTATGGAGGTCCAAGCACTTACTACTCATTCATATTATAATAATCCAAGACGTGTTCCAAATGGAATAGACTTAAATAGACTTAATATGCTTATTGCAGTGCTTGAAAAAAGATGTAATCTGTCTTTAAGTACACAAGACATATACGTAAATATAATAGGCGGAATGAGAGTAGATGAGCCTGCAGTAGATTTAAGTGTTGCAATGGCTATAGTCTCAAGTTATAAAAATATAACAATTGATCCTAAAACTGTATTTTTAGGTGAAATTGGTTTAACTGGAGAAATTCGTAATATTACAAATTTTGAAAAGCGTATAAAAGAAATAACTAAACTAGGATATAATACAATTTATACAAATAAGAAACAAATAGATAGCTTAAAAGAAAAAGTGGATGCCAACCTTATTGGTGTCTCTACAATAGATGAAGTAATAGATAAAATAGTTAGAAATTAAAGGGGGAAAAAGTGAAACAAGAAGAAATACTAGAAGTACTAAAAATGGTAGCACCAGGAACTAGTTTGCGTGATGGACTAGATAATATTATTAAAGCAAAAACTGGAGCATTAATTGTAGTATCAAACAGTGAAGAAGTAATGAATTTAGCAGATGGTGGATTTAAACTAGATATAGATTATTCACCAGCAAACATATATGAGTTAAGTAAAATGGATGGAGCAATTGTAATTAGTTCAGATGTTAAGAAGATACTTCGTGCAAATGCTCAACTTGTTCCAGATTATAAAATAAAAACTACTGAAACTGGTACTAGACATAGAACTGCAGAACGTGTTGCAAAACAAACAAATGAAATAGTTATATGTATATCTCAAAGAAGGGGAATAATTACAATATTTAAAGGAGATTTTAGATATGTAATTAAAGAAAGAGATGCTCTAAATATAGAAGCAAACCAAATGCTTGAAACTCTTGAAAAATATAAGAAAGTATTTGATCATGCTTTAAGTATCTTAACAGAGCATGAGTTTGATGATATTGTTTATCTTGAACTTGTTGCAAATGCAATATATAGAAGTGAAATAGTACTTCGTATGAAGACAGAAGTAGAAAAGACAATAATAGAACTTGGAGATGAAGGAAGACTTGTAAATATTCAACTTCAAGAATTAATAGATAATGTTGAATCTGAGGAAAAACAAATAATTCAAGATTATATGGTGTTAAAAAGAAAGAATTCTAAAGTAACTGCAGATTCAATACTTGAAGACATTAAAAAAATAGATAGAAAATCTCTTGTAGACTCAGAAAAAATTATTAAGCTACTTGGATATGATTCAGATAGCACAACAGAGCTTTTAGATAGAAACGTATCTCCTCGTGGATACAGAGTGCTAAATAAAATACCAAAGATGCCTGCAAGTATTATTGAAAAGATTATTAGTGCTTTTGGTTCACTTCAAATAGTATGTGATGCGACTGTAGCTGAACTAGATGATGTTGAAGGAATTGGTGAAAGAAGAGCTAAAATAATTAATCAATCACTTAAGAGATTACAAGAACAAAACATTATTAGATTATATAATATGTAGTTGTATGAAAATATTAAAATACTCGTATTTTTACGGGTATTTTTTTTGACAATTTCTGTATACTGCATTATAATATTATTGTATATTTGGAGGAAAAAATGAAGATTATTGTAGGAAAAGAATCTGGATTTTGTTTTGGAGTTAAAAGAGCAGTAGATGGTGTTAAAGAAGATGTCAAAAATTTGGATAAATTATATTGCTTAGGAGAAATAGTTCATAATGAGGGAGTAGTTAGTGAACTAGAAAATATGGGCGTAAAATTTATTGAATCACTAGATGAGATTGAAGATGAATCTAATGTTGCAATTCGTGCTCATGGAGTAGATGAAAAAACATATAAATTAGCTGAATCTAAAAATCTTAAAGTTAGAGATTATACTTGCCCTAAAGTTGCTCAAATACATCTTAAAATAAAAGAAAAAGCAAATGATGGGTATACAATTATATTAATTGGTAAAAAAACACATCCAGAAACTATTGGATCAATGGGATATGCTAAAGATGTTTATGTTATTGAAACAATAGATGAAATAGAATCACTTCCAAATTTTTCTAAAGTTTTTTCTATTGTACAAACTACTTTTTCTATGAGTAAATACTTAGAAATAGAAAAAACTCTAAAAGAAAAATATCCAAATATTGAATGTTTAAATACAATTTGTGCAAGTACAAAAAACAGACAAGAAGAATGTTCAAAAATTGCTAAAGAGGCAGATTTTATGATTATAGTTGGTGGTAAAAATAGTTCGAATACCAAAAAACTATACGAGGTTGCATGTGCAAATTGTGAAAATTGCATTATTATACAAGATGAAAACGACAAAAAAATTGAAGAATGCAAAAATTATGATATAATAGGGATAATGTCAGGAGCTTCAACTCCTATTGAAACAGTACAAAAGATAGTGGGAAATATTAATAGTTTATGTGAGGTGTAAAATGAACTTTAAAGAAGAATTAAAAAACTATCAAAATTATATAGATGAAGAATTAGACAAATATTTTAAAGATGAAGATCCATATGTTCAAAGATTAAGAGACTCAATGAGATATTCTTTGCTTGCGGGCGGAAAAAGAATAAGACCAATACTTATGTTTGCAACATATAGATTATTTAAAGAAGATTACGAAAAATGTCTTCCATTTGCAATTGGTATGGAAATGGTACATAATGCATCATTAATTCATGATGATATGCCATGTATAGATAATGATGATTTTAGACATGGAAAACCAACAAATCATAAAATGTATGATGAGTGTACTGCATTACTTGCAGGAGATGCATTATTTAACTATTCAAATGTAGTTATTACAGATGACCTTCGTGAAGAATTAGATATAAAACAAATTAGTATGAAAATAATGGCTTTAAATGAATTTGTTAAAGCAAAAGACAGAATGGTTTGTGGTGAGTATTTTGATACTGTAAGTGAAGGTCAACTTTTAACTTTAGAACAACTTGAATATATGCATATGAATAAAACAGGTGCATTAATTAAAGAATCTGTAAGAATTGGTGCACTACTTGCAGGGGTTTCAAATCAAGAGTTACAAATACTTACAAATTATGCAGAAAACATTGGACTTGCTTTTCAAATTAAAGATGATATTCTATCTGAAATTGGAGATAGTAAGAAAATGGGTAAACCTGTTGGAAATGATAGAGAAATGAATAAAGTAACTTATGTTACTAAATATGGGCTTGAAAGAGCACAAGAAATGCTAGATGATGTAATAAATGAAGCAATGACAAGTATTAGAATATTTGGAGACAAATCTGCTTTTTTACTAGATTTAGCATTATATATAAAAGATAGAGAAAGATAGAGGTGTAATATGGTAGAAGAATTTAAGGCTTTACTTGATAGCATTTCTAGAGAAGGAATGCAAGATTTAATTAATTTTATTGAGGAAAGAACAGACTTTTACACAGCTCCTGCAAGCACTCGTTTTCATGGAGATTATGAGGGTGGACTTGTGGAACATAGCTTAAAAGTATATGAGATTTTAAAACAAAAAGTTGAAACTTCAACAATACCTATTGAAGTATCTGAAGATAGTTTGAAACTTATTGCTCTTTTACATGATATTTGTAAAGTAAATTATTATAAAGTAGATTATAGAAATGCAAAAAATGAACAAGGTGTGTGGGAAAAAGTTCCATATTATACAGTAGATGATACAATTCCTTATGGACATGGTGAAAAATCTGTTATGATGATTACTGAGTATATCAAACTTACTCCAGAAGAAAAATATTGCATAAGATGGCATATGGGCTTTACAGAGCCAAAAGAATTATATGGAACTATAAGTGCTGCGTATAAAAAATATCCTTTAGCATTACTTATGCATGAAGCAGATTTAGAAGCTACTTATTTTTTTAATACTTAATTAAAAAATAGATTAGGAGATAATTATGGTTATAGATGAAAGAGGACCAAAGCATATTGGTATAATATTAGATGGAAATAGACGTTGGGCAAAAGCTCATGGTATGGCTGCAATAGAAGGTCATAAAGTTGGTGCACAGAGAGTTAAAGATATTGTTAAATACTCATATGACATTGGACTTAAATATTTAACAGTTTATGCTTTTTCAACAGAAAACTGGAAAAGAGATCCAGCAGAAGTTTCTCTTCTTATGAAATTACTTGAAAAATTTTCAGATGAAATTTTAGAAAGCGATGAAAAAAGAAAAGTAAAATTTAAATTTTATGGAGATTTATCTAGATTAGACCCTAAACTTCAAAAGAAAGTACATGAGGTTGAAGAAAAGACAAAAGACAATGACGTTATGACATTTGGGATTTGTCTTAACTATGGTGGTAGAGATGAGTTGATTCATGCTATTAAATCTATTGCACAAGATGTTAAAGATGGAAAAGCATCTGTTGAGGATATAGATGTAGCTATGGTAGATAGTAAACTTTATACAGCAGGAGTGCCAGATCCAGACTTTATAATTAGAACAAGTGGTGAGAAACGTTTGTCTAATTTCTTAACATGGCAATCTACATATGCAGAACTATATTTCCCAGAAATCTATTGGCCAGAGTTTGATGAAATCCAAATGGATAAAGCTATCGAAGAATACATAAAAAGAAACCGTAGATTTGGCGGAAATTAGTCTCTTTACATAAAAAAGAATTCAAATTCCTTTACTTTTTAACAAAATTATGCTATAATATAGGTGTATTACTTGAGTTTAAGAAGGGGGAATGTTTAGTGTTTAGTGTAGGAGATAAAGTTGTTTATCCGATGCATGGTGCAGGTACAATTGAGTCTATTGAAGAGAAAGAAATGCTTGGAAATGTTGACGATTACTACATTATCAAAATGCCTATAGGTGGAATGAAACTTATGGTTCCAACTAATAAGGTAGATGATATTGGAGTTAGAGAAGTTTCTCAAAGATCAGAAGCAGACAAAGTATTCTCTGTTCTTGAAAAACCTAAAGATCCTTACATTCACGATGTGAATTGGAGTAAGAGATATAATCTTAACGTAGAAAAGATTAAATCAGGTAACATATTAGAAGTTGCTGAAGTTGTAAGAGAATTATCTCACAGACATATGGAAAGAGGACTTTCTATTGGTGAGAAAAAAATGCTTGCAACATCTAAAAACATCCTTTTATCTGAAATGGTACTAGCTGAAAACCAAGATAAAGATTTACTTGAAAGTAAGATTGATAGTATTATCAAAGAATCTTATGCAGCAGGTATAATGGATGAAGCTTCTAATGCAAGTGGAGATGTAAATTTATAATAGTCTCAAAAAAATATTTTAAACAAACAAATAAGCTTGGAACGATTAAGTTTCAAGCTTTTTTGTATTTAAATTATTGGTTGATCGGCATTAATATTTTGCTCTTCTTGAGTTGGAGCTTGTTTTTGTTGTTCTTGAATTTCTTTTTGTTCTCTTACAGCAGTGTTTTTTGCAGCTTGTTCTGGAGTATAAACATATTGTTGTAATTCTTCACGAAATTCTTTATGTTCTGGATCTTCTTGCTGAGGAGATTTTAGTTCTTTCTCTGTTCCATAAATAACATTTACTAGATGTTGAGTATCTTTAGTAGAAATATTTCCATTTTCTATTTTTTCTTTCCATGCTTCTTTTATTTTTTGCTTTTGGATAGTTTCTCTATCCAATATATTTGCATCTGCAATCATTTGTGCTACTTCTTGTGTGATTTTTCCGTTTTTTAATGCTTGATTATATTTTTCTTTAAATCCAGGGAAAATCTCCTCAATTTCTTCAACACTCTTTTTGTTACTCATAATATCACCTAATGGTATTGTATCATAATAAAAGAAAAGTTAAAATATTATATTGCTTATTTTTCTCTTTAATAGTAATATTTAATTGAGGGGGGAACATGAAAAAAGATTTATTTATAGTAGGAACATATAGTGTACTACATTTTATTATAGATATGATGTGTGCAATTGTTATGATGGCTTTAGTATCACCTCTTGTTAGTGGCTCTTTTAGCTATGTTATAGCTTTTATACTATATAATATGTTTGCATTTGCTTTTCAACTTCCATTTGGAATAATTGCAGACAAGTTAAATAAAAACGCAATTGTTTCTTCACTTGGGTGTGTATTTGTTGCTATGGCTTTTGTGTATACTAAATTACCACTTTTAATGTGTGTTTTAGCAGGTATTGGTAATGCATTATTTCATGTTGGTGGAGGAGTAGATGTTTTAAATATTGCAAATAAAAAGGCAAGTAAACCTGGAATTTATGTATCAACAGGGGCTATAGGTCTGTTCTTAGGGTTAAAATTTGCATCCTTCTTTATAACATATAAATGGATATTGGTGTTAATACTGCTTATATCATCTGTATTTTTGGTATATGCATATAATAAGATAAATAAAGAATATGAAGTTAATAATGAAAAAGTTAAGATAGAAAAAGTTAATGGACAAGTATTTGTTATCTTACTTTGCATATTTATAACAATAGTTATGAGAAGCTATTTAGGATTTATACTTAATTATGAATGGAAATCTAATTTAGCTCTATCTATATTATTTGTATGTGGAGTTGTGCTTGGAAAAATGCTTGGAGGAATACTAGGAGATAAATTTGGACTTAAAAGAGTTGCAACTATATCACTAGTGTTAAGTGCAATATGCTTAGGCCTTGCTTTTAAATCTCCAATACTAGGTATACTTGGAATATTGTTGTTTAATATGACAATGCCAATAACTTTAATTATTGCTTCTAATACACTATATTCAAGTAAAGGGTTTGCGTTTGGACTTACAACACTTGCACTATTTATTGGAGCGATTCCATCATTACTTAAAATATCTATTTTACCTTTTAACACAACTAGCGTAATAATTGGTGTTATTGTTAGTTCAGTTATATTTTATATTGGTGCTAATTTTTATGATAAAAAATTGGAGAAAGAAAAATGTTAGAATCATTAATAATATCGTTAGTATTAACTTTAATCATTGAAGTGTGGTTTGCACTAATATTTAAAGTTAGAGGAAAAATAGATATTGCAGTAGTATTCCTTGCAAATATTATTACTAATCCAGTTATTGTTACTATAGAAAACTTAATATGGACTATAGAAAATTATACACTTATGATTATTTTGTCTTTTATCATTTGGGTGGTACTGGAAGTATTAGTAATTCTTGTTGAGGGATATATATATAATAAGCTTAGAGTAAAAAGCAAATATAGTCCATATAAGCTGTCTTTGATTCTAAATAGTATCTCAATACTATTTGGTATTGTATATAACGTTATATTTGTCATTTTGGCATAAATAAAAAGATTTTTTAAAAAGTTTTATTTTAAAAGGAAGGTGAGTAATATGAAAAAAGTTAGTAAATTATTAGTTGTTTTCTTTATGTTAGTTCTTAGTATGAACTTTGTTATGGCAGACATAGTTGGACCTGGAGATAATAGACCAGTTCCTACAAGACCAGAAACCCCAAAAAGTTCAAATTTTATGTCTCCTACAGTTATAATAATTATTGGGGTAGTACTTGCTGTTGTTGCGGCTGCAGTTGTGATTTTTGGATTAAACAAACTAAAAAATGATGAGTTAAATGAGACACAAATGGCATTTGGTTCATCACCAAATTCAGAAGAAACAGCTCAATCACCAGTTGATGAAAATGAGAAAACAGAAGAGAAGGAGGAGGAAGCTGATGAAGAAATTATGTAAAATAAGTTTATTACTACTATCTTTTGTATTATTGTTTAATATGGTATGCGCAGACATAATAGATTTTAATAATCCAACACCAAGGCATCATTACGAAGAAGAGTTTACTGTTTCCCCTGTAGTGCTAATTATAGTTGGTATAGTTGTCGCAGTTGCTATATGTGCATTAGTATATTTAGGAATTGTTAAAAAAGGTCAAAAAACACTTGAAAATGAACAAACAGTTGAAAGTAGTAAAGAAGAGCAAGAATAAGGAAACATAAAGAAAAATTACGATAAAATTACAATTTTAAATGACACTATTATTAGTGTCATTTTTTCTTGACTTAGATTTTTTTATATGATAGTATGAGCTTGTAACACGGAGTTTTTTAGTTCACTTTTTAAATAAGGAGTGTGATAGATATGATAAGTGGAAAATATATTGATTTACACGTTCATACTAACTATTCTGATGGATTTGACTCTATTAAAGAGGTACTAAGAAAAGCTAAGGAAAATAATGTTGGCTATATATCACTTGTTGAACATTATAACGTATCTTCATACAATGAAGCGTGCCAACTAGCAGGAGATGATATTGTAGTAATACCAGGAATTGAACTTGGTGCAGATATGTCTAAATATTTTGTCCCAGGACAAAATAATAAACACATATGTCACTTACTTGGTTACTATATATCTAAAGACATTTGTAAGCTATTAGATAAGTACGAACTGGACAGATATGAATGTGTTACAAATACAATTAGTTTGTTAAATAGTCAAGGAATAGAAATTGACCTAGCAGATGTTATAGCAAATGCAAGAGATAAAAAATCTATTGGACGTTTTGATATCGCACTTACTCTTAAAGCATTAGGCTATAGTAAAACAGCAACTGAAGCTTATGGTGAATACCTAGACCATAATGGTAAAAGCTATGTACAAAGGAAAAAACTTGAACCTGAAGATCTTGTTCGAGCAATTCGTAAATATGGTGGAGTACCAGTACTTGCTCATCCTAAAAGTCTAAGACTTCCTAAAGAAGAATTAGATGTTTTTATTGAAAAGCTAGTTAAAGCAGGTTTATGTGGAATTGAGGTGTATAATCCTAATAACTCTGAAGCAAAACGAAAAGAGCTTTTAGAGTATTGTGAAAAATATGACCTTATACCTACTTGTGGAAGCGATTACCATGGAGGTAATAGAAAGCCTAAGATTGAAATAGGTAGAGGTATCAAAGATAATCTACTAATAGATGATAAGTCAATTATTGAAGGACTAGAACGCAAGAGAAAAGAAATATAGATAGGACTCACGTTTGTGGGTTCTATCTTTTTATTATTTTTTTGTGAATTTGTGTGTTTTGAACTTTCATTTTTGTGGATTTTTGTGGACTTTTTTTCTCTTGATTTTACAATACCGTTAGTATATAATTTTAATTGTAAAAAGGAGAGATATTATGAATAAGTTCAGTTTAAAAGAATATATTGAATTACTAGAAAATGAAGGATTACTTGTTAAAACAGAAGGTTGTGAAGATGTTTTAGAACGTGAAGTAAATCTTTTATCTTACAATTCAAAAGAAGTAAAAGAAGATACATTATTTGTTGTTAAAGGTGTTTCTTTTAAAGATGAATATCTTAAAGAGGCAATTGAAAATGGTGTATTTGCATATATAAGTGAGAAAGAATATGACGTGAAGTGTCCATATATTTTAGTTACAGACATTCGTAGAGCATTATCTTGTACTGCAGCAATGTATTTTAACTATCCAGGTGAGGTGTTAAATGTTATTGGCGTAGGTGGAACAAAAGGTAAATCTACTACAACATATTATATTAAGTCTATATTAGATGAATATTCTAAAGCAAATAATAAAAAAGAAACTGCTGTAATTTCATCTATTGATACATATGATGGAGTAGAGTGTTTTGAATCTCACATTACAACTCCAGAATCATATGATATACATAGACACTTTTATAACGCACTAAATAGCGGAATGGAAAATCTAGTTATGGAAGTATCATCTCAAGCATTAAAAATTGAAAGAGTTCCAGATGTCTTTTTTGATATAGGTATATTTATGAATATTAGTGAAGACCATATCAGTCCAATTGAGCATCCAGATTTCCAAGATTATTATGAGTCAAAACTAAAAATGTTTAAAAATACTAAAAATGCAATTGTAAATATGGATGCAGATTTAGCTTCAAATACTTTAGCTGTTGCTCGTCGTGATAGTGCAAGAGTATTTACATTTTCAATGAAAACAAAAGATACAGATTTTTATGCATACGATATTAGAAAAGATGGTTTCAATACTATATTTAAAGTACATACTCCATCATTTGATGAAGAATTTATTCTAACTATGCCAGGTTTATTTAATGTTGAAAATGCTTTAGCTGCAATTGCTACTGCATGGATTATGGATATTCCAGTAGAATATATTAAACATGGATTAGAGATTGCTAGAAGTAGTGGACGTATGGAAGTTTTCCATACTAAAGATATGAAAATAATAATCTTAGTAGATTATGCGCATAACAAACTAAGTTTTGAAAAGCTATTTTCATCTACTAAAGAAGAGTATCCAGATAGACGTATTGTTGCAATATTTGGTTGTCCTGGTAAAAAAGCATTGCTTAGACGTAAAGATTTAGGAACAATTGCAGGACAAAACTCGGATTTTGTATATATTGTTGCAGAAGATCCAGGTGCAGAACCTGTAATAGACATATCTAATGATATTGCACAATATGTTAAACAATATACTTCAAATTACGCTTTAATTGAAGAAAGAGGAGAAGCAATAGAGGATGCTGTACTTAAAGCAGAACAAGAAGATAAACCAACTATTATTCTTCTTACAGGTAAAGGTAGAGAAACAAGACAAAAATATGGTACAGAATATTTACCATGTATTTCAGATGTAGAATATACAGAAAAATTCCTTGCAGAATATGATGCAAGACATGAATAGAATTAGAAAGAGGTTTTAATACAAATGAGAAATATAGATATAATAAATGCAAACACTGATTTAGGTGTGCATGTAGATGGTGCAAGACTTGGCCCAGATAAATTAACAGAAGATTTAATAATTAAAAATAATATTCGTGGAATTTATAAAATATATGCAAACGAAGAAAATAAGGAAAATAAGCCAGAAGATAAGGATAACAAAAAAAAGAATCTAGAGCAAATTAATGTATTTAATAAGCAAGTATATGATACTGTAAAAAATACAATTGAAAGAGATAATTTTCCAGTAACTTTAGGTGGAGATCATAGCTTAGTAATAGGTTCTGCACTTGCTTCAATTGCTAAAAATAAATCACTTGGTATTATTTGGATAGATGCTCATGGAGATTATAATACTTTTGATACTACAATTACTGGCAATATTCATGGATTACCACTTGCGGCAATAGATGGTTATGAGAAAAAATATTTAACAGATTTTCATGATGGTAGTTTTTATAAACCAGAAAATACAGTAATTGTTGGTGGAAGAGATATAGATCCACTTGAAATTGAAAATATTAAAGATGCTGGTGTTACAGTGTTTACTACTGAAGAAATTCATAAAAGAGGAATGAGTGCTGTAATGGAGGATGCGATAGCTATTGCAACAAAAGGAACAGATGGAATGCACATAAGCTATGATTTAGATGTAATTGATCCTAAAATATGCCCTGGAGTTTCAGTTCCAGCAGTAGATGGTATTAACTTAGATGAAGCGTATGACGCTGTAGATTCAATTATTAAGCACAAAGCGTCTCTTAAATCTTTAGATATAGTTGAGTATAATCCTAAACGTGATATAGATAATAAAACAAAAAATATAGCAAAGACTATTCTTGAAAGTATTATTAATAATATATAATTATAATAATAAATGATAAAACAAAAGACTCGGTTTAATCCGAGTCTTTTAATATATTTAAGTAACTTTGTTAAAGTAGAACACTAATTAAAATATTTTGCAGAGTTTACTGCATAATTATTTAGTTTATCTTGAACAAGTTGGTTAATAGAACCTTCAGGATATTTTCCATCTTTTCCAAGTTCACCTGCTTCAACACCAGTTAGTATTTCTATACCTTCATCAATATTTGCAACAGGATATATATGGAATTTTCCATCATTAACGGCTTGTAAAACTTCATTACTTAAAGTTAAATTTTTAACATTTTGATAAGGTATTAGAACACCATTTTGTCCGTTTAAACCTTTTTCTTTACATACTTTGAAAAATCCTTCAATTTTATCTGTAACTCCACCTATTGGTTGAATTTCACCTTTTTGGTTAACTGAACCAGTAACAGCTAAGCTTTGATTTATTGGAACACCAGATAGAGAAGATAGAATTGCATATAATTCTGTAGAAGATGCAGAGTCACCATCTACTGGATTATATAGTTGTTCAAAACATAAACTTGCTGTAAGAGATAGTGGAACTTCTTGTGCATATTTTTCTCCAATATATGCAGATAGTATAAATACACCTTTTGAGTGAGTATTTCCACTCATAGCAACTTCACGTTCAATGTTTAAAACACCACTTTTTCCAATATATGTGTTTGCTGTAATTCTTACAGGTTGACCAAATGAACAATCTCCTGTAACAGCAATAGTAAGTCCATTTATTTGACCAACTTTATAACCATCTGTAGAAATAATGATATCTCCTTGACGAATCATTTTATTATATTGGTCATTATATTTTGCAAATCTTTTAGATTTTGCTTCTAGTGCTTTTTTTACTTCGACATCTGAAATTACTTTCTTTCTATTTGTGTTTGCAACAAAACTAGATTCAATAATTAAATCTGAAATGTCTTGCATAACAGCAGTAAGTTTATTTTGGTTTCCAGCACATTTTGAAGAATATTCAATTATCTCTTTAACACCTTCACGATTGAATGGTAGAAGAGAGTGTTTTTTACAAACATAAGCTATAAATTGTACTAGTTTTTTTACATTTTCTTTGCTACGTTCGTAAGAATCATCAAAATCTGCTTTAATTTTAAATAGCTTTTTAAAATCTGCATCCATTGCACATAATTGTTGATAGTGTAGTTCAGAACCAATTAAAATTACTTGCATGTTAATTGGAATAGGTTCTGGTTTTAGAGATGCAATTGTTATTGGTTGGTTGATATCTCTTGAACTATCTATAGATAATTCTTGGTTTCTTAGAACTCTTTTGAAAGCTTCCCAAGTTGGTGCACTAACAAGTAGATCTCTAACGTTTATTAATAAATAACCACCATTTGCTTTGTGTACAAGACCAGGTTTTAGCATGTTATAGTTTGTTTTTGTTCCTTGTGGAGTAGTCTCAAATTCAAGTTTTCCAAAAAGATCAAAATAGTTTGGATTTTTACAAAGTATAACAGGTGCATGTTGTAGTCTGTCATTGTTTATTACTAGGTTTACTCTATAATTTTCCCATGGCTTCATATTTTTTCTTGCCATCATCTGTTGCATAAGCATTGGATTTTGCATCATTTTTAAATCTTGCTCTGGAGGAGTCTTTTTAAATAATGATACATTTTTTACAACGTCACTTTGAACAGAGTATAGGAAGTTTTGTATTTTTAAGTTTTTCTTGTATTTAATTTTTAAGTCACTCATACATTGAGTAACTGCAAACGTAGCAAGATTGTTTTCCCATTCTTTTAGAACTTGCTCACATTTTTTATCTAAGGCATCTATTTCTTTAAGTACTTGTAGAGTTTGTTCTTGTATTTCTGGACTTTTTTCTTCAAAATATTTTTTAGTTTTTTCATCTAATACTTTGAAAGACTTTTCATCTAAAACAACACCATTATGAACAGGAGAGAAGTAGATACCATTTTCAGTATTACGAACTTTAAATCCTTTTTCGTAGGTAGATTTATCAAACTCACGCATAATGTTTTCTTTAGCTCTTTTATATCTGTCCATTATAGTTTTCTTTTCTTTTTCGTACATATCTCCAGTAAGCTCTTTATTTATTCTTGTAGTTACAGAATTAATAAATCTGTTCATATCTTGTTTAAATTCCATTCCTTCACCAGGTTGTAGTGCAATTGCTACTGGTTCTAATGGGTTTTCAAAATTATTTATATAACAGTAATCCATTGGAACTGGCATTTTTTCACTTAGTGAATTTACAACAGATAGGGCATAAGTTGTTTTACCAATACCAAGTGTGCCAGATATGTATAAGTTAAAACCTTTTTGTGGAATTTGCATTGCAGATTTTATTGCCTCTAATGCTCTTTCTTGACCAATTATTCCGTTAAATGGTTCAACTTCTTCAGTTGTTTCAAATTTTAAAGAATCAATATTAAATGAGTTCTTTAGATTTGAAGATTTTAACTCTTTTGCCTTTTTCATATATTATTTTACCTCCAATTACTTAAATATTATTTGTCATTTGTCTATATTACATTTAAATTGTATCTAATATAATAAAAATATTCAATAATATTTAAATAAACATAATAATTTTTTATATTAATATAACATTTAAGTGTCAAAGTCTAAAAAAGTAAAATATTGTAAAAGTGTTTACATTAAAAAAATTTCGTTGTATAATTTAACTTGTAAATATAAATAGGGGGAAAAAGAAATATGAATAAAAAAATTATTGTAGTTATACTACTTTTGGCAGTAATTATTATAGGTGGTGTTATTGTAGTTGTTATAAATAAAGAAAAAGGACAAAATGATTTACTAACATCAGAGATTAATGCATTATCTCCAGAAAACACAAATCTAGATGTTAAAACAACTGGACAATATGCAATAGTTGAAAAACTAATAAAAGAGGACTACAAATTATATATAGAATCTACTAATACATTAAGATCTAATTACGAAAAACTTGCACAAGTTAAAGTTATTAATTTAGACAATTTCCAAAAAGATGGTCCAGAATTTACTGAATCATTACAATTACTAAATGGCATTAAAGAAGAAAATGCTGCTTTAATAGGGAAACTTGAAGAAATAGTAGATGATGCAAAAATACAAGAAAAAATTAGTGCAAATGGTTTAGAAGATAGATTTGCTACTATGTATAAAGATATACTAGGACAAATAAATCTTAAACAAGGAATAGAACATATTAAGGAATCTGATGCAAAATATGGAAACTATAATGATTCTTTAATTGCTGTTTTAAATTATATGAAAGAAAATAAAAATGAGTGGTTTATTGAGAATAATACACTAAAATCTCATAGCCAAAACTTTATAGATGAATATAATAAATTAGTTGAAGCAACTAATATTGAACTATAATTTATGTAATTAAATCTCCTTCAAACTATTTATTTTTCACGTGATGTGTGCTATAATACTAGTCGTGACAAATAAATATAGAAGGAGGTTTTTTTCTATGAATAAGAAAGATATTATCTGGAAAGATAGAAAAAGAACAATATTTGGCCTACCATTATCGTTTACTGTTTACACGTTAACAGGCGAAAAGATTTTAATTGACACAGGTTTTTTAAATCAAAAACAAGATGAGATTATGTTATTTAGAATTACAGATATAACTCTAACTCGTACACTTGGACAAAGAATATTTGGACTTGGTACAGTTCATTGTTGTTCTGCAGATAAGACTTCTCCAGAATTTGATTTGAAAAATATAAAAAACTCATCAGAAGTTAAAGAACTATTATCATCTGAAGTATTTAGAGAAAGAAAAGAAAACAGAGTAAGCTCTAGAGAAATACTCTATGATGACGATGGTCATGATGATAATTATTAAATAAAAACAAGGAAGTAGATTTTACTTCCTTGCTTTTTTATAGTTCTTTTTCATAAATTAATGCATCTTCTGTATTATCATAATAATTATTTCTGATTGCTATTTGCTTAAATCCATGCTTTTCATAAAGCTTTTGTGCAGGTAGGTTAGATCTTCTAACTTCAAGCATTATTTTTTGAATGTTGTTTTCTTTTGCAAATGCAAATATTTCTTGAAGTAGGAGAGTAGCTATTCCTTTTTGGGTATAGTCTTTATGCACTACAATAGAAATAATATCTGCGCTGTCTAGTACATATGAGATACCAATGTATCCTATTATTTTTCCATCATTGTTTTTAGCTACTAAGTAGTTATAATTTTTGTTTTTAATATCTTCTTTTAATATGTTTTTACTTAAGATATGGATATTGTGACTTTGTTCTGTAAGTAGAGCTTCTTCAATATCTTCATCTTGCATTTTAGAAATTAATATATTATCCATTGTTACTTACTCTTTCTGCTTGTGATGGACGAGCATATAGTGCATCTAAAGTGTATGCATTATACATATAGTCTTTTTTGTTTTTTAGATGTAGGTAGCAATCTATTAAGTCTTCAGTAGTAGGATAGAAGTTAAGTTTTTGCGCAATTTTAAGTGCTTCAAATTTTTCATTATATTTTTCTACACAATCTCCACAAATAATTAAAGAAGATGAAGATAGTATTGTAATATTTTTTAATACTTCATCTATTAAATCGTTTTCAACATCCATTGAACTTGTGATTTCGTATTTTCCATTTTCATCTAATGAAACATTGTTTATTCTATAATATACTCTGTTGTTTCTTGCATCAATTAAAGATAAAACAGATATCTTTTTGTCGTTGCTATTTTCCAATTCTTTTTTTGCAGCAACGTAAGACATTAGATCAATAGAAGAAATAGAGAAGATATCTATATCTTTTACTTGAGCAAATGCTTTAATTGTAGCTAAGCCTATTCTTATTCCTGTAAATGAGCCAGGCCCATTTATTGTTGCAAACATATCTATGTTGTCTAATGTAAGATTATTTTCTTTTAGTGTTTCATGTATTATTGGAAGAAGTTTTTCTGAGTGAGTAATCTCATTTGTAACTTCTTTTGTATAATACTCATTTTCTTTTAATATTGTACAACTAGCAGATTTTGTAGTTGTATCAATTCCTAATATATTCATTTGTTACCTCCAAATTTTAAATGTTCTAGTATTTTCATCGTTTTTTGTTATATCTATGTGGATAGTTTCTTTTGGTAAAATATCTTCAATTATTTCGTCTCCCCATTCAATTAAGCATGCACCAGAGTAGAAGTAATCTGTTCCGACACCTTCCATAAATTCGTTACTATCATGTAGGCGATAAACATCAAAATGGAAAATAGGAAAGCCTGCATTTGTGTTGTATTCATTTACTAGTGTAAATGTAGGTGAGCATACATCATTTTCAATACCAAAATGTGATGCAATTCCCATTAAAAATACAGTTTTTCCAGAACCAAGTTCGCCATTTAGTGTAATAATTGTATCTTTAGTTATGTATTTTGCAAACTCTTTTCCAAGAAGCTTTGTATCATCTACGTTTTTAGATATATATTCAAATTCAAACTTATCGTTTGTAGTCATTATTTTTTTTACGTTTTCTTCCATAAAATTCACCTATTCAATTATACCAAAATATAGAGGTTATGTCAAAGAGAGAATTAGTTTTTAGTGTAAATAGTGGATAATTTTATATCATTTTTGCATATTATATATTTTTCTTGCAAAAATTCATATTTGAATATAAAATATAGTAAAAAGAGGAGAGGTAAAATGGCAAAAACAAATTGGACTGTAGACCAGAAAAAGGCAATAGATAAACGTGATTCGAATATACTTGTTAGTGCATCTGCTGGCTCTGGTAAAACAGCAGTACTAGTTGAAAGAATAATTGAAAAGGTTTTAAATGAATTCTTAGATGTAGATAAGCTTTTAGTTGTAACATTTACTAATGCTGCAGCTCAAGAATTAAAAGAAAAGATTCTAAATGCTATATATAAAGCCTTAGAAACAGAAACTGACTCTAAGAAAAAGAATCATTTGAAGAATCAATTAATATATATAAATAGAGCATGTATTACTACAATTGATGCATTTTGTTTTAAACTTGTTCGTGAAAACTTTAATGTTTTAGATTTAGATCCAAATGTAAAGATTTGTGAAGAAAGCCAAAGTGTATTAATTAAAGCAAAAATCCTTGAAGATTTAATTGAAAAAGAATATGAAAAGTACGAAGATAGAAGTGCTTTTGGACTATATAATATTCTAGAGTTATTTGGAGGAAAAGAGGAAGAATTTTTAGAAGAAATTCTTAAAATATATAATTATATACAAGCTTTTCCATATCCATTCGTATGGCTTAAAGAACAAATAGAAAAATATAATATAGATGAAAATGTAGATTTGTATGATACAGACTTTGGTAGAGATATTTATGAAGATACAATAGCAGAATTAGATCTTTGTTTGGTAAAATATGATGAATATCTTAAAAAGCTTGAGGGACTCGAGGAATTTACTAAAGCAGTTGAAACCCTTTATGAAGATAAAGCAATGATAGAAAATACTTTAAATATTCCTAAGCCTTCTTGGAATGAGTTATATTCAAAACTTAACTTAATAGCTTTTTCTACATTAAGATTTAATAGAGGTGTAGATGAAGAACTAAAAGATGAAATTAAAGAGTTTAGACAAAAAGAAGTAAAAGATGTTATAACTAAGCTTAAGAAAAAAATATATGCAAATAGTAATGAAATATTGAAAGATAATAAAATAGCATATGAATATATGACTTATTTATATGACTTTTTAATTTCTTTTGATACTGCTTTTAGAGCAGAGAAAAAACAACAATCAATTGCAGAATTTAATGATATTACACATTTTGCATTAGAATTACTAGTAAACAAGGATGGAACTCTTACAGACATAGCTCAAGATTTAAAATCTAAATTTAGCGAAGTCTACACAGATGAGTACCAAGATACAAGTTTTGTACAAGAAACTATCCTTAGTGCTGTATCTGGTACAAATAATAGGTTTATGGTTGGAGATATTAAGCAAAGTATTTATGGGTTTAGACAAGCGCGTCCAGATATATTTAACGAAAAGTATATTGCGTATGATCCAGATGATGAGTCTAACAAAAGTGATTCTTGTAAGATAATTCTTTCGCAAAACTTCAGAAGTAGAGATGAAGTAATAGATTCAATCAACTATATTTTTGAAAAAATAATGTCTATGAAAAATGGGCAATGTGAATATGGTCAAGATGAAGCTTTAAAATGTGGAAATAAAAGCTTTGTTAGTGACGAAAATTCTAACTTTACTACACAAATAAATATTGTAGATTTAAAAGAAAAAGAACTTAATACTTTTGACTCTCAAGAAGATGAAGAAGAATACGAAATAAATGAGGATTTATCTAAATTTGAAATTGAATCTAAATGTATTGCATATAAAATTAAGGAAATTGTTTCAAAAGATAAAGTTATGCAAAAAGATGGAACTTTAAGAGATGCCACATACAAAGATATTGTAATTCTTCTTCGTGGTATTAAGGATAAAGCTGGTATTCTTGAGGAAGAACTAAAACGCAATAATATACCGGTATTTAGTGATGTGGCTACAAGTATTTTTGAAGGTGATGAGACAAAACTTATTCTTTCTTTCTTAAAAGTTGTAGATAATCCATATCAAGATGTTTATATGACAAGTATAATGTATAGCATTATTGGTAATTTCACATTAGATGAAATAACAAAAATTAGATTATATGAAAGTAATACGTATATATATAATACGTTAGAAAGAATTGTACAAGATGAAGAGTTTTTAAAAGAAAATATAGAACTGGTAGAAAAGATTAATAGATTTTTAGAATTAATTAATAAGTATATGAATTATTCAAAAATTTATACTATTTCAGAGTTATTAGTTAAACTATATAAGGATACAAATATTTATTACCAATTTGCTTTAGAAGAAAATGCAGAGTCTATAAAGGCAAACTTAGACTACTTAATTGAGATTGCATCTAACTTTTACTCTACAGTAGGAAATACCCTTAATGCATATATTAAATATGTAGATAGTCTTAAAGATAAATCAGATTCTTCTACTACAAGTGCTAAGATAATTGGAGAAAATGAAAATGTTGTTCGTATAATGACTATTCATAAATCTAAAGGATTAGAATTTCCAATTGTTATTTTAGGAGATATTGGAAAAAATTACAATTTCATGGATTTAAGAAAACAAAAAGTATTATTCCATCATAAGTATGGAATAGGTATAGATATAGTAAATCAAGGGCTAGGTGTAACTTATCCATCTTTAGTTAAACATGCAATTCGTAGTGTTATAGAAAAAGAGACAAAATCTGAAGAAATTAGATTATTGTATGTTGCTCTTACTCGTGCTAAAGAAAAGTTATACTTATTTGGAACAATTAAGGATTATGATAAAGCATATGATATGCAATCAATAAATGTTAAAGAAGATAAATTTAATGAGTCATTAATTGGAAGTTGTAATAGTTACTTAAAACTAATTCTTCCTGTACTTAAGTATTATAACGAATGTGAAGGTAAAAAAGATAAATTAGATATAAATGTTATTAAAGTTAATGAAAATACTACAGATCAACAATTAAAAGAAATGCTCACTTCTGACACACAAGAGCTTAATCGTTTATCTGCTACAGAAATAATTAAAGAGCATTTAGATAAAAATGTTATAGATCAAAATGTTCAAAAAGATTTAAAAGATAATTTTGAGACAGAATATGAACATATTAAAGATGTTAGAACACCATCTAGAGTGAGTGTATCAAATCTTAAAAAAGCGCATATTGAAGAGGATGAAATAGATGTAAGTCTAAAAGCTAAAGTCGTAGATGAAAATGTAGATATAGACGAAGAAGGAAAAGAAAAAGAGATAGTAAACTCTAGATATTTCTATCCTTCATGTCTTACAGAAGAAGAAAAATATACAGCTGTAAGAAAAGGTTTGCTTATTCACTTTATACTACAAAATCTAGACTTTAAAGCTGTTAAAACAAGAGATGACCTTAAAGATTATTTAGAAAAAATGGTATATGAGCATGTGATATCCGAGCAAGATAGAAAGTATATCAGTGTAAATAAAATATACAATTTCTTAGAGTCACAAATTGGTCAAGAGCTAAAGGACGCAACTGAGGTATATAAAGA
This sequence comes from Clostridia bacterium, assembly GCA_017534305.1. Lineage (GTDB taxonomy): Bacteria > Bacillota > Clostridia > TANB77 > CAG-465 > CAG-465. The sequence continues at coordinate 39,532 of JAFWCU010000001.1, forward strand.
ATATGAGTTTGTACTAAATGATGAAAAAATATCGCCAAGTTTAATTCAAGGTGTAATTGATTTATTTTATGTAACAGCTAGTGGAAAAGTTGTTCTTGTAGATTTTAAAACAGATAGACTTACTCAAGAGCAAGACTTTATAGATAGATATAAAATACAGTTAGATATATATAAAGAGGCAATTAACACTTTAACAAACAAAAAAGTAGATAACACATATATTTATTCATTTAATATGAATAAAATGATAGAATTGAGATAGGAGGAACTATGAAATACGATAGTCAAGAAATAGTACATATAAAAGATGGAAATCTTGAATATATTCAATTTAAAGTGCTTAACGATTTGAATGTGAAGCATTGTATTACACTTCGTCATGGTGGATTAAGTTTAGGGGAATATTCAACTTTAAACTTTAGAACTTTAGGACAAGACACACTTGAAAATGTACTTGGAAATTTAGAAATAGTTAGAAATAGTGTTGGATTTAGTGAAGTACATAAAGCTTGTCAAGCACATACAGATAAAATGCTTGTAATAAATAAAGAAAATGAAAAAGACTATGAGTTTTCCAAGTTAAATAAAGAAGAATATGATGGGTATGTTGTGGATAAACCTGGTATTGCAACTTTAATTACTACAGCAGATTGTAACCCAATTATTATTTATGATAAAGCTAAAAATGTTGTGGCAAATGTACATGCAGGATGGAAGGGTGTAATAAATAGAATATATATAAACGCCATTAAATTGATGCAAGAAAAATACGAAAGTAAAGTAGAAGACCTTGTTATTTGCATTGGGCCTTCTATTAGAAAATGTTGCTTTACTAGCCAAGAAGATTCATTTAAAGAAAAGTTTACATCTGTATTTGAATATGCAGAAGACTATTTAGAATATGAAGAGGATAATGTTACTTTTCATATAGATTTAATTAAAATTCTAAAACATGAATTTGAAAATGTAGGTGTAGATGAGAGTCAAATACATGTTGCACCAATTTGTACAAGGTGTTCAACAGATGATTTTTTCTCATATAGATATGCTGTACAGAATAAATTTAAAGATTATGGTACAATGGCAACAATAGTTGAACTAAGTGAAAATAATGTGTAAAAAACAAAAAATAATTGACTATAAAAAATGTCAATGCTATAATTGAGTTGAATAAGGGGGAATATTAAAAATGTTTAGCAAAATGAATTTACCTAACAAATTAACAATGTTAAGAATAATACTTGTTCCAATATTTATTATTCTTTTAAGTATTCCAGGTAGCTGGTATGAGAAGACTGTAACTTCTGAACCTAATATGTATGGACAAACAACTACATCTGTTACAGTATCACCATTAAAAACAGTTATCGCTTGTATTGCACTAGTAGTATTTATAGTTGCTGCAATTACTGATACACTAGATGGAAGAATTTCTAGAAGTCAAGGAATAGTTACAAAATTTGGAAAAATAATGGATCCACTTGCAGATAAATTATTAGTATCAGCTGGATTTATTATGCTTACTGGTCTTGGAATTGTTCCTGCATTTATTACAGCAATAATTGTATTTAGAGATTTCTTTGTAACTGCACTTAGAACATTTGGAGCAGATAATAAAAAAGATGTTGCAGCAGGACTTAGTGGGAAAATTAAAACATTATTCCAAATGCTTGCAATTACATCTGGACTACTTCAATATATAATAGATTCAAGACTTGGAATGTTTGCGTTTATTAAACAATCTACATTAATGAGCACTTTTGGATTACTTGTTAATGTTGTAATGTCACTTACACTTGCAGGTGCAGTGATTGCAACAATATGGTCTTTTGTAGATTATTTCCTAAGATTTAAAGATGATATTGATGTAGAAAATTAATTAAAAATGAACTTTTTAAGAACACTCTGGTAGGGTGTTCTTTTTCTTTATGTAAATATAAAAACTAAAAAAGTGGACTAAATTCAATGTTTTAGTTGAAAAAATGACCAAAGTGTAGTAAAATAGCACTGAAAGGTGAACTGTTTTATGATAGGAATAACAAAAAGTGAATTTGAAAATTCTCTATTTAGACAAGACGTAGTTGAATATTATTTAAATATGTCTATAGAGGATATAAGATATAAATTTGGAGATATTATCCTAAATATTGTAGATTATGAAACAAATGATGCACATCATTGTTATGATGTATTTGAGCATACTTTACTTACTGTAAGAGATATACCTTATGGTGAGCTATCTCGTGAAGAATTATTATTACTTAAAATAGCAGCTTTCTTACATGATGTTTCAAAGCCTACATTACAAGAAGGACAAAGAAATAATATAGAATCTTCTAAAATGGCAGAAAACTTTTTAATTGAACTAGGATATTCACTAGAAGAAATAAAAAGAATTTGTTTTTATATTGAACATATTAATGATTTTGTTCATTATAAAGATGAAGTACCATACTATTATGAGCATAGTGCAGTAATTAGAAAAATATCTGCATTATCTATTTCAGAAAAAATGATAGAAAATGCTTATGATTTTAAATCTTGTGGTATAGATGAACTTCAAACAAAAGCTCTTTGTTATTATTTAGTAAGAGATGAAGAATGGCCACTTTTTGAAGATGTTAAAGGAAATGAAGTATATATTGAACCTTTAAATATACCTAAAGCAATAAATAAAGTGTTAGATTCAAAAAGAGATTTTATTCCAACACTTAAAGATTATAAAATGCTTGTTAAACTTTCAATTTCAAATTATAAAGCTCAAGCTAAAAGAACATTCAGACGTGGTAAACTTGTAGCTACACGTGCAGAAAAGGTTAGAGTTGCTGCAATAATAGAAGCGATACTACCTGAAGCATACAAAATATATAAAGCTGCTGTTGAAAGATATCAAGTAGATAGTGAGCTAACACATGCTCTTGTAGATATTACAAATGAATATAATGAACTAGTAGCTATGAATCAAGTAGAGCAAATGAGAGAAGATAACGCTAAAAACTTAATGAATAAATTTAATGATATGAAGATTCGTTTAACAATGAAATCTTAGGAGGGTTATATGCAAGAAGAATATAATTTACCTGCCATAAGGGAAAATTCGTTTTTTAATAGTATAAAAAAGATTTTCCAAGGCGTGTTTAATATAAGACGTAGAAAAAGAGACCAAAAAAGAAAAAGCATTATGGCTCAACGTGCAATGCAAAAGAAAAATGTGCAAACTGATCATGTTGAGATTCAAGAAACACATAAAAGAGTAGATATTTATGAGTTCCAAGCAATGTATAAAAGGGGAGAAATTCCTATTGAAAATATGAATGAAGACCAAAAATATGCTTTAATTAAACTTTTTGAAATGCAAAATGAAAGACTTAAAGAAAGTATTGAGGTTCATAAGAAAAATACAATTGCATATAATGCTGAAGTAGATAGATTGAAAAGAGAATTAGACATTATACAATAATTAGTTTTTCGTTAAATTTAGTGCAAGTTTTTATGCTTGCACTTTTTTATTTTCCTTGAAAAAATATATAATATATAGTACAATATTTGTGTGAGAAAAATTAGCTAGGAATATGTATTTCTAGCTTATGGGCATGTTGAGGTGAATATAATGGAAGACGAACAATTTAGCTTCTTTGAACCAATAAAGAAGGAAGAAAAAGAAGACTTAAAAGCATTAAAAAAAGAATTAGAAGAACTAAGAAAAACAATTGAATATCACAACAGATTATATTATGAACTAGATGAACCTGAAATATCAGACTATGAGTATGATCAATTAACTCAAAGATTAAGAAAGATAGAAACAGAACATCCTGAATTAATAACAAGTAGTTCCCCATCACAAAAAGTTGGTGGTAAAAATAAAAATATATTTACACAAGTTAACCATGAAGTACAAATGCAAAGCTTACAAGATGTATTTACTCTAGAAGATGTTGAATCATTTGTAGATAAAGCAAAAGAGGAATATGGAGATATAGATTTTAGTGTAGAAACTAAAATTGATGGATTATCTATATCTTTAGAGTATGAAAACGGAAAACTTGTTAGAGGTTCTACTCGTGGAGATGGTTTTGTTGGTGAAGATGTAACTCAAAATGTTAAGATGATTGAATGTATTCCACAACAGTTAACTTCTAATGACACAATAGAGGTAAGAGGAGAAGTATATCTCCCTCGTAAAGAATTTGAAGCAATTAATGATAAATTATTAGCAGCTGGTAAACAACAATTATCTAATCCAAGAAATGCAGCAGCAGGAACTCTAAGACAATTAGATAGTGAACTAGTTAAAAACAGACATTTATCTGTATTTATATTTAATGTTCAAAAAGGAGGAAACTTTACTACTCATTCTGAGAGCCTAGATTATTTACAAAGTGTAGGAATGCATACAATTGAGCTAAGATTTGTATGTAAAACTAAAGAAGAAGTAATTGCAGCTATTAAAAAAATAGGTGAAATGAGAGATGACCTTGAATATGACATAGATGGTGCAGTTGTAAAGGTAAATGACCTTCATATCCGCCAAGAAATGGGTCAAACAGTTAAAGTTCCTAAGTGGGCTGTTGCATACAAATATCCACCAGAACAAAGAGAAACAAAAGTATTAGATATTATTCTTCAAGTGGGACGTACTGGTCAAGTAACTCCAGTTGTTGTTCTTGAACCTGTTAGAGTTGCTGGAAGTATAATTTCTAAAACAACTTTACACAATTTTGATTTTCTTCGTGAAAAAGATATTCGTGTAGGAGATAAAGTAATAATACAAAAAGCAGGAGATGTTATTCCTGAAGTATATAGAGTTCTTACTGAAAAAAGAACAGGAACAGAAAAAGAATATGTTATTCCTACTGTTTGTCCTGTATGTGGAGAAGAACTAGAACAATCTGAAGATGAAGTTGCACTAAGATGTACAAATAGTGAATGCCCAGCTCAAGTATATAGAAGCATAACTCACTTTGTATCAAGAGATTGTATGGATATAAACGGACTAGGAGATGCTATAGTTGAAACTCTAATAGAAAAAGGTCTACTTACAGATATAACAGATATATATAACTTAACATTTGAAGATTTTATGAGCTTGGAAGGGTTTAAAGAAAAATCTTCACAAAATTTAGTAGACGCAATAGAACAAAGTAAACAAAATAGCCTAGATCAATTATTGTTTGGACTTGGTATTCGTCATATTGGTAAAAAAGCATCTAAAACGCTTGCTGAGAGTTTTGAAGACATTTACGCTTTGGCAGATGCATCTGTTGAACAACTAAATAATTTAGAAGACTTTGGAACTATTATGGCAATCTCAACATATAACTTCTTTAGAAAAGCTAAGACTAAAGAAATTATACAAAAATTAGACGAAAAAGGATTAAATTTAAAAGGAATTAAAAAAGAAATCGACTCAGAAAAACTTAAAGGAATGACTATTTGTGTAACTGGTTCTTTTGATAATTATTCAAGAAATGAAGTAGTTGAAATGATAGAAAAAAATGCTGGAAAAGCATCAAGTTCTGTATCTAAAAAAACTTCTTTCTTAATTGCAGGAGAAGCAGCTGGTTCAAAACTAACTAAAGCACAAGAGTTAGGAATTGAAGTTATTTCAATAGATGAGTTTATAAATAGATTAAAATAAAGGAGATGTGTAAATGAATCCACTAGTTAAAGCTCTTGGATGTAGCACAAATTATGCAAGTCTTTTAAAAAAGATTAAAGCAAAAGAAAATAGTAAATTAAGTATCACCGGCCTTACTGATAGCAGTAAGGCTTGGATGGTTTACGGTATAACAGAAAATTCAGATAAAAGCTCACTTGTTATTTGTAACAATATGTTTCAAGTAAATAAGATAATACAAGACTTAAAATTTTTATCTGATGATATTGAAATAATATATCTTCCTGCACGTCAACTTCAATATTATGATATTGATGCAGAAAGTAAGGATATATCTAACCAAAGAATGTATGCAATTGAAAAGATTTTAAGTGGAAAAAGAAATATTGTTGTTACTACAATAGATGCTTTACTTGTTAAAATGTTTCCAAATGCAAGATATAAGGGTGAAGAGTTCTGTATAAAAAATAATGATACAATCTCAATTAATGAGGTTGTAGATAAGCTTTCTAAATTTGGATTTGAACGTACAGAAAACGTTGAAGGTAAAGGCCAATTTGCTGTACGTGGTGGTATTATAGATGTTTTTTGCATTAATAATGACTTACCTTTTAGAATTGAATTTTTTGGAGATGAAGTAGATAGCATTAGAACTTTTGACCCAATTACTCAAAGAAGTATAGATACTGTAAAACAAATAGATATGTCTCAAGTATCAGAAAACTATGTGACTAAAGAAAAAATAGATGCAGTAGTATCTGAACTTGAAAACTTTGTTCATAAAGAAGATATATCTCAAGAGCTAAAAGCAAATATAGAATCAGATATAGAAAAGATAAAAAATGGCTCGCTGGACAATTTAATAGATAAATATTTTAATATTTTAGTTAAAAGACCAGAAAATATTTTGGACTATGTTACAGAATATAATGTTTTTGTAGATGAACCTTCAAAATGTAGAGAAAAAGCTCAAAATGTAGGGTATGAGAATAATGAAACCATAAAAATACTTGCAGATAGAGAATATATTTATATGCCTTTTGTAAATACATATTTGGGCTATGAGGAAATAGAAACTCGTCTTGAACATGAACTAAATTCTATTTATATGGAACGTATAAGCATAGATAAAGTAGTTTCTAGAGGAAGAGATGTATATAATTTTAGTATTAAAGAGGCAAATTTTTATAAATCTTCTCTTGAAGTACTAAACTTAGATATTGAACGTTCAAAAGATAAAGCTATTCTTCTTGTATTTCCAACTGAGGTTAGATATAACCAAGTTAAAGGTTACCTTCATGATTCAAAAATAAAAGTAGAAGAGCTTCAATCTGTGTTTGCTATAGATGAGTTAGATACAGGTAAGGTATATATTACTCGTGGAATAATGTCTGGTGGTTTTTATTCAGATGAATTTCAAATTTTAGTAATTGCAGAACCTGTAAGTGGGCTTTCTACTACTCAAAAGAAAATTAAGAAAACAGAAACTGGACAAAGAATTAACACATATGCAGATTTAAATGAAGGAGATTTTGTTGTTCATGAAAATCATGGTATAGGAATTTATCGTGGTGTTGAAACAATAAAAATGGGAGATACTCAAAAAGATTATATTAAGATTGAGTATTCAGATAGAGGTGTACTATATGTACCAATTCAGCAATTAGATTGTGTTGGTAAATATGTATGTGATGATGGAGCAAAACCAAAAATTAACAAACTTGGTGGAAAAGAATGGGAGCACACTAAAGCTAAAGTTCAATCTCACGTAAAAGAGATGGCTAAAGAATTAATGCTTCTTTATGCAAAACGTGAAAAAATGACAGGCTTTGCATATGATCCTGATACACCATGGCAAAAAGAATTTGAAGATTCTTTTGAATATGAACTTACTCCAGACCAAAAAACATCTATTGAAGAAATAAAAGAAGATATGGAATCGGATAAACCAATGGATAGGCTTTTATGTGGAGATGTTGGTTATGGTAAGACTGAGCTTGCTCTTCGTGCAGCATTTAAAGCTGTAATGAGCAGCAAACAAGTTGCATATCTTGTTCCTACTACTGTTCTTGCTCTTCAACAATTTAGAACATTTGAGACAAGGATGAAAGATTTTGGAATAAGAGTAGAATTCTTAAGTAGATTTAAAACTAAAAAAGAGCAAACTAAGATTTTAAAAGACTTAGTAGATGGAAAAATAGATATTTTAATTGGAACACATAGAATTCTTTCAAAAGATGTATTTTTTAAAGATTTAGGTCTTCTTATTATAGATGAGGAACATAGATTTGGTGTTAAAGATAAAGAGGCAATAAAAGTATTAAAACAAAATGTAGATGTGCTTTCAATGACCGCAACACCAATTCCTAGAACTTTACATATGTCTATGATAGGTATTCGTGGAATGAGTACTTTAAGTGAACCACCAATGGAGAGGTTACCAGTTCATACTTATGTACTTGAATATGATGAAAATGTTATACGTGAAGGTATTGAAAAAGAGCTTTCTCGTGATGGACAAGTAATATACTTAAATAACAGAGTAAACAAATTAGATGAAATTGTTGGAAAACTTCATAAAATGGTACCTGAAGCAAGAATAGGAGTAGCTCATGGTCAAATGCCACCAGAGATGGTTGAAGATGTAATGCTACAATTTATTACTCATGAGATAGATATTATTGTATGTACAACAATTCTTGAGTCCGGTATAGATGTTCCAAACGCAAATACATTAATTGTTGAAGATGCAGATACTCTAGGACTTGCTCAGCTTTACCAAATTCGTGGAAGAGTTGGAAGATCAAACAGGCTTGCATATGCTTATATAACTTACGAAGCGGATAAATCTTTATCTGAAGTATCAGAAAAAAGACTTAAAGCGATTAAAGACTTTACTGAGTTTGGAAGTGGATTTAAGATTGCTCTTCGTGACCTTGAAATAAGAGGAGCTGGAAATCTTCTTGGACGTGAGCAACATGGCCATATGGCAAAAGTTGGATACGAATTATATCTTGCACTTCTTGAAAAAGCAATTCGAGAAGAAAAGGAAGGAAAAGATGCTACAGCTAAAGAAGATATAAATAAAGAAGTTAAGATAGATATTGATGTATCTGCATATATTAGTGATTTATATATTAAAGATCCAATACAAAAAATAGATATGTATCAAAAAATATCAGACATTAAAAATGAAGAAGATTCTATGGATGTAGTAGATGAGCTACTTGATAGATTTGGAGATATACCTAAAGAGACAGAAAATCTTATTAAAATTGTTGAAATCAGAAATAAGGCTAGAAGTCTTGGTATTACTAGAATTTTAGCTACAAAATCTATGATCAAGTTTGAACCTATGAATACAAAGATTGCGTTGACAAATGATTTCAATAATGATATACTTATCCGTGTACAGTTAGAGATAGATAAAATGTTAAATACTATTAAAGAAAAGGGGTAAAGATATGGACATTAAAAACAAAAATTTAAAAGCCGGAAATGAAAACGGTATAATTATCGCAATACTAGCTATATTACTTGTTTTAGTATTAGTAATTGTAGGAACTGTAGTATTAAAAGACAATGCTGCTGTTGCAAAATTTGATGGTGGTAAAGTTACAAAGAAAGAATATCAAGTATACTATGAGATGTTCTCAAGTTATTTAAAATCTTATGGATATGATTCAAATTCAATTCCAGAAGAAATATTATTAAAAGCTGCTCAAGATAAAATGATTGTTACAGATGCTAAAAAAGCAGGTGTAAAACTATCTAAAGAAGATAAAAAAGAAGTAGATGAAATTTTTAGTAATGAAGAATATATTAATTATTTTAAAGAGAACTATGATTTCAGTATAGATACATTAAGACAAATCTATTATAACGATTATATTATTCAAGCATATATTAAAAAATTAGCAACAGAAACTGAAGATGCTAAAATTGAAGAATATATTAAAAATCAATATGCTGAAGGCGAAACAATTGATATGAATGAATATGATACATCACATATCTTGTTTTCATTTACTAAAGATGACGGAACAAGTATGACAGATGAAGAAAAAGCAAATCTTAAAGCTACAGCTGAAGGTGTTCTAGCACGTGCAGTTGCTGGTGAAGACTTTGCAGCACTTGCAAAAGAATATTCAGATGATGATGGTACAGTAGAAGGAGATAATCCAGGACAATACAAAATGTATATGGATGGAAATACTGTTCAAGAATATTCAGATGCTGTAAAATCAATGAAACCAGGTGAAGTTAAAGCTACTTTAGTTGAAACAGCTTATGGATATCATATAATTAAATTAAATGCAGTTAATGAGAATGGAAGAGTAAAGAGCGAAACTGTTAGAGAACAATATGCTAATACTCTATTTGATAACATCGTAGAAGATAAACACTTAGATTATGATTTAGAAGCATTCAAAAAATATGTTAAATCTATAGATGCAGATGCATATTCTGCACAATCAGCAACTGATACAGATACAGCAACACCAACTGATGGTCAAGTTATAAATGTAGATGAAAACGGAAACGTTACAACAGGAGAATAATATGGAACAAATCATTAGCAAAACAAACAGTAATGTTAAGTTTGTAAGTAGCCTAAATGAAAAGAAATTCAGACAAAAGAATAATGCTTTTTATTTAGAAGGAATTAAAGTTGTTAATGAGTTATTAGATAAAGCGATAGACATTATGTTTATCGCTTATTCTAAATCTATTCTACTTCAATCTAATGGAGGAGAAGAACTCATCAAAAGATTAGAAAACGAGAAAAATATTAAAGTTTTAGAATTTGATGAAAAAATATTTAAATATGTAACAGATACTGTAAATCCACAAGGAGTTCTTGCAGTTATAGAAATTCCTAAATATAACCTAAAAGATGAGCTTGAAAAATTGAATGATTCTAATATTTTAATATTAGATAAAGTACCAGATCAAGGAAATTTAGGAACAATTATTAGAAGTGCAAATGCTTTTGATTGTGATTTAATAATTTGCACACTAGGTACAGCAGATATATATTCACCAAAAACTTTAAGATCTACAATGGGAGGAATACTTAACACAAAAGTTATATATGTAGATGATGTTAATGAACTTCAAATAATTAAGGAAAAAGGGTATAAAATAGTAACAACATCATTAAATACTAATAATTCTAGTGATACATTAAATTATAAAGATAATAAGTATGCTTTTGTGGTTGGAAATGAAGCAAATGGAGTATCTAAAGAATTAGAAAATTTGTCTGATATTTTGGTTAAAATTCCTATGTCAGATAAAATTGAATCATTAAATGTTGGAGTTGCAACTTCAATAATTTTATATGAACAATATAAAGCAAAAAAATAAACATCTAGATATAGTCTAGATGTTTTTTTAGAGCTTTTTTATGAATGACTAAGTTCTTCATCTTCATTAATTGGTCTGTATAGTGCAATTGCTCCTATACCGCAAAGACCAACTAAGACAAATATTATTCTGCTTATTACACTTGTCATTCCACCAAAAATAGATCCTATTAGGTCCATTTCAAATAGCCCTAAGATTCCCCAGTTTATAGCACCTATAATAACTAGGGTAAGCATTATATTGTATAAAGCCTTCATAAGTACCTCCTGACAAAATAAATATTTGTCATTAGTATTATGTACAAATTATTACTAATTATTCATATATTTTTTTATTATTTCAAAAGATTTAAATGTGTAGTTTTCTTTTTTATTTTTATAATTTTTGTTATTTGAATCATATATTTTATTAATACCAGGAATAATACTATTTAGATTAACTAAATTAGAATAATCTTTTTTTGAAGGATACATTGAAACAAATATGACTAAACAATATATAATGCATATTGCTTTTTCTTTGATTTTTTTGTTTTTGTAATTTTTAATAATTATCACCAGTAATATTATTTGAAATTTATATTAAATTACTCTTAATTATTTATTCTATTTATGTCTAAAGTTGTTTTATACATTTTTCACTAATAAGTAGTAGTAGAATAATATTGAGGTGATTATATGAAAATTTGTGCGTTAGTGGCTAATTTTATGCATTCAGTTATAATTACAAATAATTTTGTAAGAAAAGATTTTAAAAAATGTAAGGTTGTATTTATTACTCAAAATTCCCAAAAAGACAAATTAAATTCTTTTGTTAGTAATTATTTTAAAAATAAAACTGTGGATTTTGTTGAGTGGGGAGATGAAACTAACACTTATTCTTATGATTTAAATACAATTTTTGCAGTTTATGGAAGTGATTTATTTATAGCAAGAGTAAATAGGTATATAAATATGCTAAAGCTTTCTAATATGGTTATAGACTTATATGATATTACATCAATAAAATGCAGTGTTGAAGATATTGTCTTATCTCATGATTATTTTTTAAATTCAAGTGGTATAAAAGTAAAAAAATAGTAATATATTGAGAAAAAATTTCCTTTATAGTATAATTAAAACATAAAGGAAGTGATTATATCTTGAGAACATTTTTCAAGGGTATAAAAAAATTAATAGTTCTAATTTTAGTAATAATAATATTTGTTGTTGGCTATTTTGTTAAGGATGGTTATGATTTGTATAAAGCGGCAATAGATGAAATGTCACTGGAGGCAAGGGTTAAGAATCTAAAAGAAATGGACAATTATACAAAACTAGAAGATATATCTAAATACTATTTAGATGGATTAATTGCAGTCGAAGACAAAAGATTCTATGAGCATCATGGTGTGGATATATATGCAATTGGTGGAGCTGCATTATATATTTTTCAAAACCAAAAAGTTGGTTTTGGAGCAAGTACTATTTCACAACAGTTAGCAAAAAATCTTGTTTTAGATCAAAGAAAAAAATTGGTGAGAAAAATTGCAGAGATATTTGCAACTATAGATATTGAAAAAAATTATAGCAAAGATGAAATACTTGAAATGTATGCAAATATTTCATATTTTGGAGATGGATACTATGGTATAGGAAATGCATCTAAAGGATATTTTGGAAAAGAACCAAAAGAATTGGATTTAAACGAAGCAACTCTTCTTGCAGGACTTCCAAATGCTCCTAGTGTTTACCAATTAAGTAATAATAATGATGGAACTTATTTAAGACAGATTAAAGTTATACAGTCTATGATTAAAAATGGCACTTTAGATCAAAATGAAGGCGACGCACTTATTGAAAAAATAAAAAATGAAAGGGGAATATAATTTTCCCTTTATTTTTTTATTCTGAAATGTTAAAATTATTATTGTTAGAAGGAGAAAAAAATATGAATATATACATAATTAGACATGGAGACGATGATGAAAGATATAGAGGTGGATGGAGTAATTTACCTTTAATTGAAGAAGGAATAAAAAAATGCGAAAAACTTGCAGATTATATGTATAGTAACAATATAAAAATAGATAGAATTGTTTGTAGTGATTTAAAAAGAGCTAAAATGACAGCTCAGATAATTGCAGATAAATATGGTATGGATATTATTCCAGATGAAAGACTTAGAGAAAATAATAACGGAATATTTGCGGGCATGCTAAATAGTGAAGCTGAAGAAAATTATCCTCATTGTCATTTTGGCGAACTTGAGTATGACGAGGCTTTTCCTGGCGGAGAAAGCCCAAAAGAATTCTTTGAGCGTATTAAAAAAGATTTCTTTGAATTAATAGAGGAAAATAGCGATGTCGAAAATTTAGTAATTGTTACTCATGGAGGAGTAATATCTATAGTTCGTCATATTTTAAATAATATGGAATGGTCAAATAAAAATAAAGGAATGGGAATTAAAAAAACATCTATTACAAAACTTGTTAGAGATAATAAAGGAAATTATTCTTTTGAATATGAAAATATGATTTCACATCTTGAAAAATAGCAATAATATAGAGGTGGTATATGAAAAATAATAATTCTGTAAAAGAAAAACAATATAGTGTTGAAGCAAAATTAAAAAATAATGCAACAATTTCTAAGGAAGAATTATTTAGAAATTTAAAAACATCTATTGAGGGATTAAGTGTAGTAAATTTAGAGGATATAGATGAAAAGTATGGGAAAAATACAATTGAATTTGGAAATAATTATACTATTTGGAATAGATTAAGAGATTCTCTTTTTAATCCATTTAATATTGTATTATTACTTGTTGCTGCAGTAACTTTTGTAACTGATGTAGTTATTGCTACACAAAAAGATTATATTACATTTGTTTTATTAATTAGTACAGTATTAATATCTGCAGCCGTTTCTTTTATTCAAGAAACAAAATCAGATAATGCCGCAAAAAAATTAAAAAGTATGATTTCAAATAAAATGGATGTTATAAGAGATGGGAACGCTTGTGTTGTAGATGTTAGTGAAGTTTATCCAGGCGATATTGTTAAATTATCTTCAGGAGATATGATTCCGGGAGATGTAAGATTCATTGAGACAAAAGATTTATTTATAGATCAAGCATCTCTTACAGGAGAATCTGTGCCGGTTGAAAAATTTGTTACTCTTAAACAATATGATTCTGTTACAGATATTTCAAATATAGGTTTTATGGGAACAAATATTATTAGTGGTAGTGCTTTAGCAGTAGTCCTTGCTACTGGAAATGATACTTATTTTGGTTCGATGGCAAAATCATTATATACAGTGAAAAAGACAAATAGCTTTGACGAAGGTATAAATGGTATTTCTAATTTGCTAATACATTTTATGATTATTATGATACCGATAATAATGGTTATAAACATGTATACTAAAAGTGATGTTTTGTCTTCTTTGATATTTGCTATTACAATTGCTGTTGGACTTACACCTGAAATGTTTCCTGTAATTATGACTTCTACTATGGTCAAAGGTGCTGTTGAAATGTCTAAGAAAAAAACAATAGTAAAAAGAGTAAATGCTATTCAAACGTTTGGACAAATGGATATTCTATGTACAGATAAAACAGGAACATTAACCGAGGATGAAGTAATACTTGAAAAATATATGGACGTAAACGGAAATGAAAGTTTAAGAATACTAAAACATGCTTTTTTAAATAGTTATTTCCAAACTGGTCTTAAAAACTTAATTGATGTTGCTATAATATCTAGAGCAGACAAAGAAAAAATGAATGTACTTAAAGAAAAATATGTGCGTGAAGATGAAATCCCTTTTGATTTTTCTAGACGTAGAATGAGTGTGGTTTTACGTGATGACAATGGAAAAAGACAACTTATTACTAAAGGTGCTGTAGATGAAGTTCTTGCTATTTGCTCTTTTATAGATATAGATGGTGTGGCTATTGAAATGACACCAGAACTTAGAAAAAAAGCATATGAAGTTTATGAAAAAAATAATGATGATGGGCTTAGAGTTTTAGCGGTTGCACAAAAAAATGAAATTAATGGAGTAGAAACTTTTGGGGTACAAGACGAGTCTCAAATGGTACTTATAGGATTTGTTGGATTTTTAGATCCTCCAAAAGAGAGTGCAAAAGAAGCTATTAAAAAATTAAAGTACTATGGAGTAGATACTGTTGTTCTTACAGGAGACAGCGAAGGAGTTGCTCTTAATGTTTGCAAAAAGGTTGGAATAACAGTTAAAAATAGAATGATTGGTAGTGAAATAGATAATTTGAGTGACGAAGAACTAAAATCTAGAATAGAAGAATGTCACTTGTATTCAAAACTATCTCCACTTCAAAAACAAAGAATAGTTAGACTTTATCAAGAAAATGGTCATACTGTTGGCTATATGGGAGATGGAATTAACGATTCGCCACCTTTAAAACAGGCAGATGTTGGAATATCTGTTGATACTGCTGTAGATATTGCAAAAGAAACAGCAGATATTATACTTCTAGAAAAAGACTTGAACGTTTTAGAAGAGGGAGTTGTTACTGGAAGACGTATTTTTACAAATGTATTAAAATATATTAAAATGGCTACAAGTGGTAATTTTGGAAATATGTTATCTATTGTATTTGCGAGTATTTTCTTACCATTTTTACCATTGATGCCAATTCATATACTAATACAAAATTTATTAAATGATTTAGCACAAGCTGGTATGCCTTTTGATAATGTTGATGATGATTATATTAAAAAGCCTAAAACTTGGGACACAAAAGATATTAAAAAATTTATGTTTAGGTTTGGGCTTATTAGTACTGTTTTAGATTTATTATGTTTTGGAGTATTATGGTTTATCTTTAAGTTTAATTCTATTGAAACACAAACTTTATTCCAAACAGGATGGTTTGCTTTTGGAATAATCTCACAAACATTAATTATTCATATGATTAGAACAGATAAACTTCCATTTGTTAAATCTAAATCATCTAAACAACTACTCGCATCAACATTTGCTGTTGTATTTATAACCTTGGCGATGACATTTACAAGTATTTCTATTGCATTTGACCTTGCAATTTTACCTATAAAATTTATGTTATGGATAGTTATATTGCAGGCAATATATGCTATATTTATTCAAATATATAAGCAAATATATGTGAAAATTAACAAAAAATGGTTATAATTAAGTAAACTAAAATGCTAGTAATTATAGACAATACTTGATTTTTGTGATATAATACCAATAGCTTTGGAGGGAAAAATGGATACAGAACAATTATATACATATATTCTTACAGCTTTTGAAGGAAAAAGCTTTGAAAATTTAATATTAAATAAAAGAAATACTGAACATAAAGCATCTTTTGAAAATGAGTATAGAGAAAAAATCATTGAAAAGATGAATACAGATGAATATACAAAAGTAATGGATAAATTATCTAAGAGTTTTTTAACTAATCTTGTTAAAGGAACTGAAGGAAGAAAAGTTACTAAAGAAGATTGTAGCAAGATACTTGAAATTTACCATAAATTAATTGAAAATATTTCAGACTATAATAAAGATTATGAAAGAATTGCTTTGGAGCATTTTACACAAGTAAGAAACTTTATAAATGACTATACAACTAGACAAGAAACTAGTGCTGAAGATGTTGAATCTAAAACTAGTTATTCACCAGAGTTTTTACTAGATATATTAGCTGTAGAAGAACATGAATTAAAAGGAAAATCTTTAGATATAGGTTGTGGTAAAGAGGCAACTCTTGTTAACTACCTTACTGAAAAAGGAATGGATGCTAAAGGCTTAGATATGGAGTGTCAAGATAGTGATAAACTTGAACAAGAAGATTGGTTAATTAAGGAATATCCAGAATTAACTTATGATTTAATTACTTCAAGTTTAACATTTACTAAACACTTTAATGAAGCAAACCAAGAAGAAGCAAATGACCAAGAATGTATTGAATATGCATTGAGTTATATGAAGATACTAAATTCTTTAAAAGTTGGTGGAAAATGGCATTATGTTCCATCTGTGACATTTATTGAAGAACTTTTACCAGAAGATAAATTTGAAGTAACTAATTCTTTTATAAATGATAATATAATGAGAACAGTTGTTAAAAGAATTAAATAAAAATAGAGGTACTTTTCGGTACCTCTTTCATTTTTAAAACATTTGTTCTTTAAATATTGAAATTAAAAATTTACTATGATATAATACATGTGTTTAAAGGGGAGCGTTATGAATAATAAATTAGTTATTAAGGGAGCTAAAGAAAACAACTTAAAAAATGTAGATTTAGAGATACCAAGAGATAGTCTTGTTGTTTTTACAGGATTATCTGGTTCAGGTAAATCTTCACTTGCTTTTGATACTATATATGCAGAAGGTCAAAGAAGATATGTAGAAAGTTTATCTTCTTATGCAAGACAATTCTTAGGAATAATGGAAAAACCAAATGTAGAGTATATTGAAGGTTTGTCTCCAGCTATTTCTATAGATCAAAAGACTACATCAAAAAATCCTCGTTCAACAGTTGGAACTGTTACTGAGATTTATGATTATTTAAGACTACTTTATGCTCGTGTTGGTGTTCCACATTGCCCAAATTGTGGAAAAAGAATAAAAAAACAAACAGTAGATGAAATTGTTGACCAAATTCTTGGATATAAAGAAGGTTCTAAAATTTTAATACTTACTCCTGTAATTCGTGGAAGAAAGGGTGAGCATAGAAATGTGCTTGAGAGAGTATTAAAAGATGGATTTATTCGTGCAAGAATAGATGGAGAAACTTATGATTTATCTGAGGATATTCCTACACTAGATAAACAAAAGAAACATTATATTGATGTGGTTGTAGATAGACTAGTAGTAAGGGAAGATATTAGAAAGAGACTTGCAGATTCAGTTGAGCTTGCATTAAAATATGCAGAAAATCTTGTTATGGTAGCAAATCTTGAAGATAATACTGAACAAATTTTTTCACAAAACTATGCATGTCCAGATTGTGGTATTTCTTTAGAAGAAATGACACCTAGAAGTTTTTCTTTCAATAGTCCATTTGGTGCATGTCCATATTGTACAGGACTTGGCGAAATAATGTCTATTGATCCAGAAAAAATTATGCCAGATAAAGATAAAAGATTAACAGACTATGGATGTATAAAAGGATGGTCTGGCTCTGGAACATATATAGATACTATGGCTAGAATGTATATACAAGGTCTATGCTCACATTATAATGTTAATCCAATGACTAAACTTAAAGATTTACCTGCTACTTTTATGGATAAGCTTTTATATGGTACAGGAGATGAAAAAGTTAAATTTGTATATCATTCTAAAATGATGGATAAGGAGTTTGAAGAACCTTTTGAAGGCGTTATAAATACATTACAAAGAAGAGCTAATGAAACTAAATCTCAAGGTATGAAAACATATTATGAAGGATTTATGAGCTCTGTCCATTGTGATTATTGTAATGGTGCAAGATTAAAAAAAGAAATTCTTGCTGTAACAATTGGAAAAGTTAATATTCATGAATTATGTTGTATGAATATAGCAAGTATTAAAGAATACATAGATAAAGAATATGAAAAGCTTGGTGCTAAAGATCATGCAATAGCTGAACAAATCGTAAAAGAATTAGATTCAAGACTACAATTTTTAATTGATGTAGGACTTAGCTATTTAACACTTTCAAGAAGTGCTGGAACATTGTCTGGTGGTGAGTCTCAAAGAATTAGACTTGCAACTCAAATTGGTTCAGGACTTACAGGAGTACTATATATTTTAGATGAACCAAGTATAGGTCTGCATCAAAAAGATAATGAAAAATTATTAAATTCTTTAAAGAAAATGAGAGACTTAGGAAATACGCTAATTGTTGTAGAACATGATGAAGATACTATGCGTACAGCAGACTATATAGTAGATATAGGGCCAGGTGCTGGAATTCATGGTGGAGAAGTTGTATTTTCAGGTCTTCCTAAAGATATAGAAAAATGTAAAGAATCAATTACTGGAAAATATTTAAGTGGAGAACTTAAAATTCCTGTACCAAAGGAGAGAAGAAAATCTAAAAAGTATTTAGAAGTAATTGGAGCGCAAGAACATAATTTAAAAAATATAGATGTTAAAATTCCAGTTGGAGTATTTAACTGTGTTACTGGTGTGTCTGGTTCGGGAAAATCTACTCTTGTAAATGAAATAATTTGTAAAACATTAGAAAGAGATTTAAATAGAGCATACACTAGACCTGGAAAATATGAAAAAATGAAGGGTATAGATAATTTTGATAAAGTTATAAATATAGATCAATCTCCTATTGGGAGAACACCAAGATCTAATCCTGCAACATATACAGGTATGTTTGACCATATTCGTGATGTATTTGCAAGTACAAATGAAGCAAAAATGAGAGGATACACTAAAGGAAGATTTAGTTTTAATGTACCTGGAGGTAGATGTGAAGCTTGTTCTGGAGATGGTATAGTTAAAATAGATATGAACTTCTTAAGTGATGTATATGTTCCTTGTGAGGTATGTAAAGGTAAGAGATATTCAAGAGAGACTCTAGAAGTTAAATTCAAAGGAAAGAGTATTAGTGATGTATTAGATATGACTGTAGAAGAAGGATTAGAATTCTTTAAGAATCATCCAAAAATACATAGTAAACTTCAGACATTATATGATGTTGGTCTAGGATATATTAAAATTGGTCAACCATCAACTACACTTTCTGGAGGAGAGGCACAAAGAATTAAACTTGCAACAGAACTATCTAAACGTTCTACAGGTAAAACTATGTATATCTTAGATGAGCCAACAACTGGTCTTCATATGGCAGATGTACATAAATTAATAAACATACTTCAAAGATTAACTGAAGGTGGAAATACATTACTTGTTATTGAACATAATTTAGATGTAATTAAAAGTGCAGATTATCTAATAGATTTAGGCCCTGAAGGAGGAGATGGCGGTGGTACTATAGTTGCTAGCGGCACTCCAGAAGAAGTGGCTAAAGTTAAAAATAGCTATACAGGAGAGTTTTTAAAGAGAATATTAAAATAAAAATATAAGTGGAAGAATTAATCTTCCACTTTTTTATGTATTAGTTACAGCAGCAACATAGAACTACTATAATAAGAATTATCCAAATGCAACAACAATTGTTTCCGCCTCCAAATAGGCCATTTCCACCACAACCGTTTGAGCAGCAGTTGTTTCCGCATCCGCATCTTTCATCCATCACTAAAATTCACCTCACTTCTTTAAACTTTAAGTACTATCAAAGAAAGTATCAAAGTTTACTACTTCAGATGAATTCCTTCTATTATTACAGACAAAGTACAAAATAATTAGTATTAAAATAAGTACTATTATCCATACTAAATCATCATTGTCTTTTCTCATACACTTAACTCCTTTTTAAGTAGTAAGCTTACTTAATATACTATATTCTAATATTATTTTTTTGTTACTTTTGGCAAATTATATGAAAACATAAAATAATTATTGAATTAATTTATTATGTTATGATATAATCCAAAATGAGAGATAAAAAGGAGAAGTTAATCTTGAAGAAAAATGATGAGATAGAATTAGAAATCATAGACAACGGCATTAACTTAGAAGGGATTGCAAGAGAAGAAAATAAAGTGGTATTTATACCTGGAGCTATAAAAGGTGAAAAAGTTAGAGCAAGAATTATTAAGGTTAATAATTCTTTTTGCATTGGTAAAGTAGAAGAAATACTTACACCAAGCCCAGATAGAGTAGAACCATTTTGTTCAGTATACAAAAGATGTGGCGGATGTTGTGGACAACATATAAGTTATAATAAGCAACTAGAGATTAAAAAAGAACTTGTAAAAAATACTTTAGACAAACAAAAGGTAAACTATGCTGGAATAGATGATGTTATTGGTATGGGAGTACCATTAAATTTTAGAAATAAAGCACAATATCCAGTAAGAAAAACAGTAGAAGGTGTTAGCAAGATAGGATTTTATGCTAAACGTAGTCATGATATTATAGAAAATGAAGAGTGTTTTATACAAGATCAAGAAATAGATAGATTATCTAAAGAGGTATTTAAATTATTATTACTTAAGGGATTTGAAGGATATGATGAAAAAGAAAACAAAGGAGATATACGCCATATTTTAATTCGTAGAGGATACCACACAGGAGAAATTATGGTGGTAATTGTGGTAAATAACAAAAATATTTTTGATGATGTCCGCATGGAAGAAATAATTCATATTCTAAAAGAAGATGATAATATTAAAACAATAGTTTTAAACTATAATGGTTCAAAAACTAATGAGATACTTGGAAAAGAAGAAAAAGTAATATATGGAGATGGATATATCACAGATTATATTGGAGATAAAAGATATTATATAAGCTCTAAATCTTTTTTCCAAGTAAATACAATACAAGCAGAAGTATTGTATGATACTTTAAAAGAAAAATTAAATTTAAAAGGCAATGAGACATTATTTGACCTATATAGTGGAGTTGGTTCAATAGGAATATATTTAAGTGATAATGTAAAACAAGTTTATGGAATTGAAATAGAACCTCAAGCTGTAGATATGGCAAATATGAATATGAGACTTAATAATGTTACTAACGCTGAATATATTGCAGGAAGTGTTGAAGAGAAAATAGAAGAATATGAAAAAAGAAATATACATCCAGATGTAATTGTAGTAGATCCACCAAGAAAAGGCTTAGATTTAGATAGTATAGAATATATTATTAAGTTTGCACCAGAAAAAATTGGATATGTAAGTTGTTCACCTGCAACATTTGCAAGAGACTTAAAAATGCTTGAACCATACTACAATATAGGTGTTGTAACTCCTGTAGATTTATTCCCAAATAGTGAACATATAGAGGATGTAGTAGTACTTACAAAGAAAAAATAAAGGGGAGACAATATGGAATATGATATGGCCTTTTCTGTTGGACCTAGATGTAGGCCAGCATATTATTTAGAAAAACATGGATTAAGGGTTTGTGCTTATCCGTTAGATTGGCTTGTATGTTCTTTAGATACAACTTTGCATTTGCATCAAACAGAATTTAAAGATTTTTTAGAAAGCTATAAAAACTATCCAAAAAAGGCAAGACCTGAAAAGAATACAAGATATGTTTTAGATGATAAAAACCATATAAGATTTTTACATCATATAATGCTTGATCAAAATTTGGAAGATGAAATAATTCGAGTTAGACAATTAATGTATAAGAGATATTTAAGACAAAAAGAACATATAAATAAATCTGAAAATATTTTGATGATAGGAAATCATAATATTAAAAGAGAAAAGCTAGAACATTTCTTAATTGAAATGGGAAAAGTTTATCCTAATAAACATTTTACGTTTTTAAATATCCATAATAGAAAAAATGGCAACAATGTTCATACATATAATTTAACAGATAAGTTGACTTTAATTGAGTGCTTTATGGATGATTTTGAAGATGTAAATGCTGAAAAACCATGGCATGGTAATGAAAAATTGTGGGATAATCTTATTCCTGAGATAATAGTTAAAAATGAATTTGAATAAAATGAAAGGACTCTTAAAAGGAGTTCTTTTTTTAGGTAATATCTAAAGTTTAAGCGTAATTATATTTTTTGTTTATAAAAACATAATTTATTGAATTTATATTTACATAAAACATATAACTTTTCTTGACAACATTAACCCCTAAAGTATATAATATTTCAAGAAAATAGGTGAAATAATGGATAAACAAAATATTAGAACTGAGATTCTTTTAGGAGAATCTGGTATAGATAAATTAAAAAACGCAACAGTGTTATATATGGCCTTGGTGGAGTTGGCTCTTTTGCTTGTGAAGCAATAGCTAGAGCTGGTGTTGGTCATTTAATTTTAGTAGATATAGATGTTTATGAGGAATCAAATATAAATCGTCAACTAGGAGCACTTCATTCAACAATTGGAAAACGTAAAGTAGATGTAATGAAAGATAGAATTTTAGATATTAATCCAAATTGTGTTGTTGAAGGTTATGAGCCAAGTGAAATTGATGGTGGAGAAGAGTATGCTATTAATGAGTCTGCAGATTATGTTGTAGATTGTATTGATACAATGAGCTCTAAACTTAGAATAATTGAAAGATGTAATGAAATAGGTGTTAAGATTATTAGCGCAACAAGTGCTGGAAATAAACTTGATCCACTTAAATTTCAGGTTGCAGACATATATAAAACTACAGTGTGCCCAGTATGCAAAATATTAAGAAAAGAGTTAAAAGCTCGTGGTATTAAGAAACACAAAGTAGTGTATTCTACTGAACTTCCTGTAGAGCAAAAGAAAGTTGTTACTGAAGGTGAAAAAAGAGTGCTTGGAAGTATATCATTTGTTCCATCTGTTGCAGGACTAATAATTGCAGGAGAAGTAATTAAGGATATAGTTAAATAATAAGTTTTGGAGGTAAGTTATGGAAGGTAAATTAAGAAACATGACATCAATATATATTTTAGATGATAATGATAGAATGCTATTGTTGTATAGAATGGGCTCAAAAGTAATTAGTGACTCATACACAGGAACAGCAGGTGGTCATTTTGAAAATGATGAGTTAAATGATGCATATTCTTGTGTTATGCGTGAACTTAAAGAAGAAACACATTTAACAGCTGAAGATATTACTGAACCAAAACTTAGATATATAACTTTAAAAAATAAAAATGGAGAAATCCGTCAAAATTATTATTTCTTTGCTAAACTTTTAAATAATAAAAAGAAAATTGCTAGCAATGAAGGAACATTACAATGGTTTAGTGAGGAAGAAACAAAAGATTTAAAAATGCCATTTACTGCTAAATATGTTGTTAAACACTATATTAGTACAGGTAAAAATACAGATAAATTATATGGTGGAATTGCAGTAGAGTCTGGCGTTAATTTTACAGAATTATTAGATTTTTAAGGAGATAATAGTGAAGGAAGAAAAAGAATTACCAAGATATAAAAAAATAGAAAATAGTATCACTTCAACATTTAGAAAAAGTATATGGCTTAAATTTGTAGAAGGTATCAATGAATTTAAAATGATTGAAGATGGAGATAAAATTGCAGTATGTATTAGTGGTGGAAAAGATTCAATGCTTCTTGCAAAATGCTTGCAAGAAATACAAAGACATAGAAAAATGGACTTTGAACTTAAATTTATTGCTATGGATCCTGGATATAGTGAGGCAAATAGACAAAAAATAATAGATAATGCAAAATTATTAAATATACCTTTACATATATTTAATAGTAATATATTCAATGTTGTAGAAAAAATAGATGATCATCCATGTTATATTTGTGCTAGAATGAGGAGAGGTCATTTATACAATGAAGCAAAGAGACTCGGATGTAATAAAATAGCTCTAGGTCATCATTTTGATGATGTTGTAGAGACTATTCTACTTGGAATGATGTATGGAGCTCAAATGCAAACAATGATGCCAAAATTACATAGTACATTTCATGAAGGAATGGAACTAATTCGTCCACTTTACTATGTTAAAGAGGCAGATGTAATTGAGTGGAGAGATTATAACAATTTAGAATTTATAAAATGTGCATGTAAAATAACTGAAAATAGACATTTAGATAGTGATGATTATGATTCTAAACGTTCTGAAATGAAATCATTGCTTAGACAACTAAGAAAAAATTATGATAAAATAGATATGAATATATACAATAGTACAAAGAATGTAAACTTGTCTACATTAATTTCATATGTCAAAGATGGAAAAACTTATCACTTTTTAGACGATTATGACAAAAAAGGATTGAAAGAATCTAAAAAAAGTGATAACTTTAAAGGGGAAGAATAATTTACTTGGAGGTAGATTATATGAAAATAATAGAATATGATTCAAAATATGAAGAAGATGCAAAAGACTTACTTGTAGAACTTGAAGAATATATTGTTTCAATTGATGAAGATGAACTAGACCAAGTAGGAGAAAGATATAGAGAAGAATATCTTGGAATACTTCTAGATAACATGGCAATGAAACAAGGAAAAGTTTATCTTGCAATAGAAGATGGGAAAGCAATTGGCCTTGTTGCAGGTTCTATTAAAGAGTGGGAATATGCAGATCATTTAGATTATAAGTGCCCAAAAACTGGTATTGTTGAAGAGTTAATAGTTACAGCGAGAGTTAGAGCATTAGGAATTGGTAAAGAACTCCTTAAAAGAGTAGAACAATACTTTATAGAAAAAGGATGTGAATATTCAGATATTGATGTATTTGCATACAATAAAAATGCTATGAATTTTTATGGTAGAAATGAATATCATGCTAGAATGCATACATTAATTAAAAAATTGTAATAATATAAGAGAGGTTTTGATTATGAAAAAGAAGATGATATTAACAGCTATATTAGTTATGGTGATTGGAATTTGTACATTTAATACAGTTAATGCTGCATATGAAGTGCAATCAGAAAAACTTCCAATTAAAACTATTATTAATTTAGTAGATGATGATAGTGAAGAAAAAGAAAATGTTGTACTTGAAAATGAGACTTTTAACTATGTATTAACACCATTAACAGAAGGTGCACCATTACCAGCTGGTAGTCAAGATGGAAGATGGAATATAAGTGTTAAAGGAGACTATAGAGATTATTTTATTGATTCAATAAAATTTATTAGACCTGGAATATATGAATATAAATTTGAGCAAATACCTGGTACAAATGAAGATATTCAATATGATAATATGGTATATAAGTTAATTTATGATGTTTCAAATAATGAAACATATGATTCTTTAGTATGTAAAGTTATAATTACAGATGAAGAAGAAAACTATAAATATGAAGATGTGTTATATACAAATCTTTATACTAGCTCAGAAGTACCAGTAGATCCAGATCCACATGAAGATCCAGAACCAAAACCAGAACCTGTTCCAGAAGAAAAAATAGATACATCAGATATTAATGTTCTATTATATGTTGCTATATTTGTGGGTTCTGCTTACGTAATAACTAGAAAAATTAAATCTAAAAAAGAAAATTAATATGTAGAGTACCATTATTGGTACTCTAATATTTTAAGGGGGAAACATGAAACATTTAGGAACATTAAAACTTGAAACTGAAAGATTAGTTTTAAGACGTATTGAAGAAAATGATGCAAGAGAAATCTATGATGGGTTTATTAATCAAGAAGATTACTTATATTTTTTTAATAAAGAGCCAAGAACTTTAGATGAAGAGATTAAATCTTTAGAAGGTATTAATGAAAAATATGAGGATTTAGATTTATATAACTGGGTTATTGTTTTAAAAGAAAAAAATGCAATAATAGGTAGAGCAACTTTAAATGTTGAACTGTATAATGAATGTGTTGAAATTAACTATTGTATAGACAAACGCTACGAAAACAATGGTTATATGACAGAAGCATTAAGAAAAATAATAGATTTTTGTTTAAATGAACTTGAAGTTAATCGTTTTCAAGCAGGATGTGTTGTAGAAAATGTAAAATCTAAACATGTACTAGATAATTGCAATATGCATCAAGAAGGTATTTTAAAAAGTTACATTAAGCTTCCAGATGGTTATCATGATATGTATATGTTTTCAATAATTAATGATAAGAAGTAGTGAAATAATATTTCACTGCTTTTATTTTACTATGTTTTCTTTTGTGAAAGTTTACGTAATTATGTGAATATTAAGTGAAAAAAAGCCTTTTTAAGTAAAACGCATGTTATACTGAATATGTAAACTAAACGAAGAAAGGATGTAGTAAAAAATGAAAAAAATAGAAGAAGTAATAAACATAGCAACACAAAGTAAAAGAAATATAGCAATATCATCAGGAGCATTATTCCTATTTGGTTATTTAATAGGATTTATTATGATTAAATTCTAATTGTTTTTTATTGCTATTTAAACCTCTCTATGATAGAATGAAAGTATCTTGAATTATAAGGGAGGAATTAAAATGGAATTAAAAGGTTCTAAAACAGAAGAAAACTTAATGAAAGCTTTTGCAGGTGAGTCTCAAGCAAGAAATAAATATACTTACTTTGCATCAAAAGCTAAAAAAGAAGGATATGAGCAAATTGCTGCTATTTTTACAGAAACAGCGGATAATGAAAAAGAACATGCCAAAATGTGGTTTAAACTACTAAATGGTGGAGAAGTTCCTTCAACAATAGATAATCTTAAAGCAGCTGCTCAAGGAGAAAATGATGAATGGACAGATATGTATCCTAAAATGGCAAAAGTTGCTAAAGAAGAAGGATTTGATAGGATTGCATATCTATTTGAAGCTGTTGGAAAAATAGAAAAAGAACATGAAGCAAGATACTTAAAACTTCTTGAAAATGTAGAAAGCGGAAAAGTTTTTGATTGTGGAGAAGTTAAAGTTTGGAAATGTAGAAATTGTGGACACATTCATGTTGGAGAAAAAGCTCCAGAAGTTTGTCCTGTATGTTCTCATCCAAAAGCATATTTTGAAATTAGAGAAGAAAATTACTAAAATGTAAAATTAATGATACAAATGTGTTAAAAAGCTGGTAAAACTCGTTTACCAGCTCTTTTTTTATATTAATATTATTGAACAATTATGTTATTTAAGATAACATATATCATGAATAGTGTTAAATATAAGGGAGGTAATATATGGCAACAAACGAAAAAACAAATGATGAAATAAAAACTGAAGAACAAATGGGATGGTATACACTTGAAGATGCCTTTGAAGGTATGAAAGATCTTGAAAGAAAAACAGGAAAAAAAGTTGAAATAACTTTTAATGGAAAAGCCTTAAATTCAGATATGAGTTTTGAAGAGGCTGAAAAGGCTGTTGTAGGTGAAACTGCTAAAGAACATTATGAAAGAATTAAAGATAAACCAGAAGACGAAAGAAATCCGTTAGATAAACAATTTATTGAAAATTATGAATCTGGAGCTTTTGATTATGAATACATATCTGTAGATGAATATATGGTTTTAGACGATAAACTAGATTACATGAAGAAGAAATCTGAAGAAACTGGAATGAAATATTATTGTAAACATAATGGTAAAGCTGTTAAATCAGATTATGATATAAAAAGAGCTATGATGGCAGTTAATGGTTGGACTGAAAAAGAATATGATGAGATCGAAAAACAAGTTCAAGAACAGACTGAAAAACTAAAAAAAGAGCTTGAAAAACAAGAAATAGAAGCAACTGGACTTACTCCAGAAGAATATGAAGCTGCCAAAAAAAGAGCTGAAGAAAGAACAAAGAGAATTGAAGCTGTTGAAAATAATAAAAGAGAAAGAGATAATCTAAAAGATCAAGTTAATACTTTGAGTTATCAATTAGAAGTAAAAAGGGATGATTTAGAAAATCTTAATAAAGAAGAACAAGAGATAGATAAAAAAGCCATTGAGTAAAGAGGTGAAGCAAAATGAATTTTTTCAAAAGAATGATTGAACGAATAAAAAGCTTTTTTAAAAAGGAAGAATTGATTATGCTTCCCGAAGTTGAAGAAGTAAATGAAGTTAAAGATGCTCAAGAAGAAAAAGAAGATGTTATAAAACCAAACATTTTTGATATTGAGTTATTACAAAGAAAATATGAAAATAACATAGTTTCACTAGATGAATTAACAGATGAAGAACTTGAAATGTTAAATGATTTATATGTAAGTCAAATTGAGAAACTTAGAGTTATTAAGCAAGATAAAGAAAATCAATTAACTGAAATTGAAAATAAAATAAATAAGAAAAAAGCTGTTGTTTAGAAAGAATTAGGGGAGATATATGAAAATAAGTAGTAAATTAAGGAGAATTAGTGCATTTGTTGCTTGTGCTGTGCTTCTTGGAACTCATGTGAGCTTAGCAAGTACATTTAATTATAAAGACCACATAACATCGCTTCACACAAAGCAAGAAATAGAGCAAAAGTATAATGCATCAGTAGATAGCAATTATCCGGAAAATGAATATAGTGTAAAGCCAAATTATCCTTCTACTGTTGGAAGTCTTAAACAAGTTGTAATAAATGATACATTAAGCAGAATTAATTATTATAGATGGTTATCTGGACTTAATGAATTAACACCAAATTATGATAAAATGCAAAGAAATCAAAAGGGTGCAATTCTACTTAATGAATTAGGACAACTTACTCATACTCCTGAGAAACCAGAAGGAATGAGTGATGAGTTTTACAATGAAGGATTTGCGGCATGTTATTATGGAACAGAACCAGGAGATGTATATTCTGGAAATGTTGCTTATGATAACTTCCATTCATTACCAGATTTAATAGATTTATACATAGCAGATATATACAACGGAGATACATCAAATGGTGCGGTTGGACATAGACTTAGTATTCTAGATCCTTTTGGAACTAAAGCAAGCCTTGGAAAATGTGGAAACTTTTCTACATTGTCAATATATTATGAATCTTCTGCAGAAGCGTATAATGCAGTGTCACCAGTAAAGTTGGATGTTCAACCATATTATGCATATCCTACAGCTGGATATTTTCCAAAACAATTCTGCTATACTAATGAATATTGGTCAGTACTAGTGCCAGGAGGATATTATTTAAAGAGCAGTAAAATAGCTGTTACAATTGAATATGATGGGCAACAATATAGAGTTCCTTATGTTCAAGAAAGATCGTTTTTTGCTATAGATTTTAAACTACCAGACATTTTAATTAATAGACTTGGTGGACCAAACAAAACAATGCCAGAAGGAGACTTTAAAGTAATTGTTACAGGATTTAAGATACCTGGTAATTCATATATGAATTTAGAGTATACAGTTAGCTTCTTTGATGCAGATATTCCAATCACAGAAATATATTTTGAAGAAGATAGTTATAATATTGAAGTTGGACAAGAAGCAAAAATTGAGCTTTTCTATAGTCCTGCAGCTGCTGATGTTGAAGATAACGAAATAGTATGGACTATAGCAGATGAAAGTATTGCTTCAATTGATAGTGATGGAGTAGTAACAGCAAAAAGACCAGGTACTACTACAGCTTCAGTAACAATTCAAGGAATAACTAAGACATGCGATATAATTGTTTACGGAGATCCTGTTTATGAGCTTGGTGATGTAGATAGAAACAACATTATAGATGCAAATGATGCTACTTATGTTTTAGAACTATATAAAGCTGCAAATTATTCACAAGATGATTTAACTCTTGGAGATTTAGATTTTAATAATATATTAGACTCTAATGATGCGTCTTTAATATTAGAATTGTATAAAACACGTGAATAATAGATAGCAGGAAGTTCCTGCTATTTATTTCCGGTTATTATATTATTGGAGGGAATTATATGAAAAAAATAAACTTTTTAAAGGCTTTTGCTTTGGTGATATTTTGTTCACTTTTATTAAATATTAGCAATGTTTTTGCTCAAGATTATTTATTCAATGAGAATGAAATAACTGAAGCTCATACTAAAAAAGAAATAATTCAAAAAATGAATGATATTATTAAGTACAATTATAATAATAGTGAATATGCTGTTAATCCAAGTATAAAAGCTCCTTATGCTGCAGGAAGCTTGCAACAAGGGGTAATACAAGATACTTTAAGAAGTATTAACTTTTATAGATGGCTTGTTGGTTTAAATCCAGTTACAGTAAAATATGATAAAATGGAAAGAAACCAAAAAGGTGCTGTAGTACTTGCAGCAAATAGGGTTTTATCACATACTCCAACAAAGCCTGCAGATATGGATGAAGCTTTTTATCAAGAAGCATTTGCTGGATGTTATTTTGGTGCAACTCCTGGAGATTACTATTCAGGAAATGTTTCTTTAGATTCAAGTATAATGCCAAAAATAATTGATGGATATATTAGTGATATATATAATGCAAATACATCAAATGGAGCAGTAGGACATAGAAATAGTATTTTAGATCCTCTTGCATATTCTGCAAGTTTTGGTAAAGCAGGGTCATATTCTACACTTTCTGTATATTATGCTTTAAGTATAGCTCAATATAATTCACTTTCACAAAATGAATTTGTAGTTGAACCATTCTTTGCATATCCAAGCTCTGGAAATTTCCCAAGATCATTGTTTAGAGCAAATGAATGTTGGTCAGTATTATTTATATATTCAGCAGAATATTCAAGTTCAATGAAAGCAACATTTGAATATAACGGAAAACAATATGTTGCTGATCAATTTATGAAAGAAGGATCTGAACCTATAGTAAGCTTTAAAATGCCTGCTGCTTTAATTAGAGATTTAGGAATAAGCAATAGTTCTAAAATGCCTGCTTGCAGCATTAGAGTTAAAGTTGAAGGATATAAAGTTGAAGATGGACAATCTAATGTTACTTTAGATTATACAGTTAATTTCTTTGATGAAAAT
Source organism: Clostridia bacterium (assembly GCA_017534305.1). Classification (GTDB taxonomy): domain Bacteria; phylum Bacillota; class Clostridia; order TANB77; family CAG-465; genus CAG-465. The sequence continues at coordinate 70,943 of JAFWCU010000001.1, forward strand.
AATATAGTTAATGATTTTACTTTAAGTCAAACAACTATTACATTAGAACAAGGAGAAAGCACAACAGTACCTTTAACACTTTTACCTTCTGGTGCAGTAGCAGATAGTATAGTTTGGTCTACAGAAGATACACATTATATTAGAGTAAGTGAAGATGGAACAATTAGAGCTATTAGACCAGGAACTGCGACTGTTAAAGTAAATGTTGATGGAATAGAAAAAACTATCACTGTTAATATTTCTGGAAACACTAATTTTCTTCTTGGAGATTTAGACAGAAATGGTGTAGTTGACGCAAATGATGCTTCAATTGCGCTTGAGTTATATAAATCTACAACTGGAGAGTTTGATGTTGAAGATATACTACGTGGAGATTTAGATAATAATGATTTAATAGATGCAAATGATGCTTCATTAATACTAGAATTATATAAAACAAATAATTAGTTTTATGGAGGTTAGATATGAATAGTAAAAAACTAAAGATGATATTTGGTGGAACTATACTTGCAAGTGCTATAGTGTTAAATAGTGTTAATGCTGTGGTTACAAGCAGTACATTTTTAAAAGGAGATGTAAATAGAGACACAAAAATTACATTAGATGATTGTGAATTAATTAAGGAACATATAATGGAAGAAGTAACACTAGATGAAGAACAATTATATCTAGCTGATGTAGATGGAGAAAATGGTATAACAGCTGCAGATTATGTTAAACTAAAAAACTATATTGAGGGAAGATCATATAGATTTTTAATAGGTGATGTATCTAGAGATGGAAAAATAACTCAAGATGATGCAGATGTTTTATATGATCATATAAGTGAAACCAATTTACTAGATGGTGAGCAATCTTATCTTGCGGATATATTCGAAGATGGTAAAGCAAATGGTAAAGATTATATTAGACTATTAGAAATTTTAAATGGTACATACAAAAGATATGAAATGGGTGATGTTAATAGAGATGGTAAACTAACTCAAGAAGATGCAGATGATATTATGAAATATTATACTGGCAAAATTTCTTTTGATGATGAACAAAAAATTTTAGGTGACGTTGATGGTGATGAAAGAATAAATGCTCGTGATGCAAAATTGGTACTACAACAAATTGTTGCCAATACGCCTAAAGGAGACTTAGATTATAATGGCGTTGTAGATGCAAATGATGCTTCTGTTGCACTAGAATTATATAAATCACAAACTGCGACATCTGCTGATATTGCAGTTGGAGATTTAGATAATAATGATTTAATTGATGCTAATGATGCATCTTTAATACTTGAGTTATATAAAACAAATAATTAAAGATTTGTGGTAGCTTAGGCTGCCACTTTTTTACACTTAATTATCACAAAAAATTAGTTGAAAAAAAAGTACTGTTGTGGTATTATATCATTGTTATTAATACTTTTAGTATTAGAGGAGGAAAAAATTAATGAGAAAATATTTTGGAACAGATGGAATTAGAAGAATAGCAAATTCTGAGCTTACTCCAGAACTTGTATATAAGGTAGCAAAAGCAGGAGCATATGCACTTACAAAACATACAGATCACGCACCAACTATACTTATTGGTAGAGACACAAGAATATCTGGTACATTAATTGAATCAGCTATGATTGCAGGTTTCTTAAGCTATGGTGCAAACGTTAAAACATTAGGAGTTATGCCAACACCAGCTGTTGCATATTTAACTCGTAAATTTAAAGCAGATGCATCAGTAGTTATTTCTGCATCTCACAACACTTTTGAATTTAATGGTGTTAAATATTTTTCAAATAAAGGAATGAAAATTCCAGATAGCTTAGAAGAAGAAATTGAAGAAGTAATGGACTCTGGAAAATTAGATGAGTTTACAGCAGTAAATGATAAAATTGGTGTATGTGAAAATAGAGAAGATTTACTAGAAGAATATGTATTCTTCTTTAGGAAAATATTTGAAGATCACCTACTAGATTATTTAGATGACAATTTCAAAGTGTTAATAGATACAGCAAATGGTGCAACTAGTGTTGTAGCAGATAAAGTATTTACTAAACTTGGAATCAAACATGATGTAATTAATGATACTCCTGATGGAGTAAATATAAATAAAGCATGTGGATCAACTCATATGGAAGGATTAGCTCAAAAAGTTAAAGAAGGTGGATATTCATTAGGTATTGCATATGATGGTGATGGAGACAGATGTTTATGTGTAGATGAAAATGGAAACCTAATAGATGGAGATGCTATTTTAGCTATTACATCTAACTACTTAAGAGAAAAAGGACAACTTAAAGGAGATACTGTTGTTGCAACAGTTATGTCTAACTTAGGACTTAGAAAATATGCTCAAGATAATGGACTAAACTTTGTAGCAACAAATGTTGGAGATAGATATGTTCTAGAAAATATGCTAGAAAATGGATATAATCTTGGTGGAGAACAATCTGGTCACGTTATATTCTTAGATTATAACCCAACAGGAGATGGAATACTTACTTCTTTAATGCTAGTGCAAATATTACTAGAAAAGAAAATTAAAGCAAGTGAAGCTGCAAAGATTATTACTATATTCCCACAAGTTTTAATTAATGCAAAGGTACCATCAGATAAGAAACAAGCATATAAAGAAGATGCTGAAATAATGGCAATGATTGATTCTATAGAAAAAGAATTTGCAGGAAATGGTAGAGTTTTAATTCGTCCATCAGGAACTGAACCTTTAGTTAGAGTTATGATTGAAGGTGAAAATCAAGAAATTCTTAATGATAGAGCAAGAACACTTGCAGATTTAATTGAAAAGAAAATGAACTAAATAATATATATTTAAATATATATTTATGATATAATAAGGCAAAGATTTATTCTTTGTCTTATTTTTTTTGAGGTGAATAAATGGCTAGAAGATTTATAGTTAGTAGTAATAATATTAAAGAATTAGAAAATGAGAAAATTTGTATTTATGGAGAAGAAGTAAAGCATATTCAAGTATTAAGATTTAATGTGGGAGATTATATTCATGTTAATGACTCAATATATAAAATAGATTCTATGTCAAGAGATACTATCGAGCTTGAATTTGTAGAAAAAGCTAAAGTAATAGGTGTACCAAATACTAATATTACATTGTATATGGCATTTTTAAAATCAGATAAAATGGACTTTGTTGTACAAAAAGCAGTGGAGCTTGGAGTATCTAAAATTGTACCATTTTTTTCAAGTAATGTTATAGTAAAATTAGATGAAAAAGATAGACTAAAAAGACAAACAAAATTACAAAAGATTGCAGATGAAGCATGTAAACAATGCGGAAGAACAGATACTGTAGAAGTTGCCACTTTTGTTAATTTTAAGGATTTGGAAAAAGAGTTTATCTTAGAGGATAAAGTTTTCTTTGCATATGAAGCTTCAAAGGAATCTTTAAGAGTTGAGATAAATGAGGCAAAGGAAAAAGATTTAAAAAAAATTGGAGTTGTAATTGGTGCAGAAGGTGGATTTACACCTAAAGAGGCAGACGAGTTAAAAGAAATTGAAAACGTTGCAGTAGTAGGTCTTGGAGAAAGAATTTTAAGAGCTGAGACTGCAGCACTAAATCTTATTTCAATTATAATATATGAAATGGAGGAATAATATGGGAGTAATAATTTATCCAGAAAAATTAAAAATAGGAGACACAGTTGCAACTACTGCTGTATCTATGCCTGCAAACGAAGAAAAAATAGATTTAGCATTAGATAATTTGAAAGAAATTGGACTTAAAATACAAGAAACATCAAATGTTAGAAATTTTGGTGGTATTGTAAGTAGTGATGGAAAAACACGTGCAGATGAGCTATTAGAACTATATAGAGATGCAGATGTAAAATATATTATAGCATCTCGTGGTGGAGAATTTTTAATGGAAATGATGCCATATTTACACGAGAGTCGAGATGTAATAAAAAATAATCCTAAGTGGTTTCAAGGATATTCAGATCCATCTTTAATTAATCTATATATTACAACAAATTTCAATATTGCTACAGTAAATTTTGAAAATATTTCAGAATATGCTATGAAACCTAGATTTAAAAATTTAAGTGATTCAATAGCTTTCATGTTTGACTCAAATGATGAGTATGTACAAGATAGTTTTGATTACTTCCAAATTGACGAATTTGAGGAAGGAAATTTAAAAGGGTATAATTTAACTGAGAAGAATGAATACGAGTCTAATTGTGGCAATGTGAGCTTTACAGGTAGAATAATTGGTGGATGTATAGATGTGTTTGCTCAAATTACTGGTACAGATATGGATAATGTATCAAATTTTGTTTCTCAATTTGAAGATGAAGGTGTTATTTGGTATATAGATAATTGTGAACTTCAACCTTGTGAATTTTATAGAAGGCTTTGGCAAATGGATCAAAGAGGATATTTTAAAAACATTTCTGGTCTTCTTGTGGGTAGATCGTTTGTACAAAAACAAGATAATGAACTTTTTAGTTTTAAAGATGCAGTAGAACGTGCAATGAATAAATTTAACATTCCAATTATATATAATGTAGATATAGGTCATGTACCACCACAGTTTTTCATTGTTAATGGATCACTTGCAACATTTGAATACAATGATGGAAAAGGAAGATTAATTCAAAAGTTAGTGTAGAAATATGGATAAAAACGAGTTAAGAAGAAAATATATAGAAATTAGAAATAATATAGAAAAAAAGGAAGAAAAATCCTATATAATACAAAATGAAATTATTAAAACAGATGCATATAAAAAAGCACAAGTGGTGGCACTATATAAAAGTTTAGCTAGTGAGGTAAATACAGATTATTTAATTGAACATTCACTTAATTTAAAAAAAATAGTTTGTTTACCAAAAGTAGAAGGAGAAGATATTAATTTTTACCAAATAAATGATTCTAAAGAAAAACTTTTAGCTAGTAAATTTGGAGTTTTTGAGCCTCAAGGTAATGTAAGAAGGATTATTCCTAAGGGAGCAATCGACATTGCAATAGTTCCAGGAGTTGCTTTTGATGAAAAATGTAATAGGCTGGGCTTTGGAAAAGGTTACTATGATAGATTTTTAAAATCATCTGGTATTAAGACTATTGGAATTTGTTTTGAAAATCAAGTTTTAAAAGATGATATTATTCCTACTCAAAAACATGATGTTTTAATGGATTGTATTATTGCAGAAGAAAGAACTATTTCCAAAGATATACAAAAATACGATATTTATATAAAAGAAAAGGGGATGTAGCTTATTGCCACATCCCAATTTTATGTCTTTTTGCATATATTTCAGCTTGTTCAAGATAATCTTGTAAAGTTATATTTGGCTTATAATAGTTGCTATTTGCAAGTCCATTTACCACAAGTTCATAATTAAATAGAGATTTTTTTACTGTTTCTTCATTAATTTCATCTACTTTTTCTAACCAAATATAGCGAAGTAGTCTATCATAATCATCTGTATCAGTTACATCTTTTTGAAGATATATTGTTTTATTATATAGCTTTTCATTTGTGTATTCTGTTGCTTCTTTGCCATAAGGCTCAATCTCTTTTGTGTATTCAGGACAATTTATACCTATAAAACGTACTTTATAATATTTCCCATCTATTGTTACTCCAATAGTATCACCATCTATTATTTTAGTAACGTAGGCTTCTTGAAATTCAATTTCTTCATTTTCATTATTTTGAGTATTATTTGTTATTATTTCTGTATTATTGTTGTTTTGATTGTTTTGAGCTTTTTTATTTAAAGCATCTTTTAAATAATATGATGCAAATGCTGTTAAAGCAACTAAAACTAATATATATATTATTTTCTTTAAGTTATTTTTCATAGTATCACCATATTCATTATATCTTAATTTATTCTTTTTTTCCATAGACTATTGTAATAATTAGTAATATTAGAACAAAAGTTTGACTTAAAATTTCATGTTTGATATAATAATCATGCAAGAGGTGAAAGATATGATAGAAGATAGAGTAATATCACCAGAACTAACATATGAAGATGAAGAATATGATGAGAATATAAATGAAAACTCTCTTCGTCCTAAAGTGTTTTCAGAATATGTTGGACAAGAAAAAGTAAAGGATAATCTAAAAGTATATATAGAGGCTGCAAAGTCTCGTGGGGAAGCATTAGACCATGTATTACTATATGGTCCTCCAGGACTTGGTAAGACTACACTTGCAACAATTATTGCTAATGAAATGGAAAGTAATATTAAGATTACTTCTGGACCTGCAATAGAAAAAGCTGGAGATTTAGCTGCGATTTTAACTAACCTACAAGAAGATGATATACTTTTTATAGATGAAATACATAGATTAAATAAATCTGTAGAAGAAATATTATATCCTGCTTTAGAAGATTATAGTTTAGATATTGTTATTGGTAAAGGACCAGCTGCAAAATCTATTAGATTAGATCTTCCAAAGTTTACACTAGTTGGTGCAACAACTAAAGCAGGATCGCTATCATCTCCACTTAGAGATAGATTTGGAATAATCCATAGATTAGAGTTATATACTGAAAAAGAACTTGCAAAAATAATTACAAGAAGTGCAGGTATTCTTGGTACTCAAATAGATGAAGAAGCAGCACTGGAAATAGGCTCAAGATGTAGAGGTACACCAAGAATTGCAAATAGACTTTTAAAAAGAGTTAGAGATTTTGCACAAGTAGAAAACAAAGATTTCATAAATTTAGATGTTGCACAAAGAGCATTAGATAGACTAGAAATTGATGAAATTGGGCTAGATAATACTGATAGAATTATGCTTGATGCGGTAATTGAAAAATTTAATGGAGGACCTGTTGGACTAGATACTCTTGCTGCATGTATTGGTGAGGATAAAGATACAATAGAGGATGTATATGAGCCATACTTAATGCAAATAGGTTTTTTAACTAGAGGACCAAGAGGAAGAATGGCAACTCCTCTTGCATATCAACATTTAGGAAAAGAATATCCTTTTAAGGATAAAAAATAGAAGGAGAAATTATGAAAAAAGTATTAATGCATTGTTGCTGTGCACCTTGCTTTATTACAATTCAAGAAGATATTTCACAAAATGGAATGTTAATAAATGGACAAAGGGTCCCTGTTGAAATGACTGCTTTTTGGTATAATCCAAATATTCATCCAAAAGCAGAATATGATAGACGTCTAGATTCATTTATTAAATTTTGTGAAATGAAAGAACAAGATAAGGTTATATTAGATGAATATGATTTACAAGGCTTTACTCGTGATGTTGTAGAACAAGTAGGAGAAGGAAAAAAGTGGGATATTAGATGTAAGTATTGCTATTATAGAAGACTAGAAGCTGCATTTAAATATGCGGCGGAAAATGGTTATGATATAGTTTCTACAACACTTACAAGAAGTCCATTTCAAAATCATGATGCTATTAATTTTGTAGCAGAACTATTATCTAAAAAGTATGGAGTAGATTATGTTTATTCAGACTACAGACATACATATTATGAGGGACAAAAGAAAGCAAGAGAATATGGTCTTTATATGCAGAAATATTGCGGATGTGTTTTCTCATTTGATGCAGGAAAGTGGGTGTATTAGATGAAAAAATATTCTAAAGGACAATTAAAATTTAAAAGATTTGGCTTTGGTTTAGCTGTATTATTAGTGCTTGTTTTAGCATTTGGGCTTGTTATGCTTTTTGGCTTTTGTTTAAAGCACACTATTAATATTACTAGTACTACTAGTGAAGCTTCTAATGTTTCTGAAGAAATAGCTCAAAATTCTCAACCAATTATTATAGACAATCTTGTGGTTGGTGGACTTTATGGAAATAAATGGGTAAGTAGTAGTAAGTATTATTTAAAAAGTATTAATAAAGCAAATATAGATATAAATGTGTATACAAAAGATAAAAGCGCTGGAGCATATAAACTTGAAAGCTTGTATACATATGGAGATAGTGTATTTTGTAATACATCATATCCAAACTATATTGATGAATTTTTTGCGGTTCCAACACAAAATTATGCACTTTCATCTAATTTTAGCCAGACTAGTATTCAAGAAATAGATTATGACTATGTAAAAAAAGCTTTGGGTATTTATAGAGCATATAATAATACAATCAATATTACTAATGTATATTCTGCATTTGTTAATGTAAATGAGCCTCTAAAACTAATTGCTGTTACAAGTAATCAAAAAGGTATTTATGGTGGAGTATATAATGCTATTATTGCAGTAGTTAATGGAAATGCAAAAATAGTACAATATAGTTACACAAAAGACTTAGATAATGCTTTAGATTTTCCACTTTATTCTATAGAATTTGTAGCAGATTTAAATGGAGATGGAAATTCAGAAATTGTTACTCGTGAGGTAACAGAATTTAATGTAACTTATAATGTTTTTGAAAAACGTGGTTCAAAATATGTTAGGGTGTTAACTGAAACAATTAAGGGAAAATAATATTAAAGGATAGATTTAATGAAAGTTAAATCTATCTTTTTTATTTTTTATTTTTTTAATTTGTTGATTATTTTTTTTATATATAATATTATTTAATTATAGGTAAATGGAGGTTTTATAAATGAAAAAGAACAAATCATTAATAACTATTGCAATAGTACTTTTAGTAGTAATAATTGCATGTGTTGCAGGTTATTTTATAACCACATCAATAGTAGAGAATAATTTAAAGAAGGAAAAGGCTGCTCAAGAAGAGTATGAAAGGCAAATGACAGAGCCTTTATATACTTTAGAAAATTATCCAAAAGTAGATGCATCTTTGGCAACTCAACCTTTAACAAATGCATTTATTAAAAACTTTACAGGGGACGAAAATATAGATGTAAGTACTTTAGATTATACAAATACTCATCCTGGATATTTAAGACTTGTAGATAAAGAAGTAGATTTAATTGTTGTTACTCAACCAAGTGAAGACGAACTTCAATATGCAGCAGATCATGGTGTTGAACTTGAAGTTACACCAGTTGTTAAAGAAGGTTTTGTTTTCTATGTAAATAAACAAAATCCAGTTGATTCATTAACTACAGATCAAGTACAAGGAATTTACTCTGGAGAAATAACTAACTGGAAAGAAGTTGGTGGAGATGATGCTGAAATAGTAGCATATCAAAGACCAAGAAATTCAGGAAGTCAAACTGGTATGGAAAATCTTGTTATGAAAGATAAAACATTAATGGAGCCAAAAACAGAAAACTTACTTGAGACAATGGCTCAAATAGTAAACTATGTATCAAATTATAACAATGGTAAATATTCATTAGGTTATTCATATTTATACTATGCAACAACTATGTTTGAAACAATTGACCCAGAAGTTGCAAGTAACATTAAGTTATTAGCTATAAATGACGTAAAACCTACAGCAGAAAATATTCAAGCTGGAAGTTATCCATATAATACAGCATATTATATAGTAACTAGAAAAGGTGAAGCGGAAGATTCACCAGCATATAAACTTAAAGAAATTATGCTTTCTGAAAGAGGACAAAGAGTAGCTCAAAAAGCTGGATATGTACCTGTTACACCTGTAAAATAATGAGGTGATACTATGAATGAAGAAATTGAAAAAACAAGTAGAAGTGGTGCTGATTCAATTTCAAATGATGTAGTAGCTGGACAAACACAAACAGTAGAAGTTGTAACAGAAAATGTAGAAAATAAAACTCAAGAAATTGAAAATGATAATATTATTTCTTCGGTTGAACCAAAAATGAATATTACAGTAGATAAGAAGGGTGGTAAAGTTAAAAAAGAAAAGAAGAATAGAAATACTAGAACTACCCTCCTAGTTCTTATTGTACTTCTAGTAGTTGTGGTTTCAATTGGAGTAACATATTTAAAAATACAAGATTTAAAAGCTAAATATAAAATAGAAAAAGAAGTAGAAAGTGTTTTTGATGAAAGTGTTGAAAGAAAAGAAGATCCCGATTTAAAATATGTAGCCAAAATAGATGATACATATAGTTTTAATGATTTGTCATATAAGAGTTATGAATATAAGAATGGACAAATAGAAGATAGCAATAATAAAATACCATACGACCAAGTATATCATTCTTTTAGAATAGTACAAGTTTCGGGATTAAAAGATAAAAATATTGAAAAAATGATTAATGATACGTTATTAAATGCAGCATTATCGCTAGAAGGAACACCTGAAAGTCATGTTAATGGATATGAAAGTGTGATGGGAAATTTTGGAAATATTTTATCTATTCAAATTAATTATAGTGTTGGCAGAAGTGATACTATATATAAAGGTTATAATTTTAATTTAGAGACTGGTGAGCAAATTAATTTTAATGATATATTTGTATCTTCTGCACCTATTGCATCTATAATCTCTGATGCTATATTAAAAAGTGCTGCTTGGACTATTGATAAAGATAATAAGTCTTCAGGTGGTGGATACTATTCGGATATCGCAAATATAGACTTTTCTGAAGCAGAAGATTTATCAATAAAAGCTGTAAATTATTATAAAGAATTAAATGGAAATTTAAACTTTACAGTTTCAACTGATGGAGTTACAATTTATGATTTAGCAGAAAAAATAATACCTAAGTCAGAGAGAATGTATACTAGAAAAGCTTATATTGATTTGACAGAGTATAAAGATTATGTTGCAATTTATAAAAGATTTGCGTCAAATAAAGATTTATATGAGAAAAAACTTGGAAATGATGATGCCTATGTATTTGTTAATATGCAAGGATTATATTCAATGAGTCCAGAATGTAGGTATGTTATAAATGAAAATAATTTTTTTGCAGATATGTATTTGTCTTATATTGCAGATGATTTGATGCCATTGGCAAAAAATTACATGGATAAGTATTACTTAAATAATTTAAGGAATACTTCTATGCAAAATCCAAATAATTATTATAATTTTTCGGGTACAATGAACTTTGGCAATTTTGCTAAACCTGATTATATTGATTATACAAATAAATATTCTATTCAAAATGGATATTTATATTATAATGGGGTAAGATATAGCATGCGTTTGGAGGTTGCCTTAGATGTATTAAAAAATTCTAATAAAGAAAAGTTTATAGCTGCTTTAATTAGTACATCAAGTTCACCATATGCATCGATAGGCTCTAGATCTATTGGAAGTTTTGATAAAACAAATTGTGAAACAAATTATTTTTATAAAACTTTGTATTTCAAAGAGGATGGCTCTGTATTTTTAGAAGATGACGCAGTATATAAAGCAGACTATGTTTCTCCTTATCCATCAGAGGAAGAAATGAAAGATTTTGTATATAAACATGATCCTGAATATTCTTGGTTTTTCCAAAGACGTGGCTATGAAATAAAATATAAACAAGATGTATATGACAATGATCCAAATTATTATGATCATTATACAATTATAAATGAAAGAGCAAGAATGGAAAATGGTGAAGTTAGTTAATAAAACAATTGACTTCGTATCGTAAAAGTGTTATAATAATTACATAACGTTGACGGGACGAGTAAGTTTTGAAACTGCTTAAAGAGAGAGTTAGTCATAGGCTGGAAGCTAACTTAAGAAAGACTTAACTGAAGACTACCCCTGAGTTAGTAGGAAACTACCGTTTAGATTTTCGTATAAAAAATCATTAAATTAAGTAAAATATTAGGGTGGAACCGTGCAAATAATAATTTGTACCCCTATAGGCATTAAATGTGTCTGTAGGGGTACATTTTTTGCTATACTTTATTACTTAAAAGGAGGAAATGGTTCTATGTTAAATATTTTTGTTAAAGTCACGAGGGAGTAATATTATTTAAACAAAACGGAAAATTAAAAGAAAAAATAATATTATAGGAGTGATTAAAATGAGTAAATATGTAAATAAGAATAATGAAGTTTATGAAGGAGAACTAGATTTAAATGTTTTAAGACATACTTGTTCTCATATAATGGCACAAGCCGTTAAAAGATTATGGCCACAAGCTAAGCTTGCAATTGGACCATTTATTGAAAAAGGTTTCTATTATGATATAGATGTTGAACCAAAACTACAAGAATCAGATATGGAAAAAATAGAAGCTGAAATGAAGAATATTATAAAAGAAAACTTAAAAGTTGAAGCTTTTATTTTACCAAAAGATGAAGCTATAAAGCTTATGAAAGACAGAAATGAGCCATATAAAGTTGAGCTTATTGAAGAATTACCAGAAGGAGAAGATATATCATTCTTTAAACAAGGTGAATTTGTAGATCTATGTACTGGACCTCATATGCTATATACAAAAGCAGTTAAAGTTTTCAAACTTATGAGTATTACTGGAGCATACTGGAAAGGTGACGAGAAAAACAAAATGCTTCAAAGAATCTATGCTACAGCTTTTGATTCTAAAGAAGGACTAGATGAATATCTACAAGAGTTAGAAGATGCTAAACAAAGAGATCATAGAAAAATAGGTAAAGACCTAAAATTATTTATGACTCATAGACTTGTTGGAGCAGGACTTCCTTTATATCTTCCAAATGGAGCAACTATTAGAAGAATCTTAGAAAGATATATTCAAGATAAAGAGTTAGAACTTGGTTATGACCATGTTTATACTCCTTCTCTTGCAACTACAGATTTATATAAAACATCTGGTCACTGGGATCATTATAAAGATGATATGTTCCCTGTAATGGAAATGGATAATGAAGCATTAGTACTTCGTCCAATGAACTGTCCACACCATATGTTAATATACAAGAATGAATTACGTTCATACAAAGATTTACCAATAAAGATTGCAGAACTTGCAAACGACTTTAGATATGAAGATAGTGGAGCTGTATGTGGATTAGAGAGAGTTAGACAAATGTGTCAAAATGATTCTCACTTATTTGTTAGACCAGACCAAATTAAAGAAGAAGTTGGTAAAGTATTAACTTTAATTACTGATGTATATCAAAAAGACTTTGGATTTTCACCAGATTCATTTAAATATAGATTATCTTTAAGAGATAAAGCTAATAAAGAAAAATATATAGATAATGATGAAATGTGGGAGACTGCAGAAGGACAATTAAGAGAAATTCTTAAAGAACTTGGAATTGAATTTTATGAAGCAGAAGGAGAAGCAGCTTTCTATGGACCAAAAATAGATATTCAAATTAAGACTGCTCTTAACCATGATGTAACAATTCCAACATGCCAATTAGATTTTGCTCTTCCTGAAAGATTTGATTTAACTTATGTTGGAGAAGATGGTCAAGATCACAGACCTGTAGTTGTTCATAGAGCAATCCTTGGTTCTTCAGATAGATTTATTTCTTTCTTACTTGAAGAAACTAAAGGAAATCTACCAATGTGGCTTGCACCTCATCAAATCAAAATTCTACCTATAGCAGATAGACATATTGAATATGCTAAAGCTCTTCAAGCTGATTTAAGAAAAGCAAAAATAAGAGTAGATGTAGATGATAGAGCAGAAAAAGTAGGATACAAGATTAGAGAAGCTAAACTTGAAAAGATACCTTACATCATAGTTGTAGGTGACAGAGAAGTAGATGAAAACAGAGTAAATGTTAATGAAAGAGGAGTAGAAGAAAAACAAGATATGGCAAGAGATGAATTTATTAGCCGTATGATTGAAGAAGCTAAAGTTCCATCAGATAGATAATAGAATATGTAAAAAACAAAAGGATGAATTCTTATTGAGTTCATCTTTTTTTGTTAATTATAATACATATGTGTTAAATTATTGTTACAACAGTAGTAATTTCTTTATTATATTGTAAATATTATATAAAATATAGTTGTAGAATATGATAAAGAAAGGGGAAAGTGTATATGAAAAAAACAATACTTAAAGTATTCTGCTTTGTAGTTTTAACTGTTCTTGCAATGTGTATAAATACTAGAACTGTTCGCGCTGATGTTTATACATCTTCAAGAAATGCAGATATGGGCACATATGCTTCAGATACTAACTATTTTACACATTCAGCATCTGGTTCATATACGACTCATACAAAGTGGAGATATGGTTTGTTTGATTCTAATCATAACTTGATGGGTGCATGGTGTGTTCAAGCGCATGTTCAATATATCGTTGGTCAAACATACGAAACTACTGTTGGCTATCAAGTTTTAGATGAAAGAAAAGGCGCTATGATGAGTTATATAATATTACATGGCGGATACAATGATCAAGAAAAACAAGCAGCAATTTGGGGCATTACAGATGGAACTGATGGCCTTTCTGCTGAAAATGGCGGAGATTTAAATAGAGTATATAACTTAATAAATGAAGCAAGTAATGCTTATGTTGGTGGAGGAGTTTGTAGAACAGGAAATACAGCAAGTTCTGTATCTTTTAATTCTGGCTCTTTATCCTACAATTATGTGGAAGCAGATGATGCTTTCGAATCAAATGAAATTACTGCTAGCGTTGGAGGAAGCGCTAGAATTTCATTTAGTGGACCAAATGGTTCATACATGTTAGTAGATGGTGGAAGACAAACTGGTGAGGTAAATCTTGGTGGAGGAAATCACACTATAAAAATAGTTTGTCCAAGAACTCAATTTAAAGGAACACATGCTACATCAATTAACGCACATTCAGATGGTGGTAGTGGTACTGAGTATTATGGAGCTACAGAATATCATGTAATTGCTACTAGAGCTGGTTATGAAGATTATACTCAAATTCTTGTTACACCAAATAGTGGTTCTTACAATGTTCCAGATACAAATATAAGTGTAAGTGGTAATGTTTCTCGTCCAGTTGGTAACTTAGCAATACAAAAAATAGATGAACATAATGTTACTGTTGCTGGAGTAAGATTCCACATTACTGGACCTTATCATTTTGATGAATATATTACAAGTACAAAAGAATTAACAAGATTTACAGATGTAGATATAGGTACTTATACAATTACAGAATTAGAAGTAGTTCCAAACTTAATTCTAGATTCTAGAGCATTAACAATAGGTGTAGATGAAAATAGAACAGCTACATATACTATGAAAAATAATTATGCTAAAGGTTCTTCAGATATGTCTAAAGGAGATGAAGTAACTGGTAAAATTCCTTTAGGAGATGCAAAACTTGAAGGAGCAATCTACGAGTTAAGAGCTAATGAAGATATATATGAAGGTGAAACTTTAATATACACTAAAGATCAATTAGTTGATACTAGAACTACAGATAGTGAAGGAAATACAACTAAAATAGAAAATTTACCAATGGGTAATTATTACTGGGTTGAAACTAAGGCTCCAGTAGGATATAACTTAAATGATAGACATATAGAGTTCACTGTAGAATATGAGGGACAAAATGTTCCAAAAGTAACAAATGATCATATGTCTCATACAGATAAAATCATTACTGGAAAAGTTGAAGTAATTAAAGAAGTTGGTGATCCAGATTCAAGTGAAAGTAGTTTGGCAGTAGGTGCTATATTAAAACTTACATTAGATAGTAATCCTACTCAAACTTATGAAGGTATCATTAATGAAGAAGGAAAAGCTGAATTTAGATGTGAAACTTTGAATCAATATGGTATATTTACAATTCCTTTTGGAAAATATACAATTACTGAGGTTAAAGGTGCAGATGGCGAAGAAACAAATGACTTCTTTATTCAACCTGAGCCTGTAGATATAGACAAAGAAGATGATGATGAATTAAGAATAGTAAGTGATGAACCTGTACCAGTTTGGTTAAAAATTGTTAAAAAAGACAAATCTACTGGTGATATTGTTCCACTTTCTGGAGCTAAGTTTAAAATTTGGGATGTTGACCATGAAAAATGGGTTGTTATGAGTGATATGTATAATGACATTTCTGAGTTTGTAACTAATGAAGATGGATATCTATTTACTCCAAAACAATTATATCCAGGAAATTATATTGTTTATGAAACACAAGCACCTGAAGGATATTATTTACAAGATGAATGGAGAATTCCAGATAATCCAAATGACTTAGGAGATAAAACAAAAGGTGGAAAATTTATTACAATAAATAAAGTCGCTGCTAGAGTTCCAGAAAATATAGTTGACCCTGGTCCAATTGAAGTTGGTCAATATATGTATGAAGTTAATATGCCAGATAATCCATTATATGTGAATATTCAATTATACAAAACTGGTGAAAGATTAACTGATGCTCATACAGAAACTGTATCTTATACAGAAACTGATGGAGATATCATAGAAAAAGAAAAATATATTGCAGATTATACTGTTGGAGGTTTAGAAGGAGTATCATTTAAGATTTATGCGGCCGAAGATATTTATACTCCAGATGGAGTTTTAAGAGTTAGAAAAGATACAGAAGTAGATGATATTACTACTGATGAAGAAGGTTATGCATATTCTAGAGAAGATTTATTCCCAGGAAATTATAAAGTAGTTGAATACGAAGTTCCTGAAGGATACGTTTTAGATACAACACCTAAATATGTTCCTGCAGAAAATAAAGATCAATATGTTGAGTCAGCAACTGCAACATTAGAGATTAATGATGTAAGACAAAAATTAAAATATACTTTCCAAAAGATATTTGAACAATTCAAATATACTAATGGTTATGCACAAAAACATGCTGTATTTGGTATTTTTGCTAAAGAGCCAATTAAAACAGTTAGTGGTGAAATAGTAATAAATGCTAATGATATGGTAGATTTACTTGAAGCAGATGATGATACTTTAGTTAAAACAGTAGAACTTCCTAAAGGAAAATACTATGTACAAGAATTATATGTATCATATCCTTATCTTTTAAGTAGTGAAAAAGTAGACTTTGAACTTAAATTTAAACCTGAAGGCAACAAAGATGTTGTAGAAGTTCAAGGACCAGATATTATAAACAAAGTTGAATATGGATATGCTAGAGCTATAAAAGTTTCAACTTCAAATGATAATGGATTAATTACTTTGAATGAAAAGACTATTACAAGTGATAATTTCAAGAGAAGAATGGCTGATATGGCAACAACAATATCAACTATGAACAGGGAAGAAACAGAAGAGTATATTGAATCAGAAAAACTTAAAGTAATTCCTGACGCTGAATATGAACTTTGGTTAGATGAAGAAGGAAAGAGCAAATTAATGGAAATCAATCCTTTAACTGGTGATCAAACAGTTGCTAAATTTACTACAGATAATATTGGTGTTCTTGAATTATATGAACTTCCAAAAGGTGAATATTTCTTAAAAGAAGTTGAAGCACCAGCAAATTATCAACTTAAAAGAGGAGTTAAAAATATTTCAGTAACAGCTTCAAATCCTGAAGCTACTGTATATGATGTTATTGACGAAGATGCAATTATACCAAAGAATCTTCATAAAACAGATATCTTTACTGGTGAGAATGTTCCAAATTGTAAATTTGAAATAAAGGATAGTGAAGGTAATGTATTAATGTATGCAATAACAGATGAGGAAGGTAACGGCTATATACCAAATGATATGTTTGAAGAAGGAAAAACATATACTTATACAGAGATAGATGCCCCAGATGTATACAAAGAAGATGGAAGATTGTATGAATTAAATACAGAACCTCATGAATTTGTTGCGCATTTTGATGAAAATGGCTTATTAACTAACACTCTTATTGAGATTGAAAACTATAGACCAACAACAAATGTTAAATTTGTTAAAACAGATGAAGAGTCTAATTTAGTTCCAAATTGTAAATTTGAACTTAAGAGTGAAGAAGAAGGCCTATATTATGAAACTGGTGTAACAGATGAAAATGGTATCTACGTATTTGAAGATGTACCACAAGGTTGGTATACATATACTGAGCTTGAAGCTCCAGAAGAATATGATTTAGATACAACTCCACATAGAGTATATGTAACAGGAGATGAAATGGTTATAGACTTCGTAAATACAGGAGATATTCCAGTTGTTGCAATTGCATGCTTAGCTATTGCATGTGTTGCAGGTATATCATTTATAACTATAAGAAAAGTTAAAGCTACAAAATAATTTAAATTGTAGATATAAGAAGTAAGACAAATTTAAGTCTTACTTCTTTTTTATTGACTATAACTATTTTTGAGAGTATAATCTAGAAAAAAAGTAGGGTAATATTTATTAAAATTAAGAATATGAATTGGAGCAAAACTATGAGCCAAGCATCTAAGAAAGATCATATATCATTTATAATAGCTTTTATTATAGGAGTAATAATATTAATAATATTTTTTGGAGTACTAAATAATTCTCAAAAAGAAAAGAATTTAGATAATACAAATGATTCACAATATTGTGAATGTGTTAAGGAGTAGACTTTTGTTTACTCCTTTTTATTTGACATAATGTATATTAAATGTTATAATTGTAATGTATTAAAAATGGAGGTAATACATGGATTAATATCCTAAATACAATTAAATATTAACTAATAAAATAAAGGAACAATATGACAAATTCTAAAAAAAGCAAATATATTTTTATAATTGGACTTGCTGTATCTGTAGGGCTTGCATTAAGTTCGGCAATAATTGGTCTAAATTATGAAAAAAACAAACAAGATCAATATGTTAAATGCATTGAGACATCTGCAAATATCTTAGTTAATGATGGTAATACACCTTCAAATAAGATTATGCAAGTTGCTAAAGAGGCATGTAGTGACTATAATAAAAGCGAGCAAAATCCTGCAGTTACACTTGCAGAAATAGCAATATTTTTATTATTTGTTACTTTTATTGTATATATTATATTTATATCGCTTAAATTACAATAACTTGAAAGGATAATATGGATAATAATTTTTTAGATTTAATTATAATTATTTTATGCTTTTTGGTCTTTCCACTTTTAATTTTATTTATCTTTGCTATATATGCATATTTTAAAGGTAAAAAGAAATATGAAGAGGAAGAAGAAAAAAAGGAAAGAGCTTGGGATGAATTTGAAGATATAAAATTCGAATAGAATATATTGGAGTGAAATTAATAATTTCACTCTTTTTTTGCAAATTATAGAACAAAAACAGCGAAAAACATCTTTATTTTACATAAAAAACATATACTTTGAATTTGTGAAAAAAATTTCACAAAAATTAATCAAAAAAGGTTAAATATTTGTTGACATTATCATTTAATAGGTGTATAACAATATATGAATTTAGCACTCAAACATTTTAAGTGCTAAAAATAAAATTGGTGATAATATGAGTTTAGATGAAAGAAAGAAAAAGATACTTTCTTCTGTAGTAGAAGATTATATTGAATCTGCAGAACCAGTAGGATCTAAAACTTTAGTAGAAAAATATCATCTAGATTATAGTTCAGCTACAATACGTAATGATATGAAAGAGCTTGAAGAAGAAGGATATCTTGAACAGCCACATGTTAGTGCTGGAAGAATTCCTTCAACTAAAGGATATCGTTACTATGTAGATAATTTAATGAAAGAGCGAAAATTATCTATGGTAGATATAGACTATATAAATAATACATTAAGTGGCTATGGGGATGTGGATGATATATTTGAACAAGTCGCAGATGTTGTATCTAAAGTCTTATCTACACCTACAGTTATTACTAGAAATAATTCAGATACAATTGAAAATATAAAAGTAGTTAAAATTTCAGATAATTTAGTATTAATTGTATTAATGTCTAAAAATGGAACTGTCAAAGATTGTATAGCAAAACTTACAGATACTGTTGAAGATAAAGTTCTAGATAAAATGACTGATATTTTAAATCAGGATTTGACAGGAACTCCTCTTCAGGAATTACATTTGGCATTAAATAATATAATTAAAAGAGATCTTGAAAATTTTTCAGTTGTAATGGAAGAAATAGTAAATAGTATTAAGTATGAAATGTCTAAGAACATGAAAAAACTTAATAGTGGTGTTGAAAAGATTTTAGAAAATCCTGAGTTTTCAGATGTTGAAACAGTTAAAAACTTTATTAATATGATTTCAACAAAGGAAATAATAGATTCTGCACTCGATAGTAGTAAAGACAATAAATTAAGTATAGTTATTGGTTCAGAAAATAAAGAAGTATTATTAAATGATTATAGTGTTATTTCATTAGATATCTCTTCTGGAGATAAAAAACTTGGTAAGCTTTCAGTAATTGGACCAAAGAGAATGAACTATGCTAAGACAATATCCACATTGAAATATATTAATGATAAATTCAATAATGCTTTGGGTTTAAATAAAGAAAAAGTAGAAAAGGGGGATAATAGTGAGTAAGAAAGATAAGGAAGAAGAAATCCTAGAAGAAGAGATGGTTGAAGAAACTATCCAAGAGGAAGAAGAGCAAGAAGATGAACAAGAAGTTAAAGAAAATTCTAAAATCGAAACTTTAAAAGCTCAACTAAAGCAAGAAAAAGAAAAATCTGAAGAATATTATGAGCATTTAAAAAGAAATATGGCTGAATTTGATAACTTCAAAAAACGTATATCTAAAGAAAAAGATATGATGTACAATTCAATTTCTGCAGATATCGTTGGCAAACTTCTACCAACACTTGATACATTTGAAAAAGCACTTTCTGCTGAAACAACAGATGAATCATTTAAAGAAGGAATGCTAATGATATACAATCAAGTAATTGACACTTTAAAAAGTATTGGTGTTGAAGAAATTGAAGCTATGAATACTACTTTTGATCCAAATATTCATGAAGCAGTTATGCATGTAGAAGATGAAAATTATGGTGAAAAAGAAGTAGTAGATGTATTTAGAAAAGGCTACAAAATTGGTGATAAAATAATTCGTCACACAATGGTTAAAGTAGCAAACTAATTATTAAATAAGTTAATTACTCATTTTTGAGTATAATAAATTTAAGTAACTTTGTATTTTAGGAGGTAATTAATATGTCAAAAGTTATAGGTATAGACTTAGGAACAACAAACTCATGTGTTGCCGTTATTGAGAACGGTGAACCAATAGTAATTCCAAATGCTGAAGGAGCAAGAACAACTCCATCTATTGTAGCATTTGCAAAAAATGGTGAAAGACTTGTAGGTCAAGTAGCAAAAAGACAAGCGGTTACAAACCACGATAGAACAGTAATCTCTATTAAAAGAGATATGGGTTCAGACAAAAAAATAAAAATTGAAAACAAAGATTATACACCACAAGAAATTTCAGCTATGATTCTTCAAAAATTAAAAGAAGATGCTGAAAACTATCTTGGAGAAAAAGTAACTCAAGCTGTTATCACAGTTCCAGCTTACTTTACAGATTCTCAAAGACAAGCAACTAAAGATGCTGGTAGAATTGCAGGACTAGAAGTTCTAAGAATTGTAAACGAACCAACAGCTGCATCTCTTGCTCATGGTTTTGATAAAGATGCAGAACAAAAAATCATGGTATATGACCTTGGTGGTGGTACATTTGATGTATCTATTCTAGATATTGCTGATGGTGTATTTGAAGTTATGGCTACAGCTGGTAACAACAGACTAGGTGGAGATGACTTCGACCAAAGAATTATGGACTACTTAGTAGCAGAATTCAAAAAAGACAATGGAATTGATTTATCTACAGATTCAATGGCTATGCAAAGATTAAAAGAAGCTGCAGAAAAAGCTAAAATTGAACTTTCTGGTGTAATGCAAGCTCAAATTAATCTACCATTCATTACTGCAGATTCAACAGGACCAAAACACTTAGATATTACATTAACTAGATCTAAATTTGAAGAATTAATCGCAGACCTAGTAGAATCTACTGTAGGACCAGTTAACCAAGCAATGAAAGACTCTGGATTATCTTTTGATAAACTAGATAAAATCTTACTTGTTGGTGGTTCAACTCGTGTACCTTTAGTACAAGAAACAGTTAAGAAAATAACTAACAAAGAACCATATAAAGGAATCAACCCAGATGAATGTGTTGCAATTGGTGCAGCAATTCAAGGTGGTGTATTAACTGGAGAAGTTAAAGACCTAGTATTACTAGATGTAACACCACTTTCACTAGGTATTGAAACATATGGTGGAGTATTTACTAAATTAATTGAAAGAAATACTACAATACCAACTAAAAAATCTCAAATATTCTCAACTGCAGCTGATGGTCAAACATCTGTTGAAGTTCACGTTTTACAAGGTGAAAGAGAAATGGCATCATACAACAAAACTCTTGGAAGATTTAGCTTAACTGGAATTCCAGCAGCACCAAGAGGAGTACCTCAAATTGAAGTTACATTTGATATTGATGCTAATGGTATTGTTCACGTATCTGCAAAAGATATGGCAACAAATAATGAACAAAAAATTGCTATTACTGCTTCTACAAACTTAACAGAACAAGAAATTCAAAATGCTGTTAAAGAAGCTGAAGCACATGCAGCAGAAGATAAGAAGAGAAAAGAAGAAGTTGAAATTAGAAACAACGCTGATTCTCTTGTATATAATACAGAAAAAACATTAAAAGATCTTGAAGGAAAAATTTCAGATGAAGAAAAATCTAAAGTTGAATCTGAACTTGCAAACTTAAAGAAAACTCTTGAAGGAACAGATACAGATGCTATTAAGAGTGCAACAGATAAATTAACTCAAGTTTTCTATGACTTAACATCTAAATTATATTCTCAAGCATCTCAAGCACAAAATGCAACAGCAGGTGATTCTACAGAAAATACTGCTACTGGTGAAGACAATGTTGTTCACGATGCAGATTACAAAGTAGAAGACGACAACAAATAATTAGAGAAGAATAATAATTAAATATAAGGGTGGTGGCCTACCACCCTGTATTTTTAGTATAGGGGGAAGGATTTGTGGCAGAATCTAAAGATTATTATCAAATTTTAGGTGTATCAAAAGATGCAACTGCAGATGATCTTAAGAAGGCATATAGAAAACTTGCAAAACAATACCATCCCGATGCCCAACATACCGAAGCAGATAAGAAGAATGCAGAAGCAAAGTTTAAGGAAATAAATGAAGCATATTCAGTTTTATCTGATGATACAAAAAGAGCTCAATATGATAGATTTGGTTCTAACTTTGAACAAGCTGGATTTAGCGGTGGCTCATATGGAAGCTATGGCGGATTTGATGGTTTTGGTGGCTTTGGAGGCATGGATATTGACCTAGAAGATATTTTAGGTAGTGTATTTGGTGGTGGATTCTCATCATCTAGAAAGTCTTCTGGCCCTACAAAAGGAGCAGATATAAGAACTACTTTGAACTTAAAGTTTGAAGAAGCTGCTTTTGGTGTTAGAAAAGAAATTAATGTTACTAGAAATGAAAAATGTGATACTTGTAATGGTTCTGGAGCTAAACCTGGAAGCAAGGTAATTACTTGTGATAAATGTGGTGGTAGAGGAAAAATACAAGTAACACAAAATACAATTATGGGATCATTTGCTACAGTTCGTACTTGTGATAAATGTTCTGGTTCTGGTAAAGTTATTCAAACACCATGTGAAAAATGTAGTGGAAAAGGAACTGTTAGAAAGAATAGAAAAATAGAAATTAATGTTCCAGCAGGTATAGATAATGGTCAAGCAATTCCTTTAAGAGGAGAAGGAGATGCAGGGCTTAAAGGTGGACCAAATGGAGATATTTATGTTGTAGTTAAAGTTGGTCCACACAAATACTTTAGAAGAGAAGGATATGATATCTTTGCAAACGTTAGAGTTCCATTTGCAAAAATGGTTCTTGGTGGAGATATTAAAATACCAACTCTTGAAGGTGAAATGGAATTTAGCATTCCTGAAGGAACAAGCAGTGGTACTAAGTTTAGAGTTAAAGATCAAGGTATTCCAATACTTAATGGTAAAGGAAGAGGTGTTCTAGAATTTGTAGTAGACGTTGATGTACCTAAAAAATTAAATGATGAACAAAGAGATCTTCTAAAGAAATTTGCTGAATCATTTGGAGATGAGGTAAATGTTAAGAAGAAATCTATATTCGATGATATAAAAAGTAAATTTAATTAATAAAAGTGGGGCAGTGTATGCCTCATTTTTTTACTTTTTCTTGACAAAATCTCCTTTACATAATATAATCATTCGTGCAAAAAAAATTATTCATCCGGAAAATGATTATTAAAAGGAGGTAGAGAATTTATGAAAGATTTTCTAAAAAGATTCATCATTGTTATAATTTTTTTGTTGGGAGTTATGGCAGCATTCATTCTTGCAAATTTGTATATGCAAAATAAGGAGAACAAACCTACAGAAAACAAAGTAGAAGAACAGCAAACATTACCTGTTGAAGAAAAGGAAACAGACGAGATAGAAACATACAAAGAAACATATGGAGTAAACACTGCAAATTTGAATTTAAGAGATTTTCCTTCTTTAGATGGAAAAGTACTTGAGGTAATACCAAATAACTCAAATTTGAACGTTCTTGCTAAAATTAGGAATGGTTGGTACAAAGTATCTTATGGTAAAAATACTGGATATGTAAGTGGCGATTATTTGAAAGTCTTAACAGACGAAGAGAAGAAGGAAATAATTGCAGAAAAAGTATATTCTACAGATACATTTGCTAAAACTCAAGATTCATTAAATATTCGTGCAAGAGCCAATGTTAACTCGGATATTGTAACTACTTTAAACTCAGGAAGTGTTGTAAAAGTAATGGAAAAAATGCAAAATGGATGGTATAAAGTAGAAGGAAACTTGAAAGTTGGGTATGTTGATGGACAATATATTAAAATATTATCTCAAGATGAGTATAATGCTTTATCTTCTGATACTAACAATATGCTAAAACCAGATCAAAACATAATTGCTACATATACAGCTACAAGTAGTTATGGTGAAAGTAGCAGGTATAACATGCATGTTGCAGCAGATTATATTAATGGCACTATAGTTGAACCAGGACATACATATTCACATTTAGCAACTATTTTTCCAGATGGAAAAGAAAACAAGTATGTAGATTCATATGTACAAGTTAATGGAAAAGTTGAAATGGGAAATGGTGGTGGAGTTTGCATGAGTTCTAGTGTTTTATATGCTTCAATCGTTTCTGCTGAAGAAAAAGGAGTAAACACTGGACTTGTAGTTACTATGAGAAAACCACATACAAATCCTGTAAAATATGTTCCTGTAAAATATGAAGCAACAGTTGCAGGTCCAACATTAGATTTTAGTTTTAGAAACGTTAATCCTTATAGTGTTAGACTTGAGGCAAGCTACGATTATAACACATTAACAATTACGATATACAAGGTATAAATTTTTGCATTCTATGATAATCATAGGATGCTTTTTTTATATTAAAATAAAATTACATAAAATGCTACATTTTGCTATATAGCTGCTTTTTGAAGTATATTGAATTATTACAATAAAAACAATTGTTCAGTAAACATAATTATAATTAAATTATTTTAATAAATTAATACAAAAAGGTTGCAAAAACATTACCTCTATGTTACAATAGTATTGCTTTGTTTTTGCACTTATGTTAATAGCAGGGACAAAAATTTAAAATAGGAGAGATGTTTTTATGAAGAATTGTTTAAAAAGTATTAAAAATCTAAAAATGAAAATCATTAGTTTAATACTTCTTGTAACATTATTAACACTTGAGTTTTCTCCATTTGCTGTTAAGGCAACTGCTAATCAGTTACAATTTTACGCAGCAGCAATCAGAGCAGTAGGCTATGATTCATACAATGGAAAAAATGTATGGTTTAGTAATGCTACACTTGGTGGACAAACTGCATATTGTATTGACTATACTTGTCCAGCTCCAAGTGGAACAATGACATTTAGAGATTACCTATCTGACCAAGGTATGGCAGTCTTAGTTCATGGTTATCCAAATGCTTCAGCAGCTTCTTTAGGAGTTAATGATGATGATGAAGCATATATGGCAACACAAATGGCATTATGGGAAGTATTAAATAGAACAGGAGAATCTCATAAATCTGGATTAATATTTAGAGTAGATAATGTTACTCCAAAATCTGGTATGGAAGGATTCTACCAAAGAACAACTGCTGCAGCAGCAAGACTTGTTGCTATGGCTGAAGCAGACCCATTTACAGATTTCCCTACAATGACAATCGACAATAGCGATGTTCAAGATAGAGGAAGCAAAGATGGTGACGCTTTAATTGGACCATATACAGTTACAATTTCTGGTAACTATGGTTCAACATTAAAATCTATTAGTGCATCATTAGTTAACGCTCCTGCATCAGCAAGAATTGTTGATGGAAATGGTAATGCTAAAAATAGTTTAGCAAACGGAGATACAGTTTATGTTCAAATGAGCAGAAGTGAAGCTTCTACATCATTTAGCGTTAACTTTAAAGCTGAATTAGATAAAATAGTTGGTGTAATTTATACAAAACCTGGTCAATCTGTACAAGACTATGTTACAACTTCAACAGAGCCAAATACAATTGAAAAAGATGTACAAATTAACTGGACTAAGAAAAATGATTTAGGTGAAATTCAACTTGTAAAAGTTGACCAAGATGATCAACCTGTTAAAGGTGCAGTATTCTCACTAACAAACTCTAAAGGAGAAAACTTAGGAGAAGTAACTACTGGATCAGATGGTAAAATTTCATTTTATAAAGTTCCTGAAGGACAATACACTTTAACAGAAGTATCAGCTCCAGAAGGATATGTAATTAAAACTAAAACACAAAACGTAACAGTTGTTGCAGATAAAGTAACAGATGTTAAATTTGTAAATGAAAGAATAACTGGTAAATTAGTTATAACTAAAATAGATGACGCTAACAAGAGACTTGAAGGCGTAGAATTTGAAATCTATGATAAAGATGGATATTATCTAACAACAGTTACAACTGATGCTGAAGGTATGGCTACAGTTAACCTAGATTATGGTACATATTTCTTTAAAGAAACAAAAGCACCTGCTGGATACGAAATGGATGGAAATACATACAAATTTAGTGTTACAGATACAAATAGAACATACTATAAAACAGTTACAAATGAAAGATATAAAGGTTCACTTGTAATTGTTAAAACAGATGATTCTCAAAAAGCTTTAGCTGGTGTTAAATTCAACATCTTAAATTCAAATGATGAAGTAGTTGCAACTATTACAACAAATGAAGATGGACTAGCAGGTGTTAAAAACTTACCACTAGGAACATATTACTATCAAGAAATATCTGCGCCAGAAAATGTTGTAATGGATACAGCAAAACATGAATTTAAAATAGAAACTAAAAACCAAGTAGTTAGAAAAGATATTGTTAATGAAAAAGTTAAAGGACAATTAATCATTAACAAAGTAGATAACAATAACGAAGTAATTGAAGGAGCAAAATTTGAAATTTATGATGCAAATGGAGTAGTTATAGATACTATTACTACAAATGCACAAGGTGTTGCAACCTCAAAATACTTTGGAAAAGGATCATATTCATATAAAGAAATTTATGTTCCAGATGGTTATATTTTAGATTCAACAGTTAAAACATTTAACATTGAAACTAATAACCAAGTAGTAACAGAAAAAGTTGTAAACTTTATTGCTTCTGGTTCATTAAAAATTAACAAAGTAGATGAATATGGAAAAGCTCTTGCAAATGTTAAATTTGAAATCTATGACAAAAACAATACTGTTGTAGATACACTTGTAACAGATGCTCAAGGGAAAGCACAATCTAAACAATTACCACTTGGAGAATATACATTCAAAGAAGTTGAAGTTCCAGATGGTATAGTATTAGATTCAACAGTTAGACCTTTTGCTTTAACTGTAAACAATCAAGTAATAACAAAAACAATTGTAAATGATTACATTAATGGTAAATTAAGAATTATTAAAGTAGATGAAAATAGCAAACCACTTGCTGGCGTTAAATTCAACCTATATGATTCTAACAAAGAATATATAGCTACAATGGTAACTGATGAAAATGGTATTGCTGTTTCTCCTGATTTAGTAAAAGGATCATACTATTTCCAAGAAATAGAAGCTCCAGAAGGAATCGTTGTAGATAATACTATGTATGATTTCACAATTGAATATGATGGACAAAATGTTGTTAAAAACTTAGTAAATAGATATGCTAAAGGTACTCTTGTAATTACTAAATATGATAGTACTGGTGCATTACTAGCAAATGTTAAATTCAACATTTTAAATGAAGCTAAAGAAGTAGTAGATACTATTACTACAGATGAAAATGGTAGAGCTGAATCTAAAAATCTTGTAGTAGGAAAATATTTCTATCAAGAAATAGATGCGCCTGCTCATGTAGTAATGGATAATAAATTACATGAATTCTCTTTAACTAAAGATAACGAAGTTGTAACAAAAGAAGTTGTTAATAAAGTTAAAGAAGGAAAATTAAAAATAATTAAAGTAGATGAAAATAACCAACCACTTGCTGGTGTTAAATTTAATATCTACGATGAAAATAAAGTATTAGTAGATTCAATGACTACAAATGCACAAGGTGTTGCTGAATCTGGAGAACTTGTTAAAGGAAAATACTTCTATCAAGAAGTAGAAGCTCCAGAAGGAATTATTGTAGATGACACTATGTATGATTTTGAAATCGTTGAAGATGGACAAAATGTTATCAAAAACATGATCAACTACTATGCTAAAGGTCAACTTCAAATTACTAAATATGATAGTAACAATAAAGTATTATCTGGAGTTAAATTTGAAATTGCAAATAGTGAAGGTACAGTAGTAGAAACTATTACAACAGATGCATCAGGAAAAGCTATAACTTCAAGATTACCACTAGGAACTTATACATATAAAGAAGTAGAAGCTCCATCAGATGTTGTAATGGATACTGAAGCTCATGAATTCAAACTTGAATACAACAACCAAGTTTTATACAAAGAAGTAGTAAACAAAGTAAAAGAAGGTACTTTAAAAATAATTAAAGTAGATGAAAACAACAAACCTCTAGAAGGAGTTAAATTCAATATTTACAATGAACAAAAAGTACTTGTAGATACTATGACTACAAACAAACTAGGTATTGCTGAATCTGGTGACCTTGTAAAAGGAAAATATTTCTATCAAGAAGTAGAAGCTCCAGAAGGAATTATAGTAGACAATACTATGTATCCATTTGAAATTGTAGAAGATGGACAAAATGTTGTAGAAAACATGGTTAACTACTATGCTAAAGGTCAACTACAAATAACTAAAATAGACAACAAAAACAATACTTTATCAGGTGTTGTATTTGAAATTAAAGATGGTAAAGGAAATGTAGTAGATACGTTAACTACTGATGCTCAAGGTAAAGCTACATCTAAAAAATTACCACTTGGAACTTATACATATAAAGAAATATCAGCTCCATCAAATGTTGTAATGGATACTGATACTCATGAATTCAAACTAGAAACTAATAACCAAGTAGTAACTCGTGAAGTAGTAAATAAAGTTATTGAAGGAAAACTAAAAATAATCAAAGTAGATGAAAATGATGAACCATTAAAAGGTATCAAATTTAACATTTACGATGAAAATAAAAATGTTATAGATACTATTGTTACAGATGAAAATGGTGTAGCAGTATCTAAAGACATTGAAAAAGGAAAATACTTCTATCAAGAAATTGAAGCTCCAGAAGGAATTATAGTAGATAATACTATGTATCCATTTGAAGTACAATATGATGGTCAAAACGTAATAGCTAATATGATTAACTACTACGCTAAAGGACAATTAAAAATTGTTAAATATGATAGCAATAATAAAGTACTTTCAGGAGTTAAATTTGAAATTGCAGATAAGGATGGTAATGTAGTAGATACAATTACTACTGATGAAAATGGTAGAGCAATTTCTAAAAAACTAATGCTTGGTACATATACATATAAAGAAGTAGAAGCTCCATCAAATGTTGTTATGGATACTACAGCTCATGAATTTGTATTAAATGAAAATAACCAAGTAATTACAAAAGAAGTAGTAAATAAAGTTAAAGAAGGAAAACTTAAAATCATTAAAGTGGATGAAAATGATGAACCACTACAAGGTGTTAAATTCAATATCTATGATGAAAATAAAAAACTAGTAGATACAATTGTTACAGATGAAAATGGTGTGGCAGAATCTAAAGAACTAGAAAAAGGTAAATATTTCTATCAAGAAATTGAAGCACCTGAAGGAATTGTAGTAGATAATACTATGTATCCATTTGAAATTGTAGAGGATGGACAAAATGTTATTGAAAATATGGTTAACTACTATGCTAAAGGACAACTTGAAATTACTAAATATACAAATAAAGGATCTGTTCTTAGTGGAGTAATGTTTAGAATTTACGATGAAAATGGAAAAGCAATTGAAGTAATTACAACAGATAATAAAGGTGTTGCAACTTCTTCAAAATTACCACTTGGAAAATATTATTACCAAGAAATTTCTACTTCAGAAAATTGTGTAATTGATACAAAAAAATATGAATTTGTATTAACTGAAAATAACCAAGTTGTTAAGAAAACAGTTGTAAATAAAGTTAAAGAGGCAACTTTAAAAATAATCAAAGTAGATGAAAATGAAGTACCACTTCAAGGTGTTACATTTAATATCTATGATAAAAATATGAAACTTGTAGATACAATTGTTACAGATGAAAATGGTGTGGCAGAATCTAAAGAACTAGAAAAAGGAAGCTATTTCTATCAAGAAATTAAAGCTCCTCAAGGAATTAAAGTAGATGATACAATTTATCCATTTGAAATTGTTGAAGATGGACAAAATGTTATTAAAAACATGATTAACTACTATGTAAGAGGAAGCTTAAAAATCTACAAAGTTGCTGAAGATACAAACAAACCTCTTGCAAACGCAGAATTTACAATTTATGATGAGGCTAGAAATGCAGTAGCAACTGTTATTACAAACCAAGATGGTGTAGCTTCAGTAGATAATTTAGTTTATGGAACATATTATTATAAAGAAACAAAAGCTCCAAACGGATATAAACTAAATAATACAGAATATCAATTAAACATTGAAGATGAATCTGAAGTTGTTTGTGTAGTTTATAATGTAAAAGATGAATTACCAAAAACAGGTTCTGGTGTAAGCACAGATATTCAAATCATTTTACTTGTTGCATTTATATCTTTAATTGGATATGTTGCAATGAGCACTTTAAGAAAAAAAGAACAATTCTAATAAAAACTTAAATAGATAAAAAAAGAATACACTTTTATATTAAGTGTATTCTTTTTTTAGTATGAGCCATATCGTGTGATTTCAGATTTTTTAAAAGTTTTCACATCTGTAAATATTGTATCAACTACGTGCACAGTAATAGTATCTTTGTTGTCGTTCATCATAGATTTTAGTTTCTCAAATGATTCTTCTAGATATATTCTTCCTTCGTACTTAACATCTATGTATGATTTTGCAGAAAAAAATTCAAAAAACATATCAATCATCCTCCTTTTAATTATAAAAGTTTATTTCTCATAACATCTATTATCATTATACTACATAAAAATATATATTACAACTACTATTAATATTTCTTATGTTACAAATTGTTATAATTCTACATTATTTTTAGCTTAAATAAGATTTTAATTATTGCAAATTTTTTTTATATTATATATAATCAAAATAAGGTAAGAGTAATCTTTCCTTAAGCAAAAGATAAAATCATAGGAGGTAGAAAATGGATATATTAAAAATTTCAGCAAAATCTAGCCCTAATTCTGTAGCAGGAGCAATAGCTGGTCTTGTTAAAGAGAATGGAAGAGCAGAAATGCAAGCAATTGGAGCAGGGGCTATAAACCAAGCAGTAAAGGCAGTAGCAATCGCAAGAGGATTTGTTGCACCAACAGGTGTAGAACTAGTTTGTTCTCCAGCATTCACAGAGGTAACAATAGATAACGAGGACAAAACAGGAATTAAATTCGTAGTTGAACCTAAAAATTAATTAAAAATATATTAAATTTAAAAATGTGGACTCAAGAAGATAAAAGTATATCTTTTTGAGTCTTTTTATGATATAATTGGGCAAGATATAAATAGTATTAAGAAAGTTAGGTGTCGTGTTTTGAGTGCTAAGATAATAGATTCTCGTAGATACAAGACTATTACGAAGAGTCAACTAGAAAAGAAGAGAAAAAATAACGAAAATAGAATAAAAAAAGAAAAGAAAGTTAGCTTAAAAAAACAAGCTAAATCTTTCTCGCCTTTAAATACTACAAGCGATAACTCTTCAATTATATCTAACATTAAACTTAAAATGCACACCAAAAAGAAAAAAGAACAAGAAATATTATTGTATGCACGACCTAAAAAAGAAAAAGTAATAAATACTGAAAAGAAGAGAATATATATTCCAAAACAAGTTATAATTGCAATTTGTATAGTTGCTGGAATTGTTTTATCTATATTATCTATTAAGATTACTAAAATAGATAAAAAAATATCTGAAACAGTGTTTAATAATGTAAATGAAACAACCTCAGATAATGTTCCACTTCAAACTAATTATAGTTTAAAAGTTGCATTGTCTAACTTAGATACTACAAATGCATACTTAACAAATAACTTAATACTTAGTGACGCGTTTAGAAATATTAATCCAAGTTTGGTTAAAATTAGAAATAATTATGATATAAACTATATGTTAGCAAAAAATATAGAAAAGATTACAGACACGGAATATAAAGTAACCTTAAGTGATACATATAAATATACAGTAGATGATATTAGATATTCAATAGATAGAATAAATAATGAAGGGGAAAATTCATTATATTTTTCTAGAATTAATAATATTCAAGCTATTGAAAATATGGATGAGAAAAATACATTTAAATTTGTTTTAGCAAATGTAGATCCATACTTTGTATATAAGTTAGATTTCCCAGTTTGGGATAATGAAGAAAAAATAAATGGTGGATATACATATGAACCATATGATTCATATGTGGCATTTAATAGAACCAAAAATAATGGATACTTAAATCTAGAGAGTTTAACTATAATGTCATATAATTCTTTAGATGATATCATAAAAGATTTTGGCGAAGATAGAGTAGATTGTTTCTTTGCTACAAGTAATAATGATATGCAGCTTATTGGGAAAAAAGAATATAATGTAAAAAAATATAAAGATGGAGAGACATTATTTATCTTTGGAAACAAAGATTCAAAAGTATTTTCAAAAAAAGAAGTTAGAACGGCTTTAATGTATTCTTTAAATAGAGAAGACTTATTAAAAAAATCAGATAATAATTTTATTGAAATAATAGATTTACCTTTTTTATATTCTAGTATAAAATATAAATATGATATTGCAGGTGCAAAAAATGTTATGAATGCATCAGGTTGGTGGCAAAATTCAAATGGAATATATGCTACAGATAGTGATGGATATATTGAAGCAGCATTAAGACTTTTAGTAAATGCAGACGATAGTGAAAAAATGAACTTTGCACAAAATGTAAAAGATATGGCACGTGAAGTTGGTATATATATTGAAATAGAAGCTTTAAGCAAAGACGAGGTAATACAAAAAGTACAAAATAGAGATTATGATCTTGTACTTGCTAATATATATATTAATGATATTCCAGATGTAGAATTCTTAAGAGATTATATAGATATAAATAATGAAACTACACAGGCATTTGAACAAGTTAAAAACAGCTCTGTAGAGGACCTTACAAATAATATACAAAATCTTGAGTATGTTTTAAGTGATGAAGTTGCATGTATTGGTCTTTATGCAAGAAATATTAATATGGTATATCAAAAGTATTTATACTTTACAGATATAAATTATATGTATATATTTAGCAATTTGTCTCAAATAGGTAAAATTGCTAATTAAATAAAGGGGGATTATTTAAATGGAACTAAAAGGAATAGTTGCAAAAATGGCAGAACAAGTTAAATTGGATAAGAAAAAAATTGTTCTACCTGAAACTGAAGACAAAAGAGTACTAGCTGCTGCAGCAATTGTAGCTGAAGGTGGTTATGCAGACATAGTACTAATTGGTAACAAAGAAGAAATGGAAAAGGTATGTAGTGAAAATAACATTATTATGCCGTGGGACAAAGTTGAAGTTATGGATAATATGACTTCTTCTAAAAAAGATGAATATGCAAATCTATTTTATGAACTTAGAAAAGCTAAAGGTGTAACAGAAGAACAAGCACAAGAAACTGTTAAAGACAAAGTATACTTTGGTACTTTAATGATTAAAGCAGGAGATGCAGATGGTCTTGTTAGTGGTGCAATTCATTCAACTGCAAATACTTTAAGACCTGCACTTCAAATTATTAAAGCACGTGAAGGTGTTGGAAGTGTTTCATCATTTTTCTTAATGGAATCTCCAAAAACTGATCTTGGAGAAAATGGTGTTTTAATATTTTCAGATTGTGGACTTATTGAATTCCCAACAAAAGAGCAACTTGTAGATATTACTTGTGAAAGTGCAAATAGCTTTAGACAACTTATAGGAACTGAACCTAGAGTTGCAATGCTTTCATATTCTACTAAAGGTAGTGCAAAAAATGAAGCAATAGATAAACTTAATGAAGTACTTGGTATGTTGCAGGAAAAGCAAGTAGATTTTGCAGTAGATGGAGAGTTCCAACTAGATGCAGCTCTAGTTCCAGAAGTAGCAAAACTTAAAGCACCTGGAAGTGAAGTTGCAGGACATGCAAATGTTCTAATATTCCCTAACTTAGAAGCTGGAAATATTGGATATAAAATGGCACAAAGATTTGGCGGATGTTTAGCTATAGGACCTGTTACTCAAGGCTTAAAAAGACCAGTAAACGATCTTTCTCGTGGAAGCAGTGTAGAAGATATAGTAGGAACAATAATTGTTACATGTATGCAAGCTAAATAGTTTAGTTAATATTAATAAAGGGAGGAGTTTTTAAATGAAGATTTTAGTAATTAACTGTGGAAGTTCAACTATCAAATATCAACTTATTGATTTTGATAACAACAAAGAAGTAATCGCAAAAGGAAGATGTGATATGATAGGATATCCAGAATCTAATATGATTTATAATAATGTTAGAGATGGATATAAATCTAATTTTGATATTGCAATGCCTACACATAAAGAAGGTATGCAAGTATTATTTGATACTTTAATGGATAAAGAACATGGAGTAATTGAGTCATTAGATGAAATATATGCAGTAGGGCATAGAATTGTACAAGGTGGAGATAAATTTACTCACTCAGTACTAGTAGATGATAAAGTTATAGCAGATTTAGAAGAATTATCTGAACTTGCTCCATTACACAATCCTGGAGCTGTAATGGGAATTAAAGCAATGGTTGAGGTTGCACCATCAAAGAAAAATGTTGTTGTTTTTGATACTGCATTCCATCAAACAATGCCAAACTATAACTATTTATATGCAATAGACTATAAATATTATACAGAAAACAAAATTAGAAGATATGGATTCCATGGAACTTCTTACCAATATATTTTAGGAAGACTTGAAGAAATCTTAGGAAAGAAAAAAGAAGATATAAATGCAATTGTATGTCACTTAGGTGGTGGAGCATCTGTTTGTGCAATTAAAAATGGTAAATCATATGATACTTCAATGGGATTTACTCCACTTGAAGGACTAGTAATGGAAACAAGATGTGGAGATATAGATGCTTCAATTGTTCTTAAAATAATGAAAGACAATAACTATACTCCTGAACAAATGGATGAAATACTAAATAAAAAATCTGGAAGACTTGGACTTTGTGGAATAGGAGATCAAAGACAAATGATTCAAGCTGAACGTGAAGGAAATGCGCAAGCAAAACTTGCAAGAAAAATTCAAACTCATAGAAATAAAAAATACATTGGTGCATATATGGCAGAACTAAATAGGGTTGATGCTATAGTATTTACTGGTGGAAATGGCGAAAATAATGCTTGTGAGAGAGAAGATATGGTATCAGATATGGAATGCCTTGGTATCGAACTAGATAAAGAATTAAACAATGCTTCATCTGGAAAAGAAGCTAAAATATCTAAAGATTCATCTAAAATTGGATTATATGTAATCCCAACAAACGAAGAAGTAGAAATAGCAAAACAAACAGTTGAGATTGTATCTGGATGTTAAAAGATTTTATAGATACTATTAAAGATAAAAATACAATTTGGGTTATGGAAAATAGAGATAATGGAGATAGAATTTTTTCTAAATTTGTAACTCCTAATCTATTTTCTTCAACCTATGTAATAGTATCAAGTGAGGTTGCATATATATTTGTTCATAAATTAGATGAAGGAAACATAGGTGATTTAGATAAAAAATATTCTAAAGTGTTTGTATATACATCTGGAACAGAACTAAAAGAAAAAATAGCGCAATCACTTAAAGAATTGAATTATCCTAAAAAAATGCTTGTATCATATTCTACAATGTCAGATGAAAATACAGATGTTATAACTCATAGTAGTTATTTAAGAATGACAAGAATTTTTAGGGGAATATATAGAGATGCAGGCAAAAAGGTAAAAGTTAGAAGTGCAGAAATGAATATTTACAATATTTTATCTAAAAATAGTAATGAGACACTAAATAGACTAAAAAAACTTGCTACTCTTACAGATGAAATATTAAATAAATCATTTGAAAGCATAAAATTAGGTCAAATGGAACTAGATATAGCCTATTCTACTAAAAAAATTATGAAAAAGGTAATGGATGAAAACAAAGAAAAACTTGGAATAGTTTCATATGACTTTGCTTGGGATATTTGTCCTATCGTTTTGGTTGGAAAAAACTTAGAAAAGGGAGGACACGCAAGTCCAAGCAATACAAAGATAAAACGTGGAGACACAGTGTATTATGACTTTGGTGTAAAAGCGGTTTTTAGTGATGGAGAAGTACTTTATACAGATATGCAAAGAATGGGATATATGTTAAAAGATGGTGAAAGTACTGCACCTTCTAAAGTACAACATGTTTTTGATACTTTAGTATCATCGATACAGCTTGGAATGGAAGCAATGAGACCTGGAGTTAAAGGATATAAAGTAGATGAAATTGTACGTGGAAAAATTAAAGAAGAATTTAATAGAGATTATCCACATGCAACAGGGCATCCTGTAGGACACGAAGTGCATGGTGCTGGTGCTTTAATTTCAATGAGAGATTCAAAACGTGCAAACATGAAGCTAGTTGAAACCGGAGTATATACATTAGAGCCAAGAGTAGATATACCTAATGGTGGATCTATAGAAGAAATGATAGAGGTAACAAAAGATGGTGGTGTTCCTCTATGCAAAATGCAAAAACAAATTTATTTAATTAAATAATAGGAGGTAGAAAATGAGTATAAAATATGAGAAAAAAGATGTTTATTCTACAATGGAAGAACAAGATTTAGAAAATACTAACCTATATGCTAAAAGCTATATGGAATTCTTAGATAAGGCAAGAACAGAATATCTTGCAGTAGAAGAAGCAATAGAAATTTTAGAAAATAATGGCTTTATATCAATTGAAGAAAAAGATTATTTAGAGCCAGGAGACAGAATATATTTTGTTAATAAAAGTAAATCATTATATGTTGCAGTAATAGGTAATGATGATATTGTTAAGGGTGTAAACATAGTAGGAGCACATATAGATAGTCCAAGATTAGATATTAAACCTATGCCATTAATAGAAAAAAGTGGAACAGCTCTTATGAAAACACAATATTATGGTGGAATTAAAAAATATCAATGGTTATCTATTCCACTTGCAATGTATGGTGTGATGTATAACAAAGATGGTGAGAAGATTAAAATTGCAATAGGAGAAGATGAAAATGATCCTGTATTTACTATTGCAGATTTACTTCCACATCTTGCAAAAGATCAAATGAATCATAAAGCAGAATCTTTTGTTGATCCAGAAAAAATGAGTGTTATTGTTGGTTCTCTAAAAGATAAAGATTCAACTGAATCTGAAAAAGTTAAACAAAATATTTTGAGACTTTTAAATGAAAAATATGGAGTTGAAGAAATAGATTTTGCAAGAAGTGAAATATCTTTTGTACCAGCTTTAAAAACTAAATTTATTGGATTAGACAGAGGACTTATTGGTGGCTATGGTCAAGACGATAGAGTTTGTGCGTATGCAACAATTAGAGCAATAATAGATAGTGCAGATGAACTTGGAGAGAGTATTTCTAAAACAAATATTGCAATGATTGTAGATAAAGAGGAAATTGGAAGTATAGGAACAACTTCAATGAATTCTCGTGCTTTTGATATGTTTGTTAATAAAATAATTGAAAAGACAAATAGTTTAGGCGTAGATAAATTAGAAGTATATTATAATTCAAGAGTTTTATCTGCAGATGTTACAGCTGGAATTAACCCCGAATATGAAGAAGTTCATGATATTCAAAATGGAAGTATGATAGGTTGTGGTATTTCTGTAGAAAAATATACTGGTTCTGGTGGAAAATATAGTGCAAGTGATGCAAATGCAAGCTATATGTCAGAAGTAATGTCACTTTTTGATAGAAACAATGTAATTTATCAAGTGGGAACTTTAGGAAAAATTGAAAAAGGAGGTGGAGGCACTATTGCTTACATCCTAGCAGATAAAGGATGTGAAGTAGTAGATTGTGGTACACCAGTACTTGCAATGCACTCACCTTTTGAAGTTACATCTAAATATGATGTTTATATGACATACCTTGCATATAAAGCATTTTATAAGGATTAATATTGTTTAAAAATTTATTAAGAAATACAGATTATATATTGCTAATAGCTACTATTATTCTAGTTATTATTGGAGTAATTGGAATATATAGTGCAGGATATGGAGAAGTTGATGGCTCAAATACAGAGTATCAAAAGCAATTAATTTGGTTTGGTATAGTGTTTGCTATAGAAATCTTTTTATGGGCAGTCGATACTCGAGCTCTTGAGCTTTTAGGATATGCAATTTATGCAGTAAGTTTTGTATTACTTATTGTTGTACTAGCTATGCCAAGTATATTTGGAGCACATAGTTGGATTTTAATACAAGGTTTTTCATATCAGCCATCAGAACTTATGAAAATAGGTTATATATTGTGTTCTGCTAAAGTTATGGCAATGTATTTAGAAAATAAAGAATCACCAAAACCAGACAAAAAGAAAAATTTAATATTATTATGTATAATCGCAGCACTATTTGTACTTCCTGTATTTTTAATTATACTTCAACCAGATTTTGGTACAGCTCTTGTATATTTAATGATAGCAGCTTTTATGGTATATAAATTAGGACTAAAATATAGATATATTGTTGCTGCTGTGGTTATTGCAGTAATACTTATACCAACTGTTTATAACTTTTTACCAGCCCATGCAAAAACTAGAATTGATGTTTTCTTAAATCCCGAACTAGATCCTTTAGGAGATGGGTATAATGCAATTCAATCTAAAATTGCTGTTGGGTCTGGACAGTTACTTGGAACAGGTTTGCTTAAAGGTTCTCAAACTCAATATGATTATCTTCCTGTTCAATCTTCAGACTTTATATTTTCAGTAATTTCTGAAGAACTTGGCTTTTTTGCATCATGTGGAGTTGTAGTAGTTTATTTAGTTATGCTACTTAGAATACTTAAAGCATCAAGAGATGCAAAAGATTCTTTCACAGCTTTAATAGCTGTTGGAATAGCAGGAATGTTTGCATTCCATTTTATAGAAAATATTGGTATGACTATAGGGTTACTACCAATTACTGGAGTACCTTTACCATTTGTAAGTTATGGTGGGAGTAATTTACTTACATCTGGATTTGCAATTGGAATAATACTCAATATTTCTTCTAGAAAAAATGATACTAGAATGTTTAGATAATGGTAGTAATATCATTATCTTTTTTATTGCAAAATGACATAAATAGTGATATAATCTAATCCTACATTAATAATGTTGTACCTCAAATTTAATTAAAAAGGAGGGATCTGTATGATTTTAAAAATAATTATTGGGATTGTCGTATACATCCTAATACTTGCATTAATTTGCATCTTTTTAAAAGGAGCAACTAAGAATGAAAGGGAGTTTGAAGAGCGTCAAGAGTATGAAAGAATAATGAAGGAGTTGGAAAAAGAAGAGGAAGACAGAAAAATTGTAGATGCTGATATTATTGAAGAGAAAAACATCAGAGATGAAATCAGGGATGAAAGGAAAATAAAAAGGCCTTAATCCATCACATATTTGAAAATATAGCCATTAATTTGGCTATATTTTTGCGTTTTACATAAAAATAGTGTATAATATTTATGTTATTTATTGGAGGATAAAAATGAAACATTATATGCATTTAAATAAAGAACCATTTGAAAAGATAAAAAATGGAACTAAAACAATAGAAATGAGAATTTATGATGATAAAAGAAGAAAAATGCATAAAGGAGATATAATTGAGATAGAAAATCGTTCTACAGGTGAAATTATGACTGTCGAAATAATAAATATGCATGTATTATCTTCTTTTGGCGAGATATATGCAAGATGGGATAAAATTTCACTTGGATATAACGAGGAAGACGTAGCAAAACCTGAGGATATGGAACAATATTATCCTAAAGAAGAAATAGAAGAAAACGGAGTTGTGGCAATAGAGCTTAAAGTTATAAAATAATGCTTCATATTTGCTCATATTTGCTTTTTAATAGATTTTTTATAGTATGATATAAAGTTAATCTATAATACAATTAATTTCTTTAAAAGGCAGATTTAGAAAGGATGAAAAATGTTAGAAAAATATATTAAACCAATTAAAATTGGAAATATTGAAGTTAAGAATAATATATTTTTAGCACCTATGGCTGGAGTTACAGATATACCATTTAGAAAAATTTGTAGAAAGTTTTCACCAGGTCTTACGTTTACAGAGATGGCTAGTACAAAAGCACTTGAATTTAAAAGTGTTAAGACAGATAGAATACTTAATATAATGGAAGATGAAAGACCTTCTGTTGTACAAATATTTGGTAATGATAAGGATGTAATTAGACATACTATAGAAATGTTAAATGAAGATGATTCAATAGATATAATAGATATAAATATGGGTTGCCCTGCACCAAAACTAGTGAAAAATGGCGATGGAGCTGGTCTTCTTTTACATTTAGATAAAGTAGAAGAAATAATTAAAGAGGCAACAAGTGTATCTAAAAAACCAATTACAGTAAAAACAAGAAAAGGTTTTAATAATGATATTATTACTGCAGTTGAAGTTGCAAAACTATGCGAAAAATATGGTGTAGCAATGATCACTGTTCACGGAAGAACTCGTGAAGAGTATTATACTGGAAAGGCAGATTTAGACATTATTAAAGCAGTTAAAGAGGCAGTAAGTATTCCAGTAATTGGAAATGGAGATATAGTAGATGTTGAGTCTGCTGAGCATATGTTCGAATATACAGGATGTGATGGAATAATGATTGCACGTGGAGCACAAGGGAATCCTTGGATATTTAAGAGTATTTTAGAATGTAAAGACTATGTTCCAACAAAATCTGAAAGATTATCAATGATACTAGAACACATAGATAATGCACTTGAATATGAAACATATGAAAAAAATGCAGTATTAAAGATGAGAAAACATATTGCGTGGTATTTGAAAGGTATAAAAAATAGTACTGTAGTTAAAGATAAAATTAATAGAATGGACGATATTAACGAAGTTAAAAAGGCATTAATTGAGTTTTTAGGAGAATAGAAATATTCTCCTTTTTTGTTGAATTATAGCACTTTTTTTGATATAATGTTTACATTATGATAGATAAAGTTTCAAAGAGAAAATATTTAGAAAGAATACAGAACAAAGATGAAAAATTCTTTGTGGCAAGTGTATTAGATAAAGCTTCAAAATTTGAAAGAGAAAATTCATTTGAAATAACAGGATTTATGGATTTAAATGAGTTAAAACTTGCAAGAGAGGCGCTAGGACATTTTAATATTTCATATATTGTAAAAGGTGTAAATGATGAATTAGACAAAAAGAATATATTATTTATACCAGATTATATGGAAGGTGTAGAAGATAGTGTATATTCAGATAACGTGGTATGCATTAAAATTATACCAGAGTCTAAAGATAAACTTGCTCATAGAGATTTTATGGGAGCTATATATAATTTATCTGTAGAACGCGAATATTTAGGAGATATAATTGTTAAAGATAATATTGCATACTTTTTTACAATGAAATCATTTGAAAAGTATTTTATAGAAAATATTGTATATGTTGGAAAATCTCCAGTTGAAACTAAAGTTATAGATATTTATTCTCAAGAAATTGAATCTTTATCTCAAAATTATAAAGAAAAAGACTATATTGTTCCATCTATGAGAGTAGATGCAATACTTAGCGAAGTATATGCTCTTTCTCGTTCTCAAACTAAGGATAAAATAGAAAAAGGTCATTTATTCATTAATGATAAAGAGCAATATTTTCCAAGTACTCTTCTTGAGTGTGGAGATGTTGTTTCTTTTAGACAATGTGGAAAATTTAAAGTTGGAGAAAAGGTTAGGACTACAAAAAGTGGAAATATAGTGTTACATATAAAGCAGTATGCATAGGGAGTGAAAAATGAAAGTTGCATTTTATACATTAGGTTGTAAAGTAAATCAATATGAAACAGATTTAATGATGAAAAGTTTTACAGATCATGGATATGATATAGTAGACTTTGAAGAAAAAGCAGATATATATGTTATTAATTCATGTAGTGTTACAAATTTATCTACTAGAAAAACTAGACAATATTTAAGTAGAGCAAAAAAGCAAGGTGGAATTGTTGTTCTTGCTGGATGTTATGCACAAGAAATAGATAAAGATGAAAAACTTGAAAATGTAGATGTAATAATTGGTAACCAAGAAAAAAACAATGTAGTAGAAACTGTAGAAAAATATATTAATGAAAAAGATAATAAAAAAGAAAACGTTAAATCATTATATAAAGTATCAAATATTGGTGAAATAAAAAGATATATTCAAGAGGATAAATTAGTAATAGGTAGAGAAGTTAGAGAAAGTATTAAAATACAAGATGGATGTAATAATTTCTGTACATATTGTATTATTCC
This sequence comes from Clostridia bacterium, assembly GCA_017534305.1. Lineage (GTDB taxonomy): Bacteria > Bacillota > Clostridia > TANB77 > CAG-465 > CAG-465. The sequence continues at coordinate 113,964 of JAFWCU010000001.1, forward strand.
ATATGTTAGAGGACGTATAAGAAGTAGAAGTATAGATAGTATTATTTCTGAAGTAAAATCTTTGGTTGCTTCTGGTGTTGGCGAAATAGTTCTTGTTGGAATAGAAATTGCCTCATATGGAAAAGAACTTGAAGATAGTACTATTAATTTGATAGATGTAATTGATGAAGTTTCAAAAGTTGAAGGACTAAAAAGAATTAGACTTGGCTCAATAGAGCCTAGAGTTTTAACAGATGAAAATATAGTAAGACTTGCTAGTATTCCTAAACTTTGTCCACATTTTCATATTTCTGTACAAAGTCTAGATAATAGTGTTTTAAAAAGAATGAATAGACATTACACTAGAGAAGATATTTTTCATATTGTAGATAAGATTCGTGATAATTTTGTAAATCCTGCATTTACTTGTGATATTATAGTAGGATTCCCAGGTGAAACAGAAGAAGAATTCCAAAATACACTTGATGGTGTAAATAGAGTAGATTTTTATGAAGTACATGCATTCAAGTATTCTAAAAGAAAATGGACTGTTGCTGCTAAAATGCCAAACCAAGTGGATGGCAATGTAGCACATGATAGAAGTGAGAGATTAATTAGTCTTGCCAAAGAACATAAACAAAAATTCATATCAAATATGATTGGAAAAAATGAAGATGTACTTGTAGAATCACAAAAAGGAAATATTGCTCAAGGATATACATCTAACTATGTTATGGTAAAATTTGATAGTGAAGAAAATGTATTTGGGAAACTTGTAAATGTTAAATTAGAAAAAATAGAAGAGGATGTCATAATTGGACGAGTAAATAACTTGAAATAAATGGTAAAAAGATATATAATCATAAATGTTAAACGTGGAGGTTTGATGATATGAGAAGAACATTAATATTAATACTTTGTCTACTAGGACTAATAGTAGGTGTATTTGTAGGTCAAGCATGTGTTGGAACTCAATTTAATTGGCTATCTTTAGGTGGCCATATAGGATTTGATCCATTTGTTATGAATCTTGGAGTAATGACTCTTACACTTGGATTTACATGCATTATTAATATTGGTGGAGTGATTGGTCTTGTACTTTTTGCAGTACTTGCAAAATGGATTACAGGATGGTTAAAAATATAGCAAAATAATAAAAGAGGAGAAGTAGTATGAAATCAATGTCAAAAGAAATAGGTATAGACTTAGGTACTTCATACACTAGAATTAGTGTTAGAGGAAGAGGTACTGTGTTGTCTGAACCTACAGTCGTAGCAATAAACAAAGTAACAGGAGAAATATTAGCTGTTGGAAATCAAGCAAAGGAAATGCTTGGTAGAACTCCAGACAATATTGTAGCTGTAAGACCATTAAAAGATGGTATTATAGCAGATTTTGAAGCAACTAGAATGCTTGTGCAAAATTTAGTATATAGAGTTGTTCCAAAGTCTTTATTTTATAAGCCAAGAGTAATAATTACAATTCCTTCAAACATTACAGATGTAGAGGAAAGAGCGGTTGAAGGTGTTGGATATAGAGTTGGTGCAAAAGCTGTATATTTGATTGAAGAAGTTATGGCTGCAGCAATTGGTGCAGGTCTTCAAATAGAACGCCCAGAAGGGTGCATGATAGTAGATATAGGTGGAGGTACTTCTGAGATGGCTGTGTTATCTCTTGGAGGTATAGTTGCAGAAAATTCTGTAAGAGTTGCAGGAGATAAATTAGATAGTGATATTGTAGAGTATATTAGAAATAGATTTAATGTTTTAATTGGTCTTACTGAAGCAGAAGAAGTTAAAAGACAAATTGGGTCTGCAAGTTCTGCAATGACTGAAGAGAAAATGAGCGTTAAAGGAAGAAATCTTTCTACAGGTTTACCAGAAACTGTATCAATTACCACAAAAGATGTAAATGAAGCAATTTCTGGATCTTTAGAGATTATACTTAAAGCAATTAAAACTACTTTAGAAAATACACCACCAGAACTATCTTCAGATGTTATGAGCAAAGGAATAGTTCTATGTGGTAGTGGTTCTCTTCTTAAAAATTTAGATAGATATATTAGTGAACAAACAGGAATTCCTGTATTTATAGCTGAAAATCCAAGTGAATGTGTATCTAGAGGTGTCGCAATGAGTCTAGACAACATAGATTTGCTTAAAAAATCAGTTAAAAGTAAAAGACTATAGAATACAATCTTTGTATAGTTGAATAATATAAATGATAGAAAAAGGATAGATGCGAGTGGATTACGGAATAGATTTTTCAGATAATGTACAAAAAAGAAAAAAGAAATTAATCTTTATTGCAGTCTTTATTGTTTTAGTAATTATGTTTGTTGCTTTTTTCTTTAGAAATAGTAATAATAAAGTAGTATCAAAAGTAGCAACTGTGATATCTAAACCTATTATTGTAGTTTATGATTTGTTTAATAAAGATGATATCGGTTCTATGGATTTAGAAACATTAAAAGCTGAATATGAAGAGTTAAAGAAACAAAAAGAAGAATTAGAAATTCAAGCATTAGAGTCTCAAAAGATACTTGATGATAATCAAATGCTAAAAGAAATGCTTGATATAAAAAAAGAGTATCAACATTATAAAACAGTGATGGGAAAAATTGTTTATCGTGAACATGATAATTGGACTCAAACATTTACTATTAATGTTGGTACAAATGATGGTGTACAAGTAGATCAAACAGTAGTACATAAAGATGGACTAGTAGGCTATATATCTAGTGTAAGCGAAACTACTGCTACTGTCACAACAATATTAGATGTTTCAACATCAGTTAGTGTTAATATTAGTACTATTAACGAACCTGCTGTTGTAAATGGAGATTTAGAGCTTAAATCTCAAAATAAATTAAAATTAACATACATACCATTAGACACAGAAATAGCTGTATCAGATATGTTATATACATCTGGAATAGGAGTGAAATATCCTAGTTCAATTCCAGTTGGTAAAATAATTGAAGTTGTAAATAGTAAAAATGATGTAAATAGATATGCTCTTGTTGAACCTTGTGTGGATATTTCTAAAATATCTGAGGTTGCTGTAATTATTAATTAGAGGTGCTTATGAAGAGTGTAATAAAAACAATAATTACAATTTTGCTTTTTATAATATCATTGCTATTACAATTATTCGTATTTAATGATATCTCACTATTTGGATTTAAACCAAATGTGTTAATTATTTCTGTTATATTAGTTGGTATGTATACAAATATATATTCTACAGCATTTTATTCATTACTACTTGGCTTTGTTACAGATTTACTATTTGGAGTGCCTGGTTTTTATACTATAGTTTATAGTATACTTGGTGCAGTAGTTGGGTATGTTAGTGATAGTTATATGAAAGAAAATGTATTCTCAGCTGTTATTTTAACAGCTGGTGGAGTTACTATATTAGAAATAATAGAATATATAAAGACAATGGCTATGGCAACAAGGTATATTAGTTTTATGCATTTTGTTGGAGATTTACTTGTCACAGTATTGCTAAATATAGCTATTGTTAGTGTGTTTGCATTTGTTTTTGGTAAAATAAATGTATTATTAGAAAAGAAAGAAGATAATATTTACTGGTAGAGGAGGTGCAAGTTTGGAATTTTTAAAATCGAAATTAGAAAAGATAATGGAGATATTGGAAAATAGAGAACTTGTGCTTTCTTTTATTTTGTGCATAATAGCGCTAGTTTTTCTAATTCAACTTTTTAATCTTCAAGTAATAAATGGTGTTTCATATAGAGAACAAGCAGAAAATAAAATTGTAAGAACTGAAAGTATTGCTGCTTCTCGTGGTGAAATTTATGATAGAAATGGTGTATTGCTTGCTACAAATAGATTAACTTATGATGTTGAAATATATAGAACTAAAGTTGGAGTAGAAAAAACAAATGAGGCAATAATAAAACTTGTAGATATTATTGAGAGAAATGGGGATAAAATTTATTCTACATTTCCATGTAATGCTTCAGGTGATAATTTTAGTGAAGAATATTTAAATAATGCAGAACTCAAAAATTCTTTTTTGAAGAATATTAAACTAGATGAAAATGCAACATATCAAGATGTATTAAATTATTATTCTAAAAAATATGCTGTTGAAGAATATGATTTTAGAGATAAGATAAATGTTATAAAAGTTAAATATGAGGCAAATCTTAATGGATATTCGTTATTTAATGGAGTAGTTATATCTAAAGATATTTCTAAAAACTCTGTTGCACAAATTGAAGAATTAAAGAGTGAACTATATGGTGTAAATATTATATCTGTTCCACAAAGATATTATGCTTCAGATAATTTTGCTTGTCATATAATAGGATATGTAAGCAAGATTAATACAGATGAATACAATAATTCTAAAGATGAAGGATATACAATTAATAGTATGATTGGTAAGTCTGGAGTTGAAGAATCTATGGAAAAATACTTAAAGGGTGTAGATGGAGTAAAGAAGGTTGTTACAGACTCTTTAGGAAATGTATCTAGTGAGCAAATTATTGCTGAGGCTTCTTCAGGTAAAGATGTAACTTTAACTATAGATTATAGAATTCAAAATGTAGTTGAAAATGCTCTTAAAAATACTTTATGGAATCTTCAAACAGGAGGATATGGTAAAGAACCAATTTATGAAGCACAATCTGGAAGTTGTGTTGTTTTAGATGTTGAAACTGGAGAAGTACTAGCTATAGCTTCTTATCCAGAATATAATATCAATAGTTTTGTAGATGGAATTTCATCTTCCGAATGGAATTCATTAATATCTGATGCACAAAAGCCAATGTTTAATAGAGCAATTTCTGGTACGTATTCACCAGGTTCTACATATAAGATGTTAATGGGAATTGCTGGACTTGAATCTGGTGGAATATATGTGGATGAGTATTATACTGATCCTGGAGAATACCCTTATGCGTATAAGCCAAAATGTTGGATTTATACAGCACATCAAATTACACATGGTTCGATTAATCTTGCGGGTGCATTAAAAGGCTCTTGTAACTGCTATTTTTATGAGGTTGGAAGAAGAATTGGTATTGCTAACATTGTTCAATGGGCTAAAAACTTTGGACTTGGATCTAAAACAGGAATAGAACTATCAGGAGAGGCAAAGGGAAATATAGCAGGCGATGGTGTTAATGAATGGTCACTTGGTGACACGCTTTCAGCATCAATTGGACAAAATACAAATCTATTTACTCCTATACAACTTGCAAATTATATTTCTACTATTGCAAATGGTGGTACGTTAAATAAAGTATCTTTAATTAAAAATGTTGGAGATGATATTAATTCTGTGCCATTAAGTGAACTGGCAAATTATACAAAAGAATTTACAGGTGTAGATTTTCAGCCTAGAGATTTAGAAATTGATCCATCATATATTAATGCTGTTAAAGAAGGAATGTATGCTGTTACTACAGAAAATGGTGGTACAGCTGCAGATATTTTTGCAGATAGTAGAGTTGAAGTGGCCGGAAAAACTGGTACTGCTCAAGTAGCAAGTGGAGCAAACAATGCAATATTTGTAGGCTTTGCACCATATAACAACCCTAAAATTGCCGTTGTTGCAATTGTTGAACATGGTGGAGAAGGGTACTATCTTGCAAACATGGTAAAAGAGATAACAAATGAATATTTTGATATTTATAATTTTGATGGAGAAAAACAAAAGATACAAGAAGTTGTAAATGTTCATGTGGATTTTTAAGCAATAGATTTTTTCTATTGCTTTTTTTATCACAAAAGATTCACAATAGGTATCTTTACTAATTATAATTTGTTGTGATATAATCTTGTCGAGGTGAAATTTTATGAGCAAATATAATATTTACAAAAATATCAGCCCTAATATATTTAGAGGATATGATATTAGAGCAGTTTATGGACAGGACTTAAATGAAGATATCGCTTACACAATAGGCCTTGGTTTTGGTTCATATATTCAAGAGAAAGGATATACAAAATGTTTAGTTGGACATGATAACAGAACTTCTAGTGAACCACTATCTGATGCACTTATTGAAGGTATTACTTCTACTGGTGTTGATGTAGTATTCTTAGGTCTTTGTACAACACCAATGTATTACTATGGACAAAAATTCTTAGGAATAGATCCTGGTGTTATGATTACAGCATCTCATAATCCAAAAGAATATAATGGCTTTAAAATTGCTTTTGATGATTTTGGAAATGCTTGTGGACAAATGATTCAAGATTTTAGAGTATTTATTGAAGAAGGAAAATTTAAAAATGGAGAAGGTTCAGTTTCAACTTATGATATTAAAAATGAATACTTAAAAGCAATTAAAGAGTCAATTAGTTTAGGAGATAGAAAGATTAAAGTTGTAGTAGATACTGCAAATGGTACAGCATCAATCATTGCTAAAGAAGTTTATGGAATGTTTGATAATGTTGAACTTGTACCACTTTATATAGATTCAAATCCAGAATTTCCTAACCATCATCCAGATCCATCAGTTGAAGCGAATAATGCTGATCTTAAGGCTAAAGTGCTTGAAACTGGTGCAGATTTAGGTATAGGAATTGATGGAGATGGTGATAGAGTAGGAGTAATTGATGAAAATGGTAATATGATTTTCATAGATTTTTATGCTATCATTATTTGGAGAGACATTATGTCTAAAGTACAAAACAAACATGCTTTGTTTGATGTTAAATGTTCTAAATCTTTAGCAGACGAAGTTGAAAGACTTGGTGGAATTCCAGTATGCTATAGAACAGGTAACTCATATATGAAAGCTAAAATGAGAGAAGGAGACTTTGCATTTGGTAGTGAACTTTCAGGACATGTATTTTTCAGAGATAAATGGGATAATATAGATGATGGACTTTATGCAGGCTTAAGACTTGTAGAAATACTTTCAAAAACAGATAAATCTTTATCTCATCTTCTTGATGGTGTTAAACGTTATTATGCTTCTCCAGAAATAATTATTAAATCTACTGATGACGAAAAGTTTAAAGTGATTGAAAAAGTTAAAGAATATTGTAGACAAAAAGGCTATCAAGTAAATGATATAGATGGAGTTAGAGCAGAATTTGATAACGGTTGGGCTTTAGTTCGTGCTTCAAATACAGGACCAAATATTACAGCAAGATTTGAAGGAGTAACAGAAGAAGATAGAGACAAAATTCAAGAAGAATTTATGGCTTTAATTTAACTTTTTGTATAATAGAGAACATGCAAATGCATGTTCTTTTTTATGTAAATAAACATCTTTTATGTAATGTATTACAAGTGAATTCTATGAAGCGACTTAAAATGTTTTGTGAACGATTTGTGATAGCTTTTTGATAGCTTTCAAAAACTTTCAATTTTACTCTAGTTTTGGGGCTGTTTTTTGTCTAAAATGCTTTTAAATTTATATTTGATATGATATAATTTGGATGTAATGTCTAAGCAAAATATAATAATTTTATGATTATAACAAAAGAAGATTTAAGAAAGGGAGTATAGTATGAAAATTATTGATAAATTTAAAGAGATTTTTAAATATAGACATATGTTAATAACTCTAGTAAAGCAAGACATAAATGGTAGATATAAAGGCTCAATTTTTGGATTTTTATGGACATTACTTAATCCATTATTTATGCTAGTTATCTATTCTGTTGTTTTTCAGTTTGTATTTAAAAATAACATTGCACACTATCCTATATATTTATTCATAATGTTAATGCCATGGAATGCATTTAATAGTATGTTAATGGTAGGAACAACTTGCGTATCAAATAATGCAAGTATAATTAAGAAGGTTTATTTCCCAAGGGAAGTATTACCTCTTTCGGTAGTTATTAGTTACACAATACAATATTGCTTTTCACTTATTGTAACAATAATAGCAATTTTAGTATCTGGTGTAGGACTTTCATGGTATGCATTAATGCTACCACTTGTAATGCTTGTACAAGTTGTATTTGCTTTTGCATTGATACTTATATTAGGAGCAATAAATGTATATGTAAGAGATGTTCAATATATGATGACACCAATTCTTATGATATGGATGTATGCATCTCCTATATTGTATGATATTTCTATGGTACCTGAAAAATGGCAAAGTTTATATAGATTAAACCCAATGGTAACAATACTTACAGGATATAAAGATTTATTATATAATAAACAATTACCAGATTTCCAAAATTTAGGAATTGTATTTGGAGCATCTGTAGTTTTTTGTATAGTTGGCTGGTTAATATTTAACAGATTACAAAGACGTTTTGCAGAGGAGGTTTAATATGGCTAAGAAAAATAATGACATAGCAATATCTGTAAAAAACGTTACTAAAGAATTTACAGTATATGAAGATAAATCATATTTCCTAAAAGAAAAAATAGGACATTTAGGAAGAAATAAAAAAAGAAAACACGTAGTTTTACATGACATTAACTTAGATATTAAAAGAGGACAATCTGTTGCTTTAATAGGAGTTAATGGTTGTGGAAAATCTACATTATTAAAACTTTTAAATCAAATTATATATCCTGAAAAAGGAAAAATAGAAATAAATGGTAAAGTATCTTCTATGATTGAGCTTGGCGCTGGATTTAATACTGACTTTACAGGAAGAGAAAATATTTATTTTAACGCATCAATGTATGGACTTGGAAAAAAAGATGTTGATCCTATCATTGATCAAATAATCGAGTTTAGTGAGCTGGGAGAATTTATAGAAACTCCAGTTAGAACTTATTCATCTGGTATGTATATGAGACTTGCATTTTCTATTGCCGTTAATGTGCAAGCAGAAATATTATTAATAGATGAAATTTTAGCTGTTGGGGATGCACATTTCCAACAAAAATGTTTAGAAAAGATGAAAGAGCTAAAAGCACAAGGAAAAACTATGGTGTTTGTATCACACAATATTCAACAAGTTAAAAGCTTTTGTGATAGAGCTGTTTGGATTAAAGAAGGCCATATGATTATGGATGGAACTGTTGATGATGTAACAGACGCTTACCTTAAAGAACAAGGAATTATATAGTCCTTAACAAGAGGTGTTATATATATGAAATTAGAAAAAGTATTAATATGTTTAGAAAAGATGGGAATTGGTGGTGTTGAAACTGCGGTTTTAAACCAAGTCGCTGCTTTGACTAAACAAGGAGTGGAGTGTGTTGTTCTTGCAGAAGAAGGAATATACTCTAATAAAGTAGTGGAAATTGGAGCAAAATTTATAGATTTTAAATTTCCCCTAAGAAATTGTATTGATGGTGGTATAGTTAAAGAATTAATTAATATTATTAATGAAGAACAAATTACTCAAGTACATATTAATCAATTTCCATGTATGCAATATATGTTGTATGCATGCACATATACAAACGTACCTTATGTTGCATATTTACATACAGGTTATGATTTAATAATACGAGAAGATGAATTAAATATATTTAATTGGTATTGTAAACAATATCCTATATTTAATGAATTATTCCCATTGTATTTTAAAAATGCATCAAAAATTGTTGCTATTACTCAAGTTGCTAAAGATTATTGTGCAAAAAGATACAATTTAGATATGGATAAAATTATTGTTTGCCCTAATAGCATTGACTTTTCTTTGTTTGAAGAAGAGAAAATTGTAGATAGTAACGAAAAAATATTTTTATCTATTGGAAGACTTGCTAAGGAAAAAGAAGAATCTCTTTTCCATACAATAGATTTTTATAAAAAGCTTAAAGAAAAAAATAATGCATTTAAATTGCAAATTGCTGGAGACGGCGATAGCAGGGAGGTAATAGAAAAGTACATTGAAGATAATAATATTAAAGATTGTACTTTTTTAGGGCAAATTAGCAATGTCCCTGAAGTAATGCATAAATCTTTTATAGTTGCAGGAGTTGGAAGATGTATAATTGATGCTATTGCATCTAAAACATTAGCTTTAATTGTTTCTAAAGATTCAGTAAGAGATTTTGTTACTCCGAAAAATTTAGGAAAATGTATAGAAGGGAATTTTTCGACTAGTGCAATTGATGCAAGAGACGAAGAAGAAATAATTGAAGACATATTGAATGTTACTTCAGAAAGTGAACTTGAAATAGTAAATGCTAATTACAAATTAGCAAAAGAAAAATTAGATATAAACAATAATATATTTATACTTGACTCTAAAAAAGTAGTATATGATGTTCAAGAAGTATTAACTAGTTTCTTAAATGTAAATCATTATGTAGCAGAAAAGATAGATGAGTATGAAAAGACAATTGAATACTTTAAAGAGGAAAATAGTAAGATACCAAGTTATCTTGAAAAAATAGATGATTTAAATGAAAAACTTCAAGCAATTTATGGAAGTAGAACATATAAAATTTCAAAGAAAGTATCAAACATAATAAATAGAAAAAATAAGTAAAGGAGTATGATAATATGAATGAATTAAAATTTTTTGATTTCTCAAAAGAACCAGGAAAAGTACTAGAAAGAGATATAAATGTAAAAATAGAAAAACCTCTAATTAGTATTATTACGTCATACTATAATGCAAAAGATTATATAATGCAAACTGCAAATTGTGTTTTTAATCAAACATTTCCATATTGGGAATGGATTATAGTTGATGATTGTAGTTCTAAAGAGGATCAAGAAATACTTGAAAAGCTAAAGAACATGGATCAAAGAATAGTATTATATAGAAATGAAGAGAATCTTAATGCTATTAAAACTAGAGATTTTGCAATTAAAAAAGCTAGTGCAGAGTTTATTTATATTTTAGATTCAGATGATTTAATAGATAATACTGCACTTGAAACATCTTATGTGGCTATGATGACTCATCCAAAAGCCACTTGGGTGTATAGTAATTCTGTTGGATTTGGTTCACAAGAGTATTTATGGTGCCCTCCTTTTGATACAGATAAAGAGAAAAAAGAAAATTTATTATGTTGTACTGCTTTAATTAGAAAACAAGCTGTACTAGATGTAGGATATATTTCTCCTGAAAAAGGATATGAAGACTGGTCTTTATGGTTAAGACTACTTGCTAATGGTGCAACACCACTTAGAATGTCATATTATTCTTTCTGGTATAGAAGGCACAATAAAGGAATACTAAGTAGCATTAACTCTAATAATTCTGCTATGAAAAAAGCATTTAAACAAATTAGAAAACTTGCTAAAAATGTTAAAGAAAAAGCAAATGCTATTCAATTTCCAAAAACTGATGATTATATTAGTTATGGTGCGCATCCTAAAGATTTTGACTTCGAAATGCCATTTATTCCAGTTGAAAAAAATCAAAAGAGAATATTATGTATTTTCCCTTGGTTAACACTTGGTGGAGCAGATAAATATAATTTACATCTTTTAGAAAAACTACATGAAGAAGGTTATGAGGTAACAATTGTTACAACTATTCCATGTGAATATGTTTGGAGACAAAAATTTGAAGATTATGCAAAAGAAATTTTTGACCTTACTACTTTCTTAGACAAAAATGATTGGCCAGCTTTTATTAGCTATCTAATTAAATCTAGAAATTATGATTTATTATTCCAAAGCAATAGTATTCAAGGATATTATATGTTACCATGGATAAAATGTATGTATCCAGAATTACCAATAATAGATTATGTACATATGGAGGAATGGCACTGGAGAGATGGAGGATATCCAAGAGATTCTGTTGCCGTTGAAAAATATTTAGATCACACATATACATGTTCAGCATATTTAATAGATATTATGAAAAAAGATATGCATAAACAGAAAGACAATATTGATGTTGTTTATATTGGAACAGAACATGATAAGTTTGATCCAGAAATAACTGAATTACCTAAAGATGAAGAATTAAAGAAACTTGAAGGTAAGAAAAAAGTTTTGTTCACATGTAGAATTGCAGAACAAAAGAGACCAATGCTTATGGTTGAAATTTTGAAGTACTTATGTAAGAGAAGAAATGATATTGGTTTTGTTGTAGTAGGTGATGGAGACATGCTACCTGCTGTTAAAGAAAAAGCTCAAGCTTATGGAATTGCAGATAATATCGCTTGCCTTGGAGTAAAAAATGACGTTAGACCTTACTACAAATTATGTGATCTTACATTAATTTGTTCAATGATTGAAGGCTTAGCTTTAACTACATATGAATCATTATCTATGGGGGTTCCTGTAGTTACTGCTGATGTAGGTGGACAAAAAGAATTAGTAGATTCAAACGTTGGAAAAATAGTAAAATTATATCAAAATCCAAATGTAGATATTAATAACTATAATTATTCTGAAGAAGAAATAAATGCTTATGTTGATGCAATTATAGAAGTACTAGACAAAGGCGATGAACTTAAGAAAAATTGTAGAACAAAAATATTAAATGGATTTACTGTAGAAAATATGAAAACAAATATGTTAAATATAATAAAGGAGAAAATCCAAAGTGGTACTAATATAAATCCAGATGATATCAAAGGTGACTTAAATCTTGCAGAAAGAATTAATGTTTTATTCTTTGAATCAGATAGGGATGAATATATAAATCCGGATGCTCCTAAACTTCCACTTAAAAATGTTATTGGAAATAAGATGTGGAAGTATAAATTCTATAGAGATATAATGAACTCTAGAAACAAATAATGAAGTGGTGAATATGATTAAAATAACTTTTTTTAATAATGATGATGTTTTTGTTAATAAATTTAAAGCTTTAGATGATGTAGAAATTGAATATGCAGATATTCGTGAAATGGAATCTAAAGCTAAAATAGGAAAAGATAATTCTCTTTATGAGGATTATCTTAGACTATTATATGCACGTGAACATGAAGGATTAAATATTTTTTCAAAATGTGAGCTCGTAGGTGAAATGAGACAAGTATTAACTAATAATTTTTTTATGGGTTTTGATACTGAAAATACAATTTCATCTTCACTTATATATGTAAAAGAAAAAGATAATGTGTACATTAACAAAGCAATAGAAATTATAGAAAATGAAAATGTAGATAATATAACTGAGGTTATGTCTAAAGCGGTTGGAGTGAATTTGTCTAAAATATATACAAGTCTAGTTAAGCTGGACAATAATTCATTTATATATCCTTATGACTATTTCTTTCCACTAGATTATGAAAAACATGGAAAAAGATTTTCAGAAAATACTAAACTTGTAATGTATAAAGATGAACCTATGTCTAAAAAGGTTAAAAGAAAACTTAATTCTTTTAAAAAATATGGTGGAGCAGCCACTGTATATTTTAACTCTTTAATAGATACTTGGAGAGTTAATATAGGAAGAAAAAAGTATAATTTTATGCTTAAAGCTGGTATTGCTACAGATAAAAAAGCTGCTAAAGATCAAATTGAAGAAACAATAAATGTGTTGAGTAAATATGAAAAAAATATAGATTATATAATTATTCATAATCCAAATTGGATGGGTGTAACTTCTGCAACAAAAGAATTATTTACAAACCTTGTACCATTACAAGAATTAAATTCAAATTCTGAAGTTGAAAAAGTTTGTTCAAAAATATTGGAGTTAAACCCTAAACAAGTTATTTTTAGCGCATTTGTAGATGGATGGGAAAAACTAGCTAGAGAGCTTAGAAAGAGAAATCCACAAATTAAGCTGAAAAGCTTTTGGCATGGATCTCATTCTCAAGTTGTAGATGAAATAAACTGGAGAACAAATACTCATGTGATTGAACTTCACAAAGAAGGCGTAATTGATGTTATGGGTACTTGTAAAGAAAGTTTACTTAATTTCTATTTATCTCAAGGGTATAAAGCTGCGTTTTTGAAAAATACAGTAAGACTAGATGATGAATTATTAAAAGAAGTTGAAGAATCTAAAAAATTAAACAAGAGTAAAAACATTAAAATAGGATTATATGCAGCAGGATTAGACTGGAGAAAAAACATGTATACTCAAATGGCTGCAGCGTCTTTATATGATAATGCAATTATAGATTCACTACCTTTAAGTTATGAATCTGAAGTATTTATGTCTAAATTTAAAATAGGTTTAGACGGAAAAACTAAAGGTGTTCCTAGAAACGAACTTCTAAAGAGAATGGCACAAAATGATGTTAATTTATATGTAACATTTTCCGAGTGTGCTCCAATGCTTCCAATAGAATCAATGGAAGTTGGAACTCTTTGTGTTAGTGGTAATAATCATCATTATTTTAAGAATACTCCTTTGGAAGAATATTTAATTGTAAATAGAGAAGATGATGTTATTGCAATTAAAGAAAAAGTAGACTATGCACTTAAAAATAAAGATAAAATCTTTGAATTATATAAAGCTTGGAAAGAAGATTATGATAAATCTTCTGCTGAAAGTATCGAAGAATTTTTGAAAATGTAAAGTGAGGAATAGTATATGTCTAGACATGTTGAAAAAATAAAAAGAATAATACTAAAAGGTGGACAAGATAAAGAAGATAAAAAATACATTTTAGATACTATATCTTCTTTTAAAGATAAAGATATTTTAGCTATATACAATCCTGAAAGTATTGGAATAATGAATTCAACACGTGATATGTTTGAAAACACAATAGGTATTAAGGAAATATATAGTGTTTCACTTGCTAAAGAAATAGCTCAAGCTATCGTGCAAGCAAATATAAAACAAGTTGTTTTTAGTTCTATTGCTTTTGGTTGGAAAACTTTAGCTGAACAAATTAGCATTTTGAATTCAGAAATTAAAATTAAATTTTTCTGGCATGGTGCACAAGCTATGCTTGTCCAAAGAGATGAACCATACTTTTTCTATTCAATTATTGAATTATTAGATAGAGGTATTGCTCATTCTATTGGTTTTGCAAAAGAAAGTATGGCTGAGTTTTATAAACTAAAAGGATATAATTCATATTTTGTTCCTAATAACGTAAAAGGACTTAAAGCAAATAATAAATATGAGAAAAAAGAGGGAGTAAATAGAATTGGACTTTATTCTGCTGGAAGCAGATGGGAAAAAAATACATATAATCAATTAAGTGCAACTTCTTTAATAGATAATTCACTAGTAGATTTAAGCCCTTCTACAGAACTATCTAATAGTTTTTGTGATCTTATGAATATAAATCTTGTTGATAGGAACTTAAAATATATGAAAAGACAAGATTTACTAGATAGAATGGCACAAAACGATGTTAATTTATATGTAACATTTACTGAATGTTCACCGGTTCTTCCTCTTGAAAGTTTAGAACTAGGTGTTCCATGTTTAACAGGAGATAATCATCACTATTTCAGAGGTTCTAAATTATATGATTATTTAGTTGTTCATAGTGAAGACGATATTAATGAAATTGCTCAGAAAGCTAAAGATGCAATCGAAAATAGAGATGAAATTATTAGATTGTATAGAGAATGGAAAGAAGACTATGATAAATTTGTAGAAGAAAGGTTAAAAGATTTTATCGAGAGTTGGGAGTAAATATGAATGGTATAAGTTTATCTATTATTGTACCTGTATATAATACAGAAAAATATTTAAAAAAATGTATAGACTCTATTATTAAAGCTATTGAGGTGTTAAATAAAAGAGTAGAAATTATTGTTATTAATGACGGATCTAAAGGAAACACAGATGAAATAATTCAATCATATAGTGATATTTCCTTTATAAGATATATTAAACAAGAAAACCGAGGAAGAGGAGCAACTAGAAATCTTGGAATAAGAGAGGCTAAAGGAAGATATATTACTTTTGTTGATTCTGATGATTATATCAATGAAAATATGTATTATGATATGTTTTTAGAAATAGATGCTAATGATAGAGATCTTGTTATTTGTGATGTTGAATCTGTTGATGAGAGTGAAAATAACCTTTTGCTTATACCTGGAAGAAATAGCTTGATAGAAGATGTAAGATTATCTTGCTTTGATGTTATGATGGTTGCATCTTCAGTTAATAAAATATTTAAAAAAGAATTATTTGATGGAATTAAGTTTCCAGAAGATATTAACTATGAAGATTTAGCAACTATTCCTGTTGTTTATTTAAAATCAAAAAACATTGGCTATATTAATAAAGTGTATTATTATTATTTGCAAAATAGTAATTCAATAATGAATCAGGAATATGGTGTCGAAAAGTTGAATATTATTAAAGCTTTGCAAATAGCATTTGAAAATATAGATAAACTTAATATATTAGAAGATGAAAAAGAAAAAGCTAAATATATGTTATTTACTAGAAGGTATTATGAAGAGATACTTGAAAAAATAATATTATCTGAAAATAAAGATGAATTAATAGATTCATTTTTGGTATTAAGTAAAATGGTTATTGAAGTTATGAAAAATAATAGTTATTTATTAAAAGACTTTAAGACTCAAGGATTTATAAAAAACTATTATAATCAGAAGATGTTTGAATATATCTTATCTGGTAATAAAAATAAAATTAAAAAATTACTTCGAAAGAAAAGATATTATAGAAAAATAGCTATAATATATTCTTCTAATGGAATAAAGTAGGTATAAAATGAAAGAAAAAGTTATAGAAAAGAAAAATATTATAGATAAAATAGTAGATTTTATAGGTAAGCCAAAGTTTTTAAAACCACTTGCAAACTTATATTATAATCATAGAGAAGTATGGCTTTATTTATTCTTTGGAGCACTTACTGTACTTGTAAATATTGTTTCATATAAGCTAATAAATATTACAGGTATAAATTATATGATAAGTAATGTCATTGCTTGGATTATCGCTGTAGTATTTGCTTATGTAACAAATAAATTATATGTTTTTGATAGTGTTACTGATACTAAAAAAGCATTTTTAAAAGAAATGATATCGTTTTTTGTGGCTAGAATTCTATCATTAGGAATAGATGTTTTAATTATGTATATTGGAGTTACTTTAATGGGGATTAATGACATTTTAACTAAAGTATTAGCTAATATTGTAGTAATAATAGCCAATTATGTTATGAGCAAATTATTTATTTTTAATAGAGATGACAACAGAGGTGAAAAAATTGAAAATTAAAGAAGTTTTAAAAGATGAAAATACAACACCATTTATATTAGATTTAGGAATAATCACTTTATTTTTTATATGTATTAATATTTTAAGTACAACAGCTTTGCAATTCTTGAATGTTGCAATAAATGGATTTAATGTTGTTTTTTCTGCAATATTATCAATTATATTATTTATGGTATTAAGAGATAAGAAATATAGTATTAAAAGAAATTCAATTTGTATTTTGAGTGCTTTTTTAATATTTGTTATATTAACTATTTTTGCAAGTAATGTTTATGATTTATCTGAAGATGGAAATACATATCATAAAACTGCAATAGGTAGTTTAAAAAATGGTTGGAATCCATTGTATGAAGATAATTACGAATTTAATAAAGAGAATATACCTAATATTTCAAATGAAAAAAATTCACTTTGGGTAAATCATTATCCAAAAGCTACATGGAATATTGCAGCTTCAATTTATTATATTACAGGAAATATTGAATCAGGAAAAGTTATAACATTTTTAACTATTTTTGCGTCTTTATGCATTTCCTATGCATATTTTGCAATCAAGAAAATGAAAAAATGGCAAGCGTTACTTTTAAGCTTAGTGTTGTCATTTAATCCATTAGTTCTAGCGCAATTGTTTACGTATTATGTTGATGGAATAATGGCTTTATATATTTATATGCTAGTATTAGCTTTGTTAGTTCTATATGATGATAGCATTGAATTAATATCTAAAACAGAAAAATGGTTACTAGTTGCTTCAATTATTATTTTTGTTATGAATATAAAATTTACTGGAGCATTTTTTGCATGCTTATTTACTATACCTTTTTATATTTTAGATTTAATTATAAATAAAAAAGTGGAAAAATTTTGGAAGTACTTCTTTGTGCAAACTGCATTATTTGCATTAATTGTAATAATTGGAATATTGCTTGTTGGTGCATCTTCATATGTGAAGAATACAATTTTTTATAAAAATCCGCTTTATCCATTAGCTGGTGAAGGGAAAGTAGATATAGTAACTACTATGCAACCAGAATCATTTGGAAGCAAAAACAGATTTGTAAAACTATTTGAATCACTTTTTGCAAAAACTGAAAATATTACATATGAATCAGGAGATGATCCTCAATTAAAAATACCATTTACAATTGAGGATTTTGAACTTGAAAATATGAGATTACCTGATTCAAGAATAGGTGGATATGGTGCCTTGTATAGTGCAATATTTGTATTATCACTTGTTACAATTGTTATTAGTATGATATTTATATTTAAAAAAGACAAAGCTGTATTTACAATTATTTGTGTATTACTTATTCCTATCATTCTTACTACAGTTTTACTTGAAGAAGCATGGTGGGCTAGATATTCTCCTCAATTATGGATACTTACTGAGATTGCTATATTTAATTTATTTTTCTTATTTAACACTTCAAATAAAAAAATTGGAAAATATTTATCTGCTCTAGCATTTGTTTTATTGTTTGCTACAACTATTTCAAATAATTATTTATATTGTAAGCTTAGAGTGGATGATATTAAAGTGTTTAGAGGAATATCTTCAGAAATTAATGTATTAAAAGAAAGCGATAACAAGGATATATCATTAAATTCACCTAAAGTTGGAATTTTATTTAATATTGAAGATGCAAATATAGATTACACTTTAGTAGAGAAAAATGATAGTCAAGAAACATTTATATATAATTGGCAAATTGTATACTAGGGGGAAAAAATGGAAAAAATAAAAAATTACTTTAAATTACTTAGAGTAAATCATTATTTGAAAAATTTTTTGGTTCTGCTTCCACTTGTATTTAGTTCAGAATTATTAAATCTTTCAAAGTTAAAAACAACAGTGTTAGGCTTTATTGCCTTTTGTCTAACAGCATCAATTGTTTACATTATAAATGATTTAAAAGATATAGAAAATGACAAAAAGCATCCTGTAAAAAAGAACAGACCATTTGCAAGTGGCAAAGTTAGTAAAGTTGAAGGAATAATAATTCTTATAGTACTTACTTTAATTGTATTAGGACTAAGCTATTTTATTGGATTTGAACATTGGATTACTTTACTACTTTTAGGTGTTTATTTATTACTTAATGTTTTCTATTCGTTTGGACTTAAAAATGTTCCAATTGTAGACATAGTAATACTTGTTTCGGGGTTCTTCATTAGAGTAGTATATGGTGCTCAAATAATAAATCTAACTGTTTCTAATTGGATGTATTTAACTGTTATCTCTGCATCATTCTATATGGGTCTTGGTAAGAGAAGAAATGAAATAATTAAGCAAGGTGATAAATCAAGAAAAGTATTAAAGTACTATACAAAAGAGTTTTTAGATAAGAACATGTATGTTTTTTTGGGGTTATGTATTGTATTTTATGCATTATGGGCTGTAGATCCAACAACAATTAATAAACTTGGAAATAACTTGATGATTTGGACTGTTCCTTTTATTATGGTTATTTTAATGAAATATAGCTTAAATGTAGAAGGTAATTCATTTGGAGATCCAGTAGATGTAATTTTACATGATAAATCATTGCTTGCTATTGGAGTAATATATGCTCTTTCTATGTTTGGAATAATTTATATATTATAAAGGTGAAATATGAATATAATAGACGTATTTGATTTTGATAAAACGATTTATAAGAAAGATAGTAGTGTAGAGTTTTATTTTTATACTTTAAAAAAACACTTTAGTATAGTTAAATATTTACCACTACAGGCTTATGCATTTATATTATATAAGCTTGGAATTAAAAAACTAGAATTCTTTAAAGAAAAGTTTTTCTTATTTTTAAAAGTATATAAAAATATTGATGAAGAAATAGAAAAGTTTTGGGATGATGAAAGAAAAAAGGATATTCGATATGATATATTAAAAAATACAAATAATCCAAATGTTGTTATTTCTGCGTCTCCATATTTTTTACTAGAAGGAATTTGTAAACAATTAGGAGTAGAGAAATTAATTGCAACTGATGTAGATAAAAAGACAGGCAAATTTTTATCTCAAAATTGCAAAGGAGAACAAAAAGTCGTAAGGTTAAATGAGGAAGTTAAAGATTATGAAGTTGAGTTATTTTATTCAGATTCATATTCTGACACTCCACTTGCTCGTTTAGCTAAAAAAGCATATATAATAAAGAAAGATCAATATAATGATTGGATTTTTTAGGAGGTATTTATATGAATGATGAACCAGTAAAAATTATACATTACTGTTGGTTTGGACCAAGAAAACTATCTAAAGTAGCTAAAAAATGTATAAAAACTTGGAAAAAATTTTTACCAGACTATGAAATAAAACTATGGACAGAGTCAAATTTTGATTTTAATCAAAATGAATTTGTAAGACAAGCTTATGAAAATAAAAAATGGGCTTTTGTTGCAGATTATGCTCGTCTTAAAGCTTTATCTGAGTATGGCGGAATATACTTTGATACAGATATAGAAGTAACTAAAGATATTTCACATATTACAAAGAATGAAGTATTTTTAGGGGTAGAGGATTCAGGAAAAGTTAATGCAGCAGTTCTTGGTGCAAAGAGACCTCACGAAAAATTTATTGATGATATGATTGCTGTATATGATTCTTTAGAAAAATTTGATAAAGAAAATATTTATAGTATTACAATACCAGCTTTAATTACTAAAGAATTAGAAAAATATGGCTTTGATGAGAATAAAAAGGAAATACAATATTTCTTTAATGGTGATGTTGTTGTATATCCAAGAGATTATTTTTATCCATTAAGTTATGATTATCAAGATAATTTATTCTCAGAAAATACATGTATGAAACATTTATATGATGCCACATGGGCTTCAACTCCTGAAAAAATAACATTGTTCTTTAGAAGACACAATATGAAGTTTATGGTGGGAATTGTATTTTCTTGTGTAAATGTAAAAAATAGAATAAAGAAATTTTTTAAAGGTGGAAAAGAAGATAAATAAAGGAGATATATATGAAAAAGAAACTAATTATTTGTCTTCTAGCATTAATAATAGCAGCTTTAGCAACTATTGAGTTAAGTATTGCAAACTTTGCTAGAGATGCTATTACTTATAATGTTGAAATTTCAGATGAATCTCAAATAGATGAAATTTTAATTAATGAAAATGAGACAACAATTCAATTTGAAAATTTAGATAATGTTAATATAGAGGCAAGTGTAATTGATGATATTAAAATTGAGTATAATGGAGATATTATAGTTACAGATAACACAGGCAAAATTGTCGAAGACAAAACTGGTGTAGATGATAATGTGTTTCTACATAGTGTGTCAAAAAAAGATGTAATACTTGGTAGTTTAAACATAATGTCTCTAGTATATTTTGTTATTTGTTTTATTTTAAGTGTATTATCTCTAGTTTATATTAGTTATTTTGTGAATAAATATAATGGTACTAAAGATAGTTTTAAGATACGAGACTTTATAATTCTATCTATTAGTGTGTTTTTTATATTTATGCTCACTTTTTATTTTTTACTATATATTCTAGATGTAGCAGTAGTAATATTGCCTTTAGCAGTTGTTTTTTATTTGGTACATAAGCTTAAAGATAATATTAAAGAAAGAATTGAAAACTTATATATTATTCTTGCTATAGCTTTTGGTGTTACAATGATATTTGTGTTGCCACCTTTTAATGCACCAGATGAATATGCACACTTTGTAAAGAGTTATACATTTACTACATTTGCTGATGATAAAGGTGTTACAAATCTTCCAGTAAGTCTAGAGAGTTTGTATTCAAAATATGGTCATTCACTTTTAGATCAAAAAATGGATTTTGAAACAAAGTCATATTTTAATGATCTAATGCAAGATAATAATAAAGATGTCTTAAGTGAAAATGAATTTGTTTATACAAATACTAAATATTTGAAGGTTCTACCATATTTACCTTCAGCAATTTTATTATTTTTGCTAAAACTAATTGGTGTTTCTCCATTGGTTATGAGCGTTGCTGGTAGATTTTTGTCTTTAATTGTAATGCTTATTATGTATTACCTAGCAATAAAGAATGTTCCAATTTTAAAAAGACTATTTATGGTTATATGCTTATTACCAATAGTTTTACATCAAGCGGTAATAAATCAAGACTACTTAACAAATGCAACTGTTATACTGCTTATTGCTATGGTATTAAAATATAGATATAAACAAATTAGAATTGGAATAGAAGAGATGTGCATTTTGTCTGTCTTGGGAATAATGATTGCTTGTTGTAAATTTGGATATTTTGTATTTTTAGGAGTAATATTCCTAATTCCTTGTAGACTGTTTAAAACAAAGAAAGTTGCTGTATTATTCAAATTGGCATTTATTATTATTCCACTAATGGTGTCATTTATAGGTAATGTAGCGATAACATCTGCAGAGGATACAACTCACTATTCAATAAGTTATTCATTATCTAATCCAGTAAATACAATAAAAGTATTTGCTAAAACATTTTGGCAACGAGCTGAATTAGATTTGTTTAGAGGACAATTTGATGGCTTTGGTGTATCTACAAAATGGAACAATGGATTTATATCTTCAGTATTATATTTTATATTTATTAAGTAGTGAGAAACAAGATGTAGAAAAAATTGAAAAAAAGACAAGAATTGTATTATTTGTAATAGCATTTCTTCTTATTGGAGTAGTATATAGTGCAATGTATTTAAATTGGACAAATATTGGAGCAGATACAATAGATGGACTACAACCAAGATACTTTACTCCAGCTATTTTATGTTTAGCTTTAGCTTTTTCAAATAGTATAATTAAGATAGATGTTAATAATAAAGAAAAATTAGATACAATACTTATGTGTGTAATATATGTATGTGTATTTTCAACTATTATTTTAGGATTTTATGCTTAAGGGGATAGTGTATGAAGAAAAAATTAAAAAAGATTAGGACGTTTTTGATTATATTATTATCTATAACTGCATTTAGTGTTATAGGTTACATGAATTATGATTATGGTGCTAATAATTACAATGAGTATGTAATTAATCTTAAAGCCGGAAATATAATTGAAGAAATTAGAATAGATGATGTTAATTATAGATTAGCTATGTATGAGAGTGATTGCTTAAAAGCTATTGAGCAAGATCCCCAAACATATGATTTTCAGCTTGAGGTTATAAAAGACACTTCATTATATTATAATTTGTCCTGTAGTGAAACAATAGATGTAACATTTGTTGATAGTCAAGGAGCATCTTTTTATATTAACGGAGAAGATCATAGTGATTTGATTGTAGATAATATGATTAACTATGATCCTTTACCTTATGAATTTATTATAGAATCTAATAAAGCAAAAACAACTCTTGTTGGAATGGCATTTTTGCTTGTAAACGCAATATTCTTATATATTATATTTAGATTTTATGATTATATGAAAAGTGATAATAAAGAAACACTATTAGTAATTATTAATAGTATAGCATACGCTATTTCGCTTTTTGTTATTTTATTATTTTTATATTATCCGTTGTATGATGGTTTTAGGTTTTTTGTAATAGTACCAATTGCTGCACTTATTATATATAATATAGCTTGTTTTAAAGGAAAAGATTATGAAAAGCTATATATTACTTGTGCTATTACATTTGGTGTTTTAATGATATTTTTAATGCCACCATGTAATGTACCAGACGAAGCATCACATTATACTAAAGGATATGAGATTGCTCATGTATATGGCGATGAAGGACAAGGTTTTATACAAACTCCTGTGGCTACAAATGAATTCTTAAAGGTTGCTGCAAATGTTCAATCTCATGATAATGATATAAGTGCTAGGTTTTATTATAAAGAAGTGTTGAGAAATTCAGATTATAGTCAGTTTATAGATGGAAAAGTAAATTATGCAAATGTTAAAAAAGCATTTATTGTACCATATATTATATGTGGTATTGTTGTTAAGATAGGGACAATGTTAAGTTTATCTCCACTAGTGATATTTTTGCTTGTGAGACTTTTAAATTTATTATTTGCAACAATTGTTACTTATTTTGCTATAAGAATTGCACCTAGATTTAAAAGAGTTTTCTTTATTATTGGATTACTTCCAATAGTAATACAACAAAGTGCAGCTATTAATGTAGATACTTACACAGACGCTGTAGCTTTCTTATTAATTGCTTTTATATTAAAATTAATATATGAAATTAAAGAGATTGGTATTAAGCAGCTACTATTATTATTTGGTGCGGGATTACTATTATGCTTTGGTAAATTTGGATATTTTCCAGTTGCATTAATGCTAATTCTTATTCCAAATTCTAAATTTAAATCTAAAGCTAGTGGTATAATTGTAAAAATATCATTTTTTGTATTTATGCTAGTTGTTTCGTATTTCTTTAATACAATAAATAACTATATAATTACTGATGTAATAAACGATGAGACTAATGTATACGGACTTAAATATATATTAACAAATCCATTTTCAGCAATAGCAGTATACTTTAGATCTTTCTTAATTAGACTAGATCAAGATATATTTAGAGGATATTTTAACTGCTTTGGTTATTCTACAGTAGTTCTTAAAACAATACCATATCTTGTAACATTTGCAATGTTTATTATTATACTTTGTACTAAAGAGGCAGACGATGAAGAGAAAAAATTAACTATACTGGAAAAGATAGTTTATACAGCTATATTTGTAATGTTAATTGGAATAATTTATACTGTTGCATTTTCTGCTTGGACAAAGATGGGGGCTAGAAGTATTTTAGGTGTACAATCTAGATATTTTATACCACTTTTACCATTATTATATTTTGTAATACAGGATTTAGGGTTAAAGATAAGTATGCCAGAAAAGATAAAAGAAAAGTTAGGAAATAGAGATTTAAGCTTTGTACTTGTCTCTGTAACATATATTATAGCATTTGCAACAATTATTTCGTTTTTTTGCTAAATGTAGTATAATTATATAGAATAAATTGGAGGTAATTATGAGAACAATAATAATAGTACCAGCATATAATGAAGCATTAAATATTGAAAAAACAATAAAAGATATTACAACTAATACAAATTATGATTACGTTGTAATTAATGATTGCTCAAAGGATAATACAAAAGAAGTATGTGAGAAAAATGGTTTTAATATGGTATCATTACCTGTAAACTATGGCCTTACTAGTGCAATTCAAGTTGGAATGAAATATGCAAAACAGAATGGTTATGATATTGCAATTCAATTTGATGGTGATGGACAACATGATGCAAGATTCCTTTCAAAACTTGTTGAAAAAATTGAAAATGATGGAGTAGATGTTGCAATTGGTTCAAGATTTGTAGATGAAAAGAAACCATTAACATTAAGAATGCTTGGAAGCAGATTGTTGTCTTTTGCAATTAGACTGACAACATTTAAAAAGATTACAGATCCTACTTCTGGAATGAGGGCATATGGTAAGAAAGCAATAGATATGTTTAATTCAAATGCAAGTCTTACTCCAGAACCAGATACAGTTGTATTTATGATTAAAAAAGGACTTAAAGTTAAAGAAGTTCAAGTTGAGATGAAAGATAGAGAGTTTGGCGAGAGCTATCTTAATGCTTTCAAATCTATTAAGTATATGATGAATATGATGTTATCTATTCTATTTATTAGAAACTTTACTAGAAAGGACAAGTAGGTGAGTAATATGTCAATAACACTTAGAATTATATTAATTGTTTCATCAATTATTTCTTTTTTACTATGTATTAAAAGAATTAAACAAGCAAAGCTTAAAGTGGAAAATTCAATACTTTGGATGTGTGGAAGCTTTGTATTAATTCTTATGGCTATTTTTGATAAAGCTATAGCATGGATTGCAGCTAAGCTTGGATTTATGGCTACAGTGAACTTTGTATATTTAATAGTTATAGCATTTTTACTTGCTCAAGTGTTTATAGATAATTTAAGAATTGCTGAATTAAATGAAAAAGTAAAGAATTTAGATCATTATATAGCTTTAGAAAATAACAAAAAAGATAGAGAAAACAATATAAATAAATAAAAGGGAAAATACTAGAGGTGAAAAAATGGAAAATAAGTACAAGCTATCTATTGTAGCTCTTGTATATAATCTTGAAGATTATCTTCCAAGATGCTTAGATGCGCTAGTTAATCAAACACTAGATAATATTGAAATACTTTGTGTTGATGATGGCTCAAAAGATAGTGCACCAAAAATTGTAGATGATTATGCAAGAAGATATCCAAATCTTGTAAAAGCTTTTCATAAGGAAAATGGTGGAGAGTTTACAACAAGAAATTATGGACTTGAAAGAGCTCAAGGAGAATATGTAACTTTTGTAGATACAGATGATTATGTGGAACCAGACTGGGCTGAAAAATTATACAATGCTGCAAAAGAAAATGATGCTGATATGGCTGTTTGTGGTTTTGAAAGAATAGATCTTAAAACTGGTAAAGTAGTAAGCCGTGATATGACTGGATTTGGAAATTCAGTAAAAACTTTAAGTGCAGATGATGATTTCCCTGTATTTATTAATCCAGCACCTTGGAATAAAATATATAAAAGAGAAAAAGTTAAAGACTTAAGATTTAAAAATTTTAGAGGATTTAATGATATGATCTTTCTTGCAAGTTCATATTCAAGAGTAGAAAAAATTGCGTTTGTGCCAGATGTTTTATATCATTATTTTTTAAGATACGACTCTCAAATACATAGCGTTAATGAAAAAGACGTAGAAAATTTTAAAAAATATTTACTGGAACTTAAAGATTTATATGTTCAAGAAGGAAAATATGAAAAGATGCAAGATATTATTTCTTTTCTTGTATTTTTACATCTTGGAATGAGTGTAATGTATAGAGCTTCTTATGATAAATCCATTAAAATGGGTGCTATGCTTAGAGATACGGTAAAATATATGGATGACAACTTTAAATCTTGGCGTAGAAACAAGTTTTTACGCTTTGGGTATAGTTTGAAACATGGATTCAAAAGATTTGCTCTATGGGGCATATGGTGGCTATACAGACATAACATGGGTATGTTATATATACACATTTATAGATTTGTTATAGATAAACTAAAAATAGATATTAAATGGTAGGTAAATATATGGAAGATAAAAAAGTTGCTATTGTAATGTCTACATATAATGGTGAGAAATATATAGAAGAACAATTAGATTCACTTTTTAGACAAACATATAAAAATATTGAGATTTATGTAAGAGATGACGGTTCAAAAGATAAAACTGTAGAAATTTTAAAAAAATATGAAACACAAGGAAAAATTCATCTTTATGCTAAAGAAAACAAAGGATTTATAAAGAGTTTTTTTGAATGTTTATCTTATTGTGAAGATGCTGATTATTATTCATTTTGTGACCAAGATGATGTTTGGTATGAAGATAAGGTTGAAAGAGCAGTCAATGCTTTAAATAATATGGATAATGAAAAACCATTATTATATTTTTCAAATTATGATTATGTGAATGAACAACTAGAGTTTATTTCACATTCTAATACACATAAAAAAGGTCCATCATTTACTAATGCTATAGTAGATTGTATTAATATGGGTACAAATACAGTTATAAATAAAATAGCTAGAGATATGATGGTAAATTCTAATATTGAAAAAAGCTGTGGACATGATTGGACTGCCTATATGATTGTTAGTGCTTTTGGAGATATTTATTATGATAAAGCTCCAACACTTAAGTATAGAAGAACAGGTAATAATGTAAGTGGTGGTGGAAAAGGATTTATTGCTTTTCAAATATGGAGAATTAAGAAATTCTTCATAAATGATTATTTTAAAAATGTTAAAGAGGAAATCATTGAGTTTAACAATATTTTTGGAGATAAACTAACACCGGATAAAAAGAAAGTAATAGATATGTTTACTAGTCCTAAATATAGCTTTACTAAAGCAATGAAGAGAGTTTTTTATCCACATATGTTTAGACAAAAAATGATAGATGAAATATTCTTAAGATTTATTATATTTATTGGTAAATTATAGTAAAGGAGATTTTATGGATAAACCAAAAATTAGTTTTGTTGTTCCTGTATATAAGTCTGAAAATTATATAAGAAGATGTTTAGATTCTTTAATTAATCAAACTCTAGAAGATATAGAAATAGTCTGTGTAAATGATGGATCACCAGATAATTCTTTAAATATTTTAAGAGAATATGAAGAAAAATATTCAAACATTAAAGTTATTAGTAAAGAAAATGGTGGGGTATGGTATGCAAGACTTGATGGAGTAAAAGCTGCAGATGGGGAATATATTGGTTTTCTAGATGCGGATGATTATGTAGAAAAAGACTTTGCTAAACTCATGTATGAAAGTGTGATCAAAAATCAGTCAGACATAGCTGTTTGCGGATTTAAGAGAATAGATGAAGAAACTAAAAAAATTTTATCCCAGGAGATGAAACATTCTTCTTCTAGGGTTATTTATATGGATAAAAATCCAGAAGAAATAATATCTGTAAATACTGCTCTTTGGAATAAAATATATAAAGCAGATGTGTTAAAAGCCACATTTAATGTACAAAGTCCTCCAAGGATACTTGAGGACGCTATGTTTATATCTCTTGTATATATAAATGCACATAAGATATCATTTGTAGATGAATATCTTCATAATTATATGGTTATTAATGGCTCTGCTATGCATTCGTTAAGAAGTAATGATATTGTTAAGATTAAAGAGTCAATGCTAGAGGTAAAAGAAGAATATTTGAAAGCAAATCTAAGAAAAGAAATGATGGAAATACTTTCAAGTTTTGTTTTCTTACATCTTGGTATTTCTTTAATGCTTAATGTTTATACTTTTGATAAAGCAAACTTCAAGTCTGAATATAAGCAAATACTAAATTATTTAGACTCTAATTTTGGCGAGTGGAGAAGTACAAAATATACAACTATTTGGTATAATTTAACTCATAAAAAATATAATCTAAAAGTTGCCATAGTTAGAAAAGTATATAAAATGCATATGTTTAAAGCATTTTTAGATATTTATAGTTTTGTTACAAAAACTTTAAAAATAGATATTAAATGGTAGGAGAATTATGATTAGAAAGAGAGAATTTATTTGGAATACTATTGGAAGTTTTATTTCAGCATTACTTAATGCGATAATTCTTGCTTTTTGTACAAGAATTAATGGAATAGAAATTGCAGGTATATTTGCTATTAGTTATGCATCTATGTGTATACTAAATTCTATAGGGGATTTTGGACTTAGAATTTATCAATCAACAGATGTAGAAAGAAAGAGTAATTTTTCAGAATATTTAGTTGCAAGAATTGTAGCTCAAGTATTAATGTATGTAATTGGTATAATTTTTGTTTGTATTAAAGGATATACACATGAAAAATTATTTATACTATTATTGCTTTTAGCATTTCGTATTATTGAAAATTTAAGTGATAGTTATCAAGCAGAATTTCAATTAAATGGAAGACTTGAGCTTGGTGGAAAATCTATAGTATACAGAAATGTTTTAGGTCTTGTTACTTTCTTTGCATTAGATATTTTAACAAAAAATATATTAATAGCTTTGATAGGGCTTGTAATTGCTCAATTAATAGTATTTATATTATATGATTTAAGATTAATAAAACAATTTACTAAAACAACACTTAAAGTAGATAAGAAACAAGTAGTAAAAATACTTAAGGATTGTCTTCCGCTTGCAATTTCCACAGTAATAAGTATGTATGTAATTAATGCTGTAAAATATGCAATAGATGACTTTGGAGATTATGAAATGCAGACATATTTTAATATAATTTATATGCCTACATTTGTTATTAATCTTGTTAGTGTATTTTTAATTAAGCCATTCTTAAAACCATTTGGAGATACTTGGACAAATAAAGAATATATGAAATTTGTTAAAATGATTGGAATAATAATTGTAGTACTTGCATTAGCAACATTGTGTGTTGAAGCAGGATGCTTTTTACTTGGAATTCCATTCTTAAACCTATTATATGGTGTTGAACTAAGTATGTATAAAGCAGACTTACTATTGTTAGTTTTATCTGGTTTTTTATATGCATGTGCAAATGTTTTATTCAATGCACTTGGTACAATGAGACATCAAAAACTTACAACTATTACATATATTTTTACAGCTATATTTGCATTTTTTGTACCTGCAATTTGGGTTAAAAACTATGGCATGAGAGGCGCAACATATTCTTGTATGGCCGTTATGGGATTACTTTTTGTATTTATGTTAGTATTTTTTGTATATGTCTTAATAGTAACTAAAAATAAAAGAAAAAATGCATAATTATAAAAAGTTTGTAATAGAGTCAAATGTTGACAAACATTTGGCTTTTATTATATAATTTTAGAGAATTTATGGAGGCATAATTTGAAAAAATTAACGTTTTTAATGCTACATTTAAATTATGGTGGACTCGAAAAACAAACAATTACACTAGTAAATGAACTAGCAAAAACAGAAAAATATGACATTACTATTATTTCTGTTTATGATATGCTTCATGGTAAATCTTTTTATGATATTGATAGTCGTGTAAAAGTTGAGTTTTTAAGCAATTTTGGACCACATCATAAAGAGTTCTATGATTCAATGAAACACTTTAATATTCCAAAATTTGTTAAAGAAGCAATTGTTATGATTAAATGTGGTATATATAAATCTAAAGTGTTAAAGAAGAAAATAAAAGAGTTAGATACAGATGTTATTATTTCATCTCGTATTGAGTTTTCTAAACTAATTGATAGAAGAGATACTTTAAATATTTCTCAAGAACATTCATATGTAACTACTAATAAGTACATTGGTAGAGTTAAAAAATGGTTTAAGAATATTGACTCTATAGTGGTTATGACAAAGAAAGCTAAAGAAGATTATGAAAAGTGGCTTATTAATTCTAATTCTCAAGCTAAAGTATATAACATTTCTAATATGATAGAAAAAGTAGTAGATGGTGTTAATGCTAATTATGATAATAATACAATTATTAGTGTAGGTAGACTTGAAAGAGTTAAAGATTTTCCTACTCTTTTAGAAGTGTTTAAAAAAGTTCATGATTCTCATGAGGAGTTAGAACTTAAAATTGTAGGAGAAGGTTCACAAAGAGAAACATTAGAAAGAAGAATTAAAGAGTTAAATCTTGAAGGATCTGTTACTATTACAGGTAGAATTCCTACAGATATGGTAAAAAGAGAGCTAGAAAAAGCTAAAATATTTGTTTTAACTTCAGTATGTGAAAGTTTTTCACTGGTATTATGTGAGGCAATGGAACAAGGACTTCCATCACTTTCTTTTGATATTGATGTTGGGCCAAAGGAAATAATAAAAGATGGATATAATGGATTTTTAATTGAAAATAGAAATGTAGATAAAATGGCTCAAAAAATAATTGAACTGGTTGAAAATAGAGAACTATGGAATAATATTTCAAAAAATGCACTTGAGGACGTTTCTAAATATTATAGTGAAAATGTTGCTCAAGGTTGGATTAGTATTTTAGATAGAAAATAATTTTGGAGGATTTTATGAAAAAAAATAAAGGAAATGTATTAACAATAATTATTTGTATAGTAGTTTTGATTGCAGTATGTGTGGGAGGTTTCTTTTTAATAAAACACTTTACTGGAATTCATGTATCACTTAATTCAGATACAAAATTTGATATTACATTTGATACAAAAGCTAATGTAAAAGCAGATGAAACACCAGTTCCACAAAATTGGAGTGTGTCAATGCCAATATTTATGTATCATTTTATTTTAGATGATTATGGACCATATCCAGATACAGAAAACTTTTTGAAACCAGAAACACTAGATGAACAATTAAAATATATTAGTGAAAATGGCTATCAAACTGTATTTATGAATGAGTTTGATAAACTTTACAAGTATGAAAAACCGGTTTGCTTAACATTTGATGATTGCTTTGTTTATTTTTATAACAACG
Organism: Clostridia bacterium; assembly: GCA_017534305.1. Classification (GTDB taxonomy): domain Bacteria; phylum Bacillota; class Clostridia; order TANB77; family CAG-465; genus CAG-465. The sequence goes on from JAFWCU010000001.1 coordinate 145,939, forward strand.
CATTCCCATTACTTAAAAAATATAACCAAAAAGCAACTATATATGTAATAACAGATTACATTAATGGAGAAAACTATTTAACTGAAGAGCAAATAAAAGAGATGGATGAGAGTGGACTTGTAGAAATTGCTTCTCATACATGTTCTCATCAATATTTAAATGAAATGACTAGAGAAGAACAATTACATGAATTAAGAGATTCTAAACAAAGACTTGAAGAAATTGTGGGACATGAGATAACAAATGTTGCATATCCAACAGGATTAAATAATGACACTACAGTGGATATTTGTGAAGAGTATTATGAGTTTGGAGTAGAAATGCTTGGGGGCACATACAATTCACTTGTTCATACAGATAAATATAGAATCCCAAGAATATATGCAAATAGAACAATGCCACTTGAAACATATATTTCATATCTAGAACAAGCTAAAGTAAGAATTAATTAATTTCTTGAATTTATCACAAAATTGTTATATAATATTCACGCTAAAGAAATAATATTTAATTGTATATTAAATACGAAAGGAAGGTAATATTTATGTCTAAAATATTAGTAACAGGAGGAGCAGGTTATATTGGAACACATACATGTGTTGAGCTTTTAAACAAAGGAGAAGAAATTGTTGTATTAGATAACTTTTCTAATAGCAATCCATCAGCTATTGATGCTGTTGAAAAAATTACAGGTAAATCTGTAAAAGTATATGAAGGAAATATGATTGATAGAGAAATTCTAGAAAAAATATTTACAGAAAATGATATTGATGCCGTAATAGATTTTGCTGCATATAAGGCTGTTGGTGAATCTGTACAAAAACCAGTTGAATATTATACAAATAATGTTTCAACAGTTTTAGTGCTACTAGATGAAATGAAAAAACATAATGTTAAAACATTAGTATTTTCTTCATCTGCAACAGTTTATGGTGATCCGGAAAGAATTCCAATTACTGAAGATTGTAGAGTAGGTGGAACTACTAATCCATATGGTACTTCAAAACTAATGGTTGAACAAATATTACAAGATTTATATAAATCAGATAATGAATGGAATATTGCAATTTTAAGATATTTCAATCCTGTAGGTGCACATGAAAGTGGCCTAATTGGTGAAGACCCAAAAGGGATTCCTGCAAATTTAATGCCATTTATTTCTAAAGTTGCTGCAGGAAAACTTCCACAACTATCTGTATTTGGTAATGACTATGATACAAAAGATGGTACAGGTGTTAGAGATTATATTCACGTTGTAGATCTTGCATGTGGACACATTAATGCATTAGATAAACTAAAAAAAGATGGAAGTGGAATGCATATATATAATCTAGGCACAGGCGTTGGATATAGTGTACTAGATATGATAAACGCTTTTGAAAAAGCAAATAATATTAAAGTTCCATATAAAATAGTTGATAGACGTCCAGGAGATATTGCAACTTGCTATTCAGATCCAACAAAAGCAAGAGAAGAAATTGGATTTGTTGCAAAAAAATCTCTTGAAGATATGTGTAGAGATGCATGGAATTATGAACATAATAAAATAGGGTAATTTTAAATAAAAAGTAAACATAAAATCACTCAGAATATTAAATTTCTTTTAATATTTTGGGTGTTTTTTTTATTAAAAATTACAAAAATATTAAAAATATTATGTAAATTAAAGAAAATCTTAATCATATTATTGACTTATTTTTTTTAGTATATTATAATTTAAGTATAAGAGGTTTTTAGAGGGGGTTTTTCATATGACTGTGGAAGATATTGAAAAAGAATTTGAATTGTTGCAAAGTGATGTTAGAGAGATAAAAGAAGAGGTTGAGCGTGATGCTCATATGGATTTTATTAATTCACTTAAACAATATGTGAATAAATATTAATTATTAAGGAGGTAAAATGTTATGGATGACGAAAAACAAAATGTAAATGAAAATGCAGAAGGTGAAATAAACTCTGCTGCTGAAGAAACTGTAGAACAACAAGAGCAAAAACTAAACGATATAAGAAATGAACTTGATAATGGTGTTAAAACTGAAAGGATAGATGTTCAATACGACGAATCTAAAGCAATTGGCACAGTTAAATCAACTATTGCTAAATATAAGAAACAAGCCGAGAAAAAATATTCTGATCCAAAACTTAAATTTAAATATTTCAAAAAAGAAAAAGGAATAGATAAAAATAGTATTGATGATTTATCTGAAGAAGAAAAAGCTGATTTTGATAAATTTGAACTATCTGATGAGGCTAAAGAAGAGGTAGCTTCAGAAATATATGAAAATGCTAAAGATGAAATTATTCATATCAATACTGCAAGACATGCAAAAATTAAAGAAATGGGAACTAGAATTGATGATTTAAGAGCTAAAGCACAAAAATTACTTGACGATAAAATAGATAAATTAAATGGAATGGATCCATCAGATAAGAATTATAGTGAAGTTGAAAATGAAATTAATAGATTAAAAGCTGTTTTGGGTAAAATTGGTCAAAGAGGTTCAATAGTTGAAGGAACTCTTACTAAAGATTTATCTGGAATTATGAGTACACAAGATAAAGTTAGAGAAAATGCGTATACTCAATTAAAAGATGTTTTTGGTGAAAAGTTAATTTCAAAAGATAGAGCTGTTTTGATACCTGAAAGAGATACTTCTGAAAATAGAACTAAAGAAAATGAAACTAATGTTGACAGAAGTGTGGATGAAGGTAATGAAGAAAAAGATTTAGATGAAGAAAATAAACAAGAACAAGCACAAAATACAGTAAGTGGACCTGCTCAACAAGTTGCCGGTGCTGCAGCTGCACAAAAAGTTGCTGGAGCTGCTCAACAAGCTGCTTCTCAAGGTGCAAGAGCAGATGGAGCTCAACAAAATCCTGGTGCTGTTACTGTAGATGATGTAAAAAAAGGTAATATTCCAAAGGAATACTTATCTGCTATGTTTGGAATTGAAAATTTAAGTTCTCTAGATGGTAATTATGAAAAATCATGGGAAGTTTTACAAATGTTCTCTTCTTCTGCAATACCAGATTCAACTAGACTTGAATTATTAAATGATAATAAATCTAGATTAATAATTATGAAAGCGTTTGAAGAAGTAGATACCTTCCATCCTAGAAAAGGTGCGCAATACATAGATACTAGAATGAAACTTTTAAATTTAAGAACACCTATGATGGAAACAGCTTTAAAATCTATGGGAATAGAAATTACTGATACTAAAAATATTGCAAGTGATTTTGCTAAGATGTCTAAAGAATTAGATAAAATGGAAAAAACTATCAAAGAAGATAAATCAATGGATCCAGAAATGAAAGAAGCAAAACTTGAAGAACTTAATAAATATAGAGATTCATACAAAAATGTTAATAAATTTATTGCAGCAACAAATAAAGTTAAATCTCCAAGAACATATTTAAGACAAGCTAAACAATGGTTATCTCAAAATATTAGAATATTTGAAAAAGATAATTTACAAAAATTAGCTGCAGCAGATGAAGAAGTAAAACCTAAAGATAATAGAGCAGATGAACCAACAGTAGATAATACTGAAGTTAGAGAACAAGAGGTTAAAACTACTGATAGAGCAGAATTTGTAAAAAATTATGGCACTAATACTGAAATGACTGAATTAAAAGCTAAACAAATATTAGATGAAGATAAAACTCAAGAAACTAAAAATATAAATAGTCAAGAAATTGATGAAAGTCAAATTGGCAAATAAAAAAATGGTACATACCCCTAAAAAGGTATGTACTTTTTTTGCCCTTTTGTGATACAATATAATTGTTAAGAAATTGAGGGATGTAAAAATGAGTAAAACAGTTGTTATTACCGGAGCAGCAAAAGGGATTGGAAAGGCTATAGCTAAAACTTTTGCATATTCAGGATATAATGTATGTATTAATTATAATACTTCAGAAGAAGAAGCAAAATCTTTATGTGAAGAACTTGCAAAAGATGGATGTAATGTCATTATTTGTAAAGCTGATGTAACAGACAGAAAACAAGTAGATAAAATGATAGATACAGTTATTTCTTCTTTTGGAAATATTGATGTACTTGTAAATAATGCTGGGATAAGTGAATATAAATTATTTATAGATATTGATGAAAAAGATTTAAAAAGAATGTTAGATGTGAATATTCTTGGAACTTTTAATATGACACAATCTGTGCTAAAAAAATCTATGCTTCCTAGAAAAGATGGAACAATAATAAACATTTCTTCAATTTGGGGAATGGTTGGTGCTTCACTTGAAGTGGCATATTCAACTTCTAAAGCTGCAATTATTGGTATGAGTAAGGCTTTGGCAAAAGAGCTTGCCCCATCAAATATTACAGTAAATGTTGTAGCTCCTGGAGCAATTTCTACAGATATGTTAAAAGAATTATCTGATGAAGATATGAAAGTACTTCAAGATGAAATACCTCTTGGAAAAATCGGTAGAGTAGAAGATGTAGCGGCAACAGTTAAATTTTTGGCTTCATATGAGGCAAGATATATTACAGGACAAGTAATAAGTCCAAATGGAGGACTTGTAATTTAAATAGAGCAAAGAGTAATGATAGGGTAACCTATCATTATTTTTTTGCATTCATAATTTGTTCATATTCTTTCATTTTTATTCTATATTCTAATACTTGCGTTAAATATCTATAGTATATGTATTGTTGTTCATAATACATCATAGGATTATTCATTTGATCGATTGGTTGAATTTGTGTTGGATCTTGAAAATTTGTATTAGTATTAAAATTGTACGGATCAAAGAAAGGTTGTGTTTTATCCATTTTTTCACCTCCTTTATGAATATATTTAAATTTCATGTATATAATAATAGTGTAGACTTAAAGTTTACCCCCTTCTTTAATTTATATATTGTAACTAGAATTATTTTATTCTAGTTACTTTTTTTATAGTTGAACTAAATAAAAAGAGTAATGTAACAATAATTAAAAAGAATGTTGTGCTATTCATGTTATTAATTATTTTTATATTGTTTTTTACAACATATAAATTACAATTTGAAATGTTTAACAAAGCATATGTAATACAAAAAGATAATAATCCTTGTATTAGCTTGTATTTTATTATATGCATAATTGATATTTTCATATTATAAATGCATGAATATATTTGAAATATTATAGAAATACCACTAAAGCCTAATATAAATGAAATTAAAGATATAGTAATATTTGTAGATGCATTATAATTTAGTACTAGTTTTGCAATGCCACTTGTAGACTCAAGTATTGATTCAAATATGTATATTAAGTTGTTGGGTATATTTAGTTTAACTAATATAATTCTTGCATCTTGACTTAATACACTAAAAATAATAATATATGCAAATATTTGGGATAGAGTAAAATATGTTGCTTTAATTGCTTGATTTAAAGATTCAAAAATAGTTTTATGTAATTTTTTATCACTATTATTATCTTTACACTTTAAATTTGTTTTTGTTTCGTGTATAATGTTTTTGTGAAAATAATAAATGCAAATAATTAATGAAGATAAGTAATGACTTATAGCTAAGACAAAACCTAAATAGATATTTTCAAGTGTTGCTATTCCTATTGTACTAATTATATAAATAGGATTAGCATTATTTGCAAAAGACATCAAAAACATAGCGTCATTATATGATATTTCTTTTTTGTCATAAAACTTAGAAACTGCTTTTGCACCCATTGGATAACCACAAAACATTCCAATTATAGCAATATATATAAGAGAATAATTCTTTTTAAAAATTCGTTTTAAGCCATTTTTTATATCTAATTCTAAAATTATATTAGTAAATAGTATAAATAGAAATAAAGAGGGCATTACGCTTTTTAGGAATATAGTTATTGTGTTTTGTATTGTCAAAAAGTTTTGCTTTTGAAAAGTGAATATTATAAAAAGGAATATCATTGTAAATATGTATTTAGTTTTTGTTTTAGTCATAATAAAACATATGTTGAAGGAGAGAATTTATGCGTTATTCAAAAGAATGGATAGACTATGAATTATTAGATATGGCAGATGGAGAAAAGTTAGAAAAATGGGGAGATTATATATTAATTCGTCCAGATCCACAAATTGTATGGAAGGATAAAACAAATCCTAAGCTTTGGAAACAAGCTCATGCAAGATATGTAAGAAGCAATACTGGTGGAGGACATTGGGAAAAACTTCGTGCTATGGATGACTCATGGGCAATTAAATATAAAGACTTAACATTTAATCTTAAACCTATGGGATTTAAACATACTGGTCTATTTCCAGAGCAAAGTGTTAACTGGGATTATATGATAGGAAAGATATCTAAAGAATCTAAAAAAAGAGATATAAAAGTATTAAACTTATTTGCATATACAGGTGGTGCTACTGTAGCATGTGCATATGCAGGAGCAACCGTAGTTCATGTGGATTCTTCACAAGGAATGGTAAACTGGGCTAAGGAAAACATTGTATCTTCTGGATTACAAGATAGAACAGTTAGATTTTTAGTAGATGATGTAATTAAATTTGTAAAAAGAGAAATTAGACGTGGTAATAAATATGATGCAATAATTATGGACCCACCATCTTATGGTAGGGGAAAAAATGGAGAAGTATGGACTCTAGAGAAAAACATTTATGAGTTAATTGAATTATGTTCAGAGCTACTATCTGAAAATCCATTATTTATGATAATAAATACGTATACAGGTGGATTTAGTGGTACAGTAATTAAAAATGCGCTAAACCATGCAATAGATAGAGAAAAAATTATTACTTTTGATGAAATAGGTCTTAGACAAAAAAACAGTGAAGAGTTTTTACCATGTGGTATGACAACTATTTGTGAATTTAACTAGAAAAAACGAGAAATTATGTAGATTTATATATTTACAAAACGTAAAAAATATTATATAATATATGTTATAGTTTGAAGGGGGAAATAAAATGTTATCTAAACCAAACGTTAAAGAAATTATGCCAAAAGTAGGAAACAGATACCAATCTGTTCTTGCAATTTCTAAAAGAGCTAGAGCACTTGAAGCTCAAAGATTAAAAAAATATTCAGAAAACAAAGATAAGATAAAAGAAGGAAAAGAAGATTATTCAGAATACGTTTTTGATGCAGTAGATAGAGCTGCAAAAGAAATTGTTGATGGAAAAGTATATATTAAAATTAACGGACAGTATTCTGTTACACCAGAATCTGAACTAGAAAAAGAAATAAGAGAAGTACAAGAAGCAAACAAGGAGTAAGCCTATGAATATACACATTATATCAATAACAGGAGATATTGCTAGTGGAAAGGGTACAATAACTAATCTACTACAAAAAGAACTTGGATACAATGTATATAAAAATGGTGAGTATGTAAGAAAACTTGCAACTCAAATGGGTATGTCTATTGTAGAATTCCAAGAATATTTAAATCAACATGAAGAGATTGACAGACAAGTTGAAAAGTCTGCCTCAGAATATGCTGCTGAGCATGATAATTTAATTATAGATGCTCGTCTTGGATTTTATGCTGTTCCATATTCTTTTAAAGTATATTTGAAAGTAGATTTAATGGAATCTGCAAGACGTGCATATAATGATGCTTTAAGAGAAGCAACAGAGAAGTACACTTCTGTTGAACAAGCAGCTGAGGCTATTAAATATAGATTTGAACAAGAAAATTATAGATACATTAAAACATATAATGTAGATAGAACAGATATGTCTAATTATGATTTAGTAGTAGATACTACAGATAAGACTCCAGAAGAAGTTTTCAAAATTGTACTAGATGCATATAAACAATGGTTAAAAGATAAAGAATAATATATTGGTAACATCCATTTGGATGTTACTTTTTTTATTTCTATTGTGTTAAACATCTGTTTTATTCTTGACTACTTTTTTTCTCTAATATATAATAGTGGAGAGGTGTGAAATGCTAGCAAAAATATTAATAAATACATCAGTAAATTCACTAAATAAGGTATATGATTACTTAATTCCAGAAGAACTAGAGCCTGAAGCTGAAATTGGTAAAAGGGTTGAGGTAAGTTTTGGTAGAGGTAAGGAATTAACTGAGGGGATAATAGTAAAACTTGAAACAGAATATGAAGAACCTAAATATAAATTAAAACCAATAGAGTCATTTTTAGATGATATTTCATATATAGATGAAAAACGTTTAAAACTTGCAAAATATATTTCATACGTATATTTTTGCAATGTATATGATGCATTGAAGCTAATGCTTCCACCTGGAACTAAATCTAAAAATAGTTCTAAGAGTTTGGATACAAGAAAAGATAAACGTGTAATACTAATTAAATCTCACGACGATATTATGCAAGACATAGAAGCAAACGTTGTTAAAAGTGCTAAGCAAATACAACTACTATCTTTTTTAATGTATAATGATAACGTTTTAATTAGTGATATTATTGAAGGTCTTGGTATTTCTCGTAGTGTTATATCTACTGCACAAAAGAATGGCTATGTAGATATAGTAGAATGCGAAAAACAAGTAGATTTTTTAAAAGATTTAAATGTTGAAAGAACAAAAGCACTTACTCCTACAGATGAACAAAAGAAAGTAATTGCTGGAATTTGTGGGTATATTTATGATGAAGAGTATAAGCAATGCCTAATTCATGGAGTTACAGGATCTGGCAAAACTGAAGTATATTTGCAACTAATAGAAAATGTATTAAATCAAGGAAGAAGAGCAATTGTTCTTGTTCCAGAAATATCTTTAACTTACCAAACAGTTGAAAGATTTGTATCTAGATTTGGTAATAACATTGCTATACTTCATAGTAAGATGACGGTATCTCAAAGAAAGGATGAGTATAAACGTATTAAAAGAGGAGAAGTAGATATAGTAATTGGTGCTCGTTCTGCTATTTTTGCTCCGGTTGAAGATTTAGGACTAGTAATAATAGATGAAGAACATGATACAAGTTATTATTCACAAACAAAACCTAAATATTCAACAAAAGATATTGCTGCATATATTTGTAAAGAAGCAGGAGCCGTTCTTGTTCTTGGTAGTGCAACTCCTGAAATTAATACATATAATAAAGCAATAAATGGTCAAATAGAACTTTTTGAAATGAAAAATAGGGCTGCAGATGCAAAGCTTCCATCAATTGAACTTGTAAACTTAAGAGATGATAGAATAATGGGAAACACTTCTAGTATTTCATTAAAACTTAAAGCTGCAATTGAGGAAAATATAAAAAATCATGAACAGACAATGCTTTTCTTAAATAAACGTGGATATAATTCGTATCTGACTTGTAAGCAATGTGGATATGTATTTAATTGTCCAAATTGTGATGTTGCGATGACTTATCATAAAACGAATAACTTACTTTTATGTCACTATTGTTCACATGTTGAAAAGAATGTTTCTATCTGTCCAAAATGTGGTTCAGAAGAAATATCTAGTTATAATCTTGGTACCGAAAAACTTGAGGAAGAATTAAAAGAAATGTTTCCAAATATTAGTGTGCTTAGAATGGATGCAGATACTACTGTTGCACGTGATTCACAAGCAAAAATTCTTGATGAATTCAAAAATGAAGATGTAGATGTCTTAATTGGTACACAAATGATTTCAAAAGGACATGATATGCCAAATGTAACTTTAGTTGGAATTATTGGTACTGATTCGCTTCTTGCAATGAATGATTTTTGCGCAAGTGAGAGAGCTTTTTCCAATATTTACCAAGTTTCAGGAAGAGCAGGACGCAGTACAAAAGAGGGACGTGTACTTATTCAAACAAGTGATACAGATAACTATATCTTACAAGCTGTAGAACATAATGATTATAACGAGTTTTTTGATAAAGAAATAGAATATAGGAAGACATTTGGTTATCCACCATTTATAGATATATTATTATTTGAAATTAGTGGTCAAAACTTATATGATGTAAAACAAAATGCTCAAATATTATATAGTTTATTAAATGAAAATAATTATAATGAATATAGAGTATATAGTCCAAAATCTCCGTTTATTCAAAGAATAAATAATAGATATAGAGTAAATGTAATGCTTAAAGCTAAGCTAAATACAAAAATATATTCAAGTATTTACGAAAAAATTAAAATATATAATTCAAAAGCTAAAAATAATACTAATTTAATAGTTACTAAAAATCCTACTTTTATATAGCCTTTGGTTGAAAATAGTTTCTTTTTGTTATAATATAATAGTGTAAATAGTAATTTTGAGAGGATGATTATATGAATATAACATTTTATGGTGCTGCTCAAAATGTAACTGGATCATGTCATATGGTTGAAGTTGCTGGGCACAAGTTTTTAATAGATTGTGGTTTGTTTCAAGGTAGTCTTACAAATCAAATGATGAACTATGAGGATTTTCCTTTTAATATTCAAGAAGTTGAATTTGTAATTTTAACTCATGCACATATAGATCATAGTGGTAGAATTCCAAAACTATATAAAGCTGGGTATAAAAATCCAATTTATTGTACAACAGCTACACATGAGCTTTGTAAAATAATGCTACCAGATAGTGGCCATATACAAGAAACAGAAATTGAATGGGTAAATAGAAAAAGAATGCGTGCAGGTAAAGCACCAAATGACCCAATATATACTGAACAAGATGCAATAGATTGTTTAGAGATATTTGCTGGAATAGATTATGGCACTAGAGTAACAATAAATGAAAATATTTCATTTGAACTAACTGATGCTGGTCATATGCTTGGTTCATCTGTGGTTCATTTATACTTAACAGAAGATGGAGTGGAAAAGAAAGTTGTATTTACAGGTGACCTTGGAAATACAAATCTTCCAATTATTAATGATCCTGAACCAATAGACTCAGCAGATGTACTTGTAATGGAATCTACTTATGGTGATAGACTTCATAGTTCTATTTCAGATCAATCAGATAAATTTATTCATATTATTCTTGATACTATAAGACGTGGGGGAAATGTAATTATACCTTCTTTTGCCGTAGGTAGAACACAAGAATTATTATATGAGATTAACAAGTATTTAACAGATGATAATCTTAGAGAAGAACTTGAAAAGATACCTGTTTATGTAGATAGTCCATTGGCCGTAAATGCAACTAAAATATTTGAAACACAACATAGCTATTATGATGAAGAAGCATTAAGATATCTTTTAAAGGGAGATAATCCTTTAGAATTTGAAAATCTTCATTTTGTAGAGACTAGTGAAGGCTCTATGGCACTAAACGAAGATCCTGTACCTAAGATTATAATTAGTGCAAGTGGTATGTGTGAAGTTGGTAGAATTAAACACCATTTAAAACATAACCTATATAGACCTGAGTCAACAATACTATTTGTCGGTTATCAAGCTGAAGGAACTTTGGGTAGAAAGATACTTGATGGAGAAAAACTTGTAAAAATATTTGGTGAGGAAATTGCTGTTAATGCAGAAATAAAATATCTTGATGCATTCTCAGGACATGCAGATAGAGATGGTTTAATTAACTGGATTGGTGCAATGGATAAAAAACCTGAACATATATTTATTGTTCATGGTGAAATTGAAGCACAAACAGTTTTAAAAGAATATATTGAACAGGGATTTAAAATTGAAAGTACAATTCCTGCATATCAAGAACAATATGATATGGATGGAAAACTTCTTCATGATGGTAAAAATTCATATAAAGCTACAAGATATAACATCTTAGAATTAATGGCATCATTAAAAGAAGAAGTAGATAGTATGACAAATAATGTTAAGAGAAATCTTAAGAGTGATGTAGATCAAGAATATTTACAACTTATTGTAGATAAATTAAAAGATGTTCAAGACTCAATAGATATTGTTAATGAAAATACTTAATAGATTATAATGTAGTAAAGAGGCAAGTAGAGATACTTGTCTTTTTCATTTTTTATATTTATTTTCATATAATATATTGGTGAATTTTAGTTGAAAAACAATTTTTTTATTATAAACATTAAGTTTGAAGATTTAGTAAAAGCAGTGATAATAATAGCTGTTATTATTGCTACTATTGTAATAATCTTTTCATTTATTTATATTTTTTCAACTAGTAAAATTTGTTGATTATTGTAATATTTCATTAAAATTATACTTTAAAAAAATAAAGTACAAGGTATTTACTAAAGAAAAGTAATAGTGTATAATAAAGGAGGTAGAATATATTTGGTTGTAAGACTTGGGGATATTTTTTATGCTATATTGCCTACTGGAGTAGGCAGTGAACAGAATGGGCTAAGACCTGTTTTGATTGTTCAAAACAATATTGGAAACAGATATAGTCCTACTACAATAGTTATCCCTATAACCTCAAAATTGGTAAAGAAAGATTTACCAACTCATGTTGTTTTGCAATATACAACTGAGCTAAAAAAGAAATCTGTAGTTCTTGTTGAACAGATTAGAACTATAGACAAATCTAGATTACTAGATAAAATTACAACTATTGATCCTAGAGATTTTGATAGGGTAAAGAAAGCTGTAAAGAAAAATTTAAATATAAGAGGTTCAAATATATTTTAGGATAGAATAACTATTCGGGAGGAAAAAATGAGTAATAACAAACCTTTAAATGTAAGACTTAGAGGAAATAGCAACAAAAACGCTGATAGAAAAAAATCTACTAGCATAGTGAAAAAAGTTAAAAAGAAAGATGATAAAGTAGTTAATTCTAACAATAACGGACAAAAAAAGCAAAAGAAAAGTAAAAAAATAGGCTGGAAGATATTTAGAATATTTTTACTTTTAGGACTTGCTATGTGTATAGTTGGAGTTGGTATCGTTTTAGGTGTTATTTCTGGAATAATAGATGGTACTGATAGTATTAGTCTAGATGAACTAGAATTATTACCACAAACATCTTTTGTATATGATATGAACGGAAATCAAATTGCCGCTTTATATGATAGCGAAAACAGAATTGTTGTATCATATGAAGATATTCCTAAACATACAGTAGATGCTGTAGTAGCCATTGAAGACGAAAGATTCTATAAACACCATGGTATAGATTTAAAAAGAACTATAGGTGCTATAGGAAACTATGTAATCAAGGGTGGAGACTCAGATTATGGTGCTAGTACAATAACTCAACAATTAGTTAAGAATATAACTTCAGATAACGAGAGAGCTTGGCAAAGAAAAATAAGAGAATGGTATAGAGCTATTTCTCTAGAGACTAAGCTTTCAAAAGAAAAAATATTTGAATCATATGTAAATACAATTTATTATGGTGATAGTAGCTGGGGAATTGAAGTTGCTGCTAACCATTTCTTTGGAAAATCTGTAAGTGAGCTAAATATTGCTGAATCTGCTGCTATTGCTGCAATGATTCAATCACCTGAAATAACTAATGCTTATAGAAGTGATGAAGCTAGAGCTGCATTACTTGCAAGAAAAGACTTAGTACTTGGAAAAATGTTATCTTTAGGATTTATTAACCAACAAGAATATGATGAAGCAAAAGCATATAATTTAGAGTTTAAATCTAAACAAGTTAATTATGGTGGAACACAAACATATTTTGTTGATGCAGTTGTTGAAGCTGTTATAGCAGATTTAATGGAACAAAGAAATGTATCTAGAGGTATAGCATTAAAAATGATTTATACTGATGGATATAAAATAAATTCAACACAAGATCCAGATGTTCAAGCTAAAGTAGATTATGCATTTACAAATGGTGACATTTTCTATGATGACATTCAAGGTGCTATGGTTGTACTTGATCACTCAACAGGACAAGTAAGAGGTCTTATTGGTGGAGCTGGACAAAAAGTTGGTGCTTTAACATTAAATAGAGCAACTCAATCATACAGACAACCAGGTTCTTGTATGAAACCATTTGGTGCATATGGACCTGCTATGGAAAAAGGACTATTAAATTGTGGTTCAGGTATAGATGATAACCAATTTACAATGGGTAACTGGACACCACATAACTGGTATGGATCTTTCTATGGATTTGTTACTGTAAGAGATGCAATTAGTGACTCAATGAACATTCCTGCTGCAAAAGCTAACCTGCTTGTAGGAGATGAAGATTACTGCTGGAATTTTGCATATAATTGCGGATTAACTTCACTTAGCGAAAGTGATAAATCTGCTGCATCATTGGGACTTGGTGGTGTAACTAATGGTTTCACACCAATGATGATGGCAAATGCTTATGGAACTATAGCAAATGGTGGTTACTGGATTAAACCAAAACTTTATACAACTGTTGTAGATAGAAATGGAAATATAGTTTTAGACAATAGTGCTATTGATGGAAAACAAGTAATGAAAGATTCAACATCTTATATGCTTGCAAGTTGTCTACAAAGTGTTGTAACTACTCCTGTTTGGGGTACTGCATATGGAGCTGTATCTATTCAAGGTGGAGCAATGCCTTGTGCTGGTAAAACTGGTAACACAAATGATGATAAAGATAGATGGTTCTGTGGATTTACTAAATACTATACAATAGCATGCTGGACTGGATATGACCAACCAGTTCCAATCAATAGAGGATATCCATATGATTCTACTAAGTTATTTAACTCAGTAATGAATATGATATGTGAAGGAAAAGAACCTGCAGAAATAATGCCTCAACCTTCTTCTGTAAGAAGTGTAGCTTTATGTAGAGATTCTGGTAAAGTACCTACAGATGCATGTAATGCAGATCCAAGAGGATCAAGAGTACTAACAGATTTATGTGCAATTGATGCAATACCTACAGAAACATGTACAGTACATGAATTTGTTAATATTTGTAATGTAAGTAAAAAGCTTGCATCACCTTCTTGTAGTAGTACATCTAAAGAATCACGTTTAGTAAGAAGTGCACCTTCACAAGGACAATATCCAAGTGATTGGGGATATACAAAACCTACAGAAACATGTAGTGGAAACCATTCTGGATCTAGTGCAACTCCTGGAAACCCAAGAGTAACTATTTATAGAAATGGTGTAGCTCAATAATGAATAATAGAGTGGCAGTATTTGACAAAAGTACTGCTACTTTTTTATGTGAATATTATGTGAAATAAACAGATATTTGTTGAAATTAGTTATATTATTTTGTATAATAAAATAGTAACATACTAAAGATGTTATTATTTTTTGTGAAAAGAGAGGGAAAAAATGAAAAAATTCTTTAAAGGACTTTTAAAAGTATTAGGAGTTTTATTATTTGAAATTATTTATATTGTAGGGCTTGGAGTGTATTTAATTTACTATACAAATCTATTCACTACAACAAAAGAGATGATAGTTACAACATCTATGACAACAATGACACATCAATATTTTGCAACTTGGTTCTTATCTGACGAAGAAATTAACGATATTTTATCTAGAGCTAGAGGATCAGTTGAAGCAGTTGAACAAAATTTACAAGATATTGAAATTAAACAAACAGAAAAACAAACAAATACAGAAGGTATAAAAATCGAAGATGTAAGTACTGATACATTTAAAGGATATCTTATGATTATAGACGACCCATCTCGTGTAGACTTGGTTGTTGGGCCTAAGGTTCCTACTGTTGGTTCTACTACATCTCAAATAGTTGAAGCATATGGAGCTGTTGCAGGAATTAATGCTGGTGGCCTTGCAGATGATGCTGCTGGTACTGGTGCTGTTCCTACAGGACTATTAATAGTAGACAGCAAATATTATGATAGTATATTCAATTACTGGGAAGACTGCAGTATGTGTGGATTTACACAAGATAACATTTTATATGTATCAGATAGTATCTATCCAAGCTCAGTTGAAAGCCTAAACTTAAGATGTGCTATTTCATTTGGACCTGCTTTAATTATAAATGGTCAACCAAGAATTTATGGTGCATATGGTTGGGGTGTTCAACCTAGAACTTGTATTGCACAAAGACAAGATGGTGCTGTATTATTCTTAGTTATTGACGGAAGACAAGCGGATAGTTATGGAGCAACTTTAAAACAAGCTCAAGATATACTACTAAATTATGGTGCATATAACGCATTTAACTTAGATGGTGGTGCTTCATCTACTATGGTATTTGATGGCAACGTAGTAAATAAACCAAGTGATATTGCTGGTGAACGTTATGTTCCTACAGCATTCATTGTTAAATAGTTATATGAGAGGAAGAGGTAGAATTAATGAAAAAATTTAGAAAATTTCTAATTAAATTTTTTATAATGATTGCTGTTGGTACAGGAATTACATTTGGAATTTTAAAAGCAGTTGATCACTGGTTATATAAAATATCTCAATCTAGTTATTTGGAAGTTGAGACTTATAGAACTGGTGGAGAAGTAACTTTAAAAGATGAAGATATAATTGAGATACCAGATGGCGCAGAACAACTACAATTTTCATATAATAATAAATATTATGCATATTTAGAAAATGGTAGTATTCATATTCATACAATTGATGATAAAAAAGAGTATTGTGTAGTAACAGATAATAATCCAATTTGTTATTTTTACATGCTTTATGATAAAAACTTACTAATGTACTTTACACAAGAAGGAGATGGATCTTATTCTACAATTACTTTAAAAACTTTTGAAATTGCTACTCAAAGATCTACTTTATATAATGACTTTGATGTTAGAAACTTCTCAAGAATTAAAGATATTACAATGTCTCCACTTGTTAATATTATTTATATCAATGTTGAAACTAAGAGTGGTGTATCTACTAATAATACAATCTATAAAATCGACTTATTTAACTCAATGTCTCAAGTAAGATCTGGAAGTATAATTTCTAGAATTAGAATGTTACAACACGTTGATAGATTATATTATGGTGATACTAATGGTGGCGTTTACACTGCTGGTGCAACTGTTAACTATTTGTTTGGTTATGCAGACGTTGAACTTATTGGTATAAATTCAAATTTAGCTAATGCTGACGATAGTGAAAAACAATACTATTTAGACACTCAAACTCATGATAAAGTATATATTGTTAGTGCTGGAAGCTTAATTGATACATTATATTTAAGTGATTCAGACATTGTTACAACATATAATGAATATGGAGATGTTTATTTAGTATATCCAACATATATCTTAAAAATTACTGGTAAGAACCCATATAAACGTATTGCTAAACTTTCAAAATACGTAAAATTTGAAGCAATTAAAGGTGATACAGTATACTTAAGAACATCTAATAATAAGATAATAACTACTAAATTACTAGACAACTAGTCTAGTAATTTAGGGTTTATATGAAAGGAAAATTGATATGAAAAAAACAAATTATTTATTATCTTTCATCCTTTTAGTTATTGCTATAGTATTTACTATTTTAGTATCTAAAGTGGATGTAAAAACAGTTGAAGTAAAACCTATTGATGGAGTTACTCAAAATGGAGCTTTAACAACAGATATTGGTTTTTCATCATTAAACCAATCTATAGCAGATAAAATTGGATTTAATAATACTTTTTATAAAATATCAAAATATGCAGGATATCTTGCATTAGTATTTGTAGCTTTTTATGGTTTTACAGGACTTATTGAATTAATGCAAAAGAAAAGCTTAAAAGGAGTAAATAAAGCATTATATATGCTAGCTGCATTTTATGTATGTGTTGCAATAGTTTATGTTTTATTTGAAGTTGTAGTAATAAATAATAGACCTGTAGATATGGGAGAAGGTTTAGAAGCATCATTCCCATCATCTCATACAATGCTTGCTCTTTGTGTTTGTGGAAGCTCACTTATAGCTAGCAAATATATAATTAAAAAAGATAATTTTAGAAAATGTTTAAATTTAATATCATGGGTAGTTATGCTTCTTGTAGTATGTACAAGAACTTTATCTGGTGTTCATTGGATTACAGACATTTTTGGTGGAATACTTATTTCTGTTTTTATGCTAAATGTATTTTCAAATGCTGTTAAATGTTTAGACAAAGCAGAAAAAGAAGAAAAAGTTGAACAATAAAATTTTGAGCATTAGATTCTTTTTCTAATGCTCTTTTTTAAAAGGTGATATAATGAAAAAAATTAGAATAATAATTATACTTATTTTTACTTTTGCATTATTTTTATGTTTTTCAACTGACTATGCAACAACAGAGTTTGTTGTACCTAGAAAAGCTATGAAAATATATGACAAATTAGATTTAAGCAGTATTGTGACATCAGACAATGATTCATATACATTTACTTCTTCAAATCCTAGTGTTGTTTCTATTAATGATAAAACTGCAATAGCTAATAAATTAGGACAGGCTACTATTACTGTTAGTGATGGCAATAGTACTGATACAATTAGTATTTCTTCTGGATATTATGTTGGAATAGATGTTTCAGTATGGAATGGAGATGTAGATTGGCCAAGAGTTAAGGCTCAAGGAATAGATTTTGCTATGATTAGATCTTCGTTTGGTTGGTATGATGATAGTGATGCGGCTGCTGGTAGGGCTTATGATTTTCAGTATGATAAAAAACTTCAAAGAAATGTTAAAGGCGCAATAGATAATGATATACAGTTTGGAATTTATCATTATTCATATGCAGATACATTAAATGAAGCTGAAATGGAAGCAGAATATGTAATTAGTGCAATAAATAGTTTGGGAGACGAGTATAAAAATAAAATGAGTCTGCCTGTTACATATGACGTAGAACATGTTAAAACATTGAGTAAAAAAGATTTAACAGATATAGTTGTAACATTTTGTACGAAGATAACAGAAGCAGGTTATAGACCAATGATTTATGCTAATACAGATTTCTTTTTAAACAAATTAGAGCTTTCAAGACTTACATCTATGCTTTATGATCTTTGGTATGCTTGGCCTACAAGTAATCCAAACTTTAATAATAAAATGACAATTCGTGGTACTGACGTAGTACCAATTATGTGGCAATATTCTTGGGATGGAGATATAGCCGGAGCACAAACATCTGGTGGAGAACTAGATATGGATGTGCTATACATGAAAGATAGGGTTAAAGTTGAAGTGTATAATGAAAATACACTACTAGATTTTTATGGTGTAAATATAGGAGAAACATTAGATGTAGAGTTACCTCAACTAGAAAAAGAAGGATATACTTTTGATGGATATTATGATCAAAATAATAGTTTAGTAGATAGTGACACAATTTATAGTCAAAATACAAGACTAGATGCTAGATTTACTAAAATTAAAATCACATCAATTGTTCCAGTATTAAGCGAAATAGAAGTAGATAGTGTATATACAAAATATATATCTTTTAATGTTTTGCCAGGTAATGCATCACTAGTAGATGAAACAATAAATTATATAGTTGAAGATAAAACAATACTTGATGTAGATTCAAGTACTGGGAAAATATTACCAAGAAAAGATGGAAGAACAACTGTAACTTGTGTTTTAGATTCAGACAGTAGTATACAAGCAACAGTTTCTTTAAATGTTCATTTAGGATATGTTAAAGGAGACTTAGATAGAAATAACCTAGTTGATGCAAATGATGCGTCTATTGCATTAGAAATATTTAAAAGTGAATCACAAACTCAAGAAGATTTAAAATATGGCGATATGGATGATAACGGAATAATAGATGCAAATGATGCATCATTAATACTAGAATTATATAAGATAAATAAGTAATATATATAATAAAGCGTAAATTTTTAAGTTTATGCTTTATTATTTTTTTGTTTTTGTATATAATTTTAGTAGGTGAAATTATGATAATATCTAATGAAGTTAAGAAAAATATAAAAGTAGCTATTTTTTCTTCTTCAAATAGTATATTAGATGTAGTAAAAAATGAAATCGAAAACATAGGATATAAGGTAGTAGAGTACACACAAATAGATACTTTAAAAAGCAATATACAAAAAGGGAAGATTAAGATTCTTTTGCTCCCTGAAAGCTTAAATTTAGCTTTTAACGAACTAAATTTAGAAAATACTAAAGTTATACTATATAACGACAAAAACTTAAATTTAGACGTTTTAAAAGTTGAACTATATTATAATTGTAAGCTTATTGAAAAAGAAGAGAAAATAGATTTTGAAAAATATAAATTAGAGTTAGTTGGAAATCTTGTTGAGAGCATTTCGCATAAAATTCAAGCAAATTTGTTAATACTTGGTGCAAGCCAAGATATAATTAAAATGCTAAGTGATGATAAAGAAACAAATCCGGAGAAAAAAGACGTTTTAAATAATCTTTATCATAAAAATGATGATGCTTTAGATAAAGCAAATATCTTGTTACAACTTGTTTCTAATGCTGCAAATATTTCTTGTGAATCTATTATGTCTGGAGATGAAATAGAAGATACAATTAATCTAATTTTGGATGAATATTTAAAAGACAAACTAAAAGTATTAAAAATAGAGAAAAAACTTAAAGAAGGATCATATATTTGTGGCCCTTTAAATGATGTTATATTTGTAACATGTAGAATAGTAAAACATCTTATTGAAATAAATGAGTCTAATATCAGTATTTGCATAACAGAAGATGCACAAAATTGGTATTTTAAAATTGGAAATTCTAACAATTGTGATTCAGACTTTTTAGATAAGATAAAAAGGTTTGTTACTTATGTAAAAAATGTTAGATATAAGTATGCAAATGATTCTATAATTCTAGTAATTAAGAAAATTAAATAGAGCTAAATGGCAGTTTATTGCTATTTAGCTTTCTTTATTTTATACGGGTTACATAAACATTTACATAAATATTAAAAAAAAGTTGCATTTAAATTACACCTGTGCTATAATATACAACGTAATGAAATAGGGAAAGAGCTAAGACAGATTTGTCAAAGCGTTTAGATTCAACAATACTTTGTTGAAAAATTAATTGGCATATTAGTTTTAATGCTCGAAGTTCTGTTTCGTTCATTAATTATTAAGGAGGAGTAAAAAATGAAAGAGAAAAGAGAAAAGTTAGAGAATTTTTCTTCACTTGGCATTTTTTTAGCCAACGCACTTACAGCAGCTTTAGTCCTTTTAATGTGGGTTATCACTCATAATATTTGGATAACTGTTGGAAGCTTAATTCTTCTTCCATTCTTTATGATGAAACTTTTCAACCGCGAAGTTAAATTGGTTGCAAAGATTGTCGTAGCCTTAATAGCTGCCGTGTTATTCGGAATGTTCGCTTACTTCTTCAGGTACAAGCCTGTTGAGACAAAGCCTATTTCGAGTGATCCGGGAACTGTTATTGTAGAGGAAGACAAAAAGGACGAAGATGAAGATGATACTCCACAAGTATCTGAACAAGAAGTAATCGTTAGTCCATACGGAAACAAGAACGGCAGGAGGAAAACTCCAACTGCTCAAGAGCGTTTGACACCTACGTATTCTAATACTGGTGGAAGTTCAAAAAAAGGTGAAACCGTAAATCACGGTGAGGCTAAAGTAACCAAGGAGGGACCTGCAAACATCGTCGATACTAGCGAAAGCGAAAAGAAACAAGACGAAAAAATACAAAAAGATGTCGATAATGGTAAGACGAAAGTCGAACTTAAAGACGGCATAATTGCAACTACTGATGCAAAGCCTGGGGACGAGGCAACAACAAATACATCTAATAAGGATGACCACAAGGATGAGAAACCTGCAGTAGATGTAACTAGTCCAAATATTGTGGATCTTAAGCCACAAAAAGAACCGGACCCAATTCCGGCACCATTACCAGAGTCTGAACAACTTAAGAAAGACGTCAAAGAAATGAGCGACGACGAGTTGAAAGATATTCTAGGTGATGTTAAACCTACTAAAGACACCGAGTCTGATACAACAAAGACCGAAATTTCTTCTGATCAGAAATCAGAGGAGTCTACTAAACCTGATGAAGGTACTTCAAAGTCTGAAACTGACACAAAAGTAGATGAGCCAAAGGAGAACACTCCTGAGTCTAATAAAGACGATAAAAAGGATCAAACTACTCCAGCTTCAGATCAAAATGCTCAAACCGAGGTAAAGGGGGAAGATGAGAAGCAACCAGAGTCTACTAATACTAACACTAAACAGGAAGAAACAACACCTAATGTAACAAAAACTGAAGATACTACTACAGTTGTAACTGAGAAAGAGCCAGTTGTAACTCCAACTCAACCCGAATATACACCTGTAAGTATATCATCTCTTGATGGTAGTTCAGCATACGCTGGAGATTCTGTTCAATTTAAAGTGTCTGGAGATGTAAAAAGCGTTGATGGTCTAGGAGGACTTAAATACACTTTTGCTGGTGGATACATTACTGTTGATACCAATCCAGGTGAGGCTACAGTGATAACTCCTGTTGTTACTGGCAAAGACGGAAGTACTGCTACTACTTCAGTAACAGTAAATGTTTTAAATGTTCAACAATAAACTAAACCTTAGAGATAGGTTTTAAGTTAAGTAAGTTGACATTCCGAATAACACGATATTTTGAACGAACATTCAATATTAAAGAATTTCAAAAAGTGAAAGTAACTCAAAAGCTTTGGAGTAGAGAGAGCATTTTACTTAATATGTTGTCATACATATAAATTAAAAAGTGGTTTGACTATACAAATTTGTATAGGTACTAATATGTATGATTTTAATATCATTCATCACAGCTTACTTTTTTATTAAAAGTATAGATGAAAATATCCTAAAACCGTAGATAAATCTTGTTGTATATACATAAGATTGAAAGACGCGTTGGTGGACATGCAGATAGCATTTAGCTAAGCTCGCATGTAAAAAAGATAGGTGAATGCATATTTAATATATTGGTGGAGTGGTATTAATATTCCATGGTCAAAGAGAATTTCATTTATGAAATTCTTTTTTTATGCCCAAAAAAGAAGTAGTATCAAATACTACTTCAAAAATGCTATTGTTACGCCATAGCTTCCTTCATAATATCCACCAAGTCTATGTTCTTTAACATATGGTGAATTATCTAAGTATTCATGAACTGCATGTCTTAATATACCGCCTTGTTTTCCATGAATTATTTTTACTATTTTTACATTATTACAAATTGCATTATCTATAAATTTATCTAGATTTGCTAAAGCTTCTTCAACAGTTTGATGTCTAATCATAATTTCATACTCGGGCGGAGTAGAAATCTTTACATTAACACTAAATCCGTTATTTTTGTTTTCTGGTTCTTTAGCTTTTTCTATATCATTTATATTAACTTTTACTATTTTTTCATTAGCTTTTATTGAAACTATATCTTTAACAATATTTACTACTTTTCCTTCAATATTGTGATTTTTAACTTTTACATATTCTCCTATGGAATACACTTTGGTTTCCCCCTTACACATGAAAGATATTATATCACTAAACATCTTAAATGTATATAATCTTTTATTATAATACTATATATTTTATTTTATATGTGATATAATATGCAAGGTAAAGGAGACATTATGGCAAATATATTTTATACGAATTCATTTCCGTATCTAGGATATATTTTTGCATTACTTAGTGTTTTACCTCATATATTGATATGTTCAATATTTAAACCAAATTACAAGAAAGTTAAGTTTTCTACTTTAGATAGAAATGAAAAAATATTTGAAACTGTTAAAAATATATTATATGTAATAAATCTAATTATTTTAGTAGTAATAAATAACAAATTAAATATCGTTAATGTTAATGTACTATTTGGCATTGCTTTGTTTTTTATTGTTATATATTATGAAATGTTTTTTAGATATGTTTTTAAAGGTAAACAACAAAAGATATTATATAAAAGGTTTATGTATGTACGTATTCCATTATATATAGCAATGTCATTTTCAAATCTATTTTTTGCAATTTGGTCTAAAAATATAGTGTATATTATTGCTGCAATAATATTTGCGATAGTAAACATATATGTTGAAAACAGAAAATATATGAAGTATTTTACAGAGTATAGAGAGCTTTATGGCAAAAACAAGAAAAAGACAGGAAAGAAAATGCTAAAAGACGCTATACAACCTAAAGGATTAAAATATATTACATGTGCAGTTATTATATATAATCCTAAAACACAAAAATTTTTAATGCAAAAAAGAACTAAAGATAAGGGTGGAAAATGGGCTACAACTTCTGGTCATCCAATTTATGGACAAACAAGTGTAGAAGGTATGCAAACAGAAATTAAAGAAGAGATTGGACTAGACGTAAATGTTGATGAATTAGAATTTGTAGACACAATAGAAAGAAAAGAAAAATATGTAGATTTATATTATCTTGAAGGAGATTATTCACTTGATAGTATCATTATGCAAAAAGATGAAGTAGATGATGTTAAATGGATGTCTAGAAGGGAAATAGAAAATTTACATAGTGCAAATAAATACAAAGAAACACATTATAATTATTTTATTGAAGTTGTTAAATTTAAAAAGATAAAGTAAAGGAGGAAGAATATGGAAATAAACAACAAAGAGTTAATTGAATTAATTAACAAAATGAAAGAGGAAAAAACACCAGAATCTCAAAATAAAGTAATAGGTCAAGTATTAAAATCTAAATTTTTATGTCCTGTTGTACTTGCTGATGCACCTAAAGGTGGAGGTAAAGTACAAATAACAAAAGATACAAAAATTCAGTTTTCTATTATTAAAACAACTGATGAAAGAAGCTTTTTAATAGCTTTTACATCAGATGAAGAAGTAAATAAATGGCAAAAAGAAAAGATGCAACAATCTATTGTATATACATTTGAAGACTATGCAAAAATTGTTACTGAAAATGAAAATCTTCATGGATTTATCATAGATCCAAAAGGTGCAAATCTTGTATTTACAGAAGATATGATAAAACAAATTAAAACAAGTATTACAAAAGTTGAAACATTAGAACCAGATACAGAGGTTCAAATTGCGGCCCCTAAAGAATATCCTGAAGAGCTACTTTCAAAACTTCAAGATACATTAAGAAATTATACTGAAGTAAAAAAAGCATATTTATTACTTATGAAAAAAGGAGAAGAGGTAAGTTACATTTTAATTCTTGACGCTTCTGGTAAAGAACAAGAATTATTTAATACAATTGCATCTAGTGTAATACCTTTCTTAGATGGTATGTCACTTAATATGGCACCTCTTGCTACAGACTTTGGAAACCAAATAAGTCAAAGATTTGAGCCAATATATATAGCAGTCGAAGAATAAAAAAGAAGATGGAGTAAAATCCATCTTTTTTATTTTGTTTATATATAATATATTACATTATTATTCTTTAATATTTCAATGTTACTTTGTTTCCGTCTCTGGATATAAATCCTTCTTCTTGAAGAGATTTTAATTCTCTCATCATAGCACTTCTGTCTACACTTAAATAGTCTGCAAGATCGGTATAAGATAGAGGTATTAAAAATGTTCTAGACATTCCAGCCTTTGTAAGAGTAGTAAAATATGTTTGAAGTTTTTCTCTTATACTTCTTTTTGTTAATAGTTCTATTCTAATGTTTTGAGCCATCGTTTTGTTTAATACTAGTTTTAGGAGAGAGCTATTTAATACTTCGTGGAATCTACAGCCTCTTGTACATTTTTCTGTAATTTCGTCATAGATGAAATATACAACTTCACATTTAGATTTGGCTATTACAAATAGTTCATTATTTGTTGTAACAGGGAAGAATATTTCTCCAAAAACTTCGCCCTCTTTGAGGGTTTCAACTATAGTTTTGTTTCCGTTTACATCATAACGAACAAGGTCAGCGCTTCCAATTTTTAATATACAAACTTGGTTTCTGTTTTTAATGTATGAAGTTATTGTATCACCTTTTTGAAATATTTTTGTTTGAGCTTTTGCACAACTATTTTGTAATTGTTGTGTAAACTCATGTATGTTAAAATCGCTGTACAATCTCAACCCCTCCTTATTGGACATCATTATACTATAATTTTTTGAAAAAATAAATACTATTTTTTGTAATAAAAATGATATAAATTTTAAAACCCTTGTGCAGTCTAGCTTTCCGTTCGACAAAAAAATAAAAAAATATCTTTTGTTGCATTTGCAACAGATTTAATTTTTTTTGAATGTATAATTAGAAGTGTAAAAGATCAAGAGGAGGAATTGTAAAATGAAAGTAATAAAAAGAGATGGAAGAGTTGTAGATTATGATAGAGAAAAAATATCTGTTGCAATTCAAAAAGCAAATAAAGAAGTAAAACCAAAAGAAAGAGCGTCTAAAGAAGACATTAAAGCTGTTATTGAGTATATTGAGGACTTAGACAAAAAAAGAATGCTAGTTGAGGATATACAAGATATTATTGAAGAACAATTAATGGAGCTAGGAAAATATGAACTAGCCAAAAAATATATAGTATATAGATATACTAGAGCATTAGTTAGAAAATCTAATACTACTGACCAAACTATTAAAGAATTAATAGAGGGAACAAACGAGTATTGGAATAGCGAAAACTCTAACAAAAATG
This sequence comes from Clostridia bacterium, assembly GCA_017534305.1. Classification (GTDB taxonomy): domain Bacteria; phylum Bacillota; class Clostridia; order TANB77; family CAG-465; genus CAG-465. The sequence goes on from JAFWCU010000001.1 coordinate 172,353, forward strand.
CTACAGTTATAACTACACAAAGAGATTATCTTGCAGGTATAACTAGTACAGATATAACAAGAAGATTTTTACTACCTGAAGATATAGTTAAAGCACATGATGAAGGAATAATTCACTTCCATGATGCAGACTATTTTGCACAAAATGCACTTCACAATTGTGAGTTAATAAACTTGGATGATATGTTACAAAATGGAACTATCATAAATGGTGTAATGATTGAAAAACCACACAGATTTATTACTGCTGCAACAATTGCAACTCAAATTATACTTGCAGTTTCTTCTTCAAGTTATGGTGGTGCTACAGTTTCACTTTCACACTTAGCTCCATTTGTACGTGCAAGTTATGAAAAATATTACAAAAAATATAAAGATAGAAAATTCTCAGATGAGGATGCTAAAAAATATGCAGAGCAAGATACTAAAAAAGAAGTTGAAGATGGTGTTCAAACATTTAACTATCAAGTAAACTCAATGACAAATACTAATGGTCAAGCACCTTTCTTATCTGTTGCTATGTATCTTGGAGAAACAGATGAATACAAAAAAGAACTTGCTATGATTATAGAAGAATTCTTAAATCAAAGAATTCAAGGATTTAAAAATGAAAAAGGTGTATACATTACTCCTGCTTTCCCAAAACTACTTTATGTTTTAGAGGAAGATAACATTCATGAAAACAGCAAATTCTGGTATTTAACAAAACTAGCTGCTAAATGTACAGCTAAGAGAATGGTTCCAGACTACATTTCAGAAAAAATGATGAAAAAATTAAAGAAAAATGAAATGGGAGATGGAGAATGTTATCCATGTATGGGATGTAGATCTTTCTTAACTCCAGATAGAACAATGAGTCTTGGAAACATAGCTAAAGCTAAAAACTATGTTGAAGGTAAAGGTAAATACTATGGTAGATTTAACCAAGGTGTTGTTACTATTAACCTACCAGATGTTGCACTTTCTTCTGATGGAGATATGGATAAATTCTGGAAAATCTTTGATGAAAGACTAGAACTATGTCACAGAGCATTACAATTAAGACATAATAGACTTGCTGGTGTAACATCAGATGTTGCTCCAATACTATGGCAACATGGAGCTTTAGCAAGATTAGATAAGGGAGAACCAATTAAAGAATTATTATTACATGGTTACTCTACTATATCTTTAGGATATGCAGGTCTTTATGAATGTGTTAAATTTATGACTGGACATTCACATACAGACAATGGTGAAGGAAAAGACTTTGGTCTTGCAGTAATGCAACATTTAAATGATAAATGTAAAGAATGGAAAGCTGCTGAAGATATAGACTACTCAGTATATGGAACACCAATTGAGTCAACTACATATAAATTTGCTAAATGTCTACAAAAGAGATTTGGTAAAGTTGAAGGAATTACAGATAGAGGATATATTACAAACTCTTATCACGTTCCTGTATTTGAAGAAATTGATGCATTTACTAAGTTAGCACTTGAATCTGAATTCCAACAATTAAGCCCAGGTGGAGCAATTTCTTATATTGAAACTCCAAACCTACAAAACAACCTAGAAGCAGTAATTGATGTTATTAAATTCATTTACGATAACATTATGTATGCAGAATTAAATACAAAATCTGACTATTGTCAACAATGTGGTTTTGATGGAGAAATATTAATAGATGAAAACCTTGAATGGTACTGTCCAAACTGTGGTAATAGAAACCATGATACTTTAAACGTTGCAAGAAGAACTTGTGGTTACATTGGAAGTAACTTCTGGAATAAAGGAAGAACTCAAGAAATTAAAGAAAGAGTTCTACATATAGATAATAAAGAGGCTAAATAATGAGATACCATTTAGTTAGAAAAATGGATATTTCCAATGGCCCTGGAGTTAGAGTTTCAGTATTTATGCAAGGATGTGAATTCCATTGCAAGAATTGTTTTAATCCAGAAACTTGGTGTTTTGATGGTGGTCAAGAGTTTACAGATGAAAAAATAGATGAAGTAATGAAGCTTTGTGCGCCATCTCACATCAAAGGATTATCTATTCTTGGTGGTGAACCAATGCATCCAAGAAACATTGAAGCTACAACTAAACTTGCAAAGAAATTTAAAGAATTATATCCAGATAAAAATATTTGGAGTTGGACAGGTTTTAAAATGGATGAAGATTTAAAAGGTAAAGAAGTGCTAAACTATATAGATGTACTTGTAGATGGTCAATATGTAGATGAATTACATGATCCTACACTTAAATGGAGAGGTTCTTCTAACCAAAGAGTAATAGATGTTCAAAAATCATTAAAAGAAAACAAAGTTGTATTACTTGATGGACAAAATTCACATTTTAGTATATAAAAACAAATAACAACTGGATATAATTCTAGTTGTTATTTTTTGTTAATCTTAAAATTTTTATTATTATAATTATTATTAATAATACAAGTAATTATACATACTAAATTTACATATTTATTTTCTGTGTTGCATATGCAACAGATTTTTAACAAAATTGAAATATAATATAATTGTATGAGTGTAAATTCATACATAGGGGGAAGATATAGATGAAGGTAATCAAGAGAGACGGAAGAATAGTTGAATACGATAGTGAAAAGATATCTATAGCTATACAAAAAGCAAATAAAGAGGTTAAGGGTGAGCAAAAAGCTTCTCTTGATGATATTAAAGGAATCATAGATTATATTGAAGACTTAGATAAAAAACGTATCTTAGTTGAAGATATACAAGATATAATAGAACAAAAGCTGATGGAAATTGGTAAGTTTGAACTTGCAAAAAAGTATATTGTATATAGATATACTAGAGCATTAGTTAGAAAAGCAAATACTACAGATGAATCAATTTTAGGCTTGATTAGAAATGAAAATAAGGAAGTATATGAGGAAAACTTAAATGATAATTTAATGCTTGCCTCAACTCAAAGAAACTATATTGCAGGTGAAGTATCAAGAGATTTAACTCGTAGAATACTTCTACCAGAAAAAATATCTAAAGCACATGAAGAAGGTATATTATATTTTCATAATGCAGATTATTTTGTTCAACCAATATTTAATTGCAGTTTAATAAATATTGGAGATATGCTAGATAATGGAACTGTAATGAATGGTAAAATGATTGAAACACCAAAAAGTTTTTTAAGTGCATGTTTAGTTACTACTCAAATAATTGAAGCTGTTGCATGTAATCAATATGGTGGACAGTCTGTAGATTTAATACATCTTGGAAAATATTTAAGATATTCTCATGATAAATTTGAAAAAGAGTTAAGAAAAGAATATGGAAAGAAACTATCAGATGAAATGATTGAAGGAATAGTTTCTATGCGTATAAAATATGAACTGGCATCAGGTATTCAAACAATTCAGTATCAAATTAATACATTGATGACTACTAGTGGTCAATCTCCATTTGTAACTTTATTCTTACATTTAGATAAAGATGATCCATATATAAAAGAAAATGCAATGATTATTGAAGAAGTATTAAAACAAAGAATTAAAGGAATAAAAGATGAAAAAGGAGAATTTGTTACTCCAGTTTATCCTAAACTTGTATATGTTTTAGATGAATTTAATAATCTTACTGGTGGTGATTATGATTACTTAACAGAGCTTGCTGTTAAATGCTCAATTAATAGAACATATCCAGATTACATTTCTGCAAAGAAAATGAGAGAAAATTACAAAGGTTATGTATTTTCGCCAATGGGTTCAAGAAACTTTTTATCTCCATATAAAGATAGTAATGGAAATTATAAATGGGAAGGAAGATTTAATCAAGGTGTTGTTAGTATTAACCTTCCTCAAGTAGCTCTTGCTGCAGATAAAGATGAAAATAGATTCTTTGAAGAACTAGATAGAAGACTTGAAATATGCTTTGAAGCATTAATGTGTAGACATTATGCACTACTTGGAACTACATCAGATATTTCACCGGTACATTGGCAATATGGTGCAATTTCAAGACTTGCTAAAGGAGAAAAAATAGATTCACTTCTTAAGAATGGATATTCAACTCTATCTTTAGGATATATAGGTATATATGAAACAACAAAACTAATTAAAGGTGTTTCTCAAGTAGAAAAAGAAGGTCATGATTTTGCAATTAAACTAATGAAAAGGTTAAAAGAGACTGTAGAAAAATGGAAAGATCAAACAGGAATTGCTTTTACCTTATACGGAACTCCTGCAAAAAGTTTGTGCTATAGATTTGCAAGAATAGATAAAGAACTATTTGGTAATATTTCTGGAATAACAGATAAAGGGTATTATACTAATTCTTATCATATTGATGCAGATGAGCATATGAGTATTAAAGATAAATTGTTATTTGAAGCAGAATTTCAAAATTTATCTTTAGGTGGTGCTATTGCAAATATAGATATTAAAGAGCAAGATGAAGAAAAATACAAAGATTTAATTAAATTCATATATGAAAATATTCAATATGCTGAATTTAATAATGACGAAAAACAATCAAATGTTAATGAGAAATTTTAATGAGTAAGTGAGGAATTTTTTCCTCACTTATTCTTGAATAATTATTATCAATAATATAAAATTTTATATTGGAAGGTGAAAAAAATAATGAATATTTATCCAAAAACATGTAGAAATTTTGTTGGCATAGAAACTTTAATGCCATTTATTAAAAAATATGGTGGAGTAGAACTTCAATTTTTTGATGAAACTAAAGGACAAATTCTTGCTCCTTTTGAGTTTAAAAGCAGAATAGATGCTCTTGTTGAAATGGTGCCTGAATTGAAGGAAGTTACAATTCATCCGCCACTTAGTCATTATGATATTGAACAGGTAATAGCAAAAGATATTAATATATTAAAGAGGCAATTTGAAGAATTAGTTGAAATATCTAATAAGCACAATATAAAAGTTAATATGGTTTACCATACAATGATAGATTTTGATTATCATAAAGCTGTAACGTTAGATAAGCTTAGAGAATTATTAAAAATACTAGAAGGATCTAATGTTAAAATAGTTTTAGAAAATATTTTTATGTTTATGGAGAAGAAATGTACAGTATACCAAATTGCTGAGGCTTTAAATCATCCTAACCTATTTTGTTGTTTTGATATTTGTCATTTACATTGTAGAGCAAACATTGTAAAGAAGGATGTATTAGAATATGCAAGAGAGTATTTAGATAAAGATTTATGCAAGAAGTATACTTACCAAGTACATTTTTCATATACTGGAAATAATGATGGATATGTAGATAAGAAAACACATGGTATTGGACATATAAATGTTGAAGATTTAAGAAAAGACTATGAAATTTTAAAAGAGTTTAATATGACAGATTGTAATATTATTACTGAAGTTGCAGAAGATGATTATTCTTCACGTAAAGACCAGTTTAAGGAACTAGTGATGCTTGAAATGGTAGCAAATTAAAAATAGAACAGTTTATACTGTTCTTCTTTTCTTTATTGTTTTATAACTACTTTTGTGATATTATAATAATATCTTTTAAGGAGAATTAAAATGAGTATTGAATATGAGGTACGTATACTTGAAGTAGATGATAAAGCTTTAATTGAAAGATTAGAAAAGCTTGGTGCAAAACATATTGGAAATTTTGAACAAAAAAGATATGTTTTTGATACCGTCCCAAAAGTTGAGTCTAAATGGATTAGACTTCGTACAAATGGAAAAACATCTACACTTACATATAAGTCTGTAGAAAAAGCAACTATAGATGGTACACAAGAAATTGAAGTTGAAGTTTCAGATTTTGAAAAAACAAGAGAACTTCTTGAAGCTTGTGGTATAAAACATAGAGGATATCAAGAAAACAGAAGAAATCAATATGTTTTAGATGATGTTGAAATAGATATAGATTCTTGGCCTATGATTCCAACATATGTTGAAATTGAAGGAAAAGATGAACAAAGTGTAATGAAAATGGTAGACAAGCTTGAATTAGATAAATCTAAGCTTACTGCACTAGATGTTATGAGTGTATATGATCAAATTTATCACATAGATATGAATAAAATTAAACATTTAAAATTTTAGGAGGGGTTATAGTGAAAATAGGATATTTAGGACCTATTGGTTCATATTCATATGAAGCAGCACAAAAATATAAAAAAGATACAGATGAATTAAAAGAGAGTAAAACAATAGAAAAAGTTTTTTCAAGTCTTGAAAATGGTTCAATAGATATTTGCATTGTTCCACTTGAAAATGCAATTCAAGGTGCAGTTGTAGATACAATGGATACAATTCTAGAAAATAGAGATTTAAATATAATAGATGAAATTGTTTTAGATGTTCATCATATGTTAATGAGTAAAACTAAAGATTCAACTATAGCTAAGATTTATTCTCATTCCCAAGCATTAGAACAGTGCAGAACATATCTTAATGAGAAGTTTGCCGATGTTGAAAAGATACCTGTATCTAGCACTTCTTATGCAGCATCTCTTGCACAAAAAGAGAGTGACACAGCATGTATTTGTAACGCAATATGTAAAGATTTATATAATCTTGAAATTGTTTCAGATAATATCCAAGATATGAAAGATAATAAAACTAGATTTATAGTGTTATCTAAATCTAAAAATATAAGAGAAACTAAAAAGACATCTATTGTATTTTCAACAAAAGATGAACCAGGTGCTTTATATAAGATTCTTGGAATGTTTTCAATTGCTGAAATAAACCTTACTAAAATTGAATCAAGACCTGCTAAAACAAAGCTTGGAGATTATATTTTCTTTGTAGATTTAGAAGGTGATGAAAAGGATTCAAAAATAAAATTAACATTAGAAAATATTGCTAATCTTTGTGATGAATTTAGAATACTTGGTTCATATTAAATTATTGTTAAATTGTTGTAATAAAACTTGTAATATATTGCTAAAAAGGTAATATAGATATATAATTTTTGTGTATAAGGATTGTGGTTATATGAAAAAAGGAAATAAAAAATCAAATTTTCTTAAAAAATCATTAATTTATTTGGCATTTTTTGCTATTTTATTGTTTGCCACTGTAAAGGGAACAAAGTACTATTTTTATGATAGTGATTTAACTGTTAAACAAACAGATTTATCTGGGTTAACAATTGATGGAATTAAGTTAAAAGATATTGCTGCAGATGTTGATACTTCAAGTTATAATTATACAGATTATACTGAGCCTAGCTGTAACTATAATTTTAAGGAATTAAGTTATAGATCAAATGCAGAAGATCAAATTGAATATATAGTTGCAGACTATAAGAAAGTAAATGTTAAATTTAATGAAGAACAAGCCGAAAAATTATATAGAATTTCAGATGTTTGGAAAGCATTAGGTTCAAACTATACAAAGGATACATATAAACCAGAGGAAAACAATTATTGGAGAATTTGTAGATATACAGATTCTAAACATGGAATATATATAGGAATTGTTTATTCTAGATATAATAATGACATAGCAAAAATAATTGTATCTACTCGTAAGATAAAATAATAAATTATAAATACTTAAAGATAAAACTTTAAGTATTTTTTTCTTGCTTTTTGGTATAAACTATGGTATATTTGTCTTTGGAGTAATGGAGAGGGGAAGATTACTATGAAAAATTATGATATTATAGTTGTAGGAGGAGGCCCTAGTGCTGCGTTTTTAGCATATGAAATGGTTGAGCTTCACAGCGATAAAAAAATACTTCTTGTTGAACAAGGAAGAAGTGTAGATAAAAGAGTATGTCCAATAGAAAAAGGAGGTACTTGCAAACACTGTAAACCAATGTGTAATATTACATGTGGATTTAGTGGTGCCGGAGCATTTTCTGATGGTAAGTTATCATTATATAATCCAGAAGATGATGAGATACATGTTGGCGGAATTTTACATGAGTATATTGGAGTTGAAGAAACTAAAAAATTAATAGATTATACAGATAATATATATTTAAAATTTGGTGCTGACCCTCATCTTGAAGGAATTGAATATAAGGATGAAGTTAGAAAAATATGTAATAAAGCTAAGAAAGAAAATATTACTTTAATAGATATACCAATTAGACATCTAGGTACAGAAAAATCTCATGAATTATATTTAAGAATTCAAAAATATATTATGGAACATGGTGTAGATATTATGTTTGATACTACAGTTAGAGATTTAATTGTGGAAAATAACATTATTAAAGGTGTTCAAGTTCAAAATTCAATGGACTATGTAAATGGAAAAGATAACACTGAAAATATTATGGCAGATAAAGTTGTACTTGCTGTTGGAAGAAAAGGAGCTAACTGGCTTGTAGATATGTGTGAGAAACACAATATTGAAACAACAACAGGTACAGTAGATATTGGTATTAGATATGAGTTACCAGATGACGTTATGAAAGATATCAATAAATATATGTATGAAGGAAAATTTGTAGGTAGAGTTGGTAGATATAAAGATAAAGTTAGAACATTTTGCCAAAATCCTAGTGGATTTGTTTCTGCAGAAGTATATGATAATAACATTACACTTGTTAATGGACATTCATATAAGGAAAAGAAAAGTACAAATACTAACCTAGCAATTTTAGTATCACATAACTTTAATTATCCTTTCAACAAACCAATTGAATATGGTAGAAATATTGCAACAAATATGAATGCACTTGGTGCAGGTAAGATTGTTGTTCAAAGACTTGGAGATATTTATAGAGGAAAGAGAACTTGGAAAGAAGAACTAGAAAACAATTCTGTTGTCCCAACTCTTAAAGATGCAGAACCTGGAGATTTAACATTTGCTTTAGGTTATAGAACTATGACAAACATTTTAGATTTTATACAATCTGTAGATAAAGTTGTAGAAGGTTTTGCTAATCCAAACAATCTTCTTTATGGACCTGAAATAAAATTTTATAGTAATAAAGTTAAAATAACTAATGATTTTGAAACAAGTATTAATGGTCTATATTCTATAGGAGATGGTGGCGGTATGACTAGAGGCTTAATGATGGCTTCTTGTTCTGGCGTTCAAATGGCAAGAATATTAAACGAAAAATAGTATAAAAAGAGGTAAGAGAAATCTTACCTTTTTTGAAATGGAGGGGTTTATGAAAAGAATTGTAATGGCTACAAATAATAAAGGAAAAATTGAAGAGTTAAGTAAAATGCTTAATGGTTTTGAAGTGATTTCTCAAAAGGCTGCCGGAATTGATATTGATCCTGAAGAAAATGGTAAATCTTTTATTGAAAATGCTATTATTAAAGCAGAAGCTATAAGAGGTATTGTAACAGATTCTTTTATTCTTGCAGAAGATTCGGGAATTATGATAGATGCACTTGACGGATATCCAGGCGTTATGACAAAACGTGCAGCACTCGAAGAACTTGGAAAAAACATTTCAAATGAACAAAGAAATGAGTATTATATTAAAAAACTTGGAGATAATACTAATAGAAAAGTTGTATGGGAGACTGCTATTTGCTTATTAGAACCAAATGGCCAAAGGAAAGAATTTATTGGACAGGTAATAGGTGAAATTGCTTTGAGTCCAATGGGAGAAGGTGGATTTGGTTTTGACCCAATCTTTTATATACCTGAAAAAAACAAGACTCTAGGTCAGATGACTTTTGAAGAAAAAGAAAAATACAGCGCTAGAAAAAGAGCTGTAGAAAAACTTGTTGATTATTTAAATAGTTAATATAAAAACAGCACCTCTAATAATCTAGAGGTGCTTATTCAGAAATTGATACATGTTACAATTATCTCTACTATTAAATCTATTGCCTAATTAACGATTAATAGTTTGTAACTCGTTTCGTATCAACTTCGCTAAGTTTGTAAAAATATCCGGACAAAATCTGTAGTTACCGACTAATTTTTCTCCCTTTTCATTCAGCGTGTGTCCGTTCAATTGTTAATTAATGATTGATTAAATATATAATCATCAATTAAATTTTAACATAGTTTACATAATTTGTCAATATTTTTACTTTTTGTAACTAATGTTAAAATAATATTAAATTATTATTAAATTTATTATGTTTTATTAGATATATGGTATACTAATATATGTAAATAATTATATTGGAGGAAAATATATGGGATCAAAAAGAGGAATATCAAAAATTGCAATTGTATTTATTGTTTTAATCATTGTTTTAATTATAATTGGTGGTACAATATTAACAATTTGGCTTATAGATAAAAATTCGAATAATACACCTGTTGAAATAGAACTTTATGAGGACTATGTTGAAGGTGAAGGATTTGTTACAGATGAAGATATGGCTGGTGCACAAATGACACCACTTGCAGAAGGACTTAAAGAATATAGAAATGATGAATTAGGAATTAGATTTGGTTATTTAGATGAATTAGAAATTCCAGAGGATAGTGAAGAAGAAGATGGTACATATGTATCTGTTATGAAAAGTAATTCTTCAGAAAAAAGTGTAATGTTTAGAGTTGGTAAAATTGATGTATCTCAAACAGATATAGATCATATTCAAAAACAAAAAGAAGCATTAACTAAAGAACTTATTAAAGCAGAAACTTATACTATTGAAGAAGAAGTTGATGGAAAAATGGTTACTAGAACTATTGTTCCAGAAAAAGTTTCAGATATTAATTCATCATACTCATTATTTGCAGGTCAATTGGCTGTTAGATTCTCTTATACAGAAAAGGGATTAAAATGTACAAGAATACTAACTATTAAGAACAACTATGTATTCTCATTAACTTATAAAGCTAATAATGATAATTATAAAGCTGCTGAAGAAACTAAAATGTTTAATAGTTTTGAATTTATAGATAAAATTGATGAAGTTGAAAAGAGCGAATTAAATACTATTACAATAGATGAGAAAGAATATGTTCTTCCTATTAAACAATCTAAGATGGAAGGATTAATGATTGACCCTAAATATTCAACTCAAAAAATTCAACCAAACTATTTTACAATTGTTTCATTATATAATAATCAAGCACCAAAATATAGTGCATATATATATAATGCAAAAGCAAGTATAGCAAACATAGGCGATGGATATTTAACAGCTATATCTACAGATGTAAGTAGAGGAGGAAATATTAAAATCTATAAAGGAATAGAACTTGGTACTACTTATTCTAAAGCTCAAGAACTATTAGGAAGCCCTTCAAGACAATATACATCTGAAGATGATACTATGCTTACAAATATTTATCAAATTGAAGGTGTAACAATTCAATTGAAATTTAGAAATGATGATGCTACTGGAAAACCAGGAAATAATTCAAAAGTTGTTTCAATTTTAATTAAAGTTGCAAGATAAAATATAATATAGAGACATTCGCTTTGAGTGTCTCTTTTTTGCGTAAAAATACAAAAAAATATAATTAATATTAAAATTCTTTTAAGTTTTATGATATAATAATTGGACATGGAGGCAAACTATGGGAAAAATTGCAATAATTTCGGATATACATGGCAACTTAACAGCTTTAAATGCTGTTTTGGATGATATTAAATCTAGAGGCGTAGATAAAATTATGTGTTTAGGTGATATGATTGTTAAATGTTCATCACCTAAAGAATGTGTTGATAAAATTTTAAAAAGTTGTGAAGTAGTTGTCAAAGGCAACTGCGAGGAAAGAGGAGTAGAAGATCCTCGTATCGATGAACATATTTGGAATAGAGAAAAATTAACACAAAAACAAAGGGAAATAATTAGTAATCTTCCTTTATCTTATGATTTTTATATTAGTGGTTATAAGGTAAGAATTATGCATGCTAGCCCAAGAAGTATACATCAAAAATCTTTCTTTTGGAATTTTGACAGCGAATTTGATGAGCATTTTAATTTTATGTTTGAAAACACAGAATATCTTGGCAATATTGGTCAAGAAACTCCAGATATAGTAATATTTGGACATATACATAGACCATTTATAGTAAGAAGAAAAGATCGAGTATTAATTAATCCTGGTGCTGTTTCTAATGCTAGTGATATATTAAAAATTGATGAAGAAGATGTTTTTTATGGCTCTTATTTAATTCTTGATGGGGATATAGGTAGTAAGAAAAAGTCTAGATTATCATATAAAATAATTAAATTTACATACAATAATGTAATTGAAGCTAATAAAATCATTAATAGTGATATGCCAAATAAAGAACAAGCATATGAAGAAATGATGACAGGAAAGTATTTTAGTAGATTAAAATTACATTTGGAAGCGGAGAAAAAGAGAAATGGATAAAATAGCGATTATTTCAGATGTGCATGGAAATTTAATTGCACTAAAAGAAGTTTTAAAAGATATAAAAAATCAAAAAATTGAGCATATTTACTGTTTAGGAGATTTGGTAGCAAAGGGTGCAGAACCTAAAGAAACTGTTGAACTTGTTAGAAAAAAATGTGAAGTGGTAATTAAAGGAAATTGTGATGATATTGTTTCAGAAAATATGGAAACATCTGAACATAAATGGAATAGAAAACAAATTGGAGAAAAAAATGCACAATATCTTAAAAACTTACCATTAAGCTACGACTTTTTGCTAAGTGGACTTAAGGTTAGATTAATTCATGCAAGTCCAAATAGTATGTATGATAGTATAAATTATTATGATATAGAAGAAGGTTTAAATGATCAAATAAAAGGAATGTTTAAATTTGATGATGGCTATAAACCGGATATTGTTATTTTTGGACATATTCATTCTCCTTTTATATATAGATTAGACAAAAAAATGTTACTAAATCCAGGATCTGTATCTAATGGTTGCGATATAGTTAAAGATGGAAAAAACACATATAATCTTGCATCTTATATGATACTTGAAGGAGAATTGAATTCTAAAGAAAAAGGTATAATTTCATATGAGATAGTTAAAATTCCTTATGATTATAAAAAAGAAATAGATAATCTTCAAAAAAGTGATATGCCTAATAAAAAGCTTGCAATAAAAGAACTTGAAACAGGTATATATAATAAAAGATAGATGAAAAAGACTAGGTAATACTAGCCTTTTTTTATTTCAAAAATGTTACAACAGTAATACATTTTAAGTTTGGTTGTTCTATTTAAAGGTTTATTTATTGAATATTATTAATATTAATAATAAAATATGAATTGTAAAAGGTAAAGAAAGGGGATAAATATATGAAAACTAAAAAAAGTGCTATTTTATTAGCTATAACTTCTTTACTTCTAGTTGTTACAGCTGTTTTTTCAACTGTAACAGCAAATGCAGATCAAGGATATACCACAACTATTACCTTAGATGATGGTCATTCTATTGATGTTGCAAACATTACTGAATGTGATGTTTTAAGTGAGGAAGATTATATTAAACAACATTTAAATACAGATTTAGTTCAAGATACAGGCAAATTTGAACTAGCTGATATGTTGCTTGCTAAAAACTTAATAGCAGATGAAACAATGTTCAATGGTGAAGAAGAAACTATTGATAACTTAAACTACAATCATATGGATGCATTAATCATAATGAACGATATTCCTGTTCTTGTTTATGATTTAGATGATGAAAGCCCATACTACGTAGCAAAAGCAAACACTCTAATTAATGATCCTAATTATAGAGTACCTTTTGCAGATTTTGCTTATACTAACGTAAATGGTGAATTAATCTATGATGCAATTTATGATTATGAAACTGGACTTGCTTATATTCCAAAATATTATAAAGAGGAAGATAAGAATGGATTTGGTTTCTACAATGTACAAATAGAGTTATTACAAATGACTAGTACTCAAAATCCAACAACAACTATAGATGTTATGGTTAACGTTGACGGAATGCCTGGTGAGTATGCAAAATCTGGTAAAGCAACACTTAAAGGTATTGCAACAGATTTTGGTGTTAAAATAGCTTTAGATGATGAAGCAATTAAAAATACTTATGCTGAAAACATAAGGGTTAAAGTTAATGGTGTATACGATGAAGAATGGTATTATTTTGATAGCGAAGGTATTGTTCAAATTCAATTATCACCTAACACAATTAACTCATTAGAAATTGAAATTAATCCAGAAAATGCAGAAACATATCTATCTCGTTTAGAAGATACTGCAAACTTTACTGGCCAAGAAACTCATATTAATTATAACCCTGATAATATGACAGTTAAAACTGAAGCTGGTACTTGGACTTTTGAGGATGATCCTGTAGTTGGACAATCTTATATTTTAAATGCTGGAAATAGTTCTACAGGAAGTAGAAATTCTCCATTCTATGATGTATATTATGCTTCTGAACAAAGTGGTAGATATGGTGTCTATATAGATAGACCAAATGGTGGAGATACTTGGAATGCTCTATCTAGAAGAATTATTCAAGGTACTAATGATTTTAACTTAAGTAATTTAAATGAGTCTGGTGGTATGATTCAACACGTTGTTGTATTTAACCAAACAGTAGAACAAAATGGTGTTTCAATACCTGCTGGTACAACTATTCACTTGAGATGTTCTCATGGTGGTGTTCCTGTAGATAATACTGGATGGAACATGCAATATATTGATGGTGCAAATAGACCTACAGCTTATTCATTACTTATTAGAGTTTTAGATGTTCAAGAAGAATATCTTGTAGTTGGTCTTGCAACTAACGAATTATATACACAAAACGGTGCTGCTATTTGTAAAATCAGATATAAGTCTGATGGCGGTGGATTTATTCACCTACACAAAACTGACGTAGATACAGGAGATGCTAAAAATGGTGATGCTGTTCGTGTAAGTGCTACTTATGGCGTATGGCAAGGATCAGAGCTGATAACAACTGTTACTACAGATAATAATGGTAATGCTGTTACTGAAAAAATTAAAAAAGGTACATATTCAATTAGAGAAATATCTGCTCCTGTTGGATATAACCTATCTAATGATACATTTACTGTAGAAATTACATCAGATAACAAAGAGCCACTTGTAACAGTTACTGAAAAAGTAAAAGAAAATGACTTAATAATTAAAAAAGATATTGAAGCTACATCTAATACTGAACAAAAAGCTTTAGATGAGTGTCAATTTACTGCAACTTTAATATCTGATAGATCTAAAGTATATACAAGTGAACGTACTGCAGAAGGTGAATATACAATTAGAAACCTTCCATATGGTACTTATGAGGTTGTTGAATCTCAAACAAATAAATACTCTTTAACTTGTGATAAATTCAATGTATTTATTGAAAAAGATAGAAGTGAAAGAGGTGCTTATGGCGCTGCAGATGGACAATATGAAACAAGTAAATTAGCTCAAAATCCAAATAGAACTCAATGGACTGATGCTCAAGGACATCTTGTAGATATAGCTAAAGTTATGGTAATTAATATCCATAAAGTAGATTATGATAAAGATGAAAACGATCCTAAAACATATATGCAAGGTGACGCAAAACTAGAAGGCGCTGTATATGAAATATATAAATTCAATGAGGAAACTCAAGATTACACAGACTATGTATATGATATAACAGTAGATCATATGGATGATGGTTATTGGACAGCTACATCTGGTGAATTACTTGTTGGAAAATATATGGTAAAAGAAAAAGTTAAATCTGAAGAAGAAATTGACGGAGTAACTTACCAATATTCTTATGCTAAAGGATATTTAGTAGATCCAGATCCTCATTATTTTGAACAAGTTCCTGAAGAACAAACTGAAAGAGTATCTCAACATTATGATATTTCAAGAGAAAAAGTTCAAAGAGGTAGAGTAACAATTACTAAATATGATGATGATAGAGATACAGATCCAAACCAAAATGATTCAGATAAAGTACCTTCAGCTGGAGCTAGATTAAGACTTACTCTTGTATCTAACCCTGAAATATACTATGAAGTTGTTTTAGATGATAATGGTGAAGGAGAATTCTTAGAAACAAATGATGGCGATGTTCATGTATCAACTGCAATTCATGATAGTTTAGCAGCTTATGCTCCTAATACTATTCCTTATGGTGAATATGAAATTACTGAAATAAAAGAAGCAGATGATACTGAAAGAGAAAGCTTCTTTGCACAACCAGAACCTGTTTCAATTAATAAACAATGTGTTCATGAAAATAGAATTATTTCAGATAATCCTGTTCCAGTTTGGCTAAAACTTGTTAAGAAAGATGCTACAACAAATGTTACTGTTAGAGAAACAGGAGCAACATTTAGTGTATGGAATGTTAAAGAGAAAAGATTTGAAATGCAAAGAGTTTATCCTTCAGCTGTTGAAATTAGTGAATTTGAGACTAATGAAGAAGGATGGTTATATTTACCACAAAAACTTTATGCTGGAGACTATGTAATCTATGAAGTAGATGCTCCTGAAGGATATTATTTAGATGATGAATATAGACTTCCAGATGATCCAGCAGATTATGGTGTTGTTGGCGGAAAGAGAATTCATATAGACAAAGTTCTTACTGGACTAGCTGAAGATGCTGTAAATCCAGGTCATGTTGAAGTTGGTGAATTCCAATATGAATCTGCAATTCCAAATACACCATTATATATTAATATTAAAATTATTAAAACATCAGATAGATTAACTGGTGCTCAAGAAGGAACTGTAACTTATCCTACAACTCCAAATGAAGAAGTTGAAGTTGAAATGACTACTCCAGTATATACAGATGGAATTGGTCTTGGCGGAGTTAAATATGAAATCTATGCAGATCAAGATATTATTTCTCCTGACGGACAATTAAGATTTACTAATAATCAATTAGTAGATACAATTGTTACAGATCAAGACGGTATTGGTCAATCTAGAGATGATTTATTCCCTGGTAGATATAGAGTTGTAGAAGTAGAAGTTCCAGAAGGATATATTTTAGATAGAACTCCAAAATATATTACTGCTGAAAACAATGATCAATATGTAAAATCAGCTACAGCTACACTTGAAATCACAGATGTAAGACAACATCTTGGATATAAATTTAAAAAGATATTCAAACAATATAAATATGCTACTGGCGGTGAAAGAAAACACGCAGTATTTGGTATCTATACTAAAGATCCAATAAACAACTACTTAGGAGATAGAGTAATTGGACCAGATACCTTAGTAGACATATTAGTAGTTGATGGAGATAACTATGTTGAAACAACTACTGACTTACCAAATGGAAGATACTATGTAAGAGAATTATATGTATCATATCCATATGCAATGAGTCAAGATACAGTAGACTTTACTTTAGCATTTAATGGAGATGGAGTAACTCCTAAGGTTGTAGTAGAAGGACCTGAAATTGAAAATACTCCAGACTATGGATATGCTAAATTCATTAAATTATCTAAATCAATTAATGATAATATCATAATGAATGGTTCAGAACTTGATGAAGAAGGTTTAAATGAAAAATCTCTTGAAATATTAGAAGCAATTGCTAATATGACAAATGAAGAAGTTGCTGCATATATGATTGAAAATGGATATCAATTTGTTCCTGGTGCAAAATATGAAATTTGGTTAGATGAAGAGGGAACAAACAAACTTCAAGAAGTAAATCTTCAAACTGGTGATTTAAAAGTTGTAACATTTACAACAAATGAATCTGGTATATTAGAATTATTTGAAATTCCAAAAGGTGCATACTTCTTAAAAGAAGTTGAAGCTCCAGATGGATATGAAGTTCTAGATGAAGTTGTTCCATTTACAATTACAAGTTCAAAT
This sequence comes from Clostridia bacterium, assembly GCA_017534305.1. Lineage (GTDB taxonomy): Bacteria > Bacillota > Clostridia > TANB77 > CAG-465 > CAG-465. The sequence continues at coordinate 190,032 of JAFWCU010000001.1, forward strand.
CCAGAAACAACATTATATCAAGCAATTTTTGATGAGAGTGTTAAAACAACATTCTTACATAAAACAGATATATTCACTGGTGAAAACGTACCAGATTGTACATTTGAAATAACAGATGAATCAGGAAAAGTTATATTAAAAGCTACTACAGATAAAGATGGTTTAGCATGGATTCCAAACGATGCATTCAAACCATATAAAGATGTAGAAAATCCTAAATTCTATTATACAGAGCTTGAGGCTCCAGATGTATATAAAGAAGATGGAAGATTATATAAACTAAATACTGAACCTCATGAATTTACTGGTACATTTGATGAAGAAACTGGAGTATTTACTACTGATCTTCATGAAGTAGAAAACTACAGACCAACAACAAATGTTAAATTCGTTAAAACAGATGAAGAATCTAACTTAGTTCCAAATTGTAAATTTGAACTAAAGAGTGAAGAAGAAAATCTTTACTATAAAACTGGTGTAACAGACGAAAATGGTATCTATGTATTTGAAGATGTACCACAAGGATGGTATACATATACAGAGCTTGAAGCTCCAGAACAATATGATCTAGATACAACTCCACATAGAGTATATGTAACAGGAGATGAGATGATTATAGACTTCGTAAATACAGGAGATATTCCAGTAGTTGCAATAGCTTGCTTAGCAGTAGTATGTATTGCAGGTGTTGCATTTGTTACAATAAGAAAATTTAAACTAGCTAAAAACAACTAGTTATAACTAAATGAGATAGAGGAGAAATCCTCTATCTTTTTTTATTTTATTGACAAGACAACATAATTATTGTATAATTTAATTGTTAGTGAAAGGAGTAGAATAAAATGAGAAATATAGAAAACATTAACACATTAGCACATCATCATATTTATTCTATGTCTGCGTTTTAACCTAGAAAGTTAGCTCAGGCATAGTTTGTTGTGCCTGATGTGTAATAGATTACTACACGTAAGGCCATAAACTTACGTGTTTTTTTATATTAAAAATAAATATGAAAACACAAAAATTTAATAGAACGGAAATTAAAGGAGAGATTTAAAATGAGTGAAATAAAAAGAGTTGAACCAAGAACACTTAGCGGATTTATGGAACTATTACCGCAAGAACAAATTAAATTTAATGAAATGAAAAGAATAATTGAGGAAACATATGAATTATATGGATTTTTACCTCAAGAAACACCAATAATTGAAGCAAGTGAAGTTTTACTTGCAAAAGCAGGTGGAGAAACTGAAAAGCAAATTTATTCTTTTACAAAAGGAGATACAGATTTGTCTTTACGTTTTGATCTTACTGTACCACTTGCAAAATATGTTGCAAAAAATTATGGACAATTAACTTTTCCATATAGAAGATATCAAATAGGTAAAGTATTTAGAGGAGAAAGACCACAAAAGGGGAGATACAGAGAACTTTATCAATGTGATATAGATATTATTGGAAATGGAAAATTATCTATTGCAAATGATGCACAAATGCCAAGTATTATTTATTCTATTTTTAAAAAATTTGGCTTTGGTAAGTTTATTATTCGTATGAACAATAGAAAAATATTAAATGGTTTATTTGAAGAAATTGGCCTAAAGGATCAAGCAAAAGAAGCTTTAGTTATAATAGATAAACTAGATAAGATTGGAATGGATAATGTAAAAGAAGAATTAAGAGAGATTGGCGTTACACAAGAAAATGTAACAAAGCTTGAAGAATTCTTTAACATTAATAAATTTGGCAATAATGACGAAATTCTTTCTGCATTAAAAGGACTAGGATTTAAATCTGAAACTTTTGCACAAGGCTTAGAAGAAATTGAAGAATTAATAACATACGTAAGACTATTTGGAGTAGAGGAAGAATACTTTAGAATAGATTTAACTATCGCAAGAGGACTAGATTACTATACTGGAACAGTTTATGAAACTAATATTATAGGATATGAAAATATTGGTTCAATATGTTCTGGTGGTAGATATGATAATCTAGCAGAATACTACACAAAACAAAATCTTCCAGGAGTTGGTATTTCAATTGGACTTACAAGACTTTTCTACGTATTAAATGAATTAGATTTAATTAAAATAGAAAAAACATCTATTTCTAAAGCTGTAATTGTGACTATGGGAGTAGATTTTGGAGAAGGAGTTAAAGTATCTAATGCGTTAAGAGATAATGGAATTAAGAATGAAATATATGCAGAAGACGCTAAAACTAAAAACAAATTCTCATATGTTGATAGCTTAAATATTCCTTATTGTATTGTAATTGGTCAAGATGAAGTGGATAAAGGACAATATACTTTAAAGAATATGGCAACAGGAGAACAAGAGCTATTATCTATTGATGAAATAGTAGCAAAATTAAAATAAATATGTATTATAATTAATTTATAAACAAAGGGACTAGCTGTATGCTAGTCTTTTTTGTTGACAATTTTTGTACATTTGTGCTAAAATTAGTACGAGTGTATTAAAGGAGATTTTGTATGAGATTATCTTTTAGAAAAAAGTATAATACATCTGAAAAAATTAAAGAGGCAACTCTTAATATTTTGGCAAGGGATGGGTATGAAGATATATCTATGAGAAAAATTGCTAAAGAGGCAGATGTTGCACTTGGACAACTTACATATTATTACAAAACAAAGAATAATCTAATAGTAGCTGTAGTAGATGAAGTATTAGATATGTTTTATGACGGCTTAAAAGAAAGAGTAAGTTCAAGTGAGAATAAAACTGAAGAAATAGTAAGTAGTATAGAAAATGTAATTAATGAAGATTCACAAGTAGATCAATTATTAATTACAGTTATTTCTATGGCACAAGTTAATAAAAGATTAAATAAAAGGCTAAATAAATTCTATGAGGACATTTTAGGCTTTGTTTCTTCATGTCTAAGACAAGATAATCCTACACTTTCAGAGAATGACTCAAATATGAAGGCACGCCTTCTTGCAGGTTCTGCAATAGAGGGAATGATAGAAAAATCTATCGGTATTAACAACTTAAATAATTCTCTTATTCGCGAGACTGCTAATACTATGAGGGAAAACTAATGGAAAAGAAAATATATTATTATACAGACGAGTTAAATGATGATTTTGCAGAAAAATCCATTGAACCAATTAAAATAGATGAAAATTATAAATATATACATAAGAATGTATTTTGGAAAATAGGTTCATTTATTGTTTATAGACTTATTGCAATGCCACTTGCATTTGTTTATGCAAAATGTGTTCATAAACTTAAAATTGTTGGAAAAGAAAAACTTAAAGAATCAAAAAATAAAGGATACTTTACTTACCAAAACCATACACAGGTTATATTAGATACTTTAATGCCAACACTTATTAATTTTCCAAGAAAAGCACATATTGTTGCACATCCAGATAATGTATCTATACCTATTCTTGGAGGTTTTAATAAAATGATGGGAGGTTTTCCAATTCCATCAGACATTAAAACAACAAAAAATTTCTTAAGTGCAATGGAACTTTTTTTAAAGCATAAGAATGTTATTGCTGTATATCCTGAGGCACATGTTTGGCCATATTACACAAAGATTAGAAACTTTGTTGCTACATCTTTTAAATATCCACTAAAATATAAAGTTCCTGCTTATGCATATACAACTACATATAAGGATAGACCTGGTAAAAAACCTCAAATAGTTGTATATATTGATGGACCTTTTTATGCAGATGAAAACTTATCTTCAAAAAAGGCTGAACAAGATCTTCGCGACAGAGTATATAATACAATGCTTGAAAGAAGTAAAAATTCAAATGTAGAGTTTTATACATATATAAAACAAGAGGCAAAGGAGGAAACATATGATTAACCTTATGTTTTGTGGTAATGACAAAGTAATTGATGGAATGATAATATCACTACTTTCAATTGTTAAACATTGTAAAAAACCACTTAATGTTTTTATTTTAACTATGGATTTACATGAGTTAAATGAAAAATACATGCCAATAAATGAGAAGCATATAGCTGTTTTAGATAAAATACTAAAACAAGGAAATGAAAAGAGTCAAATTCATCTAATAGATATTACTAAATATTTTAAAGAAGAAATGATGAATAGTGCAAATATAGAGACACATTACACTCCATATATTTTAGTAAGACTATATTCAGATAAAGTTGAAGAATTACCAGATAAAGTTTTATATCTAGATAGTGATCTTGTAATATATAAAAATATAGAACCGCTTTTTGATACTAAAGTTGATGGATATCATTTTGCTGCTGCAGGAGATTATCTTGGACAATTCTTTATAAATAAAAAATATATAAACTCTGGTGTTCTTTTGATGAATATGAAGAAAATGAGAGAAGAAGATATATTTCCAAAGTGTAGAAAAATGGTTGTAGAAAAGAAAATGCTTCTTCCAGATCAAACAGCACTAAATGAGTATTGTACAGAAATTAAGTACTTACCAAGTAAATATAACGAGCAAAATAAAAGACAAGAAGATACTGTAATTAGACACTTTAGTATGTGTATGAAATTTATGGTACCATTAAGTCTAAAAAAACGTAAAATGATGAATAAATATAGACCAGTTTTAAGATTTTTACCAATAGTAAAATTCTTAAATATAAAGCCATGGCATATTGAAGGTATTCATGAAATATATAAGATTCATGATTTTGATGATATTTTAGAAGAATATAAACAACTTAAAGGAGAGTTAGAATAATGAAGAAACAAACTATACCAATATTTTTTGCATCAGATAATAATTATGTACCATTTTTAGCTACTGCTATGAAGTCATTAATAGTTAATGCTAGTCCTAAATATAATTATGAAATAAATGTATTGCAAACTGGCATTAGTGAAAAAAATCAACAAAAAATGAGAAATATGGCAGAAGATAATTTTAAAATTAGATTTATAGATATTGAGCCTTTACTTACAGATATTAAAGAAAGACTTAAGTTAAGACTTAGGGATTATTATTCTATTTCAATATACTATAGACTATTTATTGAATCATTATTTAAACAATATCAAAAAGTATTATATTTAGATGCAGATATTGTAGTGGAAGGAGATGTATCTGAACTATATAATGCAGACATAGGGGATAATCTCTTAGGAGTAGTTCAAGATGGTGTTGTACAAGCAGATAAAAGACTTATTGATTCATTTACTCGCTCATTAGGTTTTGATGCTAATGATTATTTTAACTCAGGCGTTCTTGTAATGAATTTAAAAGAGTTTAGAAAAGAAATGATTCTAGACAAGTTTTTATATCTATTAGAACATTATAATTTTGATACAATCGCTCCAGACCAAGACTACTTAAATGTTTTATGCCATGGCAAAGTTAAATATCTAGAAAAGGGCTGGGATGTAATGCCTAATGCAGACAAAGAAATAGATATGGATCACTTGTATATAATACATTATAATATGTTTAAAAAACCTTGGAATTATGATTGTACTCCACTTGTAGAAAACTTTAGAAAATATGCTAAAATGACTCCTTATGCAAGAGCTATTGAAGATATGAGAATGGATTATACTGAAGATAAAAAAGAAGCTGAAGATCTTGCATATGCTAAAATGGTTATGCGTAATGATGATATTGCTAATTCTACTGTAAATTTTGGTAAAGTTATAACACAAGATTTTTGGAATACAGATAGAGTAGGTGAAATGATGGAGAAGAATAAAGGAAGAATTAAAGTTATTGAAAATATTGAAAGAGCAATTAAAGAAGGAAACTACAACAAAAAAGTTGAAGAGGGCGATCCTGTAATTACTCAAAAACAAAGAGAAAAATATATTCAAAACTATGATTCTACTAAAAAGAAAATTAGACATAAAGTAGAATTTGAAATAGCTAACGCTATTACTAATACTATTACTAGACAAATAAACAAAAATACTGAAATAGTAGGTCTTGAAAACTTAGAAGGAATAGAAGGTGGAGCTATAGTTACATCTAACCATTTCAATTTTGTAGATACTACTATCATTAAGAACATGATGAACAATATAAAAAAATCTAGAAAATATGCAATTATTGTTCAAGAAACAAACTTCTTAATGAAAGGATATTTGGGTTGGTTAATTAGAAATAATAAAACAATTCCTTTAAGTTTAGATCACAAATATTTAAGTGAGAATTTTTTACCTACACTTGAAACACTACTTAATAGAGGTTATTATATTTTAATTTATCCAGAACAAGAAATGTGGTATAACTATAGAAAGCCAAGAAATCCAATGCCAGGAGCATATCACTATGCAACTAAATTTAATGTGCCAATTATTCCATGTTTTACGGAAATACAAGATATGGACAAAGAAGATAGAGAAGGATTTAAAAAATCTAAATATATTTTACATATTATGCCACCAATATATCCAGATCCAAATAAATCTCTAAAAGAAAACAAAGAAGAAATGAGAAAAAAAGATTTTGAATATAAAGTAGCTGCATATGAAAAAGCATATAATAGAAAATATGATGAAGATTATGACAGAACTAAAGATATAGCTGGATGGTAATAAAAGGGGATTATTCCCCTTTTTGTATTAGGAGGTAAAGTTAACCAATGATTACTGAAAAATGCTCTATAATGTCAAATAGAGAAAATGAAGAGGTGTTTTTAATTAAATATCTACCAGATAACAAAAAAATTGATGAAGTTATTATTGCAATACATGGATTTGGTAGTACAAAACATAGCGATACTATTACGATGCTAGCAGAAAAAATTAGTGAACATGGCTATGCAGTTTTTGCACTAGATTTACCAGCTCATGGCGAATCTAAAACAGAAATATTAACAATAGATAAGGCAATTAACTATTTGTTAGATTTAGAAGATTATATAAAACAAGAATATAAAGAGGCAAAAATAGGATATTTTGCATCTAGCTTTGGTGCATATTTAACTCTACTTAGACTAAATAAACTTGAAAAAGAAGAAGAAATAGATAAAGTGGTACTTAGATGTAGCGCTATAGATATGAAAAATATTTTTAAAAATAATTTGCTAGATGAAGGATATGAGAAGTTTGAAAAGCAAGGTTATGCAGATTTGGGATTTGCTAGAAAAGTACATTGTACTAAAGATTTTTTAAGTGATTTAGAAAAGAACGATGTATTTAATAATTATCATTCAAATCATAAAGTACTACTTGTTCATGGAACAGATGATGAGTGTGCTCCATATGAAGATGCAGTAAGATTTGAAGAAAAGCATGAAAACATAACACTTAAAACTATAGTTGGAGCAGGACATAGGTTCCTTAATCCTGGTGAAATTGAAAAAGCAATTGAAATTGCTTCAAATTACTATATAGAAAAATAAGTATGGTATTATATACCATCTTTTTTATTGCCTTCTTTGTTAAATTTAATTTATATAATGTCATAAAATCCCTTTTAAAAATGACGATTTTGTAGTAAAATGTTATTGTCAAATGTTTATTCTATAAAGAGGGAGGTAAATAATGCTTAAAACTTGGAATTTAAAGAAGTATGATAATTTAGAAATAGAAAAAATAATGAAGACATATGAAGTATCTGAAATTAAAGCAAAAATGCTTATGTTTAGAAATATAGACTTTGAAGATATTGGTGAATTCTTAAATGGTACGCTAGAAGATTTAAAAGATCCATATGGAATTAAAGATATGGATAAACTTGTTGAAAGAATAGATAAAGCTATTCAAAATGATGAACTAATTTGCATTTATGGAGATTATGATGTAGATGGTGTAACAAGTATTACTGTTTTATATAAATTTTTAACAGCTCATGGTGCAAGGGTTATGTATTATTTACCAGATAGGCTTACAGAAGGTTATGGGGTAAATAAAGGGGCTCTAGATGAGATTAAAGAAAAAGGTGTATCCTTAGTAATCACTGTAGACTGCGGAATTACAGCAGTAGATGAAGTAGAATATGCAAAAGAAACTGGTTTAGATATTTGCATTACTGATCATCATGAATGTGGAGAAAAATTACCAGAAGCAATTGCAGTAGTAGACCCTAAAAGACGTGATAGTGATTATAAATTTAGATTATTTGCTGGTGTTGGGGTTGCATTTAAAGTAATTACTGCACTTTCAATGAAATATAACTATCCAAAAGAAGATTATTTAAAATATATAGATATTGTCGCTGTAGGAACAATTTCAGACATTGTACCTCTTATTGGTGAAAATAGGATAATATCTAGATATGGTTTAAATGCAATGAAGACTACACAAAACATTGGCCTTAAAGCATTAATGGATTTAACTGGATATAAAGATATAGATAGCATGATGGTGTCTTTTGGACTTGCACCAAGGATTAATGCTTGTGGAAGAATGAGTAGCGCTTATGCTGCTGCAAAACTTCTACTTGCAGAAAATGAACAAGAAGCAATTAAGATAGCAACAGAACTTGATTCATTAAATGATGAAAGAAAAAATGTTGAAAAAGTAATATATGATGATTCACTTGCTATGATTGAGTCAAGACATTTAGAAAATGCAAATAGTATTGTATTATATAATCCATCTTGGCATAATGGCGTAATTGGTATAGTTGCTTCTCGTTTGGTGGCAATGTATTATAAACCAGTAATACTTCTAACTAAAGAAAACGGAACTGTTAGAGGTTCTGGAAGGTGTCCACAAGGATTTTCAATTTATGAAGCATTAACTGAATGTAAAGATAAAGTTATTCAATTTGGTGGACATGAACTTGCAGCTGGTATGTCACTTGAAGAAGACAAAATAGATGAATTTATTGAAGCTTTTGAAAGAGTAGCTACTGCAAAAAAAGATGGCTTTGCAGAACAAATAATAGATATAGATGCAGAAATAACATTAAAAAATCTAAATGGACAATTAATTAAGGATATTCGTTCAATGAAACCTTATGGACAATCTAATCCACAACCATTATTTGAATATAAGGGAGTAAAAGTACAAGCTGTACGTACTCTTAAAGAAGATAAACATTTAAAACTTGTATTAAAAGATAATAGAAGTCTTATTGAAGCGGTTGGATTTTCAATGGGAGATAGAAGAGATGAATTAAGAATAGGAGACAAGGTAGATATACTTGGCACTATTGAACTTAATACATTTAATACTCCTCCAACAATTCAATTTGTACTTCAAGATTTTAAAAAATCTGTATAAAAAGGAGGCTTAAGATGAATTACGAGGAATATTTGAAAAAAATTAAGGATATATTAGATAAAGAAAATATTAAATATGATGAAGAAGAACTAAAACGTGTTGTAAAATACGCTTTGGATAAATATAAAGATAAAACTATACTAGACGAACCTACAATGGATTTTGTACTTGAAATTGCAGGAGAAGTTGCTACTCTTCGTCTAGATGATAAATCTATTTATGCTGCAATACTTAGTCCTATCGCAGATTTTCAAGATTATGATGAAAAAGAGCTTAAAGATGTTGCTGGAGATGAAACTGTAGAATTAGTTACTACTTTAAAACAATTAGAAGAAGAATATAGACCTGAAGGAAAACTAGAGGTTGCAACAAATCCAGAAACATTAAGAAATATGTTTATGGCTCTGGCTAAAGATATTCGTGTAGTTATTATTAAAATAACTGAAAGACTATCATATATGAGAAGAATGAAAAAGCTAGAAAAAAGTGTTAAAGAGCAAATTGCAAAAGAATGTTTAGAAATATATGCTCCAATATCTCATAGACTTGGTATGTCTAAAGTTAAATCTGAACTTGAAGATATTTCGTTTAGAATATTACTTCCAGATGAATATCACAAAATTAAAGAACAAATAGATGAGAAAAAAGAAGAGAGAGAAGAATATATTGCAGCTCGTATTGCAGAAGTTAAAGCAAAACTAGATGAAGATGGGATTGAAGCTACAATTTATGGTAGACCAAAACATTTCTATAGTATTTACAAAAAAATGAAAGCAAAAGATTGTTCAGCAGATGATCTTTTTGACCTTATTGCTATTCGTGTAATTGTAAATAGTATTAAAGATTGTTATAACGTTTTAGGTATTGTTCATGATATGTACAAACCAATGCCGGGTAGATTTAAAGACTATATTGCAGTTCCAAAGACAAACATGTATCAATCATTACATACTACTGTATTTGGTGAAGGAGGACGTCCTTTTGAAATTCAAATACGTACTTGGGATATGCATAATGTTGCTGAGCGTGGTATTGCTGCTCACTTTTCATATAAAGAAAAAACTAAAAAAATTAGTGATGCAGATAAAAAGATTATTTGGCTTAGAAAAACTCTTGAGATTCAAAAAGATCTAGAAGATAATACAGAAAATCTAGATAAAATAAAGACAGAAATTTTTGGAGAAGAGGTTTTTGTATTTACTCCTAAAGGTGAGATTAAATCTATGCCAAAGGGATCAACACCAATAGATTTTGCTTACGCAATTCACCAAAAGGTTGCAGAAACAATGGTTGGTGCAAAAATTAATGGACGTATGGTTCCGCTTAATACTCAACTAAAAAACAAAGATGTAGTTGAAGTTGTAACAAGCAAAACTGCAAAAGGTCCAAATAGAGATTGGTTAAAATATGTTAAGACTACTAGTGCTAAAAATAAAATAACTAGCTTCCTAAAAAAAGAAGGTAGAGAAATTAATATAGCTAGTGGTAAAGAGTCTTTCGAAAAAATTCTTAAAAAGCAAAAATATTCTAGAGATGAGTTAATGAAAGAAGAATATTTAACTCCTGCTCTTAGAAAATACAATTGTAAAACTATAGAAGATTGCTATGAAAATATTGGCTTTGGTAGTATTTCTCCAGTAAAAGTAGTAAATAAAATTGTTGAAGTATATGAAGAAGCTCAAGCACCTAACGAAGAAAAGGTTGTATATCTTCCTAAGAAAAGAAAAACAAATAGCAATGATCTTGTTGAAGTAGATGGAATAGACAATTGCTTAGTAAAATTTGCAAGATGTTGTTCACCAATTCCTGGAGATGATATTGTAGGATATATTACATTTGCAAATGGTATTTCTATTCATAGAGCAGATTGTAAAAATCTAAAAGCTCTAGATACAGGAGCAAGAACAATTGGTGTAAAATGGAAAACTCTAACAAATGCTGCATTTACTGCAAGAATTGCTGTAAAAGCAAATGACAGAGACGGAGTTTTAAGTGATATTCTAAAAACTATGAAAGATCAAAAAGTTGAAATTACTGAAATTAGTACTAAAGTTACAGAAGATAGAGAAAATATTACAAATATGTCTGCAAACATTAAAGATGTTGAAACTCTTCAAAGTGTAATTAAAGCATTAAAGAAAATTGACTCTGTTTTTGATGTAAGGAGATTAAAATAGTGATTGAGAAATTAAGAATTAATATACAAGATACAGAACATGTTACAAATGTATACATTGTATGGGATGAAATGAGCCAAGAAGCTGTTTTAATTGATCCAGCAGATAAAGCTAGTATAATTTCAGATAGAATAGAAAGACTTGGCTTAAAACTCAAATATGTGCTTTTAACACATGCACATAAAGATCATACTGTAGCATTGCCAGATATAATGAAAAAATATCCAGATGCAAAAGTTATTGCAAATGAAAATGAAAGAGAAATGCTTGAAGGGAAATATAGTGACTCATCAATGGTGTTTAATCTTAAACAGTATTTAGATTATGATTTTTCAAGATTTGTTTTTCTAAAAGATGGCGATGAAATCTCTTTTGGGAACAAGAAAATTATAATGTATCATACACCAGGACATACAAAAGGTGGTGCGTGTTACTATATTAAAGCGGACAATGCATTATTTAGTGGTGATACACTATTTTCAGATTGTTTTGGAAGATGCGATTTAGTTACTTCTAACATATATGATATGGCTAAATCTTTAGATAGATTATATAAGATGTTTTATGGTACTGGTGTGTTTGTATATCCTGGTCATGGATGGGACGGAGAGACTATTGAGTCTGGCTATGAAGAGGTAAAAGAATTAATGTATCGTAGTTATGGAATAAACATAGGAGGAAAAAATGACTAATCATTTTAAAGATATAATAGAAGAAGAGAGTAAAAAAGAGTATTATCAAAAATTACATGAATTTGTATACAAAGAATATGATGAAAAAACTATTTTTCCAGAAAAGAAAAATATATTTGCTGCTCTAAAATATACACCTTATCAAGATGTTAAGGTTGTAATACTTGGACAAGATCCATATCATGGACTTGGAGAGGCACATGGATTATCATTTTCAGTGTGCCCTGGAATTAAGACTCCACCATCACTTAAGAATATCTACAAAGAATTAAATGCAGAACTTGGTTGCTATATTCCAAATAATGGTTATTTATTAAAATGGGCAAGACAAGGTGTTTTACTTTTAAACTCTGTTCTTACTGTACAAAAAGACACACCTGCTTCTCATAGAGGTAAAGGATGGGAAACTTTTACAGATAGAATAATAGAAGAAGTAAATAAAAAAGAAGAACCAGTAGTATTTATATTATGGGGTAACTTCGCAAGAAGTAAAAAAGATTTAATTACTAATCCTAAACATTTAGTACTTGAGTCACCTCATCCATCACCATTTAGTGCAAACTCAGGATTTTTTGGATGTAATCATTTTATTAAAACTAATGAATTCTTAAAGCAAAATGGAATGGAGCCAATAGATTGGCAAATAGAAAATATTTAGTTTTTGATTAATAATTAAGTAGTTACGAAAATGTAACTACTTTTTTTATTGCTAATTTTACATAAATTGTTCGTTATAATATATCTTTTTTTTACATTTTATGATATAATAGACGCGTTTAAAGGAGAAGAAAATGAAGACATCAGATTTTTATTACGATCTACCTCATGAGCTAATTGCTCAAACACCATTAGAAAATAGACAAAAATCTAGAATGATGGTACTAGATAGATCAAAAGACAGTGTAGAACACAAAATTTTTGAAAATATAGTAGATTATATAAATCCAGGAGATACTTTAGTATTAAACGATACAAGAGTTATTCCTGCTAGACTTTTTGGACATAGAGTAGGAAAAGAAGAGAAAATTGAAGTTCTTCTTTTAAAACAAAAAGAAGGAGATAGATGGCAAACTTTAGTTAAACCTGGTAAAAAATGTAAAATTGGAGAAATAATTGAATTCTCAGATAAATTAAGACTTGAAGTAGTAGATATTCTAGAAGATGGTCAAAGAGTCGTAGAATTTAAATATGATGGGATATTTAATGAAATATTAGATGAACTTGGTACAATGCCACTTCCACCATATATTACAGAAAAGCTTGAAGATCAAGATAGATATCAAACAGTATACAGTAAAAATAAAGGAAGTGCTGCAGCACCTACTGCAGGGCTACATTTTACTAAAGAAGTATTAAAAGAACTAGAAGAAAAAGGCGTAAATCTAGTATATGTTACACTTCATGTAGGTCTTGGAACATTTAGACCAGTTAAAGTAGATGATGTAACAAAACATGATATGCATAGTGAGTATTATATTATTTCTCAAGAGGCATGCGACACAATTAATGCTACTAAAAAAGCTGGTAAAAGAGTTATAGCAGTAGGTACTACATCTTGTAGAGTACTTGAATCTGCAACAGGAGATGATGGAATTATTACTCCACATGCAGAAGAAACAAAGATATTTATTTATCCAGGATATAAGTTTAAAATGATAGATGGATTGCTTACAAACTTCCATTTGCCAGAGTCAACTTTAATTATGCTTGTATCTGCTTTAGCAACAAAAGAAAAAATAATGGATGCATACAAAATTGCAGTAGAGAATAAATACAGATTCTTTAGTTTTGGAGATTGTATGTTAATATTATAAAAATAGGAAGGGAAAATATATGTTAGAGGTTAAAAATTTAAGCAAATATTTCGGAATAAAAAAAGCCGTAGATAATGTATCATTTTCAGTAGAGGATGGGAAAATCCTTGGTGTACTTGGAAAAAATGGTGCTGGTAAATCTACTCTTTTTAGAATGATTCTTAATATACTTGATCCAGATGAGGGAGAAGTATTATATAATGGTGAAAAAATAGATACAAAGGTATCAGATAAAATTGGTTATTTACCAGAAGTTGGTTCACTTATAGATTCATATACTGTTTATGAGCTATGTGTTTACTATGGTAAAATGAAATCTATGAAAACAGAAGATATTAAGAAAAATATGTTTGATCTTTTAGAAAGATTTGAAATAGTAGAGTTTGCTAATATGAAAATTAAAGAATTGTCTAAAGGAAATAAACAAAAAATACAATTTATTATAGCAATTTTACATGATCCGGATTTAATTATACTAGATGAACCATTTAGTGGACTAGATCCTGTAAGTGTTGAATATTTTAAAAATACTATACTAGATCTTAAGGCTCGTGGTAAAACAATAATCTTTTCATCTCACATTATGAGCCATGTTGAAATGCTTTGTGAGCAAATTGTAATTATTAATTCTGGTAAAGTTGTATTGCAAGGAAATTTAGAAGAAATAAAACAAGAGTATTCGTCTAAAACTCTAGATATTACTGGTGTTATTCCTGAAACAGTGTTAAGACAAATTGCAATATTTGGTAAAGTTGAAGATAAAGGAGACAATAGATATATTGTTAATCTTGCAAATAAAGAAAGAATTAGTGATGTTTTTAGACTACTATATACAAGCAGCATTACTAAGTTTAGTGTATTAAATATTTCACTAAATGATATCTTTTTAGATAAGGTAGGTAAATCATATGATGAAGAATAATAAAGTTTTACCAATAATTAAAAATGAAGTCGAAAGAAGTATTAAAAATAAAGCATTTGTAATACTTAATGTATTATTATTGTTAGTTACTGTAGTCGGACTAAACTTTAATAATATAAGGGCAATATTTAAAAATAAAAACATTAACTTATCTGATAGCATCATAGTTTATGTAAAAGATGAGGATAATATAGCATATGAGCAAATAAAAGCTGCATTTTCTAAATATGATAATGTTGAAATTAGAAATAATAAAGATTTTGAAAAATATAATACTCAAGAAGTTGATGCAGAAGAATTAGTTAAAGATCAAAATGATGTTAATACTTATGAACTTGAAATTAAAAAAGATGCTACACATTATGTTGTTGCAACTCTTACTACTCAAGAGACAGTAAGACAAGATTATATTGATACTATTACATCAACTTTAACATCAATCAAAGATAAAATGGTTCTTGCTAATTCTAATATGACAAAAGATGAACTTGCAATTATTAAAGAAGATGTAAAATTAGATAGAATAATATTAAACGAGTCAATAGATACAAGCGAGTCAACTGAGATTTTTCAACTTGCTTCTAACTACATTATTTTCTTTATATTATTACTTTGCTTAAATAAAATAGCAAATACAATATCTCAAGAAAAGATGTCAAAATCTATTGAGTATATTCTAACTTCAATTAGTACAAAAGAATATATGATTTCTAAAGTGTTAAGTATGGCACTAATTGTTGTAGTACAATTTGTTTTTGAAATTGCATATTTTTTAATTGGAATTATGATATCATATTTAGTTACTAAAGTTGGAGCAAATATAGATGGCGTACAAACAGTTAATGCCTCTATGTTTATATCTGGAAGAGTAATAGGATACTTTGCAATTACATTTGTATATATGTGCCTAACAACTTTCATACAAGGTATAATACAATCTGTAATGAGTGCTAAAACAACAAATATACAAGAGGCAGGAAATGCAACTTTAGTTCTTCTTACCCTTAACTTAGTATTATATTCAATAGTTACATTTATGGTTACACCTATTAAGGCTGCAAGTGTTTTTGCATATATTTTATCTGTGTTGCCAATTGCATCAATGTATTTTATACCTTCTATGATTTTAATTGGACAAGCAAATGTTATACAAGTAATATTATCCTTAGTTGTACTTGTAGCATCAATTCCACTTGTACTAATTGTTACACAAAAACCATTTAAGAATGCAATATTAGATTATTCAAGCAAAAAGAATAAAAAGATAGATGGAATAGAAAAGATTATCGCAACTAGAGAATATCAAGAAAGAATGATTGAAAGAAAAGAATCATCTAAAAAAGGACTTGTTGTTGGTATGGCTGTAATAATACTAATCCTATTACAAGTAGTAACATCACTAGGAAGTGAGCTTATAGCACCAGTTATTGCACAAAAAATAACTAGAATTAGTGTTGAAAATATCACACTAATACTTATGTGTTTATCTTTTGCTATTTCAATATATATTCCATATATTCTTTTAAAAATGTATCTTCCAAAGGAAGAAAAGGTTTCTAAAGAAGAAAAGAATAGCGAGGAGTACAAAGAAAAAAGAAAGAAAAGTATATTTAAATGTATAAAATATATTATTCTTTCAATTCCTGTTATGTCTATGATTCAAATGATATGTTCATTTGCAATAGAAAAGTTTGGAATAAGTTCAGATGTTATGAATTCTGTAGGATTATTCAATTATTCTGGAAAACTTGCAACTATACTATTATTTGTAGAAATTGCAATACTTCCAGCAATATTTGAAGAACTATTTATACGTAAAGGAGTATACGGAATACTAAAGAGTAGAGGAGTTGTGTTTGCAACTATTATATCTGCACTTGTATTTGCAACAATTCATTTAAACTTTACACAATTTATCTTTGCATTTTTAATTGGTATATTATTTGCAATGGTAAGGGAAAAAACAGGAAAACTTTATCCTACAATGATACTTCATTTTATAAATAATGCGGTTGCAACAATTGAAGTATTATTTTATGAACATACAACATTTATGCAAATATTTACATATCTTCAAATTGGCATAAATGCAATTGGATTTGCAATACTAATTTATATGTTATACAACAAAGTTATGGAACTTAAAGATAAAGAAAAAATTAAGGAATTAAAAGAAAAACTAGATTATAGAAAAATTAAATTAAATATTTCAGAAGATTTATTTATATTTAAAGATTATACATTTGGCTTAGCAGCATTACTTGCAATTGTTGCATTTGCTGTAATAGAAAAGATAATATAGAAAGGATTTATGATGGAAGATAAAAAAGAAGCTTTACAATTTGAAGTTAAAAAAGTAGATCCTCGTACCGGTGCAAGACTTGGTGTCTTGCATCTGCCGCACGGGGATGTTGAAACACCAGTATTTATGCCTGTTGGAACACAAGCTACAGTAAAAGCTATGACACCAGATGAATTAAAAGATATGGTGCATGCACATATTATACTTGGAAATACTTATCATTTATTTTTGAGACCGGGTCATGAATTAATTAAAGAGGCAGGTGGCCTTCACAAATTTATGAACTGGGATAGAAATATTTTAACAGATAGTGGTGGATTTCAAGTATTTAGTTTAGGTGACATGAGAAAAATAACAGAAGAAGGAGTTGAATTTAGATCACATATTGATGGTTCTAAAAAATTTATTTCTCCTGAAAAATCTATGGAAATACAAGAAGCATTAGGATCAGATATTATGATGGCTTTTGATGAATGTGCTCCATATGGTTCTAGTTATGATTATGTTCAAAAATCTATGGAAAGAACAACTAGATGGGCTAAACGTTGTAAAGATTATCATACTACAACAGACAAACAAGCACTATTTGGCATTATCCAAGGTGGTTTTTACAAAGATTTAAGAGATAAATCACTTAAAGATTTAGTAGATTTAGATTTTCCAGGTTATGCTATTGGTGGTATTAGTGTTGGAGAACCTAAAGAAGACTTTTTAGATATTCTAAGATATACTACACCTAAAATGCCACAAAACAAGCCAAGATATCTAATGGGAGTTGGTTCACCAGATTATTTAATTGAAGCAGCACTTGCAGGTATTGATATGTGTGATTGCGTTCTACCTACAAGAATGGCAAGAAATGGTACAGCGCTAACTCATCATGGTCAAGTAAATCTACTTAATGCATGTCATAAAAAAGCTTTTGAAACTCTAGATGAAGAATGTGATTGTTACTGCTGTAAGAATTATACAAGAGCTTATCTAAATCATTTGTTTAAAACTAAAGAAATCTTAGGAGCAAGACTATTATCTATTCATAATTTAAGATTTTTAGTTAATTTAATGGAAAATGTAAGAGAAGCAATAAAAGAAGAAAGACTACTAGAATTTAGAGAAGAGTTTTACAAAAAATATGGTTATGAAATTCAATAATTTAGTATAGGAGTAAATAAGGTTATGAATAAGGAAGAAAAGATTCTAACAAAGCAAGTTAGAAAATCTGAAAGTAACTTACTTAGAACATTTTGGAAAACTTTAGTTGCAATTTTGCTTATAGCACTACAAGCTGTTGTCTTTTATTTTACGTATACAACAGCAGGTGATGTATACGTAAATAGTTTTTATATATATAATGCAATAAGAATAATAGCTGTTGTATATATTCTAACAAGACATGATAGTTCACAATACAAGCTAGCATGGATTCTTGTTATAATGTTTTTACCTATTATGGGTATTACTGTATATATTCTATGGGGTAATAGTAGACTTAGAGCAAAGAAAAAAATTCAGATTAAAGAAATAGAAAATAATACTAACTATCTTTTAGATAATTCATTTGAAATAGATGAAGATATTAAGGCAAAAGATAAGCATGTTTTCAATACTTTAAATTATATGAAAAATATTACATCTTATCCAGTATGTGAGAATTTAGATTCTAAGTATTATGATTTAGGAGATAAAGTTTTTGTTGATTTAAAAAAAGATTTACTTGAAGCAAAACACTATATTTTCTTGGAATTCTATATTGTAGATAAAGGCGAAATAGCAGATGATATATTTAGAATTTTAAAGAAAAAAGCTCAAGAAGGAGTAGATGTTAAACTTATTTATGATGAATATGGATGCATAAGCAAGTTTAAAGGAAAAACTAAAAGAGAGCTAAGAGAGGCTGGAGTAGAAGTATATGCTTTTAATCCTTTCTCTATACTTATTAATTCATATTTTAATAATAGAATGCATAGAAAAATTGCTGTAATTGATGGTAAAATATCATATACTGGTGGATTTAATCTTGCAGATGAATATGCAAACATTAAAGAAAAATATGGACATTGGAAAGATGCAGGTATTAGATTTAAAGGCGAGATTTCATGGAGCTTTGCTTTACTATTTTTAAGAGATTTAAAATTAATAGATAAAAAGATAGATATAGATTTTGATCACTATAAAGAAATATCTCTAGAACAAAGAGAAGAGTATAAAGGAAGAGGAGTATGTGTTGCTATTGCAGATGGACCAAATAATAGAAAAAATCCAATTGAGTCTGTATATATGCAAATAATTAATACTGCAACAGATTATGTATATATTACAACTCCATATTTTGCAATCTCTGAAGAGATGCTTGCATCCCTTCTTAATGCAGCAAGAAGTGGAGTAGATATACGAATTATTCTTCCTCATATTCCAGATAAACGTATAGTTCAAATGTCTACTAGATCATATTATGAAGTACTACTTAGTGCTGGCATTAAGGTATATGAATATAAACCAGGTTTTATACATTCTAAAACTTTTGTTTCAGATGATAAAATTGGTGTGGTAGGTACTGCTAATATGGATTATAGAAGTATGAATCTAAATTATGAAAATATTAGTTATTTATATGATACAGGAGTTGAATTAGATATTAAGAAAGACTTTGAAAATATGATTGAAAACTCATGCATAGAAATTACATTGCAACAATGGTTAAAAAGACCATGGATACAAAAAATCATTGAAGCATTATTTACTTCTTTTTCAACAATGTTTTAAAGCTAGTTTTAAACTAGCTTTTTTTATGTCCTTTGCTTGAAAATATATTTTAAATATAGTAATATATTGTTATGGAAGAAATAATTGGAAAAGTAATAAGAATAGATTTAGATATCTATGTAATTCAAACAAAAAAAGAAATAATACAAGCAAAAGCAAGAGGAAATACTAAGAAAAAAGGTAGTATTTTGGTGGGGGATGTTGTTTGTCTAGAGAAAGCTGGACAAGACTTTATGATTACGTCTGTAAGAAATAGGCAAAATTCACTTATTCGTCCACCGGTTAGCAACATTGATCAGATGATTATAGTTACATCTCTTGCCACACCTGTACCAGATTATATTCTTTTAGATAAGCAAATCGTACTTTGCATGTCTAAGGGAATTAATCCTGTTATATGTATAAATAAAATAGATCTTGAAAATGCTAACGAACAATCTAAATTAGATTTAGAATATATTAAAAATACATATTCAAATCTTGGAATTGAAATACTTTTTGTTAGTGCAAAAGAAAAAGTAGGATTAGATGAACTTAAACGTGTTCTTAAAGGTAAAACATCTGCTTTTTCAGGAAATAGTGGCGTTGGTAAATCTTCTATAACATCTGAACTTATTGGAGAAGATGTATTAGTAGGAGATATTGGACAAAAATCTAATAGAGGAAAACATACTACAAAGTCTGTAAATATTTACTCAATAGATGAAGATACTTTTATACTTGATACGCCAGGATTTTCTAGTTATGAACTATATGATATAGAATATAGAGATTTAAAAGATTTCTATCCAGAATTTAAATCTTGTCATTGCGATTATAGTGATTGTGCTCATGTAATTGAAGATAATTCTGTATGTGATGTAAAAAGAAAGCTTAATGAAGGAAAAATAGATCAAGGAAGATATGATAGATATGTATATATCTATGAAAAACTAAAAGAACAATATGATAGAAGATATAAATAGGAGGCAAAATGTATATTTACGTTATTAGACATGGACAAACAGATTGGAATGTAGAACATAAATTGCTATCTCACACTGACCTTCCTTTAAATGAAGAGGGAAGAAAACAATGTGAGGAAGCTCAAAAGGTTATTAAAAACTTAGATTATAATCTTGTTATTTCTTCTCCAAGACTTAGAACCAGACAAACTTTAGAAATTGTTAATACAAAAAATATTGAAACTATTTTTGATGATAGACTTGTCGAAAGAGATGCAAGAAGTATTGAAGGAATTGATGTATCTACTTTTGATTACCAAGCGTGGTGGACAGTAGGAAAAGATGAATATAAAGATAGTGAAACAATTGAGGAATGCAAAACAAGAGTATATGAACTATTAGATGAGATAAAAGAAAATTATAAAGATAAAAACATTTTAATTGTTACACATAATGGAATATGTAGAATGATACACTCATATTTTAATGGTTTTCCTAGAAATGGTAGAATATTTAATACGGGATTTGAAAATGCAGAAATAAGAATATATGAGATAAAATAAAAAAAGACACACATATCTAAAAAATATGTGTGTTTTTATAATAATATATTAGTTTGTTTATCTGTATTTTTCCCAATGTTACATAATGAAAAGTTAGTGCTATTGTATGTATAACCTGTATATATGTTTTTATCTGCATATTCTAATGTCATAGAGCCTATTTCATCAAAATCTCCATCCCATTTGCTTTTGCCAATATTACCATTGTAGTTGTTTAAATTTAAAGATAGATTTGCACCAATATTTTCTACGTATTCTACAAAATAGTCTGCATTTTTTATCTTTTGCTTTTTAGTAAAAGAACTATCACGTTTTTCATATTCGAATCTATCTGTATGTATTATTACGCTTTTTTTTGCTATTAAATTAATTTTTCCATCTATTGCAAAGACAAACCATTTGTTTTTTGAATTATCTATAACTAATATAGAATTATTGTCCTTTATTTTAATAGGTCCAGTTTTTACATTAGTTATATATAATTGTTCATTTTGCATAAATTCTAACATTTTTGGATAAGTATTAAAATCTATACTACGTTTTAAATCTTTAATATAATTAAGTCTGTCTTGCTCACAAATTTGCTCGTAAAACTTTGCCATATTTAACCTCCCAGGTTGTGATTATATCAAAATAAAAGCTAAAAGTCAAATAAAGTAAACATAAGAATTAATGAATTTTTTATGTTAAAATATAGTAAAGAACATTTGTACATTTTTATTGACTATTCATATACTTTTTTAGTATAATTTACTTGTTAGAAAGGTAGACTATATATGAAAATAGTAGGAAAAGTTGCAACAATTATATTTAAAAATGAAACAAATAACTGGACTGTACTTTTAGTAAAACAGGGAACAGAATATATTACATGTGTAGGTGAAACAGAAGAAATTGAAGTAGATGATGAACTTGAATTTGAAGGAGAAGTTGTATCACATAAAGTATATGGTGAACAGCTTAAGTTTTCTTCATATAAAAAAGTGCTTCCTAAAACTACTTCAGCTCTAATTTCATATATAGCAGATAATATAATCGGTGTAGGTAAAAAGACAGCTAAAAATATAGTAGATATGTTTGGAGATGAAACCGTAAATGTTATTCGTTTTCAAATGGATAAATTATATGAAGTAAAAGGTTTAAATGCGGATAAAATTGAACGTTTAAATGACTTTTTTAACACTGAATGGGAAAAATGGAATACTATTGAATTCTTAAGTAACTTTGGGTTATCTACTGTGGTATCTAATAGAATATATCAAGCGGTGGGAAAAGATACAATAAGTATAATTAAAGAAAATCCATATTCTCTTCTTGGTTTTATTCGTTCACTAGATTTTAGAACTGTAGATAGAATTGGGAGAAATATTGGAATAAGCTTAACTAATTCAGATAGATTAGATCATGGTATTATTTATGCAATGGATAAGATTACTGAATTTGGACATACTTGTGTTGAAAAAGAAAATTTACTAAGTTATAGCCAAGAACTTCTTGAAGTTGATGAGGCAGAGATTGCTAATGCTATTACTAGACTTACTATAAATAACAAATTATTTATTGAGAAAATAGATTTAAAAGAATATGTATTTAGACAAAGTATGTATTTGGCAGAGGAAAATATTGCAAGATGTGTTATAGATCATACTCGTCAAAAAATTAAAACAAAAAAATTAGACAAAGTAATAGATAAAGTAAGTGAGGCAAATGGTATAGAGTTATCTCTAGAACAAAGAAATGCTATTAATACCTGCTTAAATAACCAAATAAGTATTGTTACTGGTGGGCCAGGTACAGGAAAGACTACAATAATTAAATGTATCATAGATATACTTGAAGAAGAAAAGAAAAACTATGTTTTATGTGCTCCAACTGGACGTGCTGCAAAACGTATCACTCAGACTACT
This sequence comes from Clostridia bacterium, assembly GCA_017534305.1. Taxonomy (GTDB): domain Bacteria; phylum Bacillota; class Clostridia; order TANB77; family CAG-465; genus CAG-465. Next base: position 213,302 of record JAFWCU010000001.1, read on the forward strand.
GGTAAAGAGGCAAAAACATTACATAGACTTCTTGAAATATCTAAAATAGATGATCATGATATAGATATGTTTTTTGAATATCAAGTAAAACCAGTAGAGGATGAAGTAGTAATTGTAGATGAGGCTTCTATGATTGACCTTATGATGATGAATAACCTTGTTAAGGGAATAAAACCATCTACTCAGATAATTATAGTAGGAGATGTAAACCAACTTCCTTCTGTTGGTCCTGGAAGTGTACTAAAAGATATTATTTCTTCAGATGTTGTCCCAACTGTAGAATTAAAGCAAATATATAGACAAAGTGCTAAGAGCGATATAATAGTTAATGCCCATAGAGTAAATGATGGTGAATATCCTGAATTTAAATCTAAAGATACAGACTTATTTTTTATTCCAACAAAAACTATTGAAGATACTGTAAGTGAAATTTCTAGTTTAATATCATATAGACTTGAAAACTATGCAAATATAGATGTATTAAAAGATTTACAAATTTTAACACCAGTTAAAAAAACTGAGCTTGGAACTATTCAGTTAAATGATAAAATGCAAGAGTTACTTAATCCTGAAAATATTGTTAGAAAGCAAGTAACTCATAATGGAAAAATATTTAGAGAAAATGATAAAGTAATGCAAATAGTAAATAATTATGACAAGAAGTATTCAATTGAAGGAAAGTTCTTTGAAGGGATTTATAATGGCGATATAGGATATATTAATTTGATAGATAAGGATGAAGAAAAGTTATATGTTTTATTTGATGATGATAGACTTGTTGAATATGATTTTGATGAGCTTGATCAACTTGAGCATTCTTATGCGATTACTATTCATAAATCTCAAGGATCAGAGTTTGACTATGTGATTTTACCAATATTTACTGGATATAAAAAACTATTATCTAGAAATTTGCTTTATACTGCTATGACTAGGGCTAAAAAGATGCTAATTATAGTTGGAAATAGAAATACTTTAAATTATATGGTAGATAATTTAGATTCTAAAAACAGAAAAACTGGTCTTAGAGAAAAAATAGAAAAAATGCTATATGAAGATAGTACTAAATTTAAATCATAAAGTATATTATAAATATAACCTCAAACAATATTAATGTTTGAGGTGTTTTTATGAGTATAATAAAAAGAATAGATAGTTTAGGAAGAATTGTTCTTCCTAAAAACATTAGAAAATCTTTGAATATTAAAAATAGTGATGAGGTTGAAATTGTATGTAGTCAAGATAAAATTATTATTTCTAAATATAATGTAGTAGAAAAAAACGAAGAAATTTTAGAAGATATTATTTGTGTTTTAAAGAACTATTTACCAAAGGACTTATCAGTAGTAATAACTGATACAAATATAGTCTTAAATGCTTCAAATTTAGATTTTAAAGGATTTAAATTATCATCTGGTTATCTTTTACATCTAAATGGCAGAAAACCGTTTAAAGAGAGCATTGCTCCAAGCTTTAATCCTTTTGAAAAATCAAAAGATATAATTTTAAAATTATCATTTCCAATAATTGTAGATTCTATACTTTATGGTTCTATTGCAGTTGTTGGCACACGTGAAAGTATAGGAATTAGCAAAGAAATTGAAAAATTAGTAGAGTTTAGCACAAATTTGATTATAAAAATAATGAATTAATTTTACATTTTTGTTACATTTTCACTTGGAGTTATAATTTTTAATTTAAATCGGTTTATTATTTTTTAATGTTATGATAGTATTTATATTGTAAATGAATATATTGTGAGAGAGTGTTGGTGTAAATATTATGAAAGAAAAAATTAATATTATTAAAGCTAATCTAACTGGGGATTTTGAGAAGGATATACAAGATTTATATACTTTAGCTCAAGATAAGCAAAAAGAATTAGAAGATGGTATTGAAACATTAAACGCAATAAATTCAGTAATAGAAGAACTAGAAAATACAAAAACAAATGAAGTAGTAGAAGAAGTAGATGAAAATAATGAAAATGTAGAAGAATCACTAGAAGAAACTAGTGACGGTTTTGATGTTCAAAAACAAGAACAAATAAATTCTATGATAGCTGAGCTTACTCAAGATCTTCAAAATGGTGATATAGATGAAGCCTTAACTGGTGCTGAGGGAGTTATAGCTGAGGTTGAAGAACTATCTAAATCTGATGATAATACAAAAATATATTGTAGTTGCTCTTCAGATTTTGAAAAAAGTATGATGAAATATGTATTTGCAGGAGATAAAGAAGTTGTTGATACTCCTTATTCTAATGATGTATTATATACTGTTTATTCAGATATATTACTAGCTAAGAAAAAGACTAAAGCTGCTATGGATGCATTAGATAGAGCTATTTATTGGAATTTTTTAAGTAGGGATGCAAGAAGTAAAAAGATTGATTTATATTATAGAAGAAATGAAATTGTTAAATGCTTAGATGCTATAAAAAAATTACAATCTATTTCTTATACTGCGCAAGACTTATCTGAATGTTATAATAAATATGCATTTGTTTTTGAATCTTTAAAAGATCCAAAATCTGCTTATGCATTATATGTTGTAAGTTATTATTACGTAAATGATGAAAATGTACTTGCTGAACTTAATAGACTTGCTGAACAAAATCCTGAACTTGCAGATATGACTTTAGAAGAAGCTTTTCAACTTGCAAAAGACAATGAAGTTAACGTTAATCCAAATAATAGAATAGTTGGTGCATATAGAAATATTATTAAAGATTATATAGAGAGTGGAGATATAGATTTTGCACTAACTCTTGTGGAAAATGATTATGCAATTACTAGAGATGAACAATTAAATGAAGTATATACAAGTCTTGTTGATTTAAAAGAACAACAAGAAGAATCTCAAGAAACAGAAGAAGTTGTAGAAGAGGAACCTGCTGCTGAGGAAAAACCTAAAAAGACTGCAACAAAAAAGACTACCGCTAAAAAAACAGCTACAAAAAAGACTACAACAACTAAGAAAAAAACAACTAAAAAGTCTACTAAAAAAGCTGAAGATAAAGAATAATATATATAAATAATATTAGTTATTGAAACCTAGATTTTTTATCTAGGTTTTTTCATTTTTTTAGCACCAGTTTTTCACATTTGGTGTTATTATTTTTCTTATTTGTAACATAGATTTATCACAAAATCAGCCTATAATAAAAGCAAGAAAGGAAGAGATTTAAGATGAAAGGATATGTAAGTAATTTTAAAAGAGTTGAAAAAAAGTACATGTTCACTTTAGATAAATATAACGAACTTATGAAAAGACTTGATAATAAACTTGATCCAAATGAATTTCCTAATAGTTCTATATTAAATATATATTTTGATACAGATAATTATGATCTTGCTATTAAGTCTATTCAAAAGCCTATTTATAAAGAAAAAATTAGACTTAGAAGTTATAATGTACCAAATGAGAACTCTAAACTTTTTTTAGAACTTAAGAAAAAATATAAAGGCGTTGTAGGAAAAAGGAGAATAGCAATAAGTAAGACTCAATATGAAGAATACTTAAAATTTGGTACTATATCTAATGTTGAAAACGAGCAAATATTCGAAGAGATAGACTATGCATATAAAAGATATAGTTTAAAACCTAAAATAATGGTTGCATATGATAGAGTTGCTTATTACTTAAAAGGAAATCATGATATAAGAATTACTTTTGATTTCAATCTTCGTTCAAGAACAACAGACTTAGATTTATTTATGGGGGACGCAGGTAAAAAATTCTTTGTAAATGATACAGTAATTCTTGAAATTAAGTCTTGTGAGGCAATACCAATATGGCTTGCAAAACTATTAAATGAACTTGAAATATATCCAACATCTTTTTCAAAATATGGTGAAATATATAAAAAGCATATACTAAATTCAAAAGAAAACAATACTTATGCAGTATGTGGAATTAATATAATAGATAAGAATAAATTAAGAATAAAAAAAGCGATGATCGCTTAAGGAGGAAATTTAAATGTTTGAAAGTATTTTATCTAGCACAACTGGTACACTAAGTGTATCTACATCCCTAATTTGTATGGGAACATCTTTAGTATTAGGTTTAGCTATAGCCTTGGTTCACATGTGGACTTCTAAATATAGCAAGAGTTTTGTAATTAGTCTTGCAATACTACCTGCACTAGTTCAAGTAGTAATGATGATGGTAAATGGAAATCTAGGAACATCAGTTGCAATACTTGGTGCATTTGGACTAATTAGATTTAGATCAATGCCAGGAACAGCAAAAGAAATTGTAAGTGTATTCTTTGCAATGGCAATTGGACTTGCAACTGGTATGGGCCATGTACTATTTGCTACATATGTTACTGCAATAATTAGTATATTAATTGTAATTCTATCTAAAACTAAATTTGGTGAAAAGAATAATGATGAAAAGAGACTAAAAATTATATTACCAGAAGAATTAGATTATAATGAAATATTTAAAGATATTTTTGAAAATTATACTAAATCTTGCAGAACTGAAAAAGTTAAAACTATTAATATGGGAAGCATGTATGAGCTTACATATAACGTAGTTTTAAAAGATCAAAGTAAAGAAAAAGAATTTATAGATAAGTTAAGAGTAAGAAATGGAAATCTAGCAATTTCAATGCAAAGAGTAGAGGAAGGATTAGGTGAGTTATAATGAATAAGAAGAAAATTATAGGTATTGCCTTAGCAATTATATTATTAATTGCAATAGTTATAATTGCAGTACTATCAAATAACATTGGAAAGAATAATAATAGCCAAGTACTTGAAGAAGAAAATGAAACATCAAACTCAACATTTTTAGCAGATTATAATGGAGAAGATGCTTCTTGGGATGATAGTATAGCTGAACATATTACTTTAAATGGAAATAGTGCTTCATCAGATAAAAATACAGTAACAATTGAAAGTGGAGTTGTAAAAATTACAAAAGAAGGCATTTATGTATTTGAAGGAAAATATACTGGTCAAATTCAAGTAGAAACAGATGTAAAAGTTAGAATTATACTAAATGGAGTAGAGATTAATTCTCAAGATGGACCTGCTTTATATGTAGTAAATTCAGAAAAAACATATATTACTGTAGTAGATGGAACTACAAATTCTTTAACAGATACTACTAACTATACAGATCAAGAACCTACAGCTGCTGTTTATTCAAAAGATGACCTTATATTTAATGGCACTGGAAAATTAAGTGTTACAGGTAATTACCAAGATGGTATTGTTTCAAAAGATGATTTAAAAATTTGGAATGGTAATATTACTGTAGTGGCAATGAATAATGGTATTAAAGGCAAAGATAGTGTTAAAATCATAGATGGAAACATTACAATTAAAGCAGAAAATGATGGTATTAAGACAACAAATAATACAGATGAAGGTAAGGGATATATCTTAATTAGTGGTGGAAATATTAAAATAGAAGCTGGACATGATGGAATTCAATCAGAAACATTATTAACTATTGAAAATGGAAATATAGATATTATTTCTGGAGATGGTTCTTCAAGTTCAAACGTTTCAACTACAACAAATGATATGTTCTATATTAGAGGCCAATGGGGAGAGCAATCAAATACATTTGCTCAAGATGAAGATACAGGAAGTTATAAAGGAATTAAAGCAAATGGAAATATTGTAATTCTTGGTGGTACAATAAATATAGATAGTGCAGATGATGGAATACATACTAATGCAGATTGCAATATTAGTACAGGAAATATTACAGTTAAATCTGGAGATGATGCAATTCATGCAGATGGGCTATTGCAAATAGATGGAGGTAACATAGACTTAGATGCTCATGAAGGATTAGAAGCAACATATGTTAAGATTAATAATGGTACAACTAATATTAACGCTACTGATGATGGAATTAATGCTGGAAATAAATCTAATGCATATACAACTACAATTGAAATTAATGGTGGTAACTTAACAATTGTGATGGGTCAAGGAGATACAGATGCAATAGATTCTAATGGAAATTTGTATATTAATGGGGGAATTATTAATATAACTGGTCAAAATGCTTTTGATTACGATGGTGAAGCTAAATATACAGGTGGAGATTTGACAGTTAATGGTACAAAAACTACTACAATAACAAATCAATTTGGCGGTCAAATGGGAGGTCAACCAGCAATGCAAGCTCCAATGCAAAGAGGAAGATAAAAATATATAATTAATAGGGTGCAGATATTGCACTCTATTTTTTGTTATTTTACCCTTTTAATTTACTTTTTATGTTATTGTATGGTATTATATTAGTGTAAAACATAAAGGATGTGACAACATGATAAGTTTAATAGATGTAAAATATGATCATGGGTATAAAGAAAAACTATTAGATGGTTTATCTTTTGAAATAAAAAAAGGTGAAATTGTTGCAATTGTTGGTGGAAATGGTTGTGGTAAATCTACATTATTAAAGCTAATTAATGGGGAAGACACACCAGATAGTGGCACTATTGCGATAAGCCAAGATATGAAAGTTATGGCAAAACTTGAACAAATCCCAGAAAGACTTGAAGATAATATTACTGTTCAAGATGTTATAATGCCTGATGTATATAATGCTCAGCAAGAACTTGAAGCGGCAAGCCTTGAATTTGCAAATCCAGATGCTAATATGAAAAAAGTAGAAGAAAGATATAATAGGGCATTAAATCATCTAGAAGAAGTCTCTAATAATATAGCTCACAAGATTTCTACAGCAAAGCAAAAATTAAATATAACAGATGATATGTTAGGTAGACATTACAATGTCTTAAGTGGTGGAGAAAAAACAAGAGTAAACTTATGCACGATTATGTCTAAAGACCCAGAAGTGCTACTTTTAGACGAGCCTACAAATCATTTAGATTTTGAAGCTTTAGCTGAACTAGAAACTTTTGTTAAAAACTGTGGTAAAACAGTAGTAGTTGTATCTCACGATAGATATTTTATAGATAAAGTTGCAGACAAAACTGTTTTAATAGAAAATGGTAAAGCATATGTAACAAATGGAGGGTATACTAAATTCCTAGAAGAGAATAAACTAAGAAAGGAAAAAGAAGAACAAGATTATATTAATCAGCAAAACGAAATTAATCGTCTAGAGGAAGCTGCAAAAAAGCTTAGAGCGTTTGGAAGAATAGGTGACAACGAAAATTTCTTTAAAAGAGCAAAAGCTATTGAAGGAAGAATTGAAAAGATGGATACTTTAGATAAACCTAAAGAGGCGCAAAAGATTAACTTAGACTTCAGTGTTCAAGGAAAAGCGGGAAATGATATAATTAAATTTAAAGGCTTAACTATTGGTTTTGCAGATAAGATTATCTTAAATGATTTAGATTTTAATTTATATCATTCAGATAGAATTTGTATTATTGGAAAAAATGGTGCTGGAAAATCTACACTTATCCATACTTTAATGTATGCAGTTGAAGAAAAGGAAATCCCAGGATATATTAGTGGAGATATTAAAATAGGTGGAAATATTAGTATTGGTTATATTCCTCAAGAAATTCATTTTGATAACGAAAATGAAACTGTAATAGATAATTTTAGAGAGGCTTTTACTGGTGAAGAAACAAGACTTAGAGCTACTCTTGTTCATTTTGGATTTAGAGGTGAAACAATATTTAAACCTATTGGAAAATTATCTGGTGGAGAAAAAGTTAGGTTATTACTTGCTAAAATAATTCAATCTAAATGTAACATTTTAATATTTGATGAACCTACTAACCATATTGATGCTGAAACTAGAAATACTCTTGAAGCTGCTCTTTTAGAGTATAAAGGTACAATTATTTTCGTATCTCATGATAGATATTTTATAAATAAAATAGCTACAAGTGTAGCTTTGTTAGAAGATGGTAAAATTCATCGTTATGTTGGAAATTATGATGATTTTACTCATCAATTAGAAAAAGATAAAGAGAATAAAGAAAGATTAGATAACGAAAAAGAAAAATCTAAGCTTAACAATAAAATAATAAATAATTCTTTTAAAGATTGGAAATAGAGAAGGTGAATAAATGAAAATAGGAATACTATTTGAAGGTGGTGCAATGAGAGGGATGTACACTGCTGGTGTAATAGATGTGCTACTTGAAATGGGTGTTAAAGCCGATGTAATAATTGGTGTATCTGCTGGTGCATTATTTGGTATTAATTATAAATCTAGACAAAAAGGGAGAGCATTAAGGTCAAATCTTAAATATGTTAATGATAAGCGCTATATGTCTTTTTATAATTTATTAACTACAGGAAATATTGTTAATGAAGATTTTTGCTTTAATGAGATACCTAATATATTAGATGATTTTAATTATGCAAGCTTTAAAAGGTCTAAAGGAGACTTTTATGCTACAGTTACAAATGTAAAGACTGGTGAAGCTGAATACATTAAAATAAATGATTGTAAAAAAGATATGGAAGCTTTACGTGCATCTGGTTCTATGCCATTTGTGTCTAAACCTGTTGAATATAATGGTCAGTATTATTTAGATGGAGGAATTGCAGATTCTATTCCAATAGATAAAATAATGTCTATGGAATTAGATAAAGTTATAGTAGTTCTAACAAGGCCTAATGGTTATAGAAAGAAAAGAGTATCTGTTGCACCGGCTCGTGTAATCTATAAAAAATATCCAAAACTTATAGAAACTATGAAAAACAGATATAAAGTATATAACAAATCATTAGATGAAATTAAATTTTTAGAATCTGAAGGGGATATATTTGTTGTTAGACCATCTGAACTAATTAAAATTAAGAAAATGGAAAAAGATGAAGATAAGCTAAAAGATATGTATAACTTGGGATATAACGATCTTAAATCTAAAGTAGATGAGCTTAATATATATTTAGGAAAATAATATATATAGTAAAATATGTTTCAATAATGTTAAAAATAATTGGTAAACATAACAAAATGACGTAAAGCTGGTTGACTTTACATAAAAAAAGTGTTATAATGATGTTAGTTGGAGCAGTTGCTTTTAAAAGATAATTTTTTTAAAAATTAATTACTAAATATATTAAAAATAGCCGGTTTTGCGGCGTATCTTTTAAACAAGATTTTTTGCCTGTCTTGATATGTTTTGAGTATAATACTCGATATGGAACTAACCTAGCCATTGAAGGTATATGTGAACTATATTCAAAACGGGCAACTGCATTACCGACTGTTTTTCTCCAAACGGACCCAGTCTAATCGCTGGGTCCACAATTTTTTTATTGTGTATATTAAATGAAAATTATTGAATAATTAACTTTTAAATGATAATATATATTATGTGTTTAGGAGGATACTATGGATACTAAAGAGATTGAGATATCTCATAATATAGATAACAAAAAAAGTAGAAGTAAGATTAAGTATATAGCACTTGCTTCAATTGTTGGTATTGTTGCGATTTCTTCAGTTATAGTTATTAATTTATCTTCAAAAAAAGGTAAAGATGTAACTGATGTAGAGGATGATTCATATTTAATATCTAATGAGAGTGATACTTATGAAGGCTTTAATTATTCTCAAGAAAAAGTAACTTTAGAACAACAAGGCTTTTTTTATAACTATTCTAAAAATCAAGAAGGAAGCAAAATAGATGTTTCATATTATAAAGTTGATGGGTTAATAGACAATAATTTAGAAGATAAGATTAATACATATCTAAAACTTACTGTAGAAGCTATGTATGATAAAAATAATCTTCTTGATTCAAATGTTTTATATGATCATATAAGTAATTATACTGATGTTTATATTTTTAACAATGTATTATCTACTATGTATGTAGAAGAATTTTGTGATGTTGAAGGAAATATTCAAACAAAGTATTCGAGCGTAAATATAAATTTAAAAGATTTGAAAGAATTTGATTTAAAAGATGTATTTAGACAAAATACCGATATAAAATCTATAATTCCAGATTATAATGAAAATATGGTATTTAGTGTTTCTCCTAAATTTGTGTACTATGTAAATAGTAAAGGAATCATTCAAAAAACAAATCTTTATTATTATAAAGATCAAGTTGCTATTTATAAACGTTTTTTTGATAATACTAGACTTTTTGAAAAAACATTTAATGCTTATCCATATGTTTTTACAACTAAAAAGTTCGTAGAATCAGATGTATATGGTATGCAAGATGGTAATGTATTTATTGATACTTGTGATACTCTAGTTGATAGCAATTATAATAAAGAAATATTGTTAGCTGCGTATAAATTATACAAAGATGGAGTAAATAAAGCTAAGAATTTAGCTTATTCAAATCCCAAAAATAGATATTTGGTACAGCTTGTGTTAACAATAGATAAGGATACTTTAAATAATTCGTATATTATTAAAGTTAAGTATAATGCATATAAGGTTCAAAAGAATTTCTTTATTGAACATATAGATGAATTTATGGTTGCGTCTGAAAATAAATCTATGAAAGAAATTGATGTTATTAGTATTTTAGACAATCCACCTATAGATGGTCAAAACTATATAGATAGTGTAGCTAATGATACTTTAAAAATTGAAGTGAATGAAAATGGTGAAGAAATTATTCAAAATACAAATAATATTTCTGGAATTAGTTAATTTTGTAACAATTTAGTTATTTGAAATACACTCTAGCAAAATAGAGTGTATTTTTTCTTTACAATTTTTTTTAAATGGGATATACTTTTTGTATAGAGATATAATAACTCTCAAGAAAGGAAATTATATATGGGAAATATATGGGAAGCTTTGGCAGATAGCACTAGACGAGAAATATTAAATATACTAAAAGACGGTGAACTAAATGCAGGTCAAATTCATGAGTTTTTCGATATTACAAAACCATCTTTAAGTCATCATTTGACAATTCTTAAGGATGCTGGTCTTGTAAATTTTAGAAAAGAACGTCAAAGTATATATTATTCACTAAATATAAATGCTTTTAATGAGGTTATTTCGTACATTAAAGGACTTAAGAAATAATAGGAGGTTATTTATATGTTACAAGGAAAAAAGAAGAATATTACCATTTTAGTTGTAGGTATTTTAAATCTTATTCTTACACTAGTTGCTATGTTTGGTATGGATAAAAGGTTACCACTTAATGTATTTAAGAGTTTTGTACTAGATAAAATGGTATCTAGAGAAAACTTATTAATTATACCAGTCATTGTTTTAATTTTATGTATTATTCAAGTATATTATAGAATTAAGACTATGGATAAACCCGTAACTAAAGGAAAAAGAATTGAAGATGCTGCATTTGCTTTAGTAGTAGGTGTAGTTATACTTCTTGGATGGTTACTTGTAGATGTTGGCTACCAATATATGCCAAATCATAAAATAGGTTTTGAAGTTCCTGTATTAAGTGTTATACTTTCATGTTTAGCTATTATAATAGCTACAGTAGCAAGTGTATTTCCAATTAATAAGTATAAAGATGTAATTGGTTTTAGATCTAAAGAGGCAATGGCAGATGAATCAATTTGGAGAGTTACTAATAGATTTGCAGCAGTAACATTCTTTATTAGTGCAATTGTTTTAATTGTACTTGCTGTATATTTTGAAATGGTAACATTTAATTGGGCTTATTTAGTACTTGGCTTTGTATTTGACGCTATAATAATGATTTATGCTCCATATCTATATGCAAAAAATATTTATGGCAGAAAATATAGAGTTTCATTAGATAAATAATATTTGTAAAGTTGGCAAAGATTAAGTTCTTTGCCTTTTTATTTTTGCTTTCTTGTTGACATAAAAAGCAAAATATGGTATAATTTTATCGGAATTTTACTTTTTTAATTCAATAAATAATTTTTTTGAAAGGATAGGTGAGTATATGAACGAAGAAGATGTAAGACCATGGGCTATTGTTTACATTCGAGGTTTTAATTACCTTGATACAAATTCATTATCTTGTAATATGAATGGAAGGCCTTTTATGATTTACAAAGTGAGAGGAGACAATGTATATTTATTTTCGATTAGACCTAATAATCTGTTTTCTGCTAAGGAATTTTATTATCCAATTACTCTTAAATCCTATAAAGGAAATTTGAATAAATGCTACGTTAATTTAAGATATGTTTATTCAATTAAAAAAGATGTACTAATTAAAAAAGTATGTGAATTGAAATCTGAATTAAACTTGAATACAAAAACTAAATATCTTTCATCTAAATATAGAAATGGTATACTAAATGGGATAGAGAAGATATGTTTTGTTGATGATTATAATAATATTATTAATGACGTTAAAAATGGCAAATTGAATACTAATATGTTTATTTAATTTATTTAGTTTAAAGATTGTTCCGGAAATTTCCGGAATTTTTTTAATTTTTTTGAGTATATTAATATTTGTAAAGTTGGCAAAGATTAAGTTCTTTGCCTTTTTATATGTTCACTCAAGTTGACATAAATAATATAATATGGTATAATAATTATGCGTTGAATGTTTTTAATTCAAGAAAAAATTTTATTGAAAGGATAGGTGAATATATGGAAGAAGAAGATGTTAAAGCATGGGCTATAGTTCATATTAGAGGATTTAATTATCTTGATACTAATTCATTATCTTGTAATATGAAGGGAAGACCTTTTATTATTTACAAAGTTAAAGGACATTTTGTTTATTTATTTTCTATTAGAACTAGTAATGAGTTCTCTGCAAAGGAATTTTATTATCCTATTACGCTCAAATCTAAGAAGGTTAAGAGAAGGAAATGTTTCGTTAACTTGCGTCATGTATATGCAATAGATAAAAATGTGCTAATACAGAAAGTAAGTGCTCTTAAATCTGATTTAGATGATAAGAGAAATAGTAGAGTTAAATATCTTGCAACTGAATATAGAAATGGCATACTTAAAGAGATAGATAAACTATGCCTAGTTGAGGAATACAAAGACATTATTACACAAGTTGAAAATGGCAAACTACATCCAAATATGTTTGTAGAAGCTGCATAATTTGAAGAATATTTCGGAATTTTCCGGAATATTTTTTTGCTTTTTGGCATATTTTATGTCTATTTACATATTTTGTTAAAAATTCCACTTGCTATTCTCAATTTTTTAATGTATAATTTTAGTGGATAATTATAAGTAATTTACTTATTTTTATCTGAGGTGAAATATAGTACATATAATTAAAGAATTTATTTAATAATATTAAATTATATATACAATAATCAAACACTGACAATTAACAAATTGTACATTGACAATATTATAAGAAGGAGGATAGTCAAATGCTATATGGATTAGTTGGAGCTGGTTGCTTTATACTAGGTTCAGTTATATTCTTCTTTATGGGTATCCGTTATAGAAAGAATATAGCAGAGGCTACTATAGGCTCAGCTGAAGAACAAGCAGAAAAGATACTAAATGATAGTAAATTAGATGCTGAAAGAATAAAAAAAGATGCTGTTATCCAAGCTAAAGACGAAATGATGAGAAGAAAAGACGAACTTGAAACTGAGTCTAAGCTTAGAAAAAAAGAAATACAAGATCTTGAAAATAGAATTAATCAAAGACAAGATTTAGTAGACAAACGTGCAGCATTAATTGAAGAAAAAGAAAACAATATTACTAAAAGAAATGAAGAATTAAACAAAAAAGAAAAAGACTTAGAGAATGCTAAACAAAGAGAAATTGAAGCATTAGGAAAAATTGCTAAAATGACTGTAGAAGAAGCTAAAGAGCAAATGATGAAAAACCTAAAAGGTGATATGACTAAAGAAATGGCTGAATACATTCGTTTAGAAGAAGAAAAAGCTAAAGAAGAAGTAGACAAAAAAGCTAAAGAATTATTAATTGGAACAATCCAAAGATATTCTACTGATCACACTTCAGAAGCTACTGTTACAACTGTGGCTCTACCTAACGATGACCTTAAAGGTAGAATTATTGGTAGAGAAGGTAGAAATATTAAAACTATTGAAACTTTAACTGGAATAGATTTAATAATCGACGATACACCAGATGTAATCGTACTATCTAGCTTTGATCCAATAAGAAGAGAAGTAGCAAGAATTGCTATTGAAAGACTTATTGCAGATGGAAGAATTCATCCAGGAAAAATTGAAGAGATGATAGAAAAAGCTAAAGAGGAAATAGAAAATACTATCAAAGAAGAAGGCGAAAGAGCATTATATGAGACTGGTGTAATGAACTTACATCCAGACCTAGTAAAAATGCTTGGTAAACTAAAATACAGAACAAGTTATGGACAAAACGTTCTTAACCATTCTATTGAAGTTTCAAACCTATGTGGTCTATTAGCCGAAGAGTTAGGACTTGATGTTAACCTTGCAAAACGTGCTGGACTTTTACATGATATTGGTAAAGCATATAACCAAGATGTTGAAGGAACACACGTAACTCTAGGTGTAGAACTATTAAGAAAATATAAAGAGAAAGAAGAAGTTATTTCTTGTGTTGCTGCTCACCATGGTGATACAGAACACACATCTTTAGAATCTGTACTAGTTCAAATTGCTGATACTATTTCAGCTTCTCGTCCAGGTGCTAGACGTGAGACTGTAAGTACATACATTAAGAGATTACAAAAACTTGAAGAAATTTGTAATTCATATGATGGTGTAGATAAATCTTACGCAATCCAAGCTGGTAGAGAAGTAAGAATCATTGTTAAACCAGAACAAGTTACAGATGATTCTATTGTAGTATTAGCTAGAGATATAGCAAATCAAATAGAAAAAGAAATGATATATCCAGGACAAATTAAAGTTAATGTAGTTCGTGAAACAAGAGCTATAGAACTTGCAAAATAATTAGAGCCCACAAATGTGGGTTCTTTTTTTATGCCTTAATGGTAATTAGTTATATAATATACTATTTGTGAACTACATATATATTTTAAAATTAATAGGAAAATTCTGTTTTTAAGTGGGATATCACGGGACTTTCACAAAGTCAACACGTTATCTTTATACTAGATTGTTAAAATAGGGGTGTAAAAGAAGTTGCAGTCCAAATTAATAATTTAATAGGAGGTTTTATTATGTTTGAATTAAATTATTACTTTGTGGACGTGGGAGATAACTTTTGCGAAGTCAGAGAGAGGACAGCCGATATAGCTCTAAAAGATGCCTTTAGCGACAAAGGTGAGTCAAGGAATGCTTTTGCACGCAAATACATCCGTTTAAAACTTAAGGAAATGTTTATTTCTGATTGCGATGTATATAAATTTGTTGCAGTAAATAAGGTCGGTAAGTTAAGTATTGAGTCACGGGTAGAAAATATCATGACACAGGAGGTAGTGGAACCATTCTATTCGGATGATTCTTTAGATTTCTTTATTGTTCATCCTGAAGAAGAACTTTATATGATCTGTTCAGTTATTCCTAGAAACTTTGAGCATGTTGTAATAGGCTTTGAGCAACTTTATGATCCTTTCTCTAAAAATAGCAAAAAGACAAAACGGAAAACTCTCTAGAAGCAAAGTACCTTTATTCAAGCCAAGCGTGGTGTATTCACCGCGCTTTATCTTAATAGTTAGTATAATACATTATTTGTGAACTACATATAAGTAAAATAATAAAACAGCTTCGCTGAAATTATTAAAAAATGAAGTCCTTAATTGACTTTTTGTAGTCCTAATGTTATAATAGCTAAGTAATTAATTTGTTTTACATAAAAGTTTATTTAATAATATTTTATAAGGGGGTCTTGATTATGGATCTTGACAGATTTGACGATGATAATCGTCCAAAAAACGCTAGAAATACCATTACATTAAGAGATGGTAGACAGTTTTCTCATAAGCATATATTTGATACATTAAGAACATCAGGTCTTAAAGAACCGTTTATGAAAGAAGCATTTCATCAGCTTTTAATTAATACACCTATATCGATAGATACTAGACCTGTTATTGGAGATACTATTGATATTGAAAGTTATTTCAGAAGACCAAAAAGAGATTTAGAGCATTCAAAAGAAATTGTTGTTAAGCTTGAACCTGATGGTATATATAGTACTGATGAAAGATTTCATGATGCTTTAATGAGAAATGGAATTACATTTGCAATTAAATAGTCGTATAATACGGCTATTTTTTCTTGCTAATTTTTTCACTTAGGTATATAATACCATTTGTGGAGGAGAAAAAATTGAAATTTTTAATCGTAGGAGATATTGTTGGTAGATCTGGTTTAGACAGATTGAAAGTTGAATTAGAAAAAAGAAAAGATAATGTAGATTTTATTATTGTTAATGGTGAAAATTCTGCAAGTGGTAAAGGACTTAGAACTAAAGAATATGAAGAAATTATGTCTTATGGTGCAGATGTTATTACAATGGGAAATCACATGTATTACAGAAAAGAGATGGCAAGTGAGTATAGTAAACTTCCAAGATTACTTATTCCAGCAAACTTAACTAATTTAGATGGAAATAAATCTATTATAATTGAAAAAAATGGAGTAAAAGTTGGTGTAGTAAATTTACTTGGTTCATTTGGTATGGGTGATATGATTGAAAAGAATCTAGATAATCCATTTGAAGTTATTGATTCTATAATAAATTCATTTAAAGAGCAAGGAACAGATTATATTTTTGTAGATTTTCATGCTGAAGCTACAGCAGAAAAAATCGCTATGGGATATAATCTAGAAGATAAAGTTAGTTGTGTATTTGGTACTCATACTCATGTACAAACAGCAGATGAAAAAATACTAGATACTGGTATGGCATATATAACAGATGTTGGTATGACAGGACCTGCAGAGAGTGTTTTAGGACTTAAGAAAGAAATTGCCGTTCATAGATTTAAAACTGGAGAGTGGACACATTATGAATGCTCTACAAATAAAGCAATTTTTAATGCAGTAGAAATAGAATATGATGATAATACTAAAAAAGCTATTAGTATTAAAAGAATAAACGAATAAAAACAAGACCTTAGATTTAATTCTAAGGCCTTTTTCTTTATTTGTGATAAACTTCATTATTTATAATTTTAAATGCTCTAAAAGTCTGTTCTAGAAGAAATAGACGCATTAATTGATGTGGAAATGTCATTTTTGAAAAACAAATTTTATCTTGAGAGTAGTTTAGCAATTCTTGACTCATTCCAAGACTTCCTCCAATAACAAAAATTATAGTTGAAGAGGAGTAAGTAGAAATATCTTCTATTTTTTTAGCATATTCTTCTGATGTATATTCTTTTCCATGTAAATCCAGTAAACATACATGTGCATTTTGATACTTGTTTAGTTTTTCTATTATTTTATTTGATTCTGTAATTTTTACTTGTTCTTCTATAGCTTCTGATGCATTTGCAGGAATTTTTTCGTCATCAAGTTCAATTGTTTCTAGTTTTGCATATTTACTAATTCTTTTTTCATATTCTGCAAGTAAATCTTTTGTTGCTTTTTCTCTAATTTTTCCAACACAAATTATTTTAATATTTAACATATTGTATATTCCTCACTAGATAAAGTTTTAGATGCAAAATTCAATTCTATATTATCTAAATTTACACCATTTTGTGTAAGTGTTGATTCTATAGTCTGTTTTGCTATGTCTAAATTATTGTTATTTTCGCTCATATGTGCAATTAGAAATTGTGTGTGACCTTCATTTGCAAGAGTTGCAAGTGTTTGAGCACAAGCATCATTAGATAAATGTCCTTTAATACTTTTTATACGTTGCTTTAATGGAAATGGATATTTTCCAAATTGTAGCATTGTGTCATCATAGTTGGATTCAAGTATGGCAAAGTCTGATACTTTAAAATTATCCATTACATTAGGTGATACAAACCCTAAATCTGTTGCAAATGTTATCGTTTTATCATCATCAGATATTCTGTATCCACATGGCATTACTGCATCATGTGATGTTTCAAATGCACATATTTCAATATCATTAATTCTAAATGGTTTGTCATATTCTATTGCGTGTATATTGGCTTGTATGTTTTTAGACGTAAGTTCTTCATTAATATATGCTGCAGTGTCTATACAAGCATAAATTGGAATGTTATTTTTTCTACAAAGTAGAGGAAGACCTTTTATATGATCTATATGTTCATGGGTAATAAGTACAGCGTCTATATTAGATATATCTGTATTTATACTTTTAAGCCCGTCACAAATTGCCTTGTAGCTTACACCTACGTCTATTAGTATATTTGTTGTAAGAGAGGCAATATGAAACATATTGCCTGAACTAGAACTATATAGTGGATGTATTTTAAACATTATTCATCATCCTCTGTTTTAATGTATTCTATTTTTGCTCCTAAACTTTCAAATTTACCAATAATATTTTCATATCCTCTTAGAATGTGATGTATTTCTGTAATTTCAGTTTGACCTTCAGCACATAATCCCGCAATTATCATTGCAGCGCCAGCTCTTAGATCGTGAGCAATAACTGGAGCTCCATATATTTTTTCTACGCCTGTAAATACAGCTGTTGAACCATGTGCAGTTATATTTGCACCCATTTTATTTAATTCATCAGTGTATTGGAATCTAGATTCCCAGATTGTTTCTAGTATTGTTCCTGTACCTTCGCCAAGTGTTAATAATATAGACATTTGTGGTTGCATATCTGTTGGAAAACCAGGATATGGTAATGTTTTAATATTAAATGAAGTAGGGCGTTTGTCCATTTTAACTCTAATGCTAGACTCAAATTCTTCAACTTCACATCCAGCCTCAATTAATTTTGCTGTAATTGGTTCCATATGTTTTGGAATACAGTTTTTAACAAGTACATCTCCTTGAGTTGCTGCAGCTGCAGCCATAAATGTACCAGCTTCAATTTGATCTGGTATTATAGAATAACTAGATTTTTGATGTAATTCTTTAACACCTGTTATTTTAATTATATCTGTACCAGCACCTTTAATATTTGCTCCCATAGAGTTTAGAAAGTTTGCTAGATCAACAATGTGTGGTTCTTTTGCAACATTTTCTAGTGTAGTAATTCCATCTGCAAGTGTAGCAGCAAGAATTGCATTCATTGTAGAACCAACTGATACAACATCAAAAAAGATGTTTGTTCCTTTTAATTGCTCTGTTTTAGATGCATATACATTTCCGTTTCTTACTATTATTTTTGCACCTAATTTTTTGAATGCTTTTATATGTTGGTCAATTGGTCTTGCACCAAGTTTACATCCACCAGGTAAACCTATTTGAACTTTATCAAAACGTCCAAGTAGAGAACCTAGTAAATAATAAGATGCTCTAAATTTACTTGTTAACTCATATGAAGCAATAGCAGAAGAAACTTCACTATTGTCAATTATCAATTCGTTATCTGAAACGTATTCTATTTTAGAACCTAAAGATTCAAGTATTTTACAATATGCTCTTATGTCACTAATGTTAGGTACATTTTCTAAATGACATTTTCCTTTAACTAAAAGTGTTGCAGGTAGTATTGCTACAGCTGCATTTTTGGCTCCACTTATAGTAACTTCTCCTTTTAAGTGGCATGGCCCATGGACTACAAATTTTTCCATATATATTCCTCCAATCATTATTATTATATATTATATTAAAGTCAACATTGAGTATATCATACTAATCTTAAAAATACAACAATTTATTTATTACATTTTGACGATATTCCGTGAAACATGTTGCTTATAGTACAAGTAAGAGTGGATAATGTATTCTCTATACAAATTAGATTTGAAGTCATTGCAATTTGTTTACCGGATATTTTATGATTGTTACCAATAGGAATTTTAACATTTGTGGACCAGAGTATATTTTTTAACATCTTTTGTGGGGTAATATTACATTTTGAATTGTTTATATAATCACCTCCTAAAATATTATATGTACTAGAAAAAATATAGATAATATTTACATAATTAATAAAAATAAGTACAAATTTAGCAAAAAAACTTGAATTATCTATTCAAGTGTGCTAAAATATCAAAGTAATGACGAAAAACTAATGATAGGGAAGGTGAAAAAAAGATGAAAAAAGATATTCAACCAAAATACGGAAAAGCTACTATTAGATGTGTTTGTGGTAATGTTATTGAAACAGGTTCAGTAAAAGAAGAAATGAGAGTTGATACATGTAGTGCATGTCATCCTTTCTATACAGGTCAAAAACAAGCAATATCTAGCCAAGGTAGAGCTGCTAAATTCATGGAAAAATACGGAATTCAAGCAAAATAATAATATTGAAATAATGGAACACCTTTTAGGTGTTCTTTTTTTCGTTTTATGATATAATTGTTTTGTGAGGTAAGAAAAGTGACTATTAGAGAAATTATAAATGAATATAAAGATAAATTTGAAAATGTACAAGATATTTATAGTATTATTAAATATGTAACAGAAATGGATAATATACAAATTAGTTTATATAAAGATTTGCTTTTACCTGAGGATTTTAAAACTAAAATTATTTATTATTTAGATAAAATAATAAATGAAAATTATCCAGTACAATATATAACAAATTCTCAAGCTTTTTTTAACGAAGTATACTATGTAGATGAGCATGTCTTAATTCCTAGACAAGATACTGAAATACTCGTTGAAAAAGCAATAGATTATATTAGAAATGAAGGCATTAAAGATGCTATAGATCTTTGTACAGGAAGTGGTGCAATTGGTATATCTGTTGCAAGAAACAGTGATATTGAAAAAGTAACACTCATAGATATATCAGAAGATGCACTTGATGTTGCATATAGAAATATTGAAGATAATTCTATGGAAGATAAAGTAACCGTTTTACAATCTAATCTTTTAGAAGAAGTTATTAAGAATCAAATTAAAACAGATATGATATTATCTAATCCTCCATATATTAAAAGTGAGGATATGGCCTCTTTAGATGCAAATGTAAAATATGAACCTGCTTTAGCACTAGATGGTGGAGCTACCGGTATGAATTTTTACGAAAAAATTATTGAACAAGCAAAGTATGTATTAAATAACAATGGATTATTAATATTTGAAATTGGTTATGATGAATTAGAACAAATGAAAGAATTAATAGCTAAAAATAAAGAATATACAATGCTAGAGTCTGTAAAAGACTATGGCGGAAATGATAGGGTGGTAGTATGTCGTTTTCAACAGATGTAAGAGAAGAGATACTTGAGTATTATAATAAAAAGCGTGATGGATATATAATAAAAGCAGAACGTTTTGGAGAGTATTTAACTCAAGCACAATATAAAAATGAATTGATGGATGATTTTGAAGATTATTTTGAAATTTCTAATTTAACAGAAGATGAGATAAAAACAGTTATAAAAGGTGTATTTTTGTCTACTGGATGTATAATAGATCCAAATAAGGAATATAGATATGAAGCAACATTTAAAAATAAAGCATGTGCTGAATATTATTTAGATTTATTATCTCTACTAGACTTTACACCAAAATTAGTAAAAAGAGATAAAGCTAATTTATACGTTGTATACTTTAAGGAAGCAGAACAAATATCATATATGTTAAGTTTGCTTGAAGCAAATAGATGTATGTTAAATTATGAGATGATAAGAGTAGAGAAGGATGTAAACAATTCTAAAAACAGAGCAACAAATTGTGAAGTTGCAAATGCAGCAAAAACAATTAATGCAGGCTTACTTCAAATTGAAGCTATAAAAACAATAAGAAATGCTGGAAAGTTTGCCTCTTTAACAGATAAGCTTAAATTTACTGCATTACTTAGAGAAGAACATCCAACGGATGCATTAGATAAACTAGCTTCTTATACAGAAGGAAAAGATAAAGTATCCAAGTCTGGTTTAAAGCATAGATTAGACAAAATAATGCAAATAGCAGAAGAAATAAAGAATAATAAATAAAAAAGAGTAGACAGCAAAATTAATGCTGTCTACATTTTTCTTGTACTGATTTTGGGTAACTTTCAAATATAGCTTTGTTATAGTTGAAGTTCTCAATGTTTTGAGCTCTAACTTTGGTGTTATGAATAACATCAGTAATTTCTTGTAGCTTTTTAGCATTTCTATCTTTTTCTTCTTTTTTGTTTTCTTCATCATATTCCTTTTGCATTTTAGTAATATGATAATTGAAGTCGTCATTGTAAGTATCGTTTGGTATTTGATACTTGTTATATAAATCATTTATAGTTTTAGAAGTCTCAACTTTGTAGTTTTGAATTCCAATCTTGTCTATTCTTTCAATTTGAGAATAAACTTCTTTACATTCTTTTACGTCATTTCTAGTTTTATACGTATAAGCTGCAAAGAAAACAAGTAAGATTGCTAAAATGATGCATATAACTTTTGGTATGACTTTCCTTATAGATTCAAAGAAGATAGCAAGAGCTACTAAAATAAGCGCAATAACAGTACATACAATTTCAATCAACATAATTTTTACCTCCCATTTTAACATTAGTTTAATGGTAAATTATCCATTGAACGCCTATATTATAATATGCTTTTTGCTAAATGTCAATGATTTATGTGTTATATAGTTTACAATAACTTTGAACTGCTGCTATTTATATATTTTATTTATTAATTATAATATGTACATTTTCTTGAAATGGTATTTTCTTTATGATAGAATTAAACGAGAAATTTAGGTGAATAATAATGAAAGAAATAGGAATATATATACATATACCATTTTGTCTTTCTAAGTGTTTTTATTGTGATTTTGTATCATATTCTGGTAGAGAAGATATGATAGAAAAATATGTATATGCTCTATGCAATGAAATAATACAAAATGCTGAAGTGCTTGGGGAGTATAAAGTAACAACTGTGTATATTGGAGGAGGAACTCCTTCATTTATTGATGCAAAATATATAGCTCAGATACTAAATACTATTTATATGGTTACAGACAAATCTTGTATTGAAGAAATTACAATTGAGTGTAATCCAAATAGTATTACTAAAGAAAAGATGGATGTGTATAAAGAAGCAGGAATAAACAGAGTAAGTATTGGTCTTCAATCTATTTATAATGATGTATTAAAAGTGATAGGTAGAGTACACAAATTTGAAGATTTTGAAAATGCTTTAAGAATTGTTAATGATTCTGGTATAGAAAATATTACTATAGATTTAATGTATCCACTTCCAAATTTGACATTAGAGCGCTTAAAGAATACAGTAGACTATATAGTTACTCTTAAAGACAAAAATGTTAAGCATGTGTCAATATATAATTTAGAAGTGCATGAGAATACTAAACTTGCTTTTTTATTACAAGAAGGGTATGTTAGTTTAGTAGATGAAGACGAAGAATATGAAATGTATAATTATATAAAAGATACTTTAGAGCTAAATGGTTTTCATAGATATGAAATATCTAATTATTCACTTGAAGGATATGAAGCAAAACATAACACTAGATACTGGAATCAAGAAGAGTATTTAGGATTTGGAATTAATGCATCTAGTTTCTTTAGAGGTGCTAGATTTACTAACATTAAAGATTTAGATTTTTACATAGAGAGTTTAACTAGTTTGGATAGAATTAAAGATGTTATTGTAGATGAATATGAAGAACTAGATCTTTTATCTTTGATGAAAGAATATGTTATACTTTCTTTAAGAAAAATATCTGGTTTAGATAAGGCTAAATTTAAATATAAATTTAAAAAGGATGCTAAAGATATATTCTTAGAAGAAATAAATGAACTTAAACAAGATAAATTAATAGATGAAAATGATACAAATATTTTCTTAACAGAAAGAGGACTAGAAGTTGCAAATATTGTTTGGGAAAAATTTGTATAAAACTTAAATATAGAAATACTATAAGATTAAAACAAAGGGGATAGAATATGGAAAAATACTTAGTAATTGATGGAAATAGTATACTAAATAGAGCTTTTTATGGACTTGCTGGTGCTAGAATGACAACTGCAGATGGTCTTCATACTAATGCTGTGTTTGGGTTTTTAAATATATATTATATGATTATGGATAAATTAAATCCAGATTATGTTACAGTTGCTTTTGATCTTAAAGCTCCTACATTTAGACATAAAATGTTTGAGGATTATAAAGGTACTCGTAAAGGAATGCCAGATGAACTTAAAGAACAAATGCCTGTAATTAAAGAAGTACTAACTGCTATGAATATAAATATTATAACCATGGAAGGGTATGAGGCAGATGATATTTTAGGTACTATTGCTCGTTTAAATGAAATAAAAAGTAAAGATACTGGAATAGATATTCATACATATATTCTTACAGGAGATAGAGATTCTTACCAACTTATTAGTGATAATACAACTATTCTTTATCCATCAACTAAAATGGGTAAAACAGATTATACAGAATATACTCCAGAGCTTTTAATGCAAGAAAAAGGTATTGAACCTTATCAAGTTGTAGATATTAAATCTTTAATGGGAGATGCATCAGACAACATTCCTGGTGTTAAGGGTATTGGTGAAAAAACTGCTTATTCTTTAATTGAAAAATATACTACTATGGAAAATATCTATGCCAATATAGATAACCTTGACGCTAGTGCTAAAGTCATAGAAAAGCTTAAGGCAGATGAGGATATGGCTCGTATGAGCTATACTCTTGCAACAATTAATAGAGAAGTACCACTAGATTTAGATTATGAACAAAACAAAGTTCATGATATAAATAAAGAGGCACTTTACCCATTATTTAAAAAGCTATCTTTTAACAAATTCTTACAAAAATATGATTTTCAAGATGTTAAAGAAGAAGTAATAGAACAGACAACAAAGCAAGCTAGTATTGAGCTTAATGAAGAAAATGTAATAGTTATAGATGATTCAGACTTTGCCTCTTTAAAAGATGAAATATATAACATATTTAATGAAGATAAAGTATCATATGTTTTAAATATAGCTGGAAATGATGCTTCTTTTACTTCTATATTGAATCTTAAAGATAAAAACTTTTTTGCTTTTTATTCTAAAAATACAGATAAATGCTATATACTTAATATAGATGGTATAGAAGATAAGGCTAAAGTAAATGAATTATTAAATCAATTTGCAAATTCTAAAGCTATTAAACTTGGATATAATATTAAACAAGATATTCGTTATATCTTTACTAATGTATGTCCTCATATTTCAAATTTTAGCTATGATTTATTAATTGCATGTTACTTGTTAGATTCAACAAGAAACTTTAAATTTGATACCGTTTTGGAAGAATTGTTTGGTATTATGATAGATGTTTCAAGTGATACAAAACAAGTTGTTCAACTATCTCTTTTTGATAGCCAAGAAGAAGCAAAGCCAAGCATAGATAATAAGCTTGCTTATCAAATTGGATTAGCTACAAAATGTATTTTTGAATCTAAAGACTTGATGGATAATAAACTTGAAAAAGATAATATGAAATCTTTAATGTATGATATTGAAATACCTTTATCTGAAACACTTGCTTCGATGGAAACAGTAGGTATGTATGTAGATAAAGATAAGCTTGAAGCATTTGGCAAAGATATTACAGTTAGACTTGAAGAATTAGAAAAACAAATATATGAATTAGCAGGTGAAGAATTTAATATTAATTCTACTCAACAACTTGGTAATATTCTATTTGAAAAACTTGGTCTTCCTGCTAAAAAGAAAACTAAAACTAAATCTGGTTATTCTACAAGTAAAGAAGTGTTGGAAGAATTAGAAGATGCACATGAGATTATTCCTTTACTTATTGAGTATAGACAAACAATGAAACTTAAATCTACTTATGTAGATGGTCTTAAAGAAACAATTAAAGAAGATTCTAGAATTCATACTACATTTACTCAAACTGTAACTTCTACTGGAAGGCTTTCAAGTGTAGAACCAAATTTACAAAATATACCAATTAGACTAGAACTTGGAAGTAAGATTAGATCTTTCTTTACTGCTCCTGAAGGTAAAGTTATAACAGATGCAGACTATAGCCAAATAGAGCTTAGAGTTCTTTCTCATATTTCTAAAGATGAGACAATGCAACATGCTTTCATTGAAGGAATAGATGTACATAAAGTTACTGCTTCTCAAGTTTTTGGTGTTCCACTTGATGAGGTCACAAAGCAAATGAGATCTAAAGCAAAAGCTGTAAATTTTGGTATTGTTTATGGTATTAGTGAATTTGGCCTTGCTAAAAATATTGGTTCCTCTTGGGGAGAGGCAAAAGACTATATGAATACTTATCTTGAAAAATATCATGGAATTCGTGAATTTATGGCAAATATCGTTGAAATAGCTAAACAACAAGGATATGTTACTACTATGTTTGGTAGACGTAGATATGTACCTGAGTTAAAAAATAAAAACAAAAATATTGTATTATTTGGTCAAAGAATTGCAATGAATACTCCAATTCAAGGAACAGCAGCAGATATTATTAAAATTGCAATGAATAAATTATATAAAGCTTTAAAGGACAATAATTTGAAATCTAAACTTGTTATGCAAGTACATGATGAACTTATTGTTGAAACTTACAATGATGAAATAGAAAAAGTAAAAGAAATAATGATAGATGCTATGGAAAACGTTGTAAAATTAGATGTTCCACTAAATGTAGATTTAAATATTGGTCAAAGCTGGTATGATGCAAAATAATGTAGTATAATATAAATGAAATTATATAGGGGGATATTAATGAAAAAAGATATTGTAATCTTGCTAATTGTAGTAATAGTTATAGGATTAATACTTGGGGGGATAGTTGTTGTAAAAACTTTTTATCCATTAAGATATACTGATCAAGTTGTATCTTATGCTAAAAAGCATCATATTGATCCATATCTTGCTTTAGCAGTTATTAATACAGAAAGTAGGTTTAATAAAAATGCTACTTCTTCTCAAGAAGCTAAAGGCTTAATGCAAATTACAGATTCAACTGCTAAAGAGGTTAATGATATAACTAATTCTACTGAACAAATAGATGAAAACTCATTATATAATGTTGATGTTAATGTTGAAATTGGTTGCAATTATCTTCAATCATTAATTTTAAAGTATAATGGAAATTATTATTTGGCAGTTGTTGCATATAATGCTGGAATGGGAAATGTAGACAATTGGTTAGCTCAAGGGATATTAAATGATAATCTTGATACAACAGATGTATCTTTACCATTTTCAGAAACAACAAATTATTTAAAGAAAGTGATTCATAATTACAAAACATACAAAATTTTGTATCCAAATTTAAAATAATAAACATTAAAGAGGCAAATTGATGCCTCTTTATTTTTTTGTCTGTTTAGTAAGCGTTTTATAAGTTTCTATTATGTTTAATTTTATATAAACTAAAACTAGACAAATTGCGAACTTAGTGATATAATCTTAAAGAATTGTAGTAACATGTCCTGTTACTATTTATTATTTAATTTGAAAATGGAGGGATAAATTATGAGTGGACACAGTAAATGGGCTAATATTAAAAGAAAAAAAGAAGCTACTGATACAAAAAGAGCCGGAATCTTTTCTAAACTTGGAAAAGAATTAACAGTAGCAGTTAAGATGGGAGGAAGCCCTGACCCGAATGTCAACCGTAAACTAAGAGATGTTATTGCTAAATGTAAAGCAAATAACATGCCTAACGATAATATAAATAGATGTATTCAAAAAGCAGCAGGAGATGGAAATGGTGACAACTATGAAGAAATCACATATGAAGGATTTGGACCATGTGGAGTAGCAGTAATAGTTGAAGCTACTACTGATAATAAAAATAGAACAGCTGCGGATGTAAGACATATATTCTCAAAAGCTGGTGGATCATTAGGTGTTAATGGTTCAGTTGGTTACATGTTTGAGAAAAAAGGTTATATCTTAGTTGAAAAAGACGAAAATACAGATGAAGATGAATTAATGATGATAGTACTAGATGCTGGTGCAGATGATTTTGTCCCAGATGAAGAATATATTGAAATATTTACTTCACCTGATGCTTTCTCAGATGTACTTGATGCAGTTGAAAAAGCAGGATGCAAAATTGTTGAATCTGACGTACGACAAATTGCAACAATGAAAAAAGAATTAACTGAAGAGGAAGAAGAAAAAATGCAAAACTTCCTTGATAGAATGGATGAAAATGATGACGTTCAAAACGTTTGGCACAATGCAGATATGTAATATCACATAAATTTGTAATAAAATTGAAATAAAGTGTTGACTTTACATAAGGAAAGTGCTATAATATAGTTGTAGAGTGTTTCAAGTTATGAAAGGGAGGTTGTTGTAATAATGTATTATGATAATAAATTAGGCTTTTATATGAAACAATATGGTACTCAAATAGTTGCTGTTGTTGTTTGCTTAATTATAATTGCATCTGGTTTATTCGTATACTTAAAGATCAACAACAGAAATAAAAATGCAGTTGATGTTCAAGCTCAAGTTGAACAAACTCAAACTGTAGAACAAACAGAAAACGTAACAATTGAAAATAATGATACAATGCTTTCAGATGAATTAAACAAATTAAAACCTGGAGAGAAAGCTACTGTTAAAGTTGCTACTATCGATGATAAAGGTGTTATGGTTTTAATATCTGGAGATAAGAGAATAAATGCTAAGATGATAGGTATCGAGTTTAGTAATGAACTTCCTGATACACTATATCTAGTTGATCAAGATTTATCTGGTAAAAATGTTGAAATAGCTTTTGATGAAACTAAAACTTCAAATGGTTATGCAATGGTTTATATTTATACAGATAAAGATACTCTTTATAATGCAAAACTTCTTAAAGAAGGAAAACTAACATTTGATTCTACTACTAGTAAAAAAGCATTAGAATATAATAAACTAGCTGAATCTCAAGCTTTTGCTAAACAAACACTTGCTGGTTTATGGGAGAGTAGAAACAATTAAGCATGCCGAGCTAGGGAAAAACCTTAGTTTTCATATATCAACCTCTTATGATCGCCTCTATAGCAATGTAGAGGCATCTATTTTTGTTTACAGCAAGTCTATTTTTAAATAGGCTTGTTTTTTTTATTTCCTTTTAGTCACTTGACAATAATGGAAATTGATTGAATATTTATTTTGGGTATGATTTAATATTAGTATAAGATTTTGGATTATATTAATTTTGGGAGGTATATATGAAAAGAAATATTAAAGTATTTATTAGTATCATAATGGTGTTTGCAATGCTTATGCTTAATTTTATGCCATTTACTGTAAATGCAGGTATTACAGATGGTGATGGACAAACTACAAGTCGTACTACTGTTGTTCCCCATTATAATGAATATAATATGTGGCAAACTCTAGATTTAATTAGTGGAGAAGATATATTTATAGATTCTGAGTATGCCTTACCTTTTGTTAAAGTATTTGGTCTAGATAAAGAAGATGTAGTCTTTCCAATTTATTATGCATATGATTCTGTTGAAGAAAAAATGGTTATATCAACTGAAGATGATGCTATATTTAAAATAATTAAACTAGATGATACACATTACCAAGTTGTTCCAGTAAATGCAGATAAATTTATTAATACTGAAGTTGAATTCTTACAAGGATGTGTAGATGAATTGTATGATTCTCATACTTATTTTACTGGTGTAACAATTGTAGATGATAACTGGGAACCTATAGAAGACCCAAATGCTTATGTAGTAGGTGGCCATGCGATTTATGAATATAGACGAGAAGATTACTATAATAGATATCAACTAATGCTTCAAGTAAATTATGGTACTCTTGAATATATAAAAGGAGATTTAGATGGTAATAATGTAGTAGATGCAAATGATGCTTCTGTTGCTTTAGAACTATATAAAGCACAAAATGCTACAGCTCAAGATATACAAATAGGAGATATGGATAATAATAGTTTAATTGATGCGAATGATGCAAGTTTAATACTTGAGTATTATAAAACACATCAATAATCTAATTGTTATTTTAAATAATAAATTTTTAAAGAGGCATTTAATTGCCTCTTTTTTATATTGTCATTTTACTTAATTGTTTTTTTACTGTTGAATAATTTTTCTCTTTGATATATTATTTAATTGTAAGTTAATTGGGAGGCTTATATGAAAATGTTTAAATTAAAACAAAAAATATTATTATTTGTTATTTTTGGCATGATATTTAGCTTGATTCCTTTTACTAGTGTTAAATGTTATGCTGAGCAAGGAGATATATATGAAGTATTTGCTACATCTAATATAGATGATTTTGTTCCTGTAGTAAATAAAACTATTACTATTCCAAGAATTATTGTTACAACTGATAATGTGCAATTAAATCCAAATGCATGTTATTGGCAAAAGCAAAAAGGTGGTAGATGGTCTTATTATAGCAAAAACGTATTTGAAGAAGGTACATATAGGTATCATTATTCATTTTTTATTCCTGAAAATGTAGGAAAGTTTGCTAAATATGTGTTAACATCTTTAGATGGATATACAATTTCAATGGAGTCAACATATGAAGCAGGTAAAGGTTATTATCTTTCGGGATTTTCAAAAGAATATGCAGCACAAACATCCGTTCTTGTATCACATAAAGTAGTATTTGACTCAAAAGGTGGTACTCCTATTAGTACTAAATATATTGAGCACGGACAAAGAATATTATCTCATGGTACACCATATAGAGAAGGATATACTTTCTTAGGATGGTATTGGAAACCAAAGAATAAAGATACTGGTTTAGAAGAAGCTGAAAGGTTATTTGATTTTTCTTTAGCTGTTGAAGATGACATTTATATGTATGCTAAATGGTTAGAAAATGGTTCATATGTTAAAGGTGATATGGACCGTAATAATGTAGTAGATGCAAATGATGCTTCTGTTGTTCTAGAATTATATAAAGCACAAAATGCTACAGCTCAAGATATACAAATAGGTGATATGGATAATAATAACTTAATTGATGCGAATGATGCAAGTTTAATACTTGAGCTATATAAAACAAATAACTAAGATAGATACAAAAATAAGATAGTAAGGAATGATCTTTACTATCTTTATTTTTTGTAGTTACATATTGTTTAATGGATTTTTTTCTAATGCCTCTTTAACTTGTTCATTATCTACATGTGTGTAGATTTCAGTAGTTGATACACTTTCATGTCCAAGTATTTGTTGTAGTGAACGAATATCTACGCCTCCGTATTTATGCATTAGCGTTGCTGCTGTATGTCTTAATTTGTGTGGAGAATATTTTTTAGGATCAAGACCAGCAAGTACTATATACTTTTTAACCATCATTTCTACAGTCCTTTTACCAATTCTTGTTCCACGCTCAGATATAAATAGAGCATCTCTGTCTTTTGCATTTTTATCTCTTACAGCTATATATTCTTTAATTGCTTTTTGACAAGATTCATTTAAGTATACAGATCTTTCTTTATCTCCTTTTCCTATTACTCTAAGTGTGTTATCTTTATCTTTTATATCTTTAAAATTTATTGCAACAAGTTCAGATAAACGTAGACCACAATTTAGAAATAGTGTAATAATACATGTATCTCTTTTTTCGTTTTTACCTTCTATAGATTTTAGCAAATTTACACTTTCGTCTAGTGTTAAATACTTAGGTAATCTTTTGCCAAGTTTTGGTGTTTCAAGTTCTACAGCTGGGTTTTTTTCTAGTATTTTTTGTTTATGTGTCATATAATTAAAAAATGATTTTATAGCAGCTATTTTTCTTGCACGAGTTGTGGGTTTATCTTGTCTTATATTAGATAAGTAATTTAAATATTCGTATAGATCTGTTAATTCTACTGTTTTTACAAATTCTATGTTTAGAGTTGTTATATCTGTATCGTTTATCATTTCATCATTAATTTGACTTAATTTTATTTTATCTATCTTATATAGTTTTAAGTATCTAAATGTATCTCTTAGGTCATAATGATATTCACGTATTGTGCTTTGTGACCTATTTTTTATGTTTTGCATATATAATAAAAATTCTCTTAAAAAATTAGGAATATCATCAAACATATATTAACCTCCTGTTATGTATTTTCTCATGTCAAATATTATCATATATTTTTACAATAATCAATAAAGTAAAAATCAGACTTTAAAATATTTTTTGTGAGTTATTGAAAAAAATATATCCTTTAGTATATAATAATTTTGTAATCAAGTTAAATAATAAATAATAGAGGAGATTTATATGGAAAGTGTAGAAATTAGTCAATATTTAAAAAATTTAAAATTCAAAAAAAGCTTTATTGGTGGTCTTGATGAAGAAGATGTTTGGAAAAAGATACGTAAGCTAGATGAAATGTATCAAAAAGAACTAGAAAATTATAAAAGAGAAAATGGTTTAGGAGATAAATAATAATGAAAAAAACTAATTTGACAGAAAGTGTTATTTCAAGTAGATTACAGGCTATATATACTAAACAAGATTTTCTAGTTCTAGTTAAAAAGATATTGGTAATTGCATTATTTTTATTTTTAGTGTTTAGATATATTTTTACTTTTCATGTTGTTGTTGGCGATTCAATGTCTCCAAATGTTAAGAATTCAGACTTAACAGTTATATATAAAATGGATCAAAAATATAGACAAGGAGATGTAGTATTAATTTCAAAAAACGACATATCATATATAGTAAGAGTAATAGGTATGCCTGGTGATACAATACTATTTAATGAAAAAGGTGAGGTTATTCTTAATAACGAAAAATATGAAGAAGACTATATTTTTGAAAAAACATATGCAGATAATAATACAAATACATATCCTTTAAAACTTAACTCAAACGAGTATTTTTTACTAGGGGATAATAGAACAACATCTAAAGATAGTAGAGACTTTGGTGTTGTTTCTATAGATGAAATAAAAGGAAAAGTAATATATGTATTTAGAAATAGAGAGATATAGTTAAATATCTCTCTTTATTTATTGCTAGTTATTTTATATTATAATATTATTATAGTTAAATTACAAAAAAGTAACAATTTGTGTGGGGTGTACTATATCTTTGTGCATTTAATTGAATAATTAATAATAAATGTGGTATTATTTTTTTGTAAAATAGAGAATTAATAAGTAAAGAGGCTGAAAATATGGAAAAGAATAAGAATAAAAGTTTGAAGTTTTTAACTCTTTTTATAGCCTTTCTAATTATCACTATAGTGAATAATTGTAATAAAGAACTTTATGCTGAAGGTACTCGTGATTTAGCCGCGACACCAGATAGCAATGGAGTTTGGAGCTATAATAAGGGGTATAGACCATTTTTTGATTGTTGTAGTAAGACAACTGCCGGTATTAAAAGAGAGCAAGAATTATATGTTTATGCCAAAAAAGGTGAGACAATTCTTTTTGGAAGCTCTGTATACAATACAGTGTCAACTTTAAATGACGGCCATGAAGTTGTTGTTATACTACCTAATGGTAGAAGAGAAAATTTTGATATTACAAATGGTGGCGTTGGTAATATTAATACTCAAGTTAAGGAATTAAATGGTCCAAATTATGGAGATAAAACTGAAGGATATGATCCTTTATCTATCTATATTGATGGTACAGAACATCAAGAAGGTATATACACATTTAAGTTTAGCTCAAGAAACTATAGAGAGATTCAATATTATTCTTTCCTTAAAAATGTTGATGATAGTGTATTGAATCCAGCAAATGCAACTGGTCAAATTGCCTCTCTAGATATTACTGTTATTACTGAAGAAAATGGTGTTTACACTGAACATCCAGGTAGAACATGGGCAGATTATCTTACTTTAAATACTGGTATAAACCAAAGCCCAAACCTATATTCTGAAGTTTATGTATTAACAACTGATGGATATATTTATGAAGTTGATTTAAATGGTACAGATCCATATGGATTTATTTTCTTTGCTACAAATAGAGGTCTAATTGATACTTCTAATAATACTTCTTTATATATGTCTGTATTTGCAAAGAATAATGAGTGTTCAAATCCTACATATACAAAATTTGGTGAAGTAGTACCAGTTCAATTCCATAGACCTAATGCATCAAATACTAAATATGATAAAACGTATAAAATATTCTTTAATAATCCTTCAGCGGATTTACCACAATATATAAAACCTAAAGCATATGAACCTGGTTCTATTACTAATATCTATTTTAGAGGTATAAATTCAACTGAAGGACTTGGAAGAGTCGGAGAAGGTGGATATTTCCACTTCCATGTTGAAAATGCAACATCTTACGAATTAAAATTAGATTTTGATGATATGACTGCTGCTAAAAAAGACGATCAAGGTAATTATGTTTTAGATGAAGAAGGACATAAAATACAAGAGAGAATTCAGGCTGTAGATAGATTAAATAGAAAAATATTTACTGATCCTGATGGAAATGAAGTTGCATTTAATAAGTATGAATTAAAAAATTTACCAAATCCTGAAGATTATACACCTGTATACATTGGTGGCGTAGTATACTTAAGAAACTCATGTACAGATGGAGAAAATAATGTTTACTGGGATGGACGTGATGGAAATGGTCATTACTTACCAGAAGGCAAGTATGGTGGTGAAGATTCAAAATTTAAATTAACTGTTACACCAAAAGCTGGTGAGTATCACTTTGTAATGCTAGACGTTGAAAATAACGTTAATGGTACAAAGATTAAAATGATTGGAGATATATACGATTCTAACGAGGATCTAGTTGAAATTAGTGATGAAGTTAGAAGTACAGTTTATTACAATAATAATAACCCTGAATTATTACTAAAAGGTCAACAAGAGAAAAAGCCTAGTGCTAGACCATATTGTTCACCAGATCATGATAAAACAACAGATGGTGTTGTAACTTTAGGTAGAGTTGGTGCTTCTCCTTATGTTGGAAATCTTGGAGATTCAAACCTAATGGATCTTTGGACATATATTAAAAGACAAACAGATGATTTGGATATTGCAACTCTTGCAGAATTCACTTTAGTTGCACAACCTGAACCTGATCCTGATGATCCGGATTATCCTAATTATCCTCCTTCTGTAAAAGGTACTATAACTGGTAAGGTATTTTTTGATTCACAAGATGATGGCGGATCAATGAATTTATCTGAAGGAGATTATGCATTAGATGAAGTAGAAGTTAAACTATATATGTTTACTTTAGATCCAGATACCGGAGATTTTGTTGAAGAAGAATTATATACTACAACAACTGATGCTCTGGGAGATTACTATTTTGCAAATTTGGATTTAAATGATGAAAATTCATATTATGAGGTTAGAGTATCAAGCCCAAATAGTTACGCTCACTGTACTACAGATAATCAAACAATTTCTAATATAAAAATTTTATATGATAAAGATAATCCTGATGATATTAGTCAATTAGATATTAAAAATGATGATGTTGGATTTTGCTGGTCAGTAAAAACTATAACATTAAATAAACAATGGCTT
This sequence comes from Clostridia bacterium, assembly GCA_017534305.1. Lineage (GTDB taxonomy): Bacteria > Bacillota > Clostridia > TANB77 > CAG-465 > CAG-465. The sequence continues at coordinate 248,640 of JAFWCU010000001.1, forward strand.
CTTACTGATGTGCTTCCTAAGAAAATAAGAATTAATGTTTTGGCTTTTGATAATCAAGGACGTCATATACTTCAAGATGATGGCCAAGGTAATCTTCAACCAGTATATGATGTATTAGGAGTTGAAGTTACTGCAGCAAATGGTTGGGTAACATCTCTACATTTAAATGAAAAAGATACAGATGGTAATTATATTACATATTATCCTGAGTATGAAGAAGTTCTTACTGTAGATGGCCTAGGAAATGAAGTATGGTTAACAGCAAATGAAGCAGGTTACGATTATGATATAGTACCTCCTTTAAATGATGTTACTCCTATTACTTCAAAGATAGCATATAATATTGTTAATAGAAAAAGATGTATTGAGGTAGAAAAAGTTCTAGATAGACGTGTAGATAAAGATGAAGGCGAAACATTCTCATTTAAACTAATTGATAATACTGATTCTACAGAAGAAATAGTTACTATTAACATACCAAAAGGTGAATATAAAGAATCTATAATTATTTATGATGTAGTAAGTGATCATAACTATACTATAAAAGAAGTAAATATTCCTGGTGAATATGATTTTGATCCAGATAATAGTTATATGATAGTAAATGACGTTGATCAATCAACACCTACACTAAATAATGAAGAATATCAATTTTCTTTTGAATATGAATCTTCAAACAAATACAAAATATGTTTCCATAACGATTATAAAAGATCTAATTTAATAGTATCTAAAACTGTTTTAGGTAACAAGGGCGATACTACAAAAGATTTTGAATATACTTTTAATTTTAATACTGCTGAATCATTTACTGGTATTAAAACATTAAAAGATGGTACAAATACAGAAGTTACAATTAAAAATAATTCTAAATTTACACTAAAAGATGGTGAAATGATTGTAATACAAAACCTTCCATATCACTATACATATAGTGTTGAAGAAGGCGACTACACATCATTAGATGGTTATACAACAACTGTAAATGATGTTGAATCAAATAGATATGAAGGTGTAGTTGAGCTTGATGATCAAACGTTAGAGTTTAAAAACACACTAGACGCAGACTCTCTTTTAGGAGTTGAGACCGAAGAAACTCACTCATTTAAGATAGTTTATGTTTTAGTAATGTTTTTAACTATATATTTAATATTATTTGTTAGAAAAGCAAAGCGAAAAGAATTTGCTAAAGAAACAGATAATAATTTTAAAAGATAGGGGAAGAGGTAAATTATGAAAAAGATATTTATGACATTAACTGTTATGCTTTTAGGAATTGTTATGATGCTAGCACCTAATGCATATGCGGTAAGTAATCCAGAAAATTTAACTCCAGCTACTGGAACAATTACTTTTGATAAATTAGTGCATACTGATTTTTCAGATGTAGCAAATATACCAACCTTTACTGTTAACTTTACAAAAAGTGCAGTTTCAGGTACACCTGTAGGAGGAGATATCCAAAATACAGTTGAAAATATGCCAAGTATAAATAGTGTTTCAACTACTTCTAGTTGGACTAATGCAACTGGAGACGATGTAGATGATGAATACACAAATAATGTAATTCAAACACTTACAGCTAACGTTACATTTACAGAAGTTGGAACATATACTTACACATTTAAAGAAGCTTCTGGTACAGAAAGAAATATTACTTATGATCCAACAGAATATAAAGTTGTATTTGATGTAGCAAAAACAGATACTGATAACGATGGAGAATATGATGCATTAGAAGTAGCTACTCAACTTTTATATGATGTAACAAATAACAACACTAAAGTTGATTCTGCTAAATTTACAAACACAGTTGAACCTTTTGCAGATGTTTATGTTGTAAAAGAAGTAACTGGTGTTAAAGGTGATATTACAAAACCTTTTGATTTCACCATCACTATAACAGATGAAGGAAGTCACAACTACGTAATAGAAGAATTAAGCAATGGCACTTGGACTGCAGTAACTGGAACAGAAGGAACAATCGTTGGTGGTACTGCACTAACTGTTAGTTTAAAACATAATCAAAGAGTACATATTCAAGGTGTTTTAGTTAGAACTCAATATTCTGCTTCAGAATCAGGCAATAGCAACTACACTACTACATATAAACTTGCTGGAATTGCAAATATTAATGATGGTAGTCAAGTATCAGACATAGTTGTTAAAGAAACAGATAATGAAGTAAAATTCATTAATAATCGTGAAGATGTAATAGATATTGATACAGGTGTAATTATTAACACATTACCTTATGTAATGCTTGTTGCAGTTGCAGTTGTAGGATTAGTATTAATTGTTAAAAGCAAAAAAAATAAAACAACAGAGGAAGATTAATAACATATGATTAGAAAATTAATAAATATAACTAGTAGAACCATAGATTATATTGTATTAATTGCTTTGTTAATAATATTAGCGTATGGGATTTATTCAATATATAGCTCATACGCTATTATTAATAATGCAAAATTAGATGATGAAATTCTTCATTTAAAACCTACTGGTTCCACAGATAATAGCAATAATATAACAAAATTAAAAGAGTTTAACCAAAATATATTTGCATGGATTGAGCTAGATGGCACTAAGATCGATTATCCTATGGTTCAAGGTGAAGATAATCACGAATACTTAAGAAAGGATTATAAAGGCAATTTTTCAGTTTCTGGAGCTATTTATTTAGATTATAAGAACAGAAAAGATTTTACTGATCCATATTCAATAGTATATGGTCATCATATGGGTAGAAGTGCTATGTTTGGAGACTTAGATAAGTATAAAGATAAAAATTTTTTCAATAATAATACAACTGGAAAAATATACTTAGAAAATAAAACATATAATTTAAATATATTTGCTATAATAATTGTACCTTCTAAGGATGCAACTATATTTAATATAGACTTTTTACATCCAATAAGTAACTTAGATAGACTAAAGTATATCAAAGAAAAGTCGCTATTTTACAGGGATATAGGTGCAAATAATGAATCAAAAATTGTTGCTTTATCTACATGTAATGGTAGTCCAACAAATACTGATAGAATTGTTGTATTTGCTGTGTTAGAAGAATCATTATAAAAATTTTTTTAAAAAAATAACAAAGTAGAGAAGAGGAGGCTATAATTTAGCCTTCTTTTTTATTATTTATTTTTAAAAATA
>JAFWCU010000019.1 GCA_017534305.1 Clostridia bacterium
CTCGATGAAGAAGATATTTGGCATGATGATCGACGATTATGAAGAGCATGCTTTATCCTGTGACGGACCGCTCTATCTTTCATACAGTTCGGAGGAATATGCTCTTGAGAACGTCGTGAGACAGTTCGGTCCTTATCTATCACAGGCGTAAGATATTTGAGAGGAGCTGCCCCTAGTACGAGAGGACCGGGGTGGAGGAACCGATGGTGCATCAGTTGTATCACCAGATGCATAGCTGAGTAGCCAAGTTCCGATGGGATAAACGCTGAAAGCATATAAGCGTGAAGCCCACCTCAAGATAAGATATCTCATAACGATAAGTTAGTAAGCCCCCTTGGAGACTACGAGGAGATAGGCTGGAAGTGTAAGTGTAGTAATATATTGAGCGTACCAGTACTAATAGGGCGAGGGCTTGACCAAGAAAATTTTGGAAGAGAGTTTATGTACTAATTGTTCACTTTTATATTATGTATTTTTGAGTGTACTAATACACTTACCATGTTGGTGACGATGAAGTAAGGGGTCCACCTGTTCCCATACCGAACACAGAAGTTAAGCCTTACGTTGCGGAAGATACTCTAGAGTCAAGTTTAGGGAAAAATACGAAGTTGCCAACTTTTTTTTATATTCCTCAATAGCTCAGTGGTAGAGCATTCGGCTGTTAACCGAAGGGTCGTAGGTTCGAGCCCTACTTGAGGAGCCAATAATTGACTAGGATTTTTCCTAGTCTTTTTTTATGTCATTTGAAAATAACTAAAAAGTATGGTATAATTTAAATTGTCGTATTTGTAGTAATCAAGTGGGTAATATCTGCTTGAGTGTCCCTAAGGAGGGAAAAATGAAGTTAAGTTTCAAACAAAAAACCGCTCTTATTGGACTGGGGATGATTATTCTCTCTTTGATTTACATCTTAGGAGGTGTATACTTTGCATCTGAAGAAGACAAGATGGTCCTAATAGGTTCTGGCGTTTTTATGTTTTGCTTTAATATATGGTTCTTGTTTGATCAATTACTATAACTTTGTTCTTTAACGACTTTTGTCGTGGAGGGTGGCCTTGTGTCACCCTTTTTTATATTTACTTACTGCCATTTTTATGTTATTATATTATTGTGTTGGAGGTAATTATGGATAATAATGATTTTTTAAATAAATTAAAGAATGGTGTTAAAAATAGTGAAGAATCACTAAAACATTTTAATGATTTAGTGCAGAGTAAAGTAGATAAAGAAAAAGAAAACAAGGAAGATAATAAAAAAGATTAAAGAGTATCTTAATGATACTCTTTTTTATTTTTACTCTTGTTGACATAACATATCGTTTGTGGTATAATAATAGTAGGTATTGTGTGTATAATGCCTATCAAAAATTTGGTAGGTGTTGAGGTCACCTATCATCTTAATTAAAAAATTTATTACCTCAGGAAAGGATAGGGATCTTATGGAAAGATCAATTAATGAAAAAAATGTTATTAGAAAGGCTTCAAACGTTGCTTTGAAAGCAAGAAAGGGTTACACAAAGTTTATGTACAAAGATAGTACAGCTCGTGATGAGTATCTTGGTGCAATCGATGAAAAAATTGCTGTAAATGATAATGCATTGGAAGAAGCAAAAGCTTTAAGAGAAGCTAAGAAAGAGGAAAGACTTAGATTAAAAGCAGAAAGATTAGCTCAAAGAGAAAAAGAACGTAATGAATTCGCTTTTGGATTCAAGAAAAGAGATTTTGAAGAAGACACTGAGTCTGAATCAAAACCAAGACGTTCATTCTTTGATAGGTTTAAGATTGTTGATGAAGAAGAAGAAAGCAATGAATTAGAACTAATTCTTGTTAATCAATTCAGAGACAAAGATTTAAAACCTTATGCTAAGGAACTTAAAGGAAGGGATCTTCTAAAAAGAGATTTTGAAAGTACGCCATTGTACATCGAAACTCATGGAGATTTCTTGAAAGTTTCTTCAGCTGAAACAATAGAAAGCAATCATGCTGGAGTTGTTACAGTTGTAATCTCTACTTATAGAGAGGATTTCCTAGTAGATTTTCCAATGGATTTCTAAAAATAACATTTTATGGTGTAGGTATTAATTTACCTACACTCTTTTTTATGCTTTGCATATAATATAGTAGGTGATTATATGAATTTTTTCTTTTTATTTTTTTCACTTGTTGGATTAATTATTAATTGCATTCTTTTTTATTACACTTTTTATTTAGAAAGTTCTTTTAATTGTGAGAATTATGTGTATAATATTAGATTAAATTGACTTTAAAAATATTATTTAGTAAAATATAGTTTGAGGTGGATTTAAATGTACGCATTTTTTAGAGGAACTGTTGACGATATACAAGCGGATAAAGCTGTAATAGAAGTTAATGGTGTGGGTTATGAAATAAATATGCCTGAGTCTGAGTTAATAACTTTAGATATTGGTGATATTGTTAAAATATATACATATCTTGCTGTAAGAGAAGATGATATGAGACTTTTTGGTTTTAAAACTAAAGGTAATCTTGAGTTTTTTAAGAAACTAATTACAGTAAGTGGTGTAGGTCCTAAGGTTGCACTTGGAATAATATCTAATGTAGACACCGAAACACTTGGTATTGCAATTGCTACGGAAAACGTGGAAGCATTAAGAAGTGTTCCTGGAATTGGACCTAAAATGGCACAAAAAATTATCTTTGAGCTTAAAGATAAAGTGCTAAAAGAAGCTCCAGATAAAGCAAAAATTAAAGTAAAAGAGGTTAATAACAAAAATATAGAGGAAGCAACTACTGCTCTTGAAGTGTTAGGTTATACTTCTAAACAAATTAAGGAAGCTATGTCTAATATGAATCTTGAAAATGACAGTGTTGAGACAATAATTAGAAAAGTACTAAAAGAAGTACAAAACTACTAGACATAAGGTAGACAATTTTTGTTGTTTATGATACTATAAAAATGGAAGAGAGTATAGATATATGAAAGGAAATAATATATAATGATCGAATTTATTAATTTAGTTAAAAAATATGATCATGGCGTAACTGCCATAGATAATGTAAATTTGAAGATAGACAAAGGAGAATTTGCTTTTCTAGTTGGTCCTTCTGGCTCTGGTAAATCTACTTTTTTAAGACTTTTAATTAAAGAAGAAGAGCCAACTTCTGGAAAAATCATAGTTGACGGAAAAGATATTACTAGACTAAAAAAGAAAGATATTCCTTTTCTAAGAAGAAAAATTGGATTTGTATTCCAAGATTTTAGACTTCTTTATGATAGAACTGTTGAAGAGAATATTGTTCTTGCTTTAAGAGTAATTGAAGCTCCAGAAAAAGAAATTAAAGCACAACTTAAATCTGTGCTTCAAATGGTTGGACTAGTTGGAAAGGAGAAATTTTTCCCTAACCAATTATCTGGTGGTGAGCAACAAAGAGTTGCACTTGCTCGTGCACTTGCTACAAAGCCACCAATTATAATTGCAGATGAGCCTACTGGTAACTTGGACCCTATCACTGCAGAAGAAATATTTAAAACTTTACTTGAAATTAACTCAAGAGGTACAACAATTCTTGTTGTTACACATGCTAAAGACATAGTTGATAGCTTAAATAAAAGAGTTATTGCACTAGATCATGGTAAAGTTATTAAAGATGAAGCGAGAGGGGTGTATTAATAGATGACAACAAACACTTATTTAATTAAAGAAGGTTATACAAATCTAAATAAACACGGCTCAAAAACAATTTCTACTATGCTTATCATTTGTGCAACAATGTTAATTTTGGGTATATTTGTTATTATATTCCAAAATGTTAATTATAACGTAAAAACATTAAGACTTGAACAAGGATTACAAGCTTTTATAGAAGATAAAACAACAGATGATGAAGTAGAATATATGAAAGATCAATTACACTTAATTGATGGTGTTTCTGAAATAATTTATATGAGTAAAGCAGAAGCTTTTGAAGATGCTAAAGATCAATTTAAAGACCAAGATTATTTCTTAGATGGTCTTGAAAATCTAGATATTTTCCCTGCATCATTTATTGTTAAATTTGAAAATATAGAAGATGTAGATAATATTAGAGCACAAGTAGAAAAAATTGATGGTATTTACAAAGTTAAATATAATGCAAGTACTATTGAAGCAGTTATTTCTATTTCTAAAGTAGCAAACTATTTCTTACTTGGAGTAGGATCTGTTCTTTTAGTAGTAAGTATATTTATTATTTCAAATACAATTAAACTTGCTGTTTATTCAAATAAAAGAGAAATTATGATTATGCGTTATATTGGTGCAAGAAACAGCTTCATAGTTAAACCATTTATTGTTGAAGGTGCAATTATGGGTGTTGTATCTGCATTAATATCGTTTTTCTTAATTTCTATAGTTTATGTGTACGTATATGTTGCATTAAACTCAAGCTATGCATTAGGAGTATTTAAATTTATACCTTATTCTACAATTTGGTATCAAATTCTTGGATTATATGTATTACTAGGATTATTCATTGGAATCTTTGGTAGTGCTATATCTCTTAAAAAATATCTTAAAGCATAGGAGGGATTGTTATGAGAAAGATAAAAAGATTTTTAAGCATAATTATTTGTTTAGTATTTTTATCTACTCTTAACCTATCTGTACTAGCTGCAGATAATATATCTAAATATGAAGAAGAATTAGACGCAGTAAGAAAACAACAAAAGGAAAATGCAGAAAACTTAACTGGTGTTGAAAAAGAAATTGCTTTATATTCATATGATGTTGCAGAGATTGATAGTCAAGTGTTAACTTACACTAAGAACTTAGCAAGTCTTCAACAACAAATAAAAGAAACTCAAGATACACTAGACGATTTAGATGAGAGTTTGGTAAATGCAAATGAAAACTATAGTGTTTTAAATAGTACATATGCAAATAGACTAAGACAAATATATGAGGATGGAATTCCTAGTATATTTGAACTTATTATTACATCTAATGGTTTTACAGACTTAATGTTAAAATTAAATTTGTATAGTATGATTTTGGAGCATGATAAAACTTTAATGAATACTTATGCAGATAAACAAAATTATATAAATTATATTAAAGAAGATATTGAAATTGAAAAGAAAAGACTTGAAGCATTAAAGCAAGGCTTAGAAACAGTAAAAAGTGAACTTGAAACAAAAAGACAAGAAAAAGTAGATAAAATTAATGAGTTAAACACTAAAGCTAATGAACTTCAAGAAACAAATAAATTATTAACTGAGAAAAGACATCAAGCAATGTCTGATCTAGATAATGAAATGGCAAAAATAATTAAAGATGTTGCAAATCAAATTAAAAATGGTACAGCATCTACATTTACTGGAACAGAATTTGCATATCCAGTTCCTGGATATACAATAATTACAACAAGTTTTGGTGAAGTATATAATTTAGTTGATCCTGCTGGTTCTGCACATACTGGTGTAGATATAGCCGGCGGAGATATCAATGGTACACCGATATATGCAATACAAGATGGTGTAATTATAACTTCTGGTTATAGTAACTATGGATATGGTAACTATGTAATTATAAACCATGGTGAATGTGTAGATAATAATTCATCATATATATCTTTATATGGTCACTGTAGTGCTTTAGTTGCTAAAGAAGGCGAAAAAGTTAAAAAAGGTGATTTAATTGGATATGTTGGAACAACAGGAAATTCAACTGGTCCTCACTTGCATTTAGAAGTTAGAGAGAACGGAGAAAGAATTGACCCTTTATCATTATATCCAAGCATGTCATTTACCGTATTATAAAGTAAGGAGGGAGATATAGTTGAAAAAGAATAATGTATTTAAGCGAGCGTTTGCAATTATTTGTGCAACATCTATTTGCTTGAATATGAATTGTGTTTTAGCTGATGCAATAACTGATGCTCAAGATAAAGTAAATAACATTAATAACCAAATTAAAGAAAACCAAAATCAACAATCTTCAGTTCAAAGTGAAGCACAAGCATATATTTCTCAAATTGCTGCACTTGATACACAAATTTCAGAATATGAAACAAAACTATCTACTCTTAAAACTAGCCAAGAGGATATTAATACGAAAATTGAGGGATTTCAATCTGAGTTACAAAATAGTGCGCAACTATTTAATAGCGCTGAAGATGTATATTTAACTCGTGTTAGAGCTATTTATGAAAATGGAATTCCTAGTGTTTTTGAAATATTAGTTTCTTCAAATGGCATTAGTGATTTCTTTGCTAAACTTGGAGTATATACTAGTATTTTAGAATATGATCAAAATATCATAGATAATATGAAGAGTCAAAAAGAATATGTAGATTATCTTAAAGCTGAGATTGATGATGCAAAATTATCTCTTGAAGCTATAAGCTATGATGTAGAAAAATCTACAGAAGCTTTAGAAAATGTTAGAGCTCAAAAGCAAACAAAAGTATCTGAACTTCAAGCATCAGCTACTAAATTAAAACAAGTTGAAAACGAACTTAATGAAGAAAAAGCTGCTGCAAATAGCGCTCTTGCTGCTGCTATTGAAGCTGCTCGTCCAAAATATGGTGGCGGAGGAAATAACACTTATACGTCTACAACATTTATTTGGCCAACTACTAGTTCATATATAACAGCTGGTTTTGGAACATATTATGTTTGGGGATTTGCTCAACAACATAATGGCGTAGATGTAGGTGTTGGAATTGGTACACCTGTATTTGCTGCGGCTACTGGTACAGTAATTATAGCTACAGTTGTTACTTCTAATCCATATGGCTATGGTGGTCCTTCTAAAACATCGTGGTCTGCTGCAAATGGTTATGGATATGGTAACTATATAGCTATTGAACATCCAGATGGAAAGATTACTATATACGGACATTTATCTTCAGTTGCTGTAAACGTTGGACAAGTCGTTGTTCAAGGTCAAGTAATTGGATATAGTGGAAGTACAGGAAACTCAAGTGGACCTCACTTACATTTTGAGGTAAGACTAGGTAGTACACCAGTAAATCCTATGTCGTATTTTAATTAAAATTATGTTACATTTATATTAAAGTATAGACATATATAAAATTATATGATAAATTAAATGCAAAGATATTTCTATTACGCTTTATGCGTGGTATGAATTTTAATCGTAGGGGGTTAATTATATGGCACAATTCGTAAACAAATTTTTAAAGGTTATTGGCATTGGCGGCGGAAACGAAGCTGAAGAAGTATACGAAGATGATTATGAGAACTATGGTGAAGATGGATACACTGAAGAAGTTGATGAAACTTCTTATGAACAACCAGTACAAACACAATCTAGTAGAAGAGGTGTAAGTGCTCAAGTATCTGATTCTGGAGCAGCTAGAGTTATTTCTGTTAATAATGGAATGACTTCATCTAGAATGGTTATAACTCAACCAACATGCTACAACGATGTTGAAGAAGTTGGAACATATTTAAAGAGCAAAAAATCTGTAATTATTAATCTTGAAAATGTTGGTAAAGAAGATGCTAGACGTGTTCTAGATTTCTTAAGTGGAGCAACATTCATGATTGAAGGAAATATTCAAAAAGTTTCTAGTCTAATTTATCTTATGACTCCAAGAACTGTTGAAATTCAAAATGATTTAGAAAATGCTCAAGCTAACAGACAACAACCAGACCAAAAACAATCATTTTCTTGGCTAAAATAGTTATGACATAATAAACAGGTCTTTTGACCTGTTTTTATATTAGTAGGGGGTTGATTATTATGCTAACACCAATAGATATAGATAATAAAGTATTTAAAAAAGCAAAAATAGGCGGATATGATATTAAAGACGTCGAAGATTTTCTTGTTTTAGTTATGGGTGATTACGAAAAACTATATAAAGAAAATAATGAAATGAGAGGACAAGTTGAAGCACTTCAACAAGCTGTAGATAACTATAGCCAACTTGAAGCTGGAATAGATAAAACAGTTGAAAATGCTCAAACTGAAGCAGATAGCATTAAGCTTGAAGCTCAAAAAGAAGCTGAAACTATTAAATCTAGTGCCGAAGTAGAAGCATCTCAAAAACTTGAAGATCTACAAAGACAAATCATTAAAGCTGAAGTAGATATTGAAACTAAGAAAAACCAAATGAGAATATACAAAATTAAAGTTCAATCTATGCTTGAAGCTCAATTAAAAATACTTAATGATGGTGACGTAGAAGAATAATATTGAAAATATAGAGAGGTTTATACCTCTCTTTTTTATTTGACATAATACTCTAAAAATGCTATAATATTTATATCGTTTATATTTTTACATTTATATTTAATTAAATATGGAGTTGAGCCGATGCTCAAAATAATTTTTTAAGGGAGGTATGCTTATGCAAAAATCTGAAACAAAAAGATGCTGCGAATATGAAGTAACATTAAAGAGAGGATTACGGATTTATTAAAAGTAAGCGTAAAGTTAAATTTTATTGCGGATATTGTGGTATGAAAAATTATGGAATTTTGAAAATTAAGGAGGTCTATCCACAACTTATGTGTGAGCATTGTGGAAATTTAAATATAATATTATAATTATAGATGAGCTAATGCTCATCTATTTTATGTTTATTGACAATTATTATGTCAAATGATATAATTATTATATAATAAATAAGAGAGGAGAACAAATGATTATGAGTTCGAAAAAAGATAATACAGATGAGTATGATACATTTGAATGTGTAAATGCAGAGAATTTAAGATTTAGAAATTGTTTTATAAACAGATATATAAGAAAAACACCTCGATTGAAATATAATTGTGGAAGATGTGGAAAGACAAATAGATGTAGATTTAAACATGAGGATGTTTTACAACATAATACTTTTCATAAGTGTAAAAAATGTGGAGCAGATAATTTAATTCCTATCACTGTACACTATTATTATTAATTTGCTATTAATTTAGCAAATTTTTTTATGTTAATTTTTACTTAAATTTTAACTTATGTTGAAATAATACTTAAAATGTGTTAAAATATTAATGTTAAATTTTAAGATAGGAGTGTAAATATGTTTGATAAATTAGAAGCATTATATCAAAAATATGAAGAATTAACAAAACTTATAGCAGACCCTGAAGTTATAGCTGATCAAGAATCATGGAGAAAATACATGAAAGAACAAGCTAGCATGAAGGATGTTGTAGATAAATATACTGAATATAAACAAGTAAAAAAAGCAATGGATGAAGCAGAAGAAATGCTTAATGATCCTGACCTTAAAGATATTGCAAATGAGGAATATTATGCTGCAAAAGAAAAGTTACCAGAACTTGAAGAAGAATTAAAAATTCTTTTATTACCTAAAGATGAAAATGATGACAGTAACGTTATTATTGAAATCAGAGGTGGAGCTGGTGGTGAAGAAGCTGCTCTATTTGCATATAATCTATATAGAATGTATACAATGTATGCAGAACTTAAAAGATGGCAAGTTGAAGTAATAGATTCAAACGAAACAGAAATTGGTGGTATTAAAGAAATATCTTTTATGATTAAAGGAAAAGGCGCATATAGTAGATTAAAATTTGAATCTGGAGTTCATAGAGTACAACGTGTACCTGAAACTGAAGCTAGTGGTAGAATTCATACATCTACAGCTACAGTTGCAGTACTTCCAGAAGTTGAAGATGTTGAAATTGAAATTAATCAAAATGATTTAAGAATTGATACTTATAGAGCAAGTGGTGCTGGTGGACAACACGTAAATAAGACATCATCTGCTATTAGAATTACACATATTCCAACAGGAATAGTTGTTGCATGTCAACAAGAAAGATCACAATTACAAAACAAAGAAACAGCAATGAAAATGCTACGTTCTAAATTATATGAGAAACAACTTGAGGAAAGAGATAGTGCAATTACTAATACTAGAAGACTACAAGTTGGAAGTGGAGCTAGAAGTGAAAAAATTAGAACATATAACTATCCACAAAGTAGAGTAACAGATCACAGAATTAACTATACAATATATTCTTTAGAAGCATTTTTAAATGGAGATATTGATGAAATGGTTGAAGCATTAATTGCTGCTGATAGAGCTGATAGATTAAAAGAAGGAGAAGCTCAATAATATGATTCTTAAGTACCTAAAATTTTATTTTTAGGTACTTTTTCATATTTTTTTGAAAAAATCAAGAGGAAAATTAAAAATTTTAAAAAAGTTTTAAAACTTGTTGACACCAATATATTAACGTGATATAATGATACAAATGTTATTTCTAATCGAAATTTCTATGTAAACTAAAGAGCAAAGGACGGTTGAAATAGTTGAGAAAAATCATTAAAAATAGTTAAATAAAAAAGTATAGTAAAAAATCAAATTAGTTGAAAATTTTTAAAATTATGTAAACTAGTTTGACTTTTTGTTGTCTTTTTTAGAGTGCAATTGGGGGTATAAAAATGAGTCAAGTTCATGAAGTGAAAAACGGAAAAGCTACTAGAATGAGCTTTTCAGGTATCAAAGAAGTTGTAGATTTACCAGACTTAATTGATATCCAAAAACAATCTTATGAATGGTTTTTAAAATCAGGATTAAAGGATGTTTTAAATGACGCTTCTCCTATAACTGACTTTTCAGGCAATCTTATGCTTGAATTTGTTGATTATAGACTAGAAGATGAAACAAAGTACACAATTGAAGAAGCTAAAGCTAGAAACACTAGTTATTCTTCAAGATTACAAGTACAAGTACGTCTATTTAACAAAGAAACTGGTGAAATTAAAGAACAAGAAATATTCTTATGCGATTTACCAGTTATGACTGAAAGCGGTACTTTCTTAATTAACGGTGCAGAGAGAGTTATTATCTCTCAACTTGTAAGAAGCCCAGGTGTATATTTTGATGCACAAAGAGACAAAACAGGTAAGTTCTTATATTCAGGAACTATCATGCCTATACGTGGTACATGGATTGAATTAGAATCTGATTCTCAAGATGTATATTCTGCTAGAGTAGATAGAACTAGAAAAGTTCCTATTACTACTTTAATTAGAGCATTAGGTGTTCAATCTGATCAACAAATTATGGATTTATTCGAAGATGACTTAATTAACGAAAATCTATATAAAGATCCAGCTAAAACACAAGATGAAGCTTTACTTGAAATATACAAAAAAATCAGACCTAATGAACCATTACATGCTGAAACTGCAAAATCATTATTATTTGGTCTATTATTTGAACCTAGAAGATATGATTTGTCTAGAGTTGGTAGATACAAATATAATAAGAAACTTTCTATAGCAGAAAGAACAATTGGTGAAGTTGCTGCTGAAAATGTTATTACTGAAGACGGAGAAATTTTAGTATCTGCTGGTGAAACAATTTCAGAAGAAGTTGCTTACAAAATTAAACATGCTGGAATCAATGTTGTATACATTGATAGAGAAGGCAAAAAAATTAAAATAATTGGTAATAACACTGTAGATATTTCTACATACTTAGGTATGGAAATAGATAAAGATGTTATTAAAGAAGAAGTATATCTACCAGCTTTAAAAGAATTACTTGAAAAAGTTGGAGATGTAGATGAAAAAGAACTTAAAAAACAAATTAGACTTAATAGAGAAAAATTAGTTATCAAATGTGCAACAATTGATGATATAATGTCTTCTATTAACTACTTTATGAACTTAAGATTTGGTCTTGGTTCAACAGATGATATTGACCACTTAGGTAACAGACGTGTTAGATGTGTTGGTGAATTATTACAAAACCAATTTAGAATTGGTCTTGCAAGACTTGAAAGAGTTGTTCGTGAAAGAATGGCTACTCAAGATCTAGATGTTGCTACACCACAAACATTAATTAACATTAAACCTGTAGTTGGTGCTTTAAGAGAATTTTTTGGAAGTTCTCAATTATCTCAATTCATGGATCAAATCAATCCACTTGCAGAATTAACACATAAAAGAAGAATTTCTGCATTAGGACCTGGTGGTCTTTCAAGAGAAAGAGCTGGATTTGAAGTTCGTGACGTTCACCATACACACTATGGTAGACTATGTCCTATTGAATCTCCAGAAGGTCCAAACATCGGTCTTATTTCTTCATTATCTACATATGCAAAAATTAATAGATATGGTTTTGTTGAAACTCCATATAGATTGGTAGATAAGAAAACTGGTGTTGTAACAAATGATATTAAATATATGACAGCAGACGAAGAGGATAAATATATCGTAGCTCAAGCAAACGAACCTCTAGATGCTGAAAATAGATTTATAAATAAAAGAATTAAAGTTAGATATAGAGACTTAATTGAAGAAGTTGAAGCAGATAAAGTAGATTTGATGGATGTTTCTCCAAAACAATTAGTTTCTGTAGCTACAGCAATGATTCCATTCCTAGAGAGTGATGATGCCCACAGAGCACTTATGGGTGCTAACATGCAACGTCAAGCTGTACCTCTAATTCAAACAGATAGCCCAATTTGTGGTACTGGTATTGAATATAAAGCTGCAGTTGACTCAGGAATTGTTATTGTTGCTAAAAATGATGGTGTTGTATCATATGTTGATGCAGACAAAATCATTATTGATACAAAAACAGGAAAAGATGAATATACATTAATTAAATTCCAAAGATCTAACGCAGGTACTTGTATAATGCAAAAACCTATCGTTAGAAAAGGTGAAAAAGTTAAAAAAGGCGAAGTTATTGCTGATGGTCCTTCAACTCAAAATGGTGAGTTAGCCCTTGGTAAAAACCTACTTATTGGTTTCATGACTTGGGAAGGATATAACTACGAGGATGCCATCTTAATTTCTGAAGATCTTGTTAAAGATGATGTTCTAACTTCTATTCATATTGAAGATTATGATTGTGAAGCTAGAGATACAAAACTTGGACCAGAAGAAATTACAAGAGATATTCCTCAAGTTTCTGAATCAGCTCTTAAAAACTTAGATGAAAATGGTATTATTAGAATTGGTGCTGAAGTTGTACCAGGTGATATCCTAGTAGGTAAAGTAACACCTAAAGGTGAAACTGAACTTACAGCTGAAGAAAAACTATTAAGAGCAATATTTGGAGAAAAAGCAAGAGAAGTAAGAGATACATCTTTAAGAGTTCCACATGGTGAAGCTGGTACAATTGTTGATGTAAAAATATTTACAAGAGATAATTGTGATGAGCTTGCTGCTGGAGTAAATAAAGTTGTAAGAATTTACATAGCTCAAAAGAGAAAAATCTCTGTCGGAGATAAAATGGCTGGACGTCATGGTAACAAAGGTTGTATTTCTCGTATATTACCAAGAGAAGATATGCCATTCTTACCTGATGGTACTCCATTACAAGTATTATTAAATCCACTTGGTATCCCATCTCGTATGAATGTTGGGCAAGTGCTAGAAGTTCATTTAGGTTACATTGCTAAACTATATGGATGGAAAATAGCTACACCAGTATTTGATGGTGCAAAAGACAGCGAAATTAGAGCATTATTTGAATCTAAAGGATTAGATCCAGATGGTAAATTTGTTGTACGTGATGGTAGAACAGGTGAACCTTTTGATAGAAAAGTTACAGTTGGATACATGTACATGCTTAAACTATATCACATGGTTGAAGATAAGATACATGCTCGTTCAATTGGACCATACTCTTTAGTTACACAACAACCTCTTGGTGGTAAAGCACAATTTGGTGGACAAAGATTTGGTGAAATGGAGGTTTGGGCACTTGAAGCTTATGGTGCTTCATACATACTACAAGAAATATTAACAGTTAAATCTGATGATATTGTTGGACGTTTAAAAACTTATGAAGCAATAGTTAAAGGTGAAAGTATTCCAAAACCAGGAATTCCTGAATCATTTAGAGTATTAACTAAAGAATTACAAAGTTTAGCATTAGATTTAAAACTATATAAACAAGATGAACAATTAGAGCTTAAAGAATCTATAGAAGATGATAACGATGCTATTGTTCCAACTGAAGATATGGTTGCTAACCTATCTCAAGAAGAAGACGGAATGTCAATTGAAGAGGATGGAGAACTAACAGATGAACAATTTGGTCACATGAGCGAAGAAATGGACTCATATGATCTTTCAGATGAAGAATAATAAAGGTGTAAGGGGGATTTAAAAAATGCAAGATATGGATAATTTTGATAGAATAAGTATCGGTCTTGCTTCTCCAGACAAAATTAGAGAATGGTCTAAAGGGGAAGTAAAAAAACCAGAAACTATCAATTACAGAACACTTAAACCAGAAATAGACGGACTATTTTGTGAAAAGATTTTTGGACCTACAAAGGACTGGGAATGTTACTGTGGTAAGTACAAAAAAGTAAGATATAAAGGTATCATCTGTGATAGATGTGGTGTTGAAGTAACTAAGAAAAAAGTTAGACGTGAGAGAATGGGTCATATTGAACTTGCATGTCCTGTATCACACATTTGGTTCTTCAAAGGTATACCTGGAAGAATGAGTACACTTCTAGATATATCACCAAAAGCTTTAGAAAAAGTTTTATACTATGCATCTTACATAGTTTTAGATCCAAAAGATACAGCATTTAGTACATGTGATATCTTAAGTGAAAAAGAATATAGAGAAGCACTAGAAAAATACGGCTATGACTCAATTAGAGTTGGTATGGGTGCTGAAGCTATAAAAGAACTACTTGCTAAAGTAGATCTTAAAAAATTAGAAAAAGAATTAAGAAAAGAACTTGAAAAAGCAACTGGTGCTAAGAGACAAAAACTAATCAAAAGATTAGATACAGTTGAAGCATTCGTTACTTCTGGAAATAAACCAGAATGGATGATTCTTGAAGCTCTACCAGTTATTCCACCAGATTTAAGACCTATGGTTCAACTAGATGGTGGTAGATTTGCTACTTCAGATCTTAACGACTTATACAGAAGAGTTATTAACAGAAATAATAGATTAAAGAAACTACTAGAACTTGAAGCTCCAGACATTATCGTAAGAAATGAAAAGAGAATGCTTCAAGAGTCAGTAGATGCTTTAATAGATAACGGCAGACGTGGTAGACCAATCACTGGTGCCGGCGGAAGAGCATTAAAATCTCTTTCAGATATGCTTAAAGGTAAACAAGGTAGATTTAGACAAAACTTACTAGGTAAGAGAGTTGACTACTCTGGACGTTCAGTTATCGTTGTTGGTCCAGAACTTAAAATCTACCAATGTGGTCTTCCTAGAGAAATGGCTCTTGAATTATTCAAACCATTTGTTATGAAAGACTTAGTTGCAAGAGGAATTGCAGCAAACATTAAAAATGCTAAAAACTTAGTTGAAAAAACTAGTGTTGAAGTATGGGATGTATTAGAGGATGTTATTAAAGACAGACCTGTAATGTTAAACCGTGCTCCTACACTTCACAGACTTGGTATTCAAGCATTTGAACCAGTTCTAGTTGAAGGTAGAGCAATTAAACTTCATCCATTAGTATGTACAGCGTTCAACGCTGACTTCGATGGTGACCAAATGGCCGTTCACGTTCCATTATCACCAGAAGCTGTTGCAGAAGCAAAATTATTAATGCTTGCTTCTAACAACTTACTAAAACTTCAAGATGGTAAACCGGTTGCAGTACCTTCTCAAGATATGATTCTTGGAAGTTATTACCTAACTGTTGATGTTGAAGGTGAAAAAGGTGAAGGTAAAGTATTTGCAAGTGAAGACGAAGTATTAATGGCTTATGATCAAGGAGTACTTGAAATTCATTCTGCAATTAAAGTTAGAGTTACAAGAAAAGTTGACGGAGTAGATATGACTGGAATTATTGATGCTACACCAGGTAGATTAATATTTAATAGCTATATCCCTCAAGATCTTGGATTTGTAGATAGATCTATACCAGGAAATGAATTAAAACTTGAAATTGATTTCCCAGTTAGAAAGAAAGAATTAGGAAAAATAGTAGATAAATGTATATCTAAACATGGTATTTCAGATACTGCTGTTGTTCTTGATGAAATTAAAGCAAACGGATATAAATATTCAACAAGAGCCGCTGTAACAGTTTCTGTTGCAGATATGGAAGTTCCAGAAGCTAAAGCAGGTATTCTTGCTGATGCTGAACAAAAAGTTGAAGGAATTCGTAAAAACTTTAAACGTGGTCTTATAACTGACGAAGAAAGATATAATGAAACAATTAAAGTTTGGTCTAAAGCTACTGATGATATTCAAGCAGCAGTTATGAGCAACCCAAATAAATTAAACCCAATTCAAATGATGGCACACACTGGTGCCAGAGGTAACCCAACACAAATTAGACAATTAACTGGTATCCGTGGACTTATGGCAGATACAGAAGGTAAAACAGTTGAAATACCTATCAAATCTTGCTTTAAAGATGGTCTAGATGTACTTGAATTCTTTATTTCATCACACGGTGCTAGAAAAGGTCTAGCAGATACAGCCTTAAGAACAGCTGACTCTGGTTACCTAACTAGAAGACTTGTAGACGTTAACCAAGAAGTTATCGTTATGGAAGATGATTGTGGAACTCATGATGGTCTAATGGTTGAAACTATTAGAGAATCTGGAGAACCTATCGAAACTCTAGAAGAAAGAATTGAAGGAAGATATCTTGCTCAAGATATTACAGATAAAAATGGTGATATTATTGTTCCAAACGGAACTTACGTAACAGATAAAGTTGCTAAAATCATTGTTGATACTGGAATTGAACAAGTTAAAATTAGATCAGCACTTACTTGTGAATCTATCAGAGGTGTATGTGCTAAATGTTATGGTAAAAACCTTGCAACAGGAGATCCAATCTCTGTTGGTGAAGCAATTGGTATTATTGCTGCACAATCTATCGGTGAACCTGGTACCCAATTAACAATGAGAACATTCCACCAAGGTGGTGTTGCTGGTACAGATATCACACAAGGTCTACCTAGAGTTGAAGAGCTTTTCGAAGCTAGAAAACCTAAGGGTGTTGCTATGGTATCTGAAATTGCTGGTACAGTTTCTATCGGTGAAAAAGGTAATAACAAAGAAGTTACAGTTACTACTGACGAAAAGACTGCAGAAAAATATCTAATTCCATATGGTGCTAGACTTGCAGTTACTGATGGTCAAGTAATTGAAGCAGGTGACAGATTAACTGAAGGTTCTCTTGATCCACATGATATCATTAGAATTAAAGGTGAAGTTGCTGTTGAAAACTACTTAATTGAAGAAGTTCAAAAAGTTTATAGAACTCAAGGTGTTAACATTGATGATAAACACATTGAAATTGTTACTCGTCAAATGTTAAGAAAGAGATTTGTAGAAGATGCTGGAGATACTGATCTTATTGCTTCATCTACAATCGATATGACAGAGTTCAATAGAGCAAATAGAGCTGCTAAAGAAGCTGGTAAAAAACCTGCTAAAGGTAAAAAGGTATTACTTGGTATTACTAAAGTTGCCTTACTTACAGATTCTTTCTTATCTGCTGCATCATTCCAAGAGACAGCAAGAGTATTAACAGATGCTGCTGTTCGTGGTAAAGTAGATAAACTACAAGGTCTAAAAGAAAACGTTATCATTGGACGTTTAATCCCTGCTGGTACAGGTATAATCAATACTGAAGATATTGATTTTGTAACAGAAGAGGACTTAAATAAAGTTGAAGAACCTATCGTTGATCCTGAAATGATTAAAAACATCACTAAAGATGACATGACAGAAGATATGGTATTTTCATCTAATTCAAATATAGTTGAATAAAAAATTGAGTGGAGTAAAATCCACTCTTTTTTATGTCTTTTTAACCTTGAAAAATATAGCTCTTTATATTAAAATTATAGTATAAATAGGAGTGAAATATGAAGAAGAAAAATCCAATAAGAAGTGCTATTGTTAGACTCTTTAATTTTCTTTTTATAATTGCTTTTTTTGTTGTATTTATTTATGTTGCAACATTTACTGATATTCCAAATAAAGTTGGAAATGTGATTAGAAAAGAAGTTGAAGAGCTTAAAGAGCCATATGAAATATATAATGAAGAATTCAAAATTAATGAGCTTAGTATAGATAACAATATGTATTATTTTAATACTTTAACTAAAGAACAAAAGTATATTTATGAGGCCATTGCTAACGGAGTTAAAAACTTTGATGATGAGTTTGTGGTAAGAAACTATGTTGAAGGAGATAAAGATGTTTTTGCTCGTGAGGTTAGTTATGCTATAGAAGCTTTTACTAACGATCATCCAGAAGTCTTTTATTTGAAAGCGCAATATTCTTCATATGTATATCCTGGATTTGAAGGAAATATAGGTTATATTAGGTTAAATTATACAGAAGAAAATACTTATCAGATTAAAGAAAAAATTGCTCTAATGGCCGGTAAAGTAGATTTTTATGCCAGAGGTTTAGACGGTAAGTCTGATATAGATAAAGAAATAATAATTCATGATAGAATATCTAATGATGTAAAATACTATAAAGAAGAGGATGTTCCAAGAAAGTATCACACTGCTGAGGGAACTTTGCTTGAAGGAATTGGTGTTTGTGATAGTTTTTCTAAGGCCTATCAATTGGTTTTAAATAAAGTTGGAATTGAGAGCGTTATTGTTCTTGGAAACTTAAATGATAGTCCTCATGCATGGAATATGGTTAAATTAGGGAATAATTGGTATCATGTAGATATTACATCTTCTCATTCTGTTTATGACGAATCAGGAATAATTAACCATGCATATTGCAATTTGACTACTGAAGCTGAAAAGGCATTTGTTACTTTTGAAAATGAATCTGTTATTCCAGTAGCTAATTCTAATGAATATAATTATTATTACTATAACAATTTAGTAATTGAAGAAAATGCAGATATTAATACAAGAATTAATGAGATATATAATCATTTCAGTGGATTAGATTATATTGAGTTTTATTTAAAAGGTGACGTTTCATCACGTATTACTGAAGTTTTAAGTGCTTTGCGTGATATAGATGACTCTTATTTAGATGGCTCAAAGTTGTATTATTATAATATAAAAAATGCTATAATTATACATAAAAATTAGTTGAATATATTTTTTTAATATAATATAATATTTATGTATATAGATTAATAAGGAGATTGATAAAATGATGGATTTTTTTCTAGATCTTAGAGATGATATTTTAGATTTTATAGATAACCATAGAAAAGGACTAATTATTATTAGTTTTGTCGCTATTATTATTTTAATAGCTATAATGGTTATGATGATAATGCTTAGCCCAGTTAAAATTACTATTACCAATGCTGATACAGAACTTGGAGAAGTTGTTGGTACTAAGGCTTCAACATTATACTTTTATGCTACTTCTAAGAAAAATGGCGAGGTAGTTGATACAAAAGGATTTAAATGGGAAGTAAGTGGTGGAATAGTTGAAGTTAATGAAGATGGCGTTGCTACTTGGACTCTTCCAAGTGATGAAGGTACTTATTCTATTACTGCTAGTAATGAAGATACAGTTGGAACTAAATATATTACTGTAATTGGTAGTGAACTTTCATCTTTATATAAGAATAGTGATTATAAAATATTATTACAAGATACTGATGGTGATGGACTTACAGATTTATATGAATCTTCTTATAGCAAAACATCTACTAATGAAAGGGATACAGATAGTGATGGACTTTTTGATGGTGATGAAATTATAATGAATCTAGATCCAAAGGTAAAAGATTCAAAAAGTGATGGCTTAAATGATGGTGAAAGAAAACTTGAATATACATTTAAAACATCAGATGTTACATTAAGTATGACAGGTAAAGGAAACTTCACTCGTACTTCTGTTGATAAGTATTCTACAGAAACTCTTGAAAATGTTTCTTCTGTTTTAGATGGACTATATTCTTTATATACTGAAGCTGAATTGGATGATGCTAAAGTTACTATTAAGTATTCTAAAGATAAAATTGCTGAAAAGAAATTAACTGAAAATTCACTTGCTGTATATAAATTAGATGATCAAGCAAATACATTTACTAAAGTTGCTTCTGAACTAGATACGAATGCATCTACACTAGTGTTTACAACAAATGAACTAGGCAAATATTTTGTCGCAGATTCTTCAAAATTAACTTCTAATTTAGCTACAGAGTTAGTATTTGTAATAGATAACTCTGGATCTATGTATTCTAAAGATGAGTATGCAAGCAGTGAAGAAAATGATCCAGAATTTAAAAGAGTAGACGTAGTAAATGAATTAGTAGATAAATTACAAGGCAATTATAAATTTGGTGCTGGTAAATTTACTTATGAATATACCGAATTGTCTAAATTGACTTCTGATAGAGATACAATTAAGAATAGAGTATCTACAATTAAGACAGTTTCTGAATCATTTACTGGAACATATATAGGTAAAGGTATTGAAGGTGGTCTTAATATATTTACTTCTGGTGAAGAAAATAACAGAAGATATATGATTCTTTTATCTGATGGTGTTGATAGTAAAAACGAAGGATATGACGAAAAATTACTTGAAGCTGTAATTAATACTGCAAAAGAAAAAAGAGTTAAGATATACACAATTGGTTTAGGAAGCAGTATTGATGAAAAAGCATTATCTAATATTGCAGCTCAAACTAATGGTAAATATTATTTTGCACCTACAGCAGATGATTTAGAGGAAACATTTAATACTATAGCTGCTGAATTATGTTATAACTTATATGATACTACAAATGATGGTGTATATGACGCGATAGTTCTTGCAGATTCTGGATTTGGTGTAAAAAGAGATGGTTTCTCATTCTCTAATTTTTCAAATACACAAGTTGAACATGGATATGGATATGGAATGGTTTTATTCTCTAAATTATTCTATGAAGGTAAAGTTCCAGATTCTCTTGGAGCTAAAAAGATTACAACACTAGATGGTAATGTAGTAATAGCTCCTGCAGTTGAACCTGGCCAATTAGATATTGAAGGAAAATCTTTAAGAACATATAAACCTAAGTCATTAAGTGTTTTATGTGATTTACCAGATAATTTCTGGTCACCAACTATTTCTAGTGGTACTTTAGTAATTAATTCTAATGCAAAACAAGAATTAAGTACCCTAGGATTTGAAACATATACTGTTCCATATAAAGCTGATCATGCGGGATTCAACAAATATGAGTCTATAAGATTTAATATGGATCAATACATTAAGACATATAGTCAAGATGAGCAAGAGCCAGAATCACCTCTTGAAGATGACGATGTACAATTATTAAAGACTCTTTCAAGATTTGATATAACAAAATATAGAGATGATAAATTCTATTTTTATGATAATAATGATACAGCTTTTGAAAGATTAACTTCAACTCTTAATAGTGGTAGCCCTGTAATGATTAGAATCAATGATGATTATACTGTGCTTGCTATTAAAGTTCTTGCTGATTCTAATAACATGAATAAATTTAAAATTGAAGTTTATGATCCAAACTATGCTGGCGTAAAAAAATATATTGAAGCAGATAGATATAAATATTCTGAAATTGCTGAAATATCTAAAGTTGTAACAGATAAATTTGAATATAAATTTAAGTATCAAGGAACAGATGTTGGAATTTGCTTAAGCTTCCCTAACATCCAAGAAAATGAGTAATAATTAATTGATATTGTAACAATGAAAAACATTGACTCTCTAAGGTAAAACTTAGAGAGTTATTTTTTAAAATATTTTATGTAACATTTCTGTAAAATATTGACTTTAATGCCTATTTTTAGTATAATATTTAACGTACTAATGGAATTAGTATTAATAATGTAAAGAAAGGGGTGAATTTAAGTGCCTACATTTAACCAATTAGTTAGAAAAGGAAGACATGATAAAACAACTAAATCTAAATCACCAGCTCTTCAAAGAGGATATAACTCAAGAAAGAAAGTTGCTACAAATCAATCTTCTCCACAAAAGAGAGGTGTTTGTACAGTTGTTAAAACTCAAACTCCTAAAAAACCAAACTCTGCTTTAAGAAAAGTAGCCAGAGTTAGACTAACAAATACAATGGAAGTAACAGCATATATTCCAGGAATTGGTCACAACCTACAAGAACACAGTGTTGTTCTAATTAGAGGTGGAAGAGTAAAAGACCTACCAGGTGTACGTTACCACATTGTTAGAGGTGTACTAGATACAGCAGGTGTTGCTGATAGAGTACAAGCAAAATCAAAATACGGTGCAAAAAAAGCAAAGAAAAAATAATGATTTTAAGTTAGGCGCTTAAGTTTAATATATTAAACCTAGCACTTACAGAAATTAAAAATTTTTGAGTACCTATGAATTTTTATGAAATTCAATATCGAAATAAGGAGGGAAGAACAGTGGCAAGAAAAGGACATATTGCTAAAAGAGAAGTAATGCCAGATCCACAATATAATTCAGTTGTTGTTTCAAAACTTATCAACAAAGTTATGTGGGATGGTAAAAAAGTTACAGCTCAAAAAATCGTATATGGTGCATTTGATATAGTTGCTGAAAAAACTGGTAAAGAAGCTTTAGAAGCATTCCAAGCTGCTTTAGATAACGTTACACCTGCTCTAGAAGTTAAAGCTAGAAGAGTTGGTGGTGCTACATACCAAGTACCAATGGAAATTAGAGCTGATAGAAAACAAACTCTTGCAATTAGATGGTTAGTTGAATATGCTAGAAAAAGAAATGAACATAGCATGGAAGAAAAACTAGCAGGAGAAATTATGGATGCTATAAATAGCCAAGGTGCTGCTTTCAAAAAGAAAGAAGACACTCACAAAATGGCAGAAGCAAACAAAGCTTTCGCACACTACAGATGGTAGTATAAAAAATCAATTTATTATAATTAATGAAGGGAGGCTATTATTTTATGGCTGGAAGAGAATATCCTCTTGAGAGGACTAGAAATATCGGTATCATGGCTCACATCGATGCTGGTAAAACAACTACTACAGAGAGAATCCTGTTCTATACAGGTAAAACTCATAAAATAGGTGAAGTTCACGAAGGAGAAGCAACAATGGACTGGATGGCTCAAGAACAAGAAAGAGGTATCACAATCACATCTGCTGCTACTACATGTTTCTGGAAAAACAATAGAATAAACATCATTGATACTCCAGGACACGTTGACTTTACAATCGAAGTACAAAGATCACTTAGAGTACTTGATGGTGCAGTTACAGTTCTAGCTGCAAAAGGTGGTGTACAACCACAAACAGAAACAGTTTGGAGACAAGCTGATAAATATATGGTACCAAGAATGGTATATGTAAATAAAATGGACGTAACAGGAGCAGACTTCTATCTATGCGTTGAACAATTAAGAAACAGATTAAAAGCTAATGCAATTCCAATCGCTCTACCTATTGGTAAAGAAGATTACTTTAAAGGAATTGTTAACTTAATTAACATGAAAGCTTATATTCACTATGATGAATTAGGTAAAGATGTTAGAGAAGAAGAAATTCCTGCTGATATGATTGATGATGCTAAAAAATATAGAACAGAACTAGAAGAACATTTAGCTGAAATCGATGATGAATTAATGGAAAAATATCTTGGTGGAGAAGAATTCACAGAAGAAGAAATTAAAGCTGCAATAAGAAAATCTACTATTGCTAACACTTTAGTTCCAGTAACTTGTGGATCTTCATATAAAAACAAAGGTGTTCAAGAATTACTTGATGACATCGTTGATTTTATGCCATCTCCACTTGATATACCACACATTAAAGGTGTTCTTGAAGATGGAACAGAAGCTGAAAGAAAATCATCAGATGATGAACCATTTGCAGCTCTTGCTTTCAAAATCATGACAGACCCATATGTTGGTAAATTAACATTCTTTAGAGTATATTCAGGAAAACTTGAAAAAGGTTCTTATGTACTAAATGCTTCTAAAGGTAAAAAAGAAAGAATCGGAAGATTAATTCAAATGCACTCAAACAATAGACAAGATATCGATATCGTATATTCTGGAGATATTGCTTGTGCAGTTGGTTTAAAAGATGTTGCTACAGGTGATTCATTAACAGATGAACAACACCCAATTATTCTAGAATCTATCGAATTCCCAGAACCAGTTATCGACATCTCAATTGAACCAAAAACAAAAGCTGACCAAGAAAAGATGGCTATCGCTCTTCAAAAACTTGCTGAAGAAGATCCATCATTCAAAACATACACAAACCAAGAAACTGGTCAAACTATCATTGCTGGTATGGGTGAACTTCACCTAGATATCATTGTTGATAGATTAAGAAGAGAATTCAATGTAGATGCAAATGTTGGTAAACCACAAGTTGCTTACAAAGAAACTATTAAGAGACCAGTTAAAGTTGAAGGTAAATTCATTAGACAATCTGGTGGTAAAGGTCAATATGGTCATGTATGGCTAGAAGTTGAACCTAACGAATCAGGTAAAGGATATTCATTTGAATCTAAAATCGTTGGTGGTGTTGTTCCTAAGGAATACGTTAAACCAGTTGATGAAGGTGTTCAAGATGCTATGAAAGCTGGTATCCTAGCTGGTTACCCAGTTGTTGATGTTAAAGTTGCTTTAGTAGATGGTTCTTATCACGAAGTAGACTCATCTGAAGCAGCATTCCACATTGCTGGATCTATGGCTTTCAAAGAAGCATGTAAACAAGGTGGAGCATGTCTACTTGAACCTATAATGAAAGTTGACATTGTTGTACCAGAAGAATACATGGGAGATGTTATCGGAGACGTTAACTCTAGACGTGGTAAAATGGAAGGTATGGATACTGAACAAGGTACAACTACAATCCATGCATTTATACCACTATCTGAAATGTTTGGATATGCAACTGACCTAAGATCTAAAACTCAAGGTAGAGGAACATATTCAATGGAACCTTGCAGATATGAAGAAGTTCCAAAATCTGTACTTGAAACTATCGTTGCTCAAAGAGCTAAGAAAGAAGAATAGTACAAAAAATTATTTAATTAGTTATTTACACTTTTTCTATTGCAAAAATAGAAAAAGTGTAGTAAAATAACATTGATTGATGCACTTTAGTGTGCATAAAATGTGTATTTTTTAAGGAGGAATTTTAAAATGGCAAAAGCTAAATTCGAAAGAACTAAACCACACGTTAACATTGGTACAATCGGACATGTTGACCACGGTAAAACTACTTTAACAGCTGCAATCACTAAATATTGTAGCTTATTAGGAAAAGCTGATTTCAAAGCTTATGACCAAATCGACGGAGCTCCAGAAGAAAGACAAAGAGGTATCACTATCTCTACAGCTCACGTTGAATACGAAACAGAAAACAGACACTATGCTCACGTTGACTGCCCAGGACACGCTGACTACGTTAAAAACATGATCACTGGTGCTGCACAAATGGATGGTGCTATCCTAGTTGTATCTGCAGCTGATGGCCCAATGCCACAAACAAGAGAACACATCCTACTTGCAAGACAAGTTGGTGTTCCTTACATCGTTGTATTTATGAACAAATGTGATATGGTTGACGATCCAGAACTTCTAGAATTAGTTGAAATGGATATTAGAGACCTATTATCTAAATACGACTTCCCAGGAGATACTACTCCAATAATCAAAGGATCTGCTCTACAAGTTCTAGAGTCTACTTCTAAAGATCCTAACGATCCAGTATATGCTCCTATTAAAGAATTACTTGATACAGTAGATTCTTATATTCCAAACCCAGAAAGAGATATCGATAAACCTTTCTTAATGCCAGTTGAAGATGTATTCACTATCACAGGTAGAGGAACAGTTGCAACAGGAAGAATTGAAAGAGGTATCTTAAAAGTTGGTGAAGAAGTTGAAATCGTTGGTCTTTCTGACGAAAAGAAGAAAACAGTTGTTACTGGTATCGAAATGTTCAGAAAATCTCTTGACGCTTGTGAAGCTGGAGACAACGCTGGTGTACTTCTAAGAGGTATCCAAAGAAACGAAGTTGAAAGAGGTCAAGTTATTTCTAAACCTGGTTCAATTCACCCACACACTGAATTCTCAGCAGAAGTTTATATCCTAACTAAAGAAGAAGGTGGAAGACATACTCCATTCTTCAATGGATACAGACCACAATTCTACTTCAGAACAACTGACGTTACTGGAGTTATCGAATTACCTGCAGGAACAGAAATGGTAATGCCTGGTGATAACGTAACTATGGAAATCAAACTTATCACTCCAATCGCTATAGAAAAAGGATTAAAATTCGCTATTCGTGAAGGTGGTAAAACAGTTGGTGCTGGATCAGTTTCTGATATCAAAGCATAATTTAAACTGAAATAGATAAAAATAAGGACTTCGGTCCTTATTTTTTCGCCTATTTCTATTATTTTTATGTTATATTTTATATATTTTAAGCAAATTTCCTTGACAATATTGATTATTTATTAGATAATTAAGTTATGTTTAGAATATTTTTTTATGAGTAATCATATAAGTTAAAGAAAACCTTAAGGAGGTGTAGTTAAATGGATACAGTTTTAGAGAAAGTAAAAGAAGTTATTAGTGAACAATTAGACGTAGAAGACGTAGATTCAATAACAACTGAAACTACTTTTATTGATGACTTAGGAGCTGATTCACTTGATATTGTTGAATTAATTATGGCTTTAGAAGAAGAATTTGATATGGAAATTCCAGAAGAAGAAGCTGAAAAAATTACATCAGTAGGAGATGTTGTTAATTATATTGAAGATCATCAATAATAAATTGTTGAAAATAAATTGTACCTTAGTTTATTCTAAGGTGCTTTTTTTATTGAAAAAATTTACATTGTAATATATAATGTAATGTGAAAGGAGTGTATTTATGGAAAGAGAAAGATTACTAGAGTTAGAGCAAAAATTAAAGTATATTTTTAACAATCATGATTTACTTAAAATGGCTTTAACACATAAGTCTTATGCTTATGAGCATGAAGATCCAAATTATGATAAATATAATGAAAGAATTGAGTTTTTAGGAGATGCAATACTTGAACATATTATTTCAGATTTGTTATTTGCACATGTACCAGAACTTGCTGAAGGCGAAATGACAAAAAAACGTGCAGCAATTGTTTGTGAGGCATCTTTATCTCAAGCGTTAAAAAGAGTTGGAGGACATGAGTATATATATCTTGGTAAATGTGAGCAAAATTCTAATGGAAAAATGAAGGATGCTATTGTCGCTGATGCTTTTGAAGCTGTTCTTGGGGCAATATATCTTGATGGTGGTTACGAGATAGCAAGAGATATATGCTTAGAGTTATTAGATCAAGAAATTAAAACTGTTTTATCTGGTGGAAGTTTGAATACAGATTATAAAACACAATTACAAGAAATATTACAGCGTAATGGTAGTGTTAAGATTGAGTATCGTTTAGCTGGTGAGGAAGGACCAGAACATGATAAAACATTTACAATTGAAGTCTTCTTTAATGATAAAAAGATTGGAACTGGTAAAGGAAAAAGTAAAAAACAAGCAGAACAAGAAGCTGCTCATCATGCAATAATAAATGGAAGTGAAGTATTTGGAGATTAGACTAGATTTAAAAGCGCAACTTAAGAATTTCATAAATAAAGATAACCAATATACTATACCTGTATTTATACCACATAAAGGGTGTCCACATGCATGTGTATTTTGTAATCAAAGACGAATTAGTGGAACAATTAAAGATACTACTGTGGAAGATGTGGATAACATTATAAAAGAGTATTTAGAATATTATCTAAATACAGACAAAAAGATTGAAGTTGCCTTTTTTGGAGGTAGTTTTACTGGTATAGATATGAAACTTCAAGAAGAATATTTACGTGTTGCATATAAATATATTCTTGCTGGAAAAATAGATAGTATTAGGTTATCTACAAGGCCAGACTATATTAATGATGAGATACTTACGTTACTCACAAAATATGGCGTAAAAACAATTGAACTTGGTGTTCAATCTATGGATGATAATGTTTTAGCTATAGCTAAACGTGGACATACAAGAGAAGATGTTATTAATGCTTCAAAACTAATTAAGAAGTATGGTATTAGACTTGGTCATCAAATAATGATAGGACTTCCAAATAGTACAATTGATACTGAAGTTTATACAATAAAAGAGTGTTTAAAACTAGGACCAGAGCAACTTAGAATTTATCCGGTATATGTAATTGAAGATAGTGAACTTTATGATATGTATGAGCATAAAGAATATGTCCCATTAACTATTACAGATGCTGTGAGCAGATGTGTTGAAGTTATTCATGAATGTCAAAAAAGTGATGTTCAAATTATACGTTTAGGACTTCAAAGTACAAATGAAATAACTGCTAAAAACACCAATATTTTTGGACCAGTATCAGATAATTTTGCAGAATATGTTATGGCTGCTTTAATACGTGAGAGAATAGAAAAAGAAGAAATTAATAATGAGGATTTAGTAGTATACGTACCAAAGAGATATGTTAGTGCTGCTATAGGCCCAAAAAAGATAAATAAGATATATTTTGAACAAAAGTATGGGATAAAATATATTGTAAAAGGAGAGGACTAGATGAAGAAGGTAATTTTTGCTGCAAGTTCGGGTGGACATTTAACAGAGTTACTTAAAGTTCAAGAATTATTTAAAGATTATGATTATCTACTTGTAACTGAAATGACAGATGTAACTCGAGATTTAAAAGATAAATACAATATTAAATATGTAGATTATGGTCCAAATAAAAATAAGATTAAGTATTGGTGGACAATAATTAAAAATTTAGCTAAAGCAATTGGTATTGTTGCTAAATTTAGACCAGATACTGTTGTATCTACTGGTGCACAAGTTGGTGGCTTTTTCTGCTATATTGGAAAATTTTTTGGTGCTAAAGTAGTATACATTGAGACTATGGCAAAGATTAAAGAATTATCTGGTACAGGACACAATGTATATAAAATTGCAGATAAGTTTTATGTACAGTGGAAAAGTTTAGAAGAAAAATACGAAAAAGCAGAATATATAGGAAGGTTGATTTAGTATGGTATTAGTAACTGTAGGAACTCAAAAACAATCTTTTGAAAGATTAATTCAACTTGTTAAAGAAAGCAAGGCGTTAAAAAGCGAAGAAATTGTTGTTCAACGTGGATATACAAAATGTAATAACTCTAAAAGAATCCATTCTTTTGATTTCATTCCAATGGAAGAAATGGATAAATATATTGAGCAAGCGGATTTGGTTATTGCTCATGGCGGTGTAGGAACAATTTTTTCTGCTATTAAAAAAGGAAAGAAAGTTATAGCTGTTCCACGTTTAGAAAAATATGGTGAACATATCAATGATCACCAAATTGAAATATGCGAAGAGTTAGAAAGAGAAGGTTACATCTTATACTATAGAGATGGAGAAACAACTTTAGATGACCTTATTAGAGAAATTAAACATAAGGAATTTGCTAAATATGATTCAGATAGTAATTATATAGATATATTGAGAAAAAATATATAGGAGGTATATATGACTATAGAGGAATTAGAAAACAAAGCTAAGGAAATACGTAGAGATATTGTGGATATGGTTTATCATGCAGGATCTGGACATCCAGGTGGTTCACTTTCATGTGCAGATATAATGACTGTATTATTCCACGAAAAAATGAATTTGGATGAAGATAAGTTTATCCTATCTAAAGGTCATTGTGCACCAACATATTATTCGTGTCTTGCAAGTATAGGTAAAATACCACATGAAGATTTAGTTACTTTTAGAAAAATAGATAGTTATCTTGAAGGTCACCCATCAAATAAAATTAATGGAATTGATGTGTCTAGTGGATCTTTAGGTCAAGGATTATCTGTTGCTAATGGTATGGCACTAGCTAAACAATTAGATGGCGAACATGGCAAAATCTATTGTATGCTTGGAGATGGAGAAATAGAGGAAGGCCAAATTTGGGAAGCTGCCATGACTGCAAATAAATATTCATTAAATAATGTTGTTGCTTTTGTAGATTATAATGGTCTACAAATAGATGGAAACATTATGGATGTTAAAGGTGTGGATAACTTAAAGGAAAAATTTGAAGCTTTTGGATGGAATGCACAAGAAATAAATGGACATGATATGCAAGCAATAATTGATGCCATAGATAATACAAACACTTCAGATAGACCTAATGTAATTATAGCTAAAACTATTAAAGGCAAAGGCGTATCATTTATGGAGAATCAAGTTGGTTGGCATGGTAAAGCACCTAATGAAGAAGAATATAAACAAGCTATGGAAGAACTTTCTAAATAGGAGGTAGTAATGGAAAACATTTATGTTGATGACATTAGTTTTAGATTAAATAAGCTAAAAGAAAATGTTTCTAAGATAAATTTAAAAATCGATAATAGTAGCAAGAAAAATCAAGATAGGTTCTCGTTTGCTAAAGATTTGGGAATTAGAGTTGATATAATATCTAATGAAGTTAACGAAGTTAAGGAAAATTTAGAAAAATATAGTCAAACTCTTGATAGTATTATACAAAAATATGATTCTGTAGCCGATGAATCCGTTGAGGAAAATGAATATAAACTTTTAAATAAAATGTTGTTTTCAGATGACGCAAAGCTAAAAAATATTGATGAAATGTTAGAAGATGCTATTGAATTTACAACTAAAGAATATATAAGTTTATTTGCTAATAAGGCTAATGAATTAATTAGAAAAGAGGAAATTCGTGATATAGACAAAAATGTTATTAAGCTTTCTAAAATATCTTTCTTAGATAAAATTACTGGAAAAGCAAAAATAAAGAAAGCAATGATTCATAACTATAATTTGAAACGATTAGAAGCTATAGATAAAAAATATATTCCAGATAATAAGAGCTTGTATGAAATTGTTAGTATTACAAATAACTCTGGTTATAAATCTCAAGACATAGATTTTTTTATTAATAGGATAGTTGAAGAATTTAAATTGGAAAGACCGCAAGATTGTTCATTGGCTTTAATACATGAAAAGAGTAAGATTCCATTTTTCTTTAAAAAAGAATTATTAGATAAAATAAACTTAGAAAATTCAAATATGGAATATCAATTTAATTCTAAAGGTAAAAATAAAATTAATGTTTCTGAGTATTCAGTATATAAAGATATGTTAAAAAATGGAGTTGAAACTCTGGAATTATTTAAATTTGAAGAGGTGGTTTAATGATATCAACAAGAAAAGCATATGGAGAATTTTTAACAGAAATAGGAGATAATCCGGATGTTGTTGTATTAGATGCAGATTTAGCTGCTGCAACAAAAACAGATATGTTTAAAAAAGCTTTTCCCGAAAGACATATAGATGTTGGAATTGCTGAACAAGATTTGGTTGGAACTGCTGTTGGTCTTGCTTTAAGTGGTAAAACTGTATTTGCATCAACTTTTGCAATATTTATGGCAGGTCGTGCATATGATCAAGTGCGTAATATGGCTGCATATTCTCATGCAAATGTTAATTTATGTGCAACTCATGCTGGTGTTATGGTTGGAGAAGACGGCCCAACTCATCAATGTATTGAAGATTTGGCAATAATGAATGTTATTCCAACAATGAAAGTTTTTTGCCCAGCGGATGGAGTAAGTACTAAAAAAATATTATCTGTATGTATGAACGAAGAAGGACCTAAATATATAAGACTTGGTAGAAGTGATTTACCAGAACTTTATACAGATGAAGAATTTCATGTAGGTGGCTCTCATACATGTGGAGATGGAAAAGATGGTACTGTTTTTGCTACTGGTTCAACTGTTTCTATTGCTCTTGAAGCCCAAAATGAGTTAAAAGAAAAAGGTATAAATATTCGTGTTGTTGATCTTTATAGTATTAAGCCAGTGGATAAAGAAGAAATAGTACGTTGTGCTAAAGAAACAGAAAAACTTGTTACAATAGAAGATCATAGTATAATAGGTGGAATAGGAAGCATAGTAAGTGATGTGCTTGCTGAATTATATCCTAAAAAAGTTGAAAAAATTGGTATTAATGATACATTTGGCAAGTCTGGAAAATGGACTGAAGTATATAAATACTTTGGACTTACTAAAGAAAATATAATGTATAAATTTATTCAAGAATAAAAAAATAAGTAGTTACTTTTTAGTAGCTACTTTTTTATATATGTAAATCATTTCTTATGTTAAATTCTCCTTGATAATCTAACTATTATATTATATAATAGTGTGTGAAATATGTTATTTTTTCGGGAGGAATTATGGAGCCACTTGCATATAGAATGAAACCTACTAAACTTGAAGACTTCTATGGTCAAGAAGAAATAGTAGGTAAGGACAAATTGTTATATAGACTAATTAAAGCAGATAAACTTACTTCAGCAATTTTTTGGGGTCCACCAGGATGTGGTAAGACTTCACTTGCACGTGTTATTGCAAGTAGTACAAAGAATAAATTTGTTACTCTTAATGCAACAACATCTGGAGTAGCAGATATAAAAGCTGTTGTAGATGAAGCTCAAAATATTTTTACTAATCCTACTGGAAAAGTAATACTATTTATCGATGAGATACATAGATTTAACAAACTTCAACAAGATGCACTTTTACCTCATGTAGAAAAAGGAACCGTTATACTTATTGGTGCTACAACAGAAAATCCATATTTTAGTGTTAATAAAGCGTTAATTTCTAGATCTACAATTTTTAAATTTAAAGAATTACAACAAGAAGATATTTTAAAGATTCTTGAAAATACTATGCAAGATAAAGAAAATGGTTTAGGAAATTATAATTTGGAGATTAGTTTAGATGCACTAAAGTATATAGCGATGTGCTCTAATGGAGATGTAAGAACTGCACTTAATGCACTTGAACTTGCTGTACTTACTACAGACATGAATGAAGAAGGTAAAATAATAGTAGATAGAGATATTGCAATGAATTGTGTACAACAAAAGAAGGCTGTTTATGATAAAACAGATGATTCACATTATGATGTTATCTCAGCCTTTATTAAATCTATGAGAGGTTCAGATCCTGATGCGACACTTCATTATCTTGCTCGTATGATAGATGCAGGAGAAGATCCAATGTTTATTGCTAGAAGGATTGTTATTCAATCTAGTGAAGATGTTGGACTTGCAAATAGTGATGCTTTAAAAGTTGCTGTTGCTGCAATGAATGCTGTTCATCAAATTGGAATGCCTGAGGCAAGAATTATTCTTGCGCAAGCAGCACTTACTGTTGCACTTAGTCCTAAGTCTAATACATCTTATAGAGGGATTAATAAAGCAATGGAAGATGTCAAGAATAAAGATATTGGAAGTGTTCCAATGCATATTAGAAATGCTGCTGCAAGTGGTATGGAACAATTTGGATATGGAAATGGATACAAATATCCTCACGATTATGATCATGGTAAAGTTGAACAACAATATTTACCAGATAAACTTAAAGATGTAAAATACTATGAACCAAGAGAGTGGGAGAATTTTTATGAAGAAGAATAAAAATAAAAATTCTACTCTATCTTTAGATGAAACAAAAAAGAAGAAAAAATCTTCATTAAGTGAAGAAGATTTACAAGGAATAGACATAGTACAAAGAAATAGAGAAGAATTAAAAGATGAAAGAGATAAAAGAATAAATAGTAAGTTTGAAAGAAATGCTAGTGGACAAATGATTGAAGCTCCTCAAGTTAGATATAAAATAAGTGGAAAAGCTTTAGCAATAATAGTTGTTATTGTTGTTGTTATTGCTTGGCTGCTTTATGATATAGGGCCTATATTTGGAATACATATAAAGCCTGTAAGTTCAAATATTGAGGATAATAAAATTGAATTTGTAACTAAGGAAAGTGATATATATGGAGAATACAATAATGAATTATTTGTATTTTCTAAAAACATTATTACTACATATAATGAAAGATGTGAAGTTACTTGGACACATAGCTTTTCAGATAGTTTTACACCAAAGATATATGTAAAAGGTAAATATATGCTTGTTACAAATAACTCTACTGGAACATTATACTTATTTGAAAATAGCAAAGAAATATTAAATAAAAAAATAGATGGAACTATTAAAAATGTATTCTTGGATAAATATGGAAATATGGCTATAGAATATTCTGCTAACTCTGGATATAACAATATGGTTAGTGTATATAATAAAAAAGGTGAAAATAGATATGATACATTTTTATCTCAAGAAGGAATAATTGCACTTGAAATGTTAAATAATGCAGAAAAAGTTGTATTTTGTGAGGCTGTAACTAATTCTTCTACTATAGGTGTTAAATTTAGAGTTATAGATATTTCAAAAAATGAAGATGAAATGCTTAAAGATTTAGTTACACTAGATAATAGTTTTGTGTATAATTTCTTTGTAGATAAAAAAGACATCTATGCATTACTAGATAATAAAATTGTTAAAATAGATATTAATTCTGGAGATGTTGAAACTATAAAAGAATTTAACGATACATCTCTTATGTATGTCTCAATAAATAAAGATTACTTTACTACTTTAGATAGAAACATAGAAAATAACAATTATGTTGTAGATAATGTTGGATATAGTCAAAATAGAGTTGCACAAACAACTTTAGAACTACCACCAAAGAGTATGATTATTTCTGGATTTGTTAATTATTTTATTTATCAAGATCATATTCAAATATATAATAAATGGGGAGTAGATTTAGGTTCTCGTGAAATAAGTTTTACTCCTAAGAAAGCTATTACTTTTAATCATGGAAAAAGTTTAGCGTTAATTTATACAAATAAAATTTATATTGTTAATTTATAAGGAGGAAGTATTAATGATATTAATAGATATACTTGTTGTATTACTAGTTGTACTTGGTGCATTTAGTGGACACAAAAAAGGTTTAGTCGGAATTCTTGTTGGATTTGCTGCTTTGATATTATCAATAGTTTTGGCATTTATGTTCCAATCTGTAGTTGCAGATGCAATATATGATACAGGACTTGGACAATCTGTTGCTGGAATTGCAAAGAATAATATGCAAGATATGATGAAAAATGGCGAAAATGTTGACAAATCAATATATGGTAAGGTATTATCTAATGCAGTTACAGATGATAACTTAACAGTTGCATCAGAAAACATATCTAGATTTGTAATGAAAGGATTAAGTTTCATAGCAATATTCTTAATAGTTAGAATAATATGTTATATACTACAAATGATACTTAACGTTGTGTTTAATTTACCAATATTAAGTACAGTTAACGGAATTGGTGGAACAGTAGTTGGTGGACTTTCTGTATTAATAAAAATATGGATTGTTCTTGCATTAATATCATTTGTATCTCCACTTCCTATGTTTGATAGTATAGTAAGTTATATAGATAAGACATTCTTAGTAAAATTATTATATAATAATAACTTATTAGTTGCAGTTGTAAAAGCTGGATTAAGATTAAAATAATAGTGATTAAAGTTAGAAGTTATGGATTCCATAACTTCTAATTTGCGTTTAGAGCTTATTTACAAATTTAGATATATATTATAGGAGGTTGTGATGAAAAAAGTAATTGCTAGTGTTCTTGAATTTGTAAGTAAGTATAAATCATATATTATAATTGTTATTATACTGATTACTTCTTGTATATCTTTGATTTTAGAAAATAATAAAAATACGAATAGTTTTAGTATAAATGATAATGAATTAGTTAAAAAAGAGGAGTTAATTGCTATATATATTACCGGGGAGGTAAATGATCCAGGTGTGTATTATATAGAAGATGGAATGAGGCTAAATGATATAGTTGAGCTTTGTGGTGGATTTAAAGATACAGCAGATTTAAGCGAGATAAATCTTGCAGAAAAACTAAATGATTCAGATAAGATTTTTATACCAAAAATTGTTAGTGATAATTATGAAGAGATTAATTTAGAAGAAAAAAATAATGATAGTGGAAAAATTAATATTAATACTGCAAATAAAACTCAATTAAAAGAACTTGATGGGATTGGAGATACACTTGCAGATAATATAATTAAATATAGGAATAATAGTAAGTTTAAATCTATAGAAGATATATTAAATGTTGATGGAATAGGACAAGCTAAGTACGAAAAAATAAAAGAATATATTTGTATTTAATGTATTATTATTTACTATGAGATTATATTTATATATGAACAAAGAATATTTAAAACTAATTGCTCCAAAAATATTAAATTTATCTTTGAATATTAACTATTATGAATACTCTGAGCGAAGGTCATGTACCTCAAATGACAATATAGGTGTTAGACCAGAAATAAGATTTAGTGAAGAAAAAAAGTCAGATGGAAAAGTAGAGATAATAAAAGATAATAGCCAAATATCTAATGTTGAAATTACTAAGCGATATATTAATATTGAAGATATAACTCAAATAAAAAACAATTATTTATATTTTAATATTATTGAAAATTTAATTGAAGATGATAATATAGTTTTGCTTTGTGGAATAATTGAGAGTATAGAGGAAGATAACACATTTGTTATAAATAATAGTTTAGTTATTTATAATAAAGAGTGCGATGATATAATTAAAGAATTGTACAAGTATAAGTGTCAGATAAAGTGCTTTGTATTTAAACTAAATTGTACTCAAAATCCACTTTTAGTATCAAAACTATTAACTATATTCTTAGAATAAAAAAAGCCTTAAATAGTCAATTTGCTATTTAAGACTTTTTAAAATTCATTATATATTTGTTCAATATAGCTCATGTTATTTTTTACCATATTTATATATTGTGGTGCAAGCTCTGGATCAAACTGAGTACCTGCACCTTTTTCTATTTCTGTTAGTGCAAATTCTATTGTTTGTCCTTCTTTATATGTTCTTTTAGATACTATAGCATCAAATGAGTCACATATAGTTAGTATTCTTGCTAAATATGGTATTTGTTTTCCTCCAATACCAGCTGGGTATCCTTTTGAATCATATCTTTCGTGATGATGATACATTATTGGATAAATGTCTTTGTATATATCTGATACTGAAAAAATATTTGCAGCAATTACAGGGTGTGTTTTAATAACATTATATTCTTCATCTGTAAGCCTAGATGTTTTTAGTAATATATTGTCTGGTATACCAATCTTTCCTATATCATGGAAGGCTGCTGCAATTTGTAAGTCAGATTTTTGCCTTTCATCCAAGTTTAAATAATTTGCAAAGGCAATGCATAAAAGAGTTACTCTTCTTGAATGCTCTTCTGTATAATGATCCTTAGCTCCAATTGTTTGTAGTAGAATTTTTGCAAAGTCTACTAAGTAATGATCCAATTGGTTGTTCATTGTTTTTATTTTATTAATTTGCTCAATGTACTTTATTCCTCCTTGAATAAGCAAGATTAGATTATCAAAGCGGTTACTCTTTTCATAGTAAGCTTGTATATCTAAGTGTTGCATTGTTTCAATGGAAGGTGCTAGGTCTTTATGAATAGACATTAGAATTATATATATTTCTTTATTAAATTCTCTGACTGTTTCTACAATTTTATCGCCTTTTACTGGTGTCATCAAATAGTTGACAAGTAAAATATCATATTTATTTCTTCTGAGTTCCTCTATAGCTGCTAGGGGTTCAGTGTATGTTTTCACTTCGTGTCCATACCTTCTTAATACAACAGAAAGAACATCCATCATATTTACGTCGTCATCGATAACTAGTATTTTGGCTCTAACTAATTTATCGTTATTCATACATTTTCACCTATGCGTATAGTATAACAAATTATGTCAAAATAATCAAGATAAACATTGTATTCAAACTACATAATTAAAGATTTTTCACTAAAAATTGAAAATATGCTTGACAAAATGTTAAAACAGCATTATACTTTATGCGGCTTTTTAAAGAAGCTGCTAATCAATCCAAAAATAACAAATAAATTCATACTAATTTTTATATAAATAGCTCAGTCTAAACGAGTATATTTTATTCACATTTATTTTATTCAAAAATTCTATATTATAGTATAATTCATAAATTAAAAGAGATATAAACCAAATTTCAGTTTTTTGTTTATTTATATTGTACTATCTTTTTTTTCTTATATATTTAAAATATAATGTGTGTATATAATTTTCTAATTAAAAAAGCAGGCTACTAAAGCCTGCCTAAATCTAAATCCTAGATAATTTGTGTAGAGCTCTGTTTGCTATTATTAGAGAACCTTTTTCTGAAATAGTAGCATAGTGCATGTCATATGCATAATATCTTGAACAGAACTCACTCATCATAACGTACGTTTTAATGAAACGTTTATTTTTTATAGCACTTTCACTAAATAATATGAAGTATTTATCTTGATACTTATATAGTGTATTAGTCCCAAAAAATAGGTTTTCACTTTTTGCTATATTACAAAAATCTAATATTGCATCAAGTGAGTTAAACTCGTATAGACGAGAGTCTATCCTATATTGCACTTTACCTTTCTTTTGGTAACTATTTATATCCGGTAGTGAATCTGTTTTTGTTATGGTTAAAACAAATGTATTTGTATTATCCGCAGCAGCTTCAATAAATAGCTGAGAGTCTTCATTGTCTATAAAGTCTTCATCTAGATTTGACTCTTCTATTAATGATTTAAAAAAATTCTTTGCAAGTGAATTATTCATTTGCAATTCAGATAAAGATATATTTCTCATCTCAAGTTCTTCAAGAGATAGTATTATTTTCACTTTATTTTCGTCTACTTTTTCTATTTTCATAGTTATCAGCCCCTCTCAAAAGAGTGTTTTCTTTAATAATTATATGTATTATATAATTAAAGAGTTACTATGTCAATAATACAATATTTACAAAAGAATCAATTATTTCTTGCAAATTACATAATATTGTGGTATAATAGTGCACGTATAAAATCCTTACTATACATAAAGTATAGTCTGAGTCCACGAGGAGGTGAGTAGAGTCATGAATAAATATGAATCAGTTATAATACTTTCAGCTAACGCATCAGAAGAAGCTATGGCAGCTTTTGGTGAAAGAATGAAAGAACTAATTTCAGCTAATGGCGAACTTACAAGTGTTGATGAATGGGGTAAGAAAACTTTCGCATACGAAATCAAAAAAGAAAAAGAAGGTTTCTACACTTTATTCACATTTACAGCTAAACCAGAATTTATAGCTGAACTTGATAGAGTTTTAAGACTAGATGAAACTGTTCTAAAACACATGATAGTTAAATTAGAAGACTAATATTTATAGGAGGTAATGAAATGAATAAATTTCAATTTATGGGAAGATTAACAAGGGATCCTGAAACAAGAGTATTACCAAACAGCAGTACTAACGTTACTACTTTTTCACTAGCTGTTAACAGAAGATTTGCAGATGCAAACGGAGAAAGAAAAACAGATTTCTTTAACGTAACTGCATTTGGAAGATTAGCAGATTTTTGTGGAAAGTATTACAAGAAAGGACAACAAGTATTAGTCGAAGGAAGAATCCAAAACAGATCATGGGATGATCAAAATGGTCAAAAAAGATATGCTACAGACTTTATTGTTGAAAATGCATATTTTGCTGACTCTAGAAGAGATCAAGACATGCCTGCTGGAGAAGTACCTTCATCTAGTATGGATGGTGAATTCATTACTGTAGAAGATACAGACGATTTACCATTTTAATTAATAATTAGTTGATAGGAGGATAATTTAAAATGGCTGATAACAAAAAAAGAGGCGCTAAAAACGACAAACCATACAGAAGACCAAGAAAAAAAGTTTGCGTATTTTGTGCAGATAAAGTAGATAGCATTGATTATAAAGATGCTGAAAAATTAAGAAAATATATTAGCGATAAAGGTAAAATTCTACCAAGAAGAGTAACTGGATGTTGCGCTAAACACCAAAGAAAAGTAACTGAAGCCGTTAAAAGAGCAAGAACAATTGCACTTTTACCATTTACAGTTAAATAATATATGATTATTAGACAACCTTATTGGTTGTCTTTTTTTATTCTTTTAGCAATATTCATTTTCCTTCATATACTATTATGAGGTGTTTTTATGGAATTTAAAGTTGGGGATATAGTTGCAAGAAAATCATATAACTATGATGTATTATTTAGAATTATACATATTAATAATGAAGGTATAGCCGATCTTGTTGGAATTACAACAAGAATTTTAGCTGATGCATATCTTTATGATTTGAAAATAATTAGTAATGAAGAATTAAATGTTAGACTAAAAAATGTTTCAAATAATAGAAGAGTGAGATTAAATAGGTCATATAATAATTTGAATAATAATAGAAGTGGTTTTAACAATTATAGAGAAAATTCAAATTTTACTAAAATGTACCAAAGAGAAAAAACATATAAAAAACCTGGAACAGTACTTCATCTTGATGGGGATGGTGAGTATTGCAAGGAATGTAAAAAGATTTACAAGGAAATGGGAATTAATGCTATCATATA
This sequence comes from Clostridia bacterium, assembly GCA_017534305.1. Classification (GTDB taxonomy): domain Bacteria; phylum Bacillota; class Clostridia; order TANB77; family CAG-465; genus CAG-465. The sequence continues at coordinate 40,375 of JAFWCU010000019.1, forward strand.
TAATTTAGATGAAAAAAACCAGTATCGACATGTTCCTGCTCTTTTAAGTAGGTATAAGCCAGAAATACTTGTTTTAACTGGTCACGATGCATTTATTAAAAGACGTAATGATATATATAATATAGATAATTATAAAAACTCAAGGTACTTTATTCAATCTGTTCTTGAAGCAAGGAAGTTTGAACATAATTTAGATAATCTTGTTATATTTGCTGGTGCTTGCCAAAGCTATTATGAAGCAATAGTGTCCGCGGGTGCAAATTTTGCAAGTGCTCCAAAAAGAGTACTAATAGACATGATGGATCCAATGATTGTTGCTCAAAGTGTTGCATATACTCCTGTAAATGAATTTGTATCTTTAGAAAATATTATTTCAAATACGAGAGAAGGGATAAATGGAATAGGCGGTCTTCAGACTAGAGGACAATATAGAGTAGGAATGCCTGGGCTATAAAAAAAGAAGTCAAATTAATGACTTCTTATTCTTTTTCTATTGCGTATAAATTCATATCCCAAAATACTCCATTAATGTAGTATGATTTAGATCTTTTACCATGAAAATTCTCTAGTTTTTTGTGTATCTTGTTTGATGCAATATTAAAAGCAAAAACATAACTGGATATTGCATAGTAACCGTTATCTAATAAAACTTCTATTGTCTTTTCTAGTAATTTTGTTCCTATTCCTTTATTTTGTAATGAAGGTTTGATAGCAAGTTCTAATACAGCGTTTCTTCCTCTCTCATTCATTATATTGATAAATCCACAGTACTCATTTTTGCTATTAATAAGAACATAAGATAAATTTTTAACTAGTTTTGATATGCCATAATTACCATTGCCTTCTTGAATAATGTATTTGTCTTCTCCAAGTGGAATAGAAAAATGTTCTCTATCTTGCAGTGCATCAATGTGTCCTTTTACAATTGACTCTAAAGAAATATTTAACTGCTTTAATTCTTTAGGTGAAATAGCTGTGTATTCATTATCTATTTTAAAGATTTTTGGAAGTGCTATTGACTTTAAATCATTTACTTTAATTTTTCTGTTTTTTGGTAAATATGTTAGTTTCTCTTTTTCCATTTCTGGATAATGTTCAAACAGATATGCGGATTCAATATAGTCATCATATTCCATAGAATAAGGGAGCACACCATAAAAGTTCATTTTACTTTTAAGTAATGAGTCTAAAACTATAGTGTTACTTGCTGGCACTTCGGCAATTAAACTATATATATTGTTTCCATGTAAATAATCTATATAGTGGTTTATTGCTGTTGGCAATATTTTTTCTGCAAGTTCTTCGTTTGCACTTTCTTCTAAATCTATTTTAATTGTTCCACGTTTGTTTGACCAAATTAATGAGTCTATACTAAGTTTTGCAATTAAACAATTCCTAAACATTACATTTACAGGATAATTTTTTAAAGTGTTGTCTTTATCTTCAAATAAGTAAAGTGATTTAAGAGTTGCATCTTTGTATAATACACAGTTATATTGTGTTTTCATTATTTCTTCGTTAATAACTGTGATTGTAGTTGTATTTTCTATTCCTAAATCATTGATAAGGAAATTTTCGTATCCTTCAACAATATCGTAAATGTCTGGTTTGGGTTTGCTTTTTTCTAATCCGATTACAATTGATGCATAGTTTTTGCTTGTGTTGATATCCTCAACTCCTATGAACCCTATTAGTTCGTTTGTTTTTTTATCTAAAATGCTTCCTCGATATGCAGTTGGCATATTGCTAAACATATCATCTACAGCAATTGTATTTTTTCCTTTGTTTTTCAAAAACATACGACCAATTTCTTTGGCCTTTTCTTCGTAGACATCAAAGCTTCCTATTACATAGTTACCGATGTCTAATTTTGGAATAAAATTCCCACTACTATTATAATCCATAGCAGTTCCTCCTTTAATAATAATTTTTTCTCGGACAAAGTATAATAAACATCCGCTATTATTATAGCATAATGAAGTGTAAAATACAAGTTATGTAAACAACATTACTTTTTAATTGAATATATATGAAATTGGCAAAAAAATAAGAGCCCTAAGGCTCTTTATTTATCTCAATTATTTGTTTAGCATTTTAGCTAGGCTTGATTTTTTTCTAGATGCAGTATTTTTAGCTAATACACCTTTAGTCCAAGCTTTGTCTATTTTGCTAATATCTTCATTATATAATTCTTCTTTATTGCTTGCATTTTCTGCTACAGCTGCTTCAAAAGCTTTGATTGCTTCTTTGTATGCTTTTTTAGTAGCTTTGTTTTGAAGAGTTTTAGTTTCGATAGTTTTTACTCTTTTTTTAGCTGATTTAATATTTGGCATTAAATTGCACCTCCTTATGCGTACACTTAACGATTTACTTAAACATTGTAGCATAAAAGGAAATAAAAATCAAGATATTTCTTTAAAAATAATAAAAAACTATTCTTCTGTTGACATATTTCTATATTCAGATGCTAAGTATAAAGATCCAGTGATAAGTATTAGGTCTGGATTTTCTTTGTTTAGCATGTATTCTTTAGCTTCTTTTAATGTATTAAAACTTTTAGCTTCAATGCCTAATTCTTTAGCAATTTTAACTAAGTTTTCTGGTTCTTCTGGTATTCTATATTTATTTGTTGAATATTTAACAAATGCAATTTCTTGAAAATATGAACCTATTTCTTCTAAGAATCCTTTAGGATTTTTGTTGCTTGAAAAACTAATTATTGCATAGTTTCTTTTTCCTTTATACTCGTATAAGAAATTTTTTAGCGATCTTGCTCCAGCAGCATTATGTGATCCGTCTAAAAATACAGTTGGATTGTCTTGCATTTTTTCAAGTCTTGCTGGAAATTTGGCATCAAATATTCCATTTGTTATTGCTGAAAATGGAATTTTATAACCCATGCTTATTAATAAGTTAGATGCTACTATTACCATTAGAGCATTATATATTTGAAATTGTCCAATTAAGTTTAGCTTATAATATGTACCTTTATAACTAAAGTAATTTATATTATGATTACTCTTTATTATATCTAGAAGTTTTAAGCTAGGTATAAATAGCTTATTATTGTTTTTTGCACAGAATTTTCTAATTGTATTTAATACTTCTGGTTGTTGCTGTGGATATGTTACTGTGATTTTATCTGGTTTTATAATTCCACATTTTTCTGTTGCTATTTGCTCTAATGTGTCTCCTAGTATATGTGTGTGGTCATAATCTATAACTGTTATAATTGATATCTCTGTTGTTTTAATAACGTTTGTTGGATCAAGTCTTCCACCTAGTCCTACTTCTAAACATACAATATCACAATTATTATCTTTAAAGTACATGAATGCTATAGCAGTAATTAATTCAAATCCTATTGGAGCGTCTCCTTCTTTGATCATTTCATCTACAATAGGTTTAATTTTTTCAATGTACTTTGTTAATTCCTCATTTGTTATATATTCATTATTTATTTGTATTCTTTCATTAAATGAAACTATATACGGAGAAATAAACTTTCCTACTTTATATCCACTGTTTTTTAAGACTTCAGCCATCATTGTAGTTGTAGAACCTTTTCCGTTTGTACCGGTAATATGAATAAATTTTAAATCATCTTGTGGATTTCCTAATTTATTCATTAGTTTTACCATTCTACTGATATCCTTGCCTTGTTTAATTGCTTTTCTGTCTTCATATATGTAAGACATTATTTCCTCGTTTGTCATATTTAACCTCCAGTCTAACTAAGATGGTCTAAATTAAAAGTTAAGTATGTCTTTTATTTTTTCTTTTCCTTCTTCTGTATCTGTAGATACATTATATACTTTTATATTTGGATATTTATCCTTGATTTCTTCTGCCATCTTAAGATATTCGTTTTGTTGATTTATACTACTTTCAATATTAAATTTTGCATATTTAGGAACAGCTTTTCCACTACGCATTAATCTTTCTTCAAATATTGATGTATCTTTTACATATAATGTAATGTAGTAAATATCAAAATCTAATTTGCTAAATCTATCTAATAGTTTATCATATACATCTGTAAAACTATATTCTTTAAAACCTAATCTACAGTATATTTCTTCTGTAAAGAATGTTCTATCAAATAAAAGATTTATGCTTTTATTTTCTAATTTTTCTAAATAATCTAATAAATCTATATACATGTCTTCGGCTTTTTTCTTGCCTTCTGGAGAACTATCTGAAGTTCCACATAATCTATATAGATTTGTGTATTTTAATCCATGCCTTATTAAATCTGTTATTGTTGTTTTTCCTGCACCTTGTGCACCTTCTACTACGATTAGTTTTGAATTTGCCATGGTTACCTCCTAACCTTCTCTAGGAGTTGTAATTAACTCGCTATATGGGAATTCTTCTTCGATAAATTTACAGAAATCTCTAAATTCTCTTTGCTTGTGGTTTCTTCTAGCTCTGTAAACATTTCTCATTGTTTCATAGTTTCCTGTCCATGTAGATCTAAAATTATAGTTTTGAGGAGAATCAAAAACTATGTCTCTCCACATACGAGTTGCTTCTTCCATTTTACCATCAGCTTTTAGTTGTTGGTATTCTTTTATTCTTCTGTTTAGGTCTTCCATTACATATTTTCTAAATGGTGTTATTTGAATATTTCCATCTTCGTCATCAAAACTAAAATCTTCTTCTGTTAGAAGCCTAGTTCCAAGTTTGTGCATTCTGCTTGTACTGTTTCTTACAGTCGCTACTTTATATGTATCAAAGTCCCACCACCAAGACATAGGTGCTGTTATGTCCATTGATACAAATATTTGTCTTAAAAATTTAGAATGGTCTGATCCAGATTTTGTTAGTTTTAATGCTAAATCTAGGTCTTTAGGACCAACTACATATTTTCCTGTTTCTTTATCATAATAACTATCACTTTTACTCCATGATTCTAAAGGATTCCTCATTCCTCTTAATGCTCCTTCAAAATTAAGGACTTCTAAATTTTCAATTTTTATCATATATTATTACCTCCCCAAATATCAAAAATATGATACTACAAATTGATAAAATGTTCAATGTATTTTATATAATGTAATATAAAATAAAAGAGTAGTAATGTAGTTGTCACAATAGAGATCTTAGTTGATTTTTTATGTAAAATGTGGTATAATATATATGTGAGCAATAATATATTTTGCTTTGAAAAATAATTTTTAAAAAGGAGGTCTCTAGATATGGATAGAGAAAATTTTAAAGAAGCTTTATGCGGTACAGTTGAGGCTTATGCAAGCGTAGTATTTATAGGATGTGGATTAGGATTACTTGCTTTATTTACTTCACCAATATGGTGTGGGATATTAACACTTTTAGGTGTAATAGGACCTGAAAATGGTATGGCTGCTCAAGCTAGTGCAGTTTTATTTAATTTTATATGTTTAATGGTATTTGTATGTCATTATACAGATAAGTTAATAAAAAACAAGGTTTTGAGTGTTATTGCATATTTTGTTATTATGGCTGCATTGCTAGGATTATTAATGTTGTTTATTAATGAAACATTAAAAATATCTACTCTTGCTGCTGTAATTATAGGCTTTGTGAATATTGGAATTGTAGTAATACTTTTCCTTGATTGGTTGAAAAATCAATAAAATTCTGGTTTAATAACCAGATTTTTTTTGCACAATATTTCAGAAAAATGACGATTTTTGAGTGTTACTTTTTATTCTCGAAAAAATAAGTAAATCTTTTTACATAAATTTTAGAAAAAAGCTTGATTTTTTATTAATAGTAATGTATAATATGGGTGTTGATTTGCGTTGAAGTAGAATGTGGCTACCCAGCGAGGTAGGGAACTTCTATGGAGCATGTCTGATTTTAAATCGGGCGGCAAGTATAGATTAACATGTATTTGCCAAATTACCACTTGTGTGGAATTTGGTTTTAATATATGTAAAATGTGAAACACACGGGGTGGTGTAAAACTTGTCAAACCGACAGATGTTAGAAAAGGAGTGTTTTACATATGTCAAAAGAACAAACTAAAAAAATGAGAATAAGACTTAAAGCTTATGATCACGTTGTGCTTGAACAAGCAGCAACAAAAATTGTTGAAGTAGCTAGAAAAACTGGTTCTGAAGTTTCAGGTCCAATTCCACTACCAACAGAAAAAGAAATCATTACAATTTTACGTTCTCCACACAAACATAAAGATTCAAGAGAACAATTTGAAATGAGAACTCACAAAAGAGTTATTGATGTATTATCACCAAACCAAGCTACAGTTGATGCTCTAATGTCAATTGATATGCCAGCTGGTGTTGACATCGAAGTAAAATTATAATCTTCGAAAGTTTTGATAGGTCATCCTAATATTAGGCAATGACATACCCTGATATCATAAACTTGGTTGAAGACAAAAGTAAATTTAAAGGGAGGAAACAAAAATGGTAAACGAAATTTACGGAACAAAAATTGGTATGACTCAAATTTTTGATGAAAATGGAGTTGCTATACCAGTAACAGCAATCGAAGCTAAACCATTAACAGTAGTTGCTAAAAAAACTGCAGACAAAGATGGATACAATGCAATCGTTGTAAGCTTTGGTGATGTTAAGGAAAAAAATGTAAATAAACCTAGAAAAGGATTATTTGCTAAAGCTGGTGTTGAAGTACAAAGACACCTAAGAGAAATCAAAGTTGAAAATGTTGATGAATACGAAATTGGAAGCAAAATTACAGTTGAAGCTTTAAACGATATTAAAGCTGTTGACGTACAAGCTACATCAAAAGGTAAAGGATTCCAAGGTGTTATCAAAAGACATGGACAACACAGAGGACCTATGGGACATGGTTCTATGTATCACAGAAGACCAGGTTCAATGGGATCAACAACTACTCCAGGTAGAGTATTCAAAGGTAAAAAATTACCAGGACACATGGGAAGTAAAACTTCTACAGTATTAAACCTAGAAGTTGTTAAAGTAGATACTGACAAAAATGTTGTTTTAGTTAAAGGATCTGTTCCAGGAGCTAAAAAAGCAGTTGTTAGAGTAAGAAAAAGTGTTAAGTAGTAAGGAAGGAGGAGAAATAAATGCTAAAAGTTGACGTTTTAAATATGAAAGGTAAAAAAGTAGAAGACTTAGAGTTAAACGAAAACGTATTTGGTGTTGAGGTAAATGAAGTTGCTGTTCACACTGCACTTGTAAACTTCCAAGCTAACCAAAGACAAGGAACTCAATCTACTAAAACAAGATCAGAAGTTTCTGGTGGTGGAAGAAAACCATGGAAACAAAAAGGAACTGGTAGAGCAAGACAAGGATCTATAAGAGCTCCACAATGGATCAAAGGTGGTATCGCATTAGGACCAAAACCAAGATCATATAGTTATTCAATTCCTAAAAAAGTAAAACAATTAGCTTTCAGATCTGTACTTACTTCTAAAGTACAAGATGGAAAATTAGTTGTAGTAGATAAATTAGAACTTAAAGAAATCAAAACTAAAGAAATGGTTAACGTTCTAGGAAACTTAAAAGTTAACAACGCTTTAGTTATGTTAGATGAAAAGAACCTAAATGTTCAAGCTTCAGCTAGAAACATTGAAGGTGTTAAAACTACATTAGTAAATACTATGAACATATATGATTTATTAAAATATGATTCTCTAGTATTAACTAAAGACGCAGTTAAGAAATTAGAGGAGGTGTACGCATAATGAGACACGCAGAAGACGTTATAATCAAACCTATAATGACTGAAAAAAGTTATAGTGAAATTGCTAACGGAAAATATACTTTTGAAGTTGCTATAAACTCTACAAAAGTTGAAATCAAAAACGCAGTTGAAGAACTATTCGGTGTTAAAGTTTTAAAAGTAAACACTTTAAGATACGATGGAAAAGCTAAAAGAATGGGAGTACACCAAGGTACAACTAAAGCTTGGAAAAAAGCTATAGTAAATATTGATACTAACCCAGCAGAAGTTAAATACACTGCAAAAGGTGGAAAAGACACTAAAGTTAATAAAAAATACAAAACTGAAATTGAAGAAATTAGTTCAGCATTTGGAAATAACTAGGAGGGAATAAAAAATGGGAATAAAAACATTTAAACCTGTTACTCCATCATTAAGAAATACAACTACATTAACTAACGATGAGATTACTAAAAATGCACCAGAAAAAAGTTTATTAACTGCTCTTAAAAAGAATGCAGGAAGAAACAATACTGGTAAAATTACAGTAAGACATCACGGTGGCGGAAACAGAAGAAAATATAGAGTAATCGATTTTAAAAGAAATAAAGTAGATATGGAAGCAACAGTTATAGGAATCGAATATGATCCAAATAGAACTGCTAATATCGCTTTAATCGAATACGAAGATGGTGAAAGAGCATACATCATTGCTCCACTAGGACTTACAGATGGTGATAAAGTTATATCTGCTCAAAAAGCTGATATCAAACCAGGTAACTGTATGCCAATCGATAGTATCCCAGTTGGTACTATGATATACAATATTGAATTAAATAAAGGTAAAGGTGCACAACTAGTAAGAAGTGCTGGTATGTCAGCTCAACTTATGGCTAAAGAAGGAAAATATGCACATGTTAGAATGCCTTCAGGTGAAATGAGACTTATAAGCGTTGAATGTAGAGCTTGTATCGGTCAAGTTGGTAACCTAGAAAAAGAAAATGTTAAATTAGGTAAAGCCGGAAGAACTAGACATATGGGTGTTAGACCTACAGTTAGAGGTTCTGTTATGAACCCAGTAGATCACCCACATGGTGGTGGTGAAGGTAGAGCTCCAGTTGGACATACTGGACCAAGAACTCCTTGGGGTAAACCAGCTCACGGATATAAAACAAGAAAAACTAACAATAGAACAGATAAATATATTGTTAAGAGAAGAAAATAATTTTTGGAGGTATAGAAGATGTCAAGATCACTTAAAAAAGGACCTTATGTTGATGCTAGATTACTAGCTAAGGTTGAAAAATTAAATGAAGAAGATAAAAAAGAAGCAATTAAGACTTGGTCAAGATCCTCTACTATTTATCCTCAAATGATAGGTCACACTATTGCAGTTCACGATGGAAGAAAACACGTTCCAGTATATGTAACTGAAGAAATGGTAGGACACAAGTTAGGAGAATTCGCTCCTACAAGATTATTCAGAGGACATGCAGGAGACAAAAAGTCTAAAGTTAAATAAGAAACTTAAATGAAGGAGGAGCCTTAAAATGGAAGAAAAACAAGCAAGAGCTGAGTTACGCCATGCAAGAATAAGTGCTAGAAAAGTTAAAATAGTTATTGATACTATTAGAGGAAAAAATGCTAAAGAAGCAGTAGCAATCTTAAAATATACTAATAAAGCAGCTGCACCTGTAGTTGAAAAATTAGTTAAATCTGCAATGGCAAACGCAGTAAACAATCATCAAATGGATGAATCTAAATTATATATTTCTGAAATATATGCTAACCAAGGAACAACAATGAAGAGAATACAACCAAGAGCACAAGGTAGAGCAAATAGAATAAGAAAAAGAACTAGTCACATTACTGTTGTGTTAAAAGAAGCATAGAGGAGGTAAGTTTAAAATGGGACAAAAAGTTAGTCCACACGGACTTAGAGTTGGAATTATAAAAAACTGGTCTTCAACATGGTATGCTAATAAACAAGAATATTCTAATAACCTAGTAGAAGATTACAACATTCGTACATATCTTAAAAACTTATTAAAACCTGCTGGAATCTATAAAATAGAAATCTCTAGAAAAGGTGACAGAGTTTTAGTAGATATACATGCAGCTAAACCTGGTATGATTATCGGAAAAGGTGGAGCAGCAATAGAAGAAATTAAAAATAAATTAAGCAAAAAAATCGGTAAAGAAATATCTTTAAATATTGTTGAAGTTAAAGGTAAAGACGTTAACCTTGCAGCTCAACTAGTTGCTGAAAACATTGCTCTACAACTTGAAAAGAGAATATCTTTCAGAAGAGCTATGAAACAAGCTATGAAAACAACTATGGAAGCTGGAGCACTAGGAATTAAAACTGCTGTATCTGGTAGATTAGGTGGAGCAGAAATTGCTAGAACTGAAACATATCACGAAGGTACAATTCCTCTTCAAACTTTAAGAGCAGATATAGATTATGGTTTTGCAGAAGCTAAAACTACATATGGTATTATCGGTGTTAAAGTTTGGATATATAAAGGAGAAGTACTTCCTACAAGAAAAACTGAAGAAGGAGGTAACTAATAATGCTTACACCAAAAAGAACTAAATATAGAAAAGTACAAAAAGGTATCTTAAAAGGAAAAGCACAAAGAGGAACTCAAGTAACAGATGGAGAATACGGAATTCAAGCTTTAGAACCAGCATGGATCACAGCTAACCAAATCGAATCTGTCAGAGTTACTATCTCAAGATATACTAAAAAAGTTGGTAAATCTTGGATTAAAATATTCCCAGATAAACCTATTACTAAACACCCAGCAGAATCTCGTATGGGTTCAGGAAAAGGTAATCCAGAATATTTCGTAGCAGTAGTTAGACCAGGAAGAATATTATTCGAAATCGCAGGTCTAGATGAAGCTACTTCTAAGGAAGTTTTAAATAAAGCTATTCACAAACTTCCAATTAGATGTAAAATAGTTAAAAGAGAAGATCAAGAAGGAGGAGTACAATAATGAAATCTAGTAAAATCAATGAATATAAAAATATGTCAGTTGAACAACTACAAAAAGAGTTAAAAGAACTTAAAAATGAACTTTTTAAATTAAGATTTCAAAACTCTCTAAACGGCCTTGATAACCCTAAAAAAATTACTCTAGTTAAAAAAGAAATTGCAAGAGTAAATACATTAATAACTGAGAAGGAAAATGATTAGTGGTAAAGGAGGAAATGAACGTGGAAAGAAATTTAAGAAAAACTAAAATCGGTAAAGTTGTAAGTAATAAAATGGATAAAACAATCGTTGTTGCAATCGACGACAAAGTTAAAGATCCACTTTATAACAAAATCAAAAACCATACTTTAAGAATTAAAGCTCATGATGAAAACAATGAATGTTCAATCGGAGATATCGTTGAAGTAATGGAAACTAGACCACTAAGTAAAGATAAAAGATATAGACTTGTAAGAATTGTGGAAAAAGTTAAATAGTAAATTAATTTTGAGAGGAGGACTAATCCATGATACAACAACAAACATTATTAAAAGTTGCAGATAACACTGGAGCTAAAGAATTAATGTGTATTAGAGTTCTTGGTGGTTCTTACAGAAAATGGGGTAACATCGGAGACGTTATCGTTGCTTCTGTTAAGAAAGCAGCACCTAACTCTGCAGTTAAAAAAGGCGATGTTGTTAAAGCTGTAATTGTTAGAAGTAAAAGAGGTCTTAGACGTGAAGACGGTTCATATATTAGATTTGATGAAAACGCAGCAGTTTTAATCAAAGATGATAAAACACCAAGAGGAACACGTATTTTTGGACCTGTAGCAAGAGAACTAAGAGATCAAGAGTACATGAAAATCTTATCTCTAGCACCTGAAGTTCTTTAATATACGGAGGTGAAATTAAAGTGTTAACAAAAATGAAATTAAAAAAAGGTGATACTGTAATTGTAAATACAGGCGCTGAAAAAGGTAAAAAAGGAACTATACTAGATATTGATAGAAAAACTGGTAAAGTAACCGTTAAAGATATAAATGTTAGAACAAAACATGTTAAAGCTAGAAAACAAGGTCAAGAATCTGGAATCATCAAAGTTGAAGGACCAATCTATGCATCAAAAGTAAGCTATTTCTGCGACAAATGTGGAAAAGGTGTAAGACTTGGTGTTAAAGTAAACGAAGATGGTACTAAATCAAGATATTGTAAAAGCTGTAACGAAATGAAGTAATAAGGAGGGAAAAAGTTAAATGAACCTTAAAGAAACATATAAAGCTGAAGTTGTACCTGCTATGATGAAAAAATTCGGATACAAATCAATTATGCAAGTACCAAAGCTAGATAAAATAGTTATAAACATGGGTGTTTCAGAAGTTAAAGATAACTCTAAAGCATTAGACGTTGCTATGGGTGAACTTGAAATAATCGCTGGACAAAAACCTGTTGTTACTAAAGCTAAAAAATCTATAGCTGCTTTCAAATTAAGAGAAGGTATGAATATAGGATGCAAAGTAACACTTAGAGGAACAAAAATGTACGATTTTGCTACAAAATTCTTTAACGTAGCACTTCCACGTGTAAGAGATTTTAAAGGTGTAAACCCTAACTCTTTTGATGGAAAAGGAAACTATAACATGGGAGTAAAAGAACAAATTATTTTCCCTGAAATAGAATATGATAAAATTGATAAAGTAAGAGGAATGGATATCGTATTTGTTACAACTGCAAATACTGATGAAGAAGCTTACGAATTATTAAAACTTCTAGGCTTACCATTCGCTGAAAAGTAAGGGAGGACTTGAGATGGCAAAGAAATCTATGATAGCTAAACAACAAAGAGAACCTAAGTTTAGCACAAGATATTATAACAGATGTAAAATATGTGGAAGACCACACTCTTACATGAGAAAATATGGAATATGCCGTTTATGCTTTAGAAAATTAGCATATCAAGGAGATATACCAGGTGTTAAAAAAGCAAGCTGGTAGAAAAGGAGGAATAAAGGCAATGAATACAACAGATCCAATTGCAGACATGTTAACTAGAATAAGAAATGCTAACGCACAAAGACATGCAACAGTTGACGTTCCTTATTCTAAAGAAAAGGAAGCAATAGCTAATATTTTAGTTGCTGAAGGTTTTGTTGAGACTGCAGATATAATCGAAGACAATCACAAAACAATCAGAATAACATTAAAATATAAAGATAATGTTAAAGTTTTACAAGGTTTAAAAAGAATAAGTAAACCTGGTTTAAGAATATATGCAAGTGTAGAAGATCTACCTAGAGTATTAAATGGTTTAGGTATTGCAATCATTTCTACATCAAAAGGAATTATGACAGACAAAGCTGCAAGAAACGCTAACGTTGGTGGCGAAGTTATAGCATATGTTTGGTAATAAGAAATAAAGGAGGGTATACCAAATGTCAAGAATAGGTAAAAATCCTATCACAATACCAGCTGGTGTTGAAGTTAAAGTTGAAGGACATACAGTTACAGTTAAAGGACCTAAAGGTACATTAACACAAGAATTCTTACCTTATGTTAATATTGCCGTTGAAGGAACTGAAATCAATGTTACAATAGACAATGAAGCTCACGGAAATATTCATGGTCTAACTAGAACATTAATTAACAACATGGTAATTGGTGTTACTAACGGATTCGAAAAAACACTAGAAGTAAATGGTGTAGGATATAGAGCACAAAAACAAGGTAACAAATTAGTACTTACTGTAGGTTTCTCTCATCCAGTAGAAATTGCTGAAATTGAAGGAATCACTATAGATGTACCAAATCCAAATACAATAGTAGTAAAAGGAATTGACAAACAATTAGTTGGTCAAGTTGCTGCTAATATTAGAGAAAAGAAACTACCTGAACCATATAAAGGTAAAGGAATTAAATATGCTGGCGAAAGAATAATTAGAAAAGAAGGAAAAGCTGGCGGTAAAAAATAATCTTAGAAGTTAAGGAGGGAGTCTTAAGATGATAAATAAGACAGATAGAAAAGCTACTAGAGCTATTAGACAAAAAAGAGTTAGAACTAAAGTTCAAGGTACTTCTATGAGACCAAGACTATGTGTATTTAAATCAAATGAAAATATTTATGCACAAGTTATTGATGACGAAAAACAAGTAACTTTAGTTAGCGCATCAACTCTAGATAAAGAAGTTAAAACTAAAGCATCTAATGTTGAAGCAGCTACTGAAGTTGGTAAATTAGTCGCTGAACGTGCTAAAAAAGCTAAAATAAACACTGTAGTCTTTGATAGAAATGGTTACTTATACCATGGAAAAGTTAAAGCATTAGCAGAAGCAGCTAGAGAAGCTGGATTAGAATTCTAATGAAAGGAGAAACTAAAATGGCAGAAACTAAAACTGAATTAAAAGAAAAAGTTGTTAATGTAAGTAGAGTTGCTAAAGTTGTTAAAGGTGGTAGAACTTTTAGATTTAGTGTTATGGTTGTTGTTGGTGACGAAAATGGTCACATCGGCGTAGGTACAGGTAAATCTTCAGAAGTTCCAGAAGCTATCAAAAAAGCAACTGACGATGCTAAGAAAAACTTAGTTGAAGTATCACTTGTAAATGGTACTTTACCTCATGAATATACAACAAACTTTGGTTCATCTAAAGTTATATTAAAACCAGCAGTTGAAGGTACTGGAATTATCGCCGGTGGTGCGGTTAGACCAGTTCTAGAACTTGCAGGGGTTAAAAACGTAACAGCTAAAACTCTTGGTTCTCGTAACAGCAGAAACATTGTATATGCTACAGTTAAAGCATTACAATCTATGAGAACACCAGAAGAAGTTGCAAAACTTAGAGGAAAAACAGTAGAAGAAATACTAAAATAATGATATAATGATTACTAGTAATTGATAAGAGAGGAGGAAGCTTGAATGAAGATACACGAATTAGCCCCAGCATACGGTGCTACAACTACCTCTAAAAGAGTAGGAAGAGGTATTGGAAGTGGTCTTGGAAAAACAGCTGGAAAAGGACACAAAGGTCAAAAAGCTAGAACAGGCGGAAAAATTAGAAGAGGATTTGAAGGTGGACAAACACCTTTATATAGAAGATTACCTAAAAGAGGATTTAAAAATCACTTTGCTAAAGAATACGCTGTTGTTAACTTAAGTGATTTAGAAAAATTTGAAAATGGAACTACAGTTAACGCTGAATTATTACTTTCTGAAGGAATAATTAGAAAAGAATTAGATGGCGTTAAAGTATTAGGTAATGGAACATTAACTAAAAAATTAACTGTTGTAGCTGCAAAATTCTCAAAAACTGCTGAAGAAAAAATACAAGCTGCAGGTGGAAAGACTGAGGTGATGTAGTATGTTAGAAAGCATCAAACAAATATTCTCAGTTAAAGATATTAGAAAGAAACTTTTATTTACTTTCGCAATATTATTAATATTTAGAATAGGTACATTTATTACAATACCTGGTCTAGATAAAATTACAATAAATCAACAATTAGGTGCAGGATCAAATGGTCTAACTGCAATGATCAACTTAATTTCAGGTGGAGCATTTAGCAGATTATCTATATTCTCAATGACTATAGGACCATACATCACAGCATCTATCGTATTAAACTTATTACAATTTGTAATACCAAGTCTTGAAAGACTAGCTAAAGAAGGAGAAACTGGAAGAAAGAAATTAGGAAAGTATACTAAATATTTAACAATTGCTTTTGCACTTATTGAAGGTTTAGGATTATACTTTACATATAGAGCTTACTTACTAGCTCCATTAACATATGGTGCAGGAAAAGTTCTAGGATTATTCTTATTCCTTGTATCTTTAATGGCTGGTACTTCACTTCTAACATGGCTTGGAGATAAAATAACTGAATATGGAATCGGAAACGGTATATCAATGATCGTATTCTTTGGTATCGTTGCTGGACTTCCAACTACTATTAGAGCATTCTGGAATCTTGGAGGAGCTGGATTTACAGGAATCCTTGTATTCGCACTTTTAATGGTAGGATTAATCGCAGTAATTACAGGAGTTGTATTTGTTCAAAAAGCTGAACGTAGAATTCCAGTAAACTATGCAAAAAGAGTTGTAGGTAGAAAAATGTATGGTGGACAAAGTACACACATTCCTATCAAACTAGCTATGGCAGGAGTTATGCCACTTATATTTGCAATGTCATTTATGTCATTCCCAAGTATAATAATTAGTTTAGTTACAGATACTACACAATTATCTGGATTCTGGGGTGGAGTATACAAACTATTTACAGCATCTCAAGGTAGCCATTGGGGTTACTTACTTGGATATGCAGTTATCTACATGGCATTAATTATTGTATTTACATTTGTTTATACAATGTTCATTATTAATCCAGTAGAAATTGCTAACAATTTAAAGAAAAATGGTGGATTTATACCAGGTATTAGAGCTGGTAAAAATACATCAGACTATATAAATAACGTTCTAATTAAAATTACAGCTGCAGGTTCAATATTCTTAGCTGCAATTGCAATTTTACCAATAATTTTACAAGCTTTCACAAGCCAATCTGTTTCATTTAGTGGAAACTCAATACTTATCTTAGTAAGTGTTGGACTAGAAGTACTAAATACAATAGAAGCGCAAATGGTAAGCAGAAATTATTCAGGATTCTTAGGATAATAATGTATAAAAAGGGTGATACTATTTTGTATCATCTTTTTTTGCTTTTTAAAAATAGCTAAAATCGCTCTTGCATTTTACATAAATATATGTTAAAATGTGAAAGCGTTTTTGAATATAAAAGGAGGGTATCATGGAAGATTTAGAGTATGAAAAGCAAAAACTTGAAAATGTTGAGTCAAATTTGGAAGACATTCAAAAGGGAGAAGAAGAAATTCTTAGGGATTTACCAAAAAAATATGGTAGTAATCCAATACTTCTTGCAAATCTTATGAGTACATCAGCTATTAAAATTGCAAATATACAAAAAATTAAAGAAAAACCGTATTTTGCAAGAATAGATTTTAAAGAAGATAAGAAAAGTACTAAAGACAAGCTGTATATAGGCAAGATTGGTGTTACAGACTTAGATGGTAAAGTCGTTGTAACAGACTGGAGAGCTCCAGTTTCAACACTATATTATGATAGCAATCTGGGACAAGTTGAATATGATGCACCTTATGGAAAGATTCATGGAGAGTTATCTTTAAAAAGACAAATTATTATTCAAAATAGGAAAATTGAATCTATTTTTGATGTAGATTCAGTTTCAGACGATGAATTACTAAAGCCTTATCTTGGAGCAAGTGCAGATAGTAGATTAAAAAATATTGTTGCTTCAATTCAAGGTGAACAAAATGAAATTATTCGTAAGAATATTGAAAAGAACTTAATAGTTCAAGGTGTTGCAGGTAGTGGAAAAACTACTGTAGCACTACATAGAATTGCATATCTAATGTATAACAATTCAGAAAAATATAAGGCTAACCAATTTATGGTTATAGGACCTAATAAATTCTTTATCAATTATATATCTAATGTTTTACCGGATTTGGATGCTTCAAATGCGGTACAGTTGACGTATGAAGAACTTGCTTCAAATTTTATTGGAGAAAAGATTTCATATGAAGATTCAACTAAAAAATTAAACGATATTATTGATGGAAGAGATACAATTTCAAATGTTAAATATAAGACTACACTTGAGTATAAAGATTTGTTAGATAATTATTTAAAGCAAATTGAGTATGATGTTATACCGGATGATGGCTTAGTAATTAATGGCATTTGTGTATTAAGTAAAGATGAAATACTAGCAGTATATAACCAAACTCAAGGAGAAAGTATAAAGCAGAGATTAGATATTGTGAGTCGTAGAATCGCAAACAATATAAAAAATGATGATGATATTTATTCTAGAGTAAAGTCTCAAATGGATGCTTTAGAGCTTTCTCAGACTGATGTCGAGGAAAGAAGAAAGATTATTAAAAAAGAGTTAGATATGCTTAAAGATTTAAACAATACTGGCTTTGAAAAGCAACTTAAAAAGCTACTAGATATATCTAATTTAAAAGTTATTCCTATCTACTTAAATTTTGTTGAAAGTGTGGATAACATACCACAAATAATACGTGATACAACTATAAAATCATTAAAATCTAGAGTGATTGAAAATGAAGATATAGCACCAATTATGTATATTAAACTTAAATATTTTGGAAATGAAGATTATAAAAATATAAAATGTGTTGTAGTAGATGAGGCACAAGACTTTGGCGTGTTTAGCTATTACATTTTACGAAATGTGTTAAATCAAGCAAATTTTTCTATTTTTGGAGATCTTGCTCAAGGAATATATTCTTATAGAGCAATAGATAAATGGGAAGATATACAAAGTAAAATATTTGAAGATAGTGAATATTTGAATCTTAGAAAATCTTATAGAACCTCTATTGAAATTATGAGTGAGGCAAATAAAATTTCTAGTGCTATAAATTTAGGTGAGGCAAAACCTGTTATTAGAGAAGCAGGTCCTGTTATTAAAACAAAAGTAGATGAAAAAAATAAAAATGAATACATAAAGAACAAAGTTCAAGAGTATTTGAATAATGGATATAAATCTATAGCTATTGTATATAAAAATCAAACAGAAATGGCTAAAATTAGCAAGTTATTGAAAGAAAATAACATTGAAAACGAGATAATATATAAAGATCAAGAAAAATATAATGGTGGAGTTTGTATATTAACTTCATATTTATCTAAAGGACTTGAGTTTGATGTTGTTATCGTTGCAGATACTGATGAGTCAAATTATGATAGTGACAATGTTTTAGACATGAAATTATTATATGTTGCAATGACTAGAGCGCTTCATAAATTAGAACTAATTTATACAGATAAAATTTGTAAATATTTAAATTAAGATAAAAAAAGATAGTGACCTTAAAATCACTATCTATTTTTTTCACTTAATTAGTTGTTTGAATTGTTTTGCATTTGGTTTGCAGCATTAGCTACAAGTCTTTTTACCATTTCACCACCAACTGAACCAGCTTCTTTAGATGTTAAATCTCCATTATAACCTTGTTTAAGATTTACTCCGATTTCGTTTGCAACTTCATATTTGAATTTGTCTAAAGCTGCTTTAGCTTGTTTGTTAGTCATTTTGCTATTTGTAGAGTTAGCCATGTTTAGATTCACCTCCAGTTTTAGTATTAAAGTGTTAACACTTTACATTAGTAATGTGTGCAATTTTTTATTATTCATACTAAAAAATAATAAAATATTGTTTAATTAAAAATTTTTAAAATTTTCGACAAAAATAGTGCACGAAAAATTGCTTTTTTACTTGATTTTACTCGCTTTCAATTGTATAATAGTGTTGCTTTATAGGATAGACTGGAAATGGAGCACAAAATGGAAAATAAAAATAATTTTAAAATTATGATTGTTGATGATAACAAGGAATTTGTTAAACTACTAAATATGTACATCAACACACAAAAAGATATGACAGCGCTTGAACCTTTATATGATGGAACAAACGCAGTTTCAGCCATAAAACAGTCTAAACCAGATGTATTACTACTTGATGTGGTAATGCCAGAAAAGGATGGCCTTACTGTACTTGAAGAACTAAATGATGAAGTAGGTATGGACAAGCCAACTATTATTATGATGTCTGCAATAGGACAAGAAAAGATTACCCAAAAGGCTATATCACTAGGTGCTACATATTATGTAGTGAAACCTTTTGATATGATTACTCTAGTAGATAGAATTAGAGATATTTTAACTGAAACAGAAGAAGTTAAAAACGAATTTATGGTAGCGTATGGTAATAAAAACTTACCAATTGAGGTGAGAGTTACTCAAATGATTCATGATGTTGGAGTACCAGCTCATATTAAAGGCTATCAATACATTCGTGAAGCAATCATTTTAGCGGTAGAAAATGAAGATATACTAAATTCTGTTACTAAATCATTATATCCAACTCTGTCTTCTAAATTTGATACAACACCTTCTCGTGTTGAAAGAGCAATTAGACATGCTATTGAAGTTGCTTGGAATAGAGGACAAATTGAGATGCATGAAAAGATTTTTGGGTATACTGTTAATTCAAACAAAGGTAAGCCAACTAATTCAGAATTCATTGCGATGATAGCAGATAGAATAAGATTATCTGAAAAAGTTGCTGTATAATTTTTGAAAAGAAAATATAATGTAAAAATTATATTTTCTTTTTTTGTAGTTATATAGGTGTTTTACGTATTTCAAAGAGCCTTGAAACCCTTTATTTTACTTGACATTTATTAATATTAATAGTAAAATATAATGGAATTATAGGGAGAAAAGGAAGTTTGAGTTTTATGGCAAAAGATTCTAGAAAAAAATCCGGATTTTTTAAATCTTTATTAACCAAAATAATTATAATTGCATTTATTCAAATAATATGTGCAATTGTGTCTATTATATTCCCATTATCGCTTTTTATAGATATTGCGATAATTGTTTTGTTATGCCTTTTTGCCATTATTATGTGCGTTGTTGAATTTAAAAACAAAAAATTCAGACTTGGTGAAGTATCTAAAAATGTAGATTTTATATTTAAAGATTCTTTAAATCTTGTAGATATTCCGATGGCTATAGTTGGAACACAAGGAAATATAATATGGAAAAATGAGTCTGCAGATAATCTTTTATCTGATGATTATATTGAAAAAGCTGCTATTAAACTTGAAGGACTTAAAAAGAAAAATACTAACTCTAGTTTACTTGAAGAAAGTCCAGATGGTGATATATATAACGTAATATGCAATCCAATTAGATTTGAAGATTTTGATTGCTTACTTGTATCATTTATAGATAAAACATATGAGACAAGCTTAAAGCAAAGTTTAGAAGATTCTAGAGTTGCAATTGGAATGCTTTTTGTAGATAATTACGAAGAAACTTTACAAGGTCTAGATGAAATGCAAAAAGCAGAAGTTAAATCTGTTTTAACTAAAGAAATTAGAAGCTGGGCAAGAGAAAACCAAGGTGTTCTTGCTAGACTAGATAAAGATAAATATGTTGTATTTGTAGAGAAAAAATTCATAGATAAAATGGAAGAAGAATCTTTTGATATTTTAGAGAGGGTTAGAAATTGTACTAATCTTACAAAACTTCCAATAACTGTTTCTCTTGGTGTTTCTTATTCAGAAGATACACTTGAGGATAGATATAATGCCGGTAGTTCTGCTCTAGATATTGCTCTAGGTAGAGGTGGTGACCAAGCAGTAGTAAAGAAAGACAAAAAATATGATTTCTTTGGTGGATCTAATGCTGGTCTTGAAAAAATTAGTAAAGTTAAAGCAAGAGCAATGGCTCAAGCTTTTAAAGAATTAGTTGAAAAATCTGAAAACGTTTATGTTTGTGGACATAGAAATTCAGATTTAGACTGTATAGGAGCTGCAATTGGTGTTGCAAGAATTGCAAGATATTTAGGAAAAGAAGTTAAGATTGTTGTAGATGGAAAACCTACAGCATCAACACAAGGTATAATAGAAAAAATTCAATATAGCGAAGAATATAAAGATACCTTTGTAACTTATGCAGATATTAGAAATGATGATTTTACTAATAGTTTACTTGTTGTTGTAGATACACATAAACAATCATATTTAGTAGAACCAGATTTACTAGATAACATAGAAAATGTAGCTGTAATTGATCACCATAGACGTGGACCTGAATTTATAGAAAAAGCAGTTCTTACATATCACGAAATTTATGCATCAAGTGCTACAGAACTTGTTGCAGAGTTAATAATGTTACTTGAAGGAATTGAGCTTTCATCTAATGAAGCGGAATGTATGTATGCAGGACTTGTAGTAGATACTAAAAACTTCATGTTTAAAACTGGTGTAAGAACATTTGAAGTTGCTGCATTTCTTAAAAAATTTGGTATAGATGTCGCAGAAATTAAACTTCTATTCCAAAATAATTTTGATACTTATGTAACAAAAGTAGATATAGTTAAAAATGCTAAATTCTATAAAGATAACATTGCAATCTCTATGACAGATGCACAACATAAAGATATGCCAATTATTGCTGCACAAGCTGCAGATGAACTATTATCTATTTCAGGTATTCAAGCATCTTTTGTACTATGTATGGTAGATGGTGTTGTTATGATATCTGGTAGATCAATGGGAGATATAAACGTTCAAACTATTCTAGAAAAAATAGGTGGAGGCGGTCACTTAACATTTGCGGGAGCACAAATTGCAGGTGTTGAGCTTGAAGAAGCTAAATCTAGACTTTTAGATAGTATAGATGAATATCTAGAGGATAACGAATAAAGATTAATATATAGTAATAGAGGAGGTAATTAAAGATGAAAGTAGTATTAAATCAAGATGTAAAAGGAGTAGGAAAGAAACTCCAAATAGTTGAAGTAAGTGAAGGGTATGCTCGTAATTTTTTATTACCTAAAAAGTTAGCTGTTGTTGCAGATAACAAAAATCTAAATATGGCTCAAGGAAAAATTGATTCACAAAAGTTTAAGAAAAAGACTGAACTTGAAGCTGCAAATGAAAATAAGAAAATTATTGAAAATGGATTTATTGAATTTAGACATAAAGTTGGCGAAGGAAGTAAGCTTTATGGAAGTGTTACAGAAAAAGATATAGCAGATAAAATTAAAGAAAAATTCAATATAGAAGTAAATAAAAAGAAAATTACTATATCTGATCCTATTAAATCATTAGGTTCATATACAGTAAATGTAAAATTGTACGAAGGAGTAATAGCTAAGTTAAAAATATCAGTAGTAGGAATGTAGGTGTATATATATGGAAAACGAAGTAGTAAATAAAGTACAACCAAATGATACATTAGCAGAACAAGCTGTTCTAGGTTCTATGTTATCAGATAAAGAAGCAGTACAAACAGCACTTGAAACTTTGGGGCCTGAAGATTTTTATAGAGAAGACAACAAAGAAATTTTTGCTGCTATGCAAGATATTTATACTGTTGGTAAAGAAGTAGATATCATTACTGTTGGGGAACAATTAAAACTTAGAGGAACACTTGAAAGAGTTGGTGGAACTCAAAATTTAGCTACACTTATAGATAATGTACCTACTACATCTAATGTTGCTAGATATGTTGAAATAGTTAAACAAAAATCTCTTTCTAGATCAATTATAAAAGTTAACAATGATATTTTAAAAATTGCATATGATCAAACTGAAGATGTTGATTCTATTCTTGAACAAGCAGAAAAGAATATTTTTGATATTGCTCAAAATAGAAATACTAAAGATTATGCAGTTATGAAAGATATATTAATAACTACACTAGATAATATAGAAAAGATGCAAAATAAAAAGACTAGATTATCTGGTATGGAATCTGGATTTTATGATTTAGATGAAAAGTTGTCTGGCTTAAATAATTCAGATTTAATAATAGTTGCAGCGCGTCCTGCCATGGGTAAATCTGCTTTTGTATTAAATATAGCAACATACGTTGCTATGCATAATAAAGTTCCTGTTATGATATTTAACCTAGAAATGTCAAAGGAACAACTAGCTAACAGAATTCTTAGTGGCGAAGCAGAAGTAGATAATAAAAAAATTGCTAATGGAGATTTATCACCAGATGAGTATGTAAAAGTTGCTGAAGGAATGAATAGACTTGCGGGTACTCAACTATATATAGATGATTCTTCAGTGCTTTCACCTTCAGAAATAAGAGCAAAATGTAGAAAAGCAAAACTAGAAAAAAACATTGGTCTTGTAATTGTCGATTACTTGCAACTTATGGAAGCAAAAAGTCCAAGTGGTTCAAGACAACAAGAGATATCTGAAATTTCTAGAGGACTAAAGATTCTTGCAAAAGAATTAGATGTTCCTGTTATTGCACTTTCACAACTTAGCCGTGCTACTGAAGCTAGAGCAGACCACAAACCTATGCTTAGTGATCTTCGTGAATCTGGTTCTATTGAGCAAGACGCAGATATAGTACTATTTATCCATAGAGATGATTATTATGATCAAGAGTCTGAAAATAAAAATATGGCTGAAATTATTGTAGCTAAAAATAGACATGGAGAAACTGGTACAGTAAAACTTGGGTGGGAAGGAAAATATACTAGATTTTCTAATCTTGCTAAAGGAAATACAAATTTAGAAGGAATAACAGAATATGATCTTAGATAAAGTAAAGAATAATATTATAGAAAATGAATTAATTAAAAATGGAGATAAAATTGTTGTTGCAGTATCTGGTGGACCAGATTCTATGTGTTTACTTGATACTTTAAACAAATTAAAAGAAGAACTTAATTTTTCTATCTGTGTTGCGCATGTAAATCATGGAATAAGAAAAGAGTCAGATGATGAAAAGGTGTATGTTGAAAAATATTGCAAAAAATATAGTATTCCTTTTCATTATCTAAAAGTAGATGTTCCTAAACTTTCGAAAGAAAATAAAATGAGCGAAGAAACATATGGTAGAAAAGTTAGATATGACTTTTTTGAAGAAGTTAGAATTAAAGAAAATGCATCTGCTATTGCTGTTGCGCATAATCTTAATGATAACGTTGAAACTGTACTGCTAAATGAGCTTAGAGGCTGTGGCCTTAAAGGCTTAACAGGTATGGATTATAAATTTGGCTACATTATTAGACCTTTACTTAATATTGAAAAAAAGGATATTATATTATATAATAATGAACTAGAATTAAATCCTTGTATAGATAAAACAAATAGTGAGGAAATATATCTTAGAAACAAAATTAGATTAAGTTTAATACCTTATCTTCAAGAGCTAAATCCAAATTTTGTTGAGAATATTTCTAGAATGAGAAAAATATTAAAAGAGGATAATGATTTTATTGAACAATATGTAGACAAAGTGTTTAATGATACTATTTTTGAGGAAAATGATGATAATATCATTTTTAATTATAAAGAATTAATGAATGAACATGAAAGTGTTCAAAAACGAGTTATTAGAAGAATAATTGAGAAAAAAATATCAAATTTAGATGGAATTGAGAGCGTACATGTTTTAGATATTCTAAAACTGTTAAATAATAATATAAAAGGCAAAAAGTATATAATCGGTAACAAATTTACAATTGAAATTGTTAAAAAGAATACTGCAATTATTTACTAATTGAAGGGAGAAAATATGAGAAGAAAAAACGCTATAAGAACTTTAATTACATATATTGCTCTTATCGCACTTGCAATTTGGGCTATTACGGCATTAGATTCTACTACTACAAAAGAAATGTCTTATACAGAATTAATGCAAAAAATTGAAACTGAAGATGTTAAGAGTATAGAACTTGGAACAACTAGACTTAATGCAAAGGTTATTTTAAAAGATGAAGAAAATATCACTAGAATCGTAGATATACCATCATCTTCAACCTTTATCGAGTCTGTACAAGATAGAGTAACTAGTGGGCAATTTGAACTTACTGTTGCGCAAGAAACTATGCTTGAAACATTAGCTCCATATATTCCAAATGTATTATTACTTCTTGGTACATTATTCATTTTAATGTTTGTACTTAGAAAAACAAATGATAGTAATAATAAAGCAATGGATTTTGGAAAGAGTAGAGCTCAAAAGATAGACAAAAACTCACCAAAGAAAGTAACTTTCAAAGATGTTGCTGGTCTTGATGAAGAAAAAGAAGAATTAAAAGAAGAAGTTGAATTCTTAAAAAATCCTAAAAAATATATAGATATGGGTGCAAGAATTCCAAAGGGAATACTTCTTGTAGGTCATCCTGGTAATGGTAAAACTTTACTTGCAAAAGCTGTGGCAGGAGAGGCAAATGTACCATTCTTTAGTATCTCAGGTTCAGACTTTGTTGAAATGTTTGTTGGTGTTGGTGCATCAAGAGTTAGAGATATGTTTAAAGAAGCAAAAGCTAATTCTCCTTGTATTATATTTATAGATGAAATTGATGCTGTTGGTCGTCAAAGAGGTGCAGGTCTTGGTGGTGGACACGATGAAAGAGAACAAACACTTAACCAATTACTTGTTGAAATGGACGGTTTTGCAACACATGAAAGTATTATTGTAATGGCTGCTACAAACAGACCAGATATACTTGATCCTGCTTTACTTAGACCTGGTAGATTTGATAGACAAATTGTTGTTGGATCTCCAGATGTTAAAGCAAGAGAAGAAATACTTAATTTACATGCTAAAAATAAACCTTTTGTTGAAGGAATAGATTTTAAAGTTATAGCAAAAAACACTGCTGGATTTAGTGGTGCGGATTTAGAGAATATGATCAATGAGGCAGCACTTCTTGCAGCTAGAAAAAATAAAACAAAAATAGATTTAGATGATGTTGAAGCAGCTATGGTTAAAGTAATGATGGGACCAGAAAAGAAGAGCAAAGTGATTACTGAAAAAGAGAAGAAACTTACTGCTTATCATGAAGCAGGCCATGCAGTTGTTGCAAGATTTTTACCAAATCATGATGATATTCATGAAATATCTATTATACCAAGAGGTATGGCTGGTGGATATACAATGTATAGACCAACAGAAGATAAATCATATGTTTCTAAGGCAGAAATGAAAGAACAAATTGTATCATTACTTGGTGGTAGAATGGCTGAGAAGCTAATTTTAGACGATATTTCTACAGGAGCTTCAAATGATATTGAAAGAGCAACAAAAATTGCTAAACAAATGGTTATGAAATATGGTATGTCAGATACAATGGGACCAATTATGTATGGTTCTAGCCAAGAAGAAGTTTTCTTAGGTAGAGATATGACTACTCATTCAAAAGACTATAGTGAGCAAACTGCTGCTGAAATTGATAAAGAAGTTAAAGCAATCATTATGAATGCATATAAGAGTGCAGAAAATATTCTTAAAGATAACGTAGATAAATTACATGCTGTTGCTAAAGTTCTTATTGAAAAAGAAAAGATTACTGGAGAAGAATTTGATGCAATCTTTAGAGGAGAAGATATCTTAGCCAAAGTAAAAGAAGAAAAGAAAAAAGCAGAAGAAGCGAAAGCTGAAGAAAATAAAAATGAAGAAAAAGTAGAAGAGAAGAAAGAAGATAAAAAGGAAGAAGAGAATAAATAGTATAAACTAATAAAGATGGGGTGAAAACCTCATCTTTTTTATGTATATTTTAGCATTATTTTTGCTTTTATCTGTTGCGTTAGAGATTAATCTGTGGTATAATAATACCGCTGTATGTTTATTCTAGTAGACATACAATCACACACATGGTCGAGTTTTACACTTCTTCCACAAAAGTGGACATCGTAAAATGCTGAAAACCATGGAGGAAAGAAAGAAGGAGGAATTTTAAAATGGCAATCGTACCAATGAAATCATTACTAGAAGCTGGTGTTCATTTTGGACATCAAACAAAAAGATGGGACCCAAGAATGGCTCCATACATATATACTGCAAGAAATGGTATATATATTTTAGATTTACAAAAAACATCTAAAAAATTACAAGAAGCATACAATGAAACTAAAAAAGTTGTTGCTGAAGGTGGTTTAGTTCTATTCGTAGGAACTAAAAAACAAATTCAAGAAACTATCAAAACTGAAGCTGAAAGATGTGGAATGTACTACATTAACAGCAGATGGTTAGGTGGTACTCTAACAAACTTTGCTACAATTAAAACAAGAATAGCAAGACTAAACGAATTAGAAGAAATGCAATCTAATGGAACTTTTGAAGTTCTACCTAAAAAAGAAGTTTCTCAATTATTAAAAGAAAAAGAAATTCTTGAAACTAACTTAGGTGGTATCAAGAACATGGAAAAACTTCCATCTTTAATTTTCTTAGCAGACTCTAAAAAAGAATATATCTGTACTAGAGAAGCTAGAAGATTAAATATTCCTACAATTGGATTAATTGATTCAAACTGTAATCCTAACGATGTAGATTTTGTAATTCCAGGTAATGATGATGCTGTTAAATCAGTAAGCTTAATCGCTGGTAAAATCGCTGATGCTGTTGTTGAAGCTAAAGAAGGAAACTTAGCTACTGCTGATGATGAAGAATCTGAAACAATGCAAGAGCTAGTTGAAAAAGAAGGTATCGATAAAATCGAAAGAAAACCAAAACAAAACAACAGAAGAACTTATCAAAGAAGAGACAATAAAAAAGATGAAGCTACAACTGAAGAAGCTAAAACAGAAGAAGTAGCTGAAGAAACAGAAAAAACTGAAGAATAATATTAATATATAGGGGGTGCTTTATTATGGCAATTACAGCCGAACAAGTTAAAGAATTAAGAGATAGAACTGGTGCAGGTATAATGGACTGCAAAAAAATCCTTACAGAAACTGATGGGGATATCGAAAAAGCAATTGAGCTTTTAAAACAAAAAGGTATGGCAAAAGCTGCTAAAAAAGCAGGAAGAATTGCAGCAGAGGGATTAGTTGACGCATATATTCACAATGGTAAATATGGTGCTTTAGTTGAAGTAAACTCTGAAACAGACTTCGTTGCTAAAAATGATGACTTTAAAGCATTTGTTAAAGACATTGCTATGCACATTGCAGCTGCAGCTCCTCAATATGTAAAAAGAGAAGATGTACCTGAAGCAGTAGTTAATAAAGAAAAAGAAGCACAAAAACAAAAAGCAATTGAAGAAGGAAAACCTGAAGCAATCGCTGAAAAAATCGTTGAAGGAAGAATGGATAAATTCTATTCTGAAATCTGTCTTCTAGATCAACCATTTGTTAAAGATCCAGACAAAACTGTTGGAACACTTTTAACTGAATTCATCGCTAAAATTGGTGAAAACATCGTTATTAGAAGATTTGTAAGATTTGAAAGAGGCGAAGGAATCGAGAAAAAAGAAGAAAACTTTGCTGAAGAAGTTATGAAACAAGTAAACGGTTAATAATATAGAGTGACTATTTTTAGTCACTCTTTTTTTGTATTTAAATTGACGATAGTTTTTCTAAATGATATAATCATTTAAGAATTAATGTTTGGAGGAGTTTAAAAATGTATAAAAGAATATTAGTTAAATTAAGTGGTGAAGCGATTGGAGAAGCCGATGGTAGAGGTATTGATAGTGATAAACTAGAAACTGTTGCAGATCAAATAGTAGATTTAAATAAAGCAGGAACAGAAATTGCAATTGTAATTGGTGCTGGAAACTTCTGGAGAGGAAGATATGGTGGTAACTATATTAAAAGAACAACATCAGATTATATGGGTATGCTTGCTACTACACTTAATGCCTTAGCATTACAAGAAATGCTTGAATCTAAAGGAGTTCAAACAAGAGTACAAACTGCTATTGAAATGAAACAAGTTGCAGAACCATATATTAGAAGAAAAGCTGTAAGACATTTAGAAAAAGGTAGAGTAGTTATATTTGCTTGTGGTACAGGTAGTCCATTCTTTACTACAGATTCTGCTGCAGCCTTAAGAGCAGTTGAAATGGATTCAGATGTTATACTACTTGCTAAAAATGTTGATGGTGTGTATAACAAAGATCCTAAAAAATATGAAGATGCAGTTAAATATGAAGAAGTTACTTATATGCAATCTATTAATGAAAAACTTGGTGTAATGGATACTACAGCTATTACACTTTGTATGGAAAATAAAATTCCAATTTTAGTATTTGCGTTAAATGAAGAAAACTCTATTAAAAGAGCAGCATCTGGGGAAAATATAGGAACTATAATTAAGGAGTAATTATTTTTGGAGGTTGATTATGGAAGAAAAAGGTGAAGTATTATATGAACTTGGCCCTAAGTTTGATTTCTTTTATGAACTAACTATGCCAACTGGGAAGAAAATGAAATCTTCATTTGTTTTGGTAATTGTAACTATAATTATTAATGTTGTACTTGAATTTGCTAAAAGTTTTGTAGAGGATTATGATCATTTCTATTATATGCCAATATTAAAAATATTATCTGTTGTTGGTTTAATAATACTTGGATTTATGGTTTTATTATTAATAGCTAGAATAGTTATGCAGGTTTTAGAGTATAAAGGCATTAAGTATACTTTTTACAAAAATTGTATGGTATATGAGAATAATTTCTTGAATCAAACAAAGAAAACTATTGAATATTCAAATATTCGTGAAATTGAAATTAGAAGAACATTACTTGATAGAATGCTTAATTATGGAGTTATAATCATATATACTAATGCAGAAAAAGCATATGGCAGTGCTACTGTTATCTATGCAGTAAAAGATATTGAAAAACATTATAATAATATTGAAAAAATTGTTCATAGCGGTAATATTATGAATAATCCAATTAAAACTGGAGATGTGTCTAAAGATTTTGAAACTCATGATCAATTTATTGATGCTATAAATACAGGTGAAGTTGAGACTAAAATTTCTAATGAAGAAAATCATAAAGAATAGATGCTTAATTTAGATGAAATTTACGAAATTAAGTAGTGCCAAAAAGTAACGTTTTTTAATGTAACATAAATGTAAAAGAGGACCAAAAATCCTCTTTTTTTCTATGTCAAAAGTTGTTGTAAAATTGTTGACTTAAAAGTATATAAATAGTATAATTACAAGTGTTATAGGAGGGATTTAATTGAAGAAAGACAATATTATTAAAATAGTAATTTCTATTGTAGTAATGCTTCTTCTAGGATATCTTGCTATATTTGGACTAAAATTTGGTGATAAGACTATAATTAAAAGTGCAAAAGAGGTTAAGACAGGACTAGATATTAGTGGCGGTATTACCATTACATATCAAGCTGAAGTAGAAGACGGACAAGAAATTACAGCGCAAGATTTAGAAAAATCTAAAGTAGTTATTCAAACAAGATTAGAAGCTATGAACATCTATGATTATATTATTAGAACTGATACTAACACAAATCAAATAAATGTGGAAATACCAACAAATACTAGTGATGAATCAGTAGATCCCCTAGCAGCCGTACAAGGCTTAGATAGAACAGCTGTTGTTCAATTTAGAGATGGAGAAGGAAACATATTACTTGAAGGTGAAGATATTGTATCTGCTAAATATAGTGAAGATCCAACATCTAGCACAGGACTTCCTGAGCCACACGTTGTATTAAACTTTAGTGCAGAAGGTTCAGCAAAATTTGCTCAAGCAACTGAAAAAATGGTTGGTCAAGCAATGCCTATCTATCTAGATGAAGAAGTTATATGTGCACCTATAGTAAACTCTAAAATACAAGATGCATCAGCTATTATAACTGTTGGTGGTTCAACTAATGCAGAAAAGAAAGCTTTAGCAGAAGAATATGCTATGCTTATTGATTCTGGTAGTTTACCATTTAATTTAAATGTAATTAATAAAGAATATATTGGACCATATGTTGGACAATCTGCATTAGCATTAAGTGTTAGAGCAGGAATTGTAGCATTTGTTCTAATATGTGTAATTATGATTGCTATATACAGATTACCTGGTGTTGTTGCATCATGTGCTTTAATAGATTATGTTGCAATACTATTATTAATACTTTCAAATACAGGAGTTTCTCTAACACTTTCTGGTATTGCTGGATTATTTTAACGTAGGTATGGCAGTAGATGCAAATGTTATTATATTTGAAAGATTAAAAGAAGAACTAGGACAAAAAGTTTCATACAAGAAAGCATTTGAAAAAGCTTTCAAAAATGCAACTAGTACAATTGTTGACGGTAATGTTACTACAATAATTGTTGCACTTGTTTTATATATTTTAGGTTCTGGTATGGTAAAAGGATTTGGACTTGTACTAGCACTTGGTGTTGTATTAAGTTTATTATCTGCACTTGTTGTTTCAAGATTTATGCTTAAACAAGTGAAGCCAGTAGCAAATAAGAGTACCTTCTTATTTGGAGTTAAAAGAGAAAAGGAGGTAGTAAATAATGAAGACAATTAATTTTCTAAAACATAAAAATATTATTTTAGCTATCTCTATTTTAGTAGTTCTTGCAGGACTTATTTATGGTGTTATTACAGACTATGTTTTTGATATAGATTTTAAAGGTGGTACAAGAATTAAAGTAGATTTTAATGAAGAGTATCAAGAATCAGATATTAAAGATATAGTATCAACTATAACTAACCAAGTACCAGAATTACAAACTAGTAGTTCAGGAAACAATGCATTAACTATTACTACTCAAACACTTAGCGAAGATGAATCTAATGCCTTAATTGATGCATTAAGAGTAAAGTATACAAATATGGGTGAACCTACAATTAGAAACGTACAAGCATCTTATGGTAAAGAATTATTAAACACAGCTATTATTGCTGGTATTGTTTCTATTGTATTACTACTTGTATATGTCGCAGTAAGATTTAGAACACTTGGATATGCAGCTGCATTTTCTGCAATACTTGGACTTATCTTTGATGTTTCATTCTTATTTGCAATTTATGGAATTTTCAAATTCCCAATCAACTCAACTTTTGTTGCTGTATTATTAACAATAGTTGGATACTCTATTAACGATACTATTATTGTATATGATAGAATAAGAGAAAACAGAAGATTAGTTACTAAATCTGAAGATCCTAAAGATGTAATCAATCATAGTATTACACAAACTATGAAGAGAACAATTATTACTTCGCTTACTACATTAGTTGCAATTGGAGTTGTATTAATATTTGCTCTTGTAAAAGATCAAGAAACTTTAAAACAATTCTCAATTCCACTATCAATTGGTATTGCTGAAGGTACATTCTCATCTATTTTTGTAGCTACATCTATTTGGTATTCTTTAGATAGATTTATTAACAAACACAAAAAAGCTAAAAATAAATAATGAAAATGATAAGCTCACTTTTTAGTGAGCTTTATTTTTGTTTTATTGTACATTTTATTTCTTTATGATATATTTAAAATAGTGATGAATATGAAAGAAGAAAATTTAGAAAAGAAAATTAAAAAAGCAACTTTAAACAAGGAATATGCTAAAGCTAGAGCAATTGTTGAAAACGAGTATATAAAAATGTTTAAAAAAATGCTTAAATACAAGAAAGTTAAGATTGGTAAAACATTATATTTCCATGATTACTTAAAAATGATTTCTAAATATTATTCATCATATTACAAGGATGAAGTTAATGAGTTAGAAGAAATAATGTATTCAGAAAAATATTCAGATAAACAACAAATATCTTGGCTTATAGAAAATTGTAATATTTTTGATGATTACAAATTATAGGAGGAAAATGTATGAATATTTTATCTTTAGTTTTGAGTGTAACAGCTTTTATTTGTGCGTTTGTTCCAATATTTGGAATATTCTTTGCAGTTACTTTTTCTATAGCTGCTGTAATTATTGCTTATGTTAAAACAAATAAAAATAAGAATAAGGAAGGAGAAATAATTGCTGTAGTTCTTTCTATTTTTGCAATTATTATTTGTGTAATTGTTAATGCAATTTATATACCTTCTCATTTTAAGAAAAACTCTGAAGCTGTTGATGTATATAAAGATATGGTTGAATATCCATTAACTGTAGATGAAATTTATACTGCAGAGTTTAAGATTCATGTAGAAAACATTATTTATGATGAAAATAAAACTAATGTAACTTTGAAATTAGAATCTCTTAAAGATGAAAGTTGGTATTCAATTTATGATTTTTCACTATATGGTGGCAACTCAAACAATTATACTACAGTGGAGCTTATTGATCCTACTGTTAAAATTAGTCAAAGACTAGATGCTGGAGATAGTGTTACAATTAATTTAACATTTAACAGAGGACTATATGAAGATAATGATAATTTTCTTGTTTTCAAGAACAGTGAAAATGGTGTGAAAATTAGACTTTAGTGGGCATGTATATGCCCATTTTTATTGACAAAAAAAATAAAATAGTGTACGATATATTTGTATAAAAACATAAAGAAAAGAGGGTATTTATGGAAAAGAAAACTGGCAATAATAAAGGAAATGTTATAGGTAAAATATTAAGAAGACCTATAGTTAGAATAGCTTTAATTTTAGTGGTTATTATCGTTGCAATTATAATAATTGCAAGTAATGCTGGTTCTAAAAAAACTACTTCTAAATTAGTGGGATATCAAAGATTAGTTAACGTTACAGATGACACTTATACATTTTTAGATTTAGATGGAAAAGTTAGAAAATATTCAGGATTTAATTCAATGAATGATTTTTATTATGATGTAACTTGTGTATCTAGAATTAATGAAAAAACAGGTGTTTCTGAAGTAGCAGTTATAGATAAGAATAAGAAACAAGTAATTAAATTTGGAGAATATGAAAATATTATTCAAGTTGTTGGTGGAAAATACTACAAAGTACAAAAAGATGGAAAATATGGAGTTGTAACTAATTCTGGAAAAACTATTATTAAACCAGAATATGATTATATTTCAATGACTACTGTTCAAGAAGCAAGTGAAATTGTTTTTGAATGTCAAAAAGATGGTGTTTATACATTCATTAATGAGCAAGGTAAAGCTTTCTTTGAAACATCAGTAGCATTACATAGTATTTCTTATTCAAATAAATTTAACTCAGACTATGATACAATAGTTTATATATCTGTAGATGGTCAAAAGAATTATTTTGATCTAGTTACAGGTGAAAGATTATTTGATGGAATTGAAAATGTAGATATTTCATATAACATCTTAAAAACTGATGATAAATTAACATTTTATGATAAAAAATCTAAAGTAAAAACTGAAATTGATACTTCTGGAGATTATACAGTAGATAGTAGAGTATACTTTAGAAAATATGTTGTCATTGAACAAAGAAATACAACATCTGGTACAAGAGAAAATACATACACAGTATATGATAGTGACTTCAAAAAAATTGTTGAATCAAGTAACAGAATTAATCCAGTACAAGATGTAAATGGAGATGTATATTTCATTATTAATGAATCAGATTGCGTTAGAATTATAAATGAAAGTAAAAAAGAAGTTAAAGTACAAGGTTATGAGTTTAACGGAAATGAAATTAGTAATCTTCAATATTTAGTACTTAACCCAAGTAATAACTTCTCTAAACATGAAGTTTATGACTTTAAAGGAAAGAAAATTGCTGAAGATGTAACTGAATATTCTCAAAGAGGATTTGGACTAATTATTTCTAGATATATAAATGATTCTTTAACAAGAACTTTATTACTTGGTAAAAATACATCAATTGATTTAGTTCCGGAAGATGGAATTGTTCCAACTACAGATTATATTATTATTGAAAATGCAAATGCAAATTACGTTAGTGTAGTTAATAAAAATGGAAAAGTTGTTATAGACAAAGTGACTGGTTCTAGACTTTTTGATAATAACAAATATATTGGTATTCAAGATGGCGAAAATGTTAAATTATATGACATGGCAACTGGTAAACAAACATTTACTTATGCACAAGCAGACTATGCAAATAAAGACGATACAGTAAGTATGGTTGAACTTAAGAATGGATATTATACTTTTGGTGGAAAATTAGTTCTTGAAAAAGCTCAATAACAAACAGCTAAATAGATAGAGTAGAGAAATCTACTCTATTTTTTTATGCATAAAACACTTTGTTTTAAATATATTTGTTATAGATAAGTATGGATAAAAAAAGAAATAAAAATATATTTAAAAAAATAAATTTTAAAAAAAGTATTAATCTTGCTAAAGAAAATTTTATAGATATATTAAATTTACCTAAAGAACTTAGTGGTAATTATTCTAAAATTACAATGATTGAGAATAATGAGCTTTTAATTGAAGGTGAAACTAATGTGGTAGATTATTATGATAATTATATAAAAATCAAATGTAGTAACATTTTCGTCCAAATAGACGGATATAAATTGAAGATAGAAGAATTATCTAATATTGAATTATTGGTTTCTGGAAATATAGTTAATATTAGTTTTCAAAATAGGTAGGTATTATGAAATTTAATGATGAAATTAAGAATTTATATGGAATTGTTGAGGTAGAAATAGAGGGCTTTTTTACCGAAAGATACATTAATCTTTGTAGGATTAACAATATTTGCGTATGGGATATAGTTACTAAATCTAGTGGTATAATATGTTTTAAAATGTTTGCTAAAGACTTTAAAAAGCTTAGAAATATTAACAAAAAAACAAAATGTAAAGCTAGAATTATTAAAAAGAAAGGATTATATTTTAATTTCTTTAAATATAGAAAAAGAAGGTTTGTTATTATATTAATTCTACTCTTTTTATTTTTTTGTATAATTTCAACTAAATTTATATGGAGAATTAATATAACTGGAAATAATAGAATATCCAATGATCAAGTGATGTGTGCCTTAAATGATTGTGGAGTTCACGTTGGAAAAAGTGTTTTTGGATTAAATACTAGGAATATAGTTAAAAATTTGAGAGCAAACCTTGAGGATGCTACTTGGGTTGGAGTAGATATTGATGGTATAACTCTAAATGTGGAAATTGTGGAAAAAACAACTGCTCAAATGGAAGCTAAATACCAAAACGGTGATATATTAACTAGTAAAGCTGGTGTTATTACAAAAATTGTTGCAGAAAATGGTACCCCTATTAGTAATGTTGGAGATTATATAGAAAAAGATAGAATTGTAATAGAAGGAAAAATTTATACTAGAACAAATGAGGTGTTAGATGTTGAAGCAAAAGGTAGTATTTTTGTTGAAAATGAATATGTATATAGCAATACATACTCGTATAAGCAGTTTAACAAAAACTATACTGGAAAAGAAAAGTATAGCATTGGTGTCGACATAAATAATAAAGAAAATTACATAAATTATTTGGATAAATCTTTAAAGTATGATATAATTAAAAACAGCAGTGATATTAATCTTTTTGGTAATAATATTTCGTTCTGTTTCTATAAATTTTTATTATATGATTTGGAAGAGTATTATTTGTCTAGAGAAGACATATTGGATATGGCAAAAAAAGACGCAACTCGTTTTTTAAATGATGAAATTTTGCCTAATTGTAAGAATGCAGTTATACTTAGCGAAGACATAGTAGTAACTGCTGAGGATGAGGAAACAATATCACTAAATGTAGTTTATAAAATAAATGAAGAAGTTGGATATTTCAAAGGAAGGTAAAAACAAATGAATAATATTTCAATAGATTTAGATGATGAACTTGTAAAATATATTAAAGAAAAGTGTGGCAGAGATATAACTCATGATATTGAGATTATTATCAACACAGCACTAGAAGAAAAAAATATAAAAGAGCAAAATGTTTCTATTTCAATTAGTGCGGTTGGAAAAGATGAAATACATCAAATAAACAAAGAGTATAGAAATGTTGATAGACCAACTGATGTTTTATCTTTCCCAATTTTTTCTAGAGAAGAAATTAATGAATTTTCATCTTTAGAAGATAGCAAAAAAGTTAAAGAATTGGAACTTGGGGATATTATAATGTGTATAGATGTTCTTCAAGAACATGCAGAAGAATATGGTACTGGCATTTTGAGAGAGATGCTTTATATGATCACACATGGCGTTTGTCATTTACTTGGATATGATCATATGATAGAAGAAGAGAAGACAGAAATGCGTGCTTTAGAAGAAAAAATTTTAAAAAAAATAGGAGTAGGAAGAATCAATGGAGAAGGAAACTAAAGAAAGAATTGAAAATGATAATAGTCAAAAGTCTGTTGAAGAAATTAAGAAAAACAAAAATTTTGTAACTGCACTTCATCATTCTGTTGATGGTGTTATTAAAGCATTTAAAACCGAAAGAAATTTACGTATAGATTATCTAATTGCACTTGTTGTGATGATTGCTGGTGTGGTTTTAGGTTTAGATAAAACAGAATTTGTATGTTTATGTTTAACAATTGGCTTTGTATTGTTCTCTGAAATGATGAATTCTGTATCTGAGTATATAGTAGACTTAATAACAGATAAATATGATAATAGAGCAAAAGCTGCAAAAGATATTGCTGCGGGTGGAGTTTTAATATCTTCTAGTATTTCAGTTATTGTTGCATACTTTTTGTTTGCGGACAAGCTTCAAAATGCAACATCTACTTTTTTATCTGCAGCTATTAGTTCAAGAGGAAATATCTTTATGACTATACTATTTGCTATAGTTGTAACTATAGTTATTTTAAAAGGATGGCTTGGCAGAGGAGAAGAATATGCACATACAGGCCCAAGCTTAAACGTTGCTCTTGCTTTTGGATTAACAACATATGCTTCATTAATAACTAGAAGCTTTTTAGTTGGGGCTGTTTGCGGAGTACTAAGTTTAATGATATTTGTTCTAAAAGTAACAAATACTAAAGCTAGAAGAATTAATATGGTTTTTAGTGCTGCACTTGGTATTCTTATTGTTTTATTTGTTTATCAATTGGTTTTATTTGGACCAGAAATATTTAAATTATTTAATTTTTAGGAGGAAGTTATATGAATCAAAGTGAACTATTAAATATTGCTAAAAATACATCAAAAAATGCATTTGTGCCTATTAGTAATTATCAAGTTGGAGCTGCATTACTTGCCAAAAGTGGAACTGTATATATTGGCGTAAATGTTGAAGATGAAGCTATTCCAGCTATGAGTGTGTGTGCAGAAAGAAATGCAATACAAAATGCAATATCTCATGGTGATACGGAATTTTTAGCTATTGCTGTTGTTGGAAAAATGAAAGATAAAGATGAGTTTGATGCAACTCTTACACCATGTGGAATGTGTAGACAATATATGATTGATATGTGTAAGGACATTGATATTATTTGCTATATTGATGGCGCAGAAAAGATAGTTAAGCCTAGAGATTTATTAGCATTTACTTATGATTATGATGATAAAAAATAATATTATTTATTATTAGAGCATATAATTGTTACAGGTGATAATATGAACCATAAACAATTACTTGCTCTTTTTTTATCTTTAGTAATAATTTTATCTCCGACTATTGTATCTATTGAAAATGAAAAAGTTGTTGATGTAAAGTCTGTAAATAACGATATAGATGAAATGGCTAT
Organism: Clostridia bacterium; assembly: GCA_017534305.1. GTDB lineage: Bacteria > Bacillota > Clostridia > TANB77 > CAG-465 > CAG-465. The sequence continues at coordinate 79,002 of JAFWCU010000019.1, forward strand.
TGAAAGTATTATTAGAAAAAATGAAGAACTGGATATTAATGTTTATTATCCGGTTACTAAAAATGCCAAAGTAAATAATATGATTAAAGAAAAGATAGATTCTTATATTAGTAAATTAGAAGAATTTAATTCATTTGATGATTTAAAAAGATTAGATATATCTTTTGAAAAATACAAAAGTGGTGATTATATTTCATTAAAATTTAATGTTTCTTCTAGTACTGGCATTACTCATAAAACTGATGAAATTTTTACAATTGTATATTGCAATGATGAGATTGTTGATATTGATGCATTGGTTAAAAGTAATCCAAACTTAATTGAAAATCTTTACGCTATTTGTAAAGAAGAATTGCTAAAAGATGAAAAGTTTAAAAAGTATTCTAATAGTGAGTGGCTAAATAGAGGACTTTTAAAAAATAAAAATACATTTTCAAATTTTATTTTTGATAATAATAATATGATTGTAATATTTAACCCATACGTTGTAGCACCATATGTTGCAGGTGCTTTTGAAATAAAAATTTCTTGTAATTTAATATAATATATATTGATAATTTACACAAATTATGTTATTGTATTATCAGGAGGGGATTTTATGTATTCTTCATCATTATATAGTAATTCAAGTTCACTAACAAAAGCCGCTTCAAGCGCTCAAACATTAGGAATTTGGATGATTATTTCTGTTATAGTAGCAATCGTTGGGGGAATTGCACTATATTTTACTTTCCTAAGTAAAAAGAACGAAGGAAAGTTCCATGGATTCTTAGGTTGGATGTATGACACACTAACTTTCAAAAACATGGCAGTTGAGATGTTATTAAAAATAACATACTTAATTGGAGCAATCTACATTACATTATTCTCTTTAGGATTAATTGCTGTTAATATTTTAGCATGCTTAGGATTATTAATTTTTGGTAACCTAGCTCTAAGAGTAACTTATGAATTAGTTCTAATAAGCATAATTACATGTAGAAACACTACTGAAATTAACAGAAAAATGAAAGTTTCAGAGACTAAAACAGAAGAAGGAAGACCTGAATAAAAACTATTTATATTTTAAACTGCTATATTCCGTTATAGCAGTTTTTTTTGTTATATTATTTTGGTTAAATTAATACAATATAATGAGGTGGATTGTGTGGATAAATCTTTAAAAATTTCAACAACAATTGCTTTGTTTGTTGTATTATTTTTTTGTTCTAATTATATATTTGCAAGTAGTTACATATATGAACTAATTCAAAGCAGTGATGTGAGTAGTATAGCAACAAATGCGAATCCTTCTTTTACATTTGAGTCTCAAGCACAAGTTTTGATGGAACCTGAGACTGGAAATGTAATTTATGCAAATAATGCAGAAGAAAAAATGCTTCCTGCTTCTGTTACTAAACTTATGACGTTACTTCTTCTAATGGAAAGAATTGATTCTGGCGCACTTAATTATTCAGATACAATAACTTGTAGTGAAAATGCATCGCAAATGGGTGGATCTCAAATATGGTTTGAAGAAGGTGAAGCTTTAACAGTAGATGAGGCATTAAAGGCGATTTGTATTGTAAGTGCTAATGACGTTACAGTCGCAGTCGCAGAAAAAATTGGTGGAAGTGAGGAAAATTTTGTTTCTATGATGAATGAAAAGGCTAAATCACTTGGAATGAATAATACTCATTATATGAATTCACATGGTATAGATGAAGAAGGACATTATACTTGTGCATATGATCAAGCAATACTTGCTAGAGAACTAATATCTAAGCATCCTAACATTTTAAAGTATACATCTATTTGGACGGACACTTTAAGAAATGGAGAAACTGAATTAAATAGTACTAATAAGTTGATTAGATTTTATGATGGTGCTACTGGCCTTAAAACTGGTTATACCTCTCTTGCTATGTATAATTTGGTTGGGACAGCTACTAGAGGTAATACCACATTTATTTCTGTTATTATGAAGGCTCCTAGCTCAGATGTTAGACTTAAGGAGACAAAGATGCTGCTTGATTATGGATTTTCAAACTTTGAAACAAAAAAGATTGCATCACAAAACAATGATTTAGACGAAATTGATGTGGATAAAAATATAAATGAAAATCTTAAAACTAAAATTAGTGGTGATGTGTATGCTTTATGCAAAAAGGGTGAAGATTCACAATATGAAACAAATATAATTTATGATGAGAATATTCGAGCTCCATTACACGAAGGAGATGTGGTTGGAAAGTTTCAAATACTAAATAATGGAGAAATTTTCGATGAAAAAGATATAATTTGTATAAATGATGTTTTAAAATCTAATTTTTTAGATTATCTAATTTATTTTTTTAATAATTATTTTCAAGCTCAGTAATTTTTTACTGAGCTCTTTTTACATTCATAAAACATAAGCAAAACAAACCTATTTCGACAATATTACATTTATATTTCAATTCAAAATACGACCTTAGTTTTGGTTTTTCTCGGTTGATTTTTTATAATATTATATATATAATTAAAAGAGAAATTAACTTAGAAAAATAAGTATTTTAAAATATTTTTATGGAGGTTGATAACAAATGATAGGAATGAGTCAAATCAAAAAGAAAATGATACAAGGTATTGTTATTGGTGCGAGTGCTGGTATTGTTTTAGCTATTGCTGTGGGAGTTTTTTCTTTCTTCACAATTAGATCATATAGCAATGGTACAAATAGTAATTATCTAAAAAAATATACAACACCAGTAGTTGTTTTAAAGAGAGATATTGTACAAGGTGAAGTTATAACTTCAGATATGATAGATACAGTAAATGTAAATAATAGTACAGTTCCAACTGGAACAGTTAGCGCTGGTTCTATAGTTGGTCTAACTGCAAAATATAACATTGCTGCAAAAGTACCTATCACAGAGAATATGGTAAGTAGTGAAGTTGTTGCCGCAGACGTAAGGGATGTTGAAATTAATACTGTTCTTATGCCTTCAGATTTAGTAGAGGGTGATACTGTCGATGTCAGAATAATGTTCCCTAATGGTACTGACTACATTGTACTTGCACAAAAAACTATAGATAAAATTTATGATACAACTTTCTGGCTAAAATTATCTGAGGATGAAATTGAACTATTAAACAGCTCAATTGTGGATTCTTTCTTAAATAGCGGTTCTAAATTATATGCTTTAAGATATACAGATAGTGATTCTCAAGTAAAATCATCAGAAGATATTGAAAGCGAAACTAAAGGATATCTTGAAACAGTTATAGAAAAAGATTGGGAAAAGATTGTAGATATGGATGCTACAGAAGGTGCAAACAAACTATATGAGTATATCTACAAATATAAAAACTTTGCTAATGCATCAACTAAAACAACACAAAACTATCAACCAAACACATATGTTATGACTGCAATGAAATCTAACCAATATTTATTAAAAAATGCAACTTCAGAACTTGCAAGATTAAATGCTGAAACAAGATCTACTATTGAAAGTGGAATTAAGAATTATCAATCTCAAAATAGTGGAAGTTACGAAAACATAGTAACTGGAGCTCAACAATCTATTATTACACAACAAACACAAAGAGAAAATTTACTTGAAGATAAATAGTAGTAATGTTTAAAAGGGGGAGATAAAATGCAAGCATTAGGAATGTACGGATATGTAGATAAATATGATTTCGTTATTTCTGTATCAAAAACATTAGGAATAATGGGAAAATCAGTACTAGTAATAGATGCTACATCAGACGAAAAATATAGGTATTTAATTCCTGCTATAGATAAAAGTCAATGCTATTTAACACAATATAGTGAAATAGATTTTGCGGTTGGTTTTTCATCATATGAACAATTACAATCTTATCTTGTTGAAAGAGGAATAGATATTCAACGATATAGCTATGTAATTATTGATGTGGAAAACTATGAAGGCTATAGAAAATTTAAAGGGTTAGAAGTTAATAAAGCATATATGTTTATCGATACAAATGTTGTATCAGTTGCAAGAAACGATGAATTGGTTCGTGTTATGCGTGGAGAAAATCCAGAAAAAGAGCTTTTATTTACTAAAGTTCTATATAGAGCGTATATGTCTAGAGCTGCTAATAACTATCTAGAAGAAAAGATAGGCAACTATGCTGTTAAATGGACAGACGAAGTTTATGAAGTAAGTATGGATGAACAAGATGTTATGATTAACATAGATTCTCAATATAGCGGAATAGTAGAAATTAAAAAACACACTAAAACTTTTGTATTATATCTATGTGAATTTGTTTCTAAGATTTTAGGAGATACAAGTTCAAAAGATATATTAAAAGAGATTAAAAGGAGGAAGAACTAATGGCTAAGATTGTATTTTGGAGTCCAGAAGAAGGTAAATCAGGATGCACTCATGTTGCTATTGCTGTTAGCTCTCTTCTAGGAATAACACATAAAACATCATCACTACTTATAGATGCAAATTCAAATGCCAAAAAAATTGCATCTTCATATACAATGTATGATGATTTAGTAAATGCAAATAGTTTTAATGATACAAACATGGGAATGAATGCTATTATGAGATTAATTAAATCTAATAAACTTTCTCCAGATATCATACAAAACTATTCAAAACCTGTACTTAAAGGAAGATTAGATATCTTGTATAGTGCAATAGCTAATACAAATACTGAAGCTAGAGAAAATCTTATAAGTATGCCTTTAATAGCAAAGAATGCAGATGAGGTTTATGATTTGGTTTTAGTTGATCTTCCTAAAACTATGACAGATGATAGTGCAATTAGAGTGTTAGAACAAGCAGATATAATAGTTTGTGTAGTTCCACAAGAAATAGAAAAACTATCTAATTTCATAAAGAAAATAGAATTTATAGATAGCATTAAAGATAAAACAAAAATATATGTAATTGGAGATTATGAACCAAACTCAAAATATAATTTGTTTAATCTAAAACTTAAATTTAAAATGCCAGATCCTTGTTTGGTGTTACCACATAACTATCTATTTGCTGATGCATGTAATGATGGAAATGTGCTAGATTTCTTATATAAAAATCTAAATGCTCAAGCAGGAGATTACAATGGTAACTTTATGCTAAAAGCAACAGAAATTGTAGAGGAAATAGTTAAAATATTAAAAATTAAAGAGTAAGAGGGGTGATATGATGTCAGTTGCATTTGTATTTAATATTTTGTTAATACTATTACTACTTGCGTTTATAGCTGCGTTTTTCTACTATAGAGTAAAAAAATCTGGTGCAGATCAAATGGTAGAAGATAGTTTAACAAGAGAAAAGACAACATACAGTCTTTCTACTATGCAAAATTATATTAAGAAACAATTTGATGAAATTACAAGAATGAACTTATATGATTTGGCTCTTTCAGAAGAAGAATTTGAAAGAAGAAAAAATGTTAAATACGAATTAAAGAGAGCTTTAAAAGGAGCTGGATATGCAGATTCAAATGATAAGAAATACGTTAAATCTCTTATGTTTGATTTGCTAAAAAATGATTATAAAGTAAATAACTTTAACATTAACCATGCTATACCTTTTAACAACTTTAATGAGTTAACATCTCAAGATAAATTCGAGATCCTAATGCATATGTATAAGAAAACATATAAGGCGGAAGCTTTAACAAAAATAATTACAAAGTATGCACTAGATTATCCAAAATATGAGTTTGATGAAACAGTTCCATCATATGTAATTACTCCAAGAGAAATAGATGAGATATTTACAGATGAAGTTTCACCTGAGACTTTATCTTTTGAAGATAAACTTGAAATAGTAGTTCAAAGAATATACCAAGAATATAAAGGATACTCAGTAGTAGATGATATCAGAGATATGAATATCGATGGTGTATCTGGTGGTGTATCTGGTATTCCACCTTCATTCTTAGATCAATTAAGTGATATGGATGATTATCTACAGCAAATGAATGATAGTAAAATACCGATGTCATACGATTCAGTATGGATATTCTATAAAGGTAAAGCAATGTATTTATCTTTCCTATCTTTTGGTAGTGAAGCAGAGTTAAAAAGAGTATGTCAAAACATATATAAATATAATAATCCAGGACAATTATCTGAGTCAGTAGGTTATAAGATTAATGAAATGAAAGATGGTTCCAGAGTTGTTGTTTTAAGACCTAACTTCTCTGAATCATGGGCATTCTTTGTAAGAAAGTTTGCTCCACCTACATTAATATCTCCAGAACAATTGCTTATTCATGAGAATAAAGAAAATGTTATTGAATTATTAAAATATTTAATCAGAGGTGCAAGAGTTACAGCAATCACAGGTGAGCAAGGTTGTGGTAAAACTACATTGCTAATGGCAATTATGAAATTCTTATATCCTACTATTACAATTCGTGTACAAGAAACTGCATTCGAATTACATTTAAGAAAAATTTATCCATACCACAATATCTTATCTTTAAGAGAAACTGATACAATAACTGGACAAGAAGGTCTAGATGTTCAAAAGAAAACAGATGGTGGTGTTAACATCTTAGGAGAGGTTGCAACTGATCCAGTTGCTGCATGGATGATTCAAATGGCCCAAGTTGCTTCTAAGTTTACGCTATTTACACATCACGCTAAGACTTTCCCTAACTTAATAACTTCTCTTAGAAACTCATTATTAAAGATTGGAATGTTTAATAGTGAAAACGTTGCAGAAGTACAAGTTGTTCAAGTTATAAATTTTGATATTCACTTAAAAAGAGCTGTTGATGGTACTAGATATATTGAGAGAATAACAGAATGTATCCCATTAGAGCAAACTTATACATACAATAATGATTATAGAAAAACTAAGGATACAAACCAAAAATTAGATAAATTCATGGATAATGCTGTAGAATATTTCCAACACATGACACAAGCACAAAACTATACATATAGAAATATAGTTGAATTTGTAGATGGAAAATATGTATTTACAAATCCAATAAGTGAAGAAAACATTAAAGCTATGAGAGATAATATGTCTCAAGAAGATATTAAAGCTTTTGATGAATTCTTAGATTTAGCTTGGAGGTGATAAAGTGACAAATATAGCAATTGTTTTAGTTGTTATTTCTTTAGTAGGCCTTGCAAGCTTAGGAATTTACTATGTTTTATTAAAAAGAAAATACAGTAGTAGCACATTATTACAACAAAAAGATTCATTAGTTGTAAAAAACAAAGTTAATTTTAAAGATACTTTTGATAAACTATATCAAGTTCTTTATATGACTTATGTTAAAATGCCTTTAGTAAAATACTTTGCTAAAAAGGTAAGATTAAAATATGAAATGACTAATGATTATTCTGAGTATGAACTTAGAAGAAATACTGGAAGATTAATGACTTTAACAATGATTGTTGTATTCGTTGCTTTAGCAGTATTTGTAAATGTAGTAAATGACTTATATATGACTTTAATTATTCTTATTGGTTTAATTATAGTTGTAGAAAAAGTTGTAGATATAACAATTACATCTGTATCAAATAAGATATTAAGACAGATGCCAGAAGCATTCACAATCTTAAGACATGCTTTCCATGAACATGGAATGGTAGATGAAGCAATTAGTGATGTAATTGATGAAATGAGCGAAAAAGAAATAGCTCCACAACTAAAACGTATTAGAGAAGCTATAATTTCAGATACTCCTGAGGTTGAGCTTGAAAGATATTATGATACAGCACCTAATAGATTTTTAAAATTATTTGCTGGTATTTCATATTTAACATATGAACTAGGTGATAGAAAAATTGAAGATACATCAATTTATCTTAAAAACTTAAATAATATCTTAAATGAAATATATCTTGAAATATTAAAACAAGATAAATTAAAAAATACATTTAGAAGTTTAACAATAATTGCGGTTGCACCATTAATATTTGTAAAACCTATTGAATCGTGGGCATTAGGAAATTTCGCTGCCCTATCTAATTTCTATAATAGTTCAATTGGATTTATAATGCAATCTCTAATTATAGTATCAATATTTATGTCTTACATTCTTTTAAGAGTATTAAGAGAAGATGGTGAAGAAATTAAATTTGATAGAGTTTCTAAAGTTAAATGGCAAGAAAAATTATATAGCATTAACTTTATAAGAATGCTAGTTGATGCATTTAAAACAAAACAAAATACAACTAAGTACAAAAAAGAGACAAATCTTATTAAAGATACAAACTCTTATTTGACAATAGAGTGGTTGTATGTTAATAAATTAACATATGCATTTGTAGCTTTTGTTTTAGTATTGTTATTAGTTTTAAATATTAACATTATAACTAAGAATGCTGCTTATACAAGGTTAAGTAATGAATTCTTATCTTTAGGAAAATTAAGCGATGCAGATCAAGCTGCAGCACAAGAAGTAGCAGACTTTGATGCTCAATATATAAATGCATATAAAAATAAAAATGTATCAAGAGAAGAACTGGCCGAGAGTCTTACAGATAAAGCTACTGGTACAGTAGATACTGATGCGGTAGATAGAATCTATGATAAGATTATCACTATAAACGGTTCATATGTTAAATGGTGGCATATTATAGTTGCTTTAGTAATTGCTTATGCAGCTTATCATATTCCAAATATCATTCTTGCAATAAGAAATAATGTAAGAAAGATGGATAAAGATAACGAAATAATGCAATTCCAATCAATTATACTTATGCTAATGCACATTGACAGAGTAGATGTACAAACAATACTTGAGTGGTTATGTAGATTCTCATATGCATTTAGAGAACCTATAGCTACTTGCTTGAATAACTATGAAGCTGGTGCAGAACAAGCTCTAGAAGAGTTAAAAGATAATGTACCAAATAAAGATTTCCAAAGAATTGTTGATCAGCTACAATCAGCTGTTACAAGAATTCCTGTTAAGGCTGCTTTTGATGAGCTGGAAACAGAAAGATCTTTCTTCTATGAAAAGAGAAAAGATGCAAACGAAAACTTAATTAAAAGAAAAGCTTCAATTGGGCAAGTTCTAGCTTTCACACCAATGGTTTTATTAATTGGTGGATATCTAGTAGCTCCACTTTTAATTGTAAGTATGTTACAAATGGTTAATTACTTTAGCCAAATGAGTTTTTAGTTTAAATCATCTAAAAGATGTTTTAATAAATTGTGTAAAGGAGGAATAAAAATGGATAATGCACAAAAAGCAATAATGATAGGTGTTGGACTTTTCATTACATTATTAATTATTGCTGCAGTAATGGCACTTGTTAATTTAGCAACAGGGTTAATCGGTGAAGGAACAAATAAGGTTATTAGTTTAAATGATGCATTAGTTAATTCATTATATAGAGATTATGATGATGTTGACGTTAAAGGTGCTCAAGTTATAGCTGCTGCTGATCAATACTACAAAGATATGATCATTGAAGTACAAGCTACTTCAGGCGGAAATATCCTAGAATTAGGTGTTGCTAAAGGAAACGGAACTAACACAATAGATAAACCTATTCAATTTGCTGGAGATGAATCAGCTACTAAAGTTAGTTCTTTAAGATCATCAAGTTCTGAAAACTATGTACCAAACTCAGCTACATATCATGCAGAACTTATTAAAACTTCATCTGGAGATGCAGTTTTAGGAATACTATTTAAAAGAAAATAATTAATTTTATATTGGAATAATTTCAAGGTATATAATTCAAAAAATTATATACCTTGAACATTATATAGGGATATTTTAAAGATATTTGTTATAAAAATTTTTAAAATGTTTCTAGAAGAAAGGAGGTAGGTGCAATGGAAGAGGATAATCTTTATACTGCTATAATAATTGGTGTATCAGTATTTATTGGAATACTAACTGTTTCAGCAATTATTATTTTCTTTAATTCAAGTTTAGACTTGGTTAGAAATGTTGGCGGCGGTTATGACTATAGTAGAGTTTATCGTGGTGACATTGAATCTACACTTCTTATGAGTAATACTGGAAACTATATTAAAGGCACTAGCGTTAGAAATTTAATTAATTATTATGTACAAGACGTAAATGTTGAAATGATATTAACTAATATTAAGTACATAGATTCATCTGGGAATATTCAAAGTTATCCAGATATAACTATTCATTCTAAAGATAATAATTTAAGAAAATATAATTTTGATAGAGCATCTAGATATCTAATGGATAATCAAGATTTTGTTATAACTGTTGATGAATTAGATAGTGATGTTGGTTCAATGATAATAACAATAAGGGGAGTATAATATGGATGGGGTTTTACAAAAAGTAGTAGCAATACTAATATCTGTCATCATCTTTTTTATATTACCTGTATATATTGCTTATGAAAAAGAGGATGACATTTCTTATGCTTTAGCACTAAAAATTACTACAGATTTTGTGGATAGTGTTGAAGCTAAAGGATATATTTCAAATGAAATGTATAATGATTTTGTAGCAAAGCTTTCTACTACAAGAAATAGTTATGATATTTATATGGAACATACAGCTAAGGTATATAATCCTGTTATTTATTCTTATACAGATGATTTAACTACTATTCGTGCTAAATTTGATTATAATTTATATAAATCTCAATATGAATCAGGAACAATCACTGTGGATTCTGGTTCATTAGCAGGAACATATAACAATTTAGTACTAGCTTATGATTTAGCAGAAAAGAAATACACTGAAGAACAAATATTAGATGTAATTAGTTCTAAAGATAGAACTCTTTCTGTTAATACATCACTTGATAGTTATAAGTTAATGGATTATAGAAATTTACCAGCTTTAAATAGTATATATATGCCAAATAGTGTAACTCAAGTATATACTATGAATAAAGGTGATGAATTTAATATTATTGTTAAGAATAAAAATACTACAGCTGCATCATTAATATTTAATTTGGTAACTTTTGGTGCTGCTAGAACACACAATACAAAAATATATGTAAATTATGGTGGCTCAATTAAAGCAGAAACTTATAGAGATAAAACAATTGTTGAAGATAGTACAAACTATAATCCAGAGGATGCACCACCAGATAGTGGAAGTAATACATTAATTAACTCATATATTACTACTGGAATGGTAATGCTACTTAATGGTGAATATAATAATGGAGCTACACACTCAAACTCAACAGATGTTTGGACAGATATTAGTGGCAATGGTAATAATGCTACACTTTCAGGTTTTGATTTTAATGATGAATCTGGATGGATATACAATGGATTACACTTTACCGGAAAAGAATATGTTTCATTAAACGATTTTGATAGTGATGAATTTACTATTGAAGTTGTATGCAAATTTGATAGTGTTACAGATGTAGATAGTACTACTCAATCTGTATTAAGTTCTATCAATGATGGTGGAGCAGGACTTATGTTTAATACTTTAACTAACGAATCGATACTAAAGAGAGGAAAAGCTTCTTTTGATGTTTATACAACTGAAGGCTTATCTGATGTTACAGTTAGTGATTCAATTATTCAAGCAAATAAAGTATATTCACTTTCTGGTTCACTAGGTAAAATGGAACTACAACTTGGAGCAGATAATTTTGTTTATGAAACATCTGCACAATTATTTGGAATAAATGGTAAATACGAAGGTATACCTTATGATAACAATATGGTAAAACCTGCAACTGGTACAACCTTTATTCTAGGTGGAAATCCACTTGCTGGTGCAGGTGCAGAAACTACATTTAAAGGAACAATTTATTGTGTAAGAGTATATAATAGAGCACTTACAGAAGAAGAATTGAAAGAAAACTTTAAAGTAGATCAACAGAGATATGGAATAAAATAGAAAGGAGGAGTAGATGTGGGAGATAATGTTAATAGAGCCTTAACACTTGGTGTTGGTATTTTTGTTACATTAATTCTTGTATCAGGAATAATAACAATATTTACTCAAATGAGAGATATTTATGGAAATGTTAATAAATCTAACACATCATTACTATCTTCTTTTGATGAGTTTTCACAATATAACTATACAGAAAAAACAGGTCTTGATGTTATTAATTGTGCAAATAAATATTATAAAAAAGATTTAGTTGTTGTTATATATAAAGGACAAATCGTAAATACAGATTCTGGACTTTCATATATAAATCAAGAAAGAGATTCAGGCGCTCTTGCATATGATGAGTTATATTTAGCTACTGTTGAAGAGATAGAGTATAATGGAGTACCTAAAACAACAATTACATTTACTAAAAAATAATTTAAAATTTAAAATAATGAATAATTAATTAGGAGGTGAGAATATGGATAGTGTAAATGAAGCTTTGTATATTGGTATATATACATTTATATTTGTTATAGCTTTGTCTTTAACAATTTTCCTATTCTCATCTTTAATGTCTTATACAGACCGTGTGTATGAATATATGCATGACTTATCTAATGATGGCGTTAATATTTCTTTGCAAGCAGATAGACATTTGATATTATCTAGCCAAGAAGTTGTGTCATATTATTATAACTATATTAAAAAAGACAGATTATCTGATAATATAGTAGATAATTCAGTTGTTTTAAGCATTAATCTTAATACAAAAAACGAATCTCCAATCTATTTAGAAAGAACAGATTTATCATATAAAGACTTAATGCAAAAACTTGGAAATAATACACAATATATATTAACTGTAGGAAGAAATTCAAATGAGAATGTGACTTATTTAAATATTATAAAAGCTACAGACGAAGAACTACAGGAGGAATGGTAATATGAAAGATACACTTAGTATGATTGTTGCAACCATATTCTTAGTTATATTATTACTGTTACTTCCTTTGTATAATTACTTTGAAAGACAAGATGATATTTCATATAATGTTGCTCTTAAAGCTGTTACCACATTTGTAGATGAAGTAACAAATAATGGTTACATTGATCAAACATCTTATGATAATTTCATTAATAGACTTGGACAAACAGCTAATTCATATGATGTTCAAGTTGAAGTACAAAAACGATTATTAACAAATGATCCAAATGGTAGTGGAGATACTTATATAGAGCAATATGAATCATATTTTAATAAAGATATATTTAATGAAGAAACTGGAAGAACAAGTAATATTATAGATAGAGATAATAGCTTAAAGAATGATGTGTTTTTCTTAGATGAAGGAGACAAGGTATATGTTAATGTAAAGAACACAAATACTACTATGGCTTCTTCAATACTTAGTATTATTTCTCCAGGAGCTACTAAGCAAAAGGTAAATATTAGCTATGGAGCAATAGTTAAGAACAATACATGGAAAAATGCTGAAGTTGCTCAACTTTTCCAAAGCGATATTTTAGTTAAAGTTGAACTACAAGATCCAGCAGAACCAAATGTTAATGGAAATCCAGAATACAATTTTAGTATTGCATCAAATAGAATTTTTAAATTTAAAGTTAAAATATTAAATGATGATGATACAAATATAGCAAGTAAAATAACAGATAATATACGTTTGGTAGGAGAGCTTCCAAACTGTTATATTTCTCCATCATCAATTACTACTGGTAGTGATGAGGGTGAATATATAGTAGAATTTGTTCTAGATGAAACAAAATCTAATACATATTTTTCAAATTATGAGTATAATACATTTAGATGTTTCTTACCAGCAAATATTATACAAGGTAAGTTTTCTAAAAACTCTAGTGCAAATTCTCAAAATTTAGATATAAAAATTAATTCTTCAGTTACAATACCTGAGCTATAAGAGGAGGTGAAAAGGTGAAAAGTACAGATTTTGCTTTAGTGTTCATAGCAATAATACTTCCATTTATGATAGTACTATATATTAATATAACATTTACTATCAAAGCAGAAGAAATGGAAATGTATTACGAAAAAGTTATTAATTCAGCTTTAGATGATGCGGCTTATCAAATGAAACAAGTAGAGAGCCAAGACAAAAAGATAGACTATGGATATTCAGATTCTATGAACAAGAAAATCAATGTTAATGCAAAAGTTGGTGTAGATTCTTTCTTTGATTCACTTTATACAACTTTTGGTATTAAAGGAAATGAATATGCAGAATCGTATTTAGACCTTTTTGTCCCTGCAGTAGCTGTAATTGAATATGATGGTGTAAGAGTCTCTAAAAATGAATCGGTTGTCGCTCCAGATGGTACTAATGCAGTTGTTAGAGTTCTTAAACCAAAAAGATATTTTACATATAGTTATTCTATTGTAAGAGTCAATGGAGATTATCAAATGGTACCAGGAATTGAAACTTCTAATGCTGTTTCAGTTCATACAATTGAATTTACTATGGATACTAGTGTAACTCATAGAGGATATAATTACATGTTTAATGAAGATATTCCTACAGAGACTTTCTATTTAGGAGATGCTTCAAATAATGACGAACTTATAGCAGGAGTTCTAGACTCTGGTGCTAAAAATACATTAAAATCTAATGTTGTTTCAACACTTTTAGACTTAAGATCATCAATTATATCAACAACAGTTGCAAATGAGTTAAGTTATGCTGTAAATGATAACAATCTTTATGCTAAACAAGCAGGAGTTTCATATAACTTTTCATTTCCAACAACTACAGATGATGAAATGTATGATATGGTAGATAATGTTGGAATAGTTGCTTTTGTACAAGGTGTATCTATAGGTAATAGATATTTAAATACTAAAGCATTTGGAGTAAGTTCACTTGAGGGTGCAACAAGATATTATTTTACTGCTCCAAGTAAAGATTCACAAATACAAATGAATTTATATCATAAAGATGTAAATTGTCCAGAATATAGATTAAGTAAAATATCAGATATGTCACCAAGATTTGCAACATCTAAACAAGAAGCTGCAACTAGTGTGGCAACTGGAACATTTAATGGAGTAAAACAAACTTTTGAAGGATTCTATCCTTGTCCAATTTGTAATCCATAAGAGAGGGAGGTGCATTAATGGCTGATGGCTTTGTTCCTTCATATAATAATGAAGAAGAACGTTTAGAAGAAATTGAAAAGAATAAAAAAAGTTATAGAATAAGAATAACACTGCTATCTATAGTTGCTGTAATAGTTGTAGCCACAGTCATTATTGTTAGTTACATCTTAGCAAATAGAAACTATAGTAAATATGAAAAATATGAAGAAAAAATGGATCTTTATGGCTTTTCTCAAGTATATGAGAATGGAAGATGTAATACTTCAGATAAAGTTACAAAATCTGAAGCTGTAAAGATGCTTCTTGCGTGTTTATATAATGTTTCTTCAATTGAGGGAATAGCTCTTCCTACTGAAGAAACATATCCTAATGCTATTTGGGTAGAATATGCTATAAAACAAGGATTTGTTACTCGTGAAGAGGTTAATGCTTCAAATGCAAATGACAAAGTTAAATACCAAGAAGTACTAGTTTGGATGTACAATATAAAGGCAAAAGCTTTAAATATTGAACCAGACACTGAAGATAATTTTAATGTAAAAGATATCAATGCATATAATCCAGATCAACAACTTGCAATAAAAGATATGCTTAACTCTGGAATTATAACAGTAAATACAAGTAAAATTAAAGGTGGTAAAAAACTATATAAAGGAAAACTAAATGAGTTAATAATTAATTTTGCTGAAAAGTATAATACTATAACTGTTGGAGATGCAAAGATTAATATTAATGAAGAAAAAATACCAACAAATGCTGATAGATATACATATACTTTAGCCAATGTTAACAAAGAAGTGTATGAGATTCCGTTTATTAATGATGGTGGAGAAGGATTTATTTCTCCTGTTGAATACTATCCAAATAATAAACAATATTTTACACAAATTAAAACATATGTTGAAGGATATTATGATTATCTACTTACTGTAGATAGTGCAACAATATCTACAGCACAGATGAAAAGAAAATTAAAAAAATATGCATATGAACAATTTGATGATCAAAAACTAGAACAATATGTAAATTATGTTAAAGCAAACAATATTAAGCTTACTGGTAAATCTACTGTTCAAATGCCATGTGTGTATTTTGATGGAAAAGATTATAGAGTTAGAGTAAAACTAGATATAACTGTAGAGTCTTCTAATACAAAAGATAATTTGTTGTTTGGAGATACAAATGTTACATATAATGATACTCAAGCTACAATATATATAGATGCAATACTTGCAAAGAATGATACATCTGAAACACTATTTGTTGTTGAAACACCAATTAGTAAACTAATTGTAAAAAATAGTGGCAGTGTATTAAGTAAGGAGGTATAACATGAAGAAAAAAATCTTGTTATTCTCATTACTAATTATATTAAATATAATACTTTGTCCAAAAGTATTTGCATATGAAAATGGAAGAGAAGTTTTTGTAAGACATTTGGATATGAGTGGAAATATAATTAATGGACTTGCAAATGTATCACAAGAAGCAATAGATAATGCTGGTAATAGTTCTCTTATTGCTAATTCTACTGCAGATGATGCAACTATTGCTTATAGTGAATATTATGAATATCCTGTATCTTCAACAATGGAAATTACAAAGACACTTGTAATAGAGAATAACTTAGTTCATTATGCTTATTCTGGATATAATGTTTGCACTATGCCAAGTTTAGATGAAGCATATGCAATTATGGAACAAAAACGAAGTGGAATTAAAAGCGGTACTGCTGAATTAGATGTTACATCTGGAAATCTAAATTCTAATGCTGTGTTTAAAACAATGCAATCAAATAATAATGATGTCACTATTATAGATTTCTATTATAGACCATCTAGCTCAAATAATGTTAGTCCAAAGCTATATTCTAATACTAGTGTGTGGAACGGAAATGATGCTGGTCTTACATCTAATGTAACCTATGTGCCATCAGGAGAGTATATTTATCCATACTTTGAAACACCAAGTTATTTTGTTAAAGATTTAGCATATGAAAAAGTAATTAGTAATGGAAAAGTTAGATATAAGGTTAATAGATATTCTGTATATAGATTGAATAGAGCAGAATTAATATCTTCTGAATCTAAACATATAGGATTAAATGGTCAGATAGAAATCACAGGAACTCTTGTAAGTAATACAGATCCTGCGGCTGCTTTTGGTGGTGTTGGTGATGTTTCACCTGTACCAGTAGTAACTCAAGATGGAGTAAAATCTGTGTTAATGAACATGGTAAACAATTACAATGCTAGTGATTCAACATTTTTACCAGGTAGAGGAGATCTTGATGATATAGATGGATATCCAACTGGAAAAGCGGATTTTGATGCTAATATTATTACAAAAAATGATGCTTTAAATGGTCTTAGAAGTGCAAAAGGAAAAGTGTATTACACAGAATATAATGTAATAGCTAATGCAGATGTTGGTGGCGAGTTATCTTATACATCTACAAACGATCATTATATTAATATATTTACTCCTGTTAAACTAAATCAACCACAAGTTACAGTAACAGGAAATGCATCAATAGATCATTCGGTTATTAATTCATCAACTGTAATACTTGCAGATGATGCAACATTTGAAATTCAATTAAGTCAGGGTGACCTAGATTTTACATATTATAATAATATAACAGCAGAGCAAAAAGCTAAGTTTGTAACTTACTACTATCTAATATTTGATTTTGATATTATTCATAATGGTCAAGTATATGAAAAGGGTAAAGTAGTTAGACTTACAAACCAAGGAAGATACAATAATGGTATTACGTATTTCTATGGACAAGTTGCACCAAATGAAACTTTGTCTAGAGATAATTCAAATCATAAAATAATTATTCTTGCTGCAGCTAAAAATATGCCTTCTACAGAACTTCTTTATGAGGTTGCAGGTCAAGAACTTGAAATTCAGGTAGATAAAACTTTGGATCCTTCTCAAAGAAAATATTTAACTGATAGTGGGGATAACACTGCAAACTTTTCAAATGATATAGAGTTTTCTGAAAATCATACAGATCCAGAGTTTACTAAAGGAGCAAAAATGTATGGTGATGGTTATTATTTTGCTATGTATTCTGTAGCAGTAAAAACAGCATCAAAGATTTTTGATTTCCAAATTACAGATTGTAGTGATGTTGCTTTCAAAAGTGTATTTAGAAAGAACGATTCTATGGAACTTGCAAATAATAGCTATTATTCTGGTATTAGACGTATGCTAATTACAAGTATTGGAAATAAAGAAAGTACTGCTTTACTAGATAGAAATAATATTCATATAAATGGTACTTCTTCTAATAGAACATTACCACTTGGACCATACAAACATACGACTGCAAGCTATGTTAATGCTCCAAAACTTGGATATAGAATAGCATATAGTGTTAAAACGAGTGGATATTATAGTCCAAGTCCTTCTGGAATTAATTCTAGAAAGATTAATATTAAACCATCATATTATTATTTGTCTAAGGATGGTACAAATATAATTAAGGATATAGATTTGTATTATAAAGATGATAGTGACAAGTATAAGAAATTTATAGGAAGTAACTATAATATATTCTTTATTCCAAATGATGGAAGTAGATATACTACAGATACATTTGCATCAAATGTAAGTAATATGTCTACAAAACAAGAAAGCTTAAATATAGGTAGTTCATCTGGTGAGTTCTCGCTAACAGATTCAATGATGGCATTAGATGATGATGGATATATTCAAACATGGTATGGTGAGTTTAAACTTCCAAATACAACTATTGCTGTTAGAGCGGGGGATAATGTGGATAATGCATTAAAAGATGGATATATTGGTGTAAAATTTGATATTTCATGTTTCGATGCTTCTTTAAGTGAAACAATATCATATAATGTTTTAAATAAGTCTGTTAATAATGCGCCAAACACTACTCAATGGGATTATGAAGGATACCTTGGTTTTTCAAATCCAACTCAGCCTATTAACCAAGATTCAAGTTTAAGATTACAACTTGAAAATGGTATTTGGGTAATAGACAATCAAGATACATATAATTTTGTTAGAGGAACAGTTCTTCTATATGATATAGATGCAAGAGCTGCCGATGACATACAATAAAATTGAACAGGAGAAATCCTGTTCTTTTTTTGTCTAAATTACACGTTATTATAATAATATAGCAAGTCTAGAATAGATATGTAGTAGGAGGATATATCTTGAAAGCTAGACTTGCTTTTTTGCTCTTTGCTATAAGTTTGTTAGTTATTTTAGTTGTAATTAATAACAAAAATAATAATGGTAATAATGAAATTAATGAAGAGATACATCATATTAGTGATTTAGAGTTTCAATCTAAAGATAACATTGCCCTTCTAAGACACAAAACAGGCGAAATAGAAGAACTTAACTTAAATTACTACATGTTATGTGTTGTGGCATCTGAAATGCCTTTTAAATTCGAATTTGAAGCTTTGAAAGCACAGGCAGTTGTTGCTAGAACATATTTATATAACAAGATTGAAAAGAATTTAGAAGATGTGGCAGATGTCTGTGATGACTATGCTCATTGCCAAGCATTTCTAGATCTTTGTGATTTAGAAAGAATATGGAAAGAAGAAAAGAAGTATTCGAGTGAGGAAATAGATCTTGGTGAAGAAAAAATTAAAAAAGCAATACTTGATACTGATGGTGAAATAATTACTTATGATGGAAATATAATCAATGCACTATTTCATTCAAGTAGCTATATGAGAACAGAAGATGCTCGTGCTATTTGGAATCACGAAGATGTTCCATATCTTAGGTCTGTTGAAAGTGTTGAACATCCTTATGATAATTCTGAATCTGAATGTAGAGTTTCATTTGTTAAGTTTAAAAATCTGCTAATAGAAAAAGGTTATTATAATGAACTAAGTATTGAAGATATCCAAAATATTAAAATTAATAGTTATACAGATAGTGGAAGAGTTAAAGATCTCACTCTTGCTGGCTCTTTAGTTGATGCAACAGATTTAAGACAATTTTTTGGACTTAAAAGTACGAACTTTACTATTAACATAGAAGGAGATGAATTGGTATTTTTAGTTAAGGGCTTTGGACATGGTGTAGGAATGAGTCAAGTAGGAGCAGATACTTTAGCAAAACAAGGTGCAAGCTATAAAGATATAATCCAACATTATTATACTGGCGTGGATATTACTAAAATTAATTAAACAAAAGAAGAGGGAGAGATTATGAAAATTAAATTGAATGGTTTGTTAGATAATATTCTAAATAACAAAGAAAAGGCTGAATTCTCGGATTCTGAAAGAAAAGGATATGTAAAAAATGAAGAAGTTATATCTAAAAAGCAAGGGGTTAAAATACTAACATCTATGGTACTTTTAATATCTTTAACACTTAGTTTAGGGTTTAGACTTGGAGAATTTAATGATTTAGTAAAAGGTTCAAAAGTAGATACTAGTAAGATTTATGCAAAGCCTTTAGATAGTGTAGCAACTTTTTCTAGTGTTGAAGATGTAGATAATGAATTAGTATATGCAACTAAATATGAGGAAAAACTTATATTTTCTAAACCTTTGGATGGACAGATACAAAAAATTTATTCGCCGGAAAAAGTTGTGTTTTCTAAAACATTAAATAAATGGAAAACGCATGATGGTATAGATGTTGCATCAGAAGAAGGAACTTTGGTTTTGTCTATGGAAAAAGGTGAGGTAATTAATGTATATGATGATGCACTTCTTGGAAAAACTATAGTTATATCACATATTGCAGGATACTATAGTCAATATTCAAATCTAGATGAAAATGTATTTGTAAGTGTTGGAGATAAAGTTGTAAAAGGACAACGAATTGGTAGAGTAGGTAAAACAGCAAAAAGTGAATTCCTAGATGATTCACATTTACATCTTGCTGTATATTTAGGAGAAAAAAGTGTAGATCCTACATATATTTTTAATTAGGAGGTATATATGACAGATATAGAATTAAGAGCAAAATCTTTTGCTAATTATATAATTGAAAATAGAGCTACTGTACGTGCTACTGCAAAGTATTTTGGTACTTCAAAATCGACTGTACATAAAGATGTATCTGAAAGACTTCTAAAGTTTAGTCCTTCTCTTGCTAAGGAAGCAAAGAAAATATTGGATTATAACAAAGCTGAACGTCATTTAAGGGGAGGAATGGCTACAAAATTAAAGTATAGCAAGATAAGTTAGAAAATAATGGTTGCAAAATAGCCCTAGATGTAATATAATTGTAACAGAAAAGAGGGGATTAATGTGATCTTTGGCGGACAAGATATAGGAATAGACCTAGGAACTGCAACTATCCTTGTATATGTTAAAGGAAAAGGCATTGTTTTAAGAGAGCCTTCAGTAGTTGCAATAGACAAGAATACTAATCAAGTGCTTGCAGTAGGACAAGAGGCACGTAAAATGCTTGGAAGAACTCCAGGTAATATTGTTGCGCTTAGACCACTAAAAGATGGTGTAATATCAGATTATACTATTACTGAAAAAATGCTTAAGTATTTTATAAATAAAGTGTGTGGTAAATTCGTATTTGCACCAAAGATTATGATATGTGTCCCTTCAAGAGTAACTGAAGTAGAAAGAAAAGCTGTTATTGATGCGGCAAGTCATGCTGGAGCTAGAAAAGTATATTTAATTGAAGAACCTATTGCTGCTGCAATTGGTGCTGGACTAGATATTACTAAACCATATGGTAGCATGATTGTAGATATAGGTGGTGGAACATCAGATATTGCTGTTATTTCACTTGGTGGTTCTGTAAAGAGCACATCAATTAAGATGGCAGGAGATAAATTTGATGAAGCCATTATTCGTTATATCAAGAAAACAAGAAATGTTATGCTTGGCGAGAGAACAGCGAAGATATAAAAATAAATATAGGATGTATGTATCCTAAATCTGTTGTTGAAAGAATGACAGTAAAGGGTAGAAATATTACTACTGGTCTTCCTGTAGAGATAGAAGTATCAACTGAAGATACTTATGCTGCACTTCAAGAGTGCGCAGAAAAGATACTAGATGGAGTTCATCAAGTATTAGAAGAAACTCCACCAGAACTTGTTGCAGATGTTTCTGAACGTGGTATATATATCACTGGTGGTGGTGGTCTTGTATGGGGACTAGATAAACTAATAGCAGAAAAAACAGGAATTCCTGTTATGATTGCAGAAGATGCTCAATCATGTGTTGCGGTAGGAACAGGAAAAGCACTTGAACATGTTGAACTATTTGAATCAGGAAATGCTATAAAAATAAGAAAATATTAAAAAGAGAATATAGCACATAAGTATATCTTATGTGCTTTTTTGTTTGACATAATAAGTATGGTATGGTATAATTTTGGCGTTTCAATATATATATTACTCAAAATATTAATATATAAGGAGGATAAGATTATGATGTATGATGAGAAAAAGGATTGCAAAAAAGACATTTTTACTGGTGAACTTATCAAAATTTCTTATGTTGGAGGCAAGAAGTGCTTAAATGATTTAATTGCTAGTGGACTTTTATTAGAGGTTAGACGGATATAGTCATTTTAAGGCTGAAGGCAAATGTTTAAAGGACTCATTGTTAGAAGAAGACGAAGATAAGGTTGAAAACGAAAGATACTTTTTATCTGAAGCAAAATGCAGTGATATGTATGATGTTTTTCAAAACAAAGACTGTCAGATAATACTGGCTGATGACCTTATTGTTATTAAAACAAGAGGGGAAAATGTTCATATTGGTAATTATGAAAAAGATTTGGATTTTTTAATTGATTCAATAATTGTATCAAATAGACTTAAAGTTACCATGATTAGAACAGAATTAACTACTAAAGATTTCGTTAAAAAGATTAATGACATACCTAGATGGTATAAGCATTTAAATCTTATTAAAAAGCCTAGAGAAAAACAAAATGTTATGAGAGAAGTTAGACCTGTTGGCTATCCAAAAATTGAAGAGGTAGCTGAAAATTTGTCTACATCTTATGAGGTAAACTATTTTAACGAGATGAAGCCTTGTCTATATAAAAAAGTGGATTTTTCTACAGCTGAGTATTATGATTCAAATATTGGTAGAGTCGTTATAAAAATTGCTACTTATTTAGTCAATTCTGAGGCTAATAGATTTTCTAGTGATATTATATCAGACGAGATTAAGAAACTCAGAACTTATGCTCAAAAAGAGCTGATGGATTCGTTTACAAATGAATATATTGAGAAGACTTTTTAACTTTTGAGCTAGACATCCTTAGAGTCAAAAAATAAGGAGGTTAAATTATGAAAGTAAAAGAGGGGTTAAAATGTGGAGTAAAATATCAAGCAGATATTATTCGCATAGGATACAGAGCCTATGAATATTCAAAAGAAGAAAATGATCTAGTTCATCGAGGCATGTGGAATAAGATAAGTAGAGCTATTAAAGCTTTGATTGTAAATCGGGTATAAAAGTTACTTAATAAGAGGTGCTGAAGCAGATGTTCATTGTTTACCAGAAGATTTTATTTATGTCTTTAGAGATGAAATAAGAGAAATAGCCAAAAATGTTTATGAACCTGGAAGAGATGAAGATATCATATTACTAAAAAAGGATGAGACTAAAATTGTTCTTACAGATAATTATAAAAATAATTCTATTACTATACAGGTTGAAGGTGAATATAAGCCTAAAGAAGTATTTAGAGCATTAGATATTTTAACAATGTACATATTGTTAGATGAACCAATGGATAAATATGAGAAAAACTTGTATATAGATGGAATTGTTTATGAAAAGATTATCCATGATATCTCTATTCCTAGAAGAGCACATTGGAAATATAGGTTTATAGATAATGAATTTAAAGACGTAAAAGAAGATGAAAGCTTTAAAGTTCAATCTACACTTTTGTATGATGATGGATTTAATATTTCAAGTATTAATTTTATTGTTATTGATTCATTTTTACATGCTTATACTCATGAGATTAGCTATATCAGTGGAGACAAAATTGGTACAAAAGTAGATGGATATGATATAGAAATTGTTGAATATGTTAAACTATTACAACAAAGAATTTATGAGTGTTTAGAGAAGAATTTTACAGATGACTTTACTGCACAACTTAATTTAATATAATTTAAAAATAAACTTAATTATAATTTAATAATCGTTTTAGACGTGAATTTTACTAATTCACGTCTTTTTTTATAATCATTTGGACTATTTTTGCGTTTACAAATGGCAAAAAAAATAGTATAATGAGGGAGATAAAAAGAGGAGGTTATATTGTGGATAAAGTAGTAAAAGATGTATTTAAAAATTGTGTAAGAGACGATAACATGTTTAATCTAGCAAATGTAAAAGAAATTAAGTTTTCTAAACAACTTAATTCTGTTATTCTAGATAGCTATAGCCAAGACAATATACCTCAAGCGGATATAGAAGAATTTGAAAGAAGAGCTAAAACTCAATATGAACTTAATAGTTTTAAGATAAATTATGAGTATACTGGAAAACCAATGGACATAGAACTTCAAAATGTGTATGATATTTTATCTAATGTTAATAAAAAATATGGATATACTCAAGATATATTAGAAAATTGTAAGATAGATATAGACAATGATGAGCGTGTATTAAAGATAAGCTTAGAAAAACCGTTTTCTAATTTCTTATACATTAAAAGACTAGATGAATACTTGAGTGAATGTATTAATAATCAATTTGGTAGTGGCTTTAGAGTCGTATTTAAAGATTTAACAGAGCTTTCAAATAGCTATGAAAATGGGCCTAAAATGATGAGACTTGAAGATTTAAATCCAGAATATAACCAAACACCAGTGGATACAGGGATACCTGTTCCACCTCCACCTATGCCACCTATGCAAACAGGTACAAATGGTAGAACATTTACACCACGTGCTCCTCTTACAGAAGAGGAAAAGGCAGAAAGGGAACTTGCTAAACAACCACAACCAGAAAATGTTATTTATGGTATAGATATAAAAGATCCACAAATTACAAAAATTGAAAATGTAGAATTAGATGGAGAGAGAGTAACAATAAGTGGACAAATTGTTGCACGTGAAGAAAGAGAAACAAAAAGTGGAAAAATTTTGTTAACTCTTGATGTTACGGATAAAACATATACTATTGCGTGCAAAATGTTCTTAGATAAACAAAAATTTGAAGACATTGGTGGAAAACTAAAAGAAGGAAGTTTTGTACTTCTACAGGGCAGACCACAATTTGATACATATACACATGAACCATCCATTATGATAAATAATATTTGTAAAGGTGAACCATTCCCTGAAAGAAAAGATGAAGCGGAAGAAAAAAGAGTAGAACTTCATCTACATACTCAGATGAGTGCAATGGATGCAGTTACTTCTGCAACAGATTTAGTAAAACAAGCAATTAAGTGGGGACATCCTGCAATTGCAATTACAGACCATGGTGTAGTTCAATCTTTTCCAGAGGCAAACCATGTAATAATGGATAACTACGCAAAACTTGTCCCAAAGGGAAGTAGTACACAAGATATACTTAATGCTGCACCAATACAAATAATATATGGATGTGAGGGATATCTTGTTAAAGACTCACCAGTTCATATTCCAGATAATTTAGATACATATTGTGTTTTTGATATTGAAACAACTGGTTTTGATTCAAAAGCAGATGGCATTACAGAAATTGCTGTATGTAAAGTAAAAAATGGTGAGATTATAGATGAATATACAACTTTTGTTAATCCGGAAAAGCATATTCCAATAGAGGTACAAGAATTAACTCATATTACTGATGAAATGGTTGAAAATGCGCCTACTGTTGAAAAAATGCTACCAGAATTCTTGGAATTTACAAAAGGATGTGTGCTTGTTGCACATAATGCACATTTTGATACTTCATTTATTAAAGCAAAATGTGATAAATTAAAACTAGAATTTAATCCATATGTTATAGATACTCTAGAAATGTCTAGAGAGATGTATAACGGAGTTGAAAATCATAAACTAGGAACTCTTGCAGAGTATTTGGGTGTATCACTTGAAGGAGCGCATAGAGCTATTAATGATACTCGTGCTACTGCTAGAGTATTTGTTAAGATGTGTGAAGATGTAGTTAAAGAAGGATTAAAAGTTAATGATTATATCTTTACATCAATTTTTGATGATTCAAGAGAAGAAAGACGTAAGATGCAATCTAACCATATTATTATTCTTGTAAAGAATAGAGTTGGACTTAAAAACTTATATAAACTTGTATCTTATGCTCATTTGTGGAATTATTATAAACGACCAAAGATTAATCGTTCTATGCTTAGACGTTATAGAGAAGGATTAATTGTAGGTTCTGCTTGTGAAAGAGGAGAACTTTACCAAGCAATATTTAAAGAAAAAACAGGAACAAATCTAGATGATTTTGATTCACTAAAAGATATAGTAGATTTTTATGATTACCTAGAAATTCAACCACTAGGTAATAATGAATTCTATGAAAGAAAAGGAATAAAAATTAAAAAAGAAGATGGTGAGGATGAATATTTAAAACTTACTCATCAAGATTTAATAGATATAAATAAGCAAATAATATCTCTTGCAGATGAAGCCGGTAAACCTTGTGTTGCAACATGTGATGTTCACTTTAAAGAACCAGAGGATGAAATATACAGAAGAGTAATTGAGGCTGGACAAGGATATGATGATGCAGATATGCAAGCACCATTATATTTTAGAACAACTAATGAAATGCTAGCTGAGTTTGATTATCTTTCACCTGAAAAAGCAAAAGAAATAGTTATAACTAATACTAATCTTGTAGCTTCTTGGTGTGAGAGAATATCACCAATTAGTGATGAAAAGTGTCCTCCTCACATTGAAGGTTGTGAACAAGATATCAGAAACATCGCTTATGATAAAGCACATAAACTTTATGGTGATCCATTACCAGAAATTGTACAAGAACGTTTAGAGAAAGAATTAAACTCTATAATTTCTAATGGATATTCCGTAATGTATATTATAGCTCAAAAACTTGTATGGGATTCAAATGATCATGGATATATTGTTGGTTCAAGAGGATCTGTTGGATCATCTCTTGCTGCATATATGACAGGTATAACAGAGGTTAACTCGCTTAAGGCACATTACAGATGTCCAAATTGTAAATATTCAGATTTTACAGATTATGGATATGCAAATGGATTTGACCTTCCAGATAAGAAATGTCCAAAATGTGGAGCAGATTTAGATAAAGACGGAATGGATATACCATTTGAAACATTCCTTGGATTTAAAGGAGATAAAGAGCCAGATATTGACTTAAACTTCTCTGGAGAATACCAAGCTAAAGCACATAAATATACTGAAGTTATCTTTGGTACTGGTACTACATATAAAGCTGGTACTATAGGTACAGTTGCAGATAAAACAGCATTTGGATTTGTTAAGAAGTATTTTGAAGAAAGAGGAAAGGATGTTCCTACAGCAGAAATAAATAGAATAGCTAAAGGATGTACTGGTATTAAAAGAACTACAGGACAACATCCAGGTGGAATTATAGTTGTTCCAAAAGGAAGAACAATTTATGAATTTTGCCCTGTACAACATCCAGCAGATGAATTTGGTTCAGATATTGTAACAACTCATTTTGATTATCACTCAATTGATACTAACTTACTTAAACTAGATATATTAGGTCATGATGATCCTACAGTTATTCGTATGCTTCAAGATTTAACTGGAATTGATCCTACAAAAATTCCACTAGATGATAAAGATACTATGGAAATATTTAGATCTACTGAAACTCTTGGAGTAACTCCGGAACAAATTAAATCTGAGGTTGGTACTTATGGTGTACCAGAATATGGTACTAAGTTTGTACGTGGAATGCTTGTAGATACAAAACCAACAACTTTTGATGAACTTATTCGTATATCTGGATTATCACATGGTACAGATGTATGGTTAAACAATGCTCAAACATTAATTGAGCAAGGTATTGTTACCCTAAAAGAAGCAATCTGTTGTCGTGATGATATTATGATTTACTTAATTCAAAAAGGACTACCACCAGATAAAGCATTTAAAATCATGGAGGCTGTTCGTAAGGGTAAAGTTGCTAAGAAAAAAGAACCACTTTGGGGTGAAGAATATAAGCAACTAATGATAGACAATAATGTGCCAGATTGGTATATAGATTCTTGTGAAAAGATAAAATACATGTTCCCTAAAGCTCATGCTGCAGCTTATGTTACAAATGCATTTAGAATTGCATGGTTTAAGGTACATATTCCTAAAGCATATTATGCAGCATATATGTCTATTAGAGCAGATGAGTTTGATAGTGATTCTATGCTTTATGGCAAAGAACGTGTTCTTGCTAAAATGGATGAGATAGACAAGCAAGGAAATGCAGCTGCTCCAAAGGATAAAAATATGTATCCAATACTTGAGCTTGTTCTTGAAATGAATCAAAGAGGAATAGATTTTCTACCTGTAGATTTATATAAATCTGATGCAGTAAATTTCCTTGTTGAAGAAGATGGCATTAGACCACCTTTTGCAAAACTTACTGGATTTGGTGAAGTTGATGCTAGAAAACTTGTAGCAGCACGTGAGGAGTTGATGGCAGAAGGAAAGAAATTCTCTTCTATTGAAGATATGACAATTAAAGCAAAGCTTGGTAAAGCCGCTGTTGAAACACTAAGACTATCTGGATGTTTGGATGGTATGCCAAGATCTGAACAAATGGATATGTTTGATTTGTTATAGTATAAATTGTCAAATAGCTTGAATTATTAAATTAGATAAGATATAATTAAAGTATAAAAAGGAGTGATTATTATGGAACTAGATTTAACAGGAATTAGAATTGAGGCAACAGACGCTATAAAGAGTTTCACTGAAAAGAAAATTAAGAAATTAAACAAATTCTTTGACGAGAATACTGTTTGTCATGTTACTTTTACAGACAAATCAAGAGGTAAACATCGCGTAGATATGAGAATTGAATACAAATCTCGTACTTATCTTGCCGAAGAAAATACAGATGATTTATATACTGGAATTGAAGCTTTAGTTGCAAAAATTGAAGGACAATTAAGAAAAGATAAAGCTGCTAATGAAAAGCAAAGAAGAACTGGAATACCAGCTCAAGAGGTTGCTGAAGTAGTTGAGGAAGAAGAATAATAATAGTATATTATTAAAAATATGGCTCTAGAACTAGTTTCTAGAGCTTTTTTGTATGTTGCTAAAGTTGACATAATCTGTAAAATGTGGTATAATTATATATGTAGTTATATTTTATTTAGTATACCGAAAACTTTAGGGATACATTTAGTACCCCTATTATTTTTTGGTCTTCCCAGATAAATAAAAAACAAAAACTACAAAATAATAAAAAATAAAAAGAATAAAAAGGAGGAATCAAAAATGGGAAAAAAACTAAAGAGGGGGATAATAATAACGTTTGCACTAGTGATTGGAGGTGTATTGCTCTCGCAGTGGTTCTTTAATGGAAGACAAGAAGATGTTTATTCTTCTATGCGTGAAAAATACGGATTTACAACCGTTAATGCAGATGTTCAAGCTGAATCTGAAACAGTAGAGGAAAATGTAGAAGTTTCTACACAAGCTCCTGCAGAAGAGGAAGTTAAAAAGGAAGTAAGCAAAAAGGAAGAAAATAGAACAACAGAGAATGTTATCTGGGACTATCTAAAAGAACATGGATATACAGATATTCAAACTGCAGCTATCATTGGTAATTTATATCAAGAAAGTGGATTAAATCCAGCTAAAGTTGAATATGGTAATAACCATGAAGGGTATGGTATAGTTCAATGGTCTTATGGCCGTAAACAACAACTATTCTCTTATTGCGATAGCAAAGGTAAAGCTCACGATGATTTAGACTGTCAACTAGAGTTTCTAATTAAAGAGTTAAAATCATCTCAGTTCTATCAACCACACTTGAATACTTTCAATAATCCTTATTCAATTAATGAAGCTACTGAAGCTTATTGTTGGGGATTTGAAAGACCAAGTAGACAATATGCTAATGTTCAATATAGAAAGGACATGGCATGGAAAGCTTACTACCGTAACGTTGATCGTTAAGAAAAGTTGAGGAGTTAATTCTCCTCTCTTTTTTTGCCTAAAATACATATATATAATGTACTAATATTAATATTAATATTATAATGATATCAACGCAATAATGATACTATAAATTACATAATATTGTTCAAAAGTGTTTACATAAAACGAATTTTGTGATATAATATTAATAGGTTATTATTTGGTAATATTTCAATAATTAGGGGAATATATGCGTATTCTCCGTTTTTTTATTGTGTCTATAAATTTTACTGATGATGCCAGGATGTTGACTTATTAAAATATTATTTTTTAAATGAAAGGTGGAATTAATAAAATGGAAAATAAAAACAATAAGAAAAACATCAGGGGGAAACGATTAAAAAGAATGAAGAGAGGAATTATAGTTGGATCAGTACTTTTAATGGGAATGACAATTTTCGTTAATAGTTCTCTATTTACAGGGAACCAAGAGAATGTTTATTCTCAAATGAAAGAAAAGTACGGTTTTAATATATCTCAAGTTGTTGAGGCACATGATGAGGAAACTCAAACTGAATCTCAAGAACAAGTTGTTGTTGAAACTACTGCTAAAAACTATACAGTTACAGTAGATATGGACTTAAGAACTCCATCAAATGCAACAGCTGAAGATATAGAAAAAATGTTGGCTGGAACAAAACTAGCAGGTCTTGGCCAAGCTTTCGTTGATGCAGAAAAAACTTATGGTGTTAACGCACTATATATGATGGGTTTAGCTGCTGAAGAAAGTGCTTACGGTACAAGTAATTATGCTGTAAAGCGTAACAACCTTTATGGGTGGGGTGCAGTAGACAGCAACCCAGATCTTGCTAAACATTTTGAAACAAAATACTCTGCTACATTATTTGTAGCTTCTAAGTTAAAACAAAACTATTTAACTGAAGGTGGCGCATACCACGAAGGTTATTCTGCAAGAAGTGTTGACGTACATTATTGTACAGATAAAAAACATGCAGATAAAATAGTCTCTTGTATTAATTACTTACTTAGAAATGGTGGATTTTAATATCCCAAACTTTTCCTTTCCTTAATAATGAAAAAAGCTAAGGGTAATTCCTTAGTTTTTTTTCTGTCTAAATGAATAGTTAAAAATGATATAATATATTTATATATTATATCCCTGGAAAATTATAGGGAATTTTAATTAAATGTGTTGACATAATGCTAAATGTATGTTACAATGTAAACATAACATGAGAGTGTGCATAAGTTTTTAACGAGCTGCACAAACCTTATAACAGTAAGGTACACTTTAAGATATTTTCACAAAAGGAGTCTCATTATTGAGGAGCTTTTTGTGAGGATATCTTTTTTTTATTCTTAAAATAATTATTTAAGGGATGTTCTCTAATAAATTTAAAGGAGGGATGCGAATTATGCAAATATGTGTAAAAAATCTACAAAAGACATTTAAGATTAAGGCTGGCGGCTTTTTCAAAGCCAAGAAGGTGACAAATGTAAATGCGGTTGAAAACGTTTCATTTGAGGTAGAAAAGGGTGAGATAGTAGCGTTCATTGGACCAAATGGTGCTGGTAAGTCTACAACTATTAAAATGCTTACTGGTATTATACAACCTAGTGGTGGACAAATTGAAGTTGCAGGATTTAATCCATCAAAACAAAGAAAACAATTAGCTTATCACGTAGGATGTATGTTTGGACAAAAATCTCAATTATATATGCACTTAACTGTTAGAGATAGTTATAAGCTTCTATGTAGTATTTATGATCTAAATGAAGAACAAGCTGAAAAGAAAATTGCAGAGATTTCTCAAATGTTTAAGATTGAAGAATTATTAGATAGAGTTGTTCGTAAATTATCTTTAGGACAAAGAATGATTTGTGAAATAGCTGGAAGCATTCTTCATGAACCAGAGATTATATTCTTAGATGAGCCAACAATAGGATTAGATATTTTTGCTAAGGCTCGTATAAGACAAATAATAAAGAAGATGAATGAGGAAAAAGGAACGACTATATTTTTAACAAGTCATGATTTAGGAGATGTTGAAGCGCTATGTGATAGGATAATAATTATCAATAACGGAACTATTGTAACTGATTCTACATTGGAAGACTTAAAGGCAAACTATTTATCTGAGAAGGTAATAAAAATATCTTATGATAAATACGTTACTAAGTCTCAGTTTGAGTATCCAGTTGAAAAAGTTGAACATAACCAAATTGAACTTAAAGCTGATACAAATAAAGTTCAAATGGGTGAATTGCTTTCATACTTTACTTCTATTGGAAATATAACAGATATTCAAATTGAATCAACACCTCTAGAGGAGGTAATAAAAAAATTATATAAGGAAAGGAGATAGTTGCCTATGAGAAAGTATTTAGCTGTATTTAAATTTAATCTAAAGTCTGAACTTAACTTTAAAGTAGATTATATTTTTTCTTTGCTATCGTTTGCAATGCATATATTCATATTTAATGCTTTATGGGATTATATACTTAAAGATAATGCAATAGATGGCTTTACTAGATCTGGACTTATCTGGTACATCATAGTTGGAGAGTTTATTGCATATTCAATTGGTAAGAGATGCTATATTAAGGTTTCGGATATGATTAAAAATGGAGAAATTGCAAATATACTTTCTAAACCATTAAGCTTTATGAAATATGTAATAGCTTTAGAGGCTACAAGTATTGTAAATATAGGTATTAACTTTGTATTTGCTATTATACTTGGACTTTGTATGGGTGGCCCATTACATGTTGAGCCTCTTCAAGTGCTACTATTTGCTTTATCATTAATTCTTGCACTTGTACTTGTAATAATGGTGTTTGTATTTATAGGACTTATGGCATTTATTACTGAAGAAAATAAATCATTCTATTTAGTAATATCTAAGACAATGCTTCTTCTTGTATTTACTCCACTTGAGTTTTTCCCAAGTATAATGCAAAAAATATTAAGCTTTTTACCTACAACATATATTGTTTACCCACCAGGAAGTATTTTAGTTAATTACAATCTAAATTCAGCTTTAATGCTAATAGTAGGACAAATTATTTCCTTAATAGTTGTTGGTGTAGCTGTATATGTATTAAATGTGAAAGGAGTGAGAAGTATAAATGTTAACGGAGGCTAGAAATAATATAAGATATTTTTTTAATGCTATTAAAGTTAGTATTAAATCTGCTATGGCATATAAGGCTAGTTTTATTATTCAAACAATCTTTATGTTTTTAAATAATGCGTCTTTTTTAATATTTTGGACTGTAGTATTTAGTAAAACAGGAGAGAATGTAGATATAACCTTTAATAATGTATTATATATATGGGGACTTTCTAGTTTTGCTTATGGGGTAACATACTTCTTCTTTGGCGGAATAGAAAAGATTAATGAATATATAATTACTGGAGGGTTAGATTCTTTCTTACTTCAACCTAAAGGTGTATTACTAAATGTTGCTACATCTAAATGTTCTTTTAGCGCATGTGGAGATGTTTTATATGGAATAGTAGTAGGAATGATTGCTAGTGGAGGAGATATATCTAAAGTATTGATGCTTATGGCTCTTGGTACATTTGGAGGTGTTTTCTTCTTTGCATCAGAAGTTATTGTTAGATCGCTATCTGTATGGATAGGAGATACTAATGTTGTTGCAGATAGATATGTTCAAATGTTTTTAATAACATTTTCAACATATCCAGAAAATATATTTAAGATTGGAACAAAAATCTTGTTATATACTGTAGTACCTGCAGCATACTTGGCATTTTTACCAGCAAGCATAATAGAGTCATTTAGTTTAACTAAGTTACTTATAGTAATAGCTGTAGGACTATTATACTTATTTATAGCAATTAAGTTGTTTTATAAAGCAATTAGTTGCTATGAGTCTGGTAATAATATGGCTATGAAAGGGTAGAAGAGTGATAAATTTTTTGTCGCTCTTCTTTTTTTGGAAAAATATTTTAAAACCTTCAAAGAATTGCTACAACTATATCGCAAGATTTTAATTGCAAAAATATTACAAAAAAAAGTCTACAACGTTACAGCGAGTAAGATTAGACGATTTTTAGCATATTTATGTTCACTAAAAATGCGATATTATGTAAAATAAAGAACGCATTTTCTCTTGAACCCGTTGACTAAAACGAAAAAGTGTGATATAATGATAATGTGAACTAGAGATAAAAAGTTATAGGTTTGTTAATAGGAGGGATGTAAATATGGTAAAAAATATTAAAAATCTTAAACTAAAGATAACTAGTATAATAATGCTTGTATTATTACTAACTCTTGAGTTTGGACCATTTGCCGTAAAAGCCACAGCTCAACAATATCAATACTACTCACCTGGAGCAGTATCTGTTGGTTATGACTCTTACAATGGTAAAAACGTATGGTATAGTAATTGTACACTAGGTGGAGAAACAGCATATTGTATTGACTATACTTGTCCTGCACCAAGCGGAACAATGACATTTAGAGATTATATGTCAGACCAAGGTATGTCAATACTTATGAATGGTTATCCAAATCTAACACCTGCACAAATGGGGTTAGATAATGCTGAAGAAGCTTACATGGCTACACAAATGGCTCTATGGGAAGTTATGAACAGAACTGGTGAGTCATTAAAATCTGGATTAATCTTCAGAGTAGAAAATGTAACTCCAAAAGCTGGTATGGAAGATTTCTATAGAAAAACTACAGCAGCTGCAGCTAGCTTAGTTGCAAGAGCTGAAGCTAATCCATATACTTCAGTACCAACAATGACAGTTGACAATGCCAATGTTCATTTAGATGACATGGATGGAGATGCTTTAATTGGACCATATACTGTAAACGTATCTGGAACAGATGCTTCAACAATTAATTCTATTAGAACATATCTTGTAAATGCTCCTGCAAGTGCAAGAATTGTAGATGCTAATGGAAATGAAAAATCTGCTCTAAATAATGGAGATACAGTATATGTAAGAATGAGCAGAAATGAAGATTCAACTTCATTCCAAATTAAATTTGAATCAGATATAGATAGAAAAGTTGGTGTTATCTATACTAAAGCTGGTGAAACAGTTCAAGACTATGTAAGAATAGATACTGAACCTGTTAATATTCCACTTGAACTAACAATTAACTGGGAAAAAGCTAACACACTTGGAGAAATCCAATTAGTTAAAGTTGACCAAGACGATCAACCAATTGCTGGTGTTGTATTTAGATTATACGATGAAGCTGGAAATGCTTTAGGTGAATCTACAACAGGATCTGATGGTAAAATTTCATATTATAAAGTTCCAGCTGGAAACTATACTTTAGAAGAAGTAAGTTGCCCAGAACAATATGAAATTAAAACTAAAACTCAAAACATTACAGTTAAAGCTGGTGAAGTTACAAATGTTAAGTTTGTTAACGAAAGAATCACTGGTAGATTAGTTATCACTAAAGTAGATGATGCAAACAAACCTCTAAAAGACGTAACTTTCTATATATATGATAGTGAAGGTCATTACTTAACAGAAGTAGTAACTGACGCTGAAGGTAAAGCAATTGTTGATGTAAACTATGGTACATACTTATTTAAAGAAATAAGTGCTCCAGAAGGATACATTATGGATGAAACTTTATACAGATTTAGTGTAGATTCTGAAAATAGAACTTTCTATACTACAATTACAAACGAAAGATATAAAGGTAGAATTGCAATACAAAAGAAAGATGAAGAAGGAACTCCAATAGCTGGTGTTAAATTCAACATCTTAGATGCAGATAAAAACTTAGTAGTTACAATTACTACAAATGAAAATGGTCAAGCTGGTGCTAAAAACTTACCACTTGGAACATACTACTATCAAGAAGTTGAAGCTCCTGCAGATGTTATTATGGATACTAACCAATATGAATTCAAAATAGAAGAAAAAGACCAAATCATTATTAAACAAATCGTTAACCAAAGAGCACCAGGTAAATTAGTAATAACTAAAGTAAACGACGATGATAGAGCAATCCCAGGTGTTACATTCAACATCTTAGATGCTAACAAAAATGTTGTTGAAACAGTTACAACTGGTGAAAATGGTATAGCTACTACTGAAAAATTAGAACCAGGTACTTACTACTATAAAGAAGTAAGTGTACCAGCTGAATACGTACTTGACTCTCAAGAATACGAATTCAAAATAGAAGCTGATAATAAAGTTGTAGCAGTTAAAGTAGTTAACCACTATGCAAAAGGATCTTTAGAAATCACTAAATACGATTCAGACAGAAATCTACTTTCTGGTGTTGAATTCGATATCTTAGATGAAAACAAAAATGTAGTTGATCATATCACTACAGATGCTAATGGTAAAGCAACTTCAAAACAATTAGTTTTAGGTACTTACTATTATAAAGAAACTAAAGCTCCAGACAATGTTGTAATGGATACTGAAGAACACAAATTTGTTCTTAACGAAAACAACCAAGTAGTAACTAAAGAAGTTATTAATGAAAAAGTATCTGAAAATGGTTCTTTAGAAATAACTAAAGTTACTCCAAATGGTACTACACTTGCTGGTGTAGAATTCGATATCTTAGATGAAGACAACAATGTTGTAGATCATCTAGTAACAGATGCTAATGGTAAAGCTACATCTAAAAAACTACCTCTTGGAACATACTACTACAAAGAAACTAAAGCTCCAGAAAATGTTGCAATAGACACTGAAGCACATCCATTTGTATTAGTACAAAACAATCAAGTGGTTAAGAAAACAATTGTTAACGAATTAAAAGATAAAATCAAATTAATCAAAGTTGATGAAAATCACGAACCACTAGCTGGTGTTGAATTTGATATCTTCGATTCAGACAAAAATAAAATTGACCACATTGTAACAAACGAAGAAGGTAGAGCTGAAACAGATAAATACTATGAAAAAGGAACTTACTACGTCCAAGAAACTAAAGCTCCTGAAGGAATTGTTGTAGACAATACTATGTATGAAGTAGAATTAGTAGAAGATGGACAAAAAGTTATACCAGAACTAGTAAACTACTACATCAAAGGACAATTAAGAATCTACAAAATGATTGAAGGAACTGATACTCCACTTGCTGGAGCAGAATTCGAAATCATGGATGCAGAAGGAAATGTAATAGGTAAAATTGTATCTGGTGAAGATGGTGTATGTGAATCTCAAAAACTTCCATATGGAACATACTACTTCAAAGAAGTAAAAGCTCCAAATGGATATATTAGAGATGACAATACTTACCAATTCAACGTAAGAATAAACAATGAAACTATAGAAGCTGTAGTATACAACACTAAAGAAGAATTACCAAAAACTGGTGGTCTTCTAAGTGCAGATTTAATGATTATCTTAGCAGTAGCTATCGTAAGCATATCTGGATATGGAGTTGTAAGATTACTACAAGCTAAAAAAGACTAATAGTTGAGTTAGTAATAAATGGAGAGGATAGTTAAACTATCCTCTTCTTTTTGCGCTTTTTTATCTTTTTGTTGAATTTACATAATTATTATGCTATAATACCTTCTGGTAGGAAAATATATTGTTGAAAAGGAGGAATGATTATGAAATCCAAGAAAAGTGATGGTAGTATTTTTGATAAAATAAGACACATGTATTTGAAATTCATGTATACACCGGAGTCAGTTGAAAAAATTGAAAAACAACCAAAAGTTAGTTTTAAAGATAGATTAAAAGATAATTGGTATAATTGGATAGTTTTACCAATTATTGCTATAGCTATGATTACTGCATTTGTAGTGGTTCATAATATACAAGAGAATGAAAGACTTGAAAGACTTAGAGGAGAGTATTATCATTCAGAATTAAGAGGAGATAAGGCTCAAATTCAAACTAGGGATTTAGATAATCTCTTTATTAATACCGGTGATAGAAAACCTGTTAAAATGGCATATAGCAAGCTTGGAGATAAGGTAGCTTACTCATTATCATATAATTTAAATGATAATGTTGAAGGTGAATGGACTGCTAATAGATATTTTACTAGTGGTCAAATAGTAGCTTTACTACTTAAAGGTTATCCAAATGTGGATTACAAAACAATGGGGTTTGACAGTGAGGAGGATGCATATGCTGCAACTCAACTTGCTGTATTTGAGTTAGTAAATGCTAAAGACTATAGTATGAAAAATGGTGAGTTTTCTTTAGACAATTTGGTTGCTATAAATAAAAGAGATGATCAAAGATGCAAAAAAATAATTACCAAAGCAAAAGAAATTTATAATTATGCAATTAATAATCCTTATGAAATAAAAACAGATGTTAAATCTGATGGATTAGAAAAACCATTAGAAGAAGTTGATGGGGGCGTTCTTGTTGGACCACTTACATTTACAACTTATACTGATGAAGAAACAAAGAGGTTGCTAGGTCAAGAATATAATGATGATATTAGTGTAGGTGTTGCTTCATTTATGCAAAACACAAATGCTATTTTTTTAGATAAAGATTTAAACGAAATTAAATCAATTAGTAGTGGAGATACTTTTTATATAAAGGTATTGTCTGAAGATAAGGTTTTTTCTGTTGTAGATATTTCTGCACATACTAACTACTTGATTGGAAGAATTCATTCTAAAGATGGAACAGATAAAAAATTTGTTACTTTAGATAAAAAAGAATTTGCTTATGTTGAAAACTTCTCTATAATCTATGGTTTAGATTTTGGTTATACGACTGTTAGCTTTGTAATGGGTAACAACAATCTTTTAGATGGAGTTAGATTTTATATTTATGATGAAGAAGGTACATTAATAGAAGATGCAGATGGATATGCAACTGACTATGAGTTTGCTTTACCTGTTGGAAAGTATAATTTAGAAATCTATTACGAACCAAAAGGTTATTTCTTTAAAGATAAAGCTGTAGATTTTGAGGTGAAAAAAGGTGAGCATACTACTTTAGAAATAACAGCAGAATCTGTAAATAAAGGAGAATAATATAATGAGATGTTAATAATATTTAACATCTCTTTTTTTGTCAACACTTTTTATAAAAAAAATGTACTATTATTTTTTACATATTTTAAACTCTTGGAAATGGCTATATTTCAATAAAAAGTGATATTTTTGATATCTTAAATGTTACATATATTACATAAATTATACAAATATGTAACAATCAATATTTTATAATTATTGCTAGACGATAAGTATACATAAAACTATGGTTTTGGTGTTGAAACTCAAAAATAGTTATGCTAGAATTCAAGTAACAAAAGAATAGAATTACTAGTCGATAATTGTGAGACTAAAATATAAGATGATATGATTATTATAAAAAAGAAGTGAGGTTTATATAATAATGATATATGTTAAGATATTATACTTTAGAATTGGTTATAGTTTCACATAGTTCCCCCAATGCTATTAGTAATACGTGTAACTCCATACCTATAGTAAATGTTGGAAATGGTGTGGGAAAAGATTTAAAGAATAGTTTTTTGACATGTATATAAAAAATAAAAGGATCTATAATATATATAGTGTTTAAGTTTTTAAAGAAAAATTAAAAAGGAAAAAAATGAACGGAAATTTTTTAATAATTATTTATATGCTAAACATTATATATTTATAAATGTTTTGTAATTACCTAACATTTCGTTTAAAGAGAGAGAGGTTGATAAATGTAGGTACGAAAAAATTATAGAAGAGAAGAATGAGAGATAATTATTATAGTGTGAACAGGCCAGGGTGCCTGCGTAGGAGAGCTCAATAAATTTAAATTTATAGTTTTTTAATTGAAATATCTACATTAAATTACATTTGACTGTGTAGGGTCATTTGTGCAAATTGAGTATGCATTTTGGACTTAAAACGCCCACTTGCATGGATGTTATTAATATATTGTATATTGAAGATATATAGTCGTATAAATTCATACTAGTATATAGGATTTAGATTTAATGAATTAATTAGTGTCTTTATATAAAGTATGAGGTTTGTTACTATTTTGGCATGATGAGGTTATAGGGTACTATTTTGAAACTATACCTTATCAAAAGATTTTTTGATATAATATAGCGGATACTAGTGTTTTTATTTATATAGCATTTACCGGTATAGTAGATGGTAACAGTATATTGAATACTTGAAGAATATATGATTTGAATATATAATATGAAGCTGAGAGAGGTACAGATATATGGAGACTAATTTTTCAATGCCTGTGACAGGCGGCTTCTTTAGTACAGACCTGCTAATAGTTGTCGGAGTAACAATTATATTTGTTATACTATATATAGTGTTTGGAATTATAAGAGAAAACAAAAATGACGACTTACGAGGCTTTAATGATAACGACTTTGTGGAAACTGACGAAAATGGATTTTCTGAAGATGATTTCGTAAGGGATGAGACAGAAAAACAATAGAATGTTTTAAAATGTTTTATTAAGACCAGGATATAATTTATCTTGGTCTTTTTCTATTCTTTTCTTTAAAATCATTGAATTCGCTTTAAAAATATTACATAAAGTAGTATAATAATAGAGCAAAGTAGGTAACAGAGGAGTTGTTTAAATGAGAAGATATAGTCAAAATGAGATAGATGAATTAGCAGAAATATTAAATAATGATGGAGTAATTAGTATTCCTACTGATACAGTATATGGAGTATGTGCTCGTATTAATTCACAAAAAGCTTTTGATAACTTGGTTAATGCTAAGCATAGACCAGCTAATAAATCTTTCCCTGTGTTATGTTTAAATGAGGAACAAATTAAAAGAATTGCTATTGTAAATTCTAATGCTGAAAAATTGATTCGTGCTTTTATGCCAGGACCTATTACAATAGTTCTAAAAAAGAAAAAAGAAGCTTTTGAATATATCAATAATGCTGGTGCAAGAAGTAGTGATGAACTAGCTGTAAGGATTCTTCCTTTAAACTTCATAAAGGAATTGATACAAAAAGTTGGTAGCCCATTATTTTTAACTAGTGCTAATTTGAGTGGACAAGAAGTATGTAAAACTTTAGATGAAATCGAATCAGTTTTCCCAAATATAGAAGGAATAGTTGAAGGTGAAGTATCATTTGGTCAATCTAGCACAATAGTAGATTGTACTTGTGAAGAGATAAAAATACAAAGGGAAGGACCAATTTCAAAAGAGAGAATAATGGAAGTATTAAAAAAATAGTTTTTTTAAGAGAAACTAGTGATTTAAACTTTACTTTTAAAATCAAATGTGTAATAATATTTGTGTCAAATGAGGTGATTTTTAGTGATTTATATTTTAACAGGAGGACCTGCAACAGGTAAAGGAACAAGGTCAGATATCCTTGCAAATGCGTTAGAAATTCCACATATCTCAACTGGTGATATGCTAAGAAACGTTGCTAAGAAAAATTTAGAAATTCGTGAGAAATTATCTAACGGAGAATTAATTTCAGATGAAATTATAACAGATCTTTTAGAACAAAGAATTCTTGAAAATGATTGTAAAGAAGGGTTTGTTTTAGATGGCTATCCAAGAACATTAAAACAAGCAGAACTATTAGACGTTCTACTTGCAAAATATGGAAGAGCAGTTACTAAAGTAATGGAACTTACTATTCCAGATGAACTTGCTTTTAAACGTATTCTTGGAAGAAGCAAATGTACACACTGTGGAGCATCTTATGGTATAGATTTTCCACCAAAAAGAAAAGGTAGATGTGATATCTGTGGAGGGCATTTAGCAGTAAGAACAGATGATACAGCAGAAACACTATCTAAAAGAATTGAAACTTATAGAGAAAATTCTAAGCCTATCTTAGATTATTATAGAGATAAGGGAATCCTTATGACAGTTGATGCTTCTGCACATCCTGAAAGAGTTGTTGAAGAAGCTCAAATGGAAATTTAGAAAGAGAGTAAAAAATGATTACAATAAAAAATGCAAAAGAAATAGAACTTATGCGTGAAGCTGGTAAAGTAGTAGCTACACTTTACGATTATATAGAAGAAATAATTAAACCTGGTATGACAACTTATGAACTAGATCAACTTGCAGAAGCCAAGATGAGAGAACTTGGCGCTACACCTGCAGAAAAAGGTTATGATATAGGAGTAAAAGGTGTACCACCATATCCTGCATCATTATGTGTATCAATAAATGATGAGGTTATACATGGTGTTCCATCAAAACATAAAATAATTAAAGAAGGAGATATTGTATCTGTGGATACAGTTGCTCTTAAAAATGGATTTAATGGAGATGCTGCTAGAACATTTGTAGTAGGAAAAGTTTCTAAAGAGGCACAAAGACTAATAGATGTTACAACACAAGCTTTCTTTGAAGGACTAAAATATTGCAGAGCTGGTTTCAGAGTAGGAGATATTTCACATGCAGTAGGACAATATGTTGAATCTCAAGGCTATAGTGTCGTAAGAGAATTTCAAGGACATGGAATAGGAAGAGACATGCATGAAGATCCTGGTATACCAAATTACGGAAAAGCAGGAAGAGGTGCAAGACTTGAACCTGGAATGACTATATGTGTTGAACCTATGGTTATTCAAGGAAAACCAGACATATTAGAACTAGATGATGGATGGACTATAATTACAGAAGATGGATCTTTAGCTGCTCACTATGAAAATACAATCTTAATAACTAAGGATGAACCAGAAATACTAACAATGACAAAAAAAGATAAGCAAAAATATAAAGTTAAATAATAAACTAGGAAGGTACTTATGTACCTTCTTTTATTTTGCTTAAAACTACACTTGCTAGAATAAAACAAATAATTAAAATAACTATATTTTTCAGTTGACATAGTATTTGTGCGGTGCTATAATTTGCGTGTAAAAATATATAACTTATGGAGAAAATTAATATGAACTCGCGTAATAAGAGCTATATACTAATAGCTTTACTTAGATTATAACTGTAAGGATATATTTTTGTTAAAAATAAATTAATTATAAAGAGGTGAAAGCTATGATTTATATTTTAACAGGCGGACCTGCCACAGGAAAAGGTACACGTTCAGACATCTTAGCAAAAGCTTTAAATATTCCACATATTTCAACTGGAGATATGTTGAGAGAAAAAGCCCAAAAAGATGAAGAACTAAAAGCTAGTTTAAGCCGTGGAGAGTTAGTTCCAGACTCAATGATTAATGCACTTCTTGAAGAGAGAATAACTCGTAAGGATTGTGTTAATGGTTTTGTTCTAGATGGCTATCCAAGAACTTATGCTCAAGCTGTAGAACTTGATAGACTATTTGAAAAATATGGTTTATCTATTACTAAAGTAATGGAGCTTGTAGTACCAGATGAGCTTGCATTTAAACGTATTCTTGAAAGAAAGAAATGCGACAACTGCGGTGAACAATATGGTATTGACTTCCCACCAGAAGTTGATGATGTTTGCGATAAATGTGGAGGACATTTAAGTATTAGAACAGATGATACAAAGGAAACTTTGGCAAAACGTATTAATACTTATAGAGAAAATGCTAAGGAAATCTTAGATTACTATAGGGATAAAGGTTTGCTTTATACTTATGATGCCTCACATAATCCTGAATCAGTTGTAGAGGATGCTTTAAACTAAGCTGAAATAGACAGACTATTAATTTAGTCTGTCTTTTCTTTGGCTAAAATTAAATTTCTAATACATTTTTTGATACAATTTTTTAAAATTCTTTTCTTCAAAAACAAAAATCATTTATATACTCAAAAAAATTAAGAAAGTAGTTGACAATATTTAGAAATTAAGCTATAATATATGTGTTATATTTCGCCTTGAAATATAGCAATATCAATAATAGGGAGGTAAAAGAATGCCAAAAGATGATGTTATCGAAGTTGAAGGCGTTGTTGTAGATGCACTACCAAACGCAATGTTTAAAGTAAGACTTCAAAACGGACATGAAGTATTATCACACATTTCTGGTAAATTAAGAATGCATTACATTAAAATATTACCAGGTGATGAAGTTAAAGTTGAACTTTCTACATATGATCTAAACAAAGGTAGAATCACATGGAGAAAGAGTAAGTAACCTATTATTTTATTTAGTTATAAATAGTCATGTTTGAAGCGGCTGTAAGAGGATGAGCCTTAAGTCCTTTTATTTTTAAACGGATTATTTATTATATAATTTTATACTTACTTTTGTTAAATATATTAACAAAACTTTTTAAGGAGGATTTTAAAATGAAAGTAAGACCATCTGTAAAGAAAATTTGTGAGAAGTGTAAGGTAATCAGAAGAAACGGAGTAGTTCGTGTAATCTGTGAAAATCCTAAACACAAACAAAGACAAGGTTAATTGGGGGGTATAGTAAATGGCACGTATAGCTGGAGTAGATTTACCAAAAAACAAAGTTGCAGAAATTGGACTAACAGCCATCTATGGAATTGGTCGTCCTGCATCTAGAAAAATACTAGCTGAAGCTGGTATCGAAACTACAAAAAGAGTAAAAGATTTTACTGAAGAAGAAGAAGCTAAAATAAGAGAAATAATCGAAAGAGATTATGTTGTTGAAGGAGACCTTCGTAAAGAAGTAGCATTAAACATTAAAAGATTAATGGAAATTAACTGCTACAGAGGACAAAGACATAAAAGAAAATTACCTGTTCGTGGACAAAGAACAAAAACTAATGCTAGAACTAGAAAAGGTAAAGCAGTAGCAATCGCAGGTAAGAAAGGAGTATAGTTAGAAATG
This sequence comes from Clostridia bacterium, assembly GCA_017534305.1. Lineage (GTDB taxonomy): Bacteria > Bacillota > Clostridia > TANB77 > CAG-465 > CAG-465. Next base: position 123,725 of record JAFWCU010000019.1, read on the forward strand.
GCTAAGAAAAAAGTAGTAACAAAGAAAAAAGTTAAAAAGAACGTATCAACTGGTGCTGCACACATTCAATCATCATTTAACAATACAATAGTTACAATGACTGATTCTCAAGGTAACGTTTTATCTTGGGCTAGTGCAGGCGGACTAGGATTCAAAGGTTCTAGAAAAAATACTCCTTTTGCAGCAGGTCAAGCAGCAGAAGCAGCAGCTAATGCAGCAATCGAACATGGCCTAAAAACTGTTGAAGTATTTGTAAAAGGACCTGGTTCTGGTAGAGAAGCAGCTATTAGATCTTTACAAGCTGCTGGATTGGAAATAAGCATGATTAAAGATGTTACTCCAATACCACACAATGGTTGTAGACCACCAAAGAGAAGAAGAGTATAGTGGGGGTGTAAGAAGAAATGGCAATTAGCAGAGGACCTATACTTAAAAGATGTAGAGCTCTAGGAATCGATCCTACAGTTATAGGTATAGATAAAAAATCAAATAGAAAAGTAAACAAAAACGGAAAGAAACTTTCTGAGTACGGTGTACAATTAAAAGAAAAACAAAAAGTTAAATTCGTTTACGGTGTTGCTGAAAAGCAATTCAGAGGATACTTTGAAGATGCAGCTAGAAGAGATGGTAACACTGGTGAATTATTACTTCAAACTCTAGAATTAAGACTAGACAACATTGCATATAGAATGGGTGTTGGTAAATCTAGAGCTGAAGCTAGACAACTTGTAACATATGAAATGTTAGAAGTAAACGGTAAAAAAGTTAACATTCCATCATACATTTGTAGAGTTGGTGATGTTATAGCCGTAAGAGAATCTAAGAAAACAAACAGAGCTGTTGTAGATGCTTTAGAAGCAAACAAAAACATGGCAGTTCCATCTTGGATTGATTATAACAAAGACAAAATGGAAGCTAAAATTGTTAGAACTCCAGTTAGAGATGACTTAGACTTTGAAGTTCAAGAATCACTAATTGTTGAGTTATACTCTAGAAACTAATATAGTTAATATTTTATTAATAAGTTTTTTAATCATCATTTAAATATAAGTAGTGTGTGTAATCAGAGCACGCTAGAAGGAGGAATTAAAATGATTGAGATGCAAAGACCAGAGATAAAATGTGTTACTGTTGATGCAGATACATTTTATGCAAGATTCGAAGTTGAACCACTAGAGAGAGGGTTCGGAATTACACTAGGTAATTCATTAAGAAGAATATTACTTTCTTCACTACCAGGATATGCTATTGATACTATTAAAATTGATGGTATATCACATGAATTCTCAACTATCCCGGGTGTTAGTGAGAGTGTTACAGATTTAATTCTAAACTTAAAACAAGTTTGTTTAAAATCTGATGATAGAGATCAAAAAGAACTATCAATCAGAGCTAAAGGACCATGTGAGGTTACAGCTGCTGATATAATTACAGATTCTACATTAAGTGTTGTAAACAAAGATTTACACATTGCATTTGTAGATGAAGGATGTGAATTAAATATCGATATGACAGCTATCAAAGGTAGAGGCTATAGAGAAGGAACAAGAGCAAATTATGATGATAACGAATTACCAGTAAATGCTCTTCCAATAGATTCAATATTCACACCAGTTAAGAAAGTAAACTTCCAAATTGAAAAAACAAGAGTTGGTCAAAATGCAGACTATGATAAATTAACTATGGATATCTGGACTAACGGAGTTATTGAACCATACCAAGCTTTAAGTATGGCAGCAAGAATATTAGATGAACACCTTGAAATGTTCATAGACTTATCTGAGATTGCTAAAACAATGTCAATAATGTCTCAAAAAGAATTATCTCTAAAAGATAAACTTCTTGAAACACCAATTGAAGAATTAGAATTCTCAGTAAGATCATATAACTGCTTAAAGAGAGCTGGTATTCACACAGTAGCAGACGTAGTAAGCAAAACAGAACAAGACATGATGAAAGTAAGAAATCTAGGTAAAAAATCACTAGACGAAGTAGTGAAGAAAATACAAGATTTAGGACTTGAATTTAAAAGTAAAGAAGACTAATTGAAGGAGGAAATTTACAATGCCAGGAACAAGAAAACTTTCAAGAACAACTTCTCATAGAAATGCAATGCTAAATAACTTAGTTACTTCTTTAATTCTAAACGGAAGAGTTGAAACAACTCTTGCAAAAGCTAAAGAAGTTAAACCATTAGCAGATAGCATTATAGATTTAGCTATAAAAGAAAAAGATAATTTCGAAATGAAAGAAAAAACTATTTCTAGAGCTAAATTAGATAAAAATGGTAAAAAAGTTAAAGTTGAAAAAACTTCTAAAAACGGAAACAAATATGAAGTTATCGACAGAGAAGTAGTAAAAGAAGAAGTTAAAGTAGATAGTGCTTCTAAACTTGCAGCTAGAAGAAAAATGTTTAAGACATTAAACAAAGTTAAAGATGCAGAAGGAAACACAATAGATTTAACAGAAAAATTATTCAATGAAATTGCACCAAAATACGAAGCAAAAGGTGGTTATACAAGAATTGTAAAACTAGTTGCTAGACGTGGTGATGCAGCTGAAATGGCTATTATTGAATTAATATAATTTTAAATGAACGAAAAAATACGCTTTAAGAAATTAGAGCGTGTTTTTTTATGCTTGTTTTAGCTATAAGAATGATTTTGATTGACATAATAATTGTAAAATGGTATAATATATGTGCTTCTAAAATATGTAGGAAGTTTAGTAATTTAAACTTTAGTAGAAGTTCGCAAGAATTTGCGGCTACTTGAATGGAGGATTTTTTTTATGAATGAAGAAATGTTAGAATTAATTCGAAACATTGAAGGACTGGGAACAGTTGGAGTTGTACTATCTGTTATAGCAGGTATTATAGCTGTTATATGCTTTTTTTACACAATGATAAAGCAATGGATAGACTTAAGCGATATGAGATCATATTTTGACAAAGTAGAGGAGTTTGGTAATGTTCTTGCAAAATCTGGTGATACCGAAAATGAAGAAGTAGTTAATAAGAGAGAAGAACTAGACACAGAAATTGATGATTTACGAGATGGATATTCAAGACGATCAAATGTACATATTGTTTTAGTTACTTTGTTTTTTATAGTAGCCATTGGTATATTTGGAGTGTATAGTGCTAGAGCATATAAGCTAGATCAGCTTAATGATAAACTTAGTAGAATAGAAGTTTGTACTTTAGAAGAACAAGGATTAGTTGCAAATGGTGAATATAATGCAAAAATTGAGAAAAATAAAGTTAAAGTAAACATGATAGTACGAGTTATTAACGTTTCTGGTGAAAAGCTTTTAAATGCTCAAATTAAAGACAATATTTCAGGTGCAAAAATCCAAGTAGATTCTATGGAGGCAAATAAAGAAAAGACCTACGAGATTTTACAAAATGTAAATAATTCAACAAAGCTTGATTTAGAGCTTTTAGAATATGAATTTCAAGAATAAGAAAGAGACAAGTTTATACTTGTCTTTTTCTTTTATTTATTTGACATAAAAACACAAGTGTGGTATAATCTTTAAGACTCATAAAATATGCAAGCTGAGACTACATTGAGTCTCAAAATTTATACACATTGATTATATGTGTAAGAAAAGGAGGAATGTGTATGAGCGAAAATCTTATACAACTAACAAATCGTGCAGCTTTGTTTAGCAGTATTGCAGGAGTCTTATGTATTGTGTGGATAATATGCATAGCGTTATTTTTCATAACTATATACTTTACTGAAGACAAAATTGATGAGGCAGAAGCTTTGAAGTATGAAGCAGATACACCTGAAGAAAAGAAAAAATATAAAGGAAAGGCAAATCTATGGGCAAAAAGGCAAGATAGGTTTTTAACTATTATATTTTTAAGTGGTGTTTTAGCCTTTATTGCTATGATAGTATTCATAGTAATTACTCCAAGAAATCTATCTGGTAGAGTTTCTGAACTGAATCAAACACAAAATGTTATTCAAACCAACGATGTGAAAATAAACGGCTACTATGTTGTAGAATACGATAGAGTAGAAAAACTTGTTAGTGTGTCATTGTATGTGCAAAATGTTGGAAACAAAACTGTTTCATCTGCTGTGGTTAAAGAAAAGAATTCAGGAGATTATACTAAGGTTGAAAACTTAAAACCTGGAGAGGAAACTATAGTTACTGTAGGCACTCATAAGAGTGATGCTTACGATTTTGAGATACAAGATGTAGAATATAAATAATATGAGCAGAGAATAAATCTCTGCTTTTATTATTTCCTTTTTTTAAATTTGTTGTATAATATTGATATATTAGGAGTGATATTTATGAATAAAAAAATAATCATTGTAATTGGAATAATTGCTATTATTATAGCATTTATAGTATTGATACTTTTAAATATTGTAGACTTTAAGCCAAAAAAGAAAATAATAAATTTATATGATACTTCATGTATTGCTGAAGATACAAGTTCACAAAAAGAAAATACAATAGATAAGATGTATAAAATTTTTAATGTTAAATCAGTAGAAGAAATACCTTTAGATTATTCTTTTAATGAAGCTGTTAATGATGGTTATTTAGTACATACAATATCAACAAGTGCAAATGCTAAAATGGCGGATAGTTTTTTTGAAAATTATAATAATAAACAAGATGCATTTTTAAGATATATAACTGCAACTGTTGAAGGAGATATGTTAATAATAGATACATTATATGATTCATCTAAAGATACAATTTATGTTGTAAGGGATGAAAGAAGAGATATGTTTAATAGTGAAGACGAAAGAATAATTAGCTATTATAATTATCAAAAAGTAATAAAAGTTGAAAATGAAGGAATAACGAAAATTTATTCATATCTTGGAAGCTTTAATGAAAATAATATACACAATAATGATTCAATGCTTGTTGGAATAATTTAAAAAAGGAAGTATTTTTTACTTCCTTTTTATATTATAATCTATTTGTATAATCTTTTCCTTGTTCTTCTTTAGTTATAATGTTATGAATATTTGTAGCTTTAATATCTAATTTAATTGATTCTTTGTTTTCTTCACTTAAGCTATCTATTATGTTATCATTTATTGATGCAAGAACTGGTATCTTACTTTGCTTATTTAGTAAAGATAAAAGATCTCCTTTTTTGTATTTGTTTATTCCAAGTATGTGTGCATAGTATGCTTTATCATATAGTCTTTCATGCATTTCTTTAGTTATATTTAATAATGAATTAATTGCTATTCTTTTAATCTTGGATAGTTGGTATCTTTTACTTTTTGTTTCTTGTATAAACTCGTGATAATCATAAATATTTGAATTTGCTTTTAATGTATTTTCTAAACCTTCTGTAACGTCTCTAATTGCCTCTATATCTTCTTTTTTACTTGTTACTAGATAATGTGATAGCATTTGCATAATATCCTCGTTTTTGGCAAATTTGGCTTTTTCATATCCATCTAGCATTAAGTATTTAGCTTCATCTAGTTTTCCTTGTTGTATTAACTCTCTAATATGTGTTGCAGATATATTTTCATCTCGTTTTATTGCAATGGGTTGTATATTACTTTTTAATTTAACTAGTGCTTTTATATATTCTATTGCAAGTATGTTATTTGAAGATGTAATTGTAATTATTTCGTCTTCAGTTAAAAATTCTGCAATTGCTTGTTGTCTAGCTGCTGCAAAAGATAGACCTTCTTTTAGGTAACTTGTAGTTTTATCCCATATACTTTCCTCATTTTGTATAAGTGTATATGCAATTTGTATAAGTTCTCTTGTGTCTCCTGTTTCACTTCCAAAGCATATGTAGTCTACACATCCAAGATTTTCTAGTATGCTTACTGCACCATATGAGAAATACTCAGCACTAGCTGTTGCATAAATTGTAGGGAGTTCAATAACTACATCTATTCCGTTTTCTAGAGCGGTTTTTGCTCTTTTGAATTTATCTACTAGTGCAACATTTCCTGCTTGTGTGAAATTTCCAGACATGATACAAATTGCTGTATCTGCACCAGTTATTTCTTTGGCTTTTTCAATTAAATATTTATGACCTTTATGCATTGGATTAAATTCTGCTATTATTCCAACTATTTTCATTTACTCACTTCTTTCTTGCTATTTGCAAATTTGTATGTTAATATATTAGCATAAATAACATAAAATTTCAATGTGAGGTGCATTATGAAGAAAGTAGTATTATATACAGATGGAGCTTGTTCTGGTAACCCAGGACCTGGTGGCTATGGAGCAGTTTTAATATATGGCGGAGTTGAAAAAGAAATATTTGGCGGTGAAAAAAGTACAACAAATAACAAGATGGAAATGATGGCAGTAATTAAAGGGTTAGAAGCTTTAAAAGAACCTTGTGAAGTAGAAGTATATAGTGATAGTGCATATATTGTTAATGCAATAGAGCAAGGTTGGATAGAATCTTGGAGAAAGAATGGTTGGAGAAAAGCAGATAAGAAACCTGTTAAAAATGTGGATCTTTGGGAAAAATTACTAGAACTTATGGATAAACATAAAGTTATATTTAACAAAGTAAAAGGCCATGCAGATGATGAGTATAATAACAGATGTGATAGGATAGCTGTTCGTGAAAGAGAAAAATTTGCATAAGAATACACCATATAACATATAGTGTTATATGGTGATTTTTTATGACTAAAAAGATAATAATGTACATAAGAGAAAATATTAAAGATATTACAATATTTGCTTGCTTATATTTTGTAGCTGTAGTTATAGGGATAATAATGTATAATGTATTGCCTATTGGACATGAGTATAAAGAGTTAATTACAAATACTTTAGATGGTACAAAACTAGATAACTTTGCTGGTGTTAATATTATAGTTAATGGAATAAAACACAATGCTTTATTTTTGCTTATTGCTGTTTCTGCTATATTTACATATATTTGTACTATTATTTTATCTTCACTTTTTGTAGTAAAAGGAATATCTACAGGGATATATATTTCATCATTATATAGTATACTTGGACCAATTAGAGGGACTGAATTTGTTTTTTTAGATGTATTAATTCCTCAAGTGTTTTGTGTGTTTGGTTTGATTCTTTTTGCTACACTTATTACAAATATTAAAAAAACTAGATTTAATGAGCCTTTAAATATATTGTCTGTTTCCGTATTTTCACTATCTTTAATGTCCTTTTCTATAGCCTTTGAACAGCTTATTTCTAGTGTTTGTATAAACATTTATACTAATATTAGTTAAAATAATTTAATAAACATATAAACATTACATAATTTTTGTAAAAATGCTTGCAAAATACATAAAAATATAGTAAAATAACAAATGTTAAAAGGGGAGGACTGAAAATGAAAATAATAATTGACGAATTTATTGACAGTTTAAAAGCTAGACAAGCATCACAAAACACACTTGCATCTTATGAGAGAGATATCGTTCAATTTAGTAATTATTTCGAAGAACAAGGAAAGAAAATATTCGATCTAACTAGTGAAGATATGCAAGAATATATTAATCATTTAATGGTTGAAGGAAAATCTAATTCAACAATTTCTAGAAGCACAGCTTCAATAAAAGCTTTCTATAGATATTTAGTAAATAAAAAATTAGCAGAAACTAATATTGCAGAAAATGTAGAAGCACCAAAAGTAGATAGAAAAGAACCTTTAATATTAACTAAAGCTGAAATAGAAAAATTATTAGAGCAACCAAATCTTTCTGAACTTAAAGGTCAAAGAGATAAAACTATGCTTGAAATATTATATGCAACAGGTATTAGAGTAACAGAACTTATTTCTTTAAGAGTTGAAGATGTTAACCTAAATGGTGGATACATTAAAGTTAAAAAGAAAAATACTGAAAGACACATTCCACTAGGAAACTTATCTTTAAAATGCTTAAAAGAATATATGAATAAAGTTAGACCTTTATTAATTAGAACAGAAGAAGAGAAAACTCTATTTATTAATACAAACGGACAAAAAATGACAAGACAAGGATATTGGAAAATATTAAAACAATACAAAGATCAAGCTAAAATAGACAAGGATATTACTCCTCATACTATTAGACATTCATTTGCAGTTCATATGTTAGAAGATGGAGCAGAATTAAAAACTGTTCAAGAGTTATTAGGACATACAGATGTTGCATCTACAATGATGTATACTCAAATGGCAACTCACGATATTAATTCTAACGATATTAATTTATAATTGAAACTAAGAGTTCTACTTTAAAAGTAGAACTTTTTTTATGTTTGTTATGTTGAACATAAAAAATATATATGATATAATAATCATGATTTTTATTGGAGGCTAAAATGGCAAAAGAAAAAAAGAAAAATATTGGTATGATTTTAGTTATAATTCTAATTGTTTTACTAGCTGTTGTAGGCGTAGGTGCTTTAGTACTTAATAAAATAGTTGGCACTAAACCTCTAGAAAAGCCTGGTGAAGAATTAGGATATGATATATTTATTGGAGATGAAAATATGCCAGTTAAAACTTCTGTAGAAGAAGGAAGAGACTTGGTTAAAGAATTATCTCAAGTTAACGTTACATATAAAGATGCAAAAGCATGGTTAAAAGTTCCTGGAACAACTATAGATTACCCTATATTCCAAGGAAACGATAATACACAGTATTATAGAGATGATAGAGATGCAAAAGCTCAAGATTGGGGCGAAACATTCTTAGATTATAGAAATGATGTATCTAAACTTGCAGATAACATGACTAATACTATTATCTATGGACACAATACAGAAACAGATAATAGATTTACTCCACTTTTAAATTATAAAAGAGAAGAGTTCTATCAAACACATAAAACAATAGAACTTGCTACAGCAAAGGGAATGTATACTTATGAAATATTCTCAGTATACTCAGTGGATGCAACAAAATTCTATTATATAGATACAGTATTTGAATCTCAAACAGAATATGATAACTTTATAACTAGTTTAGTTAAAAAGAGTAGATATGGTACAGATGTAGAAGTAAGTGCTGCAGACAGCATATTAACACTTTCTACTTGTGATTATTCAATAAAAAATGGAAGATTTGTAGTACATGCAAAACTTGTAAAAACTCCTTAATTTAAGGAGTTTTTTTGTACCCTACACAAAGTGACAAATTTCATATTTTCAATTTAGTATAATTAAGAAAAAAGAGGTGAATCATTTGGTAAAGTATAATTATGAAAATAATAAGTTGGAAATATTTTTGGAAGGAGAAATAGATATTAAATCTTGCAAATCATTAAGAGGAATAATAGATGGATATATAATGAAGTATGGACCAGAAGAATTTGTTTTAGATTTGAGTGAAGTAACATTTATGGATAGTTCTGGAATTGGTCTAATAATTGGTAGATATAATCTATTAAAACTGCTTGGAGCAAAAATGACAGTAATAAATGCATCAGAAAATATTAAGAGGATAATTGAATTATCTAATATTAAAATGGAGTGTGTTAGATATGAGTAAAAAATATATCAAAATAGAAACACAAGCAAATGTTGAAAATCTTGCTCCAATTAGATTATGCTTGTCTACTTTTTTATCTAATTTAAATATTCACGTAGATGAACTTGTAGACATTAAAACCGCTATATCTGAAGCAGTATCTAATGCAATAGACCATGCTTATGATGATGAATCTGGTAAAATTATTGCAACGGGTGAAGTAGATGAAAATGCAATTCAAATTACAATACAAGATTTTGGGAAAGGAATAGAAGACATTTCTCTTGCAATGACTCCAACTTTCACTACAAAGGCAGAGGAAGAACATGCAGGAATGGGATTTACAATCATGGAATCGTTTATGGATGAAGTTATAGTAGATTCAAAAGTTGACGAGGGAACAACTATAACTTTAACTAGAAGAATTAGAGAAAGAATAAGCAATTATAAATGATTTAGAAAAGGCGAATAAACTCGCCTTTTCTTTGGTTTTGTAACTATTTAGTAGTAAAAATATAACTGAATTATTCTTGTTTTCATTATACTTATTTGCTATTCTAAAATAGAAAGAGTATTGTTTGTTAAGAGGTGTTATATGGGAAGAACAGGTAATATTAGTGAAAATGAAAATATAAAAAGAAATAGGCCATCTATTATTTCTATATTATTGATTACTGTTATTTTTGTTTCTGTTGTTGTAGGTAGTGTAACAATTTCATACAATCTAACAAAGCGAAATTATTCTAAATCTGACGCTCAAAAGGAAAAAGAAGATATAATAGAAAAAATAGTAGCAGATATAGATAAAACACAAAATAGTGTTTCTGTGCCCGATAATGAGGAAACAGAAATTACTATAAAAACTGTGGAAGAAATAAAAGAGGAAAATGCTGAATATACAGAAGAATATAAAAAATATGAAAATGAGCTTAATGAAGAAGAAAAAGAAAAATCAGAGGTAATTCCAAGAAAATATGAAATTGAATTTGAAGAAATAGAAGTAATAATTGAAGAACAAGAAAAAGAAAAAATCGAAAATAAGATTCCATCCTCTTTTGATTTAAGAGATAAAATAACAATTGAGACAAAAAATCAAGGTTCATATGGATTGTGCTGGGATTTTGCATTAACAAAATGTGTTGAAACCAATTTAGAATTAACTATGGGAAAACATTATGATTTATCTGAAATGTATGTAGATTATATATTATCTTCTGAGTACTCAGATGGTAATTATTATAGAAAACTACATAATGGTGGTAGTGGAGATTATATCAAATATATAGATAAAATGGTATTAGAAAGTGATTTCCCTTATGGTGAGTATTCTGTAAACGAATACAAAGATGCAATTGGTGAGTTAGAAGGAAAGGTTTATATTCAAGATTATGTTATGTTTCCATCATCATATGGTAAAACTGACGAAGAAATTAAAACACTCAGAGATACTATAAAAAAACATATTATGAATTATGGTAGTATTTATTGCTCTATACCATCTCCAAATTCTGGTGCTGACTATGTTAGTGGTGTAAATGTTTTCTATACAGGAGAGGAAAAAGTAACTGGTTACCATGCAGTTTCAATTATTGGTTGGGATGATAATTATTCAAAAGATAATTTTGATTGCAGTAAAAAACCTAGTAATGATGGCGCTTATATTGCTGTAAATTCATGGGGATATGGAAACCAAGAGTATTTGTACATTTCATATGAAGATAAATCAGTTGAATCTTCTATGGTGGGAGTAAAATCTGTTTCAACTGAATATGTAGATAATAATGAAAGAATTAAAATTGAAGACAAAGAATTATATAATGCTTTGAAGTCTAATATAAATTATTGCATTAATGGATATGATGATAATACTCAAGAACTTTTGATTAAAAAAGGACGAATTAATGATATATCTAGCATATCTTTTAATAATTGCAACATTAAAAGTTTAAATGGAATAGAACATTTTGAAGGTTTAATGTATTTATCTATAAGAAATTCTGAATTGTCAGATATTTCTCAACTTTCTAAATTGAACAACTTAACTAGTGTTTATTTTTATAATGATAAAATTGAGGATTTTTCTGCTTTGAGTAATTTAGAAAAATTGACATCTATTAGTATAATTGGTAATCCAGTTAAAGATATTAATTTTTTAAATAAAATGGAAACTCTCAAAAATATAAGCATTTCTGATTATAACATTACAGAAAAAGATATAAAATATATTTGCAACCAAAAAGAGTTATATCAACTTGCCTTAAATAATTGTAATATAACTGATGCTTCATTTCTTCAAAAAATTGAAACCTTAAAAAGTATAGATTTGTCTAATAATCCAAATATAAAAAATATTAAGATTCCATTTGATGCTGTTAGTATTAATTTTTCTAATTGCGGCTTAACAGATGTTGATTTTATTGACGTGGATAATGACTATTATAATATTGTTTTAAGCAATAATGATATTAAGTCAGTTAAACAATTAGAAAATTTTGAAAAAATATCTAGTGTAGACTTGAGTGGAAATAAGAATCTTGAGTTTTATGACGGATTTTTAAGTAATGTTGAAAGCTTGACTTTAAATGACTGTAATATTGAATCGGTAAAATTTTTATATGGAGGAAATTATAGAGCAATTTCATTAGAGGACAATGTAATTGAAAGAATTGATGAAAATATTCAATTGGATAATCTTGTCTACATTAATTTGGCTAATAATCCTATTGTAGATTTAAGTGAATTGAAAAAACTACCAAACCTTGGTAATATTAATGCTGAAAATTGTGGAATTAAAGATGCATCTGCTTTTAACGAGTTTAATACATTAAGATTTTTGACTTTAAATAATAACCCTGGTATCTATGGACTAGCCAATATTAAAGCTGATGAAGTTGCACTTATTGGGTGTGAACTTGATAATAATACAGATGTATTTAGTAATGCTAGTATACATACTCTATATATAAATGATAATAATATAACATATATAGATCCTAATGTTTTGAAAAATAGTAATATGAGAATGATAACTATGGATGATAAAGTTGAAAATGTATCTGAACTATATTTGCTATATAAAGATAGAATAAGAATATATTGTCCAGAATTAACAATTGAAAAAAATATAGCATTACCTTCTTGCAAAAAGTTGGTTTTAAAAAGAAATAGTAGTATGTTATCAAATCCATTGATTAATTTAAATAATTGTCAATTTAAGGATAATTTTATTATACTAGATATTGACGATAAAGATTACTTTGATTTTGGCTTTACTGAAAATAATTATAATACAAATATAAATTATATTTATCATTGTACAATTGATGATAGTATATATGCTAATGAAGCGTATGCCGTTTCAAATAAAATAATAAATAAAATCATTTATGAAACTGGCGAAATGAATTTTGATGTTTTATCTCTAAAACTAAACTATACATATAATGATGAATTCGATATGTTTGTTTATTATTCTGATTTCAAAATGAATTTAGAGGACATTAATCAAGAAAGTGATTATCTTGATGTTGGAATAACTGATTATACTGCTCATTTACCAATATCTGTATTCCCAAAAGATATGCAAACATATAAAGTAGAAGATGCTATGGACTTTACTACAATATTAGAGACTATGACTTATGAAAAAATATATACTGTAAATTATGATGAAAGAAGCTTGGTAACATCACCAAATGTTCTTGATACTAATCGTGAATATACAATTAGTAGGAAACTAAATGATAAAGAATTGTATAAAATTCTAGAAAATGTTTCTCAAATAAAATTTGAATATACGCAAGCATCTGCAGTGGATTTATCAATAGTAGATTCATTTCATAACTTAAGAAGTGTAAATTTAATTAATTGTTATCCATACTCACTAACGTCTACATTGAATAAAGGTATTAGGGTGTCAGGAATGCTATATTATTCTTTAAGACATAATATAGATAATTTAAATGAAGATATTATAAAAATTGAATCTGGTAGAGTTTATTTACCAAAAATGTTTTATGAGTTGTACAAAATAGAAGGCTATAATGTTTTTGCAAGCTGCTCTATAAGAGATGAATTTGAAGAAGAATTTGACGAAAATGGCGAATATATTGAGCCTAAAGTAATAATCAACGAATATAAAGTTGATGCTGATAAAGAGAGATTGTATTTTGAAAATGTTTCATTTGAGAATAAAAAAATTGAAATCAATGTAAGCATTTTTGTTGATGGAGTTATTAGTTACTATTTTACTTCAATATATTAGAATAAAGCACTAGTAAATTACTAGTGCTTTTATTTACATAAACATTGAAAAATCACGTATTATTTGGTAAAATATAGTGGTAAATTTAAGGAGATTAAAATGAGTAATATTAAGAAATATTTAGCATGGGATAAAAGTGTTAGAGTAATGGCTGTGGATGCAACTCAAATAGTACAAGAAATTAGAGATTTACATGGACTTTCTAACTTGGCTACTGCAGCACTTGGAAGAGTATGTATTGTTGCTTCTATGATTGCATCTACCCTTAAAAATGATGACGATAGATTAACAATACAAATAAAAGGAGAAGGACCTATTGGAAGCATTGTTGTATGTGCAGATAAGAACCTAAATATTAAAGGATATGTTAGTGATCCTACTGTAGATTTACCTTTAAATAGTGAAGGCAAATTAGATGTTTCAGGTGCTATAGGAATGGGAACACTTACAGTTATTAAAGATATAGGACTTAAAGAACCATATATAGGAACAATTGAATTATTAACTGGTGAAATAGGAGATGACTTTGCATATTATTTTAATGTTTCAGAACAAACACCATCTGTTGTTTCAGTTGGTGTATTAATTGGAGAAGATAACAAGGTTAAATGCGCAGGTGGATATATTATCCAACCACTTCCAGAGTGCAAGGATGAAGTTATAGATAAACTTGAAAGCATTAATGTTAAACTTCCTTCAATGACTTCTCTTATGAGTGAAGGACAAACTATAGATGATATCGCAATTAATTCAACTGGAGATAAAGATATTGAGACTGTATTTGAAGCAGATGCAAAACTTAAATGCGATTGCTCATCTAAAAGAATAGAGGCTACAATTATTGCACTAGGAAAAGAAGATGCTATAAATATTTGTAAAGAAAATAATGGAATAGAACTATGTTGTAATTTCTGTAATAAGAAGTACAATTATACTTTAGAAGAAGTAGAAAAGTTATTTAAATAAGGAGATAAAATGAATTATATCGTAGAAAAAGAAGATATAGGCAAAAGACTGGATATTTATTTAAGTGAAAAAAATGAAGATATTACAAGAAGCTATATAAAAAACCTAATTGATGATGGAAAAGTTCTTGTTAATGGGAAAAATGTTAAGTCTGGATACAAGGTTAAACTTGGAGATAGTATAGATGTAGAAATTGTGGAAAAGCAAGCAGAAAACATTGTTGCAGAAGATATTCCACTAGATATAGTTTATGAAGATGAAGATATCATCATTATTAACAAAGCAAAAGGAATGGTAGTACATCCTGCAAATGGAAATTATACTGGAACAGTGGTTAATTCTTTAATGCATTCACATGAAGGAAAATTATCAAGCATTAATGGAGTGGTAAGACCTGGAATTGTTCATAGAATAGATAAGGATACTAGTGGTATTATTGTTGTTGCTAAAAATGATAATGCACACAAAAAACTATCTGATCAATTTAAAATTCATAGTATAAGTAGAAAATATGTAGCTTTAGTTAAAGGAATAATTAAAGAAGATGAATTAACAATAAATAAACCTATAGGTAGAAGTACTAAGTATAGGAAAAAGATGGCTGTAACAGATAAGAATTCACGTAGCGCAGTCACTCATATTACCGTTTTAAAACGTTTTTATGCTTCAAATGTAACTTTAGTTGAAGCAAGACTTGAAACTGGTAGAACACACCAAATTAGAGTCCACATGGCCTCACTACATCATCCACTTGTTGGAGATGAGGTTTATGGTAAAAAAGATCCTAAATTTAAAGTTGAAGGGCAAATGCTTCATGCAAAATATTTAGGCTTTATTCATCCTACAACTAATGAATTTGTTGAGTTTGATTCTAAGCTTCCGGATTATTTTGAAAATGTTTTAAAAACTTTAGAAAATAAAGAAAAAGCTGCAAATTAATGCAGCTAAAATCTATATGAACATAAGCTTATGGATATTATAGTTTATGTGAAAAAATAAAAAAGGTGAATTGTATGGAAAGATTAAATAAGTTTATTGCTTCTTGTGGAGTATGTTCAAGAAGAAAAGCAGATGAACTAATACAAGATGGAAGAATAAAAGTAAATGGAGAAGTTGTTAAAGATTTAGGTGTCAAAGTATCTTTAGAGGATAAGATAGAGCTTGACGGAAAAACAATTTCAAAAGAAGAGAAAAAAGTATATTTAATGCTAAATAAGCCTGTTGGATATGTAACTACTGCAAGTGATGAAAAGGGAAGAAAAAATGTTTTAGATTTAATTCTTGAAGATGTTAGAGTATATCCAATTGGAAGATTAGACATGTATACAGAAGGATTACTTCTCCTAACAAATG
The DNA here is from genome assembly GCA_017534305.1 of Clostridia bacterium. Classification (GTDB taxonomy): domain Bacteria; phylum Bacillota; class Clostridia; order TANB77; family CAG-465; genus CAG-465. The sequence goes on from JAFWCU010000019.1 coordinate 139,771, forward strand.
ATGGAGATTTTGCAAACAAGTTGATGCACCCTAAGTTTGAAATAGATAAAAGATATGTTGTAACAACAGATACTAAAGTTACAAGACAAATGCTTGAGGCTTTGAGAAATGGAGTAGATATAGGAGATTATGTTACACGTGAGGCTAAAGTTGAAAAGTTGGATGAAGAAAATATTTCTATTACTATTCACGAAGGAAAAAATAGACAAGTAAGACGCATGTGTGATGCGGTTGGTATTAAAGTGTTAAAACTTAAAAGAACTAACTATGGACCTTTAAGTCTTGGAGAATTACCAGTTGCAAAATATAGACATTTGACAGATTTTGAATTATATAATTTAAATAAATAGACGAAAAAAAATGCACCTAGTTTTTAGGTGCATTTATATTTTCAACAAATTAATTTGTTAATTTAAATTCTAGTGTTTTCTCTTCCTTGCAGCTTCAGATTTCTTTTTTCTTTTTACGCTAGGTTTTTCGTAATGTTCTCTTTTACGAATTTCAGCAAGAACGCCATATTTGGCACATTGTTTTTTGAATCTAGCTAAAGCGTTATCTAAGCTCTCATTATCCTTAATCTTTATACCTGGCATTGACTTTCCCTCCCTCCAGTTTGGGAAATACTTCTTATATATTATAGTTTTTTACTAAGTATTTCTAAATTTACTTTTAAATTATACAATATTTTTATACATAAGTCAAGGAATAAAAGAAAAATTATGTAAAAGAAAACAA
>JAFWCU010000020.1 GCA_017534305.1 Clostridia bacterium
AGAGATAGAGAAATAAAGGCAAAGGCACATAGTTAAAATAGTAAGGGTATGCAGATTTAAAAAGATAAATAGAATGACGAATAAAAAATGTAGTATGCTTAAATAATAATTTATATTTTAGGAGGAAAAATGAAATTATTTGAAATAATAGTCATAGGGATTGGACTAGCGATGGATGCCTTTGCCGTATCTGTGTGTAAAGGGTTAGCAATGAAAAAGTTGGATTGCAAGAAAGCAATAATAATAGCTGTATACTTTGGAATATTTCAAACACTGATGCCAGTTTTGGGATATTTCCTAGGAAGTACATTTAGTTCTTTTGTTCAACAAGTAGATCATTGGATTGCATTTATATTATTAGTGCTAATTGGTGGAAATATGATTAAAGATTCTACTGATGATGAAGAGGAAAAAAGAAACGATAGAGTTGATGTTAAAACAATGGTATTATTGGCTATTGCAACAAGCATAGATGCTTTAGCAGTTGGCGTAACGTTTGCTTTTTTTGAAGTTAATTTATTACTTTCAATTCTAATTATAGGAATAATTACTTTTACATTATCAGTTTTAGGGGTAGTAATAGGTAATAAATTTGGAGATAAATTTCAAAACAGAGCAGAACTTGCAGGGGGAATTATTTTAATAGTAATTGGATTAAAAATATTATTAGAACATTTAGGCGTAATGGCATTTTAGACAAAGAAGATAGGTGTTTATGATAAGATTGGATTAACAAAAGGCACAACAATAATTGTTACAGAATATTGCTAGAAAAACACTCTGGAAGAATATGAAAAGTATGAATCAATATAAAAATATTAGATTAATAGGAGGAAATTATATGAAAAAAATGACCTTACAAGAAGCATTAGATGATATTTCTAAAGCGATTAGCGAGGCTAAAAATGTAGATATTGAAAGTTTAATTGTGGAAGCAAATTCATACAAAGGTTTTAATTATTCGTACTTATTAATATACCCACAATCCAATATGAAGAATACACTAGTCATGGATTGCTTAAATGATTATGAAGAACCTATGTCAGCTGGAACGATAGAAAATCAAGTGGCATTGGATGAGGTATTTAGTTTATTTGGAACGGGTAGAGTAAGGCCATTAGTACCTAATATTACGAACGGACAAGTACAAGAAAATTATACTGTTTCAAAGCAAAGAATAGCTGAAAGAGCTGCTAGAGGGGCAAATCACATTGGAATGTTATTAACAAAGGGAGGATTAATGCAAGCAAGAATGCCAATAATTATGCCATTAATTCCTGGATACAACGATGATACACTACAACATACTGCATCAGAAATTAGCAAGGATTTTGCAGGAGATATAGATATACAGGTTATGAGAATGATAGAAGATGCAAGGCAAATTATAATGGATAGGGCGAATGCTAGTTTAGATAATCAGATTATAAGTTATGGACATTCCAAATCCGCAACATTTGCTAAAAATTTTGCAACACTACACCCGGAAATGGTAAAAGGACTTGTCGTAGGTGGTGGAGAAGACACACCATTACCTATTGAAGAAATAAGATTAAGAGTAAAAAGTGAAGTAAGAGAAAATGAAAAGTTTGAAATAATTGATGGAAAAGCATATAAAAACATTACAAAGGATGAATTAGAAAAGATTATAGATGAATATAATAATTCAAAAGAAAATTATCAAAGAGATATAGTACAAAATCAAGATGGTTCGTATAGTCTTCCAATTAATTATCCATTAGGAGTAGCGGATATTGAAAAATATATAAATATATCAATTTTTCAGGGTGGAAAAGAAGAGTATAAAAGAACACTTGCTGAAATTCCAAGGATGCTTTTTGTTGGGGAACGAGAAGAAGAAAAGGAAGGTATATTTTCGTATAGAAGCGGAGTTACAGTAGATGGTGAAACATATAATTATGCAGAAGCTTTAAATAGCTTAAAAACTAAGAAAAGACCTGATGAGTTATACGAAGTAGAAAAGGCAAGTATGCATAACAGAGTTTTAGAATATAAGCAAGCATCATTAACTTTGTTTGGAAGAGGAGCAAATGAAAGACTAAAAAATTATATGGATTTAGCAACTAAATTAGGATTAGATGTACAGGCAAAGATATATGAAAATGTAGGACATGGTGGGATTTATGGTAGTAGAAATTTAGCGGAAGACACTACGGATAGTTTAATTAGTATTTCAGAAGGAAATGGAATATCAAAATTAAATGATAATGGTGGAGTACAAAGAATAACTCCTATATTTCAACTATTAAGGAGAGCAAAAGTCTGCACAACAGGAGATAAAACTGACTATGAAGCTATTTGCAGTAAGTTACCGTCATTAGCAGAAGAGCCTGATAGAGCTAATTATCAAACTGATGCTGACTTCCGGAGTCGCAGAACAACAATATAAGACAGATAAAAAGAAATATTATATGCAACTTGAAACTATGATGGGGGATATAGATAATTATATATATAGCAATAAAGCAATAACGCCAGAAACAAATATGGATAGAGTCTATGATGAATTAACCACCAGTGAGATTAATAAGGTATTTTTAAAAGACAAAACTTTACCAAAAGCAAGACAAGGACAAACAGCTATGGTTAAATATAAAGAGAGTTTTGCCCAGAAGTTGGCAAATAGAGCTAAAGAGATATACCGTGAAATTAAAGAAAAAATATTTAATAAAGACAGTAGAGCTAATGCAAGTGAAGTACAAAATACAGGCACGGTAGAGCCTCAAAAAAAGAAAGCATCTTGGGATTTAGGAAACTGGACTCAGAAGGAATTAGATGATGCAAGAAGTACTGCAAGTGAGAAAAAAAAGAATACAAAAGAAACGGTTGAAAAGAGTTTAGATGATTAAAAATAATGTCAATAAGCAGAGAGCTAATAGATATAGAAAAAATGTAGTAATAATACCCAATTGACTCAGAGTTCCTATTGGCATTAGCAAAGGGGTAAAATATGTGTTTAAATAAATATAAAAATATACAATTAACTACTAAAATAAATGAAGCAAACTGTATAACACATTCAGGTAGATTTCATGTTGATGATGTTGTATCAACAGTATTC
>JAFWCU010000021.1 GCA_017534305.1 Clostridia bacterium
AGAAAAGTAATATATACAACAAACGCAATAGAAAGTTTAAATTCAGCACTTAGGAAAGTAACAAAAGGAAAAGGTTCATTTATCAATAAAAATGCGTTAATGAAAGTTTTATATTTAAGGATTAAAGATTTGCAGAAAAAATGGTCTACTGGAATAGCAAATTGGGTAAATGTAAAGCGTGAGTTGGCAGAAATTTATGAAGATAGGTTCTTAAAGTACATTGAAAAATAAATAGGTTAAGGTTTACGTAACTATTGTTTAGTTATGCTAGAGGTGCTTTTTTGCCTTAAATCATATTTACGTAATACGTTAACCTATTTTAAATGTTTTTTAAATTTAAAAATTTCAGAATATCAAGATAGCGGAATAGTGTAGCAGAATTTGCCAGAGAAAAGCGAATTCCAGCTTCAACATTAAGAAGCTGGATACGATTAAATCATGCAATGACTTTTGGTGAGATTAATTTAAGCCAAACTACAAGTATAGCAGAAACTTCAACAATAGCACCTAAAAAGCCAACAATATTTGTAAGTGATAATATTAGAATCGAATTAAAAGAAGGATTTAACAAAGAATTTTTAAGAAAGATTGTTGAGGTGTTAATAAATGATAACTGATTTACTAAGAAGTATAGATAAAATTTACATAGCTTATGGTGCTACAGATTTTCGAAAACAAATAAATTCACTTTGTCAAATTGTAAAAGAAAATTATAAACTAGATCCATATAATCGTTGTGCCTATATCTTTTGCAACAAAAGTAGAACCAGTATTAAAGTTCAACGTGCATTTTTAAGTCACTTGTGGTAAAATATGTATAATCAAGAAACGAGGTGAAGAGAGAATATGGATTATTTAGAACAACTAAACGAAGCATTAAAAACAATAGAAGATTTAAAGGCTATAAATCAAAAATTAGAAAACCAAAATGATAATTTAAAACTACAAGTTCAAAGTTTATCAAGAATGTTATTTGACACCTGTAGCTAATGAAGTTGTAAATGGAGTACAGTATTCTCTTTTTACTAATCAAGAAGTCCAAGAACAAGAAATGGATAAAAAAGTAGATAACGAAATAGAAGAAGAAACTGAAAAGGAAATAGTGTACACAAGAAAGACTAAAAATAGAAGAGGAGGAATTAGAAGAAGTTTTTTAGATAGTGTAGAATTAGTAAAAGAAGAATTTGTAATAAAAGATGGAACAGTATGTCCAGAGTGTAGTAGCCAGTTAAAGCCAGTAGGAAAAAAAGTAGTAAGAGAAGAAATTGAATATGTGCCAGCAAAACTTAAAGTAAGAGCGTATATTAAAATGATTTATAAATGTACAAAATGTGGAGGAAAAGATAGCAAGAAAGACACAAGTACATTTGTACAGCCGAAAGTACCAAAGCCAATGCTTGCACACTCGTTTGCTTCGCCATCACTTGCAACAGAAGTAATATATCAAAAATATTACTTAGGTACCCCATTATATAGGCAAGAAAAAATGTGGGAAGATAAGGGACTGATATTACCACGAAGTATGACATCAAATTGGATGATTAAGCTTTCAGAGTACTATTTAGAGCCATTAAGAAATCTTATTTTTAAGGAACTAAAAAGCACATGTGAAGTTGGTCATGCTGACGAGACTACAGTTCAAGTAAATAAGGAACCTGATAGATCTCCTACATCTACATCATATATGTGGGTATTTACAAGTGGAGTAGATGAAAAGCTACAGGGCGTAGTATATGACTACAATAAAAGTAGAAGCAATGAAACGGCACAAAAATTCTTAAAAGGCTTTAAAAATATACTTGTTACTGATGGCTATAATTCTTATAATGAAACCGAGGCTACTACACATGCGGAATGCTGGTCGCATGCACGAAGGTACTTCTTCGACAGTATTCCACTTGATGAACATAAAAAGCCTATTACAAATTGTTATGGGAATACTGGATTACAGTATTGTAACAAGCTATTTGAAATTGAAAGAAAAATAGCTGAATTTAGTGTGCAAGAAAAAGTTAAAGTAAGACAAGAGAAGTCTAAACCGGTTTTAGATGATTTCTTTGCGTGGGTAAATGAAACATTAACTCAAAAAGTCATAGCAAATGATAAACTAAAAAAGGCTTTAACGTATGCATCAAATCAACAAAAGGAATTAAGTGAATTTCTAAATGATGGTAGAATACCACTTACAAATAACCGCTGCGAGATTGCTATTAGGCCGTTTGCAGTACATAGGAAGAACTGGCTGTTTTCTGATACAATACCTGGGGCAAAGGCAAATGCTGTGATGTATTCGATTATAGAATCAGCTAAGGCGAACAAGTTAAATATTTATAAATACATAAATTATTTATTAGAGCAACTTCCACAGTTAGAGAATCCAAGTGATGAAGAAGAGTTAAAGAAATTCTTACCGTGGTCACAAGAGCTTCCACAGGAAATATTAAATTTTCAAGGTGCTTACAAAGAGCTTACAGTTGATAGTACACTTATAGTTGATAAATAGTGCAACCTCAAGCTATATCCATATTATATTGGATGGCTTGAGGTTTTTCAATACGTGTTTTGATTGAGCGGTAAC
>JAFWCU010000022.1 GCA_017534305.1 Clostridia bacterium
ATTTTTTGCTACTGTTCCACTTGTTTCTTTTGTAACTTTACTTGTAGTTTTTTCATTTGTATTTTCTATTTTTTTATCTTCTGTTTCTTGCTTATTTTCTTCTTTAGTTTCTTGTTTTATATCTTCTTTTTCTTCTGTATCTTTTGTTTTCTCATCTTCTGTTTGTGCTTCAACATTTGTTGAAACAATATTTATATCATTTTGACCTATTATGCTTTCTTGACTGGTAGATGTACTTTCTAACTTACTTTCGTTAATTTTTGTGTTACTATTTTTTATAATTAAAATTACAACACCTATAATTACTACTCCTAGTATAATACTAGATATTAATAAGATTTTCTTTTTCATAAGATCATCCCCCTCTACCTAAATTATACCGTGTTATTTTAAATACGTCCACCCTTTTTAAAGATTCTATCCAGCTCACCATACGGCTTTGCTGTTTTCTCTATAAAACTTCTTCATCTTCTTGTTCTTCTATAACATCTTCTTTTTTAGCTTTTGATTTTACTGATTTAGAAGTTTTTTTTTGAGATTCTTCTTGCATATCTTCGCGTTCTTTTAGTTTTTCATAATATGTATCTAACACAGAATTTGAAATTTGCTCTCTTAATTCCTTATTTGTTGGATAACAAGCATCTTTATATTTCTTTTCTTGTGTTTCCTTATCATAATATGAACGTTGTGGTAATTGAACATAAATATTGTCTTCTTTACTTCTTTTAACCGTAACTCCCTCAATATTAAAAACATCATCAATACAAATTGTACCAATAGCTTTTGTAATATTGTTTGGATCATTTGTTAAATTCAAATTCTTAACACTAATATTCATATTGTTTGGTCCTCCTTCCTCAAAAATTAAATCTATATAAATAATTTACATAGCTTCCTCATTATCTTCTGCCACATCTTCCATTGCATTTATACAACCGACTGCTAAACAAGTTAAATAATCTTTTATTTCTTCTTTGTTTTCGTCCATTTCTTCTAGCATTTTCTTTATTTCTTGCTGTTCTTGTGGCTCTATAATTTTTAAAAATCCTACTATTTGCTCTATTGTGAAATAATAAGTATTAAAATCTTTTTCTATTTTTAATACTTCCAATTTATCAATTTTATTCTTGCTTATAAATTTTTCTATCCAATCATTAAACTTCATATTTTGCCTCCATAATCTATACTTCTATACCCACAACACATTGTCTTAAATTTCTTTGATTTTCAACACATGTTATAAGTGTAATTTGATTTTGTTCTGTTTGATTTAAAACACTTAAATCTGTTTCTTCAATTTGCTTTACTTCTTTAACTGCATATTCTTTAGTTTCATATTTTGTAATGTATGTTATAATATCGCCTTCTACCAAGTTTTTAATTTCTCCAAAAAATGCAGCATTACTTCCTCTGTTATGAGAGCATAAGCATACATTACCATCTAAAAAACTTGTATTTTCAAAGTGGCCCACATATTTACCTATTGTTTTTAAATCTGTACCTTCTGCTATTGGTGCTTTATCTAAACCTATCTTTTCTATTGAAATATAGCCAATAACATTTTTATCTGATTCATCTAATGCTAAAACTTGTACTGTTTGTTCTTCTATTGTTTTTTCTTCTGTAACAATATTATTGTTGTCATTTTCTTTATATTTTTGTCCTCCATATATAATTAGTATTGAACCAACTGACAATAATACAAAAACCATTGCAACAACTAAACCATAAACAACATTCTTTTTCATAACTCCTCCTTAAATTTGAAAATAAAAAATAAGCGACAGCTCGTATTTCTACTTGCCATCGCCTATTCATAATAGCTCATACTGAAATATTA
>JAFWCU010000023.1 GCA_017534305.1 Clostridia bacterium
CTTCAAAATTAAAATTAAATTTAGAGTAAAGTATATCTTCTTTTTCAAAATCATATGTAATGAATATAGGATCATCTATCTTTATATTTTTAGGTATAGTAATATTAATCTCATAATATTTAGAAACATCTAATCCAATCTTAGAAGTTATAGTTTCTTCTTTTACTTCTTTTTTTATGTCTAAAGAAGAAATATCTCCATCAATTTTAAAATCACTTAACATATTATAAGTAGGTAATTCTAAATCAACTTCTACATCATTAATCTTAAAACCATTGGTAGTTTTAACTGGTAATTTATTTAATCTATATTTCATACTATCACCTACCCAATCGTTCCTTCTAATTCAAGATCAATAAGTCTATTCATCTCAACTGCATACTCTACAGGGAATGCTTTCGCAATAGGTTCGGCAAATCCTCTAACTATTAATCCTTTTGCTTCTTCTTCAGTCATTCCTCTACTCATTAAATAAAATATTGCTTGGTCACTTATTTTACCAATCTTAGCTTCATGAGCAAAAATAACATCATCAGTCTCTAATGTATTAACAGGAATTGTATCACTTCTTGAAATACTATCTAACATTAACGATTCACAAGATAAAGCAAGTTTAGAGTGTTTTGCTTGTTTCTTAACTAATACATTACTTCTAAAAGTACAAATTCCACCATCTTTAGAAATTGACTTTGCATTAACTAAAGAACTAGTTCTTGGAGCATTATGAATAATCTTTAAACCAGTATCAAGATTTTGTCCTTTACCTGCAAAAGATATATTAGTAAACTCACATCTTGCACCAGCTCCATTTAATACACTTAACGGATATAGCATAGAAACCTTAGATCCAAAAGAACCCATAATCCATTCTATCTTTCCACCCTCTTGAACAAAACACTTTTTAGTATTTAAATTAAGCATATTTTTAGACCAGTTCTCAATTGTTGAAAATCTTAAAGATGCATTCTTCTCTACAAAAAGTTCTACACATCCAGCATGTAAATTAAGTTCATTATATCCTGGAGCAGAACATCCCTCTATAAACTGTAAATCTGCCCCTTCATCAACAATAATTAATGTATGTTCAAATTGCCCAGCGCCTGGTGCATTAAGTCTAAAGTAACTCTGTAAAGGTCTATCAAGTTCTGCATCTTTTGGAATATATACAAAACTACCTCCAGAAAATAATGCATAATGAAGTGCAATATATTTATGATCAGTAATTGGTACAGCCTTTGTAAAATACTTTTTAACAAGATCAGGATATTGTTTTATTCCTTCATCAAAGCTTGTATAAATTACTCCTTGTTTCTTTAAATCCTCAGTTAAATTATGATATACAACAGAAGAATCAAACTGAGCACCACTACCAGCAAGAGCCTTCTTTTCAGATTCTGGTATTCCTAATTTATCAAATACTTCTCGAATATCTTCAGGCACATCTTCCCATTTACGTACCTCACCATCTACTGGTTTAACATAAGTCGCAATCTTACTAATATCTAAATAACTAATATCAGGTCCCCAATCAGGATCATCTAATTCAAAGAATAGTTTTAAAGCTTTTAGTCTTATATCTAAAACCCATTCAGGCTCTTCTTTTTCTTTGGATAACTTTCTAATTAGTTCTTCAGTTAAACCATATTCTTTTTGAATAGTAGGATTATTGGCTTTTAAATCATAAATATTACGAGTCTCTTCATCAACATATTTTGTAACATCTGTCTTTGCCATCTTATCACCTACTTTATATATTCTTGATATCCGTTATCTTCTATCTCTTTAGCAAGAGAACTATCTCCTGTCTTAACAATCTTTCCATCAACTAAAATGTGTACTTTATCAACCTTTAAACTTTTAAGTATTTTAGTAGAATGTGTAATTATTAATACTGCATTTTTATCATTTTTATATAAGTTGATTCCTTTAGATACAGTTTTAATTGCATCAACATCAAGTCCAGAATCAGTCTCATCAAGTATTGCAAGTTTAGGATTTAATAATAACATTTGTAATATTTCATTCTTTTTCTTTTCTCCACCACTGAATCCTACATTAAACTCACGATTTACAGTTTCATATTTCATTCCTAACTCATTCATTTTATTTTCCACATCTTTTGTGAATTGATATAAGTTTGGCTTTTCACCTGTAATACTGTGTTTTGTTGTTTTTAAGAATTGCGCAAGACTAACTCCAGGAATTTCTTCAGGAGTTTGAAAAGACATAAATATTCCTTTCTTCGCAATCTTATCAGTAGAAAGATTAGTAATATTTTCTCCTCCAAAAATAATTTCTCCTTCAGTCACAATATATCTAGGAGAATTAAAAATAGTATTAGCTAAAGTACTTTTACCAGACCCATTAGGTCCCATAATAACATGTATTTCTCCTTCATTAATTAGAAGATCAAGTCCCTTTAATATTTGTTTATCATTATCATCTTCTGCAATTGTATTTAAATTTTTAATTTCTAATAATTTATTCATAAATCCTCCTATAAGTATTCTTTTAAAGTTTTACTATCTAAATAATCGTTTATCTCATCACTAAGACCCTTCCATAAAGGATAAGTACCACAATGATTCTTATTAGGACATCCACTACCTTTAACACAATCGACTACATCTAAATCTTCTTCTGCTGCTCTAATTATTGAACCTATTGTTATATTTTTAGGATCATGTTTTAATTTATATCCACCATCTTTGCCCTTTTGTACATCAAAAAAATCTGCTTTCTTTAATGAAATCATAATTTTTTCTAAATACTTTAAAGATATTTTTTCTCTTTCAGATATTTCAGTTAAAGAAAGATATTTATCTTCTCCATAAACTTTACCTAAATGAATCATAATAGTTAAAGCATATCTTCCCTTAGTAGATATTTTCATAGATATCACTTCCATTGATTATTTTACTACCAAATTAGTAGGAATTACAACTATAAATAAAAAAAGATACTAATTTAAGTATCTTTTTTACATTAATTCATTTTTTCTACTTCAGGATATTCTTTTCCTTTAAGATCAATTACAGCTTTTTCAAGTACTAAATTAGTTTGTAATTTACCAGATTTTGCATCTGCAACTATTTCATTTTGTTCAATTTTTTCAACTAAATCCATACCATCTATTACTTTTCCAAAAGCAGCATAATCTCCATCTAAGAAATCACTATCTCCTAACATAATAAAGAATTGACTACCAGCAGAATCCATACTATAACTTCCTCTTGCCATAGAAACAACACCTTTAGTATGTTTTAAGTTATTCTCAAATCCATTATTAGTAAATTCTCCTCTAATTTTATATCCTGGGTCTCCTGTTCCAGTACCAGTAGGATCTCCACCTTGTAATACAAACCCCTTCATTAAACGATGGAATGTATTATGATCATAAAAACCATTCTTAATTAGTGAAATAAAATTATTAACAGTATTTGGTGCAACATCTGGATATAATTCAATAACAACTGCTCCATAATTCTTAATATATAATGCAGCAACAGGATTCTCTGTATTATATTGTGATAATGTAGTAATATTTCCTTCCATATTAAATTCAATTCCTTTCAAATCATCATTTGTATTTACCTCTTTTTCCTTAGTAGGTAAAAAAGTAACAATTAATATTAATGCAACAAGTACAATTGTAACAATTGCAATTATTAAAACAGTCTTATTCTCTTTCATATTATTCCCTCTCTAAAATATCTCTTGCAGCAACTAAACCAGTAGCAGCAGCAGTAACAATATTTCCAGCCTTTCCTGCTCCATCTCCAACAAAGTAAACATTAGCTGACTCTAATTTAAATTTATTATTAGTTTGAATCTCATTACTAAAGAACTTTATTTCAGGTCCATATAATAATGTATCATCATTATTAACACCTGGAATAATCTTATCAAGTTTTTCTAATCCTTCAAGTATATTAGTAATAATTCTATGAGGCATAACAAGAGCTAAGTCTCCAGCAACACAATCTTTTAATGTTGGTTCAACAAATCCCTTATTAATTCTATGCCATTCACTTCTTCTTCCACTCTTTAAATCTTTTAAAGATTGAATAATTGGTTTTCCATCTCCCAATACATTTGCAATCTTAGCAATTGACTCACCATAAAGTCTTGTGTTAGTAACTGGTTCAGTTAAATTAACTTTAGATATAAATGCAAAGTTTGTATTATTACTCTTTGTATCTTTCAAAGCATGTCCATTAACACATATATATCCATAATAATTCTCTTTAGCAACAAAACCACCTGGATTAGTACAGAAAGTTCTAATTTCATCTCCATAAGTATCAGTCTTAATAAAGATTGTGGGATCATAAATAATATTAGTAATATCCTCCATTATATCTTTTCTAACCTCTACTCTAACACCAATCTCAATACTTTGAGAAAGATATGGAATCTCATATTTATCTGCTAATTCTTGAATCCACTTAGCACCAGTTCTTCCTGGAGCAACAATTACATTCTTACATTCAAGAGTAGTTTCTTTTTTACCAGTAGTATATGTTACTAAATGCTTATTCTCTTTTTCAGTTTTAATATCTAGAACATTAGCTCTTTCAATTAAAGTAACTCCATTTTCTTCAAGATATTTACATATACCTTCAATATATTCAGGTAAATGATCACTTCCTAAATGTTTTTGCTTAATTAATAGTAATTTAGCACCAGCAATCGCAACTTTTTTACGAATATCAAGTGCTTCATCCATATTACTTGGATATACTTCAGCATCCATTTTAAATTTATTAAAAATCATTTCAGTTTCATCAATTAATTGATAAGCTTCAGACTCACTCATATATTTTGTTAAGTCACTCTTACCTAATCTTGGAATAAAATTAAGTTTCCCATCACTAAAAGTACCTGCTCCACCATATCCAGCAAGAATTGCACAAGGATTACAGTTTTGACAAGGTACACCTTTTTTATTCATAGGACAAACTCTATTTTTTACAAAAGCACCTTTATCAAGTAATGCAACCTTCATTTTTTTGTTCTTAGTTATTAACTCATAAGCACTAAACAACCCTGCAGGGCCGGCTCCTACAATAATAACATCATACTTCATAATAATCACCATTAATATAATATCACATAAAAATGTAAAGAAAAAAGTATTTTTTGGACTTTTCACAATTTAAAAGAAAGATATGATAAAATAATATTGGTGATACTATGACACGAGAAGAGATTAATGAAGAAAAACAAAAAGAAATCTTTAATGAAGATAGAAAAGCCAAAATTAAGAAAATAATTAAATGGTCAATTAAAGCAATTCTAATAATCACTATTCTTATTGGAGGGTTCTTTACTTATAATTCTTATGTGGCAACAGTAAAAATTAAAGTAAGAGAATATAGAGTTGTAAATAGTAAAATACCAGAAAGTTTTAATGGGATAAAAATAATTCAGTTTAGTGATTTACACTATGGAAGTACAATGAATGAAGAAAACTTAAAAGATATTAAAAAACTAATTAATGATAGAAAACCAGATTTAATAGTTTTTACAGGAGATTTAATAGATAGCAATTATAAAATATCAGAAAAACAAAAAGAACTTTTATCAAAAAGGTTAAAAGAACTAAATGCAACATTAGGAAAATATGCAATTCTTGGAGATGAAGACTCTGAAGAAATAATTACAATTTACAATCAGAGCGATTTTACAATATTAAAAAATGAATATGAACTTATATATAATGAAAAAAATGATCCAATTATATTAATTGGTCTTGATAGTTTAATAGAAGGAAGAAGAAGTATTGATCAAGCATATAGTTATTTCAAACAAGAGACATATAATTCAAATATATATACAATAACAATTATGCATGAACCTGATAGTGCAATTGATCTTTTAGGAACATATCAAACAGACCTAGCTTTAGCAGGTCATTCACACAATGGAAATATAAGAATTCCAATTGCGAATATTCCTCTAGAAAAAAAAGAAGGCGCAAAAAAATATAATCAAGATTACTACCAAATAGGTTCAACAGATTTATATGTATCTAGTGGACTAGGCACAAATAATAAAACAGGAATTAGATTCTTTTGTAGACCATCAATCAATTTTTATAGATTATCAAACAAATAATTTTTTAAGCCAATGGAAGATAGATTTTTTATCTTCCTTTTTATTTTTTTTGAAAAATAGGAATCTCCCCTATTTTTTTATTATCAAAATTAATCTCAATTCTACCTACTTTTTCTTTATTTGAATCATCAATTCTTATAAATGTAGATATTTTTTCAATTTCATCATCACTCAATGGATAATAAAAATCATTTCTTATAAATACATTTTTATCAAATATCAAAGATGGATTTATTCTAAAACTATTTCTATCTACAATTTTAAAATAGTGATATCTATCAAAAAATTCTTCATATAGTTTTTCATGATGTTCATAAATATTATCATCATTCAAAGTAACAACTGTTAAAAGTAAATTATCTTTTTTAGCTAAAGAAACAAGCGTCTTTCCTGCCTTTGGAGTATAACCGTTTTTTCCACCAATACAATTATCATAAGAATTAAGTAAAGAAACTCGATTATACCAAACATAGCTTTTTAAAGATGATTTTGTTTCATATTTTTTTGTAGATATTATTTTACGATATGTTTCATTTTGATATGCATATCTACTGAGTAAAGCCATATCATAAGCTGTAGAATAATTTTCTGTCTTATCATCCAATCCATGTGGATTGTTAAATATAGTATTATTCATACCTATTTTCTTTGCTTTATCATTCATAAGTTTTACAAATTCTTCTTCACTACCGCTAGTATAAACAGCCAATGTACTAGCTGCATCATTTCCACTTCTAAGCATCAATCCATAAAGTAAGTCTTCAACAGTTAAAATTTCCCCAGGTTTAATATAAATATTTGTTCCATAAGAATTTAAGACCTCATCACCAACAGTTACTTGACTACTTATTTCAACATTTTCTAACACTATAATACAAGTCATTATTTTAGTAATAGATGCAATTAGTCTTTTAGAATTTGCATTATTCTCATATAACACTCTACCACTATTAACTTCCATTACAATAGTCGAAGATGCCTTTGCAAAAGCAAAAAAAGGAAAACAAACAATAATTAAAAGAATAATAATTTTCTTATACAAATAACCACCTTATTAAATAATATGTATTATAAAAGAATATATTAATCATTTTATTTTAAAGGAAAATATGATAAAATTAAGTCAAATTGAAAAAAAGGAGAGATTTTTATGGCAAATGAAAAGAAATTTGTACAATCAATAACAGCAAGAGATGAAGATTTTGCACAATGGTATACCGATGTTGTAAAAGAAGCAAAATTATGTGACTATTCTAGTGTAAAAGGATGCTTAAATTATTTGCCGAATGGTTATGCCATCTGGGAAAATATTCAACAGGATCTAGATAAAAGATTCAAGGAAACAGGAGTAGAAAATGTTTATCTACCCGTACTTATCCCGGAAAGTCTTCTTCAAAGAGAAAAAGAACATATTGAAGGATTCGCACCAGAAGTTGCTTGGGTAACACATGGTGGTGGAGAAGAATTAGAAGAACGTTTCTGTGTTCGCCCTACTTCTGAAACACTATTCTGTGATCACTGGCAAAAAGTTGTTAAATCATATCGTGATTTACCATTAGTATGGAATCAATGGAATTCAGTATTTAGATGGGAAAAAACAACAAGACCTTTCTTAAGATCAAGAGAATTCCTATGGCAAGAAGGTCATACACTACACGCAACACCTGAAGAAGCAGAAGAAAGAACAAAGCAAATGTTTAAAGTATATCAAGACTTTGTTCAAGATGATTTAGCAATACCACTAATTAGCGGAAAGAAAACTGAATCAGAAAAGTTTGCAGGTGCAGTTGATACTTATACTATTGAAGCATTAATGCACGATGGTAAAGCATTACAATCAGCAACATCACATTTCTTTGGAAGTGCTTTCCCAGATTCATTCGATATTAAATACTTAGATAAAGAAAACAAACTTCATAGTGCATATGAAACATCTTGGGGATTATCAACAAGAATTATTGGAGCAATCATTATGGTTCATGGAGATGATTCAGGACTCGTATTACCTCCAAGAATAGCACCTACTCAAACAATGATTATTCCGATCGCTCAACATAAAGAAGGCGTATTAGAAACTGCATACAACTTATTAAATAGAATTAAAAATGCAAACATTAGAGTAAAAATAGATGATAGTGAAAAAACCCCTGGTTTCAAATTTTCAGAACAAGAAATGCTTGGTATTCCAACTAGAATTGAAATTGGTCCAAAAGACATCGAAAATAATCAAGCAGTTATTGCAAGAAGAGATAATGGAGAAAAAATAATAGTAAGTCTAGATGAAATTGAAACAAAATTACCAGAAATTTTAGAACAAATACAAAAAGATATGTTTAATAAAGCAAAAGAATTCTTAGACAGTCATATATATGAAGCTAACACAATGGAAGAAATGAAAGAAATTGCTAAAAACAATATTGGATTTATTAAAGCTAACTGGTGTGGTAGTGAAGAATGTGAAGACAACATAAAATATGAAACAGAAGGTTTTGGTTCTAGATGTATGCCAGAAGAAGAACAAAAAAATGTTTCTGGAAAATGTGTATATTGTGGAAAAGAAGCAAAGCACAGAGTATATTGGGGAAAATCATATTAAAAAAATCGTATTAAATACGATTTTTTTATTTGAAAAACTTCTTCAAAACATCTTTATAAATTGAATCAACATCAACTTTATATTTCTTTTCTAAAACACTTACTGCTCCATGTTCAATAAAATGATCAGGGAAAGCATAGAATTCCCCATGAGTATCACATAAATGATTTTGTAGCATCAATTCTTTAACCGCAGAACATAATCCACCAATAATTGTACCATCTTCTATAACAATAAACTTTTTAGTTTTACGAATACTCTTTAAAATTGTTTTTTCATCTAATGGTTTTAAGAAACGACAATTCACAATCTCACAAGAATACCCATCTATTTTTAATTTTTCAGAAATAGAAATACCTTTTGCAACTGAATTACCAATAGTAATAATACTTAAATCATTTCCCTTTTGAATAATATCAGCAGTCCCATACTTTATTTCAGAAGTAGGATTTACTATTCTACTCTCTCCACCTCTTGGATATCTTATAACAATCGGTCCTTTATATGTAACAGCAAACTCCATCATCATTCTTAATTCTTGAAAATCGCGAGGTGCCATAATAGTTATATTAGGAACAAGTCTAAAGAAAGACATATCAAGTAAACCTTGATGTGTTGCTCCATCATTTCCAACAACACCTGCTCTATCTACACACATAACAACATGTAAGTTTTGTAAACAAATATCATGTATAACTTGATCATAAGCTCTCTGATAAAAAGAAGAATAGATAGATACAAAAGGAATCATTCCTTCACTAGCTAAGCCAGCTGCAAAAGTTAAAGCGTGTTGCTCAGCTATACCTACATCAAAAAATCTATCAGGATATTCCTCTGAAAATCTAGTAAGGCCTGTACCATCCTTCATTGCTGCTGTAATGGCAACAATTTTTTTATGATGTTTTGCAAGTTCAACCAATTTATCACCAAATATTTTTGAATAATCAGCTTCCTTGAATTTAACAGCTTTACCAGTATTTAAATCAAATTTACTTACTCCATGGAATTGATCAGGGTTTTCTTCTGCATATTTGTATCCTTTACCCTTCTTAGTTATAACATGAATTAAAGTTGGGCCTTCAAGATCTTTTGCTTTAGATAATAAATCCTCCAAATCAGCAATATTGTGTCCATCAACTGGTCCTAAGTAACGAAAACCTATCTCTTCAAAATACATCCCCGGAATAATCATTTGCTTTATACTGCTCTTCATTCTAGATACAAAATGAACTAAATAACTACCAACAATAGGAATATGATTAACTACTCTTTTTCCAAACCTATTTGATTTTGTATAGTTTTTTCTTATTCTTAGCTTAGTTAATAGTTGATTTATACCACCAATGTTTTTTGAAATACTCATCTCATTATCATTCAAAATAACAATAATATTAGTCCCTGAACTACCAGCATGGTTTAACGCTTCTAATGCCATACCACCAGTTAAAGCTCCATCACCAATAACAGCAATAACATGATTATTTTTGTGGTTGATATCTCTAGCCAAAGCAAAACCCATTGCTGCAGAAATAGATGTACTACTATGACCAGTATTAAATGCATCAGTTTTTGATTCAGATACCTTTGGAAATCCTGAAATACCTCCATGATTTCGAAGAGTCTTCAAGCTATCTTTTCTACCAGTTAGTATCTTATGAACATAACACTGATGTCCAACATCCCAAATAATTTTATCTTTATTAACATCAAAAATACTTTCTAAAGCAATTGTTAATTCAACAATACCTAAATTAGAAGCAAGATGTCCACCATTTTTAGAAACAATCTCTAGAAGATAATCTCTAATCTCAGTTGCTAACTCTTTCTTCTCCTTAATACTTAGTTTTTTAATGTCATTGGTCTTATTTATTCTATCCAATTGCATAAAATCACTCTTTTTTTGTAAAAACTTACTTTATTATATATTTTTTTGACGAAAAAGCAAAGTTTTTTAGAATAATAAAAGAGAGGACAACTAATTCACGCAGTTAGTCATCCTCTCTAATCATAAGGCTAAATTTAATATTCATATGAAAGTTTGCGTGGTAAATGATTTCTCTTTCTTAATTAATTTTTTTTAAAGGAATTCATATGAAACAAATAAAGTCAAATGATATTATTCATAATCAAAAGATTTCTAGAAACACTAGACGTGAAAAACTCTCTTTACTATGAACATATAAATTATAGCATATATTATTCATAATAAACAAAAAAAATTAAAGAAAAAAACTTATTTTACACATAAACAAAAAAAGGAGGAAAAATGGAAAAGAATTTTAACAGTTCATATTTTAGATTTTTAAGAATTAAACAATTAGGATGGATAAAGTCAATGAGAAAAGGACCAACAGGAGTTGGGTATACATTTGAAGAATTATTGAATAAAAAAGAAGATCATTTACCACTACCAGATTATAAAGGAATAGAAATAAAAACAATGAAATGTTTTAGCAAGCATAAAATACACTTGTTTAATGCTACACCAGATAATAAAGGAGAAGACACCATTAAAACACTTGTAAACAAACTAGGATATCCCGATAGGACAAATCCTGAGTTCAAAGTATTCAATGTGTCTTTAAACGCAAAAGAATATACAAAAATAGGCTATAAAATGATTAAGATAGCAGTTAATCATGAAAAAGAAAAAATTGAATTAAAAGCATATAGTACTTATGGTAAAAATTTTGATTTAAATATATCATGGTCATTTAAAATGTTAGAAAAATGTTTAAAACAAAAATTGGAAAAATTAGCAATAGTAAAAGTATGGTCAAAGGAGATTAATAATGAAGATTATTTTTACTATTCAAGCATATCATTTTATAAATTAAGAGACTTTCAAACATTTATAAAGTTAATTGAAGAAGGAATCATTGAAGTACAATTTAAAATAGGAATTCATAGAGAAGAACAAAACTTAGGAAAAACATATGATAGAGGAACAGATTTTTCTATAAAAGAAGAAAACATACCACTACTCTTTGAAAAAATATAGTAATAATAAGATATTTGTATTGGAATGTTTGGGACACAAGGGGACAAAAAAAGATAATCTCTCGATTACCTTTAATTCCAAAATGGTCGGGAAGACAGGATTTGAACCTGCAACCCCTTGGTCCCAAACCAAGTGCTCTACCAAGTTGAGCCACTTCCCGAAACTGGTGCGCTCGGAGGGATTCGAACCCCCGACCTTTTGGTTCGTAGCCAAACACTCTATCCAACTGAGCTACGAGCGCATAGACATCTTGTTCAGCTATGAATTAATTGTCTAAATAATAAAATGGTGGCTCCAGCGGGAATCGAACCAGCGACACAGGGATTTTCAGTCCCTTGCTCTACCGACTGAGCTATGAAGCCAAATGGCGGTTCCTACGGGGCTCGAACCCGCGATCTTTTGCGTGACAGGCAAACGTGTTAACCAGCTGCACCAAGGAACCGTACTAAAATAAAATTGGTTGCGGGAAAAGGATTTGAACCTTTGACCTTCGGGTTATGAGCCCGACGAGCTACCGAACTGCTCCATCCCGCGATATATATAATGGCGGAGAAGAAGGGATTCGAACCCCTGCGCCGCTTGCACGACCTCCCGGTTTTCAAGACCGGTCCCTTCAACCAGACTTGGGTACTTCTCCGCATGGTGCCTAAGGCCGGACTTGAACCGGCACGAGGGTTGATTC
>JAFWCU010000002.1 GCA_017534305.1 Clostridia bacterium
AAAAAAGTATTATCAAAAATATCTAAGTTTTATAAAAAGATTGGCTATAATTTTAATATAGATATTGAATTAAGAAAAGAAGAGCATATCTTAGAAGAAATACAACAAGAATTAGAGAATATAGAAATTCCAGAAATAGAAAAACATGAAGAGAAAAAAGAAAGTCCAAAGAAAGAAAAAAAGTACTATCGAGAAAAAAAGAACGAGAATTGTGTAATAGGAAGAAATATAAGTGAAGAACCAATTAAAATTAAAACTATAATAGGAGAAGATGCTAATATAGTAATGGAAGGTAAAGTCTTTGGAGTAGAATTTTTTGAATCAACAAAGACAGACTTTAAAATAATTACATTAAAAGTAACTGATTTTTCTGATAGTATCTATTGTAAAGTATTTGTAAGAGATAAAGATGAATATGAAAGATTAAGTAGTGAATTTAAAGAAGGTAATTGGTATAAATTTAGAGGACAAACTAAATATGATCAATTTGCTAAAGAATTAGTAATGAATCCAAGAGATATTTTAAAGATTGATAAAAAAGAAGAAGATGTTAAAGACTTAGCTGAAGAAAAAAGGGTTGAACTTCATTGTCATACTAAAATGAGTCAAATGGATGGAGTAGCAGATGAAGTAGATGTAGTTAAAACTGCTATGAAGTTTGGAATGAAAGCCGTTGCTATAACAGATCATAATGCTGTACAAGCATTTCCTCATGTCTTTAATACTGTAACAGCTCATAATAAAAATTTAAAAGAAGGAGAAGAACCTTTTAAAGCAATTTATGGCTGTGAATTAACAATGATTGATGATGATGTAGATATTGTTGTAAGACCAAATGATGAAATAATGTTAGACCAAACATTTGTAGTATTTGACTTTGAAACAACAGGTTTCAACGCTGGTGGGGCTGACTCAATTATAGAAGTTGGAGCAGTTAAAATAAAAAATGGTAATATAATTGAAAGATATGATGAACTAATTAATCCAAATAGACCATTACCTAAAAAGATAATAGAATTAACAAACATAACTGATGATATGTTAAAAGATAAAGATAATGAAGAACAAGCAATGAAAAGATTTATCGAATGGTTCGGAGATTGCCCAATGGTTGCTCATAACGCTAAATTTGATGTATCTTTCCTTGAAATGGCTTATAAAAAATATAATTTTGGAACATTTAAAAACCCAGTAATAGATACATTAGAATTATCAAGAACTCTAGATAATAATTATGCAAGACATTCATTATCTGCTCTTGTAAAAAGATATGAAGTACCATGGGATGAAAATGCCCATCATAGAGGGGATTATGATGCTGAAGGAACAGCTTTAGTATTTCATAAAATGTTAAAAAAATTATCTAATCGTAATATCGAAAAAATGTCAGATTTAAAGAAGATAGTTAGTAAAGAAGAAATTCATAAATATGGTACAAGCCACCATATAAATCTTTTAGTTAAAAATAAAGTTGGTTTAAAAAACTTATTTAAAATAGTATCACTTGCTAATACAACATATTTATATAAAACACCTAGAATATTAAGAAGTGTAGTTAATGAATTAAGAGAAGGTCTACTAATAGGTAGTGGGTGCTATGAAAGTGAAGTCTTCAGTGCTGCTAAATCAAAAAGTGATGATGAATTATCAAATATAATTAGATTTTATGATTACGTTGAAGTACAACCAATGGAATGCTATGATCATTTAATTCAAACTGGTGACTTTGGGACAAAAGTAGAATTAGCTGCAAATATCGAAAAAATAGTCAGAGTTACTGAAGAAGCAGGTAAAATAATCGTCGCAACAGGAGATGTTCATCATCTAAAAAGAGAAGATAAAATCTATAGAGAAATAATAGTAAATCAAAAAGTACCAGGAGGAGGAAGACATCCATTATCTCGTAATGGAATTAAAAACATTCCTTCAAATCACTTTAGAACTACAGACGAAATGTTAAAAGATTTTAAATTCTTAGGAGAAGAAAAAGCCTATGAAATAGTAGTTCAAAATACTAATAAAATTGCTGATATGTGTGAAATAGTAGAAGTAATCATAGATACTGGAGGAATTCCCTTTTCACCAAGAGTAAAATCAGATGATGGAAATAGTTATTTAGATTGTCCAGAAGTAGTAACAGAATTAGTCTATACTAAAGCAAAAGATTGGTATGGCGAACCACTTCCATATTCTATAGAAGAAAGAATTGCTACAGAATTATATGGAGATATAGTATTTAGGATAATAAAAGAACAAACAGATAATAATGATAATTATGACATCATAATTCATAAAACCTTACACTATTTATTGTTAAGTGGAAAAGATAAAGTATGGGAATTTGTTAAAAATTATTTAAAAGAAAAAGAAGAAAACAAAACATTATCTGAAGAAGAATTAGAAAAATTAACTAAGAAATCATTAGGAGGAGTAATTGGTGGAGGATTTGATCCGATTTATTTGATTGCTCAAAGACTTGTTAAACACTCTAATGATGAAGGATATTTAGTAGGATCACGTGGATCTGTAGGATCAAGTTTCGTCGCAACAATGATGGGAATAACAGAAGTAAATCCACTTCCAGCACATTATCGTTGTGAAAAATGTAAACTAAGTATCTTTGAAGATGAAGATGGTAAGCCATTTGGACAAGATTATTCATCAGGATTTGATTTACCTGATAAAGAATGTCCTAATTGTCATATACCAATGATTAAAGATGGTCAAGATATGCCATTCGCAACATTCCTAGGTTTTAATGCTGACAAAGTTCCTGATATTGATTTAAACTTTTCTGATTTAAATCAAGCCAGTGCTCATGCTTACACTAAAGTATTATTTGGTGAAGATAATGTATACCGTGCTGGAACAATTGGTACTGTTGCTGAAAAAACTGCTTATGGATTTGTAAAAGGTTATATTGAAGATAAAGAATTAGGCGAAATGCGTCAAGCTGAGATTGAAAGATTAGCTGCTGGTTGTACAGGTGTTAAAAGAACAACAGGCCAGCATCCAGGTGGAATAGTTGTTGTTCCAGATTACATGGAAGTATCTGATTTTACTCCTTATCAATACCCAGCTGATGATGCAACGGCAGAATGGCGAACTACCCACTTTGATTACCATTCAATCGATCAATGTTTATTAAAACTTGATATTTTAGGACACTCTGATCCAACTCAATTAAGATTAATTCAAATGCAATCAAATACAGATATACTAAAAGTACCATTAGATGATAAAGAAACAATGTCAATATTTACATCAACTGATGCTTTAGGAGTAACTAAAGAACAAATAATGTGTAATACAGGAACACTAGGTATACCTGAATTTGGAACTAGTTTTACCATCCAGTTAGTTGAAGATACTAAACCAACTACTTTTGGAGAATTAATTAAGATTTCTGGTCTATCCCACGGAACTGATGTTTGGTTAGGTAATGCCAAAGATCTAATTGATAATAACGTAGTACCATTTAAAGAAACAATTGGCTGTCGTGATGATATAATGGTTTATCTAATGTATAATGGAGTAGAACCATTAAAAGCCTTTAAAATAATGGAATTTGTAAGAAAAGGAAAAGCTAGTAAAGATAAAGAAACTTGGGCAAGCCATGTAAAAACAATGCAAGAAGCTAATATCCCAGAATGGTTTATAGATTCTTGTTCTAAAATAAAATACATGTTCCCTAAAGCACATGCTGCAGCATATGTTATAAGTGCTTTTAGAATTGCCTGGTATAAGGTACATATGCCTGTATACTTTTATGCTTCTTGGTATTCTTCAAAAGCAACAGACGTTGATGTTGAAAATATGATAAAAGGTTATACTTCAATAAAAGCAAGACTTGAAGATATAGAAGCAAAAGGTTATGAAGCTACAAATAAAGAAAATGGTCAAGCTGAATCTCTAAAAGTAGCTTTAGAAGCAACAGCTAGAGGTATTAAATTTTTAAATGTAGATTTATATGAAAGTGAAGCAACAACTTGGAAAACTAAAAACGAAACAGAAATATATCCACCATTTAATGCTATTGATGGACTAGGAGATACAGTTGCTAAAAACATAGTAGCGGAAAGAGAAAAAGGCAAATTCATAAGTATTGAAGATGTTCAAAAAAGAGCCAAAGTATCTCAAACACTAATAGATAAAATGAAAGATATGGGTATATTAAATGATCTACCAGACTCTAATCAATTGACACTATTTTAAAGGAGTGATGTAAAATAGACAATTCTATTTAATATCAATTGTATAGTAATAAGAAAAAATATATAATAAAAGTATAATAGGAGAAAATATGAAAAAGAAAATATTATTATATGTATTACTTATGGTATTATTATTTCCATGTGTTATTAAAGCAGAAGAAAACAATATTTTAATTGCTGGAAATAATGTTGAAGAAACAAAAGAAAAAGATGCAACAACATTCTATGCAGGAGAAAATGTTTTCCTAAAAACAAAAATAAATGGAATTAATTTT
>JAFWCU010000024.1 GCA_017534305.1 Clostridia bacterium
TCAATAAAAAATAAAAATAAAATATGAAAAATAATTTAAAATATAAAATTACTAAATAAGTTATTAACACTATCCACTACTCTGTATGTTAATAATGTTAATAAAATTAATTAATAAAACAACAAAATAAATATTAATCAATTAGTAATTTTATAATTAATAAAATTTATTCCTTAAATAAATAAAAATGTTTTTGAAAAAGTTAAAAATATTTTTTTACTTATTTAGATAACTTTCAAAATATCCTCTTTCAGAAAAATGTAAACCAATTTTTTCTCACGCGCGCGCACGCGATATTAAAATATATTTATTTATTATTATATGTAGTAGTAGTAGTAGGGGGTGTGGATAATGTGGATAACTTTTAAAAATTCGCCATTATCAAGGGTTTGAAGGTCGTCTTCAATGTGGATAACTTTGTGGATAACTCGCAAGTTATCCACAATGGGTGTGGATAACTTTTCGACAATTTCAAATTTTCACAATTCTATCACATAGTTATCCACAACTTATCCACAATTTTATGTGGATAACTTTTAAATTTGCAGATTTTAACCATTTAGCAATATTTTTGTAATACTTGTGAAATATAAATAATTAAATATAGTAATTGCAAGGCTTACAAGATTTTTAGTTTTCAAGCTTGGATACATAAAATGATATCTTATGTCGATTTCGCAAAATTTTATTATTTAGAAGATCTTTTAAATAGTAAAAATTACGTAAAGATAATTCTATATGATTCTACAGTATCAACGGGGTGTGGATAACACTTGTAAATTACATATATTATCCACAGTTATAAATTACAAATTAAATTTTTGAAAAGTTATCCACAATCACTTTTGTAAAATTGTGGATAACTATATTTTTAAATATAATTTAATAGTCATTTGGAATACATAAAACGGCTTTTTGACCTCGATTTTTGCTACATTTTTATGTATTTTAAAATTGCTTATAAATATATCTAAATAAACATTTATCAAAAACTATTTGTAAACTACAACATCTTTTTTATTTTTCAATTTTTTTTACTGAGACACAAAAATTATAGATTACATAAAAACTGTGGATAACTTTAAAATTATGTATAAAAAAAGACTATTTTTTGTTTATTTTTAGACATTCAAAAGTTATCCACATATTATTTCAAATTTTGTCTAAATAATAAATTTTTTTTATGACTAAAAATGATTAACATAAAAATTGTGGATAACTTTTTACACTTTTTAAATAATTTTGCGCAATCTATGATCAAAATTTTGTATTTTTTTGCAAAAATAGGGGGTTGACAAAACAAACATCATGGTGTATAATTTAGCCACTTATAATTTGCTTAAAAGCTAACCCGTTGTTAGCATTTTATTTTTGAGTTGAAAATAATATTTATATACATATTTTTAGGAGGTGTTTTAACGTGAAAAGAACATATCAACCAAAAACAAGACAAACACAAAAAGTACATGGATTCAGAAAAAGAATGTCTACTTCTAATGGTAGAAAAGTATTAAAATTAAGAAGAGCTAAAGGTAGAAAAGTACTTTGTGCTTAATATGAATTACTGGTGGATATGAGTATCATATCCACTTTTATATTATTTAAAGGTGAAAAATTATGAAGAATACACTAAGAATTAAAAAAGATAAGGTATTTAAATATATCTTTAAAAAAGGTGTTTATTCTAAAGGAAACTATGTAATAGTACATAGTTGTAAAACTAAATTTTCAGAAGAAGAAAAGGGAGGAGTTAATTTTTTCGCTGTTTGTGTATCTAAGAAAAATGGTAATAGTGTAATTAGAAACAGATTAAAAAGATATGCTAGAGCTGTATATACTCAAGAAGAAACAAAACTTAAATCTGGATACAATTATGTTATTATGTATAAAAAAGAAACAATAGGCAAAGAAATTAATTTTAATCTAATTAAAGAAGACATAATTAAATGTCTAAAGGAGTTAGATCTTTATGAAGAAAATATTTAAGAAAATATGGTTATTTCCTAGAAAAACACTTATATTTATTATACGTATTTATCAAAAGTATATTTCTCCACATATGGGAAAGCATTGTAAATTTTATCCGACTTGCTCAGAATACACTGTACAAGCGGTTGACAAATATGGTATAATTAAAGGTAGTTTATTAGGTATAATAAGAATACTTAAATGTAATCCATTTTCAAAAGGTGGAGTGGATTTACTAAAGTAATGAATGGGGGATATTGATGATTAACTTTATTTCGAGTGTTTTAGGTAGTGTCATTAGAGTAATTTACAATTTAGTTGGGCAAAACTACTTAATCTCACTACTAATATTTACTGTACTAACAAAGTTATTACTTTTCCCATTAATGCTAAAACAGCTAAAGTCAACAGAAGGCATTCAAAGAATTGCGCCTGAGGACAAGAAACTTAGAGAAAAATATAAAGATGACCCACAAAAATTAAACCAAGAAATAGCAAAACTTTATGCAGACAATAAGATAAGTCCTATGGCTGGTTGCTTATTACCAATTATTCAAATACCAATAATAATTGCAATGTTCTATGTTGTTAAACAACCTTTAACATACATAGCTCAAATGGATCAAGCTACAATGAATACTTACACAGCACAATACTTAAATGTAGAACCAGATCAAGTTACAGACAAAATTGCTAAACAATATGAAATAAACATTGCAAAAGAATATAACTTAATGGATTTGAGTATAACTAGTAAAATAAGTCTTGGAGATACTCCAAAAGATGCATTTTCTAAAGATGAGACAAAAAGAGTAAGTAAATGGACATTAACTATTCCAGTACTTTCACTATTATTCTCATACTTAAGCAACTTTATCACTACAAGATTAGCTAAGAAAAACAATACAGCAAATTTATCTGAAGATCAAGCTGAGATGCAAAAATCTATGAACGTAATGATGCCAATACTTTCAGCATACATTTCATTTGCATGGCCACTAGCACTAGGTGTTTACTGGTTATTTGGAAGTATACTAGGTATTGGACAACAATTCTTAATAGATAAATTAATGGCTAAAGATAGACAACAAAATGGCAATGATGAAGATAAAAAATTATTCCTAGGAAAGGGTGAAAATAATGACTAAGAAAGTTACTGAACAAGTTGGAAAAACTATAGAAGAAGCAATTAGAAAAGGTTTAGAAGAATTAAAAGTATCTAGAGACGATGTTAAAATTGAAGTATTAGAAGAACCTTCAAATGGTGGTGTACTAGGTATTTTATCTGCTAAACTTGCTAAAGTTAGACTTACTGTAGATAAAAAAGTAAGTGAAGAACAAGCAAACAAAACAAAAGAGAAAGTAGAAGAAATACTTTCAAACATCTTCAAAATTACAGGAGAAGATATTTCATATGAATTCTATCAAGAAGGAAATCAACTAAACCTTGTAATTTCTGGAGAAAATGTAGCACATTTAATTGGCTACAAAGGAAAAACTATAGAAGCTTTCCAATCATTAATTAATTCAATGCTTCAAAGAGAAGATGAAGAATATGCTAAAGTATTCGTAGAAATTAATGATTATAAAAAGAAAAAAGAAGAAAAACTAAGAAGATTAGCTAACAAAATGGCTGCTAATTGCGTTAAATTTAGAAGACCAATTAAGCTTGAACCAATGTCAGCTTACGAAAGATTAATTATACACAGAGAACTTGCTGATAGAAAAGATGTTGAAACTGAATCTATTGGTGAAGAGCCTAGAAGAAGAGTAGTTATTAAAAGAAAATACAATTATAGATAATAGTTATTTCTTTAATAGGAGGTATGATTATGGAAGATGAAAAACAAGAATTCCAAGATGAGTTACAAACTCATAACGATCCAATTGAAAACTGGCCAATCCAAAAGCTAAAAAAAGAAGCTGAAGGAGATATGGGAAAAGGCCAAACAATTGAAAGAGACGATATAGGAATCGAATAAAAAATGTATATTATCACCAATTCTATTTAGGTGAAAGTTAAATAGAACTCAGTGATGCAGAAGATACTAAAAGCTAGTATTTTACTGTATCCTGAGTTCTTTTATATGTAAAAAGGAGGAAATTATGTCTACAACTATTGCAGCTATTGCCACAGCATTATCTAATAGTGGTATTAGCATAATAAGAATAAGCGGAAAAGATAGCCTAGAAATAGCAAACAAGCTATTTAGAGGAACATCTAAACTAGAACCAAATCATATAATTTATGGAAAATTAGTATATAATGATGAGTTTATAGACAATGTTTTAGTATCATATTTTAAAGCTCCTCATTCATATACTGGAGAAGATGTAGTAGAAATTAACTGCCATGGTGGAAATCAAATAACTAAGCAAATACTTGAGATTGTATTAGAATCAGGTGCTCGTTTAGCAGAACCAGGCGAATTCTCAAAACGTGCATTTTTAAATGGAAAAATGGATTTGTCTCAAGCAGAAGCAGTTATTAATTTAATTAACGCTAAAACAAAGACAGAAACTAGGATTGCTGCAAATAACCTAGAAGGAAATTTATCTAAAAAAATAAAAGAATTAAGAGAAGAACTAGTTGAACTTATGGCTCAAATTGAAGTATCTGTAGATTATCCAGAGTATGATTATGATGAAGTTGAACCTACAAGCATAACATCATTACTAGATAGAAAAATAGGAGAAATTCAACATATAATAGATACATATGAACATGGTAAATATATTAAAAACGGAGTAAACGTAGCAATTCTTGGAAAACCAAACGTTGGAAAATCTTCGCTTTTAAACAACTTAGCAGATTATGATAAAGCAATAGTAACAAACATTCCTGGTACAACAAGAGATATAGTTGAAGAAACAATTTCTCTTGGAAATATTATTCTAAATATTTCAGATACTGCCGGAATAAGAGATACAGAAGATATAATAGAAAAAATTGGAGTAGAAAAAAGCTTAAAAATACTAGAAGAAATGGATTTGGTATTATATTTAATTAATGCTGAAGAAGGAGTTACAAAAGAGGATTTTGATATCCTTTCAAAAATTCAAAATAAAGGGCTTAAATACATTCCGGTTATAAACAAGATAGATCTAACACAAAAAATGGATTTAAATGGCATTTTGAACGAATTAAAAGAACATGGTATTAAAGAACCTGTATGTATTTCTGTTCAAGAAAATTCTGGTATAGAAGATTTAAAAAATGAAATAATAAATCTTTTTGATACTTCAGATTTAGATTACTCACATGAATTAGTAATAACTAATGAAAGACATAAAGACCTTTTAAAGAAATCTGTAGGATATTTAAACGATGCAAAAGCAGAAATAAACAATGGACAACCTATAGATATAGTTTCAATATATGTTAAAAAGTGTACAAAAACACTAGGAGAAATAATTGGAGCAGATGTAACTGAAGATATTATAGCTAAAATCTTTGAAAAATTCTGCTTAGGAAAGTAAGGAGGAGAACATGAGCGATTATTGTTTAGGAGAATATGATGTTGTTGTAATAGGTGCAGGACATGCAGGATGTGAAGCAGCTCTAGCAGCAGCTAGAATGGGTAAAAAGACAGCAGCATTTGTAATTAACTTAGATACATTAGCAAACATGCCTTGTAACCCAAGTATTGGTGGCACATCTAAAGGACATTTAGTTAGAGAAATAGACGCACTAGGTGGAGAAATGGCTAAAAATGCAGATAAAACATTTCTTCAATCTAAAATGTTAAATACATCTAAAGGTCCAGCCGTTCACTCTTTAAGAGTACAATCAGATAGAAGAATGTACCATATAGAGATGAAAAAGACTATGGAAGAACAAGAAAACTTAGATGTTTACCAAGCAGAAATTGTTAAAATACTTGTAGAAGACGGCAAGGTAGTAGGAGTTAAAACTAAAGTTGGAGCAACATTTAAAACTAAAGCTATTGTTGTAGCTACTGGTACATATTTAAAAGGAAAAGTAATCATTGGAGAAGTTTCATATGAATCTGGTCCAGATGGTGTTTTCCCAGCAAATGACTTATCTCAAAGCCTATTAGATATAGGGGTAGAACTAAGAAGATTTAAAACTGGAACTCCTGCAAGAATTAATGCTAAAACAATAGATTTTAGCAAAATGGAAGAGCAATTAGGAGATAAAGAAATTACTCCATTTTCTTTTGAAAATGCGGAAAATGAAGAAATACAAAATAAAAAGCAAGTATCATGTTATCTAACTTATACTACTGCAAAAACTCACGAAATTATTAGAGCAAATCTTCATAGATCACCAATATATACAGATAATTTAGATATGAAGTTAAAATCTACAGGACCTAGATATTGTCCATCTATTGAGGATAAAGTTGTTAGATTTGCAGATAAAGAGAGACATCAATTATTTATTGAACCACTTGGAGAAAAAACTTCAGAAATGTACATACAAGGTATGTCTTCATCACTTCCAGAAGAAGTACAAATACAAATGTATAGAACTGTTCCAGGACTAGAAAATGCTAAAATGATGAGACCTGCATATGCAATAGAATATGATTGTATTGATTCAACAAACTTAAAACTATCTTTAGAATACAAAGGAATTGAAGGATTATTCTTTGCAGGACAAGTTAATGGTTCATCTGGATACGAAGAAGCTGCAGCCCAAGGACTAATGGCTGGAATTAATGCAGTATTAAAAATAGACAATAAAGATCCTTTAATACTAGATAGATCTGAAGCATATATTGGTGTTTTAGTAGATGATTTAGTAACAAAAGGAACAAATGAACCATACAGAATGATGACTTCTCGTGCAGAATATAGACTAGCTTTAAGACAAGATAATGCAGATTTAAGACTTACAGAAAAAGGTTATAAAGTTGGCCTTGTTACTGAAGAAAGATATAATAAATTCTTAGAAAAGAAAGAACAAATAAGAAAAGAAGTTGAAAGAATCAGAAAAACTGCTGTAAGACCAAGTGATGAATTAAACGAAATACTTAAAGCTCACGATTCTTCACCACTTACTACTGGTTGTAAACTTGCAGATTTAATTAAAAGAAGTGAATTAAATTATGAAATACTTGCGCCAGTGGATAAAAGAAGAAAAGAACTACCAAAGAGTGTAGTAGAAGAAGCAGAAATTCAAATCAAGTATGAAGGATATATTAAACTACAACAAGAACAAATAGATGAATTTAAACAATTGGAAAACAAGAAATTAAGTCCAGATATAGACTATAACGATATTAAAGGTTTATGTTTAGAAGCAAGACAAAAACTAAACAAACAAAAACCTTTATCTGTAGGACAAGCATCTAGAATATCTGGTGTTTCTCCAGCAGATATATCAGTACTATTAATTTACTTAAGTCAAAACAAATAGTTTTCACGTGAAAAGTTATCCACACTTTCCACATTTAAATAAATGGGTGCAAATATATGCACCTATTTATTTGGCTTAAACTCTAGTCTTTACAGTATTTTAAATATATGGTAAAATATCATTGTTAAATAAAAAGGAGATAGTTTTCACATGAAAAGTTTAACAGATGAAGAATTCATTACAACACTTATTCAAGAGTGTAAAAAGCAAAACATTGAATTAGATGAAAGTAAAGCACAAGCTTTAAAAGAATATAAAGAGTTATTAATTGAATGGAATGAAAAAATGAATCTAACAGCTATTACAGAAGATTATGAAGTTATTATAAAACACTTTGTAGACTGTTTAGAATGTACTCATTTAATAAGTAATGAGAAGAAAATAATAGATGTAGGAACAGGAGCGGGATTTCCTGGAATGCCTCTTGCTATATATTATCCACAAATTGAATTTACACTTTTAGATGGATTAAATAAGAGACTAATCTTTTTAGAAGAAGTAGTAAACAAATTAGGATTAAAAAATGTTAAAATAGTTCATGCAAGAGCAGAAGAAGCTGCAAGAAATGAAGAATATTTTGAATCTTTTGATGCAGTAGTATCAAGAGCTGTAGCAAATCTACCTGTACTTTTAGAATATACATCTCCATACGTAAAAGTAAATGGAAAATGTATAGTTATGAAAGGAGATAATGCAAAAGAAGAATTAGATCTTGCCAAAAATGCTATGAACATTTTAAAATTAAAAAACATAGAAAATAAAGAATATAAATATTCATACACAATAAATAATGAAGAATACAATAGAACAATTCTTTATATTGAAAAAGTTGGAAATACACCAAATAAATATCCTAGAAATTACGGACAAATAAAGAAAAAAGCACTATAATAGCACATTCAAGTGCTATTATTTTTTTATAATTTTTCACCATTTTTCACGTGAAAAGTTATCCACATTTTCCACAAGTTTTCACGTGAAAACTAAAAATAAAATCAAATTTAAAAATACCTCTTTTATTTTTTAAATAATTGTATTATAATAACCTTGAGGTGACATTATGGCAAGGGTAATATCAATAGCTAATCAAAAAGGTGGAGTAGGAAAAACAACAACCGCAGTTAATTTGAGTGCTTGCATGGCACAAAAAGGTAAAAAAGTATTATTAATAGATATAGATCCACAAGGAAATGCAACAAGTGGATTAGGAATTGAAGCTCATAAAGATAAATCTGTATATAATGTTCTAGTAGACGACATGGATATAACAGATACAATAGAACCAACAATGGTAAAAAAATTAGATGTATGTCCTGCAAATATAAACTTAGCAGGTGCTGAAGTTGAGCTTGTTTCAATGGTTTCAAGAGAAACAAGATTAAAAGATGCAGTAGAAAAAATTAGAGATGATTATGATTATATTTTTATAGATTGTCCACCATCTCTAGGATTAATAACATTAAATGCATTTACAGCATCAGATAGTGTTCTAGTTCCAATTCAATGCGAATATTATGCACTAGAAGGATTAGGACAACTTATACAAACAATTAAACTAGTTCAAAAACGTTTAAATCCAGATTTAATCATTGAAGGTGTTATACTTACTATGTTTGATGCAAGAACAAATCTTTCAACACAAGTTGCAAGAGAAGTAGAAAAATACTTTGGAAATAAAGTATTCCAAACTATTATTCCAAGAAATATCAGACTAAGTGAAGCACCAAGCCATGGATTACCAATTACATTATATGATGCAGACTCTAAAGGTAGTGAAACATATAAAAAATTAGCAAGAGAACTAATTAAGCTAATAGAAAAGGAGGATTAATATGGCTAAGGGATTAGGAAGAGGATTAGATGCTTTCTTTAGTGATGATAACGATGATACAATTGAAAAAGTAACTAAAAAAAGCTCAAAGAAAAAGGATGATGAAGTATTAGATAATGTTGTAGAACTTAATATAACAGAAGTTGAGCCTATGTTAAATCAACCAAGAAAGATTTTCGATAAAGATAAATTACAAGAATTAACAGACTCAATCAAAGAACATGGAGTAATACAACCAATACTTGTAGTTAAAAATAAAAATGGATATTCTATAGTTGCGGGTGAAAGAAGATGGAGAGCTGCAAAATCTGCAGGTCTAGAGAAAATTCCAGCAATTGTTAAAGACTATACAGATGAAAAGAAAAAACAAGTAGCTTTAATAGAAAACATACAAAGAGAAGATTTAAACGTAGTAGAAGTTGCTCAAGCAATAAAGGAATTAATGGATATTGAAGGATACAATAGTACAGATGTATCTAAAATAACAGGAAAGAGTGTTTCTACAATATCTAATATAACTAGACTTCTAAAACTTCCAGAAGAAATACAACAAATGGTTTTAGATGGAAAACTAGTAGAAGGACATGCTAGAGCTCTACTTGCTATTGAAGATGAAGAAAAACAACTAGAAATAGCACATAAAATAGTAGAAAAGAAACTTACAGTTAGAGATGTTGAAAGGCTAGTATATGTAAATGAAGCAATTAAAACTAAAAAGAAAACAAAGAAGAGAACAAACAATGTATACTACACTAAACTTGAAAACAAATTAAAAGAAAAACTAGGATACAAAGTAAAACTTGATCCAACTAAATCTCATCAAAGAATGATAATTGAATATAATGATGATGAAGGACTAGAAAGTCTACTTTCATTACTAGATATAGAACTATAATTAAGAGAGGATTAAAGGAGACTTTAATCCTTTTATTATATAGCTAAAACACTAGAAAATAGCTGAATACAAATTAATTAGATAAAAATCTAAATAATATTTAGGAGGTATATATGGGTAAGAAAAAATGGATAATATTTATAGTTGCAATACTAGTTACATTTGAAATATTAAATGCTGTTTTTTTAATAACACCATTATCAAAAATTGTAAAAGGATACATAGTATATGGAACTAAAAAATGCGATACAAATAGTAAAATACACAAAACATACAAAATGGAAAATATGCTAGATGTAATGGTAGATTGCAAATGTGATATTTGTGGAAAAGAATTTCAAACAAGCGGTGGAAGATATGTTATATGTACAACATGTTCTGCATTAACACATAGATGCTCGATTTGTGGTTTGAAAAAATAATAAAATAGAAGAAAATTAAAAATTCTTGTTGACAAATGCAAATTTCGTGGTATAATAATACATGTATCACGAATGGAAGAGTGTCCGAGTGGTTTAAGGAGCCAGTCTTGAAAACTGGTGATGTCGAAAGGCACCGTGGGTTCGAATCCTACCTCTTCCGCCAATACATGGATAGAGCATCTTAATGCTCTATTTATTTTTAAAATATATGGTTTACATAACATATAAAGAAAGGAATGAAAGTAGTTAAATACGACCAACATGGAAGAAAAACAGTTAGTTATTAGAAACAAAGATATATTCTCAAAGATAAGAGTATTACTAATAACATTATTTAGAAAACAAGAAAACCTAAAAAATACACAAAAAAGAGATGTTAAGATCTTAAAGAAACAATACGAAAATGGACAAATAACACTAGGAGACTTAACAGAGCAAGAGTTAAAAGAGTATAACGAACTAATAGAAGCAGAAATGCAAGAAAAGGCTCAAAAAGAGCTATACGTATACAATCTTTTAATGACAGCAAAATAATAAAAGGGAAGTGCATATACAGAACATGCACTTCTTTTTTTATATAAAAATATATAAATATAATAAAAATCGTTTGACTTATTTTTAGTTTATGGTATAATGTTGAAGTAGCAGAAAATAGTTTGGAGAGTTACCCAAGTGGTGAAGGGGACAGTTTGCTAAACTGTTAGGTCGTGTATGCGGCGCGAGGGTTCGAGCCCCTCACTCTCCGCCAAAAATGAAAGCTGAAAAATGGCTTTCTTTTTTTATGCCAAAAATCAAGAATTTTAACAATCATATATTGACAACGTTTACATAAAGTATTATAATATCCAACTAGATGAGTATTAATACTCTTCGAATAATTATTTCGGAGGGTAAACCTCCGAAAAAGAAGGAGGAATTTATATGAACAAAAACCTAAAAGTCATTATTTCTGCAGGAGTAGGAGGTCTTCTACTAGTCATTGTCTTATTATTTTCAATTCATCACGTACCAGTTGGTATGATTGGTATAGAAACAAACATGAGTAGAGTAACAGGAAAGGTATATGATTCAGGATGGTATTTTACAGTACCATTTGCTACAAAGATTCATAAGTTGTCTATAAGAAATCAAAAACTTGAATTACCTGAGACACAAGGTGAGTTATCTGGTCAAGAACTAGTTTATATGAAAATAGCTATGACATACTCTCTAGATAGAGAAAAAGCATCAGATGTCTATGTAAACTATGGATCAGACTATATTGATACGCTTATGCCACAAACTGAAACTTTTGATATCATCAAAGGAACTGTTGCTAAATACTCAATAGATGAGTTTGCACAAAAAAGAGATGAAATCTTTGCTGAAGCAAAGAACAATCTAAATAATAAGATGAAAGAAAGAGGTATTACTGTCAATACACTAGCATTAGCAGACTATCGTTTCACAGATGAAATGGAAGCAGCTATTGCTCAAAAGAACAAAGCAACTCAGGATAGAAAAACACAAGAAGAAGAAAACCAAAAGAACCTACAAAAAGCAGAAGCAGACGCAAAGGTTAAAAAGACCACCGCAGAAGGTGAAGCTGAAGCAATTCGTATAAAGGCTGACGCAGAAGCTTATTCAAACCAGAAAATAAATGATTCCTTAACAGACAACATTGTTAAAATGAAAGCTATAGAAGCATTCAAAGAAAAATGGGATGGAAAATACCCAAGTGTTGTTACTGGTGATTCAGATATGTTCTTCAATCTAGGAGACTATTTGAATAAGTAGTTGAAGAGTAAAAAATTAGAAGGTACTAGACTTTAGTACCTTCTTTTGTTTTATCATTAAAATAGTTATTATTTGTAATTTAAAATACTTGTAGATTATATCCAATATTATTTTACATCATGAACTATATCTGTTAGAGGAGTTTCAAGAACTTCTGGATGAGCAAGTATTCTATTTAAAGCTCTAAAAGATTGAGCATAATAGTATCCATCACATATTCTTTCATCTCCAACAAATCCAATAGATACAACTCTTTCAGCTTTAATTTCGTCATCTTCGTAAATATAAGATTTCTTTTTCTTACCTATAGCAAAGAACATACTAGTTGTTCCAAAGTTATATAGGTGATGGTAAATAGAGTCAATACCTAAAGAACCAACATTAGTTACATAGCAACTAGTATGGAATGGACTTACATCAATAAGCCATCTTGGTAAATATCCTCTTAAATCTGCCCATTTAATACATCCTACTAAGAATTTAATAATTGGTGTTGGAACAGAGCTTAAAAGTCTAGCAGTTTTATCTGTACCGTTGTTTTTTTCTTCAGTTGCTTTATTTGCAGTAATTTCTCTTTCTATTTGGTCTCTAATCTCATAAATAGTTTCAGTACCTTTGAAATAGAACTTAACTGTAGTTTCTTCAGCTTCATCACTCATACCTTTTTTAATAGTTAAAGATATACATATATGATTTCTAGCATAAGTTCTACCACCACAAACAAATCTATTAAGTTGAGGACGTGTAGCAATTATTCTTGCAATTGCAGCAACAATAACTTCCATTGTTGAAAACTTAATTCCCTCAGCTTTTTTCTTATCTATATACTCATTTATTCCATCAAGTTTAATATCTTGTTTAAAGTATACATGTGCATCACTACGTTCCTTCATTAAACTTGGCATAAGTTTAAATTCTGGAGCAATAGTTTTTAATTTTCTTCCATCTTTTCTTCTTCCAAACATTGAAAAACCTCTTTTCCTTTATGGCAAAATTTTACCATAAAACAAAAATATTGTAAAGAATAGATAAATTAAACGCAAAAAAGACTATAGAAAATACCTATAGCCTTTTTACTAATGTACAGTGTTTTTGCACATTTTACATCACCTGTGTATTTTGCATGGTAACAATGGGTTTATGCATTGTTAAAATTTTTACAGGTCCTTTCTCTTCATCACGAGTTCTTGAAAATGACTCTTGTTCTTCAAGTTGTCTTGCTTCATATGAAGTAATCGTTTCCAAAAATTCATAACCAAGTACTTCAGCTACATTTGCTGGAATGGCAATCATAAGTGTTGTGTCTACAACATAGCCATCTAAATAAATCCAAGCATGTGCTCCTTCTGGAGATTTGTTTGTTCCTGCAAGTGGAGCAAATTTACCATAGATTACGTCTGCTTCATCCCAAGCTCTAGCAACATATCTAGATGCCAGCCCACAATGTCCAACGTTTAATCCTTGTTCATAAACTTGTTCCATAGTCGTCACCCCGTTTTCTAAATTCTGGCTTAAGTCAATGCCATAAATAAAGTTTTTGAGATCACGTCCCCATGCAAATCTTGTTAAGTCATGTTTCATTTCGTTCGAAATTTCGAATCGTAATTTTTCAGATGGTATCATTTGATCGTCCTCCTTCCCATCTTTGAAAACACTACAGTAACACTAATATTATAGCACAAAACAAGTATTATGTAAAGTAAATATACAAAAACAAACGAATATATGAACACATATATAAACATTTGTAAACTATAAATTTTATATTTAGATTTTAACAGTAAAATGACTAGATATAAATAAGTTAATCTAAAAACAGATAAAAATTCATTTAAAAGCAAATATGAAAGAATGAGATAATAAAGGAAGTATAATAATAAAATTAAAAAGTTATAATAAAAATTAGAAAATAATACTTATAGACATTTTTCTATTTATATTTCACTAAAAATAGTGTATAATAGTAATGTACTTGTTAAGGAGGATTTTAACATGGAAGATAACATGATCAAATTAGTAAACGAAGATGGAGAAGAATACACACTAGAAATACTAGATGTTGTAAACAAAGATGGAATAGACTACGTTGTAGCACTACCAGAAGATAGCGAAGATGAAGTAGTTATTCTAGAAGTTACACCAATTGATGGTGATGAAGAAAACTGTGAATATACAGAAGTTACAGATGATGAACTTGGAGATGAGATATTCAACGAATTCATTAAAAGACAAGATGAAACTGAAGAGTAATTTTTAATTGACATTAAAAAAAGAATAATATATAATACTTTCTGTAAAGGGAGTAGTTTCTTAATTGTTATGTGGCGTCATGACGGTAATAATACCCGCTGCATAATATACTAAGATTAGTATATAACGAGACTTTACGCATAGGCGTGGAGTCTTTTTTTGTGACTCGAGGGGGAGTTAAAATGTTAAATTTTTTAATACTTGTAGTAGGATTAGTATTACTTGTTAAATGTGCAGATGTTTTTGTAGAAAGCAGTAGTAAAATTGCTAGAGCATTTGGAATACCTGCTCTTGTTATTGGACTTACAATTGTAGCTTTTGGTACTTCAGCGCCAGAAGCAGCAGTAAGTTTAACTGCTGCAATTAGAGGAAGCAATGAAATTTCTGTAGGAAACGTTGTTGGTTCAAATATTTGTAATTCACTTTTAATACTTGGACTTTGTGGTGTATTTGCTACACTTCAAACAAAAGAAGAAGTTAGAAAAAGGGATTTTCCATACTATTTGCTATCAGCAGTGGTATTACTAATTATAACTGGAGATTATTTCATTAAACACGAAACAATAGGATGGATTACAAGAGCAAATGGACTTGTTCTTCTTTGCTTCTTAGCTGTATATGTATATTCACTTATTGCTGGAGTAAAGAGAGAAAAGAAAGAACAAGAGAAGAATGGAAAAGATGAAAATAAAGTAAAAGAAAAAATAAACTGGAAAGATATATTACTACTTTTTGTAGGTATTGCAGGAATTGTTGGTGGTGGACAATTAGTTGTTAATGGTGCATCAGGTCTTGCAAGAGCACTAGGAGTTGGAGAAAACGTAATAGCACTAACAATTATAGCTATAGGTACATCACTTCCAGAACTTGTAACAAGTGTTATTGCTACTAGAAAAGGTGAAACAGATTTAGCAATAGGAAATGTAATTGGATCTAATATATTTAATATACTATATATTACGGGTCTAACAGCATCAGTAAAACCAATATCATTAGATATGACAGCATTTATGGATATAATATTTATGACAATTTCTTCAACACTAGTATTTATAATGCTACAAAAGAATAGAAGAATAGGTAGAATGAAAGGTATGTGTATGCTTGCAATGTACTTATTATACATGTCATACATACTTGTTAGATAATAAAACAAATAGGAGATATACAAAAATGTATATCTCTTTTATTTATGAAAATTTTGTGAATACAAAGCTTTTTCTTGAAATGTTATGTAAATTATGTTATACTTTACGAGTAAATTAGCGAAAAAGGAGAAATCAATGAAAACAAGAACTAAAATAATAATAGCTATTGTAATCATTTTAGCTATAGTTGCAGGATTTGCACTAGCAGGATGGTTATATATAAAGCATTTATATAATAAAATGGAATTTAAACCATTAGATGAGACAGACTTAGGAATTAATATCACTGAAGTAGAAACAAAGAAAGTACAAATAGAAAACTATACAAGATTTGTTATCTTTGGAAGTGACTCAAGAGATGCAGACAATCAATACTATGGAAGATCAGATACAATAATCATAGTTACAATTAATAATGACACAAAACATATGACATTTATTAGTATTCCAAGAGATACATATGCAGATGTACCTGGATACGGAATGACAAAAATAAATCATGCATTTGCATACGGACAAGAACAACTAAGTATTAAAACTATTAATTCAAACTTTGGATTAGACTTAAGCCAATACATCACTATAGATTTCACAGGAATGGTTGCTGCAATAGATAGAATTGGTGGGGTTGAAGTAAATTTAGATGACGCTGAAATTGCCTTTATAAACAACGGAGTTGATGCAGACAACAAGATTTATGGCGGAGCAGGAAAATACGTTTTAAATGGCAAACAAGCGCTAGTACATTCTAGAAATAGATATGTAGGAAGAGATTTTGCAAGAGCATCAAGACAAAGAACAATAATAATATCTGCGTTAAACAAAATAATGAAACAAGATGAAACTGAAATATTAAAAATAGTAGATGATTTACTTCCATTTGTAACAACAAATATGGATATAAACAAATACAAAGAAATGTTTTTGGAAGTTGCAAAGAATAGAACAGATTACCTTAAAGATGTATCATCAGTACAAATACCTTCAACAGATTATGGTTATGATTTAATGTTAGATGGCGTATATTATTTTGGTTATGATAAAGATTTAGCTATAAAAGATTTTAATAAATATTATTACAATATTGAAGAAAAACAACCAGAAGAAACTGAAACAGTTACAACACAAGAATAAAGAATAAAGAAAAATAACAAGTAGTGGGATGAAAGTCCCACTCTTTTTTTATCTATATGTGAAACAAAACAATGAAATGTTTCACACAAAAGAATATGTGTGAAACAAAACGATAAAATGTTTCACACAAAAAAGAATATATGTGAAACAAAACAATAAAAAGTTTCACACAGAAAAGAATATATGTGAAACAAAACAATAAAATGTTTCACACAAAAAGAATATATGTGAAACAAAACAACAAAATGTTTCACACAGAAAAGAATGTATGTGAAACAAAACAATGAAATGTTTCACACAAAAGAATATATGTGAAACAAAACGATGAAATGTTTCACACAAAAGAATATGTGTGAAACAAAACAATGAAATGTTTCACACAGAAAAGAACGCGTGTGAAACAAAACAACAAAAAGTTTCACACAGAAAAGCGTATGTGAAATAAAATAATAAAAAGTTTCACACAGAAAAGCGTATGTGAAACAAAACGATAAAAAGTTTCACA
>JAFWCU010000025.1 GCA_017534305.1 Clostridia bacterium
TCTCAATTAATTTTCTAATTAATAATTCTTTAAATTTATTTTTCTTTTTTATTCCTACTTCATTTAGAATTGTTTTTATATTACAACTTCTGGTTATGAATTTGTATTTATCTAGTATCATTAAATAATAATTCGTTTTAATAAATGAATTAATAGTTAAATCTCCTCTTTTATTTCCCTTTCTTTTACAGTTAAATAATAATTTTACGTTTGAATTATTTTCAAGATTTACTGTATAAAACAAATAATCTTTGTATCCTTTAACACTATCTTTTATGATGTGAACAATGTTATATTCTTTTCTTTTATATAACTTGTTTATAAAGAAAAAAGAAGTATCTACAATAATATAATCGTATAGTTTTCCAAGAGTATCTATTAGTGAAAAAATAGTTTTCGTATTCGGTTCATTTATTGGGATATTATTTAATATATATTTTAAATTAGAATTCTTATTGTCTATTTCTTCATATGTTTCTTTTGCCCTTATATTATCTTGTTCATAATCTTTAATTAAATCTAATAGTCCATAGTTTGTTTTGTTTAACAAATATATGTATATACTTGGATTTTGAAAATCTAAATCTAGCAGTAATACGCTTTTATCTTTTCTTATATTTGCCACGTAATTTGCAATATTTAAAGAGCAGATTGTTTTTCCTGAATTTTTCGAACCCGTTATAAAAATAACATTTGACTTGTTTTTTTTACTTAAATTTCTATATGTTACCAATTTTTTATTCTTTATATTCTCAGAAATTGTTTCTATGCTAATATCTTCACCTTCAATAATATTAAATATTTCTTTAGAAAATAAAAACTCTTTATACTCTTGCGTTATCTTTTCAGTAACAACAATTATATGAATATTGCTATCTACGTTTTTTATATATTTAATTGTAGACTCAAATGAAACGCTTCCTTTTAATGTATCTTTAATTATTAATGTAGCGCCTATATATTCTTCTTTTAGTGCCATAAGAGCATCTTTAGACTTTATGACTACTATCTCATATGTTAAATAATATTCTTGCTTTATTTTTTCCTCTATTTCATTATTATCTACTGCTATTATCATCAA
Organism: Clostridia bacterium; assembly: GCA_017534305.1. Classification (GTDB taxonomy): domain Bacteria; phylum Bacillota; class Clostridia; order TANB77; family CAG-465; genus CAG-465. The sequence goes on from JAFWCU010000025.1 coordinate 1,082, forward strand.
CATTAATTATACCTCTTTCAAAATCGTTTGCTTGAACTTTTATTTTTAAATTGTTATTTCCAACAAAAAGTATTGTTTCTCCTTTGTTAAGAAAAGATATATTATTATCTATTTGGCTATTTGTTATATTTTTAACCTCATTTACATCAGTTTTAAACATCATTTTGAAGCATGAATTATTTAGTATACTCTTAGCATACCTTCCTTCTTTATAATCAAAAAAATCTGTAATATCTTGAGTGATAGTTATAATTGAACCATTTCTTTTTCTTATTGTTTTATACATATTAAATATCTCAGATAACACATTTTCACTTTTTGAATACTTCCATACTTCATCTATATATATAATAGTTTTATTTTCTCCAATATAGTTCATTATATTATTTAAAATATCTACTACTATTTGGGGATGTTTTATTAATTCATCCATCTTTATTATAATTAACGGATTATTCATATCTATATTTGTTACTTTTGAAAAATACTTTAGCTCATTTTGAATGCATTTTTCATATTGTTCTTTATAGATTTCATCAACATTAACATCTTTTAGTGTTGGATATTTATTTGACTCAATCATTTTCGGAGTTAAGTATATATTATTATTTTCTTTTGTTTTTTGAATAGTTGAAATATCTTTATTTATTCCAAATTTTTCATATGTATTAAATAAATAATCTCTTAACTCGTTTTTTCTTATATTAATATAATTACTTAGAAATTCTACTATTTTTTCAATTTTATATTCTAAATAGTTCTTTTCTTCTTTAGTTGCTTTTTCTATATCTTTCGTAGTTATTTCTAGTATATTTATATATTGATCATTACCAATACTTATTCCATTTAATTTGTTTGAAATATACTCATATTCATTTTCTACATCTAGAATTATTTGTCTTATTCCATGATAATAATTTCTGATAATAAATAGTTTCGCAAAAAATGATTTACCAGATCCACTACATCCAAAAATGCACATATTTGAATTTTCATATTTATCATTAAAAATATCTAATATACATAATCTATTTTCTTCATTTTTCCCGATAATTATTCCTTTCTCATCTACTATATTTTCTATATAGAAAGGGAAAATATTAGAAAGACTATCTGTTGTTAAAAATAATTTGTTGTTACTTCTGTTTAAAAATAATGGGATGTTACTTAAATAAAAATTAAGATGTCTAAAATTTGTTATCTCAGATAAAACACCTTTAGAATAAAATTTAGATTTGGTTTCCAAAAGATTTTTATATAGTTCTTTTGGATTTAACGAATAAAATGTTATTATGATTTTTATACTATATATTTCTTGATTTTCAATTTGTATTTTCCTTCTTAATATGTTTGCATCTTCTTTTGCTTTTAATACAACATCTATATTTCTTTGATTTGAGCTAATAGTTTCTATTTCGCTATTTGTATTTCCTATACTAAATGTTATATCATTTATTGCTTTTATAGGATCAAGCTTAGTTATATGTAATGAGCAGCAATATTCAATGTTTTTAGGGAACTCTTTTATTATGTCTAGAAAATAGATATACTCTGGTAATCTTTTTATTGCTATAGAGGCTATATATTTATTATCTATAATAATATGTTTAAAGCTTGTATTTTCAATAGTATCCGGTAATAATTCTTCTATGATATCACCTCTTTGTTTATTCCTTCGTATAGTATTTTACAAAGCTCTTTTTTTACTTTTATTCTTTTAACTTTACAACCTATGTTATTTAGCTTATTTACCATAGTATCTACTTGTATGATGTCTTCTGTTTCTGTTCTATCTAACGCTACTATGATGTAGTACTTTGTAACATATATTTTTTCTTTTGTTAGCTCTTCTTTTATTGATTTAATATATTCTTTTGCTTCTGTTTTGGGATTTTGTTTAGAAATACTTTCTAGATTTAAAATATAATTTTGAATGTTAATTTTTTGGTTTGAAATGTAAATTTGAAATTCGTATTTCATAGAACGTAAATACTCATTATATAGATTTAAAATGTTTGTTTGTAATTCCATTGAAAAATTTAAAAATGTGATTGGCTCTATTTCATAGATATACACTTTCTTTGTTTTGTCTTTATCTTTAACCAAAACGTATGAATCTGTAATATCTATAAAATTAAATAAATTAGTTATATTTTCATGAATGATATTGCATCCCTCCTTCGAGCATATTTTATATCACTGGAATTATAAATAGTCAACAATATTTTATGGACTTTTCATCGCAAGTTTCGACAACTCAAGAACATTATTTTGTACCTTTGCATATAATCTAGTATATAGGAGATGATAGTATGAATGATAACAAAATGAATGAGCAGTTGCTTCAAATACTTGGTGGATTAGATAAAGAAAAACTTGAAAAAGTAACAAATATGGTTAAAAATATGTCTTCAGATGAACTTGCTGGTCTTGCTAAAATGATGGGAATAAATAATAAAAATAATGGATGAAGAAAAGACTCAAGCTTTAAACACATTAATATCTAGTATACAAGATAAACTTAATGAAAAAAAGAGTGAAGATAGCCCTAATCTATCCTCACTGCTTAACAATATAAATAACAATACTAGCAATAATACAAGTGATAGTTCTATTGACCCTAGTACGTTACTTAAAATATCTAAAATAATGTCTAAAATGAATTCTAATTCTCCACAAAAAGAATTGTTATTATCTCTTAAGCCCTTTCTTAGAAAATCTAGGCAAGATAAAATGGAAAATTATATAACTATCCTTAATGTTATATCTATACTTGACTCTCTAAAAGATAAAGGAAGTGATTAGAATGTATCCTAATATGTTTCCTAATATATATGGTTATAGACCACAATATAATCCTAATAATACAATTCCTTTTAAGGCAGATAATACTGTCAATAGCAATTTCAAAAATAATAATGTTGAAAATGATGTTCAAGAAGAAAAACGTGATGAATCTTCTCGTTCAAATGGATTTAATTTGTTTGGTATAGAACTTGAAATTGATGACCTAATTATTATTGCTATTATTTGTTTGTTATTTCTAGATTTTAATAAAAACTATACACTTATTATTATTCTTGGATTGATACTATTAAATACTAATTTAGGAGATTTACTTAACCTCTTCTAAGTAGTATTTAGCAAGTAAAACATCTATGTCTTTACTTGTTTTAAGAATTTGCTCATATGGAGCGTTGTTTTCAATTTCTTTATCTAATTTTTGTTTTAAATTTTCTATTTCTTCAGTGATTGTCATATATCCCTCTTTTTTCTCAAAATATTTGATATTTTGAGTGAATTCTTTATACCATTTGTCCAAATAGTTGTCAACTAAATTCGTTATACTTCCATTAATTCGACAAAATACGAAAAAGCTCACATATATATTATATGCAAGCTTTATTATTTTTATTCTTTGGGTAATATTTTAGATATTACTTGATTGTCTTCTCTTAAAATGTTTAAAAATTCTTTTATATCTTCTGGTGTTAACTTTTCTAATATTTCAACATCAATATAGGTATTAGTGTCATAAAGGATTCCATCTATTATTCTTCTATATGCAATGTTTAAACTATCTGCAGAAAGAATTGTTTCACCAATTTTCTTTCTTTTGACAATTTCAAATAGATCTTTATCCACATCTTCCACTTTTATCTTGTTTATATATTTTAATATGTCTTTTTGTACTTCTCCAACATTTGTAGTAGTAGTCATTAGCATTAAGTGTGAAAAATATTTACTTCCTTCATATTGCAAATCTATAGAGCTATTAACTTTTCCACTATTATACATATTAACAAAGAAATCTGATTGCTTTGAAAAATACATTTCTCCAACAACATCTGCTAACACTTCGTTCTTTTGGATATCATAGCCAGAACAAAGTGGTAATTTATATCCAAGACATAATTGTGGTAAATATATATCCATTTTTTCCTCAATTTCTTTTTGTGCTATTTCTACAGGTTCTTCCGGTATAAACTTTTGAATTTCTTCTGAAGTTTTAGGATTTGGATATTTATTTATATTTTCTTCTATTAAATCTAAAGTTTTATCTACATCTACATCTCCAACTATGATAAAGAACATATTTTGTGGACTGTAGAATGTGTTATAGCAAGTATAAAGTAGTTCATGAGTAATATGTGATATTGTTTCAATTGTTCCAGCTATATCTATTCTTACAGGATTTTTTTGATACATTGCTCTTAATGCATTAAAATATACTTTGAAGTTTGGGTTATCGTCATACATGCTTATTTCTTGACCGATAATTCCTCTTTCTTTTTCTACATTTTCTGCTGTAAAATATGGTTCTTTAATTAGTTTTACAAGCATAGCAACTGACTCTTCAAACTTATCCGCTGTTTCAAAATAATATACTGTTTGATCAAAAGATGTGTATGCATTTGAAGATACTCCCATTTGAGAGAATAAATCTAGTGCATTTGCTCCTTCTTTTTCAAAAAGTTTATGTTCTAGATAGTGAGCAATACCATCTGGCACTTGTATTCTTTTTCCTGTTTCAATATCTACAAAATCATTGATTACTGAACCATACTTAGTTCCAAATAGTCCCATCTTTTTATTAAATCCTGTTTTTTTACAAATGTATACACTTAATCCATTAGAAAGTTTTGTACTAAATGTGCTTTCATCTAATTCTTTTGAATATTCTACTGCCATCTTACGCATTTTGTACACCTCCTATCATGAATTCATTTGTAAATTCAATTTTGTTTGCAACTCTAATTATATCTTCACGTGTAATCTTTTTATATGCTTCTTCAATCTCTTCAAAGGACATATCTTTTTTATATGCTATTTTATTGCTGTATTTGAACATACAACTTAGATATTTAGATTCTCTTACATCTCTTAAACTAGCTATTGCACTATCTTTAGAACATTGTAATTCTTCATCTGTAAAGTTTCCTTTTTTCATGTCTTCTAGTTGTTCTTTGATTAGACTAACTGCTTTTTCATAGTTTTGTGCATTGATTCCTGCATATACAATAATTAATCCTTTTAGTTTAAGAATTCTTGCACTTATAGTGTAGCATAAAGACGCTTTTTCTCTTACATTTTGGAATAATTTACAAGACGGAGTTACGCCAAAAATCCCATTAAATATTGCAAGTGGAAGTGAATCTTCTACAGTTATATCTTTAATATAACCTCCAAGAGATATTGCACTTTGAACGATATCTTGTGGCTCTGCATCTTTTGTGTATGTATGTTCTTTGCTATTTACTTTAGTATTATCTGTTGGTAAATCTTCAAGTTTTTGTGTATTTGTAACTTTGCTTGCAAATTTTTCTTCAATTGTCTTTTCAATATCCTCGTATCCGTTCAAATTGCCAGCTACATAAACATTTACTGTGCTACCTATAATATTTTCATATGCTTCTTTTAAATCCTCTTTTGTGGCAGATTTGATTGTCTCCTCATCTCCAAATATATATGTTCCATATGGTTCATCTTTACATAGTAACTCTTCCATTTTTTGAGATACGTATGCTAGTTTTTCATCTCTTCTTTCATTTATTTTTTCCAATATGAATTCTTTTTCTCTTTCAATTTCATCATCTGTCCAATCTTTTGGATTGTATATCATTTCATATAGAAAATCTAAAACCTCATTTAGGAGTTCTTCATTATCTGGTAAGAACTTTTTGTTAATAAAATTCATTCTAAATTGGAAGTTATATAAATCTCCATATTTGTCTACATTAATATCATAAGTTGCACCATAAAGCATACTTAATTTATTTTCTATAGCCTTTAAGTTTGGATAGTTTTTTGCACCCTTTTGCATTATTGCTCCAAGTAGTGCATTGTATGAAAACATTTCTTTGTTTTTCATTGGAAGTGTGAAGTTATATGATATGTATATACTTTTAAATTTTTCGTCTATTATCTTTTCAATATTCAATATATTTCCTCTTTTCTATTATATAAAAAGGACCAAGTAGTTTTTTACTTGGTCTATTTTTTTGTATTAAAGTGCAGCAAGTTTTTCTTTAACTATATCACTTACAACTTTACCATCTGCTTTACCTTGAGTTTTTGGTCTAAGTAATCCCATTACTTTACCCATATCTCTTGGAGAAGCAGCTCCAGATTCAGCTATTGCTTCGTCTACCATTTTAGCTATTTCTTCCTCACTAAGTTGTTCTGGAAGATATTTAGATAGTATTTCTATTTCTCTTTTTAAATTATCTGCAATATCTTGTCTTCCTGCATTTTCATATTCTGCAACAGCTTCTTTTCTCTTTTTAACTTCTTTTGCAACGATACCACATATTTCGTCATCATTTAAAGTTTTAAGATCATCTTTTTCTACTTGTAGAATTGCTGCTCTTAACATTGTGATTGTGTCTTTCATTAATGTATCTTTGTTTTTCATAGCTTCTTTTAAGTCTTGTAATAATTGTTCTTTCATTATATATTATCTCCCTTCAAAAAAATTATATTAATAACTTTAAGGATTTTGTTCCTTGAAATTATTGTTTACCGTTTCATCTCCTTGTTTGTCTCTTGATCTAATCATTGAGGCAATCCAACAAGTAATAAATATTGTACTCATTGCAACAAGTAGTCCTAATTTCCATACATCTAATGTAATTAGTGATACTGCTATAATGCATAGAGTAGATGTTATTGTGTAAAGTATTAATACAGCTTGACGTTGAGAAAATCCAGCTTTAATTAATCTGTGATGAACATGTCCACCATCTGGTGCAAAAAGTGGTCTTCTTTTTACAGCACGTCTTACCATAGCAAATAGAGTATCAAAAATTGGAACTCCAAGTACTAGCACTGGTGCTAAATATTCTACAGCAGTGTATCCTCTTGAAAAACCAAGTATAGTTACAACTGCCATTGTAAATCCTAAAAAGTTAGAACTGCAGTCACCCATAAATGTTTTTGCAGGGTTAAAGTTATATGGTAAGAAACCAATTCCTGCTCCAACAATTGCTGCTGTTATAATTATTGCCTCTAAGCTTGCTGATGTAGATATAAATAGCATTAAAAGAGATAATGCACTTATAGATGTCAAGCCTGCAGCTAGTCCATCTAGTCCATCAATTAAATTCATTGCATTTTGTATTGTAATTATCCAAAGGAATGTTGCAGGGAATGCAAACCATCCAAGATTTAAACTACCAATGCTATTAATTCTTACACCAAAAATAAATACTACTATAATTGCTGCAAGTTCAAATATGAATTTATATTTTGCTCTAAGTGAGAAAATATCATCTATAATTCCCATAGTAAATATTAAAATTGCACCAATTAAGTATCCTAAAAATTGTCTGTTAAAGGCAATTGAAGGAACATTCATGGTAAATAAATAATATGCAAGAAGTGCAATCATTGATGATGCAAATATTGCAATTCCACCTGCTCTTGGCATAGGTTTTGAATGTACTCTTCTGCTATCTTTTGGAACATCAACAAGTCCATGTTTTTTACACATTTCTATTACAAAAGGTGTAGAAATAATACACACTAAAAATGCTATTACTGTAACACTATAAACTACCGCCATATGCTACACCTTCCTTTTCACATTTTTCAATTTGAGTTATTTTATCTACTCTTCTTTGATGTCTTCCACCAGCAAATTCTGTATTTATAAATTCATCTACAATTTCATATACATTTTCAAGCTCTAATCTTGCACCTAAGCACAAAACATTTGCATCATTATCCTGTCTTGTCATTTTTGCCATGTATTTGTCTGTGCAGACTGATGCTCTTATACCTGTAACTTTGTTACAAGCAATAGAAATACCAATTCCAGTACCACAAATTGCAATACCTAGTGCACCTTTTGTGTCTAGAACTTTTTTACATATTTCATATGCTCTATCTGGATAATCATCTCCAGATTGGTCTTCATAATTTGTTTGGTCTATTACATCAATATTTTTAGCTTTTAAGTAGTTAATTATATTGTTTTTTAACTCAATTCCAGTATGGTCTGAACCTATAATAATCATATACACACTTCCTTTATATTTTTTCTAGAAGTTTATCCACACATTCAACAATTTCTTTTGCGCAAGTTTCATATACTTGCATTCCATATCCCCATGGGTCTGAGATGTTTTTCTTTGGTTCATCTTCTCCATAGACATATTCTCTTAGTGTGAATACTTTATCCTTGTACTTTGGAAAAGCAGCTATAATACTTTCTTTATGATCTTGAGTCATGCAAAGTATTAAGTCTGTATTTTCTAAATCTGCATCATACATACTAGTTGGTAAATGTCTTCTTAAGTCTACATCATATTTATCCATTACAGCTATACCTTCTCTTGTTGGTCTTTCGCCATACCAGACACTTGTTCCACATGATGATACCGCAATTTCTTCTTCACGATTTAAATCGTAAAGTCTTTTTTGTAAATAGTGATGTGCCATTGCACTTCTACAAATGTTTCCTGTGCAAACAAACATTACACTTTTCATCTGTCTTTTCCTCCATCTAAGATTACAGAAATATCTTATCACAAATAATATTTAAAGTCAATTAAGATAAGCGTTTGAGGGTGCATATATTGAATAAATTTTTAACTTGTGATAGTATAAGATTGTAATTAAATAAATTGGAGGTAATTTATATGATAGAAAGAGTTAAAAATTATGAAAAGGCTTCTATCGCGACTTCTATACTATTAATTATTTTGGCTTTCTTTTTAATTTTTAAACCAGAAGCTTCGCTTAATTTTATAGTTATAGTAATTGGTGCATTTCTTGCACTTCTTGGAATTATTCATATGGTTTCATATTTTACTTCAAATATTGAAAATAAAACTATTAGTACAGAATTAATTCAAGGAACTATATATACAATTATTGGTCTTTTCCTAATATTTAGACCAAGTATTTTAAATGAATTTTTAGGAGTAATAATTGGTGCATGGCAAATTATACAATTTATTGTTAAATTTCAATTTGCTTTTAATTTGAAATCTGCATCTTCTCCTACATGGGTATTAATGCTTGTTACTGCACTTGTTCATCTTGTGTTTGGACTAGTATTAATAATTAATCCGTTTGCAACACTTGCAACTATTACAATGGTTACAGGAATAATACTATTAATTACCGAAATTGGTAATATGGTTGAGTCTGTAACAATGCTATTTAAATTAAGCTAAATATACAAATAATAAAAAAGATAGAGTGGTTATTCCACTCTATTTTTTAATTATATCTTTAATATCTTCAATAGCCAAGTCTATATTTCTCATACCATTTCCTACAGGATAAAATACTGCATATGTTGGATATTTTTCTTCGTTTATATCCTTTAAAAATTCTTTTTGTCTAACGCTTTTTACGCATATTTTCTCATTTAAGAATATACTGCTTACTTGGTTTCCAAATACTATTATTTTCTTTGGTTTAATTATTTCTATTTCTTTTTCTAGTAATTCTAGATATTCTTTTAGCACTTTATCTGGAAGCGGTCTTGCATCTATTTGTGTACATTTTCCAAGATTTGTAATGAAAACTTTATGACTTGCTATATCTTCATATACTTCGTCTGCAAACTCTTCTGTCCAATCATTTGGTTTAATGCTTTGAATTGTATTAAATACTTCATCACTTTGAAGTCCTACAGCATGAATGAGTTTCCATATGTTTTTAGTACCAATCCATGGAGATTGTCTACCTTTCCATTCTTTTGTTGAAGCAACATTTCTTCCTGTTGGATTCATAAAGATAAAACATACATCTGGATTATCTTCGCATCCACCATTATATATAGACTTTAATTCTTTTGCTCCATACTCTTTTTGAAGCTTATCATAATATTTATTTAATTCACATATCTTAGTTATTTTGCTATATTTTTTCACATTATTCACCATAAACAATATAACATGAAAGTATAAAAAAAGAAAGAGTAAAAATATTCTTACTCTTTCTCTTATTTTAAAACTTCATAACAAAGTCGTAATACCATGTCTTCATCCTTGCTTTTTCGATTCCAATGTTATGCACAACGTTATAGTATACTAATTCTGGGTTTTGATATGTTTCTTCTATAGGTGAGTCTTCTGACATTATAAATTCATGAACTTTACTATCTGATATATTTCTAAAATATCTATATATGAATCCAAGGTCAGCTTTCTTTTGCTTACTCATTCTTTTTGTTATAGCTTTTAGTCTTTTATCTTCAATCATGATGCTTTCGCATTCTTTAAAACTTTCAAACTCATTGTCTACTGCTGGAACAAATATATCATTACTACCAAATAGGAATTCATCGTCATAAATTCTATTTACTTCATGAACATTCATAAAAGCAGCTTCATATACATATAACAAATCTGTCAATCTTCTAATGCTGATGCATTCTCCATTATCTTGGTGTAGTTTTACCAAGTAATATGAATCTAGTATAATTTGGTTCATAGTCATTCACCTCTCCTTTTCAATAAAATAGTTATTCATTGATGTATATTATTTCGATTCTTGCTAATTATAACACGGTAAAGCCAAAAAGAAAAGAAGAAAACGTAAATTTTCTTCTTTTTATGTTAATTTTATTAAATATAAGCTTGTTTTTATCCTCTTTTCTTTTGAGTGTTGTATACAATTTTTGCCATTAGTGTATCTGGTACAACTTTAGCAAAGAATCTTGTACATCTTACACCAAATCCAGGAGTAATATCTGTTTTTCCTTTAAGCATTCTATCTACAGTATATTTTGCAACGTATTCACTAGTTAATGAGCTTAAATTAAACTTTACATTTGCAACTTTGTTGAAATTAGTTTCAACTGGTCCAGGGTTTAGTGTACCAACTCTTACATGAGACCTATCATTCTTTAACTCTTCATTAATTGATTCAGATAAATTAAATACATAGTGTTTTGTTGCATAATATGTACTCATAAATGGTCCTGGTAAATGTCCTGCAATTGATGCAACATTTAAGATATATCCCTTGTCCTTTTCTACCATATCTTTTAAGAATAGTTTTGTTAGGTAATGTAGAGATTTAACATTTAAATCTACCATTTCCATTTCTCTATCTATGTCTGTAGTATTGAATTTTCCAAATAGTCCAAAACCTGCATTGTTTACTAATATTTCTACATAGCCAACTTTATTATATAATTCTTTACAATTATCTAGATTACTAATGTCCATTGGTATTACATCTACTTTAACATTTGTAATTTCATTTTTTAATTCATTTAGCTTGTCTTCACTTCTAGCAACAATTACTATATCATAACCTCTTCTTGCAAGCTCTTTTGCAATATCTCTTCCTATTCCAGAAGATGCTCCTGTTATTAGTGCTCTCATAGCTACCTCCTAAATTATATGTATATATTACCAATAATTTAGAAAAATAACAAGTCTAAATATACTCATAACTTAATTCATCTAGTTTTGCAAAATATTCATCTAGTATTGATACATTATTTTCTTCATATATCTTCTCGATTATTTCCTCTAATTCATATCTATCTACAAATGTTAATATTGCAGCTCTAGTTAAAAATAGTTTTAAAGTTCCAAGTTTTGTGTTTAGTGCTTTTTTAAGGCTTATAATATCTCGTTGAATTTTCTTGTCTATTTTCTTATTATATAGATTATATTTTAACCTATTTAATGTGATGTAATATCTTCCTTCTAATCTTCTTAGTACTTCTTTTTTATACTCCACATTTATTTGTTCAATCGCCCCATCTATTACTATAATATCTTCATAAAGCTTTGGTGCTTTCTGAGATAATATGTAATATATTTTATCTTGTCTTTCCATTAGTTTTCACCTCTTAAATATGTAAGTATCCCGTCATCTATATACTCTAGCTTATTTCTTAATGTTCTTATATCTACAACCTCATCACTTAGTGAATACTTTTTCATATATGCATCTATACTTTTAATATCTTGCTCCTTTGCTATGTTTCTTATACACATATATCCACATGATCGTATAATCCATTTTCTTAATGAACTTAGACTATTTCTAATTATTGATGCTTCTGAAAGTGATTTAAAATTATTATTTTGCAATAGTTCCATAGCTTTAGAAAAACCAATTCTATCTAGTTCAAAGACATACTTGTCTATCATTATTTTATATACTTTTGTTTGGTATTCTATATTACTACTAATAATTGCAAAATCTATAACATTAATATCTCGAATAACATCACTCATGTAATACACAAACTTGCTCTTAACCATTATTTCATATATACTTTCTATTTTCTCCATATGATCTACCTCCGTCACAAGGCTATTATACTCTTTTGAATTTCCTCTTCAATGCTTTAGACAAAAGTGTATAAAGATAGACAAATACTAATTTTTATACATATTTTAATAATTGTAGAATTTTGTAGAAAATAACTTTTTAACCTTTAAATTGTTGACAATGTGAATAAATTGTTATAATATTTGAAACGTTGTTACGAAAGAAGGGATATTATGAATGTTTTATTAACATTATTAGTTGTACTCTTTGAAGTATTAATAATGTTTCGTTTCGTAACTCGTTTATACAACAATTTTAACGAAAGCAAATTACCGATAGTTACTAAAATTTGTATACTATTATTGCTTATTATTACGTCTTCAAGTTTTGAATTATTAATGGCTTTAAAACATAGTAATTTATCTTTAATATATGCTATATCTCTATTAATAATTCATAAATTTGTACTTAAGGAGAATTTAAAATGCACTACAGCAGGTACTCTTATTACTTGTATGCTTTTGTCCTTAAGTAATAATTTTGCTTCATCTGTGTATTTGGTTTTTGAAGGAATTGTTAATTATACAATATTGTATATGTTACTTCCTACTATTTTCCTTGCGCTAATGTCTACCCCTGTTTTGATGTTTGTAAAAAGAAATAGTAGTAAGCTCAATCTAATAATAGAAAATGCTGGAACAAATGTAGTATCTACACTTACTTTTTATATAATACTATTTAGTCTTCCTATTATTCTTTCACCAGATGTTAATGCATTTAAACATAAAGATTATTTTTTATTTATGTTTATAACTGGTCTGCTTTCCATTTGCATATTTGCAAAACATTATATTAATTCTAAATATAATAAAATCCAATCTGATATTTATTTAGATAACCTAACATCTACTGTAGATAGTTTAAGAATAATTAAACATGATTATGATAACATACTTCAAATTATGTATGGATACATAGCAACTAAACAGTATGATGCACTAGATAGCTATTTAAAACATGTGGTTTTAGAATCTAAAAACATTTGTTATGATTCTAAGCTAGAACCAAGTCTTGTGAATCAGCCAGCAATATATGGAATTCTTAGTTGCAAATATTGTAAAGCAATAAACAAAAATATAGATTTTAATATAAATATAGATACAAGTATTAATGACATTTCCTTTAATTTTGCAGAGCTATCAAGAATACTTGGAATACTTTTAGATAATGCAATTGAAGCAAGTGAAAAAACAAAAGCTAAGATACTTAATATTTCTTTTGAAGATGATAAAGAGAATAATGCAAAACTAATAAAGATATCTAATAGTGTAAAAGATGATAACATTGATGTAGATAAGATATTTGAAAAAGGAGTTTCAAGCAAAAGAATTAAATCTGGTCTTGGGCTTTGGGAAGTTAAAAGACTTGTTGATTCAAAGAAAAATTCTGAAATTTATACAACTGTGAATAACAATATGTTTTCACAAGAATTAATTATACAAAACACATAAAAAAGAAAAGATACATTTTGTACCTTTTCTTATTTTTTTATATGAATGCTTCTATTGAATCATAAAAGTTTTGATTAACTTTTATAAAGCTAGGTTGAATTTGAGATAACAAGTCATAATGTAGTCTTACATACTTTAAATAATAGTAATACATTGCATTATCCATTGCGTCTTGAATTTGTGAAGTATCTATTATACTATTTTCTAGATCTACCACATAATCCACCTCGCTATCTCTTGGAGTTCCTGTAACAAAAACATTTGTTGTAATGTTTAATCCGTCTATAATTTCAAACTTTCTATATCTTTTTTCTAAGAATTTTGTATTTCTATATCCAGCTTCACATAATAATTGTTCGTATAATCCTGGGCTTAATCTTAAACCTCTTTTATCTCCAACTGTTACATCAATGTTTAGTCTAGCTTTTGCATCTAGATTAAGAATCCTTTTTACAATACATTGAACTTCTTTATCTATATGCTCATTTGCTTTATCCACTGTGTCGAAATTAAAAGTAACATCTACGCTGTTTTTAAATAAACTTGTTACTATGTTCATGCGTAACTCCTTATTTTGAAAACTGTCAGCTTTAGAAGATAGGTTCCATCCTTTTTTAACAAGTTCTTGCTTGTTCTTCTTGATAAATGAATTATACTTGTCTACAATTTTGTCTGCCATGATATAACACTTAATTCTAACACTTGGCAATCCGTCCATCATAGTATAGTGTTGAATCATTTTGACGACACTCAGTAAAAATTTCTTTTACCTCATTTAATTTTTTTTCACTACATTTAATCATAATAACCCTCCTATAATTATTTTTTGGTATAAAGTATATTGTCTTACAACGATTATTATAGCATACAATTTACATAAAATAAAGATATTTGTATAAAAAAACAGGAAATTATTCCTGCTTTTTATTATTTTATATATTCAACAAGTTTAGATGATAGTCCTACATAATTTGTAGGTGTTAATTTTAATAGTTTATCTTTGTCTGTATTTGGTATATCTAAACTAGTTACAAACTCTCTCATTGTATCTAGTGTAACTTCTTTTCCACGAGTTAATTCTTTTAGCATTTCATATGCATTATTATATCCATTTTTTCTTAGCATTGTTTGAATTGCTTCTGCAAGTACTTCTGGATTGTTGTCTAAATCTTGTTTTAGTATCTCTTCATTTGGCTCCATTTTAGCAAATCCTTTTATTGTTTGAGTAATACTAATAACAGTATGAGCAAGTACTACTCCTAAATTTCTTAAGTTAGATGAGTCGCTTAAATCTCTTTGCATACGAGATACTTGAAGATTATTTGTGAAGTTATCTATTATGCTATTTGCCATTCTAATATTTGCCATTGAGTTTTCGTGGTTTATTGGGTTAACCTTGTGTGGCATTACAGATGAGCCAGTTTCTGTTGCTACTGTTTTTTGCTTGAAATACTTCATAGAAATGTATGTCCACATATCTTGGTTAAAGTCCATTGTTATATTATTGAACAGTTTAATATAGCTTAAAACCTCACATATAGTATCGTGTGACTCAATTTGTGTAACAAGTGGATTGAATTCAAGTCCAAAGCTTTCTACAAACTCTTTTGCAAATTTGATCCAGTCTAAATCTATACATACACTATGTGCAGCAAAGTTTCCTGTAGCTCCATTAAATTTGCTTTTTAGTTTTATATCCATTATTTTGTTCTTTATATAATTCCATCTATATGCAAATACTGCAAGTTCTTTTCCAACTGTAGTTGGAGTTGCTGGTTGACCATGAGTATGTGCAAGCATTGATAAGTCCTTTAACTCCTGCGCTTTACTTTCTACTGCTTTTATTATCTCATCCATTTGTGGTATAACGATGCTATTTAGTGCATCTTTAAGCATTAAAGAATGTGCAATGTTATTTATATCTTCTGAAGTACATGCAAAATGTACAAAGTGCGAATAATGTTCAATTTCTGTTCCTTTAATTTTTTCTCTAATGTAGTATTCTATTGCTTTAACATCATGGTTTGTTGTTGCTTCTAACTCTTTTACACGTTCACATTCTTCTAAATTAAAGTTTGAAATTATATCTTCTAGAATGCTTAGATTTCCTTTAAATTGTGCTATTTCTTTTGTATTTAGAATTTTTTCTAACCATTTTATTTCTACTATAACTCTATACTTTATATATGCATATTCACTAAAATATTCACTTATATTTTCTACAGTTTTTCTATATCTTCCATCTATTGGAGATATACTCAATAATGTGTTTATTTCCATTTTCTCTCCTTATTTTACTACTATCATATCTTCACGAGAAGCGCCTGTTCCAATAAATTTAATTGGAACTTTAACTATTTCTTCTATTCTATTTAAATATACTTGGGCTTTCTCTGGCAAATCTTGTCTAGATTTACATTGAGATAAATCTCCAAAATTTCCTTCAAACTCTTCATATATTGGTTTACATTTAGATAAATACTCACTATTTGTTGAAAAACGCATAGTCTTTTGACCTTCATATTCATAGCCAACACATAGTTTAATTTTATCTAACTTACCAATTGTGTCTACATGGTTAATTGCAAGGCCTGTTAGTCCATCTATTCTTGCTGCGTATTTTAATGCAACAAGATCTAGCCAGCCACATCTTCTTGGACGTTTAGTTGTTGTTCCATACTCATGTCCAAGTTCACGAATTGTATCTCCTATTTCATTGTTTTGCTCTGTTGGAAACATTCCTTCGCCAACTTTTGAAGAATATGCTTTAAGTACTCCATATACTTCACCTATATCTTTTGCACCAATTCCTGTACCAGTGCATATTCCACCAATACTTGGGTTAGATGAAGTAACGTAAGGATAGTTACCAAAATCTATATCTAAAAGTGCGGCTTGTGCACCTTCACAAACAATTTTTCCATCCTCGTCTAAAATATCATGAATCATATCCACACTATCCACAACGTAATCTTTAAGACGAGCGGCATATGACTCATAATCTTTTATTGTGCTTTCAACATCTAGCTCTTCTTTTCCATACATTGCAAATATCTTGTTGTATTTAGTTATATTTCTTCTTGCTATTTTAGAAAAGTTTGGAGATATTAAGTCTTCCATTCTAATACCAGATCTTTCAAATTTATCTGTGTATGCAGGTCCTATTCCTCTAGCTGTTGTTCCAATTTTATCTCCCTCACGAAGCTCTTCTTGAAGTTTATCCATCATTATGTGATATGGCATAATTACATGAGCTTTATCTGAAATATATAGATTATCTACTGGATAATTATCTGCTTTTAATGCATCTATTTCTTCTAGTAATACACGTGGATCTATTACTACACCATTTCCAATTATTGCTTTTGTTCCAGCATTTAAAATACCAGATGGTATTAAATGGAAAGCATATTTTTTACCATTTACGTTAATTGTGTGTCCAGCATTATTTCCCCCTGTACATCTAATGCTTGCATCTGCATTTTCTGAAAGATAATCTATTATCTTTCCTTTACCTTCATCCCCATAGAAGGTACCTAGTACTACATTTACTTTTGACATATAACATCTCTCCTTTCAAAAGTGAATAATACAATTAGTAATATACTTAATACTTGAATCTTAGAAATAATCTCAAAAAAAAGATAAGAAGGTAGTATTCTACCTTCTTATCTAAAATTTATGTTTTACAAGTGAACAAGAATATTTCATCTTGCTGATGTTTTTTATACGTTTTTTAAACATCGCGACTACTTGCATATTATTCACCTACTCAATACATATTAATTATATTTTATGTATGAAACATTGTCAATAAAAAAATCCAAATTGTTTAAAGAAAAAATAATACAAAGATATAACAAAAGAGAGTAGATAATTTCTACTCTCAACCCGATTTATATTATTCTTTTGGTGCTTCAGGCATTATAAGTGCAAACGCAAAATATAATAATATTCCTGTACCAAAACAAAATAGTAATATTAACCATGCAAGTCTAATCCAAATAGAGTCCACGCCAAAATATTCAGCCAATCCCCCACATACACCGCATATCTTGCAGTCTTTTCTAGATTTTGTTAATTTTTTCTTGTTTTCAGACATTAGTCTTTTCCTCCTTTTTTCTAATTTTTTAATCTTCTGGTAAAACTATACCAGCCACAATGTAGACTAAGACAAATACCCACCATATTTTATGGAAGAATATACCAAGTACTATCCAAAGTGCTCTAACCAAGTTAGAACTCCATCCTAAATAGTCTGCTACACCTCCAAGCACACCAAGTATCCATCTGTCATCTGATGATCTTGCTAGTTGATTTTTCCTAGATTTAAATCTTTTTGACATACACAATCCTCCTTTTTATAATTTTTGAAAAATTGTTTTGCAATAATAATTGCTGTCCTCCTCCCGCTATAATAATAGCTTTGCAAAATAATCTAGTTGCTCGAGTATTATAACATAGTTTTTATGTAAAGTCAAATGAATTGAATAATAATTGAATGAATAAAATAATAAAAAAAAGACTAACAATAGTTGTTAGTCCTTATGATAAAATGTAGTAATGCTCATTTCCGGAGGATTAAAAACTCTAATTGGTATTGTTGAATTTCCTATTCCTCTACTTACTATCATTTTAGTGCTTTCTTTTTTCTTCATTCCGGCACCAAGTCTTGTAATTACTAGTCCAGTTTTTAATTTAGATAAGCAAAAGCCTAATATACGTATTGCTCCACCGTGTAAGTGACCTGCATATACAAGGTCAAATCCTTCTCTTACATATACATCATAATACATTGGATCATGTGTTAGTAGTATATTATATTTTGTTTTGTCTAGCTTACCTAAAGCATCTACATAATTGTTATAATATTTATCTTGAATTTCTTGTTTTTTAATATATCTTGTATCTTCATCTTTAGAATTATATCTTAGGCCATAAAGTAGTATTTTATCATTTCCTTTACTTAATGCTATATGCTCATTTTCTACTACTCTTACCCCAATTTTGTCTAATTTGTCCCAAAAGTCCAGATATTCTTCCTTAGTTAGTGCAAGCTCATGATTTCCCCATATAAAGTATATTGGTTTATCTGTTAATTCTTTTAAGAATTCTATTGCTGGAAGATATTCATGTGTTTGTCTTACAGCAAAATCTCCAGATACAAACATTACATCATAGTCTTGTTTTTTAATTATTCTTAATAGCCTAGAATTATTCTTTCCGTAATTAGTACAATGCCAATCTGAAAGATGAAGTGCTTTATATCCATCAAAAGACTTTGGAATTTTTTTATCTGTTATTTTGTATTTTGAAACACATATCATTTGATAGTTTAACAGATAAAAAATGCTACAAAATATAGTAATCCCAATTATTATATATACTATAGTCATAAAATTTACCTCAAAATTATTATCTCATAAATAATTATTAATTTCAACCGAATTTTGTTGCATAAGCTTGTGAATCTTTGCTAATAATACTTTTAGGTGATCAAATGAAAGATATAGAAATATTAAAAGAAATTAATTTAAATTCTAAAGTAGGTATGGAAGGTATTGACTATTGTATGGATAAAGCTGAGAGTACTACTTTGAAATCTACTTTAAGAAAGCAAAAGAAAGAATATGAAAATATTTATGACAGAACAGGCAATCTATTATTATCTGTTGGTGAGGATGAACAAGAAGTACCACCTGTTCAAAAAGCAATGTCTTGGATAGGCGTACAAATGAACACAATGACAGATAAAAGTGATTCTAAAGTTGCTGAAATACTAATTCAAGGAAACAATATGGGTGTAGTTAAAGGAACTAAACTACTTCATGATGGTGATGAACTTGACTCAACTGTTCGTTCAATTCTTAGCGATTTTATCTCGCTTCAACAACAAAATATTGATAGCTTAAAAAAGTATTTATAATAATATAAAAATAAAGCAAGGATAATTCCTTGCTTTAATCATTATTTACATATGTGATGAGCTTTCCATTGCTCTGTTTATTGCATCTTGCTTTGCTGCAATATTTTGTATTGGATTTTTTTCAATCAAACTATTACATTGTGGGCAAAAACCTCTAAATGCTCTGTACTTGTAGATATTGTTGTTGTACTCAAACTCTGAATTATAACTTTCAAGAGAAGGTTCAACTTCTTTTCCACATTTTTCACAATATACCATAAAATCTACCTCCAATGTTTTAGTACATAATTATATCATGAAAGTTGCTATTTTGCAATAATCTAGGCAACATCGTCTGGTTTAATTAATGTTAGATTTACTTTCTTACGTTCCATGTCAATTTTATCTACATAACATGTTACTATATCTCCTACATTAACTACATCTAGTGGATGTTTAATATATTCTTTAGTTAGTTTAGATATATGTGCTAGGCCATCATCATGAAGGCCAATATCTATGAATGCGCCAAAATCTACAACGTTTCTTACTGTTCCTTCAAGTTTCATTCCTACTCTTAAATCTTCTATATTTAAAATATTGCTTTTTAGAAGTGGCTTTTCAAAGTCATCTCTAAAGTCTCTATTTGGCATTTTTAAGCATTTTACTATATCTTCTAGAGTAAACGTATCTATATCATTTTCTTTTGAATATTTTTCTAAATTTAGCATATTAAGTTTGTTGTTTAATTCTGGTGTTCCAATGTCTTCTACTTTTGCCCCAAGACTAGTTAATAGTTTCATTGTTGCTTCATAACTTTCTGGGTGAATAGAAGTTTTATCTAGCATATTATCTCCATCTATTATTCTCATAAATCCTATGGATTGCTCATATGCTTTTGGAGTTAAAACTTTTTTCTTTAATAATTCTTCACGAGACATTATTTTTCCATGTGCTTCTCTATAATCTATTATCTTAGTTATATTAGTTTTTGTTAGTCCTGATACATATTGGAAAATAGATGGACTTGCAGTATTTACATTTACACCTACTAAGTTAACACTCTTTTCTACTACAAAGTCTAGTGACTCACCAAGTCTTTTTTGGTTAACATCGTGTTGGTATTGTCCAACACCTATACTTTTTGGATCTATTTTTACTAGTTCAGATAATGGATCTTGTAGTCTTCTTCCAATAGATATAGCACTTCTTTCTTCTACATGAAGTGTAGGAAATTCACTTATTGCAAGTTTAGATGCACTATATACAGATGCACCTGCTTCACTTACTATAATATATTCTACTTTTTTATCTTTATACTCATTACATACTTCACTTACTAGTTTTTCACTTTCACGAGATGCAGTACCATTTCCAACAGCTATTATATCTACATTGAAAGTCTTAATTAACATTTTTATTATTTTCTTTGCTTCATCCCATTTGTTTTGTGGTTCATGTGGATAAATCTTAGAAATATTTAACACTTTAGATGTTGCGTCTATTACTGCTAGCTTACAACCTGTTCTGTATGCAGGGTCAAAACCTAAAACGATTTTATCTTTCATTGGTGGAGTTAGTAATAGCTTCTCAAGGTTTTGGCTAAATACACCAATAGCTCCTTCTTCTGCTTCATCTTTTAAATCTGCTCTTATTTCACGTTCTATTGAAGGATATATTAGTCTTTTATATGAATCTTGTATAGCGTCTTCCACAATTTCTGTAACAGGACTTTCTTTTTTCTTAATTATCTTTTTATCTAAGAATGCCATTATATGCTCTGTATCTATTTCTAGAGTTACATTAAGAATGCCTTCTTTTTCCCCTCTGTTTATTGCTAGTATTCTATGTGGTTTTGCATATTTAATTTTTTCTGAGTAATCATAATACATTTTGTATACTAATTCTTCATCTTTTGCGTTTTTCCTTAATTTAGATTTAATTGTTCCAAAATTGTATATGTTATTACGTATATATTTTCTATATGATGCGTTGTCTGAAATCCATTCTGCAATAATATATTTTGCACCTTGAATTGCATCTTCTACAGTTGCAACTTTTTCATTTAAATATTCTGTAGCTTTTGCGTTTATATCTATATTCATTGGAAAAGACATTATTATTTTTGCTAGTGGCTCTAGCCCATTTGCAATAGCTTCTGTTGCTTTTGTCTTTTTCTTTTCTTTATATGGTCTATATAAATCTTCTACTTCAACAAGCTTTGTGCATTTCATTATTTCAGCTTTAAGTTCTTCTGTCATCATACCTTTTTCATCTATTAAACGTATAACATCTTCTTTACGTTTTAATAGGTTAACTTGGTATTCATATACTTCATTTATCTTACGTATTTGTTCTTCATCTAATGCACCAGTTGCTTCTTTTCTATAACGTGCTATGAATGGTACTGTGTTTCCTTCTTCTAATAATTTTAGTACGTTTTCTACTTGGCTGTCTTTTACACTTAGCTCTAGTGCAATCTCAGCAATAATTTCTTTGTTCATAATCTAACTCCTTATCTATTTGCTTACTTGGTTATTATATCACAAAAAAGTGAGTTTGGTATAAATTTTACACAAGAAATTATTATACAATTTAATATTAGCAAAATGTCTAAAAATAGCGTAAAATATAGTACTCAAGCATATTTGTTTTATTGACTACGTTTACTCTTTGTGGTATAATATTAGTGCAATAAGGTGTACTTATTGTACAATGGAATCCATAGTGATTCCCCTTAATGCTTAGACGATAACTTTTTTCAAAAGAAAAACAAAAAGACCACAAGGTGCCGCTTGTGGTCTTGCTTTTTTAAAGAAATAATTCAATAATTTTACATACTGCTACTACTATTGAAAGTATATTCTTTAAAGCAACGATTACTTTTTTCATATAAATTCTCACCTCCTTTTGCCAGAAGGCGAGGTTATTATACTCCTTGAAAATACTGAAATAAAGGAAAAGTAGCTTGTTTTTGTAGTCACTTTATGCGATGACAAAACTAGTGAAATGACTATATTAAAAAACGTGAAATTATATACTGTTTTAATAATATAAAAAGAGAGACATATAGCTGTCTCTCTTTATGTACACTAGCTTAACAAAGGCTCAATTTTGTTAAGCAAATATAATATAACATATGATTTTTATGTTTTCAAATATAATGATTCTTTTTTTCTTGTAAATATTAGACTAGTTTTGTCTATCAAAATGTAAAAAAAAAAGCAAACACAATATGTGTTTACTTTAAACTTCCTATCTGTATTTCTCGTTTTGTGAAAATGGCCAACAATCATCTCTTTGTAATTCGTTGAACTCATAAATTGTACGATCATACGCTTTAGCAATATGCTCCATCACTCTTACAGCTACATCTAGGTTTACATCTGAGTCTGTATACTTTGAATCAAAAAAGCATTGTCTTAAAGCTTCAAACTCATCGTGATTATCATAGACGATAGCATCTTTTGGAAATGGTGTTGAGTTATTTAGATCTCTTACTCTTTGTCTAATATAAAAATCTACACCAAAGAGTCTTCTAAATAAATCTTGTGCTTCATAAGACTCACCTAAAATGTTATTAAAACTTCCATCAATCTCTCCTTTTGTTATTACAGAGTTGAATATGTTGTATAACATTCCATCAATGTAGTCGTATGATCTTAGTTGTGGCATTCTCTTTGCCATTACCTTGTGGTATAATTTGGCAACTTCTTTTACACAGTTGTCCTCTTTCCCTAATGCTTGCTTTCTAAGCCTGTAATAATCGAACAAATTGTCCATCATCTCGTAAGCATTTGGCTCTGAGTTTGGATTCTCTTCAATGTAATCCACTACTCCTTTCAATTTCTTTTGCAAATTTGCACAGTCGGAACAAAAATTATTTCTTTCCATATCATTTACCTCCGAGAAATATTATAACACAGTTTACATAAATTGTAAAGAGAAAACTCTATTATAACGGATATATTACAGATAATATACATAAAATTATAATTTCACAATTTTTTTCTTTATTATTTTTAACCTTTTATGCTATACTTAAATTAGGACGAGTATGTTCATTGGAGGTGAGATGTATGAGAAGTGGTTATGCTGCTATTTATGATGAAGAAGTTAGACATCACAACATTGTTGAAGAAAAGCATGAACATGTTGAACAAGTTCAAAAAACAGAACCTGTTAAACATGAAGAGCACAAAGAAAAAGTATCTGTAAAAGAAAAAGAAAATAGTAGCCAAAAAAGCACTACTCAACGTGAAGGATCAATAATTACAATGATTCTTGGGTACATCTCTTCAATGATTATAGATATAGTATGGGTTAAACATTTTGCTCAAGGTGGGTACTTTAGTATGGCTAAAGGATTTAATGGAAGATATATTAATGAAGCATCTTCTTTACAAAACTTTACTGGTAGCCTATTTTTATCTTTAATAATAATAGCAGCTATCTCTGGAATTGCAGGATTTATATTAAGCATTATATTCCATAGATTTAAAGTATCTAAAAAACATATGATAGTATATGCCATCATGTTTGCTATATTTTTCTATATAGATATAATGTACATTGGTTTTAGTAGCCAAAATGTATTTTAAAATAGTTTGTATTATAGGGTAAGATTATTCTTACTCTATTTTTTTATGCAATAATGCAAAATTATATTTCATTTTTGTTATTAAAACATTATATTTTATGCTAAAACGAGAATATTTTTTTCTAATTCTTCCACCTCATTTTCTTTATGATATAATACAACCATAAATTTTAAACGTAGTAACAAAGGAGGAATATATATATGAATAAAGTATATATTAACGGAATACTTCTAGATGGTTCGGAAAATATGGTTCCACACAAAGGTAAGGTTATCTTTGTAGATGGAGAAAAAATATCTAGAATTGAAGATAAAAAAGGTGCTAAACTTAAAGGATATGAAATAGTAGATTTAAAAGGAAAATACATTATGCCAGGACTTATTAATTTGCATGTTCATATGCCTGCAGGTGGTAAACCTAAGAAAAAACAACAAGATTTTAGAAAACTTGTAAAACTCATTACATCTAACCCAATATCTTATGCAGCTGTTCCTATGGTAGTAAAAAAGAATGCTGTAACAGAACTTATGAGTGGTGTTACAACTCTACGTGCCGTTGGTGGAATTAAAAATAGTGAATCTAAAATTAGAGATAAGATAAATGCAGGAAAAATACTTGGACCTAGAATGTTAGTTGCAAACGAGGCAATCTCTGTACCTGGTGGACATATGGCTGGTTCTCTTGCGTATGAGGCAACAAGTGTTGAAGATGCTATTAAATATGCTAAAAAAATAATAGAGACAAAACCAGATTTACTTAAACTTATGATTACAGGTGGAGTTTTAGATGCCGAAGTTAGAGGTGAACCAGGTGTATTAAAGATGGCTCCAGAAATGGTTAAAGCAGCATGTGACGTTGCTCATGCAAATGGTTTAAAAGTAGCAGCACATGTTGAGTCTACAGAAGGAGTTAAAGTTGCTCTTGAAAATGGTGTTGATACCATAGAACATGGAGCAAAAACAACAGATGAAATTATACAACTATTCAAAGAAAGAGGTGCATACCATGTAGCAACACTTAGTGCTGTTATGCCATATGCTTTGCTTCCACTTGAAGTTACTAACTTTAAAGAAGATGACCAATTTAATGGTAACGTGGTTTTCCAAGGAATAGTAGACTGTGCTAATGAATGCTTAAAAGAAGGTGTTACAGTAGGTCTTGGAACAGATACTGGTTGTCCATATATTACACATTATGATATGTGGAGAGAGATTTACTACTTCACTAAATACTGCCATGTTTCAAACGCTTTTGCACTTCACACAGCTACTCAAGTAAATGCTAAAATAATTGGTTTAGAAGAAGAAATTGGTACAATTGCTGAAGGCTTCTGTGCAGATATGATTGTTACTGAAGATAATCCTCTAGAAGATATTAAAGCATTAAGACATGTAGATATGGTAATTACTAAAGGAAGATTAATACAAAATCCTAAAGTAAAGAAAATGGAAAATGTTGAAGATGCATTAGATACATTGTTATAATATAAAAAATTAAGCAAAGTGATTATTTCACTTTGCTTTTTTATTGTTTTTATTTTTGAAGAATTTTTTTCTTCTCCTCTTCAAATTCTTCTTCAGTAATTATCCCTTTAGTTTTTAAATTGTTTAATTTTTCTAACTCATCATATTTATCTGATTTAGTTGAATTTTCAACAATAACTCTTTTTGTCTTTTTACTAGGCATAACACATACTACTATTAGTCCTAATATGCCAAGGAACCAACCCCAAAAATATCCACCTTCAATGCCTTTAGATTTAGCTATTGCTAAACATGCAAATGAAAAGATTATTCTATCCAAAGCAATTAATAATGCTAGAATATTTTCTGTCCAACTATAAAACAGTAAGCCAAATACAATGGTAAATATTAATAATAACTTTTCTAATATACTACTCATTTGTGCCCTCCTATATTATTAATTTTAGAATACACTATTAAAATAAAAAAGTCAATAAACAAGTTATTCTTCTGCATAAAGCAAAATACTCTATCTATTTTTTATACAAAATATGTGTATTTAAAAAATGTTATATTATGGTATAATATTAGTATATTAAGTGAGGTAAAAAATATGGATTACATTTTTACTTTTTTAGAAGGAGTTGCAAGCTTTATATCTCCTTGTATTTTGCCAATGCTTCCAATTTATCTTTCATACTTAATGGGATCTGGTAAGAAAAAAGTAGATGATAAAGAAGTTGAGAAAATAACTACAGAAAAATTAGATAATAATATTAGTGTAAATATTAAGACAAAAGAAACAAAACAAAAAGATGTTGGACTAACTAATGCTATTGGTTTTGTTATTGGTTTTACCATTACTTTTGTTATATTATCTGTTTTTGCAAGCTTACTTGGAAATTTACTTAACCTTAACACAAAATTTGCATCAATTATTCTTGGTTTACTAATTATAATACTTGGTATAAGCTATATGGGTTTAATACCTGTACATCTTAAAGTTTTAGATAAACTACATTTTAATGTACAAAAATTTAGCTTTTTAAATTTTGCTACCTCTATTCTTTTTGGTATAGTATTGTCTGTTACTTGGATTCCATGTGTTGGACCATTCTTAAGTAGTGCACTACTACTTATATCTAAAGAAACAAATATTTTAAAAGGAATATTACTAATACTAATATACTCACTTGGTTTAGGATTACCATTTATTATTTCTGCTATACTTACAGAAAAACTAAAGGATACTTTTTCATTTATTAAAAAGCACTATAATATAGTTAAGAAAATATGTGGTTTAATACTTGTTATAATGGGTATATATGTAATGTTTAAATAATGAAAATAATAAAAGGAGAAATATATGAATAAGAAACAAGTTGTTTTAATTGCAGCTATTATTGCATTTATTGCAGGACTAATTATTATATCTGCAATATTAAATAATGGAAATACAAATAACAAAGAGAAATCTAATACCATTAAGGAAATAACTGAAGATCAATTTGAAGAATTAGTACTTAATGCAGATAAACCTGTACTTGTAGATTTCTATGCAGATTGGTGTGGACCTTGTAAAGTTCTTTCACCAACTATTGAAGAACTAGCACAAGATAAAAAATATAGTGATAAGTATTATTTTTACAAAGTAAATGTTGATAGTGCATTTAATATCTCAGAAAGATATAGCATACAATACATTCCAACTATTATTGTATTTAAAGATGGTACAGAAATAACTAGAAGTAGCGGTGTTGTTGAAAAAGACTACATTGTAGATATGTTAAAACAAGGATTAGAATAAATAAAGAAAGAATCAAGATACTCTCTTGATTCTCTTTTTTAATTTAAAATAGCTATACCTACATTTAGATAGAAAGCAAATGTAGTCCATAAGAAATATGGTAATAATAACCAGAATGCTCTTTTGTCTATTTTATAACTTTTAATTAGTAATATTAGTATAATTGTCCACATTATAAACAACCAAATTGCAGCAAACCAATAAGCTTGTAGATTAAAGAATATTATACTCCAGAAAAAGTTAAAAAATAGTTGTACCCAATATAGTGTTAAAGCTTCTTTACTTTCTTCAGAATCAGCTATATACAAGAAATAACTTGCTATACCCATAAGTATATATAGAATAGTCCAAGCTACCGGAAAAAGCCATTTTGGCGGTGCTAGAGGTGGTTTAGCAACTGTTTCAAATAATTCCATTTGATTCATAGTAATTAATGCAGATATTCCACCTACAATTAAAGGAATAGCAATAAATAAAGCTATCTTTCCTATCTTTTTTAAGTCTATGTTCATATATATTATTTTCCTCCTTATTATTAGTATATTCACATTTTATTATTTTAATATTAATTATATAGATAGAGATTATTGAAAATACATGTTGTTTATTATATTATTTAAATAACAAAATAACTAAAAGTAAAAAAAGAATAATATTATAAAATAATAATAAAA
>JAFWCU010000026.1 GCA_017534305.1 Clostridia bacterium
AAATTATTTTTGTATATTATATAATTTTATTGTATATATATGATATACAGGAGGATTTTATGGAAAAAGTTAAAAGTATTTTTACAACTTTTTTTGATATAAACTCATTTTCTGTAAGAAAACTTGCTATTGCAGCAGGTATAATAGTAGCAATATTAATTATTAGAGGCATACTATCTAGATTAATATTGAGAATCTTTAAAACAGATGGTAGAGAAAGTGTTAAAAACAGTACTTTTTACAAACCACTTAAAGGATTATTTATATTAATTGGTACATATGCAGTATTGTTATACCTAGGTCCTACAGCAGAATTTAGAGTTATACTAGATAAGATTTTTAGAATTTGTATAATATTATTCTTTACATTTTCTATTGCAAACCAAGTATCTCCAGGTTCTAGATTTGAAAAAAGTCTTAAAAAGAGATTAACAAAAGCTAACGACTCAATAGTTGTTATGATTTGTAAAACAATTAAAGGTATAATATACATCATTGGTCTAGTAATTTTAATTAGCGAACTAGGATACAACATTTCTGGACTTATAGCTGGTATTGGAATTGGTGGTGTAGCTATAGCACTAGCAGCACAAGATACAGCTTCAAATATAATTGGTGCAATAATGATTATTTTAGACAAACCATTTGAAGTAGGAGATTGGGTTGCAATTGGTACAACAGAAGGAAGTATTGAAGAAATCACATTTAGAAGTACAAGAATTAGACAAGCAAAAAATTGCGTTGTTTCCATTCCAAACTCTAAAGTAGTAAATGCAGAAATTACTAACTGGTCTAAACTTCAAAAAAGAAGAATAGATTTTAATCTAGTAATTGAATTCAATACTCCACTAAAAAAACTAGCTGATGTTCAAAATGATATATTAATCTATTTAGAAAATCACGAGCACATACTTAATGATGGTATGTATGTTAAGTTTGATAAAATAGCAGATGATGGTTATAATCTTAGAACAGCATGTTTTACAGATATAATACCTTATGCAGATTATCTATCATTAATGGATGAAGTAAACTTTAAAATAATGAGTATTTTAAATAAGCATAAAGCATCTCTTGCTTATAAATCTCAAACAGTATATTTTAGAGATGATAACAAAAAATAAAATAAGCACAAAAAATATAGGCCATAAGCCTATATTTTTTTATCCTTTTATATTTTTTATTATTGTCCAATCATTCTATATACGAATAGTTGATTATCAAATTTATAAAGTGTATTTCCATCAATAGACATTGCAAATTTTGAAATATATTGCATTGATTCTCCATCTACTTTATATGTATTGAATACTAAGCACTTTGTATCTGCTATAGTAGTTGTTCCTGTGTTAAATATCATTCTAACATTATCCATACTACAATCAATACCTAATTCTTCAGGAGAATATGATTTAAACTTACTAATTATTGTATTTTTAACATCAGATATTTCACTTGCAGATAACTCTTCACTTGACTCACCTACATATGTGTCTTCTGTAGTTGTAAATGTTTCTGGAACATTATATGGGTTTCCATCATATTCAGCTTCAAGTTTATTAATCATTTCTGCTTTTTCTATTAATCCAGCAGATGATCCATCTAAAGATATATCCTCACTTTTTCTTGTAACAGCTTTAACTATTAATACTATAACAACTATAATTAGTATTAATGCAATAATTGCTGGAATTATTCTTTTAAAATTTAATTTACTATTAGTTTTTCTACCTTGTTTGTTCATATTATCTTCACCTGCCAAAATTATACCAAAAATAAATAAAAAAATCTACTATTTTTTAGATAATTGTATTATTCCATCATTATTTGCTTTTAAAATATCTAGCCAAATACTATTTTCTATGTTTCTTTGTTTTTTAGGATGAACAAGAAATCTCATATACATATCTACTTGCCCATCTACAAGTTCAACATAAATAATTGGATCTAAATTATTAAAATAGATTCTATATTCTGCAGATGACTCACTAACCTCCTCTTTCATTTTATCTGGTATATGCTTCACTATACTATTTTTATCTATTATTTTATATAGCTCTTTCTTTGTTTTTGTAATATCTGCGTCAACTGGGACAGTTATTTTCAATTCGTCCCAAACATACTTAAAAGCTTTAACATAGTTTTTTACTGGATGAGTAAAAACTATAGCATTTGGAACATGGACTATTCTTCCTGTACTTTGCTCACCATTTACTCTTTCTCCAAGTTCTAAGATATCAAAACCTGTTCTGTTAATATTTACAACATCACCTTTAATTCCATCTACTTCAATTCTATCTTCTAAAGAGAAGACTTTACTAGTTCTAATATAAATTCCAGCAAAGTAATTAAAGATTATTTCTTTAATAGAAAGAGTAATTGCAGTAGATATAAATGTAATTAATGTTAAGAAATTTTTTAAATAATCCATCCACACAAATGTTAAAAGAATAATAATTATAACTCTAGATACTACTGCTCCACCTTTAAAATACATATATTTTTCTTTAGAATTTAAGTCTTTCCTAAAAGATAATTTTAATATAATGTATCTTATTAACTGTACTATTGCAATAATAACCAATGAATTAATAATTAAGAATATATATTCACTTTTTATTACTAAATATTCAGATATGTTTTCGCTTATATTTCTTAGTACTTCCACTGCTTTCCTCCTTTCATATAATATTTACTACATATAAATTATAGCACTGATATTATACAAAAGTGAGTATTATCACAAAGATTTCACCATTTTTCGTTAACATAACACAAATAAATAGACAAGAAAAAAGCTAGGGAGAACCTAGCTATTGTGGCTCCTCAAGTAGGGCTCGAACCTACGACCCTTCGGTTAACAGCCGAATGCTCTACCGCTGAGCTATTGAGGAATATTTTCTATACACTTATATTAACACTAATAATATAAATTGTAAATACTTTATTCTAAAAAAATATGATTTTTTCCTAAATCATTCTTTTATCATATTTTTCCATTTCTTCTTTGTCACACTTTCCAATAAATGCATAAGCTTTAGAAAAACCACTATATAATCCATACGCTGTCATTCTTAAGTGTCCCTCTATTATTAAATACTTTTCTTCATTACAAGTTATTAGTACAACTGGTGGAAAACTTCCGCCATTTTCTAAATATCTTTTTGCATTAGTATATTGTTCGTTTGAAACATCATATACTTCAAGCCCCTTTAATATATTATGTGCAGCATTTCTAGGAAGTGAAGAATTTGAAGATAATTCATTCCAATAATCATAATCTATAAAATAACAATGCTCTAAATCACTACTATCAAATTCATAAAAATCCCATTCATTAATCTTAGGAAAATTTTTGAACATATCTTCATTTGGATATCCTCTAAATTTATGCATTATTTCAAGTCTTATTATATTTTCTTTTTTATTATTTATATCTCCTGAAACTATTATACTTTTGTCTATATTTAGTTCTTTTAATACATTGTTTAAGTTTTCACTAAATCTAGTAGAATTAATTTCACCTTTTAAAAATTCGAGTATAACTTCTGCTTCATTTGACTCTCTAATCTTTATTATTTTAACCACCTCTAAAAAAATTATACAAAAATATTTGATTTAATACAATAAAAAACTAGGATTTCTCCTAGTTTATATTTCAAATTATAAGTGTAAAATAGTCTGAGCTTTTTTAACATCTTCTTGTGTAGCGCATCTTACCCCTTCAAGTGGATATTTTCCATCTATTTCTATCCATTTGAATTTACCCATATCATGATAAGGTAATATTTCTATCTTTTCCACAATATCACCAAGCTCTAAAACAAACTTTTGAGTTGCTTTAAGTGTTTCTTCATCATCTGTTATTCCTGGTGTTAAAACTTGTCTTATCCACACCTTTTTGTGAATTTGAGATAAGTATTTTGCAAAGTTTTTGTTATTAGTATTATCCATTCCGGTTAAGTCTTTGCACTTATTACTATCTATGTGTTTTATGTCTAAAAGTACTAAATCTGTATATTCTAACAATTGTTTAATAGTATCATTTAATTTGTATGATCCTGCAGTATCTAAACAAGTATGAAATCCTTGTTTTTTACACTCTTTAAATAGTTCTAATACAAACTCAGCTTGACCTAGTGGTTCTCCACCAGACACAGTTATTCCACCGCCTAAAGATGAAGCATCTATATATGGTTTTACTCTTTTTAACTTTTTAACTATTTCTTCTACTGTATATTCTTCTCCTTTGTCAAAGTCCCAAGTATCTCTATTATGACAGAACTTGCACTTTAAAGGACAGCCCTGCATAAAGACTATAAATCTTATACCAGGGCCATCTACTGTTCCAAAGGAATCAAAAGAATGTATACGTCCCTTTAATTCACTCATATTTTACTCCTACATTTTTTCATGTATTGTTCTATTTATTACATCTAATTGTTGTTCACGTGTAAGCTTAGTAAAGTTTACAGCATATCCAGATACTCTAATTGTAAGTTGAGGATATTTTTCTGGATGTTCCATAGCATCTTCTAAAAGAGCTCTATCAAAGACATTAACATTTACATGATGAGCTAGTTGTACAAAATATCCATCAAGTAAAGCAGTTAAGTTTTTAATTCTTGTTTCTTCATTATCTCCAAGTGCAGATGGTACAATCGCAAATGTATAAGAAATACCATCTTCTGAATCTTCAAAGTTAAGTTTTGCAAGAGAGTTTAATACTGCAACAGCTCCATTTACATCTCTTCCATGAAGTGGATTTGCTCCTGGTCCAAATGGAGTTCCTGCTCTTCTTCCGTCTGGAGTATTTCCTGTAGCTTTACCATATACTACATTTGAAGTAATAGTAAGGATTGAAGAAGTAGGTTTTGCATTTCTGTATGTAAATTGTTTTCTAAGTCTATTCATAAACTCTTTTTGTATTTGAACAGCAATGTTATCTACTCTATCATCGTCATTACCATATTTTGGATAATCTCCTTCAACAACGTAGTCTACTGCTATTCCATCTTCGTCTCTTATTACTTTTACTTTTGCATACTTCATTGCAGAAAAAGAATCTGCAGCAATTGAAAGTCCTGCCATACCACAAGCCATAGTACGAAGAATATCTTTATCATGAAGAGCCATAGCAAGAGATTCATAAGAATATTTATCATGCATATAATGTATTATATTTAGTGCATCAATATATATTTTTGCAACATAGTCCATCATTTGCATATATTTTTCCCAAACTTCATCATAATCTAAGTATTCAGAAGTAATTGGAGAATATCTTGGTGTAACTTGAAGTTTAGTCATTTCATCTACACCACCATTAATTGCATAAGTTAGTGTTTTGGCAAGGTTAGCTCTTGCTCCAAAAAATTGCATTTGTTTACCAATTTTCATTGGAGAAACACAACATGCAATAGCATAGTCATCTCCTAAATATTCTCTCATCAAATCATCATTTTCATATTGAATTGAACTTGTATTAATAGACATCTTTGTAGCATAATGCTTAAATCCATCAGGAAGTTTTTGTGCCCAAAGAACTGTAATATTTGGCTCTGGAGCAGTTCCCATAGTTTCTAATGTATGTATTAATCTAAATGAGTTTTTAGTAACTAAAGTTCTTCCATCTTCTCCCATACCTGCTATACTTTCAGTAACCCAAACTGGATCTCCTGAAAATAATTCATTATACTCAGGTGTTCTAATAAATCTAACCATTCTAAGTTTCATTACAAAGTGATCCATTAATTCTTGTGCTTGTTGTTCAGTTAGAGTTCCTTCATCCATATCTCTTTGAATATAGATATCAAAAAATGTAGTTGTTCTACCTAAACTCATTGCAGCACCATTTTGTTGCTTAACAGATGCAAGATATCCAAAATATGTCCATTGAATTGCTTCTTTTGCATTTGTAGCTGGCTTAGATATATCATAACCATAAGACTCAGCCATTTTCTTTAAATCATTTAATGCTTTTATTTGCTCATAAGTTTCTTCTCTTGAACGAATTACTTCCTCACTCATCCATGGTCCAATAGTATGTGCAAAATCTTTTTGTTTTTCTTCAATTAAGTAATCTACTCCGTAAAGTGCAATACGTCTATAGTCTCCAATTATTCTTCCTCTACCATATCCATCTGGAAGACCAGTAAGTAGTTTATTCTTTCTTGCTGCTCTAATTTCTGGTGTATATACTTGGAATACTCCATCATTATGTGTTTTTCTATAATTGTGATAAATATCCTCTATCTTATCACTTACTTTAAATCCATATGCTTCACAAGATTTCTCTACTATTCTAATTCCGCCTTCTGGCATAATAGCTCTTTTTAAAGGAGCATCTGTTTGAAGGCCAACAATTGTCTCAAGTTCTTTATCTATATATCCAGGTCCGTGACTAGTTATTGTTGATGCAACATCTGCTGAACAATCTAACACTCCACCATTTTCTCTTTCTTTTTGGTATAAATCCATAACTTTAGACCATAATTTTTTTGTACTTTCAGTAGCATCAGCTAAGAAAGAACTATCTCCTTCATATGGTGTATAGTTGTTTTGGATAAAATCTCTAACATTTATAGTTTTATCCCATTTACCTTTTTTAAATCCTCTCCATGCATTTGTAAATTCCATTTGCTTCTCCTCAACTTTCTATAACAAATAATTATTAATTATATCTTTTGTAAAAGTAGAGTAGACTATTATTGATAATCTACTACATCTACCCATTTTTTTAGAAATTCTTCATCTTCAGCATTACCACGTGTAAGTTCTACTGCGGCAATGATAGGAATCCATCTTTGAACTAAAATTTTAGCTGTATCTGTTTTTTCACAATATAAATCTAGATATTTTTCTGCTAAGTCTGCCTTTCCGGCTTTAATTAGTTTTAAATATGTAGTTGCTGCATCTGCACTACCATTTCCTTGAGTGGCATGTGCCCAGTCAATAATGAAATGTTGCCCATTATCTTTAATTATAATGTTACTTGGAACAAAATCTCCATGACATAGTTTTGTATGATTTCTCATACCATCAAGTCTTTCTAGTAATTCATATCTAGTATTATCTGTTAATCCTTCAGCTTTTTCTATTCTACTTTTAAATTTTTCTTTTATTCTATTTAAAAGTGGTACTCTTTTAGATAGCATTTCAACTTGAATAGATACAAATAAATCTAGGTATTCATCCATTTTATCTGGATGATCTTCCATAAGCTGGCTCAAAGTAGTTCCTTCAACATAGTCTGAAACAAGAGCCCATCTGTTATCTACCTTTGTTACCTCATTAAGTTTAGGAATATTTAAATCTGTACCTTCCTCAACTCTTGCTTGAATTAATGCCTCATTTAATATATTGGCCTTAGAGTAATTTTCAACAAATAGTTTAATTGTATTTTCTCCATCTCTATAAACTTCTTTTGTTGGTCTTTTAGCTAATATGTTTGTTAAATTATATGACATTATTTTTCACCTCCATAATATACTTTTAAATATATGTCTTTTATTTCACTAATTAATGGATAACGTGGATTTGCCCCTGTACATTGATCGTCAAAAGCTTGCTCACTCATCTCATCTAGTGTTTTTAGGAAATCTTCTTCTTTAATGCCATAATCTTTAATTGTATGCTTAATTCCAATCTTATCTTTAAGTTCATCTATCATAACAAGTAATTTTTCTAGTTTTTCATTATCATTTTTACCATTAATTCCAAGAGCTTCAGCAATTTGAGCATATCTTCTTAGAGTTTGTGGATGATCATATTGTGGGAATGTACCCATCTTAGTTGGAACTTCCTCAGCATTAAATCTCATTACTTCATTTAATACTAAAGATACTGTTACTCCATGTGGTAAGTGATGGAAAGCTCCAAGTTTGTGACCCATTGAGTGACAAATACCTAAAAATGCATTTGCAAAAGCCATACCAGCAATTGTTGCAGCATGAGCCATTTTTTCTCTAGCTTCTGGATCATTTGCTCCATTTTCATATGCACGTGGTAAATATTCAAATATAGTTTTAATAGCTTCAAGTGCTAAACCATCAGTAAATTCTGTATGCATCATAGACACATATGCTTCAATTGCATGAACTAAAGCATCAATTCCAGAGGCACTAGTAAGTCCTTTTGGTGCATTCATCATCATGTTTGCATCTACTATTGCCATTTTTGGTAATAACTCATAATCTGCTAGAGGATATTTAATATTTGTTGCTTCATCTGTTATAACTGCAAACGGAGTAACTTCAGATCCTGTACCAGCAGATGTAGGTACACATATAAAGTATGCTTTTTCACCCATTTTAGGGAAATCATAAACTCTTTTTCTAATATCCATAAATCTCATAGCCATATCTAAGAAGTCTACTTCTGGATGTTCATATAATACCCACATAATTTTTGCAGCATCCATTGCAGAACCACCACCAATTGCTATAATGCAATCTGGTTTGAATGCACTCATAAGTTTTGCACCTTCTTTAGCACATCCAAGTGAAGGATCTGGTGCAACATTAGAAAATGTTGTATGTTCAATACCAAGTTCATCTAGTTTGTCTGTTACAACTTTAGTATATCCATTTTCATAAAGAAAAGTATCAGTTACTATAAATACTTTCTTTTTATTCATTACATGTTTTAATTCTTCAAGAGCTACTGGAAGACAGCCTCTTTTAATATATACCTTTTCAGGTGCTCTAAACCAAAGCATATTATTTCTCCTTTCTGCTACAGTCTTAACGTTTAACAAATGTTTTATTGTAACGTTTTCAGATACTGAGTTACCACCCCATGTACCACATCCAAGTGTTAGAGATGGGTTTAATTTAAAGTTATATATATCTCCTATACCACCTTGAGATGAAGGAGTATTAATAACAACCCTACATGTTTTCATTTTAGAATAAAATGCTTTAATTTTTTCTTGACCAGTAATAGTATTAACATATAGTGAAGATGTATGACCAATACCTCCATCTAATACTAATCTTAAAGCTTTATCTGTTGCATCTTCAAAAGATTTAGCCTTATACATAGCAAGTACTGGAGATAGTTTTTCGTGTGCAAATTCTTCACTAATATCCACACTTTCAACTTCACCAATTAGTATTTTGGTAGTTTCTGGAACTTTTACCCCTGCAAGTTCAGCTATAGTATGTGCCTTTTGTCCAACTATTTTAGCATTTAATGCACCATTTATTATTATTGTTTTTCTAACTTTTTCAGTTTCTTCTGGATTTAAGAAATAACATCCACGAGCTTTAAACTCTGCTTTTACTTTATCATAAATAGAATCTAAAACAATTACAGATTGTTCAGATGCACAAATCATTCCGTTATCAAAAGTCTTAGAATGAATAATTGAATTAACTGCAAGAATAATATCTGCTGTTTCATCAATAACTGCAGGAACATTTCCAGCTCCTACTCCTAGAGCAGGTTTACCACTACTATATGCAGCTTTAACCATTCCAGGACCACCTGTAGCTAAAATTATATCTGCAGATTGCATTAATAAATTAGTTAAGTCTAAAGATGGAACATCAATCCAAGAAATAATATCTTCTGGTGCTCCAGCTTCAATTGCTGCTTCAAGAACAACTTTAGCAGCTTCTATTGTACTTTTCTTAGCCCTTGGATGTGGACTAATTATTATTCCGTTTCTTGTTTTTAACGCAGCTAGTGTTTTAAATATTACTGTAGAAGTTGGATTTGTTGTTGGTATAACTGCTGCTATAACTCCAACTGGTTCAAGAATTTTCTTGTATCCATAACTATCACTTTCTTCTACTACACCACATGTTTGCTCATTTTTGTATTTATTATATATATACTCAGATGCAAAGTGGTTCTTAATTACTTTATCCTCTATAACACCCATTCCTGTTTCTTCAACAGCAAGTTTTGCAAGTGGAATTCTTGCTTCATTAGCAGCAATTGCTGCAGCTTTGAATATTTTGTCTACTTGCTCTTGAGTATAAGTAGAGAATTTTTCTTGAGCCTTTTTAACTCTTTTAAAGGCCTCTTCAAATGTTTCAACACTGTCTACAATTTCATACTTTTTGCTCATAATACATTCTCCTTACTCTATTGTCTTATGGTAAAATCTAAAAATTTACCACATGTCATTGTACCATTATATTATGCTTTTAGCAACAAATTGACTAAAAATATATAAAGAAAAATTTAACGACATCTTTTATCATAGACAATACTATTGTAATCTACTAAAGTCAAATAATCTGTTGCGATTGCAACAAAATATTTATTAAGTAAATTAAAAAGCCTAAGAGTAGCTCTTAGACTTAAAACAAAAAATAATATTATTTTTATATTACGATTATAACAAAAAAAAGACTAGGATCAAATCCTAGTCAATCTTGGCTCCTCAAGTAGGGCTCGAACCTACGACCCTTCGGTTAACAG
>JAFWCU010000027.1 GCA_017534305.1 Clostridia bacterium
AAGACTGTAGCAAATAAGAAGAAAGTTTAGTAATTAAAAAAGGAGGTAAGACTTATGGCTTATAAAACTAGAAAGAAAAAAGTTAAAAAGAATGTACCTGAAGGTATGGCACATATCCATTCAACATTCAATAATACAATTACAACATTAACAGATAAAGATGGAAATGTTATAAGCTGGGCATCATCAGGTGCTATTGGTTTCAAAGGAAGTAAAAAATCAACTCCATTCGCTGCTGGAATGGCTGCAGAGGCTGCTGGTAAAGCTGCATACGACATGGGAATGCGTAAAGTTGAGGTTCGCGTAAAAGGTTTAGGACCAGGACGTGAAACTGCAATCAGATCATTACAAACTGCAGGACTAGAAGTAACATCAATCGTAGATGTTACACCAATTCCACATAATGGATGTCGTCCACCAAAACGTCCAAGAGGATAGTAATTGGTAACACATCGTGGTAAAATAAAGTAGAATAGTTCGTGAAAAAAAGTAAAGGGAGGTTAGTTTCATGTTACAATTTGAAAAACCAATTTATAAAAT
The DNA here is from genome assembly GCA_017534305.1 of Clostridia bacterium. Classification (GTDB taxonomy): domain Bacteria; phylum Bacillota; class Clostridia; order TANB77; family CAG-465; genus CAG-465. The sequence continues at coordinate 541 of JAFWCU010000027.1, forward strand.
AACTGATTCTATAGAAAGTAATTTTTATGGAAGATTTGAATTAGAACCATTAGAAAGAGGATTTGGTACTACAATCGGTAATGCATTAAGAAGAGTAATGTTATCATCATTACCAGGAAGTGCTATTAGTAGTATCAAAATTGATGGAGTTCTTCATGAATTCCAAACTATTGACGGAGTATATGAAGACGTTACAACTATTATCTTAAATTTAAAAGGTATAGTATTTAAAAATCATTCAAATGAAGCAAAAGTAGTAAGAATTAATGCTACAAAAGAAGGAGAAATTACAGCTGCTGATATAGAACATGACTCTGATATCGAAGTAATTAACACTGATAAAGTAATTTGTCATTTATCTAAGGGAGCTACTTTCAATATGGAAATGACTGTAACTAACGGTCGTGGATATGTAAGAAGCGAAGATAATAAGAAAATTCATGATATTAAGAAAGTTGGAGAAATCGCAATTGACTCTTTATATTCTCCTATCGAAAGAGTTTCATATGAAGTTGGAAACGCTCGTGTTGGACAAGATGAAAGCTATGATAAATTAATCATGGACGTATGGACAAACGGATCAATTAAACCAGAAGAAGCTATCGCTTTAGCTAGTAGAATCTTAATTGAACACTTAGAAATCGTTACAGATTTATCTGCAATCGCTGATGTAAGTGGCATGATGATTGAAAAGACTGAAGATCCAAAAGTTAAAGCACTTGAAACTTCAATCGAAGATTTAGACTTCTCTGTAAGAGCATATAACTGCTTAAAGAGAGCTGGAATTCATACATTACAAGATCTTGTTAATAGAAGTGAATCTGATATGATGAAAATCCGTAACTTAGGTAAGAAATCTCTAAAAGAAGTATTAGACAAAATTAGAGATATGGGTTTAATCTTACGTGATGATGATTAATTAGATAAGGAGGAACAAGTATGGCATACAGAAAATTAGGTAGAGATAATAAACATAGAAGAAGTATGTTAGCTACTTTAACTAAACAAGTGGTTAATAACGAATCTATCACTACAACTGATACAAGAGCTAAAGAAGTTCGTAAAGCAGTTGATAAAATGATCACATACGGTAAAAAAGGTGATTTAGTATCTCGTAGAAAAGCTTTAGCTTTCTTACATAATGATACTGAAACAGTTAATAAAATCTTTAATGATTTAGCTAAAAGATATGAAAACCGTAATGGTGGTTATACTCAAATCTTAAAATTAGCAGAACGTCGTGGAGATAACGCTTTAATGGTAGTTTTAAGACTTGTTGAAGAAGCTAAAAAAGAAGAAAAGAAAGAAGAAAAAAAACCAGCTAAGAAAGAAACTAAAAAAGCTGAAGTAAAAGAAGATAAAAAGGAAGAAAAGAAACCAGCTAAAAAAGCAACAAAGAAAGCTGATAAATAATGATATAAAGAAACAAGTTTGAATACTTGTTTTTTTGTGTTATAATTGTGTTGGAAGCGGGTGATGTTATGAAAGCACTAATCACAGGCGCAACAAGTGGAATAGGACTTGATATGGCAAGATACTTAGCCACAATGAAATGCGAACTTATTCTAGTCGCAAGAAATAGAGAAAAACTAGAAAAAATTCAGGAGTTATTAGCTACTAAAGTAACTATTATAGTCGCAGATCTTTCTAATGAACAGAAAGTAAAAGAATTATATGTAATTGCTAAGCAAGAGAATATTGATATATTAATAAATAACGCTGGTTTTGGTGATTTTGGATATGTTACTGATACTGATATGGCTAAAGATATAGAAATGATTAATACCAACATAAAAGCAGTTCATATCTTAACTAAATCAGTTGTTAAAGACATGGAAAAGAAAAATACTGATACATATATATTAAATGTTGCAAGTTCTGCTGGATTAATGCCTGGTGGACCTTTGATGAGTACATACTATGCTACTAAAGCATATGTAAGAAGTTATACTGAAGCTTTATATTATGAAGAAAAGAAAAAGAAGACTAAAGTACATGTTTCAGTATTATGCCCAGGACCAGTAGATACAAACTTTAATAATGTAGCTGGAGTACATTTCTCGACAAAACCATTATCTAGTAGTTATGTAGCTAAATATGCTATAGATAAGATGTTTGAAGAGAAACTATTAATAATACCAGGAACAGGTATGAAAATGGCTAAATTCTTCTCAAGATTTGTAGGAGATAAATTTTTGTTAAAAACAGCTTATAAAGTACAAAAAAAGAAAACCAGCAAATAGTTGGTTTTTAATTTCAGGAGGGTAAGGTATGACTAAGATTATTGAAATAAATAATTTTAGTGATGATAATCTATTTAAAAATCTAAATATAAGTATCGAAAAAAATAAGATATCTTGTATTTCAGGTGCTAATTCGTGTGGTAAGACTACATTAATTAGAATTTTAAATAGAGATATTATTACTGATAATGATATTTTAATCAATAAAATTAATATAAATGATTATACTATTTCAGATTACACTAATCTTATTCAAACTGTAATCCCTTTTGAAATAGTATTTAAAAAAGATAAAGTAGATGAAGAAGTTAATAATAAAGAATTAATTAAAAGATTAAAAATAAAAAA
>JAFWCU010000028.1 GCA_017534305.1 Clostridia bacterium
AAGAAAAAAACTGCTACTTCTAATAAGGAGATAGCAAATGATATTATCCAAGAAGCAGATACAACTATATAATGATATTATAAGTCCTAATGTACCAAATATAAGTGTATTAGGATCAACTCAAAGTGGAAAAACCTATGATATATGCTTTGCTTTAATTCAATATGCAAAGGCTTTATATGATTATGAGAAAGAACAAAGAAAAGACCCATCATACATTAAAAGAGAATATTATGGTGCAATAATAGGTTGGACAACAGAAACAATAAAATCAAATATAGTAGATAATATAGAGAATATATTAACAAATGAATATAAGTTTAAAAATGGTAAAGAATACATACTAAAATATGGTATGCAAGACAAATACTTTAAAATATATGGAGTTAGGTTTTATTTCTTTGGGTTTAATACAAACTTATCATTTAATAAAATACTAGGTAAACCACTTATCTTTTGTTGGGTAGACGAAGCCGCAAGAATATATACTTCAAATAATTTAAGAGCAAGTTTTGACGAAATACCTGGAAGACAAATGAGTTTTAGTGGACACCCATATTATAAAAGAATAGATAGTTTCAATGTTGAGGGAAGCCAAAACCACCCATATAAAAAAGAATATATAGATAAAAGAAATTGGAAGCAATATATCTTTTACCCTTATGATAACCCTGTTCTAAATACAGAAGAAAAGATAAAAGAAGCAGTAAACGCATTTCCTAGTGGAAGTTTAAGAGAACAAAAAGTATTTAATAAATGGGTAGTAGCAGAGGGTAAAGTATTTAATAAGATACCTTTAATAGATAGACAATACTTTGAAGATAATTACTTAATAAGAGAAATAGGTATAGGTTGCGACTATGGTAGTGTAAATGCAACAACCTTTTGTGGTATAGCATTATGTCAAAATACTTTAAATGGTAGATGGGAATTAGTGTTAATAGATACTTATTATCACGATCCAAAAACAGAGGGAGATACACCTACAACTGAATATTATAGTAATCAATTAAAATTATTTATAAATTACTTACACGATAAGTATATAGGAATAAAAGTAAATACATTAGTAATAGATAGTGAAGCAACACACTTTTGTAATAGACTAGAAGTTGATGGAATAAGACACGAGATAGCCAAGAAAAATAATTTAAGTGTAGATAAATCTGTACAACTTATGCAAAGTTTATTTGAGAAAGAACTATTAAAGAAAATAGAACAACCTACAATAAGATACTTTATAGGAGATAAACCAATATATGCAGGACACGATATTGGACTAGAAGAATTACAAAGTTATCACTATGACAAGATAAGAAGTGAAAAAGAGGGAATAAATGCCTATGTTAAAGACTTCGACCATTATTGCGATGGTACAAGATATATTATTATGGAATATTCTTTAACAGGTAGAGCGCCAATAGTATAGGAGAATATATGAAATATGTTGCTAGTTGTAGTTTTGGTAAAGATAGTTTAGCAATGTTAATTAAAATAAAAGAACTAGGTTTACCATTAGACGAAGTTATATATTGTGAAATAATGTTTGACGAGAACATAAGTGGAGAAACACCAAAAATGTTTTCTTTTATACAAAAAGCAGAAAAGATATTAAAAGAAAAGTTTAATATAGAAGTTAAACATTTAAGAGGAATAAGTTTTAAGGAACAATTTTATAAAATAAAACAAAAAGGTAATCATATAGGAGATAATTATGGTTTTCCTTATGTAATTGGATCTTGGTGTAATTCAAGATTAAAAATAGAGCCAATTAGAAGATATTTTAGAGAAAATAAAAATGTAATTCAATATGTTGGCATTGCTTATGACGAGCCAAAAAGATATGAAAGACTAGACCATACTACACATATTTGCCCTTTATATGATTTAAAGATAACAGAAAAAGAAGCAATGGAAATATGCAAAAAATATGATTTAGTAAGCCCAATATATAAAACTTCTTTTAGAGGAGGTTGTTGGTTTTGCCCAAAACAAAGTTTAGGGCAATTAAGATGGTTATATAGAGAACATAGAGATTTATGGAACATATTAAAATCAATGGAAAAAGATAGCCATAATACATTTAGACCAAATCAAACATTAGAACAATTAGAGAATAGGTTTAAAAATGAAGCAGAGCAAACAAATATATATGATTATATAGGAGAATAAAATGGAAATTAAATGTAAAAAGTCAAAGAGATTTTTATGTAGTATAAATTATGACGAGATATTGGATCTACTAAAAAAACATAATGTAGTATTAGAAAGACCATTAGAAATAGTAATTCCCTGTCGTTCTTGTAAAGAGAGTGAAGTTTACCATATATATAAAGACCACTATGTATTTAAAGAAAATAAGAAGCAGAAAGACACAAAACTTGACATATAATTAAAATATGGTATAATTATATTAGAAGTGCAGTGTGTTTGGACATAAAGTCGCAAACGGAAGCATAGGGAAATAAAAACCTATGCTTTTTTTGATGGAGATTTTATGAAAGTAAAAGTAAAACAATTAAACAAAAAGAAGTGGACATTATACTTATATTATAATGGACTACTAATAAAAAAACTAAAAATTGACGAGAACGAAGCACCAGGAGAGAATAGTTATTGTATAAATGTATATTTTAAGAAACAACTATTTGGATCTAATAAAGTGAATATCATAGTTAAGCCAATAAGATTATTAAAAAATAATGATAAAGAAAAGAAGACTTATTGGGGAACTATACTCGACAATGGAATAGAGATATAGGAGGAAGAAAATGTTAGGAAAATTAAGACATTTTAACCCATTAGAAGCACCTTATATCAAAATCAAAGCAACAACTACTAACCCAGGAATAACAAATGGTAAACCAAATATTAAAAGCGAAGAAAGATATGTGTTAGCCCCATCTGCAAAGAAGATAGGAACATATATAAGAAATCAATTATTTGGAAGTGGTTTACTAACTCAAACAGAGGGTTTAGATATAAACTGGTTAATGCCTACACTTGCAGAAGCATTAGAATTAAGTGTATATGAAAGAGAAAGTTTTATTTATATACATAAGTTTGATGGCAAAGTATATTTAGAGTGTATAAAGAAATGCGATATACATAATCTAGTACAAAAATATGACAAAGTGTACTCGTGTGATATAATACAAGATTTTGATGGTAAGGAGTTCGATTATTGCTTAAAAAGACATATAGAGATGGCAAATGGGAATACTGAACTTACTTACACTGCATATAAAAGAGAAAAAAATAGACAAGAGTGGGTAGATATGTCATTAAATCAATTCAATGAATTAACAGGCACAGACTACCAAAGAATATATGAATTACCTTACGAGGTTTTAATAAATATAGATATTGGACAAGACTTTTTCAAAGATAGTATTAAGTTCTTAAATGAAGAAATGGAAGTATATAATACTTTATGTGAAGAAGTACAAAAGACAAAAACAAGAATAGCAACTACACAACATTACCAAAGTGGAGATATATATAATCAATGGCAACCTGCTTCAAATATATATAATGTACAAACAATGAGTGTTGGTGGTTTACAAGATTTCTTTACTTTATTACCAGGAGACAAAGAACATAGTGTATTTGAGTTCTTACAGGGTAATTTAAGAGTAAATGATTATATAGATACATTTAAGTTTTGTGATTATCAAGTTATACAAATGGCTAATTTAAGCCCTGCAAGTTTTGGTTATGAAAAAGATAATTACCAAAATGTAGCATTAGTTGACTTATCAATGAACACAACTGAAATGACAATAGAGGCAATAAAGAAACAAATAGAGCCACAAATTAACCATCTATTAGAAAACATAATTAAATTACAAGAATTATTAGGAATAGATGGAGATAGAAAAATACCAAGTGATTTAGTATGGGACTATGGAGATAATGAAAAATTAGACGATAATAAAAAAATTAAAACAATTCAAGCCATACAAAGAACAATGGCAATTCCATATAGTACAAGAGCAAAAATCTTAACACCTATACTAAATAAACTAATTGAAGATAAAGTAGATCCAGAAACTTTAACTCAAACATATAGAGAAGAAAGAGAAGATATACGAATAAATTATGAAGAATACTAATATTGCAGAAAGCGTATTTAGGGTAAATCTTAAATATGTTGACTTGCAAAACCAAACCAAAGAATTATTTTTTAGGTGTTTAGACGAGGGTAGAGATATAAACTATTTTAGAGCCAAAATGGAACAAATATGGGGAAATATAGATTATACCTTTATGGAAGAAGAAATCTCCTCTTATGAGCAAGAAATACACGAGCAAAATATGGAAAAGTTTGGTATGAAGAAAAATAATACAAAAGATATATTAAAAGTTGCAACTGCTATTGGAGTTAGAATATTAGGAAAGAAGTTTTTAGATACTAAAAAATCTTTTGACAAGATCCAAAACACAGAAGCAAAGTTTGTAATACAAAAAGAAAAAGAATATCAAAACTCCTTAAATAGTTTGGCATATAAAGTAGATAAAGAAGAATACTTAAAATTAAAAGTACAAAAATACTCAAATCAAATAGTTCCTTACTATTCTAAAACAACAAATGAATTAGTAAGAGAAGTAGAATTAAGTACATATTGTTCTATGATACATAATACAAACTTAACCAGAACAGGTTGGAATACTACTCTAAATGACGCAATAGATATGGGTTATACAAAGTTTATAATTCCTTATCATAGTTTTAGTTGTCCATATTGTATTGCCCATCAAAACAGAGTAATGACACTTGAAGAAGTAATAGACTTAACTGGCGATATAGAAGAACAGGAGGGAGATATATTACACCCTAATTGTAAATGTAGTTTGGTTATATATGATAAAAATATAGATTACTTAAAACCAAGTTATTCAAAAAGTGAATTAGAAGAACAATACCACATAAGGCAAAAAACTAATTCATTAACATTACAAAAGGAAAAAATAAAAACAGATATTAAAATACAACAAAGGCTTGGTAATGAAGACCAAGTGGACATATTAAATCAACAAAGAAATAAAATCAACAAAGAGATAAGGAAACTCAAAGAGGCTTTACCTACAACAGAGTTAAAAAAACAGGTTGTAGCAATAAATAGATAAAGCAAAGACCAAGTTATAGTAATGTCTTTAAACTTTGCTATAATGCACTTCTAAATAGTCGACAAATAGGAGGAAAAAGATGGACATAAGTAAATATGTCGTAAACAAAGAGATCCAATTATCTAATGACGATATAAACGTTGAAAAATTGGAAAAAGATATTAGAAAAGGGTATGTATTAAGTGAAGAAGTAGAAAATGCAAGACAAGAAGCATTAAAACAAAACACTGCAACTTATACTGAACTTGAAGACAAGTACAACAAACTTGAAAAGTCTTACAATGATATAGAAGCACGAAATACAGAACTTACTAATAGTACGAGAGGTTTAAAACTTCAAATTGAGATGGTTAGCCAGGGCTTCAAAAAAGAAAACTTGGAAGAAATTATGGCGTTAAGAAACTCATTATTTAAAGAAGAAGAAGACGACGCAAAAGCAATTTCAATGATAAAAGAAAAGTATAAGGCAACTTATTTCCCAGAAACAGAAGCAAAGGTTAATGTTCCTAACGAAGAAAGTTTTAATTCTAGTACAAAACCGCAAGAAGAAATTAAAATAACAAGAAAAACAAGTTTAAGAGACTTAATAATTAAGTAAGAAAAGGAGAAATTATATTATGAATTATACTGAAATCAATTTAGATTTACAAAGTGTAGCAAAGAGAATATATGATAGTTTATTATATCGTTCTTCTTTCTACAAAATGTTAAATGAAAACTACATTGGAGAATTAAGAACAACAGGAACTCCAATGATAGAAGTTTTAAAATCAACAGATACTTCTGTTAATGTAAGAGAAACAAAAGAAATAGCAACTGCTTTAACACCATCATTACAAGGTTATTCAAGTGTTAAAGTTGACTTAACAGAACTTCCAATGGACTACTCAATTAGAATACCAGTTCTAGTAGCAGGATCTAATTTAATTGGTACATTAGAAGACGCAATGGACAAAAAAGACCAAGCAGTAGCAAAGGCTATCGATACTTATGGTTTTGGAAAATTAGAAGACGAAGTTGTTAATGAGTTCCAATGGGATCCATCAACTCAACAAGACTATATAGACGCTATCAATGAATTAAAGGCAACTTTATTCAATAAAAATGTTTATGATGGTTATAGACTTGGTTTATCTGCAACTGAATATGGAAAACTATGTTCTGCTTTAACTTCAATTCTTAAATATGAAACAGAAGTAGGAGTTAAAGGTGTAGATATGGGTGTTGTTGACGAAGCATACGGAGTACAAATCTTCCCAATAGCAGACGCAGTAATGGGAGACGCAAAAGGTTATTTCTTCAATAATCTAGCAGTTGTTGGAGACGCTTTCTTTGATAGTATGCAATTATTCAATGGCAACTACCCAGGCTTCCCAGGTTATTATGTAATCGAAAGCAATATTCTATTTGGTGCAGAAATTGTACAACAAAATGCTATTATTAAATTAGTAGAAGAAATCTCTGCATAGTACGAAAGGAGGGGCAATAATATGCACTTCTTTACAATACAAGAGTTTAAAAACAAGTATAATCAAGACGTTGCTTTATGGCAAATCGAGATGGCTTGTGAAATGATATATAATCAAGTAGGGTTAAAGTATCGTGATCCAAGTTGGACAGAAGATACTTGCCCTACACCAATTAAAAATGCTAGTATGGAACAATTAAGATTTATATTAGAATATGATATTCCAGTATTAGATAATCGAGGAACTATTAAAGCAGGTGCTATGGAAAGCAACTTAATAAGTGATATAAGTACACTTGCATTAAGAATATTAGGGAATAATGGTTATCTATATAGAGGAAACCCAGTAAACTATAATATGGGCTTAAATATACCATTTGGAGAATAGAAATGTTTAATGTAAATGGTTTCAAAGCAACATTGGTACAAAATAATAGAGATACCGACGAAACACTTTATTATGACGACCAAGATAAAAAAGAAATAGAAATAAAAGTATGCCCTTATAATGTAGACCAAGCCATAAGGTTTGGGGAATACTCAACACCAGAAGCAACAGGCTATTTCATAGTAAAAGCAAATACACCAGTTAAAGAGGGAGACGAGTTAATCATAAATGGGCATACATATTCTATATTAAAAGTCCAAGACGACTGGATCTGGAATAAAGTAGCCAATATCATATTAGCAGTAAAATGATAGAAATTAGTGTAAAAATAGAAAAAGACATACCAGAAGCACAAATAAAACATTTTGAAGATAGAGTAGTATATAACACTGCTTCATTAACAAGAGAATATGTTAAAGGTATGGGTGCTTACCCATATAGAACAGGAGAGTTAGCAAAACAAGAAATGGCTTCTCAAATAACTGGTGGTAATGCACAATACAACTTATTAGCAGGTGTTGACTATGCCAAATATGTTTGGAAAATGACAAATGTTAATTGGACAAATAAAGGTACAGAGCCTCAATGGTACTATAATACTCATAGAAAGTTTGAAAAGACTATCAATGCAAGTGCTATTGATAAAGCATTAAAGGAGATATAATGACAGAACAAGATATTAAGAATAAAAATAAAGTTCTAATAGATTATTTAAGAAGCATTATAAATGACTTTGTTATAAGAGCAGAATATAGCACTTATGACGAAGATAAAAATGTAATAGTAGTCCAAGAAGAAAGTGGAAGTAAAGTAGTCTTTTTTGAAGCAAACCCAATATATAACTATTATAATGTAGATATATTTGGAACTAATATACAAGTATCAAAAGAAGTTAGTGTAGATATTGGTAATCTAATAGGACAAAACATATATTTTGAGTGGATCAATGAAGATAAAGAAACTCAAAATTGGCAAATCTTAATTAAACAATTTAGCAACCCAAGAACTTTGCAATGGAGTGATATAAGGAGAGTTTCCTATACTATGACATTGCAAGTTATTATAAATAGAATATCATAAGAAAGGAGATTATATTTTATGAACTGGTTTATAAATAATAGAGAGTTAATAAAAGATTTAGCAATAAATACAGGTACTTCATTAGTACCAGTATATACTCCTATATGTACAACTAGTGAAGTTTCAGTTTCAACAGATTTAGAAGAAAAAGATTTCTATGTATTCTGCGACGCATTACAAAGAAAAGTAATTACAGGTGCTTCTGTTATGTTATCTGGAACACTTAAACTAGACGTAAACAATACAGGAGATATTGCTATTTTAGATAAAGTCCATACTCTTATTGGAGATGGCGAAGTTTCACAATTCACTAATGTTGGTATTCAATTCAAATTATTAAGTGGTGTAAATGGTGGAGTATTAGAATATACTACATACCAAGCCAATGTATCACTTAAAGTTAGTGATTTAGGTGGAAATGCAGAGGACGAAAGTGAGTTCTCATTTGAAATGCAACTAATAGGCAAAGCAACAGAAGTGGCTTCTGCTTAATTCCTTTAAGGTAGGGGGCAATAAACCTCTACCTTTTATTTTTAAAAGAGAGGAGGAAACTTAATGAAC
>JAFWCU010000029.1 GCA_017534305.1 Clostridia bacterium
ATAGTTACCTGTAGCATTTCCATCTACACGAACAAATTCATATTTGTTACCATTAGCGGCGTTAATTTCATCTAGTTTGTTAACTGTAGTATATGGCTCGTCAATTCTGTCAGACATATTTTCTTGGTCTGCTAGAACTGTGTTTGTTCCAACTTCTACATAGTTAACCTCAACTTCTGCCATTTTCTTTTGGTAATAATATGTTACTACTTGTTTTTCTAATGTGTAGTTTCCAGTAGCATTTCCATCTACTCTTACGAATTCGTATTTGTTTTCATAATTTTGATTGATTTCATCTAGCTTATTAACTGTAGTGTAAGGTTCATCTATTCTATCTGACATATTCTCTTGATCTGCTAGAACTGTATCTGTTCCAAGTTCTACATAGTTAACTTCAACTTCAGCCATTTTCTTTTGGTAATAATATGTTACTGTTTGTTCTTCTCTTGCATAAGTACCATTTTTATTACTTGGCTCTGGAGTTACTAACTCATATTTATTTGCATTTTCTGCATTGATTGCATCTAATTTGTTTGATGTCTCGTATCCAAGTCCTACTATTCCATTTAATGTTTCTTGTGGACTTAGAACTGTACCACTACCTTGTTCTAAGTGATTTACTTTAACAACAGCTGGTGCTTTTTTGTATTCATATATTACATATACTGTATTTACTTTCATTGTACCAGAAGTATTTGTTGTACTTCCTACAAAGTCATATTGTTCAGTATGTGTATTATTTATTTCTGTTAATTTGTTTGATGTGTTATATTCATCATCTACTTTTCCAGTTAATGTCTCAGTTTCATATAATACTTCTGTTACAGATTCAGGATCTGATACATCTGTACCTTCTTCTACATGTAATACTTTAACTTGTGTGTCTTTCTTTACATAGTAGTATGTGATATAGATTGTATCTTCTACCATAAATCCAGATACTTCACCATCTACTGAATCGTAGTTATATTTGTTTTCGTTTGCAGCATTTACTTCTGCAATTCTATTTGTTGTACCATACTCGTCATCTATTCTTCCGTTAATTGTATATTCTGGAAGCAATTTTGTTGTTGTTCCTTTTTCTAAGTAATTTACAACTACTTTTGTTGGTTTTTTAACAAATCCAGCATTAACATTAGATTGAGTTAATTCTGGTAAATCTATACTATTTAATTTAGTTATTTCATCTGTTGTTGCAGTTGTAACATTGAATTTACTATTTATAGTTGTATTAGATCCAACTTCTTTTTCTGTTAGCATATATGTATCATCTGCAACAGTTACTTTAACTAAATATTTACCCATTGGTAAATTTGTGAATTTATAATATCCATTATCGTCTGTATTTATTGTTGTAACTGCATGTCCATCTACATCTGTTACTTGTGCACCTGATTCATCTGTTAATGTTACAGCTACATCTTTGTATACTTCTTCATCTACATCTTTAATACCATTTGCATTTGCATCTTTCCAAGCAATACCTTCAATTGTTCTTAAAACAACTTGAGATGTAACGTTAGAAGTTGTCATTTCTTCAGTATCTGGATAAATTTGAGCAGTAGCATTATTTTCATATTTATCCAAACCTTTATTTCCATTAGTTTTAAGATAAATATCTACTGTAACGATTTCTTGAGATTCTATTCTACCCATTACTGCAAAAGCTGTAGCGCTATGTAGTATATTTTCACTTGTAACATTAGTCCAGCCTTCACCCAAGTTTTCATCTTTACAAGTTATATTTCCTCTTATAGATTCATCATCTGTATATGCTATAGTAAGGTTACTATTATCTGCTTTTAAGTTTCCTGCACCATCATATTGTTTTACAACTAATCTATCTAGTGTATAATTTCCAGTAAAGTCTGATCCTCTACCATCTCCATTGTATGGCAAAATGTCTAATAATTTAAAGTCTGGAACAGAACCATCTGTATTATTCTTATATGATAATGTAAAGTATATTTCTCCATCTTTCTCTATAACTGGAGTTTCAACTGTTTTATATAATCTATGTGAAGCTAGGTTTATTACTTGTATTGATACAGTTGCAGTTCTTGTATCTATTTTAGAATTTCCAAGTCTTGTGTCTTCTGAAGATATTACAACACTATTAGTATATTGAACTCCATTCAAAGTATTTTCATCTATATGAGCATTAAAATATAATGGATCAATATTTTCATTTATTGTAATATCATTTATATTCCACACTAATTTAGTTGTACCATCAGAATTATTAGTTATTTCTGGTTCACCATAATTTGAACTTCCAGGTATATATGCCATACCTACAGGCAACGTATCTGTTAAAGTAACAGTAACACCTGTTTGTAAATCCGAACTTGTTATTGAACTTGTAACTTTAGGTGATATTTTAAATCTAACATCATATTCATTTCTTCCTATATCATAATTAATTTTATTACTATCTGTTTCAGTTACTGCAGCAATTGATACTTTTTGTTCAGCACCTAAAACAAGTAAACTATTACCATATACATAACCGCCTGCATGAGTACCACTAATTTGCTTTCCATTTTCATCATACTCAGTTTTTTTGTAATTTGGATAACCTGAAGTATATGCAGCAGCAGGATAAGTATCATAACTATCTAATAAAGTTCTAGAATAAATGCTTCTATCTAAATCTGTTCTCCAAAGTTTTGTAAATTGTACAAATCCATATGTTTGACCAGCTATCGCTTCGTTAGTAATTTTAAATTTAACATTCATATATGGATAAAATCCAGTTGCGGGTCCAAAAGTTCCAGTATTTTCTATTGATTCAGAATAAATAGCGACACAAATATCTCCTTCAGGGATATCATCTAAAGACTCATATAATATTAAGTCTTCAACTTTTCCATTATTCATTTCGGTTTGTGATGTCCAGTTTGTACCATCACTTTTTGTTGCATAGTATATCTTAAATTGCATTGTATCGTAAAGCATCATAGTAGGTTCTCCTACTATATTAAAAGCTACACCGTCAAATTTTACTAACTTATCTTGTGCATATAAATAATCATCTATATCATTTGTTTCGCCAATTCTAGTATGATATCTTACATTAAATTCTTGACCAATAGATGCAGAACCATCACCTAAATTATACACAGAATGTAAAATCGAGCTATTAGCTGCATTATATATTTGTACATCTTGTGAAAAGCTTCCAGGACTATATCTAACATGTTGAACTCTAGTTGCATCATCATTATCAACCTGTTGAGTTGTTACGGTTTGCCCAGAAATAGATGTAGCATTAAAGTTATTAATATTAGTATTCAAATAATAGTCTGAATTATCTACAGTAGTATCATCAGTGTCTGGAATTAGAATTTGTATATATCCAACGCTAAAACATCCAATATTTTCGCCATATGCAGGCGCTGTATTAGCATGTCTCTCATTATTATAATGTGGAAAAATGCCATCAAATTGATATCCATTCATTGTAACACTTAATTTTCCACCATTTTGAACAATGTTTATATTACCAGAATTATATACAGAAGTAGATCTATCTGACGTTCTAACACCTCTAGGAGCAAACCATCTAGCATTTCCTCCAGCAGCACCAAATGAAGTTTTTCTTCCAGGTATTTTAGCAGAACCAAAATTAATTTTATAATTCCATAATAGTGGAGTTGTTAAATTAGTAATATCTATTATTTCATCTGATTGATGTCCTTTTCTTTCTAATTTTAAATCTATATCAAAAGTAATGTCACCTTGAGGATATTCAATTCCTTTTAATCCTTTAGATGAATTAGTATTATATAATTGAAGAATAAATGCATAACCATAGATTCTTCCATCATATGTAGTACCATTATAATCTAAATCTAATGCTCTATTATTTTCATTAGTATTTCTAACCAATTTAATATTATAATTAGCCGCAGCACTAACAGTAATATTTTTGCTTTGTACTGTAACTTTTTCATCATCAGTATTTCCATTTAACCACACTTTAAATTCTGGTTGAAATTCTGTACCATTAGGAGCCCCTAATATATCTGCGACAAAAACTACAGTTTGCTTGCCTGGAATAGTTATTGCATTTTGGTTTAGCGTATAACAACCAGTAAGTGTCATCTTATCTGATGAAAGTTGTGCGTTTTCAACCCAAGCCATTGAGCTTAAATCCCATTTAGCAGTTTCGCTATTAAACTTATCTGAAGGTAATTTTACTTCAAAATATAATTTACCTCCTTGATAACTTGATGCTCCATCACCATTCAAAGCAAAAGTATTTTCAATAGTCCAAGTTACTTGGTCAAATGATCTTACAATATCATTATCTTCACTCGAATCATTACCAGGCTCATCGTTTTCGTCCCATGGGCCTGTACCAGTCTTTGTTTGAATAATCTGTGCAGAACTAATTTTTGCACCATTATCTGGCAATTGTTCTGCCGCCTTTACTTTTATATTCAAATTTACTACCACCATAAGTAGTACTAAACAAAATAAAATTTTAAGTTTTTTCATATAAAATCCCCCATTTTATTCTTACATATTTATTTTACAATAAACCTTAAAAATTATTAATATTAATAATAATATTAATACGAATATAACAGGGTTTTAAAGTACTTTTAATCTTTTTTTAACAATATAGTAATAATTAAGTAACAAGAAAAAGAAGCTCAAAGAATAATCTTCAAGCTTCATTATTTTTTTCTATTTTATCTTATATATTAATCTAAATCTTCTATCATGTACATTAATGTCTCAAGTAAAGTTTTGCATGATTTAATGTATAGCTTTTCATTAACAGTATGAACATCTACTACATCTGGTCCTAAAGATATCATTTCAAGATGTGGCATTTTTTCATAAATCATACCGCACTCAACTCCTGCATGAATTGCACAAACTATTGGTTCTTCGCCATTATGAGACTTTTTATACGCCTCTTTATATATTTTTTCAAGCTTTGAATTTGGATTATATTTCCATCCAGGATAATCCCCTTCTCCAAGAATATTAAAACCTAAATCTTGAGCTATTCTATTATTGTAATCCATTACTTTAGCTTTATCTTCATCTATACTAGATCTCAATGCTTCACAAATTAAAGCTTCACCATTTTCAACTTTCACAATACCAACATTCCCAGATGTTTCGACAAGTCCTTTCACATCTTTACTCATTGCAATAACATTTTGTTTCAAATCTATTAGTAGTCTTATTAATGAATTACTATCTTCATTTGTAATTACATTAACATCTTTATTAGGTGTACTAATTTCAAGCTCCATTTTTAAATTTTTGTCTGCATCAGTTACTTCTATTGTTTCAAAATATTCTTGCATTTTTTTGTTAGCATTTTTATCTTTGGTAATAAACACAACTTCTGTTGCATTTGCTATAGCGTTATCCTTATTTCCACCAACAAATGATACTATTTGAAAATCTTCTAACATTTCCAAGTATTTAGCAGCAAGTAAATTAGAATTTATTCTTCCTTTGTCTATATCTACGCCAGAGTGTCCACCAAAAAGTCCTGTAATTTTTAATGTATAAAGTGTAGTATCTCCTTTTATTTCTTCTTGCACCATAGATTTAGTATAACGCATTCTAATTCCACCAGCACATCCAACTATTGCTGTATTTTCTTCCTCACCATCTAAGTTAATTAAATAGCTAGCACTTAACCCTTGATAATTAAAATTACGTGCTCCATCCATTCCAATTTCTTCTTGAGTAGTAAATAAACATTCAATTGCTGGATGAGGAATATCTTCATCATCTAAAAGTAGTAACAAAAATGCCACACCAATTCCATCATCTGCGCCTAAAGTTGTATCTTTTGCAGTATAAGTATTCTCTGTTTCAATTATTTCAATTGGATCTTTTTCAAAATCATGAGTACTTTCTAAAGTTTTTTCGCACACCATATCTATATGTGCTTGAAAAAGAATAGTCTTCTTATTTTCATATCCGACAGTTGCACCTTTTTTTACTATAACATTAAATAGTTCATCCTTTTTATATTCTAATCCTTTATTTTTAGCAAATTGGCAAATATAATCTGCTATTTTTTCCTCTCTTTTTGAGTTTCTTGGCACTTTAGATAGCTCTTTAAATATCTTTAGTACTTTCTCATATTTTTCTTGTATATTCATAGTATTTCCTCCTTTAGTAATGTATAATTTGAAACTTCTTCTTGTATATTCTTATTCCTATTTTAACAATTAATATAATTTCGCCAAGCATTAATAATGCAAATAACACTGCTTGAGCTGGATTTTCATGAATCCATATTTTTAAATCTAGTGGTACACGTCTAGTAAGTTTAACTTCTTCACTTCCAATATATTTTCCTTTATAATATACATCTATTTTTCCAAGTGTTTCTCCAACTTTATTTTCCGGGCTTAGTGTATTTATTCCTTCATACTTTATTTCTACGTCTTCTTTATCCACACTTTCATCATTTTGCATAATTGTTTGAATTGGTTCAACAGCTTGAATATTTATTACATCTTTTGTACTTTTAATAGCAGGAAGTGTAACTATTACATCTCCTTCACTTACTAAATCTTTTTCGCTATATGTATCATTTATTGTTTCAAAAATAGTTTCTGTTTCACTCAAATGATAAAGTGTACCTGGTTTTACTTCACTTCCAAGCACAATACAAATTAATGGTTCTGGAGTTGTTAAAGAATAACTAAGTAAGCAATATCCCGCATCTCCTGTAAATCCTGTTTTTCCACCAGTAATATTAGATACATCTATATTATAAATGTCTGCAAGTTGGAAAAGTGCATTATGTACTGTTTTAGTACCATCTTTTATAGTATGTGCATATTGCGTAATACCATATTTTATATATTCATTTTCCATTGCATACTTCATCATTATAGCCATATCTTCTACAGTTGAATAATTGTTTTTATCATCCATACCAATAACGTTAGAAAATGATGTATTATTCATACCAAGTTCACGTGCTTTATCATTCATAGCTTGAATAAATTTATCATAATCATGAAAAACATTAAGTGCAATGCATGCACCACTATCTGCTCCAGATGGTAGAAGCATTGTCTCAACTAAATCGTAATATGATATTTCTTGCTTATCTTTAAGGCCAGCAACAGAATATTCTTCATCATAATATTTTTTTACCTCTGGCAAATTAACTATTACTTTTTCATTCATATCTACATTTTCTAGGCATACTATTGCAGTCATAATCTTAGTCAAACTTGCAATAGGCACTTGTTTTCTAGCATCTTTTTCATAAACAGGATTTAAGTTTTTAAGCTCATATACTCCCACTTCTTTTGCAGTTAAATTTAAATCTTTAAGTCCTACAGCAAAAGTAAAATTTCCCGTTATAACTATAACCATCACAATAATTAAACTTACTAATAATTTTTTATTCATAATAATATACTATTATTCTCCTTTAATTTTATTCTTTAAATATATTACCTTGTGTGTATTATATCATAAATATAAAAAAATAACCCTACAAAATGTAGAGTTATCTAAAATTATTCAATTACATCTTTTCCCTTATATTTTTCATCTATTTCTATTTTATCTTCAAAAACAAACTCATAGGTTGCATCATATAGTTGTTGGTAATTTAATCTTTTCCATTTCATTTCACTATTATCCATAGCAAGTATTTCTACCATATCCCAAATAAATACCCACCATATAACGCTTAAAAAATTAGAGAATAATTCAAATCTATCTAAAAATAAATTAATTACCAAAAGTACAATTCCAAGAATTGCAAAAACTCCTGCTTTTTTGTAGTTAGTATTCAAATCATACTCAACATCATCTATCTCTATTCCATAGTTATTTTTTATGCTTTTCTTAATCTTTGCTTGTGTTTCTTCATCTACTTCTGGGCAATGTATTTCTAAAACAATGTCTGTATTAATTGGTATCATATATGCTATTTCTTCTATATATGCGCAAACTTCATCAGATAATTCCATTTTTTTGTAATCATGTTTCATATATAATTCATCCACAGATTTAAGCTCAATTGGAATTACAGCTTTTCCTCTTCTCATAAAGTTTTTTTCTACATAGTTTGCTTCACTAAATTTAATTTTTCTATTTTTTCTATTACCTTTTCTTTTTGCTGGCATAATTACTCCTCTTTTTCTCTTACATATTAATTATATACATAAAGAAAAAAATATTCAAATAATATATAAAAAAAGATGAGTATTTCTACTCACCTTTTAAATTCTTTTCTTCTTGTTTCTCTATTTTCTCTTTATAGTCTTCTTGTGCTCTTTCAGTTAAATGTTTAACTAAAGATTTTTTACTAGATTGTCCATGAATTAATTTGTTATTTGCACCATCCATAGTTGCATTTCTAAGACGTTTTTTACTCTTAACAAAGTTATCTACTTTAGTCATATTAGAAACATTTGTCTTAGTTTCTGTCTCATGATGATGTCTTGCTCCTTGGTTTCTATATCTAGCATACATAACTGCATAGTATATAATACCAGCAAGAATAAACATCCAAGGCCAATCTTTATCTGACCAGTTAGAGATAAAGAAAGCTGAAATTATACCCAACACTTCAACTATTGCAGAAATAGCTATAAGTTTTGGCATGTGTATTGGAACACTACCCATTGTTTCTTTACTTCTAGCATTAACTGCAACATAGTGTAATATACTATCATTACCTTTCTTTTGTTGGTAAGAATATAACCAAACTGGTAAATAAGCAGATTTCCATTGTTGTCCTTTAAGTTTTAGTTGTTCAAAATCCCATCTAACTCCTCTATCATAGAATTTTAAAGAGTCATTAGCTGCAAATCTTGCAACGTCTTTACATTGTACTTCAACTAAATCTTTTAGGTCAGTAACATTGGTATCTCTTTTTTCTGAAGTATATCCATGAATATAATTTGAATCCCATTTAACAGCATTTTCTGTATCAAATGGCATAATTGAATTTATAATATTATTTGTTTTGTGTTTATTTGAAGTATCTAGTTTATCTTCACTAGATTCAACTGTAAGTCCTTCAATAGTGATATCAAAATCACGTTCTACATCATATAAATCTGCATCATAATATGTATCTTCGTGATCTTCATCTCTTCTTACAGTATAACGTCTTGTTTCATGTTCACCTTGTCCTTTAAGTGTTGAATGACCATTAGCATCAACAATCATATATGGAAGATAAACACCCATAACGTTTTCTGTAGTAAATTCTTCTCTAAATTTTGGATGAGCAAAGAATTTTCTCTTTCCAACGAAAGTTTCAATTGCTTGTTTTGCTTCATCTTTAGAAACCTTAAATGGTAGTACAACATCTGGAACTGCACCATTTGGTATTTGTTGGTTAACAGATAATGTATTTCTACACCAGTGACATCTAGCTTGTGTAGCTTTAGCTGTATCAACTACAACCTCTGCTCCACAGCTAGAACATTTAAATGTCACCATGTCATTAGTATCTGCTACTATGTCTTGAGCTCCAGAACCTAGAATTTCACCTTCGAGATTGCTAATATCTTCTTGCATACCAGCTACCTTTTGAGGTTCAAATTCATGTCTACAGAAGTTACATCTTAATTTTCCTGTTTTCACATTTAATGAGATGTCTGTTGCACCACATTTAGGACATTTATTTTGTCCGTCTTTTGCACCAACATCTGTTTGTACAACTTGTGGACCTTCATTTAGGTTCTGTTCGTCCATGTATTATACCTCCAATATTATAGTCCTAATAATTTAGCTTTAGCAGCGTCAAATTCTTCTTGAGAAATAACACCTTTATCTAAAAGATCTTTTAATTTTCCAAGTTTTTCATATGGATCTTCAGCTTGAGCTGGTTGTTGTGCAGGTTGAGCAGGTTGTTGAGCTGGTTGTTGTGCAGGTTGTTGCATTGTTCCCATTACTCCACCAACAGCATTAACACCCATTCCCATGAATGCCATTCCGTTAGCTCCACCATTTTCTCCAGCAGCTTGGAATCCACGAGCAACAGATTGTTGCATAAATGAATTTCCTCTTTGACCAGAAAGAGCATCTGCTTTTTTAACATCGCTAAGAAGAGCTTTAGTATCTTCGTCGTATTCGATAGCAGCAATTGCTACTCTTACGATTTCAAGACCTCTTCCAGATTTCCATTGGTATGCATCTTCAACAGCTTGAGATAAGCTTTGTGCAAAACCAATTTGGTCTCCTTGAATTTTAGTTATTCTGTTTCCTTTTGAAGGATCATTTGTATAATTTGAGAATGCTGCAGATAGACTAGATACAACTTCTGTAAATAGTTGTTCTGAAGCAGCATTATCCATATCTGCGAAATCAAAACATGAAGTTCCGTTTAAATATGAAACTGGAACAAAATTTTTGATGAATAGAATTGGGTCTACTATTTTAAGAGAATAAGTTCCTCTAGTAACAGCACCAACTTGTGCATTTAAATATGCATCATCCCAGTAAATTTCAGATTGTGTTCCAAATCTGTTGTTTGGTATTTCTTTTAAATTTACATAGAAAGCCATTTGTTGAGAACCAGGCATTCCACCAAATTTAAATCTTTCCCAAGCTTGTGTTACTGTAGAAGCTAGGAATCCATCCCCTGCAAATAAAGATTTTGCATTAGGATCATCAGAAGTATATGTAAATCCACCAACTTCTGTTACAAGACCAGTTATTCCACCATCTTGCATAGTAATAAGTCCCCATCCTTCTGGTACTACGATTTTAGAACCATTAGTGATGATGTTTTGTGAACCACTAGTGTTTGATCCACGTCCAGCATTTGTTTCTTGTTTTACTGCTGGAATAATAGCTGCTGTAGCTGGTGCACCTGGCATTGGAACAAAATAATCTTTCCATTGATCTGCTAGAGTTCCACCTATAGCTCCTGTAAATGCTTTAATAAATCCCATATTTATTCCTCCTTTTACAATATGAATTTATTATATAAATGATTTCCATTTATATTAATCATAAGTAGATAAAAATTAATTGAAAACATTTCACATTTTCATTTTATCTTAATGTCTAAATTTTATCATATAAAAGAAATTTTTTCTACAATTATTACAAAAATTAGGTATAAAAATACCTATTTTTGTAAAGAAAAAATAATAGCAGATAAGTACTAGTTATCTGCTATTTAAATATCAAATATTACTCTTGAATGTTAGGTACATTAGTTCTATCTTCTATAACTGAAGGGTCAACTTTGTGAAAGATTAATTCTTCTGTATCTTTCTTTATAGTTAATTCTTCTTTACTATATGAATATGGGCATAATTCATTATCAATTATTATATTATCACCATCATATTTAAAAGGTAATTTTTCCCCAAACATAGTAAGTACTCCATTTGTTTCATCTTCAACTTGAATATATACATATAGTCCATATTGTTTCATTAATTCAATATCTTCTTTAGATATTTCTTCTCCTTCACTTACCATTCCAACTAAATCATATGTACCTATAATACTTTTTGCTTTATTTCCTAATGCTAATACTATCACTAATACTATTACTACAACTGCAATAACGCCTACTACTAGTCCAATAATTAATCCTTTATTTGTTTTTTTGTTTTCCATATAAATCTCTCCTACTTTTCTATCATAGGCTCATAAATTGAGCCATATTCTTTTAATGATTTTTCAACATCTATTGAATAAAATCTAACTTTAAAATGTCCTTCAAGTTCTGACTCCATTTCTAAGTCCATATGTCCACCTAAAGCTTCCATTGTTCTCCATGAAGCAGCATTATTTGAATCTACATCTAAAAGTGCTTTTTCAATTCCATATTTTTTACACTCTTTAAGTGCTAAATACAAATTAATTTTATTATATCCTTTACCTCGTTCTGTTGGTCTAATGCTATACCCTATATTTCTTCCATAGTACATATATTTTTCATTTAGTTTCAATCTAATAGCACACATTCCAACAATTTTATTATCTTCACATCTAACAAGAAAATATACTCTTTTAGGAACTGTCTCCTCAGTAACTGGAGCATTCTTATCTTTCTCTATTTTTTCAAGCCAATCTTCATAATTATCTAAATATTTATCCAGTCCGCTTACCCCATTAATTCCAGAATTATATTCTTTTAATTCGTTCACATAGTCTATTGCATCTTGTTTTCTGCCTAATGTCGGTTCTTCATATTTAAACATAATTTCCTCCCAAACTACTCTAAAAGAATAATAACATAAAAGCAAGTAGTTTTTCAAGAACTACTTGCTAAATTCACTGCATTGCAGCCATATGTATTAAATAATTGTATTTTGCACTATGCCTTAATTCATCTGTCATTATAGACATAATTAAAGTATAACATTTTCCTTGTGGCATTGCAGATAATATTTTTCTGTATTTATTTACAGCTTCTAATTCACCAAACAACGCTTTTTCTAAATTTTCTGTATATGATAAGTTGTTTTGCATATTTTCTTGCATCATATTAATATTATTTTGTAACATTTGACCAGTAAAATCATAATATACTTCTCTAAGTATCATGTTATGTTTTTTCTCATTATCTCTAATATCTTGTATTATACTTTTTTCCTTTTCAGTTGGTGCTTGTTCTATCAATCTATCATAAAACAATTCATCGTTTCTTTCATCACCAATTGATTTTCTAATAAGTTCTATTGCTTGATAAGGCGTAATCAATTCCTCTTCAAAATTTATCATATCTTGCCTGTTTCCACGAAAAATAGAATAATAATTATTATAATCTGAATACATAATAACCTCCTAAAATATATTATGTATTAAGAATAAAAAATGTTAAAAGCAGTCAAAAATGACTGCTTCAATCTATCTTAATATCCATTCTATATAATCATCCACACTTTCTCCACCAGTAAGTCTTTTACCTGGTTTCCAAGTATATTGTGGATAAACATTTTTCAAATCTTTTTCGCATCCAGAAATTCCTGTACTACCTGATGTACAAAATGGTATTAAAGTTTTACCACTAAAATCTGTACTTTCTAAAAATGTATTAATAATTGTTGGAGCTGTATACCACCAAACAGGAAAACCTATTACTACAGTATCATATTCACTTAAATCTGCAGTATGAGTTATTTCTGGTCTAGATTTTTTATCTTGCATTTCAATAGTAGATCTACTAGTTTTGTCTCTCCAATCTAAATCTTGTGCAGTATAACGAATTTTAGGTTCAATTTCAAATAAATCTCCATCTACTGCTCTTGCCACTTTTAATGCTACATTTTCTGTAACACCACTTGCACTAAAATATGCTACTAATATTTTACTCATATTATCTCCTCCTAATATATACATCTTTTCTATATTTTATACCATTTTCTAAAACTTTTCCATATGTAATATCAAATTTAGTTTTATCTATAACTGGAAAGAATGTATCTGCCTCTTTAACATCCATAAACACTTCAGTAATATACATTCTATCCACAATATTTATTGCATCTTTATATAGCCTTTCTCCACCAATAATAAATATTTCTTTATTAAATCTTTTAGCAAGACTTAATGCAGCTTCTAATGATTTTACAGTAAAACAATTTTCTCCACTAAAAGCTTTAGTATTAGAAATAATAATGTTTATCCTTTTATTTAAAGGTTTTCCTATGGATTCATATGTTTTTCTCCCCATTATTACTACATTATTTATGGTTTTCGCCTTAAAATATTGTAGCTCTTCTGGAATATTCCATGGTATTTTTCCATTCTTTCCTATCGCATTATTTTTAGCTTTTGCAACAATTAAATTTAGCACTTACACCACCTAATTATAACTTAATATATTCTACGCTATTTCCGTGTTCTTTAATAATATTAACTAAATCTTCTGCTTTAATATATACAGATGCTGTATTGTCATTTGGATGAATCCACATATGTCTATTTACAAAATAATCATCTATATATACTTGGATCATAGCATCATTATCATTTAATATTCCAAATGGAGTAACCGCCCCACGAATCAACCCCATTTTATCCATTAAATCATTTTCTGAAGCAAAAGATAAATGTTTTGTACCTGCTTTTTGTTGAAACTCTTTAATATTAATTTGTCTGTCATCTTTTGCAACAAGTAAGTAATAATTACGTTTTTTATCATCACGCAAGAATAAGTTTTTGGCACCATCTTCTGGATTTGGAAGATTAAATGATACTATATCTTCTACAGTATATGCTGCAGGATGTTCTACAGATTTATATTCAATGTTTTTCTCATTTAAAAAATTATATACGTCTTGCTTATTCATTTAACTCCTCCTTTTAATATTATTTATCTATAAATTCTTCTTTTAATAGTCCTGTTATACATTCATCTACAATTTCACCAGTAGCCATACAAAGAATATGTTTTCTTTTTAAACCCTCGTATTTATATCCTACTTTTTCTTGCATTTTTGCAGATTTTTCATTACCTGCAATATAGCCATTTTCTAATCTTCGAAGTCCTAAGACATCAAAACAAAACTTAGCACGTAGTCTAAATGCCTCAGTACCATAACCATTTTTTTGGTATTTAGCATTTAACCAAATTCCACCACCTGCAGTTCCATTTCTTCTATTTATTCTTTGAATAGATAGTCCGCCTATTACTTCATTTGTTTCTTTTAATACAATGGCAAGCATTATATCTGTTGTGCCTTTATCTGCTTCTTTGCAAAAAGATAAAAACTTATTTGCTTCTTCTTTATCATAAGGATATGGAACAGTTGAAAGCCACTTTGAAACTTCTA
The DNA here is from genome assembly GCA_017534305.1 of Clostridia bacterium. GTDB lineage: Bacteria > Bacillota > Clostridia > TANB77 > CAG-465 > CAG-465. The sequence goes on from JAFWCU010000029.1 coordinate 14,766, forward strand.
TATTGTTTAGTCCGTCAATTATAGCATCTACATCATCATCTTGCCAACTTCTAAGTATTATTCTATCTCCTTCTATTACCATAATTAGTCCTCCCCTAATTTTTCTTTTCTATAATTATTGTCTACTGTTGCATCAAATCCATCTGGTAAATAATCTACATTAATATATTTAGAATAGTCTAAATCATAATAATAATTACAAAAGATTAGTTCTACATATATTATTTTTCCTTTTCCATCAGTCAAAGCATAAATAAAACCATTATAATCATTTGCAGACATTGCTAAAAGTTCATACTTACTAAATCCAGTAACGCCATAATATCCAATATAATCTGTTGAATCATATGATTTAAGTCTGCTAACTTCTGCCTCATAATCTGATTCATCATAATTTACAACAAGATAAGATAAGTATTGTGCATCCCATGGATTATAATATACCATTTTATAATCTTCAACTTTCATATTATCTGTTATACTTTCAGGAAATATTTTCTCATCCATACTGCTTTTAACTCTATATGGTTCTATAGCTTCTTGGCCAATATATTGGTTATATTTTAATATATCTTCATTTATTTCAACTTGTGAAAAAAAAGAACTAATTAATAGCAATATAGTAGCCAAAATAACATCAATAAAATGCATAACGAAGCCAATCATAAAAATCACCTCTATTTTACAACATTAGCATAATACATTATTTCTTTTCCTAACTTTTGAGCTAAATCTATTTCACTTTGTGTATTTTCTCCAATGTATCCATTAACATTTACTACATATATAGCATCAGAAATCTTAATTTTTTCTTTATGCATTTTTCCAAGTTGTAAAAGCTCTTCTTTAGAATATTCATCCTTTGGACGAGTTTATCTATAGGAGTAATAACACAATTTCCTTCTAGTGCTAGTTTTTCTGCTACTTCTTTTATTTCTTTATTATATTTATAACTTCCACATACTGTTATAATCTTCATATTTTTTCTCCTTAAATATAATTGCATTGTATCATAAAAGCAAGTGACTTTTCAATCACTTGCTTATAATTATTTTTTATCCTCTAAAATTAAACTTTTTATTGTATTAGCATAAATTATTAAATAAGAAATTGCCACCAAAAAGCCAGCTATAACATCACTTGTATAATGTACTCCAAGATATATTCTACTTATACCAATATTAATAATTAACACAAATAATAGTGCAATTAAAAAGCTTTTCAAATGTTTATTCTCTATTCTTTTATACACTAAATATATAAGAAAGCCATAAAAAGCCATACTAACCATTGAATGTCCTGAAGGCAAACTATAACCGCTTTCGTCTATTATTCTATGTCCAATAGGTCTTGGACGTTGAAGTATTTGCTTAAGTAAAAAATTAGTAAGTGCTGCAAGTCCTAAATTGATACTAATACTTATTCCAATTTTCTTATTTTTAATAATTAATAATAAAAATATGGATAAACCAATTAACCAGTAAGCACTACCAAAAAAAGTAATAATTTTTGCAATTGGTGTCAAAGTATCAGTTATTAAATACTTAGAAACTATACTATATCCAGTTTCATCAAAAGTCATTATATCTTTATCCATAATATCTTCTATTAAAAACAATAGAATTATTATACAAACAAACATAATCAATAATTTGTAATTATTTAATAAAAATTTCTTTACCCCTACTAACTTATCCTTCATTTTCATCCTTTCATTTTTATTCTATGTTTTCAAATAACATTTGAGCTAAAGCTTCATTTCCAACATCAGACAAATGTACTCTGTCTACCATTAAGTAGTTTTCATTATTTTTAATATCATCATAAAAATCTAATATTGTAACATTATCTAAATTAACGCTAATGTTATTTGAAGTTGTATTGCAAATATATATTTTATAATCTTTGCAAAGCTCAGCTATCTTTTTATAATCTCCACTAGAAATATTTGCTTTTTTATCAAAAAGAAATACTAGTCTATATTGTAGTGAATTATTAGCTATTTTCTCTTCTAATTCGCTATATAAATCATCAAAACTATAACTAGATTTAACATTAAATATAGCATTTTCAAATTTATCATTTATAAAACTAAATGAAGTTGTTAATACATCATTTCCATAAAAAGCAATCTTAGTTTTTAACTCATTTTCATGGTTTTGTATTAATTCATTTTTCTTCTTATTATACTCTTCTAAGTACACATTGTATATTGCATCATATAATGTCTTAGCATATGCTGCTGGTCCATCACCTTTTAAATGAACACCATCTGCATAGAAATAATCATCATGTCCTAATGATGCTTGTTCCCAATGAACAATGTGAAGATTATCATAACCTTTTGCGTATTCTTCAAATTGAACATTAAACTTAGGATCATCTGCATTTACCGCATCTATCCAGAATATTTCTCTATCTCCAAGCAGTTCCATTAATAAATCATTTTGGTAATTAGAATAATCTCCGTTATTTGCAAGTGCAAGCACTACTGTATTTCCAAGTTTTCCTTCGCTAATTAAATTACTTAATACATCTCTTCCACCAACTATACTACGTGATACTTTACCATCAAAATAACCATTAGGAAAAGTTGCATATAGCTCGTCCGCAGTACCAAGCATTACAGAGTCTCCAACTCCAACAATTGGAAGATTTGTAACTATATTTGCAATTTCTTCCTCTTCCATTTCCATATTTCCAAGCAACTCATTCCATGCATCTTGTTCTTCATTTAATTTTTTTAGATAATCTGCATTTCTAGCTTCTATATCTTTTAAATTGCCATTAAGTTTATCTTCTAGTTCTTTCATTTCTGCAGTATTATCTTTAGTTAGAACAAATAATACACCACCTGCAATTATAACTCCACCAAGAAGTATATATTTAGCCAAATTTAAAAATACACTATCCTTTTTAGAAGATATACTTAATATTTTATTTAATATATATGCAATTATTAAAGTTGCAATTACTACTATTATATTTTTAACGATATCATTAACACTTAAAAGTTGCATAAAGAAAATTACCGGATATTGTACTAAATACACCTCGTAAGATGTTCTAGAAAGAATATCTACAAATTTTCTGGTATCTTCTTTATTTGAACTATTTAATGTAGAATACTCAATAAGTCTTGTACTAATTAATGTTGAAATTAGCATAAATAGTGCATAATGTGCATTTTCTGAAGTTATTACAACAGATAATACTATCAAAGCAATTGCATAAATTAAAAATACTAATCCACCAATCTTTTTAAATGCTTTTGCAAGTTTAACATTATATTTAGTATGAATAAGTGCAAGAAGAACACCAAATAGTATAGAAAAGCATCTTGCAAAAGTATTATAATACACAAGCATAATATCTTGTGTTTTGCTCATCCAGAAAAATAATACAGTTGAGCCTATTGTAAGTAGTAATGCTACAATAAATCCTACATCTATTTTTATCGTTTCTCTTACCTTCTTAAATATCCAAAATACTATTGGAAACACAAGTTCAAATTGCATTAAAATTGCTATATACCATAAATGCATAAATGGCGAATTAACATGTCTCGTAAAATAATCTAAATTTGCACTTAACTGCCAAAAATTATTATAACCCAAAAGCACAGATGTTGTTTCAGGTTTCAAATTAACCCAATTAATACCTGGAGTTAGTTTTACACCAATAATTGTTATTGCAACAACCACGACCAATGGTAAATAGATTTTTTTTAACCTATTTAAATAGTATTTTCCTATCGAAAACTTTTCCTGTTTTAATGCAGATACACAACCTAAATATCCAGTCATAGTAAAAAAAGTACAAACTGCAAGAAAGCCACCTTTTACAATATTTAAGTGGTATAACAATACTAGAACACAAGAAAGAATCCTAATAATATCTAATCCCAAAAAATATTCTTTTTCTTTTTTCATATATTCACCTTTATTTTTACAACAAAAATAAACAATTCTTCACAAAAAATATATCATAAAAGTAGACAATTGTAAATTAATTGTCTGCCTATTTTTCTTTTACTTTTTTATTAAATTTGGAAGTACATCTTCTAAATATTGATTACTATTAAGTTCAATATGTTTAGATGCATTTTTGTCTTTTTTACACTTGGTTATCCACTCTTTCCATAGTTTTGAATACCAGTAAATAAATTCTTCGTTGTTTCCTCTTTTTCTACATCTTTGCATATACTCTTCTTTTAATGATTCATTAGGATATACCCACCAATATTCATATTTATTGCTAATTAAAAAGTCATCACATATCTCATCTGAAATGAGTATATAATCATATTTATCCCTAACTTCATTTAATGCATCAAAATAGTTTTGTGGCCAAGCACTATTAAGCTTCCTATTGGTACTTTTTAAACTTTCATCTTCACTATTTTGACTAACATATTTATATATTGTAGATTCCATATCTATTACATTTTTATATTTTTTTGCAATTAAACTTTTACCTGTTGCAGTAAAAGCATATACAAATATTCCCATATTAATCACTCCAATAATTATTAACTATGTTTATTATATAATAAAAGCAAGTAACTTTAAAGTCACTTGCTCTTATATATTCATATATTTTTACAATATTAGATTAGCCTAATTCTGCAAAATATTTAATTGTTCTTACCATTTGACTTGTGTAAGAGTTTTCGTTATCATACCAAGCTACAACTTGTACTTGATATAATCCTTCATCAACTTTTGTTACCATTGTTTGTGTAGCATCAAATAATGATCCATAAGTAATACCAATAATATCTGAAGATACTAGTGGTTCTTCTGTATAACCATAAGAAGCATTAGCAGCGTTTTTCATAACTTCGTTAATTGATTCTTTAGTTATATCTTCACCTTTAACAACAGCAACTAAAATTGTAGAAGATCCTGTTGGAACTGGAACTCTTTGTGTTGAACCTATTAGTTTTCCGTTTAATTCTGGAATAACTAGTCCAATTGCTTTTGCAGCACCTGTTGAGTTAGGTACAATATTGCAAGCTGCAGCTCTAGCTCTTCTTAAATCACCTTTTCTGTGTGGTCCATCTAGAAGCATTTGATCTCCAGTATAAGCATGGATAGTTGACATTATTCCTGATTGAATTGGTGCATAGTCATTTAATGCTTTAGCCATTGGTGCTAAGCAGTTTGTAGTACAAGAAGCTGCAGAAATAATTGTATCTTCTTTAGTTAAGATATTTTCGTTAACTCCAAATACTACTGTTGGTAGATCGTTTCCTGCTGGTGCAGAAATAACTACTTTTTTAGCTCCTGCATCAATGTGAGCTTGAGCTTTTTCTTTTGATGTATAGAATCCTGTACATTCTAGTACAACATCTACATCTAATTCACCCCAAGGTAAATCTTTTGCATCTTTTTCTGCATAAATTTTGATTGTTTTTCCATCAACTGTAATTGAATCTTCTCCAGCTACAACTGTATCTGCTTTTTCATATCTTTTTTGACATGAGTCATATTTTAAAAGATGTGCTAGCATTGCTGGACTTGTTAAGTCATTGATAGCAACAATTTCATACCCTTCTGCTCCAAACATTTGTCTGAACGCTAAACGACCTATACGGCCAAAACCATTAATTGCGACTCTTACTGACATAATATACTCCTCCTTTTAAAGTCTAACCGAGAACTCGATTATTTGTATTGTTCTCCAACACACATTTTATACCAATTTCAATTTGTTTTCAATAGTAAAAACGTTAATTTTTCGCACTTTTTTAAGATTTTTTAAAAGACAAAAAATGGGCAATCTTACATTATAACAAGATAAAATATTTTTGTAAATATTTACAAGTTATTTTTGTAAAATTTGCCCTTTTTTTTTACTCGTCATTTCCAATCATAAAACAAATAACCATTTTCTCAAATTCTATAAAATAGATATCTTCAACATAATAAAAAGGTCCATATCCTTCACTTAAAACGTCAAGTAGCTTTCTATTTTCTACCGAAAGAATTCTTCTAGGATCACCAGCTCTCATGTGAATCCAATGAGTTAATCCTTCAATTAGCTTATCCACATCATCACCAAATAAATCAGTCATTAAATCTTCAAAAGAAGTGTTTTGTTGAACTAATTCAACATTACTTTCGTCTACCTCATAGCATTCACAAAAATCTTTAATATAATTTTTATCATCAAAACAATCTGCCTGAACATATGATGGCCCCATTCTTTTTGAAACACTTGAAGCCATATTAGTAAGACCAGAAATATATAAACTTTCTTCATTTAAAAACATATAAAATCACCTCTATATTTTTAAATACTCTTCTAATGTTAAATTATTTGCATAAATATACTTTGCAATTTCTACACTACCCACATATCTTAAATGCCATGGTTCATATCCATATCCTGTAATTTCTTCTTTACCTTCAGGATATCTTAATATAAATCCAAAATCTGCAAGATTTTTATGTATTACTTCAAATACTTCTTTACTTTCAGCTAATTCTGGATTTTCACTAATAATATGACCATCATAAATAAAGCAAACATCTATAGCAAGACCTGTATGATGTTCTGAGTATCCTGGAACTGCAACATATCTTTTTGTATATTCTAACCCAAATTCTTCTTCAAATTTATTCCATATATATTCTTGTTCAAATATTTCACGATGAGCACTATCTAGTAATAAATATATTTTATCTTTAAACAATTTTTCTCTTAATTTTCTAAATTGAGTTCTTGTTTCTTTCTCAATTTTCATATCTTCGCCCCAGATATCTTTTGCATATGTAAGCTCAATAGTATCTAGCCAATTATCTGTCAATTTATTGTCTTTATTTACAAGAACTAAATAATTTGTATTCATATATTCTCCCCTACCAAATAAATGGTATTAATCTATATTTAACTTTCTTTTCATATTCTATATAACCTTCTAAATCTCTTTCTAGAACTTTTTCTTCATTTTTTATTCTCTTAATTATAATGAATGGATACATTAAGAAAATAGCAAACGAAATTATAGAACCAAGTATTAAAGGTATAGATAAAAATAATAAAATAGTAACTATATACATAGGATGTCTAACTATACCATACATTCCTTTATCTACAACTTTTTGTCCTTTTTCCACTTCAATTGTACGCAATAAATATGCATTTTCTCTTAATACTTCTGCATATAGAATATATGCAATAACAAATACTATAGAAGATATAATTGTAACAATATTTGAAAGTTCTATCCATCCAAATCTATAATTTAGTCCAGCAACAATAAATCCTGTGATAAACATCAGTCCACTTAAAGCTATAACAGATTTTTGCTCACTTTCTTTTTCTTTAACATTTAGTCTTCTCTTTAAAAGTTCTGGATTTTTAAACATAAGATATAGTCCAAATATAAACATTGGAATAAATAATACACCCATAAAAATCCATCCATTTAAAAACTTAATTGTACCTGCAGAAACAAATAATAATGCACCAACAAGTACTGCGCCAAGTATAAATTTTATAATTGCTTGAAAAAATAATTTATAACTCATATTATCACCTGCAAAACTAATTACATTATATCATATAACTTTTAAATAAAAAACAAAAAAGCAAGAGCGTATTTTACCACTCTTGTCTTTTAAGTTTAGTCAATCTTTTTAGGTATAAACTTATTAGCAAATGCATTCTCACGTTCATTTTTTAGATATATCACTCCAAATATACAAAAGACTATTGCACCAACCATATTAACAAGCAAGTCTTTCATAGTATCATTAATTCCTATATCTAGATATCCATCTTTAATAACATATGTTTCACCACTTTTAGTTTTTATTTGTGTCTCAACTATATCTGTAACATATACTCTTTTTGAGTCATCTAACTTAGATGTAGAAAAACTTGAAACTATAGTATCTTTCTGCATATCTGCAACAAATATTTGATCTCCACCATATTCAAAAAATTCCCAAAGCACTCCTATTGTCATAGAAAAACTAAAAGCTACAATTGCAATAAATAGTGGTGTAACATCTATTTTTCTGCTCCTTCTATCTATAATATCTAGTAATGCAAAACCAAATGCTGCACATAAAAAACCATTCATTGTATGAAGTATGGTATCAAAATGTGGAACAGTAACATAGAACCTATTAACATCTCCAAGTATTTCTGCTGCAAAAATAAAAAAGTATACTATCGCTTCAAATGTATTTGGAAGTTCAAACTTTAATGTTTTCTGCGCAATTGTTGGAAGTGTAAATAGTACTAATGCTAATATACATATAAATGTATGTTTATAATTACCATTAACTATAGATAATAATCCACAAATTATTACTAATATTCTTAATACAAAATATATAATTATTGCACTCTTTTTTTCTTCTTTATACCTATTTCTCATCACTTTACTAAAACTTTTCACAATATCACCCTTTCATTTAAAAATTTTTAAATTACTATGCAATATATGTTTGTTTTTTCAATGATGTGCTCCTTTTATGCATAATTTTAATAAATAATATTAATTTCTATTACCTATTCTCCCTGAATTATCCGTTCAATTCTCCTCTCTTTTACGTTAATATGATAACATAAAAGCAAGTAGTTTTCAAGTACTACTTGCTCTTTTAAATTACATAAATATATTATTTTGCTACATATTTTAAATAATATAGCATAAGACATACATTTTGATTTGCATGTTCAAAATAGTTTTTCTTAACTAGATCTATACACTCTTCCATTGGTATTTTTACTATATCACCTATATGTTCATCATCATCTAATCTTTTTTTTCCTAAAGATAAATCTTTAGCATAAAACATATATAGCTTTTCATTACTATAACCACATGAAGAAAAGACTTCAGTAAGTGGTTCTATTTTTCCTGCTATAAGACCTGTTTCTTCTTCTAGTTCTCTTTTTGCAGCAACTATTGGTTCTTCACCAACTTCAATTATTCCTGCTGGAAGTTCCATTGTCTCTTTCCCTAGAACTTCTCTAAATTGTTTAATAAACACTACTTCATTGTTCTCAGTAATTGGTAAAACCATTGCTGCAGGTAATAATTCTACAGAATCTCTTACATATTTTTTTTGATTATTTTCATCTTCATATATTCTTTGAACCACATTAAATCTTGGTCCTTGATATTTTGTTTCTTCGCTTATTATCTTTGGCATTTTTCTCTCCTTATTGTACATCTACTATAGGTAAAATCTTTAATCCTCTATTTTTCTTAACATTTTTAACTACATCTTTTGTAGTTTGATTTAATAACAATATATCTTCTCCTGTTATTTCGTCTCTTACCCAGAGTTCATAACTATTATCTGTTTCTAAAAATCCTTTTGGTTTATTCGCCAATATATGTTTAGCATAAACTTTAAGTTGTTGTGGCTCTGGATCTGTTACGCCATTCATTTCTTGCTTTGCCTCTTTAGATTTTAAGTTAACACCATTTCCACAAATTGGGCAGTATTTAAAATATCCACCACCAATTGGGAAAAATGGTATATAGTCTATATGTACCCATCTATTAATTTTCATATATCCTTTTTTATATACCCTATGACAATGTTCACACTCTTCCTTTTGTCCATAGTAGCCTTTAAAACTTGTAAACGCTTTAGTTCCATAAATAAATAATGCCATATAAAAACCCCCTTACTCTTCTTTTTTATTTAGCAAATTATCTTCTATATACTTTAATACTCTATCGTCTAAGTATTTCTTTAACTCCTCATCTAAATAGTTTTGTCTAATCTTACTAGATGAAATTGGAACATAATCAAAATTATCTATAATAATAAAATTGTCCTTTTGATTAAATCTATCTACATATTTTTTAATATCTATATTATCTCTATTTAAAACTATAACATTACATTCTAAAAGCTCATCTACATTTTCCCATTTATCAAAAGAAACAATGTTATCTGCTCCCATTATTAGATATAATTTATCATTTTGATATTTCTTTCTTAATTCTCTAAAAATCAAATATGTATAAGTTAACTCATTTAATGTAGTAGATACTTCTACTTTATCATTTTCAAAAAACTTAAACATATTAATTCTGTCTTTAAGTGGAGATTGTGGAGTTTTATCCCAGTAATTAATAGTTGGTATAACAATAATTCTATCTACTATCTTATTAGATAATAAATAATCTATAACATGAGTATGTCCTTTGTGTACCGGATCAAAAGTTCCAACATATACTCCAATCTTTTCACGTTTATATTGAGGTTCTATAAATTTATGTTTATTCCTATCATGTAGTCTTTTTATCTTGGTCTTTATTTCATCATCTAAATGCTCTCCATAAATATATTTTTCTATATCTGCATAAGTTACACCAAGTTTATCCTCATCTGTTTTTCCAGAAAGTCCATCTGATGGTGCTTTATATAGTACTTTTTGAGGGACACCTAAAACTTCACCTATAGCAATAACTTCAGATACAGTAAAATCATTCAAAACACCAATATCATGAACAGAATCTCCACCTTTAGTAAAATATCCTACATATAGTTCGCTCTTGTTTGATGTTCCAGCAACTATATATGTACCATGCTTTTTAGCAGAGTATAATGCTGCTAAGTAATATAAAGTTGTCATTCTAAGACGTGGCTTAATATTTATATCACTATTTAGAAGTTCTTCTTCAGTAGCACTAATGTTATTTAAACTTAACTGTTCTTTGAAAGAATCATATGTATTTGTTAAATCATAATTAATCATCTCAAATCCATAGTGATCTGCAATTAGTTCTGCATCAGTTCTGTCTTCAATATTTGAATGACAAGGCATTGTAACACCTAGTACATTTTCTTTGCCTATTGCATTTACCATTATAGCTGCAACAACTGCACTATCTTTTCCGCCACTTATCCCTATTACTGCGCCTTTTAAATTATTCTTAGCATAGTAATCTCTTATATAATTAATTACATTTTCTGCTTCTAGTTTTGCATTAAACATAAAATTTCATCTCGTCTTTCTATTCTCTAAAATATGTTCTTGCATAAAATTCATTATCACTAAGCATTGTATCTACATCTTCAAAATCTACACCTGCAAATTTTCTACAAAGATCTAGTATTTCTTCATCATTTAGTTCATCTCTTACTATTCTTTTAATACTTCCATTATCCATTTTAAATATAAATACAATTTCTTCACCTAAATATTCATTCCAATATGTTGGTCTAAGGTTTTCTTTAATAAAATCTTCATATTCTTCTATATAATCATCTTCAAAAGAAACGCCATAATTTCCATCTATTTCTTCAACATCAAATTTAGCTCTATCAAGACTATCCACATTATCTACACCCATAATATAACTATAATTCATACTAATTCTCCTTTACTAAATATTTAATACCCTTTGCAATTCTTTCTTCTACATCTACAAAGTGGTTTCCTTCATTTTCTTCATAAATACAATCTAATCCACACGATTTATAATAATCACAAAGATTAATAGTCAATTTTTCTATTTTACTCATAAGCTCATTTTTGGTATTTTTTTCTTTATTTCCAAGCGAGAAGTATAAAGTTTCAACTTTTGAAGAAAAACTGTTTTCTTTGGCAAATTGAACAAATCTAGGGTACCATAGTGAGCCAGAACAACTTGCAATTTTTAAAAAGTAATCTGTTTTATACATTGCATATACACTAAAAAGTCCTGCAAGCGAATATCCACAAAGTGCACTATATGAAATATTATATCCAATATTTTGAATTATTTTCTCTACTTCAGGAATAATGTTATTAATTAGTTCTTCTAGATATTCATCTGCTCCACCTGTATAATCTGAATCACTTTTAAAAAGTTTTTCCATAAACCATGGAGACATTTCTCTATTCCAATCTACATTTGAGATGCTAACAAAAATATAATTCTTATCTGTTAAATCATATATTATTTCTCCATTCTCTTCAAATGAATTAAAATATACAACAGGTAATAAATTACTACTTATTTGCTCATTATAGTATATGGATATATTCTTATTTCCAACATTTAGTTTTTCTACCATAAAAACATTTTTCTCCTATTTATTTTCAGTAAAATAATAGCACAAAAGCAAGTAACTTACAACAGCTACTTGCTATTTTAAATAATTATTCTATTTTCCATTTTGGAGGATAAAAATATTCTATTTTTTCTTTCTTTTGAACATACTTTTTCTTTATTTTTGTTCTATTAGATTTAAGTTCAGGTCTTGCTTGTCTTAAGTATTTATCTAGTTCACAAAATATATTTTGGCAATCTATTAACTGTAATGGTCTATTGCCTATTCTTTTAAAATCTAAGTTTAGTCTTTTAAACTCTTCATCTTGATGTTCATACATATATTTAATTATATCTTCATCTGAAAGTTTTCCTTTATCTTCAAAACATTTTTCAATGCCTCTATGAGAACCAGGACCTGCTACAGTATATTCATCTTCTCTCCAATTAACAACATCACTATAATTTATATCTGTAACAAGTTGGTAAGCCATAAAATTACCAATTAAAGGATAAGATTTAACAATATTAAATGCTTCTTTCATCGTTCTACAAGATAGTATTTTATCTTGCATTCTATCTTCAAAAAACATCTTTGAAAGTAATACTAAATGATTTTCATGTTTTCTATCAAATCCAAACGCTTTATTTGCACAAGAAATATATGCATCATTATATATTGCATTCCCTTTTAAGATTTCCTCTTCTAACACTTTAGAATATTTGTCTACATCAAAAGATTTTAGTGTCACATCTCCAAATGCATTAACTAGTGTCTCCCATGTACTTTCTTTGTTAAATATCTTAAAAAGAATAATTCTAAATATTGTATCTTCTGCACTATATTTTTTTCCATTATATATAACATTTTTTAATAAATACTGACTTACTCTATCATTTACTCTATAGCTATTGCAAAACTTATATTCTTGCAAAATCTTGTCTTCTGTCCAAGGAGCCATTAATCCTTGTTTTTTCTTTTCAAATATACTTTGCCTTTCTGCAGCAAAATACCAATATAAATCATAAACATCTTGTCTTTTTTTCATAGTATATCCTCTCTTTTTTAATTTTTTTACCAAACTTTATATGAAATTTCAACTGTTTTTATATAAAAAAATAATAATAGATAAAATAAAAAAGCAAGTAAAATTAATTACTTGCTTTTGTTTTAATTTAAATGTTTATTAGTCTATAGAAGCATTGTATATTTTAACAATTACATCTCCTAATAATTTATCAAATTCTTCTTGAGTTTGATCTACTCTTAAGTCTTGTAATAAAGCTCTTGAAAAACTTGCAATCATTCTGTGGTTTTTAGCTAGTTTTTCTACAGCTTCATCTACGCTATATCCACCAGATAGGGCAACAATTCTTACTACACATTCGTAGTCATAAAGATCAAGATATAAGTTTTCAACTGTAGGAATAGTGAATTTGAACATAATTTTATCGTTCATATCCCAAGTATTTAAAACTTCTTTGATTTCTTCTTTAAGCATTGATTCGCAAAGTTCTTTTTCTGGAGCATGAATATCTACTTCAGGTTCAATGATTGGAACTAGTCCATTATCACAAATAACTTTAGCAAATTCAAATTGTTGTTTAACAATTGCTTTAATTCCTTCTCTATTTGGTTCATATATTACTGAACGCATTTTTGTACCAAATACATTGTGTCCTACTGCTACTTGACATTGTTCAGCAAGGTTAGGAATTTCTTTCATAAGTTTAACTCCATTTGCTTCATCTTGTAGTCCTTTATCTACTTTTAAGAATGAAAGAATTCCTTTTTCATTCCATAGATATTCAGATGTATATTCATCTCCAATTTTTGAATTCATTGTTTTTTCAAAAAGTATTGCTCCAATGATATGGTCGCTAGTGAATGATTTACTAGTAAACACTCTTTTTCTCATTTCATGGATAAGGTCAAACATTTCTTCTTCAGTAGAATATTCGTCCTCATTAATTCCATAAGCTTTTAGTGTTTTTGAGCTACTTCCACCACTTTGGTCTAGTGCTGCAATAAATCCTCTTTTGTCTTTCATCATTTCTAACATTTTTTCGTTCATAATAAATACCCCTTTCTTATATTTATCCAACCCTTATTTTATTACAATTTTTCTGTTCTTGCAATAGTTTTTAACTATTTTGCTAAAGTTCCCATTGGATCCCATGGATTTAGTTCAATAGGCTCTTGTTTTAACATAGCCAACTCTTCTTCAGATAGATATTTTTTATTTACAACAGCTTGGTAAACATAGTTATCAAACCAAGAATCTGATGCAACATAGTAACCTTCATATGCAATATCTTCTCCCCAGCTATTTTCTATTTTCCATTTTGTAGATTTGTTATCTACTAAATCTACTCCAGTAATAACCATCGCATGATTCATTGCAGATTCACGGCTATCTAACATTGCCTCTTTAGTCATTTTAGAATTTACTTGGAATAAAGTATCTGTATCATAAGTTTTATCATCCCATAAACCTACATCTCTACCACCATATTTTGAACAGTCGCTTCCAAACCAAACTACTTCTTTATCTTTTAGTTGAGAAATAACTAATTCTTTAAATCTTGGCATTTCTAGATTTAGATATTTTACTCTATTTCCTTCAACAACATTTCCTAAATGTTTAACAGTAAATGTATTATTGAAAGGTTTATCATCTGTTGGGCTATTTATGATACTTACGTAGTCATTTAAGTCTATTTCTAAGAAGTTTCTTACAAACTCATGTGGAGTAACATTTCTCTCGCGTTTATATTCATGAGTATCTTTATTTACAATTTCAAATGTAAATGATTTTGGTGGAACTCCATAAGCACTACATAAAGCTTTATATATATCTTTCATTAAAGCTTCTTTCTTAGTTCTAATTGGTTCCATATCTCCAGCAAATTCATGTCTTGCATCATATGCAAATTTACGAATTAATCTGTTTAATACTCTGTTAATATCTCTACTATTTGAACTTTGGTAAGTCTCAGGGAAGGCATCTTGTGGAACAACTCCATATTTGTTAACAATGTTTACAAACATATCCCACTGTCCTCCATCTTCAATACCATTAGATAGTACATGTACTAAAGTTCTATCATCTTTATCTACTTCTAAAAGACTCATTACAGTTTCGAGTAAAAAGTTACATTTTTCTAGTTTATCCCAAAAAGCAATATAACTTTGAGATAGTTCAAACTTTTCTGGATTATATTTTTTACCTATAATTTCTCTTAAAACGTTTAGTCCTGCAAATATCCAACATCTTCCACTCTTCTTTTGATTACATACTGGTAAAGTTTGGATTTCTACAGAAAACATTGGACGAGTTTTATTGTACTCTCCTTTATTTTCAACAAGTTTAGTTACATCTGAATTAGATAATGCCCCTCTTGCAATTGTATATATGTCTTTACTTAAATAGTCTTCAGTTACTTCTTTTAAGAAGTCATTTGTAATTTCTTTCATAAATTTCCCTCCTATTATTCATATTAATTTAACAATTAATATATATCATAACGCTAAACTTTATTCAACATTATGTATATAAAGACATACTATATCCATTGTATAAATATAACAAAAGAATCTCGAATCTATGTATTACTTATACATAACTTATTGGATTATAGTATTAACTATTAGTGAAGTTTCTCCCTCACACTCCTCTCTATATTAAAGTATCGCGTTATATAATAGCATAAAAGCGAGTACTTTTCAAGAAATACCCGCTATATAATTACATAATTATTTTTCTTTTTCTATTATATTTTCAAGAATACCACAACATTTATCCCATAATTTTTGAGCTTCTTCAAGATATGGATCATCATATTTTACATTCATTTCTTTTCCAATTTTACTATATGTTTTGCCACATTCAAAGTCTTCGCCAGGAACGCTTGTTGCAAGCCATACTAAACGTTTGGCGCTATTTTCTGGAGAAATAGTAAATAAATACTTTATTGGTGTATGATAACCAAGTTTTACTATTCCTTTCATTTCTGCACCAAAGTTTGTTCTTACAACACCTGGCTCAAAAGCTACTGCATCAATACCCTTTTCCCTATATTCATGATCTAACCATCTAGTAAATAATATATTGGATAATTTTGCATTTCCATATTCTTTAAATGCATCATAACTTATTCCTTGCACGCTGAAGCTTGTTATATTAAGCTTATCTATATCATACTTAGCAAACATATTTGCAGCAACACTAGATGTTTGTATTACTGTTGCATGAGATTCTTTTAGCTTTGGTAAAAGCAAATAAGTAAGTAAAAATGGAGAAAGTACATTTACTTGAAATGTCATTTCATTTCCATCAATTGTTGTTCTAAAATTTGGAATAACTGCACCAGCATTATTTGCAAGCACATCTATTCTTTCAAGCTTATTTAACTCACGAGCAAGATTAACTACTTGAGAAAAATCTGCAAAGTCTGCAAGAAAATACTTACAATTTAGATCTTGAGCAACTTTTTTAGTTTTTTGAGGATTACGTCCCACAATTATTACTTCATGTCCAAGCTTAACCAATTCTTTTGCAGCAGCTTTTCCTATTCCATCACTTGCTCCTGTTATTACTATTGTTTTGCTATTCATATAATACCTCCTATGCCTTTACATACTTTAAGTAATAGTATTCTGGCAAAGATATATCTAATTTTTCTTTCACATTAAAATGTGATATAAAAGTATTCAAAATTTTTATATCTTCTGCTTCTAATTCCAAAGTAATTCCGATGTTTTCCACATCTTCCACCCATACACGTATTGTTTCGTTCTTATACTCTATTCCAGTTTTAGAAAATTTAAATGAGAAATCATAAGAAGATAAAAAGTTATCTTTTACAAATTCTAAAGCTTCAGACTCTGTATCAAATTGTTCACGAGTAAGAACTTTATCTATTTTTGCTCCATTTTCTATAGTTGCACGTTTTTGAATAACTAAAACCGCTTTTGAATCCCATTCATTTTTTTGATACACTCTAACCTTAAGTGTATCTTCAGTTATACTTGCTCCATTTTTATTTAAATATACAAGATCATAAAAGCCATATTCACTTGCTTTTTTAACGCCCAAATCTTCTATATTATTAACATTTTTGTTATCGCTTAATATTACTCTTAAATACTTCATAAACTCACCTTATTATTCAATTATTTTGTCGACTTCTTTTTTCAAATCTTCAGTCATATATCTTGGACCTCGAACCGCTGTAACTCCAAGCTCTTTCATACGAGAAAAAGGAATACTTTTACTACCAAATCTATTTAGCACTTTAAGCTTCATAATTGAACTTAGTTTTACATGTTTATTTTTTGTCTCATATGGTATATCTGTCTCAAGTACCTGACATTTATACATAAGTGCAGAGTTTGGTGCTCCAACATACATATATACTATATCTCCTATTTTAACACCTGCTCCTTGTTTCCAATTATTTATATCTGAATTATCAAAATGTGAACAGATATCAAAATATTTTGGATTTGCAGGAATTATCCATTCCTCTGTCTTTTTTCTAGTTTCAGTATAAGAATGGCTTTCCTCAACAAGCTTCATTATTCTATCTGTTTTAACAGTACCATCTAAAATTATAGTAATCCAATACTTTTTATTCATATGGTATGCTCTATAAAATCCATCTTCTTTAACAAGTTCATCTATTTCTTGAGGATCTAGTTTTATGTTCATAACTTCTACTAATCCACTTGCTTTATCCTCTATCTTAGACTTATCTATTGGCATAATAATTCCATACCACTTTTGTGAATCTGGATTTCTAAATATTCCAGCATCTCCGTTTGCCTCATCTTCCCATGGAAATTCCACTTCATCTCCATATTTTTCTAAAATACAATTTACAATTTCATTAGTTTGAGAAAAAGTAAAATTACTTGATTCAAAACAATGTTTCTTAATATCTCTAAGCAACAAATCTAATTCTTCTCTTACTTGTCCAACAAAAGCCCCAGTAGATTCTTCTATTCTATAATTTGTATACTCATCTCCAAAGGCATTATCTATTACTTTGGCTTCAACTTTATCTTCTACTATTCTAACATCTACTCTAAAATCTCCATTCATAATATTTCTAGAATAAATATATCCAATATCTTCTTTTTTAAAGCCATACTTTATAAGTTTCTTTTCTACAGGTTTACTCTTTTTAAATATTTCTTCTTCAATAGTCACTATATCACCTAATTTCTCTAAAATAATATCATAAAAGCAAGTAATGTTCAATTACTTGCTAATCATCATAATCTATATCTATAACTTCTATATTCTCTACATTGTTATTATCATCTAAAGTCAGTTTAAATACTTCAGGTGCATTAATTTTTCTATCATATACAACTTTTCCTTTATACTCAAAAGTTAATTTTTGTTCTGAATCTACATTAAGTAGTTTATACCATTGCATAAGATAAAAAGTAATAGCATATCCATGAGAAAAAACAGCTATTCTTTTTCCTGCATTTTCTTTTAATATTTCATCCAAAGCTCCATTCATTCTTTGTCTAACATCCTTTTGAGACTCTCCACCTACTGTTTTAAAATTTTCATCTAGATATTGACGCTCAAACCAGTCTGGATAAATATCATTATTAGGTTCACCAAAACGTCTTTCATCTAGCCTTTCATCTAATGTAACAGGTAAATTTTGTGCTTTAAGCAAATACTTAGCAGTTTGAAGTGTACGTACACAATTACTTGCATATACAACATCTATATTTTGAAGTTCTTCAACACTAGCAAGAACTTCTGCACGCTTCTCACCTTCAACACTTAAAACACTTTTCTCACTTTGAATAAGTGGAGGTTGAGTTGTCTTAAATTCTAAAATATCTGAATTTGAAAAACGAATTGAATGTCTAATTAAATATAATGTTGTCATTATTTTTCATCCTTTCTAATCACTTCTACTTTTTTGGTAGCAATTTTTTTTACAAAAGTATCATCATGTTCAACAAATACAAGTGTAGGCATATATTTTAATATTGCTTCTTCTATTTGTTCACGTGTAATAATGTCTATATAATTTAAAGGTTCGTCCCACAAGTATACGTCTGCAGATTCACTAATACTTTTTGCAAGCAAAACCTTTTTCTTTTGGCCCTCACTCATATCTTCTATGTTTTTGTTTAAATCTACAATATCAAACCCCATTTTTGCAAGCATAGCTTTAAAAATTGATTCATCTATATTTTCTTCTTTGGCATAATTTTTGAGTGTTCCTTTAAGAAAATCCGTATTTTGAGATACATATGATATTTTTAATTGCTCTGGTTTTCTTATATTTCCATTGTAATCCATCTTTTCGTCATTTAGGATTAATTTTACTATACTAGACTTACCAGCACCATTTTTGCCAATTAAAGCAATCCTATCATTATTCCTAATTTCAAAAGAGACAGGTTCAAATACTTGCTTTTTGTTATATATAACACTAACATTATCTAGTATTATAATTGGATTTCTTTTATTTACTAAAGGTTTCATAGTCAAAGAATCTTGTCTATCAACATTTTTTAACAATGATTTCTTTTCATCTATTTCTTTTTCAATTCTTGACTCAATAACCTTAGAACGTTTCATCATTTTAGCTGCTTGATGACCTATATATCCAGTATCTGGTCTAAGCCCAGCAATACGTACTCCAACTTTTGTCTTTTCCACAGCATCTGACCAGTTTGCTGTATTTTTTTGTGCGACCTCAAGTCTTGTTATATCTTTGGTTATTTTTTCATTTTGTACTCTTTCGTATGAATTTTGTCTATCCATATTTTCTTTCCAAGATGAATAATTTCCCTTTTGAATATCTATATTGGAATTGTTTATGCTAATTATATGATCACAAACTTTATCTAAAAAAGATCTTTCATGAGATACAACTATAAATCCTTTTTTATTTTTCATATAATTAACAATTGATTCTCTTGCTTGAATATCTAAATGATTAGTAGGTTCATCTATAAGAAGAAAATTATTTTTCTTTAAAAATAATGTTGCAAGTTCTATTTTAACTTGCTCTCCGCCACTTAATGAACTAAATGGTCTATACAATATATCTGCTGTCGTATTTAAAAGATTTAGCTCTTTAATTATTTCCCATTCTTCTACATCTGGAACAATAGATAATACAATATCTAATGTCATTTCTTGTTTTTGTTTTATCTCAAAAGGAAAATAATCTATATCTACATTTTTAGTAATTGTACCTTCATACTCATATTCTCCTTTAAGAAGTTTTAAAAAAGTTGTTTTTCCTTTTCCGTTTCTCCCAATAAGTCCAAGTTTCCAATCTGTATCCAATACAAAAGAAACATTTTCAAACACATTTTTTAGACTTCCTTCATATCCAAATGATAAGTTTTGTACACTAATTTGAGACATATATTATCCTCCTTTCTGTTTGTTGTTTAGAATTATTTTTATCTTTATTTTATTCTTTCTCTTTTATTTTCTAATATTATACTACATATAGCAATATACATAGAAATTGAAGAAGACTTCCTATGCATATAAATATATGAAATACTGAATGCATATATTTAATTTTTGTACCAAGACCGTAAAGTATTGCACCAAGAGTATATGCTACTCCACCTGAAGCAAGTAATACAATACCAGGAATTGTTAATAACTGTGGTAAAAGATGAATTTTAAAAACAATACACCATCCCATAATTAAGTAACAAAGCATAGAAAATACTCTATATTTTTTTATATCTATTGAATTTAATAGTATTCCAAGTGCAGCAACAAACCATAGTATTCCAAACATCCACCATCCCAAAGCTTTACTATAGTTTAAAAAAGTAACCAAACAAAATGGTGTATATGTTCCTGCAATTAGTACAAATATTGAGCAATGGTCAAAAATTTGAAATACTTTTTTTGCAGTAAGTTTAGGACTAAGTCCATGATAAATACTACTCATAGTATAAAGCAATATCATTGATACACCATATATTACAGAACTAACTATTGCATATGGGTTTCCATGTATACTTGCAAACACAACACATAGAACAAGTGCAACCACTCCAAGTGCTCCACCTACAATATGTGTAGTCATATTAAATATTTCTTCTCCTTTTGTGTATTTTGGTAATATTCTATCTTTTAATTTTGTTCTTGTCATTTCAGCCTCCTCATTAATATATATAAAATAATACCACAAATATAGCTCCTACACAATTAGAACAAGTGGTCAGTTAATAAAAAAATAGCAAAAAAGAGAAAATCTTCTTTGCTATCTAATTTTTATTTTGTAATAGAAACCTCGACATTTGAGCTTCCTATATCTCCTAAATTATCTATATGACCTATTTTTGTATATCTAAATTCTGTTTCAAATGAATCGTAGAAAATAACTAAACAATCACTTTCAAAAAGCATAACATCTCCTTTTTGAACTTGACCTACTGCTTCACTATTTGCATTTTTCATAGTTGAGTTTAAATAGTAATATTTTTCATTACCATTTAGCTCATTCATAGTAAAAGTTTCTGGAAGTGCATTATATATTTCTTCCATTAACGCTTCGTTTTCAACATTAATAACATATTTTTCGCTATTTATATTAATTTTCATAACATTTTCCTCTTCTTTAGTATTAGTATTAGCATTAGTATTAGTAATAGTAGGAATTTTTGAAGGATCTCCCCCACCTACTGAAACTGGATCATATGCTCTAGGATGCATTAATTTTATAATGAAAGCCATAACAATTATTTCAGCAATAACTAGAACAATTGCAACTATTAATCTTTTCTTATTCATATTTCCACCTACATATTTCTTATTATTTTAACTTTTTAGAATAGTAATACATATCTATACATTGTAATTTGCCATCCCATATTTCTTCTTTATAATTATCTATAAAAAAGTTTTTTATTGTTTTTTCAAAATTATCAAAACCTAGTTTAACATAGAATGGAATATTATTTTCTGTTGTTCCAACTATCATTTTTTTATAATTAACTTTATATTTGTATGCCAAATAGTTAATCATTCTCTTTCCAAAGCCTTTTCCTCTATATTCTTCTTTAGTCGCTATGTTTTTCAATTCAACAATTTCATCATCTATTCTTACAACTACAGCTACACACGCAACATCATCATTGTAATTTAATACAAATAATTCACCTAAATTTAGATATTGATTAATTAATTCTTTGCTTGGATCTGCTTCAAGTAATAATTCCATATACTTTTCTTTATTACTATTTTCTTGTTTTATTGATATACCATTTTCTCTATCTTCTAACCAATCTATCAATGTCTCAAATTCTTCAAAATGATTCATAAAGAATGTACCATTTTTCTTAGCTTCAATTATTTCATCTTTTGTCATCCAACAAACAGATTCAACTTCCTCTTCTTGAAGTTTTAAATTAGATATATCATCTATATCTAATTTAATGTAGTAATCATCAAAAAAGACTCTTTCTTCATCTTGTCTACCACTAAAATATAATTCTATTTTATCTTCTGGCAAATCTAACCCTATTTCTTCTTTAACTTCTGTTTGTATTGCTTGAATACTAGTTTCACCAGATTTAGCATGTCCACCAGTAGCAGCAAGAAGGCCATTTTTTTGCTTACTTCTTTTTTGTATTAAAAACTTTCCTTCACTATTTTGTATAAATATTAGCATTACTATAATATATCTATTTTCAGGAATTTGTTCTCCTTTCAAAATAGTTTCTCCTGTTAAGTTTCTATCTTTATCATAAAGGTCTCTAATTTCCATTTTTACTCCTATTCTTTTACTTCTTTTCTCTTTGTCTCTTTTGTATCAATACTTCCTCTAAAGACAACAAACGTATCCCATAAATATTCTAATATAAAGTTTGCAATCATATTAAGCGCAGTAACTATAAATTCATTCCATAATAATTTTTCTGCTAGATAGTTTCCAAGTATAGTTGATGCTGGTGTAAACATTGCATAAAATATTGCAACTTTAAACATAGCTACGGGAACATTATTTGTGGCTTTAAAAGTAAACTCTCTATTTAATGTAAAATTCCACACAACTGAAGCAACAAGCGCAATCAGATATTTTGGCCAATAGCTCCAATTTGGAATAAAGTTTAAAAGTGTAAATACGCCAATTTCTACTAGTCCTGCACTAATTGAAAATAATGTAAATTTTATTGTTCTAAAAATTTCTTTTTTATTCATAACAACCCTCTATTTTTCTAATTGTTTTCTTCTTAGTTTTTTCTCTTCTTTTTCTCTGTTTTCTCTTTGTTTTTTCTCGTAAAGATATTCATACCTTTCATATACTTCTTTTACAGTATCGTCCCAATTTTTATATAAATCTCTAAATGCATTCTCACAAAGTTCATTATATGCTTTTTCATCTTTAAAGATATTTACAATATCTCTAGCATATATTTCTGGATCATTTTCAGATAAATATCCATTAACTCTATCTGTAACAGTTGAAGCAGTAGCTGCACCTCTTAAAAACATAGTTGGAGTTTTTTGGCTAGCAGCCTCAATTTGTACAATTGAAGATGCATCGTATAAAGATGGGAATAAGAATAGATTTGCACGCTTGTAATATGATGCTAAGAGTTCTCTATCTGTTACTCTTCCTACCATTATAACTTTATCTTCCATATGATTTTTGTGTATCATTTCTTTTAATTCTTCTTCATCTTGTCCAGAGCCAACAAATAGCATTTTATATTTAAAATCTGGGTATTTTTCATTTATAACTTTTAAGCTATCAATGATAAAGAAAATATTTTTTAGTTTATTAATTCTACCAACAAACAATAATACTTTCTCATCTTCTGCTATTCCATGTAATTTGTTTATTCTTTCATCTGCTGCTTTTGGATCTGGAAGTGGAAGCATTTCTGTTGAATTATTCATTACTCTTGGCATAGTTTTGCAATGATAATCTTCATAGAAAATACGAGCAACTTCTTTATTTACAGCCCAGCATTCATCACATTTGTTAAATTCATGAATTGGCACTTTATTTAGTCCACTTGCTAAATGATCAGATTTAACAGCACGTTTAAAATCTTGCTTAAATTGGCTATGCATTGTTCCCACAACAGGAATATTGTGCTTTTGAGCATATTTAATACCAAGTCTTCCCATTACAAATGGTGAATGAATATGTACAATATCTAGTTTATATTGTTCAATTTCTTTCATAAACTCTCTATCTATATGTGGTAAAGGAAAAGAATAATCTAATATTGGCATTTTCACACATTTACATCTTACAACTTTGTACCCAAGTTTTGAATCATCAAAAGTTCCTTTAGATATGTCCGGTACAAACACTATAACATCACCATATTTTCCAAGGCGTTTTGCATAATTGTCCATTACCATAGTAACGCCATCAATCATTGGAAAATACGAATCCATAAATAATCCTACTGTTAATCTTTTCTTCATAATAATCCCTCTTTTTCGTACAGCTAAATAATATCATAAAAGCAAGTAATATACAATATTACTTGCTCTTAAAAATTCTAATGTAATTCATCAAATCTATATCCTGTACCAAATTCATCATAAACGTAGTACATTGAATATCCATCTTTACCCGTATCTTTACTTGTAGAAGGTACAGAATAATCTTTTGGAAGATATTCTTCAGCAATATCTGTATCCTTCCAATCAAATAATTGATTTAATACATATGCAATTGTAGTATTTTCTTCATCTACAAGTGCATACTCATAAGTTCCATTTCCATCCCAAATTGTGATATATGCTGGATATTTAAAACCAGTTTTTGCAAAGAATATGTTCTTTACAATATCTCTAAATGGTTGATTAACACTTTTAATTCTTTCAACTTCTGCATTAAATTCGTCTTTATCATAATCTACAACTAAATAATATAAGTAAGAACCAACAAACAAATCATCTTCAGAATAGTATTTAAATTCCTTAACCTTATCTTTGTTGACTTCAGTTGGAAATATTTTTAGTCCACTTCTAACATCTTGACTTTCAATTAACTTTGTTAAATTTGAACTATATTCTTCTATATTAGTATGGTCTTCCTTCTTAAAGTTTAAAACCATAAAACTTGCTACAACAAAAACAACACCTAAGACTAAACATGCTGCAATTACTATTATATTTTTTACCCTCGAGCCTTCCATAAAAACCTCTCCTCTTTTGTATAACTATATTATACTTCATCTTTTAAACATTTACTACTACTTTTTTATTTTTGCATATTTTTATTTATTAATTTATTAAAACTATGACACATATTATCTATATAATCATATTTCAGTAAACTTTCTCTCCAAATTGGATTAATTTTTTCAAGCATATAACAGATACCTGCAAGAGCACCTGTACATGCTCCTATTGTATCTGTATCCCCACCAAGATTAACTGCTCCAATTACTGCTTGATTATATGACTCAGTATTGAACAATAACCACAAAGTTGCTTCTAGTGTATCTACAACATATCCTGTAGATTTAATATCATCTAAAGACATTGTACGAATATCTTTAACTAAAATTCTATCAAATTTAGATAAAGCTTCTTCACTAAATTTAGAATAATTTAATGTTCTTATTCTCTGATAAGCAGAATAAAAATCTCTTTGTTCTAATAGTTCAATTCCAAACATTACGTAGATAAAACATGCAAGTATGCTTATCTCATTTGCATGAGTTATACTTGATACTTTAGTTACTATATCCAATGTTTTTTTACTATTTAATCCTTTTGAATAACAATAATATATAATTGGACACATACGCATAAGTGAACCATTTCCATTGTTGCTGAAATCTTTTAGGCCACATTTTTCTGGCTTTAGACCATCTTTTATATTATCTATTGCCAGACTAGTAGTTCCTCCAATGCCAAATGCTGCACCAGTTGGAGTATACGCACCTTTATCTAACCATTTTACAAAGTTATTTGCTATTTCTTTTGTATCTATTTTTCCTTTTTGTATAATTGCATCCATAGTTGCAAGAGTTAGTGAAGTGTCATCTGAAAATGATCCTTTTGGCATATTATTTGCTAAATTGCCCATCATTTCTACTACTGGTTGATTTAATAATATATCTCTTGTCATTCCTTCAAGTGGTACTCCCATAGCATCTGCGATTGCAAGGCCAATTATACCATCTCTTGTATCTATCATTTTAAATTCCTTCATTTTATTCTATCATTCCTTCTACATCCATTATTACATATTCATCGCAATCTACTTTATCTTTTAAAAACTGTTTTAAATCTTGAGTAAGGATCAACTCTTCCTTATCTTTTTTATCCAGTTGCTTTATTTGATATTCAAGTCTTGTTGCAAGACCTCTATCCTCGCATTCCCATACGCATTCAAGTTTTAAAGCTTCATGATTTTTAGTATATTTTGCACTCTTTACACCTTGAGAAAAATGCTCTTTCATTCTTCTTTTAACATCTGTAGTAATTCCTGTATAAATAGACTTATCTGTACATCTTAACATATATGTATAATACATACTCATCCCTACTTTCTTAATCTTAAACTATTAAGTACTACTGTTAAACTGCTAAGTGTCATTGCTAAAGACGCTATCATTGGATTTAAAGCTATTGGTAAAAGACCAGTTGCAAGTGGCACCATAAGTAGATTATATCCTAAAGCCCAGAATAAATTTTCTTTAATTATCTTCATTGCTTTTTTGCCAAGTTTAAATACATCTAATAATTTAGACATATCTTCACTCATTAGCATAATATCTGCTGAATCTGAGCTTATATCTGTACCATTTGAAACGCTAATTCCAATTGTAGCCTCTTTAAGTGCAGGAGAATCGTTTATTCCATCTCCTATCATCAAAACATTTTGATTTGTATTTAATTCACTTATTTTTTCTAATTTTCCTTTAGGAGAAATGTTGCTATAAACAATATCTATTCCAACTTCATTTGCTATAATTTTTGCTGTTTTTTCATTATCTCCAGAAAGCATAACAACTTTTTTACCATGCTCTTTAAGAGAACTAATTGTATCTTTTATACCAGGTTTAATAACATCTCTAAGGCCTACTATTCCAAGAAGCTGTTTATCGCTTGCAAAATAAATAATACTTTCACCATTTTGAGAAAACTCATCTTCTTTATTTGAAAGAGTATTAATTATCCCCATAGATTCTAGCATTTTACTATTTCCTGCATAATACATAGTTCCATCTATTTTTCCTTTTATACCACGTCCTGGTATTTCTTCAAAGTCTGTAACTTTGAAAGGATTATCTTCCCCTTTTGAGACACTTGTAGCTAAAGGATGATTAGATTTAGTCTCCAAGCTTTTTAATAGTTTTAAATTGTCTTTTTGAGCATCTAAGAAGTATAGATCTGCTATAGTTAGTTCTCCTTTAGTAATTGTTCCAGTTTTATCCATTATAACCGTATCTATATTGTTTATCCCTTCAAGTGCTTCGCCAGTTTTAATAACTATTCCTCTTTTTGTTCCACTTCCAAGAGCTACAACCTGAGCTAAAGGTGTTGCAAGACCAAGTGCACAAGGGCAAGCAACAACAAGAACACTAACAAGTGCATTTAGAGCAAGATTAACATCTTTAGTAATAGCTATATTAAGTACAAAAGCAAGTATTGCTATTACAAATATTACTGGTACAAATATTCCACTAATTTTATCTGCAAATTTTGCAATAGGAGCTTTAGTATTTGTAGCTTCTACAACTAAGTCTACTATATGAGAAATACTTGAATCTTTTCCAATATTTTCTGCTGTATACTCTAGATATCCATCGTAGTTGATACTTCCTGCAAGAACTGTATCTCCAATAGTTTTACTTACCGGTTTAGATTCACCTGTAATAAACGACTCGTCTGTATGAGATTGTCCAAGCACAACTTTTCCATCTACAGCTATCTTTTCCCCAGGCTTACAAATTACTATGTCTCCTTTTTGGATTTCATTAATAGTTACAATTTTTTCTTTTCCTTTACCTTTTTGCTTGATTACTGCATTTTTAGGAGTAATAGTAACTAGATTTTTTATACTTTCAACAGCTTTAGCTTTATTATTCTTATCTATATATCTTCCAAGTTTTACAAAAAATATAATCATTGCACAAGATTCAAAATACAAGTTATCCACAAGATGAACTCCACCTTGAAATACTTTTATTGCATTGTACATACTATATGCAAAATTTACAAGTACTCCAACTCCTACAAGAGAATCCATATTAGGCATTCTGTGAAAAATATTTTTAAAGCCTTTTGCAATTATATCTATTCCCCAAAATATAAAACATAATGTTATAACTATAACAAATACAGTATACACAATAGGGTTATGCATTTTATCTACAACATATGGTATAGGAAAATGTGCCATTTGACCCATAGAAATATACATTAAAAGAACAACTAAAAGTGCAAATTGTATAAGAAATAGTCTTTCATATTTTCCATTTCCATCTTTGCTTCTTTCACCTAAACTTTTAAATCCCGCTTCTTTTACAAATCTATCTAAATCTGAATCTTGAACTATATTCTCATCATATTCAACAGACGCTGTAGCCATAACAAGATTTACACTTGCCTCTTTTATTCCTTCTTGTTTATTTAAATATTTTTCAAGTCCATTAGAACATGCAGAACAAGTCATTCCTTCAATATTTAATATTTTTTTCTTCATAAGCTATTCTCCACTTATTTTTCTACTTTAAAGTCTAATCTCTCTATTGCCTCTTTAACTAAAGATATAGTATTATCATCTACATCTTTTTTAAATTCAACATTAACTTTACATGCTTCATGATCTGCTATAACAGATTTTACACCTTTTATATCTGACACTGCGTTTTTAACTCTGTTTTCACATCCACCGCAATGCATTCCTGTTACTTTAAGTTCAATTTCTTTCATATCATTATCCCCCGTTTTTCAACAAGATTATACCATAAAAAGTGCAATAAAAAAAGATGTAAAACATAAGTCTTACATCTTTATATTTGGCTATTATTTATTTTTTTCATACATTTTTCTTCTAATATCATGAAATATTTGAAGCACTTCTCCAAAGCCATAAAGTAAAAGTGCACCAATACTACTATTTATACTACTCATAAGAGACTGAATTAACATTTGTTCAAATTGTATATTTGGATTTAACATCACTTGATTTAAACAGCTAACAATAAAGCCAGCAAAAATAATCAAGATAGCCAAAAACTTTATTATTGAAGAGATTGAATTTTTCTCATCTTCTATTCTATCTTCCATACATTATCACCTCTATTTTTTATCTTTATCTGTTAATAATTTTTGATCCTCACCAAAGAAGTTTCTTTTATTAAATCCAGCAGTTAAAAATCTAGTAAATGCTTTACCATTTGTTAGCCAATTAAACTTAACATTATTTTTAGTATTATTTACCATTTTATCTACTAAGAATTTACCAACAGTCTCTGGTGTATCACCTAAAATGTTATATACTTTCTTAGTTTTTTCAGCTAGTTCTATTTTATCATTTCCAAGTGAATGAGTAGTAAACTCTGTAATCATAATGCCAGGAGATAGTTTTCCAACTATTACTCCATTGCCTTGTTGCTCACACTCTTGTGCTAATGCTTCAGTAAGATAAGTTACAGCACGTTTACTTGTTCCACACATATTAAGACCTAGCATATGCGCATCATTGCTACCATATCCCTCAATATTGTATACAGCACCTTTATGTTGTTTAGACATTTGCTCTATTGCAACTTTTGAACCAAAAATTGCACCTTTTAAATCTACATCTATAATAGTATTTATTTCTTGCTCTGTTAACTCCCAAATTGCTTTTTGAGGTTGGTTAACACCTGCATTATTAATCCAAATATCTACCTCACCAAATTTTTCTACTGCAAAATCCATTAAAGCTTGTAATTCTTCAATTTTAGAAACATTACAAGTTGTGTAAGTAATGTCTGCCTCACTTGGTGTTTTTTTCAATTCTTCTTTTGCAATTTTTAGTTTTTCTTCATTTAAATCGCTAAGTACGACATTGTAATTATACTCTCTAAAAAAACTAGCCATGTTGTAACCTAGCCCTCTAGCACTACCTGTTATAACTACTGTTTTCATAATACTCCTCCTAATTTAGATATTCATCTATTTTATCTACATCTCCTTTTAGTGGTACTATCCCCCAACCTACAAGTTCTTCTTCATATGGTGGATATATATCATTTAAAAGGAAAACTTTTCTTCCTTTATAAAAAGCAAAAGCAATTTCTGCAAAACCATTTGCACCAATATAATTTGGTGTATCTTCCTTTTGCTCATTTACAGTAAGTACTGCATCCACATCATCTTTATCTATCTGTTTAAAATGTAGAAGTGAGCCATCTCTTTTTGTCATCTCTACAATAAACTCTTGTGGTACAATAACCTCATAACCTTTTGCTTTAAGCTTTTCTTCAAGTTCAAAAAACTTAGGAATAAATCTTTTTGATCCACTTAAAACTATCTTTTTCATATTCTCCCCTATAAATCTATCCAATATCTTTGTATAATACCTGAATCTGTAAAACCAGCACCATCTTCTACTTCATTTTCAAGTATTCCACCATTTTTTGTTATAATTTTAACTGATGGTATGTTTTCTTTATCTACACAAAGAAGTAATCTTTTTTCTCCTCTTTGTTTTAAATCTTCAAGCATTATCCTTAACATTTCTGTTCCATAACCTTTTCTTCTTTGAGCTGGTACTACGCTATATCCAATATGTCCACCATATTGGAATAAGAAATCAGATAAGTAATGTCTAAAATCTATTATTCCTACTACTATATCTGTGTCTTCTAATACAGCAAGGTATATATCTGATGGAACATATCCCTCACCATATCTTGCTTTAAGTCTATTTTCAAAATCTAGCCACTCTGTATAAGAACTTACATCTTCTAATCCTTCACAGCCATCAAAATGCTCTCCAAGATTTAAAATATCCTCTCTTGCTATCATTACTTGAGACTCGTAATTTTCATTTGGCACAACAAGCTTTATATGTTCCATCTAGATCACTCCTTTACTATTTTTCTAATATATATCCATTTAGTGAGCAATACTCAATATAACCATCTCTAGCATACTCTATGGATACATATGTAATAATTAAATGATAATTTTCATCAATATCATATTCATAAATATACTCTTTTTCATCATCTACGTCATTTTCTATAATTTTATCCATTACTGGTTTTAAATTTATTTCTTTTTCTTCTGTTAAATCATATATATAGTCATCTTCAAGTTTATTCCCTTTACTACTGCTTAAGTAATAATCTATCTCATATAATTTAGAATAATTCTCTATATTCACAACATCTATTGAGTTGTTTCTATAAATATATTCCATTTCTCTTTCTGATTGATTGCCTTGATGCTTATACTCAAAATTCTCTATAATTTCTTGTTGATCATATGTAAATAATTCATCTATTTTACTATATCCATCATCTAAATTGTGCTCTATGTAATAATATGCGCCCTGAATTTTGGCTTTTTGTTTATCTGTTAAATCATTTACTGGATCATCTACTTTAAAGAATGTCTTTACTCTAGCCATTTGGTTAAGTTCAGAAAGTTTATCCATATTAATTAATGGTACTGAAAGTGTAATACATGTAATTACTCCAAATACAAGTAATATATTAGATAGTTTTTCTTTATTAAACTTATATAATACCAAATATACACATTCAAAAATAATGTACATAACACCTATATATCTTACAGGAGTTAGTCCATTTTCTACTATTCTTGCTCCTAAACTATATATTTGAAGAATAATAAATGGTAAGAATAGATAAGGTAAATATTTAAATATTTTGCCATAAAAATCTTTTGCTTCATAACTATTTATAACTGTCCAAGTTACAGCTGCAAAGAAGAATAAAACTGCAGTTATTCTATAAATCACGTTTGAAGGTACATCTAGTGTAAATATAATTTTTAGTATATAAGCATAAATAATTGCTGTAATTACTAAGATAATTCCACCAAGAGCATATTTAAATAGTCCCTCAAAGAATTTGTTATCTGTTTTCTTTTCTACTTTTAATAGCCCTATCATTCTAGGAAGTGCATATAGTCCATAAATACATGTAATTAATACAATCATTATTCTTTCTGCTATATCATAATCTAAATCAAAAAGTTCAGATAAAACAATATATATGAACAATGAACCTATAGTTAAAACTGTAGATGTAATTCCAACTTTTATACCACTAATAATTAGTTCTCTGATGTATTCTCCAAAATCTAGTTTACTTGTCTTTTGAAGAATAAACACACTAATTGTACCTAAAATAGCACAATAGCTTATTGCTATTTTTAATGCATTTGCAAGAATTACCTCATCTTCTGCATAAGCAAATGCCCAAAATCCTATTGCAATTAAGAAAGATAAAATATACATTATCATCTTAGATTTTTTATCTTCTTTTTTAGTTATTTCAGTAAAGAAAGTTCCAATTGCAAATATTACTGCAGCATAAATAAATTTTAAAATGCCTTCTTCATCCCATGCTTCAAAAATAATATTAAAGCTAATAAGAATTGTACAAAAAGCAGCAATAATCATTGTAAGTGGGAACTCTTTAATTCCATTTTTAATAGATTCAATTGTTTTCTTAAAAAAAGATTTAACTTTTTCCATAAAAATACCTCTCTAATATTGATATTCCATTTCTGCAAAAGACCATTTTTCATCTTTAAATTTAAATGTTTCTTTTCCAACATCTACTATTTTAAAGCCGACTGCCTCATAACATTTAACTGCCGATTCATTCTCCATAAATACACCAAGAGTAATCTTTTTAGCACCAAGTTTACCTTTAGCATATCTTATAGCTTCTAAAAGTAATGTTTTCCCATAGCCTTTGCCACGTATACTTGAAGATACAATAACATATCCAAAACGGAATATACTTTTATCTTCTGTTGGATTTCTAAGTATAATATGACCTACTATTTTATTTCCATCTGTAAGTGTCATTGGATAAAAATTACAAACCTTAGCTGTGTTTTCATATTCAGTATTTATATCTTCTGGAGTCACTGGGAAGTTTTTATATCTATTTGCGCTCCATAAGGCTTTTTCTCTTTCTGTTTTTATCCATTTTACTATTTCTATTGCATCATCTTTTTTATATTTTCTAAGTCTCATACTTATCCCTCCCAACTTTGAATTAATTATATCATAAAAGAGATTAAAATAATATATATAAACAAAAAAGAGACCACTAAAAAGTAGTCTCACATTCTTATCTATTTGTCTGGATAATATTTATATTCTCCAGAATTAACATCTACTAAACATCTTAAATATCTTAAACCTTCAGGAGACACAATACCATCATAGTCATCTCCATTTTTTCTCCAAGCAATATCTGCCTCTTTTACTTGATACAAATAACATTTTCTGTCTTCAATATCTACTACGTCCATAGCAGCATCTGTAATCCAGAAACCTGTATATCTTTCTTTACATTTTTTCACATAGTCTTTATATAATCTTTTTGAAGCTATATCTTCTGCCATTTTTGGCGTAATCGCATAAGGGCAGTCTTCATCCTTAAAATAATTTGAATATTCTTTATCTATATTTGGCGAATACTCTCTATTAGTTTTATTTCCTTTAAAAACATCTAATAAATTACGTAATGATTCTAATGCCATATATACCACCTCTTAAAACTGATTATATTCTATCATAAATTGTAAAAAAAGCAAATATATTTTTATATTATTTTAATATATAAAAAAGAGAGCAAAAGCCCTCTTTTTAGTTATTGTAAACTATTTTTCTTCTTTATTTAAGAATCTGTATAAAACTGCTGCTATTGCTGCTCCAACAAATGGTGCTACAATAAATACCCATACTTGAGACATAGCTGTAGCTCCTGAGAATAGTGCTGCAGATAATGATCTTGCTGGGTTAACAGATGTTCCTGTTAAAGATATTCCTAAAATATGAACAAAAGTTAATGTTAGACCAATAACAACTCCTGCAATTGATCCTTTTTTCTCGTCAGCAGTAACTCCTAAAATTGTATAAATAAATACACAAGTTAGAACTACTTCAACTATTAATGCACCAATCATGCTTAGTCCAACTGCTGAAGCATCTCCAAATCCGTTTGCTCCAAAGTTTGCAACTTCAAGACCAGTACATGCAACTATTCCATATAGTATTGCTGAACCTGCAATTGCTCCAAGTACTTGTGCAACTACATATCCAATGAAATCTTTAAATTCCATTCTTTTGTCAATTAAACAAGCAAGTGAAACTGCTGGGTTAACATGACATCCTGATACGTTGCCTATAACATAAGCCATAGCAACAATAGAAAGACCAAATGCTAGTGCAGTAGTAAGTAGGCCAGCTGCTGTATCACAGCCAACAAGAACTGCTGTTCCGCATCCGAATAGGACTAATACTAATGTCCCAATAAATTCGCACATATATTTTTTCATGTGCATACACCTCCTATATAAAATTTACTCGACTATAATACAATAATACCTGTATACTGTCAAGAAAAATTTTATCAAAAAAATAGTTAGAGATAAAAATCTCTAACTAAATTATATCGAATAAGTTATATATTTTCAACAAAAATATTTGTCTAATTTAATTCTATCTTATTAACTATTACAGTAGCATCATCTTCAAGTGTTCCACCATTGTTTAAATATAGTATTTCTTTAATTTCTTGAGCAATTAATTTAGCAGATTTTGAATAATCACAAGTTAATAAATAATTCTTTAAATAATTATTATTTATATCACTACCTTCTGGAACTATTCCATCACTTACTTGAATAACAAAATCTCCCTCTTTCAGTTTTTTACAAATCGGTACAAATTCATTATCTTCAACAAGTCCAACAGGAATGCTGTTTGAAGTTATAACTACTACTTTTCCATCTGCTATTAAATATGTAGGAGCAGCTCCAAGTTTAATAAAATAACATTCACCATTTCTTTGATTAATAATAGCCGCATCTAAACTTGCATAAAGCTCATCTTCACCTTTAAGTTTAACTATGTTATTTACTATTTCAATAGCTTTTTCTTCACTAAATCCACCACTAAGTAGCCTATCTAACATATTAACTACTGCAGTAGAACTTTTAGAAGCATCTTCACCACTTCCAACTCCATCACTTATTACAGTTAATTTCCTTAAATCATTTAATTCTGTTTGTAAATATGTATCTCCAGAAACTTCTTCTCCTGTTTTATTTTCAGATACAATTTCTGTACTAATACTATATTTTGGAGTAGATATTAGTTTGATTTTAGATTTTTCTGTTTTAGAAATATTTAATATAAGCTTAACTGTCATACTTTGTTCTAGTATATTTGAAGCAAGCTCTACTATAGTCTTCTTTTGCTTGTCTATATTAGTTAATATATCTGTTACAAATGTATATTCTGTTAAATCTTCTGTTTTTTCAAATTCATCTTCATATACATTATATCCTGCAAATTTTAATTCATCTCTTAATTTTTGTTGAGATGCATCTTTTACAAGAGCACCTTCTTTTAGATCATTTGCAATATTATCTAATAGTTTAGACACTTCTTTATATTGTCTTGCAACTTTTTCTGTATTTTCTAATTCTCTTAGTTTTAGTACTCTAGTAATTCTCATATTAGTGTACATATTATATATATCATCTATAATTTGTTTTGAATGTTTACAGTCAAACTTAAGCATTTCATGCTCTATTGGTTCACCATTTTCAAGTTTTTCTGCTAAGAATTGAGCTGTTTCATCTAAGTTTTCTTTATCTATACATTCATCCATATCTGAGCATGATATACATTTATTATTTACATATCCTAGTATATATTTTTTAATAACATCTGCTGTTTCTTTTTCTGTTTCTTTACTTGTTGGAACAGTAATTTCAGATAGTGATTCAAATACTTCAGATACAGCACCAATCTTTTCTTTTGCCTCTTTAGTAGGGCTTAGCAAATTATTTCTAACTGCTTCTAAGCCTTTGCCAAGATCAAATAAATTATCTAATTTTCTTTCAATAAACTTAGGCATAAAGAATAGCACAACTGAAGCTATCAATGTTTCACATACTATAATGCTAATATGTGAAGAACCAAGTCCATTGTATATTATATATATATTTCCTATTATAAACGGAATTATTACTGCAAGCTTTCCAAATCTTCTTAAAAATCCTGCAATAAATCCACTAAATGCCATTGCTACAACAAAAGACATTGATGTCTCACATAAACATGAATATGTAAGTCCCATCATAAGTCCAGTTGTTGCGCCAAGAAGAGCACCATTTCCCCATCCATAGATAAGTATTGTAACAAGAGCCACTATCTCAAGCACTTTAAATCCCCATAAAGCAATTGGATTTAAAATAGATAAAATCATAGCAAGTGTTACCATCATCATGATACTTTCTTCTTTTGTATATACAAATCCGTTTCTTATATTTAAAATTACATTTAATCCTGTTGCCATTACTAGATACATTATTCCACATATTACTATACTAGATAATATGTTAAATAAATCTGTAAATAATGCACCAGTTATAAATGAATAAACAAGCTGCAATATTGCAATAGATGCCTCAAACTTAACAAATATTGAATATTTTTTATTCATTCCTGAAATATTAACTATAGCCGTTACCAAGTTATATAACAAGAAGAACACCACAAGTAGTATTATGCTCGAAACATCCTTTGCAACTGCAAGTCCAATAACTGATGGTAATAACACCAAAAGCAATGGTACTTCAAAAGCAGAAGCTGTTGCTAGCATAACATAGTTAAATGGTTTAAAATCTCCAATAAATGTTTTAGTAGACAAAAGTATAGCAATTAGCACAAATACTAAGTTCTTAATGTTTATAACTTTTCTTAATGTATTTAGTACTGAACCCATTTTTTCATCAATATCACTGTCTAGATACTTATTATATATCATCCCTTACACCTCTTATACTCTATATTCTACTATATCATTTTTGAATTTGTTGTCGAAATCTAAAATAGATATAATAAAAATAGTCAAACATAAAATTTGGCTATTTTTACTAAAACACTATTTATTTTTTCTTAGGTCTACCTACTGGTCTTTTCTCTTTAGGTTTATCTTCTTTTCTAGGTCTTCCTGCTCTTCTTTTAGGTTTTTCTTCTTCAATTGCCTCATCTTCGTCATTTTCTTCTTCGTTTTCTATATCATTTTCTTCTTCGTCTTCAAATTCTTCGTCTTCTTCAGTTTTTTCTTCAGTCTCACCTTCATCGTCATCTTTATTTTTTCCTAGTATTTCATCTAGGTTAAGCTTGTCTATATCGATATCCTCATCATCCATCATATCTGGATCTATTGGTTCTTCTTCCTCTTCTTCAACTTCAGGATTTAGAATTTTATCTAATCTTTCTTTTACTGCTTCGTCCTTAGTCATTTCATAAGCTTTTTGATATAAGAACATATCTACAGCTTCTTCATCTTCAGGTTCTGCAGCAAGTAATTTAGAATACTCTAAATATTCATCCTCAGTTGCTATTGTTCTATGAACATCATTAACTTTAGTTTTAATCATCATATCATAGATTTCTTTAAACATCTTGATATAATCATTATCATTCATAATATCTTTCTCATAGCTTTCATCATAGATTTTAAGAATTTTATCAAAAATCTTATCTATAATTTTAAAGTATCTATAAGAATTTTTACAAATATTAATTATTAAGTTATATTCATATGTATGCTTGTCTATATCTGATTCAATACCTTTAATCATAGACTCAATTACATACTCGATTAATTCTCTTTCATCTGATGGTAATTTAGAAATATCATAGTTATCATTAATATATCCAACATATTCATCAATTGCATCAAATAATTCTTTATATAGCTCGTCCTTATATTGATCTGTTTGAATTGCAGTATCAATATCTTCAGCAATTTTAATAACTTTGTTATATCTTTGTGCTTTTCCTTCATCCTTAATATTTTGTTTTACTTCATCAATAGCAGAAGAAATAGCTAGTAGATTAAACTTGATATCTTCTTTAGATTTAAATTTAGAACGAGTAACTCTATCATATTCCATCTCTAGGAATGTTTTTTGAAGTTCAAGTCTAGTCTTTTTATCTGATGAATTAATATTGTCTATAATCTCATCTGGATAAGACATTTTTAATTCATACATACTTCTTTGCATAATATCATATTGATATTTTACAAAAACAATTTCCCTTAATATATTTTCTTGATAAGTTTTCTTATCATCGCCTTCAGTTTTTCTAATTACAGATAGATGTTCATCTATCGCCTTATTCATTTTGTTCATGTTAAGCATAATAACTACGCTTTGTATAACTCTGTCAAAAAAGTTAATCTTCTTTTTCGAACTTACAACTATATCTGCCATATAACAACTCTCCCTCTTTTATCTTCAGTAAGTCTATCTCAAAAAGAACTTTATCTTTCAAATATTACTTCAGTATTATAATTATATTATATCTAATTTCAAATATTTTTCAACCCTTTGCAATTATTTTCGTAATATTTTTTTAATACAAGAAACATAACATTGTAACAATGTGTATGATACGCTATATTACGCTATTTTATACGTTAATATTTTTTCTACAAGTTGACGAATATTTACAATATTGGCAATATTTTTCTTTTTTATTTGGTGCTATTTTTACATTTCCAGAAGCTATTTCTTTTCCTATTTCTTTAAGTAATACTCTTGTTTCATCACAAAGATTTTTAAATGCTTCTTCCTCTATAACTTTAGCAGAACCTTTAGATATACTTTGTTTAGTTACATCAATAAGACTAGTTTTCGAATCTTCAAAATGTCTGTCCATTTTTGTAAGTAACTCTATATCACTTAAAAATAGTCCATTCATTTTTAATCTTTTCATTATTTCTGCTTTTATTCTTTCGTTATCTGTATAATATTCTGATAGAGATACTAATCTATCTGAAAGATTAAAATACACCATTGCTGCAGGATTTACCTTAATGTTTTCATTTTTTTCAACATTATCCATAAAAGCCATCATATATGTAATAAGTTGTAGAGATAATCCTTCTTTAATCTTATCTATTTTTAAATCTTTTCCACTAGATTTGTAGTCTACTACTCTAATATACATACTATCTCTAAAGTAAAAAAAGTCTACTCTATCTATTTTACCTATTAATTTCATTACTTTTCCGTCTCCAAGCTCAATTTCCATAGGTAAAAACGCACTTCCATCTTTAAACTCTATTTCGTAATCATAAGGTTTAAACTCAGATTGGTTATAACTTAAAGCCACAGTACGAATAACTTTCTTCATAGTATTAATAAGCTTTCTTTTTAATACCATATATTTAACACTTTGCTTTTGTTTAGATAGATTTTTATCTATTGATTCATATATTATATCTTCTAGCATTTTCTCATATTCTGGCAAAATTTCTTCTTTCTCATCATCTAAAATTGCTTGCCAAGAAATACCATTTTCCATTATCTTTTTAGAAAACACTTCAAGTACTCCATGCATAAAGCTTCCAAGTTCTAATACATTTAGCTTAGCTTCTTGATTTGGTAAAACTTTTAAAATGTATTGCATAAAGTATGAAAATGGGCACTTTTTATATAATTCTAGTCTACTTACACTAGTTTTAAATTCATCACGATAAATAATATCTGTAATATCTTTACTCAAGTTTGAATCATTCTTTTTATATGCAAGAATGTCTTTATATATTGGATCTTCACTAAAGTATTCATACACATTAAGAATAAGAGAAATATCATCTCCATCCTTCATATTATATATACTTTTAATTAACCACATAAACAACTCATCTTTTGAGTGAAGACTAAATATATCTTTAACTTCATTATTTCCAGTAACATCACCTAAGACTTCAAAATTTGCAATCTGACTCATTAGGGTTAAAAGTGAAGATTTTCTCGTAGCTTTACCACTCATTTCTGCTGCTGGAATATATACATATAGTTTCTCACTAATATTATTTAAAGTTTCATATATATTGAAAAAGCCCATATTAAGTTTAGAAATTGTTGTCTCACGAATATCTATATCCTTTTCTTTTAGTTTTTCTAGTTCACTATCTCTAAATAATATGTCTTCATCTACTTTTTTAGGAAATTTTCCCTCAGTTACTCCAATAAAGAATCCTATCTTTTTAGGTAAAGTCTTAGTTACATTAATATCTACAAGTTCAATTCTATCCTTTGTTGCTGGAATAGTTTTAACTTTTATATCTTTTATTACTAAATTGAAAATATTAGTAAATTCTTCTATAGTAAGCTCTTCATCTGCATAAACTTTAGAAATAGAATCAAAAATATTAGAAATTGAACTCCATATTTGAGACTCAAAGTTTTTAGTATCTTCCTCCTCAACAATAGATACTAAATTATCATAATTATTAAATATGTTGTTATTTACTAAATGAGCATAAATAGCAGATATAATATCTTTTGCACTACCTTTTGAAATTGTTTTAACAAATTCATACATAGATACAATTTTGGCTTTTAATTCATTTAGTTCAGTTAAATCATAAGTTTCTTTCATATTATTTAATGTAAAACTATTATTTACTAAATACTTATTTACATTAAATTCTTTCATATAGTTTTCAAGCATATATACATCTTTTAAATCTATATCTGTTAGACCCTGTTTTAAAAGATCAAAAACAAGTTCTAAATTAAGTCCAAAACATGCTAAATTTAGAAGTCCTTGTATATATTTTGCTAGAATTGAGTCACTCACCGGTTTAGATTTAGCAAGATATATTTCTAGATTATTTGCATAAAAAGTTCTAGAAATTAAAGTCTCATATTCTTCAGGACAAGTGGTATAAATTGCAAAATCTGAATATCTATATCCTTTTTTAACTAAAGTTGCAATCTCTTTTGCAACAGCTTCAACTTCTTTTGCAATATTTGTATGTATCTTAAATTCAAATGATGGTAGTGATATCTTTTTACCTTTTTCTTCATCACTCGAAAATAGGTTATTTGCTACATATTTAATATCTTCTGCTTGAGAAAATACATTATCATATTTAACTATATTTTCAAGTGCAACATCATTTTTTGCACAAAGCGCACATATCTTTTTATATGTTTTATTTACAACTTCAAATATGCTATCTGATACGAATATATCTTCAAATTTAGCTATATCTGTATTAAGCGTAAAAGTAACATTTACGCCCATTTTAATCATTTTATCTATTAACTCATACTCGCTATTAGAAAAGTTGTTATAGCCATCAAAATACACATACAAAGATGATGGATTTTCAAACCAAGAAGATTTAAATATGTTACTTAAAAATATATCCATTTCATCTTTAGCATCTGTATATTTTGAACTCATTTTTTCAAAGTATTTGTTATATACATTTTTAATTTCTTCAAACTTAGTATCTGTTCGCTTATCTCCAGTACTTACCTCTAAAGTATTAAAATCTAAGCCACTTTTTCTAAATAAGTCCATATAAATATCTAAGATATCTAAAAATCCAGGATAGTTTTTAACTTTTTTAAAGACATCAAAAAGATCTGGATTTTCGCGAATCACTTGAGTTAATATTATTTTTCTATCTAGTTTAGATAAGAAATTTTCATCTATATGCAAGTTTTGAAGTTTTGTTTCCTCTGCAATAAACTCAGATATAGTAGTAACATTTACTCCAATTATTCCAGGCACATTAAGTATGTTCATATACTCTTCCTCTGCTTTAGCACGAGCTTGAGAAGGAACAAAAAGGATCACTTTCTTACCATTATCTAAATTATCTTTTATCTCATTATATATGTGTGTAGTTTTTCCTGTTTTAGATTTTCCTAAAATACAATTAACCATTATTACTCCTTAGTTTCTTCATTTTCAACTTCTGTATTTTCACTAGTTTCAGCTTCATTTTCTCCTTCAGTTTTTTCTTCATAATCTGTAACTAGCATTTGTTCATCTTTAATTTTAATATTTTCATAATCTGGCAAATCTTCTACTTTTTCTATTCCACAAGAACGTAAAAACTCATTAGTTACACTATATGCTGCTGGACGTCCAGGAAGATTTAAACGTGCAACCTCTTCAATAAGTCCACATTCAAGAAGTCTAGATACAGCAAAGTCTGAGTTTACTCCACGAATGTTTTCAATTTCTGTTTTAGTTATTTTTGGATTATATGCAATAATACTTAGTGTTTCTTGTGCTGCAACAGAAAGATTTTTTCTTTTTGTATTTTCTACAAATTTATTTACTTCTTCATAATATTTATTATTTGTAACAAGTTGATACTGTCCATTTACTTCAATTAATGTAACCCCTTGAGTTGGATTATATTTTTCTTTTAATGCTTCAATAGCTTGAATCACATCTGCTTCTTCTACATCCAGAGTATTAGCAAGCTCCATAGCACTAATTTCTCTTCCAAGTGCAAATAATATTGCTTCAATTGTATTGTTTAAGTTTTCCATATTCTCTACCTACTTTCAATTTCACCTAGATTATACCAAAAG
Organism: Clostridia bacterium; assembly: GCA_017534305.1. Taxonomy (GTDB): domain Bacteria; phylum Bacillota; class Clostridia; order TANB77; family CAG-465; genus CAG-465. Next base: position 57,429 of record JAFWCU010000029.1, read on the forward strand.
AATGCAAATTTTTAAAGAGTAAATTATTATACACTCAAAAACTATGACCAATATGCCATCTTTTGCCCTTTTCTCCTTGTTTTTACACCTATTTTATGATATAATTTCTATGCTATTTTTTAGCAGAAATTTATATAGGAGATGATAATATATGCTATGTTCTGTATGCAAAAAGAACCTTGCCGTAGTATTCATTAACAAACTAGACAAGGATGGGAAATCTACAGGAGAAACTACAGGATTATGTATTAATTGTGCAAAACAACAAGGGATTGACCCTTTAGCAAATATAATGAAAGAAATGTCCAATATGAATGAAGAAGACTTAGAAAATATGTCTAACCAATTTGATAGCATCATGGGTTCACTTGATGGAAGTGATGAACTTGCAGGGCTAGATGACGATGATGACAATTCAAAAGGAACTCCTATTGGTAATATATTTGGAAACATCCTACCTTTTGGAAAGAAAAAAGATAGCGATGACGCAGATAATACAAAAGACGGTAAAAAGAAAAAGAAGAAAAACAAATATCTAGACACATTCGGTGAAAACTTAACTGAAAAAGCTAGACAAAACAAATTAGACAAAGTAATTGGTAGAGATGTTGAACTACAAAGAATGATTCAAATTCTTAACAGACGTTCAAAAAATAACCCCGCCCTAATTGGTGAACCAGGTGTTGGTAAAACAGCTGTAATTAACGCTCTAGCAATGAAAATAGTTGCAGGAGATGTTCCTGGAAAACTAATTGGTAAAGAAGTATATTTAATAGACATGACAAGTCTTGTTGCTGGTACTCAATTTAGAGGTCAATTTGAATCTCGTGTTAAAGGTTTAATAGATGAATGTAAATCTTTAGGAAATGTAATACTTGCAATAGACGAAGTTCACAACATTGTTGGTGGTCTTGAGCATGATAACTCTATGAATGCTGCAAACATGTTAAAACCTGCCCTTGCAAATGGATCTGTTCAACTTATTGGTGCAACTACTCTAAAAGAGTATAGACAATATATTGAAAAAGACTCAGCTCTAGAAAGAAGATTTCAACCAGTAATGATAGATGAACCTAACGAAGAAGATTGTTACAAAATTCTAAAAGGTACAAAATCTTACTATGAAGACTTCCACAAAGTTAAAATACCAGATGAAACTCTAAGATATGCTGTAAGCTTATCTAGCAAATATATACATGATAGATTCTTACCAGATAAAGCAATAGACTTACTAGATGAAGCATGTGCTAGAGTAAATCTTGAAGACTTAAACCTAGCAAAAATTGAAAAAGTGCAAAAAGAGTTAGACGATGCAATTGAAGAAGAATTAGACATTCAAGAAGAACTAGCCAAAAAAGGTGATGTTCAAGAAAACATTGGAGACACAGATAATTCAGTTTATGAAAGAGCAGCTAAAAACAAAGAAATAAAATGCAAACTAAAAGCTACTCTAGATGAGCTAATTAAAAACTCAAAACCACAAGAAGTAACTTATGATAATCTTGCTCAAGTAGTTGAACTATGGACTAAAATTCCTGTAATGAGAATTAAAACATCTGATACAGAAAAACTACTTAACTTAAAAGAAAACTTATCTAAAAAGATAATTGGTCAAGATTATGCAATAAACAAGTTATCTAGTGCAATATTAAGACGTCGTGCAAACATTACTTCATCTAAACGTCCACCATCATTTATATTTGTTGGACCTACTGGTGTTGGTAAAACAGCACTTGTTAAAGCACTAGCTTATGAGCTTTTTGATAACGAAGATGCAGTAATTAAATTAGATATGTCTGAATATATGGAATCTAACTCTACATCTAAGTTAATTGGTTCTCCTCCAGGATACGTTGGATACGATGAAGCTGGACAATTAACAGAAAAGATTAGAAGAAATCCATATAGTATTGTTCTATTTGATGAAATAGAAAAAGCACATCCAAGTGTATATAATATACTACTTCAAATACTAGATGAAGGTATTCTTACAGATTCACAAGGAAGAAGCGTATCATTCAAACACACAATTATAGTACTTACTTCTAACCTTGGTACAAACTTTAAATCTGATGGATATGGATTTGCTAATAACCACATTGAAGCAGAAATGCTTGAAAACAAGACTGCAGAAGCTTTAAAAGAGTTCTTCTCACCTGAGTTCTTAAATAGAATAGATGATATCGTTACATTTAATAAGCTAGATGATAAAACTCAAGAAAAGATTGCAGAACTTATGATTAAAGAACTTCAAACTGAAACTAAATCTAGAGATATTATATTTAAATATACACCAGCAGTTGTTAAATTCATTGCTAAGAAAGGTCATTCAGACAAGTTTGGTGCAAGACCACTAAGACGTGCAATTCAAACTTACATTGAAGATCCACTAGCTGTAGGATTTATTAAAAATGATGTAAAAGAAAATAAAACATACAATTTAGATGTAGATGAAAAAGAAGATAAAATTATAATAAAAGAATAAAAATATAGCAGTATAGTTAAATCTATACTGCTTTTTTTCTTTCAAAAAAGCACCCACCAAGAGTGCTTTTTTAAGGGTAAATATATATGTGTAATAGATGTCGGTTTAATTAATGTATTCTGTCGAATACCAGAAATAGTTTCCGTTTTCATCTCGTTTGAAAGTATGTTTAAAGTTACCTCCTTGACCATCATATTGATCAAACAAAGCGTCTAATTCCATACCATTAAACAATGTCTTACCATCAACTATATCTCTTTTTATATTATCTATAATTACATCCTTTTTATCTGTATTCTTATATAATGCATATGATTTTTCATTATTTGGATCATTTGTAAAGAATAGTAAATTTTCATATACATATACTTCAGAGCCATCTGTTGCTTGCTCTACTCTATCTATGTCTCTTTCATATTTATAATCTGTTGTCCTTCCTCCTGGAGCTGTATGGCCATAGAAGCATTGACTTGTCTGGCTATATTCGTAAATATATCCATCTCCTCTATCTACTGTCATTGGCTCTAATGCTTTTACAGAACCAAAAACTGTTCTATATGCCACCTCAACATTTTGGAGTTCAAATTTCTTAATATCTGCAACGTCCTCAGACTCAGTTAATCCATTATTTGGTACAACATCATATTGATACTCATCTTCCATTCTTCTTAAAACAAATAATAATTTTTGTGAAGCTGAAATATCGTCTACTGTAGTTGTTCCACTATAATATGGTTCATAACCACCATCTTGAACTGGTATTTTTAAATATAAGTCTGTAGAAAAGTCACTATCTTTTTTTACTTCTAAAACTGTTTTCTCACCTGTAGGTTCTACATGTTCTATTTCAGTTGAAGTGTTATCCACAGGTTCTACATTCTTTTTATTCTTGTTTATACTTATTCCTAGTGCTATTGCAAGGATAACTACAACAATCATTAAGAATATAATTAACTTTTGTGTAAAGTTAATACCTTTCTTTTTTACAATAACTGGTTCAAACTCTGTCTTCATATTTGTCTTATATTCACTTTCAACAGGTGCAGTTCTATTTTTATCCAAATCTCTACTCATAATTCACCTCAAAAATTTTCCATATAAATTAATTAAGTATTAATAATTGTTCTTTATTATTTATTACACTTAAAGATTAGCATAGTAAAATAGATAAATCAAGAGGAAAGTGAGACTACTCTAAGCAAAAAAATAAAGTGGAAAATTAACACTTTCCACTTTACTATCAATTATTAAATTTATGTTACATTTATGTCATAATTCTTTGTAACAAATCATAGACATCTTGCAATCACTGCATTTGACTATTTTACTGGTTCAGTAGATACCCAGTAATAATTTCCATTTGTATCCAATTTAAATGTAGATTTGAATTTTACAAGTTGATCTTTATACTTTTCAAATATTTCATCTTTTACATGCCAATTATTAATATTTGTGTTTTTAATATTTTCATAGTAAGTAGCAGCTGCTTCCTCACCTAAAGGTGAACCTACATCTTTACCATATGTATATATAGATTTATCTTCCATAATTCCAGCTCTAATATAATATTCATACAGATAAATTTCTGTTCCATCATCACTTCTAGATGCTGATTCTATTCTTCTATCTGAAATCCATGGCATTCCGCCACCACCTGCAAAATAGTGACCATAATAGCATCCATCTTGTGTATCATAATCTACATGGTAGTAATATACATCAACATCCTCTTTTGGAGCCACTTGATCAGTTCCAAATATTTGACTATATCTTTCTTGTACAAGTTCAACAGAATATTTATCTGCTTTTGTTATATATCCATTTGAATCATATGGTTTATCTAATCTGTTTGCAATTCCTTCAGCAGATACTTCTGTTCCTTTATTTTCATCTTTTAAAAGCATAAATACATAAAATAATTTCTCTGTATTTGTTACTGTAGATTGATCAACTTTATTATCTATATAGTTTTTTAGCTCATACATATCATAAGGTATTTTATTTTCTAGCCCTTTAACAAATTCTCCTTCGATACTTAAATCTACATCTGGTACTTTTGTTTCTTCTTTTTCTGGTTCTTCTACCACTTCAGTTTGTTCTGTAGGAGTTGTAGGTTTAGCTTCATTTTGTGGTTTTATCTTAAATATATAAACCAATAGTAGCACTATTGTTGCTAAACATACTCCAATTAAAATAAGTAGCAAAGACATAAAAATACTTGGTTTTCTATACTCTACTACAATCTTTTCTGATCTATTTCTTACTACATTTTGTTCTTCGTCTTTTGGTGTGTTTTCATTTACTTTTTCTAAATTTTCATTCATTGTAAATCACCTATAAATAGGTTATCACATTAAAAAACAATTTTCAATATTACGTTTGCAAATCTTCAATAAATCGATTTAACTCTGGCTTAGAATTTATATATGTTCCTCTCATTATTTTAACTTTTAATTCTTCACGAATATTATCTAGATTTAAATCATCTATGCTCATTAAAAGTTCAAACTTATTCTCACCTTTAACAGTGTACACATTCAGCTTATCTTCTTCATAAATTACCTTAAAATGATTTGGACAATTTCCTTTTATTACTCTTTTATACGTAATACTATCTTCTGTAACTTCATCAATATCATAACTTAAACCATTTTTTTCTTGGTATTCTTTTTCAAGATCTTTAACACTATCTATTGTAGTTCCATATATGACTTTAGAGTTTTTTTCTTCCTCTTTACAAATTGTATAATAATCTACATAGTTTACTGTCACATCTATAATTTTAGTTGAGGCTGTAACTGCCTTTTGAGGATTAAAAAACACATATTCATTAGCAAAGTCTAACGCCGAAACATTATCCACATTAATATTAAAGCCACGCATTTTAAAAAAGCCAAATCCAACACTTAACACAAGTAGCATAATTAACAAAAACACATACAATACTTTTCCTTTAAAATCTACCATCACAATCTCCTAAATTCTAAAAATATTATTAGCTTTTAATAATATTTTATACATTTAAAAGATAATTGCTCCTTTTTCTTCTGTTATATATGTATTAATTTTTAGTTTTTTAAATAAATCTATTACTTCATTATCTGGATGACCATATATTGCTTTTTGTGAAGAAATAACAGCATTAGAAATATTAATACTAGATACAAATTCTTCAAGACTAGATGTTTTTGAGCCATGATGAGATACTTGGTAAATATCTATATTATTTAATTCAGTAAAAAAATTATCTAATAAATATTTTTCAGTAATTTTTGTACTATCTCCCATAAATAGCATATTTTTTCCTTCTTCTTTTACCAAATACACAGTTGAATTTGCATTTAGCATATCTTTATCTAGTAAAAAACTATCTTTAGGAGGAGTAAATGAAATAATAGAAATATCATTTAATTGTATATTATCTAATTGTTCTATAGATATTATTCCAACATTTTTCTTTTTTAAATAACTCTTTAGTCTCAAGTATTCTTCAACTTTTTCACAAGGCAAACTATATCCTACTCTTTTAACATTAATACCACCTTCAATTATTTCCTCAAGTCCATTCATGTGATCTTTATGCATATGTGTAATTAAGACTAAATCTATATTTTTTATATTCTTTGCTTTAAGAAAAGAATATAGAATATATGATGCTGTCTTATCTCTTGTTGAGCCACAATCTACAACAATATTTGTTGCCCCTTTATGTATTAAACACATATTACCTTGTCCAACGTTAAAATATACAATATATGACTCAAAATACATTGTATAAACATACCATAAACAAGTATACAAAAGAGAAAATACAATAATAACATCCATAATAGCCTTTGCAACTTTTCTGTATTTCCACAAATACACAATAGCTATTCTACTCTTATTCATTATTATAATTAAAGAAAAATAATACAATATTATTACCCATATATTAATTCTTGGAACAGAAATATTAAAAATATTAATCTTGTCTATTATATTCACTTCAACAACAAATATATTAAGTAATAAATATACTAACTTTAAAAGAATTTGAGATATAAATGGTACAAAAATTAAGATAAAAGAATAAAAGATATAACGCATCAAAATAGCCAAAACAAAAGAAGACCATG
>JAFWCU010000030.1 GCA_017534305.1 Clostridia bacterium
ATATATTATCTTTACTAAAACCTAGATTTTCTAATACTTCAATATTATTAGTAATTCTTTCTTTATTTCTTTCATTAACAACAAAAGGAACTTTCTTCATAATATTAATAATATCTAATTCTGTATAACCATAACTTATTAAATAAGAAAAATAAGTATTTATAAAATCTTCATCTAATATTAGTTTAGGATTATAAGAGATTAAACAAATAATATCATATTTATTAAAACCGTATTTTTCTAAATTAGTTAACTTAGCTTCAATAGTTTTAGATTGTATTTCAAATAAAGAAGGATATAAACAAAACATTTTAACAACTTGTTCCATTGAAAAACCATATTCTAAATAAATATTTAATCTATTCTTAATAGTTTTATTATCTTTTCTTAATATACTAGGGTAATTAGTTATGACATCAACTAAGTTATCTTTTTTAAAACCCAAATCAAGTAAACTATCAAATTTAGTTTTAATAGTTGAAGTAGGGAACTCTAAAAGATAAGGATATTTTTTAATCATAGTAAAAATATTAGTATTATTAAAACCTAAAGTTTTATATTCTCTAATTATAGATTTTATGTTTTCTAAACTAGTAGACATAATAAAAGGAATAGTCAAAGTAATATTTTTAAAATCGTCATTACTAATTCCATTACTAGAAAAAAACTTATAAACACTCTTAAAATTATATAAAAGACTACTTTCTGTTAATGGATTGATAGAAATTGATTTTACTAATTTCTTTACTTCAACGTCCGAATAATTTAAATCTTCTAAGTACTCAAGAAACATAACATCACCAAAAATATTATAGCATATTTTTAATAAATAGTTTATAATGAAAATAGAGTATATAGGAGGGATAATATGAATTTATTGGATATAGCAATCGTCTTTATTTTAGTAATGTTTGCGATAGTTGGTTTTAAAAGAGGTATTATAAGAGAATTAGCAAGTGTTATTGGAATAATTATAGTATTTATACTTTCTTACACATTTAAAGGTTTTTTAGGAGATTTTCTATGTACTACACTTCCTTTCTTTAAATTTAATGGAGTAATAGAAGGATATACCTCAATTAATCTATTATTCTATCAAATAATAGCATTCATAATATTATTTGGATTGTTTTTAAGTATATATGAAATTGTTTTAAAAATTTCAAATGTTTTACAAAAATTAGTAAATCTAACATTAGTATTTATAATACCATCAAAAATACTAGGAGCAATATTATCTATAATAGAAGGAGTAGTTATAATATTTGTTGTTTTATTATTTTTAATGATCCCTCTTAAAGATAATGAATTATTTAAAGGAAGTTCATTAGCAAGTAAAATAATATATGAAACACCAATATTATCTAATAGTACAAGAGAAATAACAGATACTATGGCAGAAATAGTGGAAATAGAAGAAGGAATAGATGAAGAAACTCTAAGTATAGATGAAGCTAATCTAAAAACTATAGATATTATGTTAAGATATAAAGTAGTATCTAAAAACACAGTAGAAAAACTAATTGATAAGAAAAAATTTGTAGTACCAAATATAGAAACAGTTTTAAATAAATATTAGGAGAGTATATGAGATATTTAAAGAGTAAATTAGAAATAGATGAACTATTAAAAATGCCAATAGTATTAGTTGATTTTTATGCTGATTGGTGTGGGCCTTGTAAAGCTTTAGAACCAATATTAGAAGAATTACAAGATGAGTTAAATATAGAAATTGTTAAAGTAAATGTTGATAATTTTATGTCATTCGCAAGAGAACAAAAAGTATTATCAATTCCTACAATAAAAATATTTAAAAATGGAAAAGTACTTAAAGAAAAAACTGGTCTAATGACTAAAGATGAATTAAAAGAATTTATTGGAAGTGAATATTTAAAGTAAAGAGAAATCTTTACTTTTTTTGTAAAAAGAAGTACAAAAATAATTGTTTTTATTGTTTCATAAATATTAGTTTGTTATAATATTCATGGACTATTTTAAAAGGAGGAATAATAATGCATAAATATGTTTACCTATTTAGTGAAGGTAATGCTGATATGAGAGAATTACTTGGAGGTAAAGGTGCTAATCTTGCAGAAATGACAAATATTGGTTTACCTGTACCACAAGGATTCACAATTACAACAGAAGCTTGTACTAAATACTATGATGATGGAAAAGAAATCAATGATGAAATAAGAAAACAAATTGATGAATACATCGTAAAAATGGAAGAAATCACAGGAAAAAAATTTGGAGATAAAGAAAATCCATTATTAGTTTCTGTAAGAAGTGGAGCAAGAGCCTCAATGCCAGGAATGATGGATACTATTCTTAACTTAGGATTAAATGAAGAAGTAGTAGAAGTTATTGCTGAAAAATCAAATAATCCAAGATGGGCTTGGGATTGCTATAGAAGATTTATTCAAATGTATTCTGACGTTGTTATGGAAGTTGGAAAAAAATACTTTGAAGAATTAATAGATAAAATGAAAGAGAAAAAGGGAGTAACTCAAGACGTAGAATTAGGTGCTGATGACTTAAAAGAATTAGCTAAAGAATTTAAGGCTGAATATAAAGAAAAAATAGGAAAAGAATTCCCAACTGATCCAAAAGAACAACTAATGGGAGCTATCAAAGCAGTATTCCGTTCATGGGATAATCCAAGAGCAAATGTTTATAGAAGAGATAATGATATTCCATATTCTTGGGGAACTGCCGTAAATGTTCAATCTATGGCTTTTGGAAACATGGGAGATGACTGTGGAACAGGAGTTGCCTTTACAAGAGATCCAGCAACAGGAGAAAAAGGACTATTTGGAGAATTCTTAACAAATGCGCAAGGAGAAGATGTTGTTGCTGGTGTTAGAACTCCAATGAAGATTGCTGAAATGGAACAAAAATTCCCAGAAGCATTTAAACAATTCCAAGAAGTATGTAAAACTCTAGAAGAACATTATAGAGATATGCAAGATATGGAGTTTACAGTTGAACATGGAAAATTATATATGTTACAAACACGAAATGGTAAAAGAACTGCAAAGGCAGCACTAAAAATTGCTTGTGACTTAGTTGATGAAGGAATGCGTACTGAGGAAGAAGCAGTTGCAATGATTGATCCAAGAAACTTAGATACATTACTTCATCCACAATTTGATGAAAAAGCTCTAAAGAAAGCAAAACCAATTGGAAAAGGATTAGGAGCTAGTCCAGGAGCTGCTTGCGGACAAATCGTCTTTACAGCAGAAGATGCTGAAAAATGGCATGCTGATAAGAAGAAAGTTGTTTTAGTAAGACTTGAAACTTCACCAGAAGATATAACAGGAATGAAAGTTGCTCAAGGTATCTTAACTGTACGTGGTGGAATGACTTCTCATGCTGCAGTAGTTGCTCGTGGTATGGGATCATGCTGCGTATCTGGTTGCGGTGATATCAAAATGAATGAAGCTAAGAAAGAATTCGAACTTGGTGGAAAAGTATTCCATGAAGGAGATGTAATTTCAATTGATGGAACAACTGGAAATATCTATGATGGTGAAATTAAAACAGTAGATGCAACAATCGCTGGAGAATTCGGACGCGTTATGGAATGGGCTGATAAATTTAGAACACTAGGAGTTCGTACAAATGCTGATACTCCAAAAGATACTGCTAAAGCAATTGAACTTGGAGCTGAAGGTGTTGGACTTTGCCGTACAGAGCATATGTTCTTTGATGAAGAGCGAATCTTCAACTTAAGAAGAATGATTTTATCTGAAACAGTAGAAGATAGAGAAAAATATTTGAATTTATTAATTCCTTATCAAAAAGGTGACTTCAAAGCAATGTATAAAGAACTAAAAGGAAAACCAATGACAGTTCGTTACATTGATCCACCTCTACATGAATTTGTACCAAAGACTGAAAAAGAAATGAAAGATTTAGCAAAAGCTATGAATATGACAGTAGATCATATTAAAGCAGTATGTGATGAATTACATGAATTCAATCCAATGATGGGACATAGAGGATGCCGTTTAGCTGTAACTTATCCTGAAATAGCTAGAATGCAAACAAGAGCTTTAATGGAAGCTGCTATAGAAGTTAAAGAAGAAGATGGATACGATATTGTTCCAGAAATCATGATTCCACTTGTAGGAGAAGTTAAAGAATTAAAATTTGTTAAAGATGTTGTAGTAGAAACAGCAGAAGAAGTTAAGAAAGAAAAGAAATCTGATATGGAATACCATATTGGTACTATGATTGAAATTCCAAGAGCTGCATTACTTGCTGATGAAATAGCTAAAGAAGCAGAATTCTTCTCATTTGGAACAAATGACTTAACTCAAATGACTTTTGGTTTCTCAAGAGATGATGCTGGTAAATTCTTAGGAAGTTACTATGAAAATAAAATCTATGAACAAGATCCATTCGCAAAACTTGATCAAAAAGGTGTAGGAAAACTTGTTAAGATGGCTGTTGAACTTGGTAAATCAACAAGACCTGATATTAAATTAGGTATCTGTGGTGAACATGGTGGAGATCCACAATCAGTAGAATTCTGTCACAATACAGGACTAACTTACGTATCTTGCTCACCATTTAGAGTACCTATTGCAAGACTTGCTGCTGCACAAGCTGCAATTAAAGCGCATAAAAACTAGGACGGTTAAACGTACCAAATAAAAAAATTAAAAGAGTAGAAATACTCTTTTTTTGTTGGAATTAAAAGGGTTTGGGGGTAATCATAAATATTTAAGTGAAAATTATTAAAAATTGGAAAAGAGGTGGTTCTAAATGGCGTAGTATAGTGACAATAAAACTCGGGTTGCATTTCTTGTAGTCCAAATAAGGTGAACAAAATTAAAAAGAATAAAAAGGGATTGACTAGTATTAAGTACTAGCTTTTTTAATGGAATAAAAAAATAAGATAGGAGGTATATTTATGAAAAATTATTTTTTTAAACCTGAATTGGAGAACCTTAGTCAAGGAGCAAGACTAAAATTTGTAAGGGAGCTTAGATATATGTCTAAGCCAAATGTGGCAGAATTTTTAGAGTTAGGAGGTGAAAAACCAACAGATAGCATAGATAAATATGAAAGAAATGCTAGAGAACCACAAGCAGAAAGATTAGAAGATTTAGCAGAATTATTTGATGTAAGTAACTATGCAATAAGAAGGTATAATTTTGTAGATCCTAATGAAGTTATTTATTATCATATGTGGGAAGAAGAACTAAGCCCTTATAGTGAATATATCTTTGACAAAGATGCAATGAAAAAGACATACTACAATGAAGATATTATAAGAGGATTAGAAGAATGGGGAGAAATGAGAGAAAGAAGAATGAAAGGTGAAATATCAGATCAAGAATATATTGAATGGAAATTAAACTATAATCTATATAGCTAATTCTCTTGTTCGGAAAATAGTAATATTACGTTCATTTAGATTTTTAAATATTTAACTCATAACTATATGAGATTTTGCAAAATAGTAGTATAATTTATTTAGAAGAATTGGTGGTGATAATTTAATATGAGAGCTATATTAGGATACATCGTAAATATGATTCCATACATGATAATTACAATTCCTATTTATTTATTAATTAGATTCATTTATTTAAAAAGTAAACACAAGAAACTAAATTGGCATCATGAAGTTGTCTTATTCTTGTTTGTAATATTTGTTGTAGGATTAGCATCACAAACAATAATTCCAAAATTTGAAACTGGAATTGGAGGATTTAAAATTGTAA
>JAFWCU010000031.1 GCA_017534305.1 Clostridia bacterium
CCCACATCGCATATAAGGTTATATTCTCTTTTGGCATAGTGGTAAAACTATATAAATTAGTTAAGGCTTCATCACTATACCAACCAGCAAATCTATAGCCTTCTTTTATTGGATTAGTTGGAGCTTGTATTATACTTTGATATTTAGCGGTTATAGGTGCAACACTACTTCCACCATTTGTATTAAAGGTTATGGTGTATTCTTTTGCTTCCCAGCCGGCATATAATGTTAAATTCCTTGCCGGCATCTTTCCAAATTCATATGGTGTTGTTAAATCACTATTACTATACCATCCTTTAAATGTATATCCGTCTTTTTCGGGATTTTCTGGTCTTACAATGTTTTCATTATAGGTTACAGTTTGACTTGCTATTTCACTTCCGCCATTTGTATTAAAGGTTACGGTGTATTCGTTAATTTCCCATTTGGCATATAGCGTAATATCTTCATGCATATTTCGATTAATTTCTGTTATTTTATTTGTATACTCGCTATCGGTATACCATCCTTTAAATGTATAGCCTTCTTTCGTTGCATCAAATAACTCTGTTACATCCCCATGAGTATATGTACTTGGACTTTCTGGGTCTAATACTCCGCCATCTACCTCATATGTAATTACATATTCTTTCCCTGCCCACTTGGCATATAGAGTTAGGTTTTCTGCTGGCATAGTAGTAAATGTATATAACTGTGTTAAATCACTATCACTATACCAACCGGCAAATCTATAGCCTTCTTTGGCTGGATTTTCTGGGGCTTCTACTTCTTCTCCATATACCCCACTTATTGGTGATATTTCACTTCCGCCATTTGTATTAAATGAAATTGTATATGTATTGGCAGTATAGTTTGCAGTATAATTTCTGTCACCTTTACTTCCAGTTGCAATGGTTAGATTTGTGGTAGTTCCTGTTATTCCTGTTCCGCTCCATCCAGTAAAGGTATGACCTGTTTTACTTGGGTTATTTATTGTTATTTCAGCGCTTTCAATTGTGTAACTGTTTGGATTTCCACTTGCGCTTCCACCATTTAAATCATATGTTATTGTATAGTTATGTGGTTCCCAGCCAGCAAATAAAGTCATATCTCTATCTACTGTGTTACTAAATATATATGGACTTTGTAAATTATTATCAACATACCAATCTTTAAAGTCATATCCTTCTTTTTCGGGATCTGCCGGTTTTGATACTCTATTTCCATAAATTACTTCTACTGGTGATATTTCGCTTCCACCGTTTGTATTAAACGTTACTGTATATATGTCTCTTGTCCAGCCGGCATATAACGTTAGATTTGTATCTGGCATCCTATCAAATGTATATGTTCTTGTTACTTCTTCATCTTCATACCAGCCTTTAAATCTGTACCCTTCTTTGGTTGGGGCTTCTGGTTCTTCGATCTCTTCGTTATATTTTTTAACTATACTTTCTACTGTGCTTCCACCTTTACTATCGAAGGTTATGGTATAGTCATTTTCTTGCCATTTGGCATATAATGTAAGGTTACCAGTCATAGTGCTTGTTATGCTTTCTACTTTCTCTGTTAATCCTTCATTTTTATACCAGCCTTTAAATGTACTTCCTCTTTTGGTCGCTGGATATAATTCTTTTGCTTCGCCATAGGTATATGATGTTGGATTTTGATGGTTATTTTCACCACCATTTGTTACATAATTTATTAGATATCCATTTTCTATCCATTTGGCATATAATGTTACTTCTTCCCCATCTGTTGTTGTTAAATTATTTACGGACTCTTTATCTGTATAATTGTTACCACTGCCATCGGCCTTTGTATTCCAACCAGCGAATGTACTTCCGGTTTTGGTAAATGTATTTTCTGTTAGTTTCTTAGCTACACCATATGTCATATCTAAGTCTGCCATGGTTCCATTTCCACCATTATTATTAAATTTTATTGTATAACTTATTGGTGTCCATTTCGCATATAATGTCACTGTTCCATTATTTGTCGTTGTTAAATTATTTACGGACTCTTCGTTTGAATAATTGTTTCCTGTTCCATCTGTTTTTGTATTCCAGCCATTAAATGTATAGCCTGTTCTTGTGAAACTATTTGTTGTTAGATTCTTGGCTACATCATAGGTCATTGATGTATCTGCCATAGTTCCAGTCCCACCATTTGAATTATAGACTATTTTATATGTTATTGGCGTCCATTTGGCATATAATGTCACTGTTCCATTATTTGTAGCTGTTAAATTATTTACTGACTGCTTATTTGAATAATTTGTTCCTGTTCCATCTGCTTTTGTATTCCATCCGGCAAAGGTATAGCCTTCTTTAGTGAATGCATTTTCGGTTAAAGGTTTTGCTGTACCATATGTCATTGATGTATCACTCATTGTTCCAGTTCCACCATTGGCATTATATTTGATGGTGTAGGTGTTTGCTACCCAGTTTACAAGCAATTCTGATGTACAGTCGTTTGATGTAGCATCACAAAATTCACTAGCGGCGTACTGCGTAACTTGATCAAATATTTTACCACCACTTGTTTTATATTCTTCTCCCGGGGTTACATGATATCCTGTTTTTAATATATTTACACTTGTCGAATTATTATAATTATATAGCCCATTTTGTCCTAGAGTGTTGCCATAACTAATTGAATGAAGAATTGTTGATCCATTAACAGCAATATAATTTCCTTCTTCAGTAACTGTTTCTCCATGTTCAGGGGCTAAAGATCCACCATTTTTATTAATTTTTATATTAATTCTATTTGGTATCCAGTTTACATATAAAGTTACTGTTTGATTACTGAGAGCTAAATTTGACGAAAAATCATTTGATAAATACATCTTATCTTGATCAAACGATGTTCCGCTGCCATTTGCTTTGGTATTCCATTCCTCGTTTTCTTTAGCTTTATATCCATCTTTTTTTATATTAATATATCCACTATAATTATAGTTTGCAATACCATTAGCTGCGGTTAAGTTTTGTCCAGCATATCCAACAACACCACCTGTAGTACTTCCATCTCTTGTTATAAAATCTCCTTCAGTTCCAATCTCACTACCGTGCTGAGAATCTAAATATCCGCCATTCATATTATATTTAAAGTATAATTTATATCTTGTGCAGTTTACACTCTTTGTAATTACACTTGTAGAGGCTTTTTCAGCTGCTGTAAAGGTTCCTGATTGAGTACTAAAATTAAAATTAGGAAAATAAGTACTATCTATATAGTATTTTGCTGAATGATTGAATAAGAATGATTTTGTTTCGTTTTGAGGATTGTTTGGCGTTTGATCTATACAGGTTAATTTAATTTCTTTTTTATGGGCAGGCGTTGCAGTTACCTCAACGTCATTATCAGTTAATTTAAATATAAAGTTTCTATTATGCATACCACTATATACATTTCCATAATTTTGACTACTAGCTATAATATCTTTTATTATAGTATTGGTTCCAAAATTACCAGTAGTAGTTCCGTTACCTTTAGTATCGTATCCTGATTGATAATAAATATATATTTTTTTGCCTCCAGCTACTTTGTTTAAAAAATTAGTTGAATTACTATTAGCGTTACATGAATGAAAACCATGATGATTTAGTTTTAATACATCAGCTTTGATATCATATTCGTTACCTAAAACTACATTTTCAACTGGTATTTCGATATCCCCACCATTTAAATACTTTTTATTACCTACAGTAAACATTGTAAGTAACGATGCGTTGTTGGTAGAACTACCTGTTGATTTACTATATTCATATCCAGCTATAGTATTAAAAGCAGGGTTTGGTGAATTCCCGTACCTAATTGCTTTATTATAGGTATTATTCTCATCCTTACATCCATTTGGGTTGTCAGTAGTTCCTGGCTCTAATCCTACCGGTCTTTGTTCTTGATATACTACTTTAGCAGTTGCATGTCCCAATGTAAAGGTATCACCAGTTGTTAATGTTCTAATATTAATATTTGGATTTTTACTTGCCGCCTTAAATTCTGCTGATGTGAATTTTTCATGCCAATATTTACTCCAGTTTTTTCCGCCTTTTTGCGCATAAGTTGTTACTTCAGTTGTAGGTTTTGGTAAATATAAATTACCTATATTATAATTTTGAACAATTTTTTGTAGCAAAATATTGCTATCAGATACTCTTCCTATATGATCATCGTGATAATGGGTAATTAATATATCAAAAGTTCTATCTTTTAGACTTTTGCCACCACAACCGCCACCATTTTCGATAAAATCGATTAATGAATTATCAGTCTGAGAACCTAAATCTATAAGCATACATTTTCTGTCTTCATTAGAGCCAGAAATTAAAAGTGTTGTATCACCAAAATTGCTACTATTATCTTCTCCAGACGCAATAGAACGCACATAAAGAACTTTGGCCTCTACTGTGTTATTAATTAATAGTAAAGAAAAACCAATAATAAATGTTAAAAATATTTTTTTTATATTTGTAAAAGCTGAATGATTCATAATTTTAACTCCTTCATTATTTTATTTTTATGGTTATATTATTACATATATTATATCGTAAATCTCGCAAAATGTATACTTTTTGAGTTAAATTATTAAAACTTATTTATGTTTTTAATAATTTGTTTTTATGAAAAAACATGATAAAAGGATGATTTTTCATCATCCTTTTACTTGGTTTTACATATTTTATTGGTTATTTAAAATATATTGTAATATTGCTCTTATATCAAGTAATGAAGCTTCTTCATCTTCATTATAATCTATTATCCATTTTTCTCCGTCATTGTAATCATTATTAAGTATTTTTTGAAGAATAATTCTTATGTCAAGAAGAGTTACTCTTCCATCGTAGTTAATATCACCTTTCATATAACTTGAATTTTTATCCCACATCGCATATAA
>JAFWCU010000003.1 GCA_017534305.1 Clostridia bacterium
AGGACAAATAATACCAAAATAATAAATCTGAAATGGAAGTATTAGCACAAGACTACTAATGCTCAAAGAAAGATTAGATACTATATATTTATTTGTAATTTTAAGCTTAACTTTAACATATGAAGATATAACAGGATTAAATACCCTAATACTTATTACAGATAAAAATGAAAAGATAACACCTTCATTGAAAATATAAAATGGATTAATAACTAACATTATATATATACATAAAAACACCTTTAAAAAATAGTTTTTCTTGAACAATACCATATTTAACAAACCAAGTATTAACACTCTTAGCAAAGACAATTTAAATAAAGAAACAATATAAAAATAACAGATTAATACAAAATTAATTACTAAAAAATATTTGCTTTTTTTCTTGGTATTAGCAATATTTTCAAATGCTAAAGTTAAAAACATTACATGCGTACCAGAAACACACATCATATGCCCTATTCCAATATTTCTACATTTTTCCTTAAATGTTTCATCTAAATATACATCATCTCCATACATTAAACTTTTAGCTAAATTGCTATACTTTCCAAGAGTGTAATCTAAAGTATCACTTATTCTTTTTCTAATACTAACTACTATGCTATTACCCTTTTGAACACTAAGAATCTTAGAAATATTTAATCTCAACACAACACCTTTAGAATTTAAATATCTTTTATAATTAAATTCATAGGGATTACCTAAAGTAGAAATCTTGTAATTGCTACATATAACTGTTATCTTATCTCCAAAAGAATACTTATTATCCACATCTTGAACACTAAAACATACTTTGTCTAAGCCAATTATTCCAACATATGTAGTACTACTTTCTTCTACCTTATCTATATTAACAACAGTAATAATTCTTTTTTCATTTTTCCATTCATTATATTTAAAATTAAATATATAAGAAGAATAACCAATTCTAAACGCTAGAATAAAAATCATTAAAACATAAATTATAGTTTTCTTTCTTTTAACCATAAATATAATACTATCATCAAAAATAAATAATACTAGTAATTTTACCTTTAAATTATACACGAGTTTTGTCATATAGTATAAAAGGAGGTGATCTATATTACAATATCACTTTGCATGATAGTAAAAAACGAAGAAAAAGTACTAAAAAGATGTTTAAATTGTGTAAAAGACATAGTAGATGAAATTATTATTGTAGATACAGGCTCTACAGATAAAACCAAAGAAATAGCAAGAAAATATACAGATAAAGTACTAGATTTCAAATGGGTAAATGATTTTAGCAAAGCAAGAAATTATTCGTTTTCTAAAGCAACAAAAGACTATATTTTATGGTTAGATGCAGACGATGTCATAACTAAGGAAAATCAAAAGAAACTACTACAGTTAAAAAATACATTACCCAAAAATACAGATATAGTAATGATGAAATACGTAACTAGTATCAATCCACATTTTTCATACTACAGAGAAAGATTACTAAAAAGAGAAAAAAATTACAAATGGAAAAGTCCTGTACATGAAGTTATAGAACTAAATGGAAAACTTCAATATGCAGATATTGAAATACATCACAAAAGTATAAAAAAGACATATAGTAAAAGAAACTTAGAAATATATGAAAGTAATATAAAAAAAGGATACATATTAGATGCCCGAGAAACATATTACTACGCAAGAGAATTAATGTATCATAAAAAATATTGTAAAGCTATTATGATATATAATAAATTCTTAAATATGAAAAATGCATGGATAGAAAACAAAATTGATGCTTGTATTGACCTTGCATATTGTTATAACCAAGTAAAATGTGAAGATATGTATCTTTCTTCCCTATTTAGATCTTTTGAACTAGACAAACCACGTGCTAAAGTATGCTCTTTAATAGGTATTCATTTTATGCAAAAAGAAAAGTATGATTTGGCTATTTACTACTTTAAACTAGCACTAAAGGATAAGATAAATTACAAAAGTGGAGCTTTTATAGAGGAAGACTACTATACTTTCATACCATATATAAATTTATGCTACTGTTACGCAAAACTTGGTAAAATGAAACAAGCAAAACTATATAACAAAAAAGCTGAATCTATACACAAAGACAATGAGTCTGTAAAAATAAATACAGAATACCTTAACAATTACTAAAACAAACACATACTATATACTAAGCATAGCTTTTCAAGGAGGTATTATGAAAAATTATTGCTCAGATTTTAACGACTTTAACTTTAGACCTTGTCCTCCTCCATGTCCTCCATCACCTTGCCCTCAAGGGCCAATGGGACCTACAGGGCCTCAAGGTGTACAAGGGATTCAAGGGGTACAAGGTCCAACTGGAAATACAGGAGTAACTGGAGCTACAGGGCCTCAAGGTCCACAAGGAGCTACAGGTGCTACAGGGCTAACTGGTTTTACTGGTGCCACTGGAGCTACTGGTGTAACAGGACCTACTGGTGTAACAGGACCTACTGGTGTAACTGGTCCTAGCGGTGCAACAGGACCTACTGGACCTACAGGCATAACTGGTCCTACTGGAGTGACAGGGCCTACCGGTGTAACAGGACCAACCGGTCCTACTGGTGTAACTGGTCCGACTGGTCCAACAGGACCTACTGGTGTAACTGGTCCAAGTGGCCCAACAGGTCCAAGTGGAGCTACGGGACCAAGTGGACCAACAGGGCCAACACCTACTCTAACCATAGGTACAGTAACTACTGGTACACCTGGAAGCCAAGCTGCAGCGTCTATTACAGGTACTGCTCCAAACTATGTATTAAATTTAACAATTCCTCAAGGACCTACCGGTGTTAATGGACCAATGGGGCCAACTGGGCCTATGGGGCCAACCGGACCGATGGGGCCAACTGGGAATCCAGGAGTTGAATAATTAACAAAATTCAAAAGCAAAGCACATTAATTTGTGCTTTGTTTTTTACATTTTTTCCTTTTAAATTTCTTTTGTTTTTTTATTCTATTTCTTTAGAGTTTTTCATACAATTTTCATTGACATTAAAAGAAAAGTTTTATATACTATAGGTTGAATAGTCAAAGGAGGTTTTACTATGATAGAGATTAGATGGCACGGACGTGGAGGCCAAGGTGCTAAAACTGCATCATTACTACTTGCAGATGCTGCTTTTAACACTGGAAAATACATTCAAGGCTTCCCAGAATACGGTCCAGAAAGAATGGGTGCCCCTATCACTGCATACAACAGAATAAGTGATACTCCAATAAGAGTTCACTCAAACATTTATGAACCAGATTATGTTGTAGTTGTAGATGATACCCTACTTGAGTCTGTAGATGTAACAAGCGGACTTAAGGAAGAAGGAGCAATACTTGTTAACACAAGTAAAAGACCTGAACAAATACTTGAGTATTTAAAAGGTTACAAAGGAAAGGTTTACACTATTGATGCAACTAAAATTAGTTTAGAATGCATTAAAGCAAACTTCCCTAACACAGCAATGCTTTCAGCTATTGTTAAAATAACTGGAGTAATGACTAAAGATGAATTATTAAGTGATATGAAAGAATCATTTAAACATAAATTTGCTAGAAAACCAGAAGTTATCGAGCCTAATATGCTAGCTGTTGAAAGAGCTTATGATGAAGTTGTAGGAGGTAATGAATAATGGGTGAAGTTGGATTCGGAGGAAACATTCTAAAAGACGGAAATGCAGTTGAATTTAAAACTGGGTCTTGGAGAAACAGAACTCCTATACATTATAAAGAAAAATGCAAAAACTGTATGTTTTGCGTAGGATACTGTCCAGATGATTGTATTAAACACAAAGACGGTGTCGTTGAAGGAATAGATTTAGATTATTGTAAAGGATGTGGCGTATGCTCAAAAGTATGTCCATTCAAAGCAATCGAAATGAAATCTAAAGATGAAGAATAAGGAGGTAAATATATGGCTATAAGAGAAAGATTAAGTGGTAACGAAGCTGTTGCTACTGCTATGAAACAAATCAATCCAGATACTGTTGCTGCCTACCCTATTACTCCATCTACTGAAGTACCACAATACTTTTCAAACTTTGTGGCAAATGGCGAAGTAACAACAGAATTTATCGCTGTTGAAAGCGAACACAGTGCAATGAGTGCATGTATTGGTGCATCAGCTGCTGGTGGTAGAGTTATAACTGCTACATCATCTCAAGGTTTAGCATACATGTTTGAAATGCTATACATTGCAGCTGGTATGAGATTACCTATAACACTTGTTTGTGGTAACAGAGCACTATCTGCTCCACTAAACATTCATAATGATCATTCAGATTCTATGGGTGTTAGAGATGCAGGATTTATTCAATTATATTGTGAATCTAACCAAGAAGCTTATGATAACGTAATCATGGCTGTTAAAATTGCAGAAAAAGCAAACATTCCAGTAATGGTATGTTATGATGGATTCATTACTTCTCACTCAGTTGAAAACATCATGTTAATTGAAGATGAAGAAGTTAAAAAATTCGTAGGTGAAAGAAAACCTACTCAATATCTATTAGATGATGAAAGAAATATTTCTATGGGACCTATGGACCTACAAAAATATTATTTTGAACACAGAAAACAACTAGCAGATGCTATGGTTGGTGCTAAAGAAATAATTAAAGAAGTATCTGAAGAATTCTACAAATTAACAGGTAGAAAATATGATTTATATGAAAAATATATGATGGATGATGCTGAGGTTGGTGTTGTTGTTCTAAACTCTACTGCAGGTACTGCAAAAGATGCTGTAGATGAATTAAGAGCACAAGGTGTTAAAGCTGGTTTAATAAAACCTAGAACTTTCAGACCTCTTCCAGCAGACGAACTTCCAGAAGAATTAAGAAATCTTAAAGCTTTAGCAATAATGGATAAAGCAGATTCAGTAAACGGATATGCTGCTCCACTATTTACAGAAATTACTTCTGCAATGTACACTAAAGGATTAACAGTTCCAACAATAGACTATGTATATGGTCTTGGTGGTGTTGATGTTAAAGTATCAGACATTAAAGAAGTATACGCTAAACTACAAGAAATAGCTCAAAGTGGTAAAGTAGATAAAACTACTCACTACTTAGGTATGGATAATTAAGGAGGTAATTACAAATGGCATATAATTTAAAAGACGCTGTCGAAAAAGAATCTAGATTTACATCTGGACATAGAATGTGTGCTGGATGTGGTGCTCCTCCAGTTATACGTAATGTTTTAAGAGCATTAAAACCAGAAGATAATGCTGTAGTATCTTGTGCTACTGGATGTCTTGAAGTATCAAGCTTCATTTATCCATACACAGCATGGAAACATGTATCATTCATTCACACAGCTTTTGAATGTGCATCTGCTACACTATCTGGTGCAGAAAAAACTTACCAAGCATTAAAAAGAGCTGGTAAAGTAAAACAAAACACTAAATTCTTAGCATTTGGTGGTGACGGTGGTACTCTAGATATAGGTTTACAATCTCTATCTGGAGCAATGGAAAGAAATCATGACATAGCATATTTCTGTTATGATAATGGAGCTTATATGAACACTGGTACACAACGTTCATCTTCTACTCCACACTTTGCAGATACAACTACTTCACCTGCTGGTAAAGTAATTCCAGGAAAAATGCAACCTAGAAAAGACTTAACTGAAATAATGGTAAAACACAATCTTCCATATGTTGCACAAACTGCATTATTTGGAAACTTAAGTGATATTTACACTAAAGCAGAAAAAGCTATCTACACTGAAGGTCCAACATTTGTTGCTGCATTCTCACCTTGTCCAAGAGGATGGGGATATCCATCAGAAGATTTAGCTGAAATTGAAAAACTTGCAGTTAACACTTGCTTCTGGCCTCTTTATGAAGTTGAAAATGGTGTTTACAAAATAACATACAAACCTGCAAACAAATTACCAGTTGAAGAATTCTTAAAAACTCAAAAGAGATTTAGACATATGTTTAAACCTGGTAATGAATGGATGATTGAAGAACTTCAAGCTGAAATAGATAGAAAATGGAACTTCCTACTTATGATGGAAGAAACAACTCAAAAGAAAGCTCAAGAAGAAGCTTAATTCATAGTAAAACAAAAGGCTACCTAAATTAATAGGTAGTCTTTTTTTATTCTTTATCTTCTTTTATATTTTTACTTGTAACATCAATACTACTTGCATAATCTATCTTATCTCCAAACTTAGCTTTAAGTTTATCCATAGCCTCTGTTACTTTTTCTTTTCTCTCCTTTTTTACTTCTTTTGTTTATTATCTTCAACAAGTGAAAATAAATCTATTTGTTCCTCAGCATCACTCTTTTTAAGTCCTGAAACTCCTACACAAATATATCTAATCTGCATCCCTGCTTTAAAATTATCATTAAAAAGTTCTAACACCTCTTTAGATATATCATCATAAGCATTAGTATACTCTGTTTTCTTTTGACGAGATATTGATACAAAATCTGCAGTTTTTAATACAATAGAAATCACATCACCTTTAAACTTTTCTTTTCTCAAAGAATATGATACATCACTAGTAAGTTTTAAGAATTCTTTTTCAAGTTCTATATAGTTGTCTTTATCTGCCTCAAATGTAATACCTTTAGAAATACTTTTTCTTTCATATTTTTCATAATAATATTTAACAGGATCGTTATCTATTCCATTTGCCCAATTATGTATTAATTCACCTTGTTTTCCTAAATGTTTAACAAGTCTATATTTATTACTTGCTCTTAAATCTCCTATGGTTTTAATACCCATTTTTTCTAATTTTTGCGTAGTGTTTTTGCCAACAAATATCATCATAGAAACAGGAAGATTATCTGTTTTTTCTCTGTAAGTTTCTTCATCTAAAACAGTAATTGCATCAGGCTTTTTCATATCACTTCCAAGTTTTGCAAGCACCTTACAAAACGAAACTCCAACAGAAATAGTTAATCCATATTTTTGTTTTATCTCTTCTTTTATTTTATATGCAATTTCATATGGAGTACCAAAAATATTAATACTTTCAGTAACATCTAGAAATGATTCATCTATACTAAATTTTTCTACTCTATCTGTATATTTTTTATACACTTCATTAACAAGTTTAGAATACTTTACATACTCTTCATAATGTGGTTTTACAAGAACAAGATTTGGACATTTTTTTAGTGCAGAATATACTGTCTCTGGAGTATATATTCCATATGCTTTTGCTTTATAATTTTTTGCAAGTATAATGCCATGACGCTTATTTGGATCTCCAGAAACTGCCATTGGAACTTGTCTCAACTCTGGTTTAGATAGCATTTCAACAGAAGCAAAGAAATTGTTTAAATCACAATGAAGTATTGCTCTCATAATCTCACCACCTTTAGACAAATTATATAATACAAACAAATGTACGTCAACGAATTATAAAAAAATAATAGGTAAAAATACATTTACCTATTACTATATAATTTAGAACTCTATCACAAACTTTTCAGATTTATTCTTATCGCTTATTTTCATATCATAGTTTTTCTTCTCAATAACCACCGGCAACCCTTGAACGTAGTATAACATATTAAATTCATCAAAGATTGTAATTATTGAATCTAGTATACTTGCAAGATATGGATCATTTAAGCCTTTTGTATTTTGTCCAACAATGCTTATTTCATTATCTTTGTACTTAATAACAACTTCATTATTCTTTGTATTGAATTTATACACAACATATGAACCTCTACCATTTTCACATGGTTCCATGTATTCCATAAATTCCCACATAAGTTTTAGTCTAGATTTTACATCGTTTAAAAAGCATCTTTTTTCTTCAAATCCCCTTAATCCTTTAACTTCTAAATTAAACTCTCCTCTTTCAAAAGATTCTAGCTCTATTCTCATAGACATCCCTCCTTTAGTTTCAATTATATTCTAAATTCCACTCTGTCTTTTCTTGGAGCTTTTTTGTTTACTATTTTGTTAAATCTAAATCTTGAAGCACTAACTTTCCTTCCCTTAAAATATAGATTTATATCTTTAAATGAATTAACTATTTCTTGAGCTTTGTGAATTATTTCAGGATCATTTTCCTCTTTAATATTTTCTGCAATAATAGTTACTCTTTTATCCACAATAGTAACATTATATATAACGTCATTTACACTGCTTTCAAATTCAAATACAAGCTCACCATTTTCTTCATAACTTGCTTCTTTAAAGTACATTACTCCTTCAAGTTTCTCTTTAACATATGCAACCAGCTCATCTACCGATACATCTCCTCTAACATTAAAGCTTATTTCTCCCTTTGAAAAAGGTTCTAAATAAATCTTCATAAATATTACCTCCTATTTAAAAATTATTTTAATAGCTTAAAATATATAAAGCAGAAAGATTATACCACTAGAACTTAGTTATGTCAATTAAAGTATAAAAAAACAATAGACTAAATTAATAGTCTATTATTTTTAAAATTTTAACTATATGATAAAACATCTGAACCATCATAAATATTATATAGCATATCAAAACATAAAGAAGTATTATTAAAGAATGAATAATTATAGCTAGAATCGGTAAAATAAGATTTAAAAATCAAATAGTCACCTGTTGTATTATCATGTTTTGCAATAAGTCCAACTGCCCCGTCCATTTCTATTTCTACATCAATTAAAATGTTATTATGATTTAATATTAAATCTCCTTCTTCATAATACCTTGTAAATGTAGCATTAGATACATGAATTATTCTTTCATGATACTTAAAACACTCAACTATTTCACTCAATATGTGTAATATTTCCTTAAACTTAAGAGCAATTCTATCATCGTCTAAACTCCTGCAATTTTTTGCATAAATACTTATTTCTTGATTTGCTATTGTTATCTCATAGTTTACACCAGCGTAGTTATTTGTAAGTACTTCAAAGCACAACTTGTACTTGTTATCATAATATTTTGTTACTCCATATTCAAGCCCAACCCTAAAGTATTCCTCACACTTTTGAACTAACTCATAAAACTCTACATCTCCTTCAAGTTTTAATTTTAGTCTAGCCTTATTAAATGGTTTTACTATAATTTTCATACACAAATCCTCCTTTTAAAAATTATTTTACAAGGTTGAATATCTTCTAAATGTATGAAAGATTATAACATTATTAATGTATTATGTCAAATAAGTGGTTATAATGAACGTCCTATTGCTGTTGCAATTGGTTTGATATCCTCTATTATTGTATCAAACATATCTGGTGTTACAGACTGTGCCCCATCAGATAAAGCTTTGTCTGGATTATTATGTACTTCAATAATTAAACCATCCGCTCCTATAGCAACAGCAGCTTTAGATAATGGTTCTATCATCCACCTAATTCCCGCAGCATGAGAAGGATCTACAATTATAGGTAAATGACTCATTTTTTTAATTAAAGGAATTGCAGATATATCTAATGTGTTTCTAGTTGCTGTTTCATATGTTCTAATTCCTCTTTCACATAAAATAACATTAGGATTTCCTTCACTCATAATATATTCAGCTGCCATAAGCCACTCTTCAATTGTAGCTGAAAGTCCCCTTTTTAAAAGTATAGGTTTGTTCAATTTTCCAAGTCTTTTTAAAAGATCAAAATTTTGCATATTTCTAGAACCAACTTGAATTACATCTACTTCTTTTTCATATAACTCTATATCATCTGTAGACATTATTTCTGTAACTATTTTAAGTCCTGTTATTTCTCTTGCCTTTTTTAACAATTCAAGTCCTTCATATTGAAGACCTTGGAAATCATAAGGAGAGGTTCTAGGTTTAAAAACTCCCCCTCTAAGATATTTGGCACCAGCATTTTTTACTCTTTTTGCAATTTCTATTATTTGCTCTTCAGACTCAACAGCACAAGGTCCTGAAATAATCATAAGATTATCTCCGCCAACAGTTCTCTCCTCATCTATAGATATTATAGTGTCGTCTGGATGAAACTTTCTATTTGCCCTTTTATATTTTTCTGTCTCATCTATAATATCTATTACACCTTTCATACAAGATATAACATTTCTATCTATATCTTTGGAATCTCCAATAATACCAATAATCTTACAATCTGATGCTTCATTTTCTACAATTATTCTTTCCTCTTTTTCTATCATTTTCTTAATTGCATCAATAACACTTTCTTTAGTTTCCTTTTCTAATTTTATAATCATAATAATACCTCCTCAAACAAAAAAGAGTCTCATTTCAATATGAGACTCTCAATAAATTCATTATTTAATTTATATGTTACTAGCCAATTACTATTTATCCGGAATTAAAAATTTACACTCGTAACATTTCTCTACTTCCCATATTGAAATATATATTTTTTAAGCATGCAAAATATCTTACGCTAAAATAAAAGCCTAAGAATCCAAAATAATATACAAAATAGTTATTATTTAAGTTTGCATTCATTACATATATCCCCCTTCTTGAAGTATTGAAAACATATTAACACAAAATATAAATTTTTGTCAATAGATAATTTTCAATTCTAAGCAATAAAAAAGTAGATAAAGCGTAAAACTAATACACTTTATCCACTATTATCATTATTTTAATTTCATAGAAACAACTTTAGAAATACCATATTCTTGCATTGTTACACCATATACAGATGAAGCAACTTCCATAGTACCTTTTCTATGTGTAATAACGATAAATTGGTTTTTCTTAGAGTATTCTTTAATGTACTCAGCAAATCTATGTACATTAACATCATCAAGAGCCGCTTCTATCTCATCTAGAATACAGAATGGTGGTGATTTTATTTGAAGTATAGCAAATAGCAATGCAGTAGCTGTTAATGCTCTTTCTCCACCTGAAAGTAATGACATAGATTGTAATTTCTTTCCTGGTGGTTGAACTTCAATTTCAATTCCACTATTTAATATATCATTTTCATCTGATAGCTTAAGCTCTGCTTTACCGCCACCAAATAGCTTCTTGAATGTATTATTAAAGTTTTCTGTAATAACTTTAAAGTTAGTTTCAAATTGTTGTTTCATAATAGATGTCATATTATCTATTAAGTTTTCTAACTTCTTCTTAGTTTCTTCAAGATCTGTTTTTTGATTCATAATGAAGTCATATCTTTCTTTTGTTTTTTGGTATTCTTCTATAGCGCTAATATTTACTTCACCTAAATCTTTAATATCTTTTCTAAGTTTATTTGCTTGTTTTTCTGTTTGTTTAATATTAATCTCTTCTCCTTCAGGAATAAGTGGTCTAGAACTTGCAATAGTAAGCTCGTAATCTTCCCACATTTTATTCTTAAGGTTAGTTAGCTCCATTTCAAATTTAATCTTTTTAGATTCAACTTTAGCTCTTTCTTCTTTAATACTATTTAAAGTATTTAAAGTTGTAACTATACCTGTGTCTATTTGCTCCAAATCTTGCTCATATTTAGATTTTTCTTCTTTAAGTGCATTGGTATTTGTTTCAAAATCCTCTTTTGTTTTAGAGCTGTTTTCGATTGTTTCACGAGTTTCAATAATTTCAGCATTAAATCCTTCAATTTGAGTCTTAATAGCTTCAATTTCCGCTTTTTTCTTTTCTATTGAACCATTGAAGTTTGAAATATCTTCTTCAATTTTTTCTTTCATTTCATCTATAGATGATACTGTTTCATCAAAAGAAGAAAGTGATACTTTAAGATTTACAACATCTTCATTTAAGATATCTATTTCTTTTTGTTTTTCTCTATTAAATCTTACATAGTCATCTATCTCTTCTTGTTCTTTTTGGTTTACTACATCTATATCAAAAATAGACTTTTCGTTTGAAGAAATTGTTTCTTTTAATTTTTCAATATTGGCTTTAATTGCCTCAACTTCTTCTTTAGTTGTTTCTTTTTGTGTATCTATTTTTTCTATATCTTTTCTAATATGCTCTTTTTTCTCATTTAAAGTAGCAACCTCAATTACTAGTTCTTCTTTTTGAGGTAAGAATTCTTCATAATTTTTCTTTTCTGCCTCTATTTGTTTTTCAAGTTCTAAAACTTCACCTTTTGCTTTATCTAATTCTACCTGTTTTTGTTCAACTAATTTTTTTAATTCTGCAATTCTTTCTTTTCTACCTATAACACCAGCATTTCTGTTTGCTGTTTTACCACCAGTAATACTACCAGTTTGCGCAACAAGTTCACCAGAAAGTGTAACTATTCTATAGCTATTTTTTGTTTTTCTAGAAAGTTCTATTGCATTATCCATATTATCTACTATTATAGTATTAGCTAGTGCAAGTCTTACAGCTTTTTCATACTTTTTATCATAAGACACAAGTTCATAAGCTATACCTTGTACACCATCATATTTTAACACTTTATTATTCACATCTGGAACAGAAACAATGTTATCTAATGGTAAAAATGTAACTCTTCCAAGTTGATTACTATTTAAATATGTAATTAAGTTTTTAGCAATAAGTTCATCTTCTACAACTATATTTTGTATAAATCCACCAAGTGCTATTTCTACTGCATATTCATATTTTTCATCTGTAGAAATAATATTTGCAATTGTTCCATGAACTTTGCTATTAGTTTTAGCATAATCTAGTATCCCTTTAACAGATTTAGAATATCCTTCATTCTCATTTTCTAGATTTACCATATAGTTTAATTTTGCCTTAGCAGTCATTAAGTCTTGATTCATTTGAGAACGTTTTTCTTCTAATGTATCTTTTGTACTTTGAAGACCTTTTAGTTTTTCTTCAAAAGTACTTACTTTTTCATTTATTGCATCTAATTCTTTATTTTTATTTGATACTACTTGTAATACATCATTTAATTCAAAGTTTAAATTATCTTTTTGAGAAATACTTTTTTCACTAGCTTTTTGTTTTTCTTCTAAGTTTTTCTCTTCAGCTTCAATTGTAGCAGACAAGCTACTATTTTCTGCTTTAAGATCAAACTTTTTATCATTATTATCTTCTATTGTCTTCTTACGTGCTTCAATTTCAAGTCCTCTTTCATCTAGTGTTGCAACAATAGCATTAAGTTCTGTCTCCTTTTGCTCTAACTCTTCTTCAAACTTTTTCTTGTTTTGAAAAACAGATTCACGACGAGCTTGTCTTTTTTCCATTTCTTCTTTTAAAAGATTAATTTTTTCATTATCTTCTGTAATTTCACCTTCAAGTCTTTGAGAGTTAACAGTTGAAGCATTAATATTTGCCTCAAGTAGTGAAATCTTAGAATTTAGTTTTTCTTTTTCATTTTCTACTTGGAAAAACTTTTCTCTTAATTCTTCAATCTTTGTACTTAATTCATTAACTTTATTCTTAAGTTCTATTTTCTTTTCTTCATTTTCATGAGTTAAAGCTTCTTGCTTTTCTATATCTTGACTTAAAGTATTTAACATATCATCTATTTGTTCAATGTTAGATGAATTGTTATCTACGGCATTAATGAATAATTTAACGTCTAGAAGTTTTAATTCATCTCTTAATTTTAAATACTCTTTAGCTGTTTCTGCACGTTTTTGAAGAGGTTCAATGTTATTCTCGATTTCTGCGATAACATCTCCTACTCTTGTTAGAGTTGTCTGTGTATTTTCTAGTTTTCTTTGTGCTTCTTCTTTTCTTGTTCTATATTTAACAATACCTGCAGCTTCTTCAAAAATATGTCTTCTTTCCTCAGATTTATTAGATAGTATCTCATCTGCTTTACCTTGAGATATAATACTATAACCATCCTTACCAAGACCAGTATCCATGAAAAGCACCTGAATGTCTTTAAGTCTACATTCAGTTCCATTAATTAGATAATTACTCTCTCCACTTCTATATACTCTTCTTGTAACTATAACCTCATTATAGTCTATAGGCAAAGTGCCATCTGAATTATCTAGATACATTGATACTTCCGCAAAACCTATTTTCTTTCTTGCTTCAGTACCTGCAAAAATAACATCTTCCATCTTACTTCCACGAAGATTTTTTGCACTTTGTTCACCTATTACCCAACGAATAGCATCTGAAATATTACTCTTACCACTTCCGTTAGGCCCTACGATAGTTGTAATACCATCTAAAAAAATTATTTCTGTTTTATCTGCAAATGATTTAAATCCTTGTAATTCTAATTTTTTTAATTCCATATAGTTCCCCTTCTAACACTTGAATTTTATACCATTTTGCTAGATTTTGCAACCTTTTGAAGGATCTCAAGCTATTTTATTTTAATTTAGCTTTAAATGTTACATTTATGTTAAATAACATATATGACTATACGTCCTCTAAATGAAGCTAAAACTATTGACTTTACATAAATATAGTAGTATAATATTAAGTAGCAGTGATATTTTTATCCTCGTCCTAATTTGGCATGAGAAATTTAGATTAAAAAAATAGGAGGATTTTATTTTATGGAAATCAAAATGATTAAAAATTTATGTGAAAAAAAATTAGGAATTGCTGAAAAGGATTTATTTTCAGACATGGAATTGAGGGACTTTCTTGATGATGATTTAGATCAAGTTGAATTATCTGATGAATTATATGAATCATTTAAAAGAGAGTTAAAAGGAAAAAAATATTACGTGGGAAGCGAAAGGGAACTATGGAAGTTTTTCCAACATATTTGTACAATCTACAATGTTAACATGGACGATACAGACAAATATGGAGCATTAACTTATTTTGAGAAAGTAGTTGAACTAGTGGACACATTAGAGATATCTGATATCACATCACTATCTTTTGAACAACTAAATCAATTACTTGATGCAGACACTGATAAAGAAGTTTTAACAGTTTACAACAAAATCTTAAAAAATCGTAAACTTCTTACAAATGATCAATTTTCTTTATTTAAAGATATGGTCAAAAGTGCAAAAACAAAATACAGTGCTAGTGAACTAAAGAAAGTATTCGATCATCTATGTACAATTTACAATGAAAATACAGTACTACAAGACAATGTAAATAGAGATGAATTCTTAAAAACATTCTCACACTTAAGCAGCAAGAAAGTTTTAAGCATGCGAATGATTGAGATCATTGAAATGTTTAAAATACAAGTCAACGTAGAAAACATTAATGAGGCTAGACTTTTAGTTAATGACTTGAATTCTAATGGGGTTTGTTTGGATTATTAATATTATTTAATGAAAGTTCGTTAAATATAAAAAAATATTATAAAGAGAAACGTATCTTTATATAAAAAATAACAAGCCAAAAGGATTGGATATGAAAGGATCTGCTAAAACGTTTAGGGGGTTTATTAAAAAAAAGAGTGTTTAAAAAACACTCCTTTTTCATGCCTATTTTACATTACACCAAACTTTTTAGTTGATGCTCTAAAGTTTTGATTACATAGTTTAGACCATACTTTATATTCTTGTAATTTTTTATTTATTACTTCAATAACATATTCTTTATCACTTACTTTATTTATTCTAATGATATCTTCTTCAGCATAGTCTACATTCTTTAGCATATCACTAACATAAGTTAAAAATGATTGTTTTGGTTTATACATTATTTTAGCATCTTCATCTTTGTATGTTTTATTTTCTTTAGCATCAACAATTTCTAAAGATATATGCTTAACTTTATATAATGTACCATTTACATCTTCACTTTCAGCTTCATCTAGTCCAAAGAAATCTGGAATCATTAATTTTACTTGATTTGGTACTTTAATTGAATCCTCTTCTTTGGCATTTTTTGCACCTGTTTCAAATATTAAGTTTGAAACATTATTTAAATTAATTTTTTTTGAACTAACTACTTGGTCTTCTTGCTTTTCTGCTTTTTTCTTTTTAGTTTTAGATGCTTTAACATCTAATTTTACTTCTGCTTTAGAAAATAGCATATCATTAATATCTAAAGTTTCAGAAAAATCCACCTCATCATTTGCCATAGAAGCATCATATAGTTCGTTATTTTCATCTATTTTATCTTCTTTTTTCTCTGGTTTTGTTTCTTCTTCCTCACCATATTCTTCATATGATTCAATACCTTCGGGTATCTTTATTTTATCTTCAACGTAATCTATTGCAAGTTCATCTTTTTTATCTTCAACTTCGACTTCTGGAATATCTATATCTATTGAAATATCTGAGCCACTTAAGTCTACTTTTGGAATTTCAACATCTGTTTTATATACATCCTCTGCAACTTCTTTTACTTCCTCTTTTTTAGGTTCTTCTATTTTTTCTTTTTTACCAAGAAGTTCAGATATACTCATTACTGAATGATTATATTGTCTAGTTGAGAATATTTCTTTATTTTCTACTAAACTTAATATAGTTTTCTTATCTAGTTTAGTAAATTCTGCTTCTTCTACTTCTTTAAGCATCATTTTTATTTGATCTTTATATTCTGCTTTATCTGTAGCATTTTTTAAATCATAAGTGATTTTTGTATATAAAGATAAATCTGTAGTAATACCACTTTCAGAAATATTTGAACCACTAACAAACATATATGCTCTATCTGTATACTCAAATACACAAATATTTGATACATATTCATTCATATTGTTGTTTGAATAAAAATATACATCATCTGTATAATTTAGTAGTCCTTCTAACATACTTCTTGTAGTAGTTCTTTTATCTATTCCTATAGCAAAATATAGTTTAGTCTTAGTATCAATTAAGTCTTCTTCTATTATTTTGTATCCAGTTTCCTTAAAATTACCAATAAAAAAATATGCTTTTTTAGCATTTTCTTCTAGACTTTGTGAAATAGCATTTGCTAATGTATTCTCATTTTCTTTTTGCATTATTACTTTTACTTGCATAATAATTACCTCTCTTATCCTAGTTACTTATAATGATATAATAAAAGTAAAAAAAAGTAAAGACTTTATATATTAAAGTCTTCACTTTATGTATATTTTTAAGAGTTTTTTACTCGTAGCTTTCGTATCTTGAGTGTCTTCCAAGACCTGGAAGAGTCATTATACTTCCTGCATATGCAACTATAAATCCAGAACCACTATTAATCTTAATATCTCTAATAGTAATAGTAAAGTCTTTTGGACAACCTAAAACTTTTGCATCATCTGTTAAAGATGCCGGTGTTTTTGCAATACATACAGGTGTATTTGTATAACCATATTCTTTAGCTTTAGCTATATTTTCTTTAGCTTCATCTAAGTATACTACTTCTCCTGCTCCATATATCTCTTTACAAATAGTCTCTATTTTATCTTCAATAGACAAATCTGTAGAATATAATGGGTGATAATTTGAAGTTGTAGTATCTAGTAATTCTACTACTTTTCTTGCAAAATCTTCTGTTCCTTCAGATCCAAGTTCAAAGGCTCTAGATATTTCTACCTCAACTCCAAATCCTGCAGCATATTGACGAATAAACTCAACTTCTGCATCTGTATCTGCAGTATATTTATTAATACATACCATAGTTGGAACACCATATTTTTGCATATTTTCTATATGTTTTCCAAGATTTGCAACACCTTTTTCTAGATATTCAAGACTTTCATTAGATAATTCATCTACTGGCATACCACCATTATATTTTAATGCTTTAACTGTAGCAACAACAACACTTAAATCTGGTTTAAGTCCTGCTTTTCTACACTTAATATCCATGAATTTCTCTGCACCAAGGTCTGAACCAAATCCTGCTTCAGTTACAACATAGTCTGCAACTTTCATACCAAGTTTTGTAGCAACAACTGAATTACATCCATGAGCAATATTTGCAAAAGGTCCAAGATGAACAAGACATGGAGTCTCTTCTACTGTTTGAACTAAGTTTGGTTTCAAAATATCTTTTAAAAGTGCCATCATAGCTCCAACAACTTTTAATTCTTTAGCATATACTGGCTTACCATCTACTGTATAGGCTACAAGAATATTTCCAAGCATTTCACGAAGATTGTCTCTGTCTGTAGCTAAACAGCATATTGCCATAATTTCACATGCAACAGTAATTTCAAAACCAGTTTCATAATGTACTTTTTTGTCTTTAATCTCAATATGTCTTAGAGATCTTTCATTCATATCTAGCACACGTTTAATTACTATTCTATTAACATCTATATTTAGTTCATTGCCAAAATATATATGATTATCTATTACTGCACATAGTAAATTATTTGCACTAGTAATTGCATGGAAATCTCCTGTAAAATGAAGGTTAATATCTTCAGATGGTTCTACAGTTGCTTTTCCTCCACCTATTGCTCCACCTTTAATACCAAATACAGGTCCAAGAGATGGTTCACGAAGTACAACTATTGCTTTCTTACCTATTCTATTTAATCCCATACCAAGACCTATAGATTGTGTAGTTTTACCTTCACCAAATGGAGTTGGGTTAATAGATGTCATAAGTATTAATTTAGCATTTGGTCTATCTTTAATAGTATCATAATACTCTTCTGTTATTTTTGCTTTGTTTTTTCCGTAGCATTCAACATAATCGTCTGGAATGCCTAATCCTTTACTTATTTCTAGAATATTTTTCATATAATATTCCCCCTTTATATTTAATATAAATTCTAAAATTTCTCATCTTTCGTTCTTTTGTATTATATCAAGAGATAGAATAAATGACAAGAAAAATTATATAAATGTAATAATAAAAATAGAGGGTAATTAATTACCCTCTTTTTACACATTTTTTATACATCCATCTTTGTAATAATCCAATCGTAATCATCTAAATTAAAGATATTGTGACAGTATTCACATCTTCCATCTCTATTTATATCTACAACTGCTCCACATGTTGGACATTTTCTTAAAACTTTAAGTCCTTTAGCATTTTTTATTTTAGAAAATGTAATTAGATTACTTTTTTCTATTCTTGAAGAATTATTACCACTTAAATACTTTCTAGTATCTCTAGAGATATAATATTCAAGTGCACGAGATAGAAGTCTTACATCTATTTCAAAATGATCTTCATATTCTCTAACATCTACAATTTCAATATTTGCAACATTTAATTCATCATACATTTGTATCCTGTCATTATCTATATCGCTTTGTACTTTTGATTCTATTTTTCTATATACCTCATCTGCAACAAAATGGTCGATTTTTTGAATTTTTCCTGTTACCATAGATAATTTCACTTGTACAAACATATTTTGCACTTTAGACTTGAATTTAGCTTCACTAAAATCTTTATCTTGCTCAATTATATTATTTAATGCTTCGTTCATATTTTTCTCCTATCTTTGATATTTATTTCTTTTTTGAGTTAATACCCAGTTAGTACTATCTTTTACAAGTTCTTGATGACAATATGGACAAGTTGCACTAGTTACAATGTCTACTTCTGCTCCACAACCTGGACATTTAATTGTTCTTTCTTCACTTACTTCTTTTCTAAATATCATTTCATATGTAACTGTATGAGCAGTTTTGTTACTTCCTCTAAGTACTTCTTTAGTTTCTTGATTAATTATATAGTCTTTAAATCTAACTATAAGTGTCATAGTAACTTCCAGTGTATTATTTTCTCCTTTTGCGCTAGTTAAAATGGAATCTACAAGGACAAAATCTTCCATTATATTTTGTTCTCCTTTAACTTCTAACGTTGCAAGTTGAGATTCATATTGTGCTAAAAGCTCGTTTGACAAAACATTTTTTACTTTATCTAAATCAAAATTCATCCAAGCATCTTGTACATCCAGATAGATTTTATAACATTCATTTTTAAATTCTTCTTTATCAAAATTTGGAACAAAGTATCTTCTTATATATCTTTCCACGCCTTCTTCCATATCAGCTTTTGCATCAGTAGCTTTCCTTTGTGAGTTTTTCTCTATTTTTGCTCCTTTAATTATATCTGGGACAAAAACAAATCCAAGAAATGCTGCCATAAAAACAACGAAAAAAATCATTCCACCCAATGTTACTTCTCCAGATGAACCAGAACCAGAATAATCATCATCATCATCATCCCAAGAACTCCAAGAACTTGAACTAGAACTTGAGCTCCAACTACTTCCACTATCCCATGAAGATCCACTATCATAATCATAATCAAAACCAGAGTCTGAAAATGTTTTATTTTTATTCATCATTGGCAAGAATAGTAGCATCGATGAAATAATAACAATACATATAATTTTTATAATCTTATTCTTTTTCATTTTTCTACCTCTTCTATTATGTCTTTTATAGTTTTTATATCACTTTTTTGTTCTCTTGTAAACTTGACGTTAAACTCTTTTTGAACTTTACAAATAATAGTAGCAAAATCTAAAGAATCTGCACCTAAATCTTCAAGAAGTCTATCTGTTGTTTTAACCTCATTCTTTCTAGTTTGTTCTTTAACTATCGCTATTATTTTTGCCTCACTACTTCCATTAACTTCATCTTTATTTATGTTTTCCTCTATTTCTTTATTTCTTTTTATTTTTCCAAGAGATGTTTTTTCTAATGGTTCTAATCTTAATTCAATATTTTGAATTTGCTTAAATAGTGGTAAAAGTTTATTTACTCTTTTAACTTTTTCTTCAATTTTTGTTTTATTATTTAAGCTATCTGTGACTATTATTGCAGCAATCTTTCCAGAATTATCATAAACCATAGATTCATTTACTAAATCTATTTTATTTAACAATACTTCAATTTCTTCAGGAAATACCTTCTTACCATTTGGTAAAACAATCATATCTTGTTGTCTTCCAGAAATAAACAAATAACCTTCATCATCTATGTAGCCAAGATCTCCAGTTTGTAGAATCGAATCATTACTCTTTTTATCTAGATAATTTCCTATAGACTCACCTTTTAGAACTATTTGACCAATTCCTTCTTCATCCAAATTTCTAATAGTAACTTCTACTCCTGGAATAACTTTTCCAACAGAGCCTAGTTTATGATATTTATCTGTTTCTAAAGATACAACTGGACTACACTCTGTAAGACCATATCCTTGTATAACTTTTATACCTATTTTTGCGTATGAATTAATAGTTTCAATATTTAACTTTGCTCCACCACACATAAACATATTAACTCTTTTTGAAATATGAGCAAGTTCCTCTTCATAATTTAATAAATAATCTAGCACTGCAGGAACTGCTCCCATATATGTTACTTTAAATTTTCCAAGTGCATCTATAATGTTTTCCACACCATTAACATGTGCTCTACTTGCTCCAACATTAATTGAGTTTAACATATTAAATAGTCCTTCAAGCACATGTGAAAGTGGCATTGCAGCAAGACATGTATCATCCATCGAAAGATTATATATTTTTTCAACACCATGAATATTTGCACATAAATTCTTATGTGTTAAACATACTGCTTTTGACTCACTTGTAGTACCAGATGTGAAACACACAACTGCTAAATCTTCAGGATTAATTTTAGAAAAATTTAGTTTTTCTGTTTTTAAATCTATTTTTATATTTTCAAATACAATGGTATTTTTAATTTTCTTAGCCTTTTCTAAGTAATTATTAGAAGTAAATACATATTTCATATCCACTCTTGAGGAGATATTTTCTATCTCCTCTTGAGTTAATGATTTATCTAATGGCACTACAATATTTCCAGTTTTTAAAATTGCAAAAAATGCAATCTCCCACTCATATCTATTTTCTGAAAGTATACCTATTTTTTCTCCTTTTAAAGAATTAAGATTTATGGCATAACTATCTACTAAATTATTTAATTCTTTATATGAAATATTCTTAGTTTCTGTTTTATATAATGTTTTTCTACCATATTTAGCAGATGCTTTATCTACTAGTTCACAAATAGTATTAAAATCCATTAACTATTCTCCTTTATCTTCTGTTTTTTTAGTTATTTTAATAACTTCTCCTGTTTGCCCATTAAGTTCTACTTCATCTCCAGTTTTAAGAGAATCTAGTAGTCCGGTAATTCCAACAACTGCTGGAATTCCAAGTTCACGAGAAACAATTGCTGAATGTGAAAGAAGACTTCCTCTTTCAACTAATATTCCACTTGCAGCTGGGAAAAGCATAATCCAACCTGGATCTGTAAATTCTGCAACAAGTATTTCACCTTGTTCAAGTTTTGCATTTTGTGGATTAGTTATTACTCTAACTCTACCACGTACAACTCCAGGAGATGCTCCAATACCTCTTAGTGTAACTTCACCATCTACTGTTTTTTGTGCTTGAGCATATTTTTCACGTTTGAAATCATTTCCAACGTTTACTGCACCATATGAATAAAATCTTTCATCTGGATTCATATCGTGATATTTTTGGTATTGAGCCTTACGAATTGCAATTAAGTCTTTTAAATTATTTGTAGTAGATTTACCATCAATATAGTAAAGTATTTCATCTACTTCAAGATAAAAGATATCTCTTTTATCCTCAATTACATTCATAGATGTAAGGATAAATCCTATTCTTAAAAACAATTCTCTGACTCTTCCAAATAATCTTGTTCTTTCAAATCTTAAATTTTCTCTATTCTTAACAGTAAACCTTGCATTTTTAAGGATAAATTTAAACTTTGCTTTCTTAGCTGGTCTAAATCTTAATTTACGTCTTACCTTTTTCTCTGCAGCAATTCTATTTGCTCGTTCATCTATCTCCTCAATTCCAACTGTTTTTACTCTATTTGCAAATGTAGCAATAGAAGAATATAGATTTGAAGGATTATCTTTTAGTGTTAAAGTTTCAAGCTTTAACTCTTCTAAACATCTATCTGAGAACTTATCTAAATATTCATTTAATAGTTTATTAAACTCAGGATATTTAGGAAGCTCTTTTTGTATATATAACATATCTGGATTTCTTAGCAATTCAAGTAATTCATCATCTTTTGCAACTACTTTTGCCATTTCTTTAATACGTTTAGCAGGCTCACTACTAATAATTCCGCCCTCATTGCATAGAAGATCATTATGTATCATTTCTCCTTCTTCTTTAAAAAGTTCAATGCATTGTTGTTTTAATTGACCATAAAATATCATAGCTAAAAAGTCATTAACCAAAGGTGCATCCCATCTATGTAAAAGTTTAGATTCTAGCTCATAATAATAGTCATGAAGATCATACAAATCCATAGTATCTAAATCTCTATCTTCTAATGCATCATTAAGTCTTACATAGAATTTTTTTGTCATTTTACGAATTTTAAAAAATCCATTAACAAGACCTAGTCCTGCACTCATCATTCCTATTTTATCTTGGAAAGTAGACTTTGGAACAGGAAACAAATCTTGAGGAAGTGACTCTTTAACTCCCATCATTGATTCCATGAATTTCTGGTTACTTCCAAGTCCTGGAAACATTGATAGAATTCCATACCATCCATAAAGATTATAGTATACTCGTCCATCTATTAAAGCTAGCATACTTTTAAACATTTGAGTATTCATTTCTATTTTTTCTTGTTTAACTTTAAATATCTTACATAGTTCAATATATACATTTTCGTATACCATACGAATAAATGAAAAAGTTAGAGGTGTTGTTATTCCGCCATAGCTTTCTACTATATTAGAGTTATCAAAAACATTTAGTTTTCCACCTTTATCACTACCAAGAGTAGTTATAGGTCTAGATTGTAAAAGATAAAGCTTATTTCCTTCATATGCCCATTCTATATCTTGATATCTTCCAAAAAATTCTCCGGCTTTTTTTACCAAATCACGAACCTGAAGAATTTCTTCATCAGCAAGAATTTGCTTATCTTTATATAATTTTCCAACATCTTCTTGAACAACTTTTGAGTCACGAAGCACATGCATATAGTCTTTTTTTGCTACACTTTTTTCAATATGTTCTCCTGTAATTGTATAAGTATCTGCTGTAGCAATACCATCAACAATACCACTACCAAGCCCCCATACACTAGATACAACTATTTCTTTAACATTTGAATTTACTGGATTAGCACCAAAAGCTACACCACTTCTATCACTATTTACCATTCTTTGAACTACAGCAGATGGCACCATTATTTCTTCAATATTATTTTCTTTTCTATAAGTTTCTATTCTATCTGAAAAAACAGAATTAAATACTTCTAAAACTTTAGAGACTATATCTGCTTTTTTTACATATAGGAAGGTATCAAATTGTCCAGCAAAAGAATTTTCTGCACTATCTTCATTTCCAGCAGAAGATCTAACAGCAAAATAATCTTGATCACTAAAATCTTTTATTCTTTCTTCAATTTCAGTAACAGCTTCAGATATTATTTCTTTTTTATCTTTGTCATAAGCAGTATATGCTACAACAAAGAAATCTGGAATATTATCTATTGCTTTAGATAATTTTGAAAGTGCAGTAGCTTTACCACCCATAAGTGAATACTCACTACTTGTTTTTTCTATTACATAACTCATAATCTACCCCCTATCCTATTATCTTTGCTAACATACTAACATAAACTAATATTAAATACATATTTGCAAGAAGTCCTACCATTTTTGCAAACTTCTTATTTTCTTTAATTATAAATAATAAATTTGGTATATTAATTAAAACATACAAAGCTAAAATTGGGATTATATATTTTGTACCTAAAATATAATATTGCATTAGCATAATTAATGCTTCAAGTACTACAACTATTGTTGTAGCCTTAGGAATACCAAACACAGCTGTATATGTTTTAACTCCGTTTTCTTCATCTTCTTTACATCTAACTTTTCTTGCAATTTCCACAATCCAAGAACCAAGATATGAAAGAATTAAAAATGGTATAAGTTTTACACTAATTGTTGTTACAAATGTGGACAAGTATAATACTAAAAGTGGCATTAGAAATTCATCTAATGTAACTTCCAATAATATATGTTTATCTACTAACTTTTTAATAAAAAAAGACTTAGACATAATGGCAAAAAATATCCAAACTAGTGATAAATATATTAGACCTTTTAAATTTAATATAGCTGTAAGACCAATTTGTATAACTGCACATATTCCACCAAGTATTCCTAGTTCCTTTAAAGACACAAGTCCACGTGGAACTGGTCTATATGGTCTATACTTTGAATCCTCTTCAAAATCTTTAAACTCATCTACAATTCTTACCATTAAAAATTGTAACAATGTAACAACAAACATTGGAATAAGCATTATCCAGTTTTTTGACTCAGTTGCAAAGCAAAATGTACCAAATACTATTGAAAATATGTAAAGTCCATATGTCGCAATTGGAAATCTTTCTTTTTGATACGTATACCATTTTTTAAAAAAGTTCATATACTCTCCCCTTTACTTTCAATTATTTAATTTTAAGCATTTTCTTAAGTGTTTTATAATCTACTTTTGTACTATGACGTTTGTCCACAGGTATTTTATTTACATACCTGATTTCACTAATAGTTTCAAAAGTTATACTATCTATTATTTGTTTTTGTGGTATTTTACAGCTTTTCTCAAGTACCAAAATTATTCTTTCTACATCATTTAAAACCGCTGTTTTACCAATTCCTTTAAAGTTCGCATGTAAAGATGCTTCAATATTAAAATATGGTGTTTTTTCCCTTCCTCTTAGCCATAGCTTTCCACTACCATCTATAAAGCCCAAATCGCCAGTTCTATGATATTTTACACCATCAACTGAGAATTTATTCTCTTTATCACCATAGCCGCCCACATAACCACCTAAGACGTTATCTCCAGCAACTACAATTTCACCTACAGACTCCGTTTCAAGCTTTCTAAATTGAGACTCAAATATATTTCCTATTGCTTCTTGCCCTGTTTTTATTATTTTACACTCTTTGACACCTACTATTTTTCCAGCAAGAATACCATATCCATTTTTTGTTCGATCTATTTCTTCTTGACTCATTTCAAGAACATTTAGCTCTGCAATAGGTTCTGCTTCAGTTGAACCATATAAAGTAACAATTTTAGCTTTTGGAAAAACCATCCTTAGTTCATCTACAAAATCTAAGAACACTGCACCTCCACCAGTAAATACTTTTGTAACCCAATCAAGTACTATCTTTTTTTGCAAGCAGTACTTTGTAATAACGTTAAGTAATCCTGGAGATGCCATAAGCCTATTTACATTTTCTTTCTTTATTTGTTCAATTAATTTACTTGCATTAGAGTTTCCTAGATTCTCATAATTTCCATTAGATATTACTGTAGTAATACCAACACTTAGATTTGAAAGAGTAAATATTGGAACAGATGAAAGTTCAATATCTGATTGTTCATAATTTAAACATTTTTCTAATATTTCGCCTTGACAATTTAAAAACTCATGTGATCTTGCCGCAATTTTAGGTCTTCCTGTAGAACCACTTGTATAAGTAATAATTGCTGGATAATCATCATCAAGATCAGGAATTTCTACACCATAATCTCCTTCAAGTTTATCTATAACACTAACATTTACTTTATTTTTAAGTTTCTTTAAGTTTTTGTTTATATTAGAATACAAAATATACTTTGTTATTCCAACAACACATTTTATATCTTCAAAATCATTATTTTTTACATGCGAACGAATAAACCCTGCATCCATAAATACTGGAATTGCTCCAATTGACCATGACGCAACAAGTGTCACATATAATTCTATAGACATAGGTACAAGAACTAGGATTTTATCTCCTTTTTTCACTCCCGTAGTCTTTAAATAATTTGCAAAACGAGCAACATTCTCATATAACTCTGTATATGTTACATGTTTTTTTCCTTGTATTAAACAAATATCTTCTTCCTTTTCCATATAATTTTTTGCAAGTTTTAACG
Organism: Clostridia bacterium; assembly: GCA_017534305.1. Lineage (GTDB taxonomy): Bacteria > Bacillota > Clostridia > TANB77 > CAG-465 > CAG-465. The sequence continues at coordinate 26,655 of JAFWCU010000003.1, forward strand.
CTAAATTCATATATCATCCCTCATTTTTACTATATTTCTTTGCAATATAACACGTATTCTCTAATTGTATGAGAATTATTTCTTGCTGCCATCTTTTGTGATGTGTTTTCTTTAAACATAAATGCAAAAATCCAATCTTCTAATCCCTTTTCTTTAGCTGCTTTTGCTATTTTTCTAAGCATTACATTTCCAATTCCTAAGTCTTCATACTCAGGCAATACTGCTATTGTTTTAAGAATTAAAGTATGAAGTAATTCACCTCTTTGCAACTCCACTAGATTTGGAATACAAAAAACAAATGCAATCTCTTTGGAATCTTTTTCTGCAATCATAATAAATGATTCATCCACCATATCTATATATGGAGTATATTGAGCAATAAAATTATCTTTATCTATATCTGTATAATATGGATTTCTAGAAAAACTTTCACGCGATACGTTATATATTTTTTCAAGTTCTTCCATAGCTTTAACTTTAGAAAAGTTACGAATTACAATTCCTTCATCAATAATTTGTTCTTCTATCATATCTAGAACTTCTGAATCATATGCATCTGAAACTTTTCCTAATGTAGATGTATACTCAAACTCTTCTTTAAAACCAGCTTTTAAGAATATTTCATTATCTGTAACTGGATTTACATTTTCTAATGCAAAAGCAGGTACATCTTCACTATGCTTTAACACCCTATACTTTTTCCAAGTGTTTCCATTCATTGGGCCCACTATCTTTTTAAAACCCGCCTCTTTAAATATTTCTTCACATTTTGCAAGTATAGCAAGTCCTTCTTCTTTATTTTTAAAATCTACATTTCCAACACATCCAACAAGAGTTCCACTCTTATCTTTTGGCGTATTTTCCATAAAACAAGTAGCTTTAGAGTCACCATATTCTATATTTACATTTTTTCCATCTTTTATTGTTTTTATCTCCATACTATGCTCCTAACATATTTGTTATATATACAACAGTACCAGTTATAATTGTTAATGCTAATATTATTCTTGTGTTATAGTATCCGTTATCTACACTAAATTCTTCTTTTTTAACATTTGCACGAGATACATATGCAGCTATTCCACATGCAATTTGCATAACAACCATAAATATTAGTACATAATCCATTACCTCGCCAAATACTAGTTTTTGTATTAACATACTTGGTAAGAAAATACATACTAGTCCTTTAAGAACTGCAAGCACAACACTTTTAAAATCTGAAAAATCGAAATAATATCTTAAACGAATATATGTATTCATTATTAAATGCATTGAATAACAAGTAGCATAAGTCATAAAGAATTCTTTTTTCCATCCTGTTATTGCAACTATTCCACAAATTGCAATACCAATTAAAATATTAGTCTCAATTATTCTTGAATCATATACATTCTCTTTTTCTTTAGTATTTAAACGTGGTAAAGTTAATGCTGTTAAGAATAATAATGCAGGTGGAATAACAGCATATAATCCGTATAGAATAATTGTTAAATATCCAACAACCAAAACCTCAACTGTTGCAAGCTTACTAAATACTTTTATCTTATTTACTATCATTATAATTACATACATAACTGCAAGTATAATTAAATTACGACGTAAATCATGAGTATTAAGAGTTAAATGTGTTGCCAAAAATGCATAAGATGTTAATGGTATTAGCAAATTATCATTACCAGTATGAGATATCATCTCAATTATTGCAACATTTAATCCTATTATTGTAGATATTACTAATGTATCTTCTCTTCCAACTTCTGTAAAAAGAAGTAATGGTACAAGAGTACATATAAATGCAACCATAAAGAACATAAAGCTTCCTTCAAAACTTTTTGCATCTTCATTATTTTCATTTAATTTATTTTTTCCATAAGATTTACCAACTAATGCTGCAGTACTATCTGCAAGAGTAAGAATTAGTATTGGTATACTATAACTTACTGGATTACCTTGAGATAGATAAAATATAAAGAATACTGAAAGTATAAAGAATACTTCTCCCAAAGACTTTCTTTCAACATCAAAAAGAACTGTACCAAGTGTCTTTTTTAGTCCAGTATTTTTTAACAGATACATTACAACAAGTGCAATTCCAGCTAGTATTCCTACAGACCATGTACTAGTAAATATGTAAGGGAATGTAAGCATTGTAAATCCCATACTCATATGTATTAATTTTCTTTTTGTTTCTGCTTTTAAATTATACTTTTTTTCTAGTAGTTTAACTACACCTACCATAATTCCTAAAACTACCAAAACAAAAAGCATGCTTTTCCACTCTATCACCATACTACTTTACCTCCTCAATAATAAACTTACTATAGAAAAAGGCTTTATCTTTTTTTAGTAGTGCATCAGATAGTTCTTCCTTATACTCTAGGCTATCAAAATACTTAGAAGCACGTTTATCTGCAAGCATATTCCAATATGCTATGCGTCCACCTTTTTTAGTTTTTGTAAGCATTTGAGAAATAATCATCTGCATTTGCGAGTCATCCATATATTCAAATATATCACTTAAATTATATTTACTTACATATTCAACTTCGTCACGAGCAACAAAAGTTTCAACCGACTCAGATAATAGTTCTAATCTATCTATGTTATTTTTAATGATTTCAAAGTTTTCTTTTCTATATGCAACTGGTAATACATCATCATATCTGCCATTAATTATATAGTGTAAGTATGAATTTTCAGAGGTATCAAGCTCTGTTATTGCATATTTAGTATGTTCTAAAATATGTTCTGGAACATTTACATTAACATATCTAAAGAATGCTTTATCTCTTCCTAGCTTTCCCATTACTGCACGTGAGAAGAATATTTTAAATATCATTCTCCAACGAAGGTTATTCCATGTTTTATCATAAAAAGCAATTCTTTCTTCACGAGTTTTCTTTTTTAATAACTCTTGTCTAACTTTTTTTGAATGAATTAAAGGTAAAACTTTTTCTCCAAAAATATGGAAATAGTTTTCAAATTTTCCAGAATGAATTATTCCTTTAATTATTGCTCCACTATTTTCAACAAAATACTCTTGAACTTTAGGAGATAGTTTATCTTTTATTTTAAAATAATGATCTAGTCTATTTTTGCATTCCTTAACACCAATAAGTTCCATACATTCATCATAATCTAGATACTTATATGCCATCTTCTTTAGTTCGCAACATGCAATTTGAGTAAAGTTTAAATCTAGTGCATAAACTTTCTTTGGATTTTTTGTAAGTAGTGCAAGAGCATTTTCTCCTGCAGACGCAATAGATACACAAACATCATCTTCTTTTATATCTAAACCTTCAAGAAGAATATCTGCATCTTCCCAAACTTGAGCATATCTAATTATGCTAAAATCTGCGAAATCTTCAACTTCACTTTTTACTAATGCCTTTTCTTGTTCTTCCATATTTTTACCTCTCATTTTTTATCTTTAGTCTACTCCGTACAAGTTATATTCCTTGATAAAATTATATTATATATACTTAAAATATACAATAAACATAAATATATATAATAATTAATATAATATAGCTGTAATAGTTTTAAAATATAAAAAATAACCCATGAATAAATCATGAGTTAAATCATTGGCTGGGCCAGTAGGATTCGAACCTACGAATGTCAGATTCAGAGTCTGATGCCTTACCACTTGGCGATGGCCCATTACAAAAAACATTATATCACTTAAAACTCTCATTTACAAGAAAAAACAGGAGTATTTAACCCCTGTTTTCTCCTTATTTTTTTGTAGCCATCTCTTTTTGTTCTATCTTTACGCCTTTTTTCTTACGCCCTTTATTATAGAATGCTCTTTTAGCTTGAGTAGCAGTAATTATCTTGTTCTCATATAAAAGTTTAGCAACTCTATCTAGACCATCTTTATTTTCTTCAAGTAATTTTTCTGTTTCAGCATAAACTTCATTAATTAAATCTTGAGTTCTTTTTCTAATATCTGCAGTTACCTCATCTGTTATCATAAGCTTACTATCATCGTTGAATGCATAGTTCTTATATTTTTCATCCATACCACAATTTAAGAAATACTCCTCAATTTGTGCTACAAGATTTTGAATATCTGAAGATGCACCAGTATCGATAGCTTTTTCAACAAATTGTTGAGCAATTCTTCCAGCAACTCCAATGCTAATTGAATCTCTTAAAAGTTGCATTGTACCAGAAGAATCAATCTTGTCACTTCTATCAAACATGGTAACTCCGGCCCAATGAAAAGCAGGTACAATAGAAATTAAAGTACATTTTTCATTAACTTTTGTCTTAGATAAAAGCCATGCAACAAAGTGTCCAGCCTCGTGATATGCAGTAATTCTCTTTTGCTTAACAGTATAGGTATCAAACTGTTTAAAGAAACGTCTATAAACCTTTTGAATATGCTCTAGTTTTAATGCTTTATCTCCATCAATTTTTGCAACAGCCATACTTTTATCTAGTAAATCTATTGTTCTATCTGGATTAGCAATATCATTAAAGCTTGATGCACTAACTATTACGTTTTCAAGCATTTCTTGAGTACAAGTAACATTATGAAAATCAGATAAAGTTTTAACTCTACCTTTAATCATGTCTCTAAGTTTTTTACCTTTAGGTTCTTCAATAACAACACGTTCAAATCTACGACTTAAAGCTCCATCCGAATCAAATATTCTCCTGTATTCATCCATTGTTGTTGCACCAATAAACACAACATCATCACGTGCAAGAATAGGCTTAATTGAACCTGCTAAATCTGGTCCACTACCTTCTGCATTTCCTGCACCAATGATTTGGTGAATCTCATCTACAAAGACAATCAAATTATCTTTTTTCTCGATGAAATCAATTAAATCTTGAACCTTAGCTTCAAAGTCTCCTCTATAATGAGTTCCAGCAACCATTGAATTTAAGTTTAATTCTATAACAGTATAATTCTTATATTCCTTTGGACAAGTTCCATTAAGTATGCTATAAGTAATTGCTTCAACTATGGCAGACTTACCAACTCCTGGTTCGCCAATTAATATGGCATTTCTTTTGGTCTTTTTAGAGATAATGTTCCATACTTCATATATTTCATCATCTCTACCCATGATGTCGCATTTTCCTTTTGAAAATTTACTATTAAGATTTGTGACACAATTTTTTATGCTTTCAGGTATTTGTAATGGTTGTTTTACAATAGCATAATTATTGCCACTTTTTTGTTTTGCTAGTTCTTTCTGGTTTAGTACCAACCCCTCTATTCCAAGTGTGTTTCCAAGGTCAACTTTTAGTTCTTTGACATTAACTTTATATTGCTCTGCTATATATTTTGTAGCTCTACTATTTTCATTTGAAATGATACAGTAAAGCAGATCATCTAATTGTATTGCAGGAACATCTATTTGTTCACATATAGCTTCAGCCATAGAAAGTGCTTTTTCTAGGTCTTGACTTAAGCCATATTCTAAATCCATAACAAGCATATATGTCTCAAGTGTTAGAATATCTTGCTTTAAGATACCTTCCACAATGAACTGTTGATTTTCCTCTTTCTTTTTCTTTGCTTCAAGAAACACTTCATATGATTTAGCAACGTATTTTTGATACATACTCTTATTAGACATGATTGCTACAACATTAGGTGTTGCTGCCAGTCTTTGACTAGTTATATCTGGTTGAGCCTCAATAATAAGCTCTAATAGACTTGTATCTGAATACTCAAGTGAAGCTAAGAAAAAGTCCAAAGCTGTTATCTCTCTCTCTTGGAATTCTTTGCTAATTTTTTGAGCAATTAGCATAGTGTCTAGTACTTCTCGAGATAAGTTACAATCCACATAATCGTTCATAAATTTTCCCTCCTTTTTGTAAATTTACTCTAGGCACAATATCGCTAAATTTAGCAATATTTTCTCTTTGATGCTCGTCGTTATTATATAACGCGATTCTTTCAGTGTCAAGAATAATGTCTGGTTTTCATAATATTTTTGTTTGAATTTGCATTTTCCAATATTTATGATATAATTATTATGTATATTAAATTTAAATAATGCTCAAATTTGAGCGGAGGTAATATGGAAGAAAAAGACGTAAAAGCATTTTGCAAAATGGTAGCAAAAGTTCTAGAACTAAAAAGAGTTGTTGATCTTTTGGATAATCCAAAACTTTTTATTGTTAGAACAGATGACACTAGACTATCATTATGTGCTGAGTTTATAAATAAAAACGATGTCTTAATTCGCTACATAGTACGAATTAAAAATGGAAAAGCAAATATATATAACAACATCTTCTCTGGTACAAACCCTTTTAAACCGACAGTTGTAGATATATATGAAAGAACAACTTCTCCATCAGGTGTAGCAAGATTCTTTAAAGAAGAACTAAAAGACTTTAAGAAAGCAATAAATAGAAATTAGTTTATTATAACAGAGTGGCAAACTTGCCACTCTTTCTTTGTTTACTTTACAAATTATGTCAACTGTGGTATAATTATAATGTCAATTAATTTTTAACAGCGCTCAAATTTGAGCAGAAAGGTCTTTATGACAAAAGAATCGAAAAAAGAGCAATCTATAGAGCTGCTAAATCTTTTGCAGGAGGTAAAATATGAAATAGAAACAAACACTAAATCTAAAATTACTATACGAAATAATGCAAAGAAAACAAAAATATTTGTAAAGATACATGGTATCTACAAAACGCAAAAGTATTTGTTTGCTTTCAAAAATAATTGGACATACATTTACCAAATCCATAAAGGTAATTGGAAAAAACCAAAAGGAAACTATGTAAGTGAACTAGTATCAATAAGAACTAACAAAGGCGCAATAAATTTCGTAAAAGAAGCTGCAAAATGGCTATAATTGACTAATATAAACTTTAACTAAGCTAAGGAGGTAAATTTTCATTTAGCACATATATATTTAACTTAAACCACATATTAATTTAATCTTTAAAAGGAATTTAAAATGTTTAAAACCTCACACACTTCAAGCAAGAACATTAAAAGAGTGGGCAATGATAATTGCAAAAAGTCAAACATAAAACACTCTTTTGAAGATCGTAAAAAAATGTGTAAAGAAAAGTTAAATACTCTAACAGATTGTACTGGTGTTAGCTACAATATTCAATCACTACGAAGAAACATAGTATATGTTACTAAGTATTGGGTAAATGAATATGGTAGAGTTCAAATTTGTTTTCAAAAACAAATGAAAATAGACGAATTAGAAAACTATGTAAATATAGAATACAAACGTAGTTTTCCAAGTGTTGACCACTATCACGAAGGTTATCACGAAAAACAAAGTCTAGTTCACAAGGAGGGCAAATAATATGAACATTTACACCACAATACAACAAGAAATTGAAAGATTTAGAAAAGACGTACCAAATGCAAACGTCCTCTTCTATATTGATATGTCAACCACACTAAGTGATAGTGATGATGATGAAATCTACATCTTTATCAGAAACCTAGGAAATGGAAAAGTTAGTGTTAGAACATATACTTTCAACGAGGATAACTTACCAGTAACTTCAGGTAAAGACACACTTGAAGCAAAATATCTTTCAAGATATCTTAAAGATATTTACAATAAGTAATCCAAAATTTAGAGAGATCACAACAGTGGTCTCTCTTTTTTATGTGAAATAAAACGCATATTTTTATTGACATATTAGTAAAAAAATATTATAATATCCTCTGAAGGAGGCATATGATATGAAGATAGTGATGATAATTCTAATACTATATTTTGGCTTATTATTATTAATGCCAATGTATATTCGAAACCACGTAAGTAAAACAAGTCTTTTAAGAGGCTACAGTGTGAGATGTATTTTTGCAAGCTTAGCACTGGTATTTGCTATAATGTTTTCAATTTTTTCTATTTATTCAACAGTTTTTGCTAAAGAAAAAATAGACATTCTAGCATTTATTAATGGTGAAAACCAGATATTGCAAATTTCAACAGTAGCTCTTTTTGCTATATTAATTTTTTCAATCTTATTTTGCATAATCCATATAGTATTACATTCTAGATATTTAAGAGCCAATAGGATTCCAACATTGAGTTCAATTGCAATGCACTTTTTCTTAAGTATCACATGCTTTGTCTCTTTACCAATAATAACGGTATATTTGTTTGTTTCTAACATGCTAGATAAGGCTCATGAAAGGAAAAGAAAAAAATTAGTAAAGCAACATTTTCTTCTTCCTCTAGCTAAATATACAAACAAGCAAAAAGCACTAAATGAAGATAAAAGTGGTTCCGAGGTTGAAAAAAAAGCAGTCTAAAAAGACTACTTTTTTTATACCTATTTTATATAATTATTCCCTAATTTCTTTCTCACTTATTCCCTCTGCTTTATATATTCCAAAAGCCAAAATTGTTCCTACTGTAGCTGTAATAAGTTGAATTAAACTCATAGATTTTTGAAGTGTTGCAACTGCTTTTGCAGGGAATACTCCAAATGCATTTAAAACACTAAAATATCCAAATATAATAGCAACTTTTACTATTATTCCAACTACTCCAGCCAAAAAGTAGTTTTGCTTTTTATTTAGCATCAAATATTTAAATGCAAGTATTAATGTAAAATTACCTACCCATATTGCTGGAATCATATATATCATTGGCATAGATAATGGTCCAAATATATATCCACTAGCAATAGTAGAAACAGATGGCATGGTTACAACAAATAGTATTTTCTTCCATCCTTTTAAATTAATTGCACTAACCACCAATGCACAATTTACAATAGATCCAACTATTAATTGTGAATTAGTTGCTACAAAACTTTGAGCACCAAAAACTACAGATAATAATTTAGCTAAAAATGTTGGTACTAAAAATGCAAGTAGAGCTATTATTATTGTTTGTATAACATCTACTTTTTTTGAAAAATCATAAGCTGTCTTGGATAAAACTCCTGTCTTTTCCATAAAATATTCCTCCCTTAACTTATGATTTTCTAACGGGTTTAAATGTTGCTATATGCAGTTTTACTAGATATTCCATCTAGTCTTCCAATGTTTCCACTTAGAGTATTTATTACATCTTGAGGAGCATCTATAACTATCGAAATAACATTTACCTTTTTCTCTTTGTATGGTATTCCCATTCTTCCAATAATATATTCTCCGTATTCAGATAATAATTCATTTAGTGCTGGTACACTCTCTTTGTTTTCAACAATAATTCCAATTACTGCAACTCTAGTATCCATTTTCATCTTCCCTTCTTTTTGTATCTTTCGGTTAGAAGTTTATCTTTCCGTTAGAAAACCCAACTAAATTTTAACACACTACTTTTCTTTTAGCAATAGCATATGAAATTTAGCCATAATACATTCTTCTTATTGCATGTTAATTTACATACTTTTCATTTTTTTCTTCATTTTGGTTGACAAACCAACAAAAAAAGTTTATAATATAGAAGTACTGAAATGGTGGATATAGTTCAGTTGGTAGAGCGCCAGTTTGTGGCACTGGATGTCGTGGGTTCAAGTCCCACTATTCACCCCATCTAATATTGGGCTGTAGCCAAGTGGTAAGGCATCAGACTTTGACTCTGACATGCGCTGGTTCGAGTCCAGCCAGCCCAGCCAATATTAAATACTAGAGTATAGAAATATGCTCTAGTATTTTTTTTCGCGAAAAAAAGAAAATAGACTGAGTGTTTTCCACTCAGTCTACGTTATTATTCAAACATTTTTAAAACATCAAGAGCCATTTGCTTTTTTTCTGGAAAAGTATCAAAATCTTCACTTTCAATTTCTTCTTTAGAAAACCATCTATGTGCTTTTATCTCTTCTTTATTATCTGTAAGTTTTGAAGTACCTTTATCCACTGCAACATAAAAAATATCCATATGTTCATGATTTGGTTTTGTATAATTTTTTTGAAGTGCAAAAGGAATAATATAATCTTCTTCTCTTGGATATCTTTTACCGATAAGTTCAATATCTAAGTTAGTTTCTTCTTTGACTTCTCTTAATACAGCATGTTCTGGATTTTCATCCTCTTCTATATGCCCTCCAACAAATAACCATTTATTTAGTTTTTTATGATGTATAAACAATATTTTATTCTTTTCTTTATTTACTACACAAGCTGTAGCACAAAAATGACATTCATATTCTTTATCTTCTTTTCTATTATTGAAATTATATATTTCTAAACATTCTTTTACTTCATCTGTAATTTTTGGATTATCTATTGCTTCTTGCATAGACTGCCATTTATATGCATCATGTTCTGTAAGTTTAATCTCACTATTATTTTCTACACTAATAGCAAAATTATATTGTCTTGCTTTTTTACCACTACCAGAAATATAATCAAAAGAATTAATAAAACAAAGTACTTCTTTTAAGTCAAGATTTGTCTCCTCTTTAACTTCCCTAATTAAAGCATCAAAAATTGATTCACCTTTTTCCATATTTCCACTTGGTAATTCATCTATTCCACCCATAAAATCATCTACTTTTCTACTCATAACAAGTATTTGATTTTTTTCATTTACTATGATAGCACCTACCACATTTTTCTCAATGCCATCATCTTTTCCTCTCTCAATTAAATAATCATAAAATTTCATATTATACCTCCTTGTGTTCTTTATAATATCTAGAAACTTTATTCAATATTTCACAGTATTTAATAACAATATCTTCATCTTCCTTATCATACCATACTGGTATTTTAAATGAATTTTCATAAAAGTCATCTGCATTTTCAAACATTTCATCATCATTTAAAATTTTATCATATTCTGGGAAGAAATAGCTAGGATTTTTAAATAATTCTAGCCTATTAAGCGGACAAGTTGAACCAGGTTTATCAAATTCAACACCACCTTCTTCATTTAATGCTTGTATAAATTTCTCAATAGGCACATTATTAAATTTAGTTTTATCGTACTTAATTATCAAAGCATAATAGCTACATTTGCTACCATCATAAGGTTTATTTAATTCCAGGCCATCAATGCTATCAATTGTATTTTTAATTATATTTACCATATCATTTTTTATAGCTATAATTTCATCCAAATGCTTAAATTGCTCATATGCAATTCTTATTGCAAGAGGATGTGCTCTTAGCTTTAAACCTTTTCCAGTAACAGCATATTTATAGTCAATGCTGTTTTTATTAATTTCTTGTTTACAACGTTTATTATAATGTCCAAGTAATATAGCATTTTTATAGATATACTTATTATTGGTTATTATAATACCGCCTTCTCCTCCAGTAATTATTTTAGCACCTTGAAGTGAGAAAGCTGCCGCATCAGAATATTCTCCAAGTTTCTTCCCTTTATACTCTCCGCCATGAGCATGCGAACAATCTTCGAGTAAATATATACCATATTTATTTGCAATTTCTCTTAATTTATCCATCTTGCATGGATATCCCCACATATGAGTAACCATTATAGCCTTTGTGTGAGAATTAATTTTTTCCTCAACTTTTGTATAATCAATATTTCCAGTGCTATCGCAATCTACAAATACTGGTTTTGCACCAGTTTGAAAAATTGGAGTAACTGTTGCAAAAAAAGTATAAATTGGAACTATAACTTCATCTCCCTTTTTTAGTCCAATAGCATCATATAAAGAATGAAGTGCAGCTGTGCCACTTGAAGTTACTAATCCATATCTTTTGTTATGATATTTTGCAAATTCATCTTCAAATTTTTTAAAAATATCACTATTATCATAAATAGAAATTGTTTTATGAAGCTGTTCTATTACAGCATCTTCTAGCTCTTTGGTTATTTTTGGATGTACAAATTTACCTTCAGCTTTGCACATTACGGCATTTCCACCATTTATTGCAAGCTTATCTATTGTATTCATAGGACAATTCTTGCCAAGTAATTCATTTGCTAAATTTATCTTTTTTTCAAGACCATCTTCATCTCTATTTTTAACTTCATTTTTTATATTTACTTCTTTTTTTATATATCTGCAAAGCTTAATTACACCATCAGGAGATATAAACAAATCATTTAAAGAATTACAATATCTATTTGGATTATATCTGTCTTCTGCTGCGGCACAAAAAATCTTAGACAAAATTATTTTAGTTACGCCATCATACATTGTTATTTTGTGTGTTTCTTCTTCAAATACTTTAAAATTTAATTTTAATAAATTTTGTTTTATTTCATAAAGTGGAACAACTTTTTCTCTATCTTGACTAAACAATTCAATTATTTTTACACTTGCATTAATTTTTTTAGCAAGATTAATTATTTCTTTCATATCGCCTATTGAGCTATTCTGACCACGTACAATAGTCATATTAATTCTAATATCTATATTTTTATTTAAATTCCTTAATTGTGATAAATTATGGATAACTTTATCTAGTTTATTATTCTTTTGAATAATATTATGATAAGTCTCACTATTAAGTGAATGAATAGATACATTAAGTCGATCAATGCTCTTAAAAATATCCATTCTGCGGTCAATAAGCTCACCGTTGCTTACAACGGTTATTTTCATACCATGCTTAGATAAAACATCTATAATATCTGAAATGTCATTTCTAATTAAAGGCTCCCCACCTGTAAGAGTAACTGTATTCCAACCATATTTCTTCTTACAAAACTCTACCAAAAATTCATAATCTTTGCTATCAAAAACCTCATTAGATCCTTTATCAACACCCTCACCATGACAAAAGTAACAATTGTAATTACAATTTCTTGTTACAATAAGTCTTAATTCTTTATCCATAATTACCATCTCCTTGAGCCATCATTATAATATCGTTTTTTTAATTTGTAAAGTAAATATGCAAATAATTTGCATTTTTTTATAAAATAGTTGCAAAAAGGCTTGCTTTCGAAATTTTATGTATACTGTAAGTAAGAATCTAAACTAAAAAAAATAGAGTACTATTTCTAGTACTCTACTATTATTTTATATATAGGTCCAAAAGGTGAAAATTTCTTTTCATACTCTGTTTCTATATTAAATACATCTGTTTGGTGAAGATCTAAGTATACTTCTTTAAATCTTAATCCATAGTTTTGCATACTAACTAAACTATATTCAAAAAGTCCCCTATTATCTGTTTTAAATTCAATCTCACCATGTTCTCTTAATACTTTTTTGTATACATCTAAAAAGTTTTCATGAGTAAGTCTTCTTTTTGTATGCTTTTTTTTAGGCCATGGATCACTAAAATTTAGATATATTTTTTCGATTTGATGCTCTTCGAATATTTCACTTAAAGTAGCTGCATCTTCACTCATAAAATATAAATTATCTAGTCTGATATTATTTTCTTCTTCATATCTTTTTAGTTTTTTTATCGCTAATGCAAGAACAGGTGGAGAAACTTCAATTCCAATATAGATATTGTCCTTATCTAATTGACAAAGTCCTGTAATAAAATCTCCTTTTCCCATTCCTATTTCAAGATAAACTTTTTTTCCTTTATTTGCATTGATAATATTTTGTATTGTATCTTTATCCTTTATATATCTATCAAATTCATTCATTTCTTCGATAGCCTTAGGATTAAATCTGGTTCTCATGACTCCTCCTTATATTACTGCAATTAGAGTACCAACAACTTGAATAATACATCCAACAACACCTAAAAGTATTATATTTAAATATGGTATTTTAATATTTGCTTCCTCAATTTTTTTTGCTTTTTCTTCTCTTTTTTTGTTTAATTCTTCTAGTTTTTTCTCATCTTTTCTAAGATCGTAAAAACTTGCTTTTACATCATCCATTCCAAAGCTTGATTGATGATAATATTTATTTTTCTTAGTAGACAACTTACAATAGTATAAACCTACTGCAACACATAATGCTATTCCAATTACTTGAATTATCCCACCAATTAATGAAGTAGCAAAAAAGCCAGAACCAAAAGCATATCTTAAGGCCATTTGATCCACTATAACCATACTTTGTGCTAAACCTATTATAGACAAATAGCAATATGGTGTAATACCAGCAAAAATAACTACAATACTTAATAATGCATCTTCTCTAAGCAAATCTCCTAGCCCTTTTACTGTACTTAACGGGTCAATATTGACACCTCCAGATTTAACTTTTGGTAATGTAGTAAAGAACGAAAATCCAAATAATATAAGTGCTATAACAAACATTACAATATGTAAAATCATTATATGTTCCCTATAAAAAGAAACAAGATTGCTCCATATATCACTACCATCTTTAATACCTACTTTAAATTTCTTTGTGTCTTTTTTTGATTGTTGTTTTTCCTTAATTTCCATTAATCCCCACCTCTTATATAATTTCAAAATCTATTTGTTTTGTCAAAACATCAGATTTTATTAACCTTACATTAACTTTATCTCCAATTTTAATAACATTTTTAGTTTTTCTACCAATTATTAATCTAGATGATTCATCATAAATATAATAATCTCCAGGAATATCTGCAAAAGATACATATCCTTCAATGGTATTCTTAAGTTTTACAAAAATACCAAATGAAGTAATAGATGATACCATTGCTTCAAACTCTTGGCCTACAAAACGTTCCATATACATTGCAGAATACAAACTATCAAAATCTCTTTCTATCTTTGTGGCATTCTTCTCCATTTCAGATGAAGATTTTGCATATTCTTCTGCTTGTTTATCTAATTTTCTAAGTTCGTTTTGTTTAAAATCCATATTATTTTCTAGTGACTTAGAAATAACTCTATGAATAAACAAATCTGGATATCTTCTAATTGGTGAAGTAAAATGACAATAGTATTTAGCGTTAAGTCCAAAATGTCCTAAACATTCGTTGCTATATTTTGCAAGTTTTAAAGATCTTAACATATATGTAGATACTATATCTTTATTTTCTTCATCTAAGTTATTTAAAATATCTGATAAAGCTTTAGGATGCACATCTTTTATACCTTTAATTCTAACATTATAATTAGATAAAACTAAATTTAAATCCCTTAGTTTTTCTTCATCTGGCTTCTCATGTATTCTATAAATAAATGGTAATTCCAAATAATAATATTTTTCTGCTATAGCCATATTAGCCGCAAGCATAAATTCTTCTATCATTTGATTAGCAAATGTTATTGGATATGGTTCAACATCTATAACATCACCATTTTCATCTAGTACTATATGAGTTTCTGGAATATCAAAATTAATACATCCCGAATTAATTCTTTTTTCATTTAATATTTTAGCTAATTCTTGCATTAAAAGCAAGTCTTCTTTAAAATTAGCATATTCTTTTTTAGTTTCTTCATCCTCTGTATTAGATATAACTTTATATACTTTATCATAAGACATTTTTTTAGCAGATTTAATTACGCCTTTGAATGCTTCAGATTGAAGCACATTGCCTTTTAAATCCATTTTTATATCTATTCCTAGTACTAATCTTTCTACACCTTCATTTAAGCTACAAATCCCATTTGAAAGTTCTTTAGGTAACATTGGAATAACAGTGCCTGGAATATATATGCTTGTACCTCTAGCAATTGCCTCTTTATTTAGAGCTGTACCTTCTCTTACATAATGTGAAACATCTGCTATATATACAGATAAAATGTACTCATTATCTATCTTTTTAACATATACAGCATCGTCTAAATCTTTAGCATCTGCTGCATCTATAGTAAAGCATCTCTCATTAGTTCTATCTACTCTGCCTTGCTTTTCTTTCTTTAATACACTTTGAGGAATTTTAGCCACTTCTGCTTTAACATCCTCATTAAATTTTTCTAAAATATCTAAATTATATGAAACATATAATGATTTTGCATCAATATGTGCATCATCTTCTGTTCCAATTATACTTTCTATTTTTCCTTCAGCTTTATTTTCATCTGTAGGATATTTAACTAATTTAACTTTAACGACTTGACCTGTTTTATAGTTTTGAGAATTCTTCTTTGAAATATAGATATCTGCAATTGTATCATCTATTGGTTCAACAAATCCAAAGTTTTTAGATTTGGTAAATTTTCCTATTACAGTTTCAATATTTCTTTTTAATACTTTTACAACTTTTCCTTCCCTGCTTTTTCCACTAGATTCAAATGTTTCAACAAGAATTTCATCCCCGTTCATTGCACCATTTAAGTTTTTAGACGAAATATATACATCATCTCCGTCTTCAACTATTCCAAAACCAAATCCCATAGATTTAGCTTGAAACTTACATTTTACATAGTCTGTTCTATTAAGTGGAACATATCTATTACTATCATCTACTATTACTATTCCTTCTTCAACAAGTTCAGCAAGTATTCTATCTAGTTGCTTTTGATCATGTTCTGGAATACTAAATAATGCAATAATTTGTTTTCTAGTAGCTAAACTATACTCATTAGATAAAAAGAAGGAAGTTAACACTTCCTTCCTTGTAGTATATTTATCTTTTCGTAAATTATTTTCTGTAGTGTTTTTCATAATATCCTTTACTATTTAATAATTGAAAAAGTTGTAGCAAAGCATAGTATGCAGAAAATTATACCTAAAACGATAGTGTATTTAGATAATACTCCATCTAGAGTTTTAGATTTATTTGCTCCGTAAAATGTATTACTTCCTGTAACAGCAGATTGTTGATCTTTGCTAGATTGTAGCATTACAACTACTGTTAGAACTAATCCAACTATTATTGTCAATATTGATAAAGTCCAATCTATCCATCCCATATTGTTCTCCTCCTATCAAACATGTCGTTTTACATTTCTGTATTATAACATAAAATTATTCAAAATACAAGGCTATTGTAGTATTTCTTTTATGTTGTCTAACATAGACGAAATTTTTTCACTATTAAGCATAGTGTTAATATTTGAAAATTTGGTATATATGTTTTCTAAACCAAGTACATATTGTATTTGTGCATAATCATTTAGAGAATGAGTCTTAAATTCTTCAATTCTATTTAACATTTCATCTAAATAGAACTCATAACCTTCTATTTCATCTCCAAAATAATTTGCACTAACGAGCTCATCTACATATTTGCATGTATAAAAAACGTTATCGTCTATTGCATATTTGTTGCTTTTTTCAAATTTAAGTTCATTTCTTGTATTAGCATATATAATATTTGAAAGCTCATATCTTTTTTCTAAATTATCTTGCCCATACAAGTCTTTTTTTATATCTAATATATCCATATAATTTACGCATGCCCTACTATATAGCCTAATATAATCTATATCATATGGATCTAGAGTTGAAGCAATCTTACATTCATTAATAATTTTTTGCTGTTCATCTAAACTAACATTTAGATTATCTACTTTTGATGGCTCAATAACCATTGCAATTACTTGTGTAGTTAATATAAAAAATACAGATAAATACATTATTCCATTACATACTAAAAATGTTTTACTAGCTTCTTCAACTTTTTCATTACTATTAATAGCAAGCAAGATAGTAAAGAAATATAGTATAAACAAATATGTAAATGAAATATCAAAAGCAGCAAACACCAAATATATAATTAGCATATATTTATATACTTTATCCTTGCTATTTTTTATAGTTAAAACAATTATGGCAATTAAGCCAACAATTCCAAGTATTCCACTTTCAAGTAAAACTTGTACAAATAAACTATGAACTTCTAAAGATACATACTCACTAGTTTGTACTGTTTCATACAATGTTCTAAATGCATTTCCTCCAGAACCAAATATAGCATTTAATGGATTAGAAAATGCAATTTTTAAACCATCTATATAATATGTAAGTCTTAAAGATGTACTTCTATAATTTGAAAAATAATCTCTAAAATTTAATATCACACTAGAATTTAATATCTTATTTACACTAATTATAGCCATAATTATAACTACAGCAATTAAAACTATAGTAATACATCTTTTTAAATTTTTATACTTTTCTTTATTTAAAACATATTCATATATTGTACTTACAGCAGTAACAATAGCTAAAGATATAAATAAAATGTATACTTTAGCTATACTAAACACTACTAGACTAAATACAAAATTAAATAACAAGTATAATATATCTTTTTTTCTTTTTATAACAATAGGCAAAACAATTGCTGTAACTAGATATAGAATAAATATCATTTTTGAATGTGAATAAAACATTATAGTAGTAAAATAACTAATACAAGCGTAAAGAAATATTATTTTGCTTTTGTTATCCACATTTTCAACTAGTTTTTTATATAGATATACTATTGAAACCAATGATAATATTCCTAAAAAGTTTGTATATTGAAATATAGTTTCTGGCGCCTGTCCTACATCTGAAACATATGCACCCCCAAGAAAATTTAGTGGTTTTTCAAAAAGTCTAATTCCCGCTTCATCTAACACAAACAGGCCAACTATAGCGATAAATACAACCATCGCTTTTATATATTTTTCTTTGTTTTTACTATTTGTTATTAAAATATATAGTAAATATATACTATATACTCTCGTAGCTATGTTTATTGCACCAGACATTGTAGCCGCATTGTTAATAGCAAGTGGAATAAAATATGACATCACTATTGTAATGAATCCAAACGTTATTCCTTTATTAATATTTATTTTCCCATTAATAACTAAATATAAAAGAATAAGTAAGTTAATGATATACATTACTCCTAAAGTATCAATTTTATAATATCCACCACGTCTTACTCCAATAAAACAAACAAGTAAAATAACCAATACTTCTATTATTTTTTTAGATTTTTCAATTATTCTTTCCATTGTCTCCCTCGATACTGAAATTATATATTATTTATCTTACAAATACAAGAAAAAAGAGACTACCATATAGTAATCTCTTATTTTGTCTTTTCTGTATCAATATTTTCTAAACCATATTCAAGTATTTGATTTACAACATTATTAAATGATATTCTATTCTTCTCAGCTAATTCTGATATTTTATCAAAAGTTGTTCCGCTCATTCTTATTGTTCTAGTAATACTATCTTTAGTTTTAATCTCTGCAATGATTTTTAATTTTCCCATAATAATCACCTAAAATTATTATACGTTTATTTTGTAATTAAATTAACGTACTATTTTGTACACATAATGTATACATTTTGCTATATTTGTGCTATATTACTATTATAAGGATGTGAAATTATGAGACAAAAATACAAAACAATTATGATTTTATACATTATACTTTTCACTTTAATAATAGCAAACTTAATAATGCTTGGAATAAATATACATTTATTTAAACTTTTATAATAAAAAGAGAGGCCTTTAATTAGCCTCTTTTAATGTTTCTTCAATAATTTGGTTATGTGATCCATCATCTGTTATCCCTGCTCCAACATTTGGATTATTATATGAATAAGCAACATCTAACAAAAATATTATTGATAATACAACACATAAAGCAACTCTGAATCTAGGTTTCATTTTAGCAAATATAGCTTGCATGTGCGGTGCTACAATATATAGGCATAAACATCCGCCTATTCCAAAAAATGTTAATCCCTCAAAACATATTCTTCCATTTAAATTCAAGAAGTTTCCTGTATAATCCCACCATCTAAGTCCTTGTGTATACTCTAAATACCAAGATGTAGAATACTCTATTATTCCACAAAGAATAACTACTATAACAAATGTCAAAACCGGATTATCCATAAATTTTTTAAACTTTTTAGGTAGAAATAATAAGAATAATATTAACACCCCACCAACTCCATAAATTGGAAGCCAAGGTCCGTGAAGAACTCCCCTATTTATAAATATTCCATCTTTGTATACATACAATAACACTTCCCAAAGCCATCCAATAAAAGCAAACGTAAAAAACAACAGAATAAGTGATGATGTAGTATATTTTTGATAATAGTTAAACATCTCTTCCATTTTTTTCTTCTCTTTACGAGTAACTCCCGGATAGCATTCTAAATCTTTTTTATTTTCTAATAGATATTTATCGTTTAGTAACTCATATCTTTCACATTTATTATCTATATATTTTTCTTTAACAAATGAGTAAAATTCAACAATAGTTGCTGCATAATATGGGTTAAATACAAGCACACCAAGCAAACCATAAGTTGCTATATCCATAATCATATAAAGAGTAAATGATAAATCCATTTTAAATAGCTGCCATTTATTACCTCTCATCATATTTTTTGATAGATTTATTGCTTCAAATGGTTTAACTTTTGGATTTTCTGCCATAATCATTGGTACTAGCCTGTAAGAATAACGTTTTATAATACCACCTATAATAGTTAAATCCCATAGCATTTGAAATAAATCTACTAAAAATATTGTTCTTACAGCTCTAAAATAATCTTTAAAATTAGTAAAAGCCATCATTCTCTTAAATGGTGTTTTATAATATAATCTTGACTCCATAAAAACACGAGCTTGACATACTTTTAATGGTTTTGAAACAAACACTCTAAAAAATAACTGAAATAGCAATACTAATATTACTAATAGTATTGTCTTATTTGTATTAACAAATACATCTAAAACACCTTTTACTATACGAAACAAGAATTGCTCTAAATGTGTTACCCCATCAAATATCGTTCTAAACAATCCTGCAGTAACAGTTTCTTCTACATAAATATCGTCTACATTATCCGTTTTAAAAATAGTTTTTAATACAGATGAAGTAATATCTAAATTTGAACTATTCAATGAATCAACTTCTGTTTCAAGTTTTATACTCTCTGCTATCGAATCATCTCTTAATATATTTTTTATACCATTAAACGTAGTAGCATAACTTCCTGCAAATATCATCATAATTAAGCAAACAAAAACTAACGTAAAATAGTTTTTTTCAATTGTTTTTCTTGCTTGTTTTCTAATATCTTTATTTTTCATATATATTCTCCTACAAAAATATTAGCATAACACATAAAAAATTACAATAAAGAAAAAAAGAGAGGAAATCCTCTCTATTTTAGTTCAGACATTAAAGTATCTTTATCTGTAACACCCACATGTTTATGTATTACTTCACCATTTTCAAAAATTAATAATGTAGGTATACTCATTATACCAAATTCTTCAGCAATTTCTGGAGAGTCATCTACATTAACTTTTCCAACTTTAGCATACTCTGAAACTTCTTCTGCAATTTTTTCAATAGCTGGAGCCATCATCTTGCATGGTCCACACCAATCTGCATAAAAGTCTACTAACACTTTTTTATCTGATTTTTTTACTTCTTCATCAAAATTTTGTTCACTTAAAACTATAACACTCATATTCACTACTTCCTTTCGTTTAAATAATTTACTGCACTTAATCCTGCAACCGCACCCTCATATACAGCTTTACTAACTTGAAGCAATCCACCATTAGAATTACCGCAAGAGAATAACCCGTTAATATTAGTAGCCATTTTTTCATCTACTTTAATATTATCTTTTTCTAATACTACTCCTAGTTTTTTTGCAAAATCACTACCTGAAGCTTCTCCTAGAGCAATGAATATTCCATCAACGTCCATTGTTGTTGAATCTTCAAATACTATTTGTCTAACTTTTTGATCTCCACATATTTTATCAATAGGTTTAGTTATAACTTCAAATTCTGTATCCACATTAATATTCTCACCATTAGTAAGAATTTTAACATTACCTGCTATATTTTCTAAATCTTTTGCTTCACTTAAAGCAAATTTACCATTTCCAATTACTACAACATTTTTTCCTTTATAGAAAAAACCATCACAAATTGCACAATAGCTTATTCCTTTTCCCTCAAATTCCATTATTCCTTTAATATTTGGTCTAAGCTTTTTATTTCCAGTTGCAATAATACAAGAAGCTGCTTCATATACATTATCCACAGTTTTAATAGTAAAGCTATCCATATTGTATTCTATATTTAACACTTCTTCACAAACTACATCTATTCCAAGATTTTGTGCCTGTTTTATTCCTATATTATATAATTCTTTTCCACTAATTCCATTTTCAAAGCCATAATAGTTATCTATTTTTTCTGCTTTTTCTAAATTAGATTCACCATTATAAATAACTAATACATTTTTGTTTGCTCTTTTAATATAAAGTGATGCACTAATACCTGCAGGTCCTGCACCAATTACTATTACATCATACATTAGTTATCATCCTCCTCTTTAAAATAATCTAATATTTTATATAAAGTTTTATACAACACTTTAGCTTCATATTCAGATAGTTTTACGCATTTGCTCATTTCTTGAGGAACATCAGAAGCTTTATCTCTTAGCTTCATTCCTTTTGATGTTACCTCTAATATAAGATTTCTTGCATCATCTTCTGCCTTAGTTCTTGTTATATACCCTTTTTTTTCAAGCTTTAATAATAAAGGAGTTAAAGTTCCTGAATCTAAATATACATATTCACCAAGTTCTTTAACATTCATCTGTTTTTTATCCCACATAACCATCATTACTATATACTGAGTATACGTTAAATCCAATTTATCTAGTAATGGTTTATATCTTCTTGTCACCTCTTTAGCACATGCATAAAGTGGAAAACAAATTTGATTTTCTATTTTTAAATTATCATAATTTTTACTCATTTTAAATACCTTCTACTATAATAACCCTACAATAGCATCTTCTATTTTTAAAGGATCTGTAGTAGGTGCAAATCTAGCTATAACATTTCCTTCTCTATCTACTAAAAATTTAGTAAAGTTCCATTTGATATCTCCTTCTTTTTTACAAGTTGAGCTTATTTTTTCAATAGCTTTCATTGCCATTTTTCCTTTTAATCCTTCTACTTTTTCATCTACTATTTGAGATTTTAAAAACTTATATAGTTCAGTTTCATTTTCACCATTAACATCTATTTTCTTAAATTGATCAAAAGATGTTTTATATTTAAATGTACAAAATTCATGAATTTCTTCATCGCTTCCTGGTGCTTGATTTCCAAATTGATTACATGGAAAATCTAATATTTCAAGACCTTGTGCATTATACTTTTGATATAATTCTTCAAGTCCTTTATATTGTGGTGTAAAGCCACATCCAGTAGCTGTATTAACTATTAATAGAACCTTTCCTTTAAAAGAAGACATTTCAACTTCTTCGTCTTTTCTATTAGTTATTTTAATATCATAAATATTCATACAACTTCCTCCTTAAATTAAATTGTATACAATTTAATTATACTATATTTTAAGAAATTGTCAACAATTATTATAATGTTTTTGCATAATAATTAACTAGTATTTCTTCTCCATCTGGATACTTTTCTGTGGCAGATTTAACATATTCATTAAAACCATAATGAAAATATATTTGTATGTTTTTTATCTCACAAGGCTCAACACCAAGTGTTACCTTTTTAAATCCTCTTGTTTTTAAATCACTAAGCATATATTCAAACAGCTTAGTAAAGTAACCTTTTCCTTGATATTCTTCAATTGTTCTAAAAGCATTTAGATATACAGTATCTTCACTAATTAATCCATCGCTATTTTGTACAATATCCTTATCTAATGATGCTGTTGCCTCACTAATTATTTTACCATCAAGTATTCCATAGTATGCAATAGATTTACCATTTTTAACTCTCTCTATGGCACTCTCTTTCCATATTTTCCAATTATATTTATTTTGTGAATGTTCTATTTCATAGTTCCACTTTTCTTCCATTTCTTCAAGTGTTGCTATTTTACAAATGTAACTCATTATAATCACCACCTTAATTATACCATAAAAAATAAGTGATACAAACTGTACCACTCACTTTATTTTTCTTTATTTATTATAATCTGTTTTACTTACATTAGGATATATTAGTGAACCTACTTTATATAATTGATGTTGATCAACTTTAGACATATAGTTTGATCCTCTTAAGAAATATGTATGTCTAGTTACACCTGAATATCCAACTGGGTCATCCCATGTAGTATCCACATAATACCATGCGTTATTTAAATATACTGCATTCCATGCATGAGTATCACTTACTATCATTTCACATTGTATTCCTGCAGCATTACACAAATATTTATATGCTAATGCATATCCTTCACATACTGCCTTTTTCTCTATTAGGCATCCTAGTGCATTATATCTATTTTGAGCATCACTAACATAATTAGTATTATTTACAATAAAATCATGTAGATATAACAATTTATCATAATCATTCTTTCCACTAACAGCTTTAACAGCATTATTTTTAATTGTTTCCATTCTTGTTTTATCTGTTTGTATACCAGCAATATCACTTTTAGCATCAGCTGTTAAATATGTTTTCGCACCATATATTGTAACTATTTGACCATTTTTATATGTAGAAGCACTTGTTAAACTAATTCTATCTAAATAGAATAATCCTGGTTGATCATAATGAAGTGCATAATACGCATTTTGTACAACATCTTTTAATTCTTTATCTGTTTTTCCTTGAGCTACATCATTTAGTTTTTCCCCAAGATTAATAAAAGCACCATTTTTGCTTTCAACATATTCAAGATCATTCATTATTCCATCATATATTGCTTTTTCATATTGGTCTAATTGATTATAATAGAATCTATTAATTGATTCATCTATTGCTTCTGTTTCATCTTCAATTACCCACATAGTTTGATCTTCAACAATATCTACAGAATAATCTAGAATCAATTGTGTATCTTCTTCTGTTACTTCTTTATCTGAATCAATATCTATTAATTCAATATTTTCTTCAGTTACTTCAATTGCATCCTCTTCTTCTTGAACTACAAGTAAGCTTAAGTATGCATCGTATGCTGTAACCTCTCCGTCACCGTCAAGGTCTCCTTTTATCTCTGTCGCATAAACATTAGTACTTAGTATAAGAGCAAAGACAAAAGCAATTAATAATTTAAATATATTATTCTTTTTCATCTAGCCCTCCTTACTTAGTAGTCTTAAATAGTTCAAGTATTAAAGACGCATCATTTGCATCAATAACATTATTACCATCTAAGTCTCCTACTAATATTTGATTATTTGTAATATTTCCATTTTTGTATAATTCAAGTATCATAGAAGCATCGTTTGCATCTATAACACCATTATCGTCTACATCACCTAGAATTCCATTATCTGAACGAACTGTAACAACACAAGTTCTAATGTTTCCATTTATATCTAAAGTTATAGTGGCTTTACCTGTTCCTACAGCTTTAACTACACCTGTATCTGAAACTACAGCAACTTCTTCATTTGATGTAGACCATATTATATTTAAACTATCTGTTAAACTTTCAGGAATATATAATGGAGTGATTGTTTCTTCTTCTCCAATTAATATTGTTTCACTACTCTTGTCTAACTCATAGTTTTCTACTATTTTATCTAAGTCTGTTACTTTTACTACACATTCCTTACTATATTTTCCAAGTTCTGCAGTAATAACAGCCTCACCATCTCCTACAGCAGTAACTACGCCTTCATTTACTATAGCTACGTTTGTATTAGATGATCTCCATACCACATTTGTATTATCTGTAGTATTAAGTGGTTCATAATTTAGTCTTAGTTCAGTTATTTCATCTTTTAAAAGATCAATAGAAGTTCTATTTAATGAAACTGATGTAATAGGTCTTAAAAATGAAATAACACCTTGTTCTACTTCAGTTTTAACATCTTCTCCATCTCTTTCTTTTAAAATTGGCGCACTAAAATTAACGTAGCTTTCATCGTTACTATCATCTACTGCTACGAATACTAGTGTTAATATATTTCCTGCTTGTTTCACGTGACTTTCGTCTTGTGGATTAGCAACATATGCAATTTTAATTTTTCCTTCTTTTTCTATATTGTTAATTGATATCATATAATTTGTTAATAATACTTCTCCAAGTACTATATTATTTTCATTATTAGATATTAGTTTTAACTTTGTTGAATCATAATCAATGGTAAAGTTTCCTGCAGCAAAATCAACAGCATTTAACATATCAATTTTAACTGTTACTGTATCTCCAACTTTACAACTTGCACTGTCTACTTTAAAGTTTGCAATTTGTGCAGCTTCTACTACTGTAAATGGTAATACAGTCAATACTAGCACAATCATTAAAGTAAACGCTAGTATACTCTTTCTAGCCATTAAATTTTCCTCCCTTTTTCTTCTTGGCACGCAAGGTGCGCATTGTGCAGATTATACCATAAATTATGTAAATTGGCAACAAAATATTAAAAATCGGTTACTTTTTTATGTAGTTTTAATGTTTTAAAATGTATAATTATTTACCATTTTCTACAATTATTAGCATAAAAAAAGCAAGTAACTAATGTTACTTGCTAATTTTGGTGCCCCAGGAGAGATTCGAACTCCCGACCCACGGCTTAGAAGGCCGTTGCTCTATCCAACTGAGCTACTGGAGCATCTGTACTGTTTAGTACTCTAATATAATAGCACAGCTTGGATTAAAAATCAAGTGTTTTTTTGTATAATTTATCAAAATCTCTCTATTTTGGTTATTTGTTTATCTCATTTGTATCAATAACTATAAGTGGAACTTCCATTTCCTCTTGTGTTAATCCTGCATGTCTTGCTTCCATTTTAAAGCCATCATCTTCCCATTCTAATGCTTTATTTGAAATAGCAAAAGCCATATAATCTCCCACCACTTCATCTATTCTAGCATTTTGTTTTCCTGGTCCAAATAGGCCTTTTTCTAAAATTTCTTCTTTAGTCATAAGGATAAAATATTTAGAAAAATGTTTATTAAATTCATCCTTGAATGCCTCTTTATACTCTTCTTTTACATAGAAATTAACAGCTCTTGTTTCAATAGAAGTTCTACGAACAAGCATATCTACAAGTTTTGGATAATCTGAAAGATATATAGCTTCAGTATTAAGTAGTCCATGGTCTGCACTAACAATTACAAGAGAATCTTCAAGTTGTTCACATAGCTCACATACTAAGCTATTTATATATCTAACATTTTCCTTAACATATTCATGATCAACACCTAGTGCGTGCATAACAGAATCTGGTTCTTCAAGATATGTATAAACAAAGTCTTGTACTTTGTTTTTAGCAATATCTTGTACTTTAAGTGACATTTCCTCACAACTATATACAAATTCATTTGTATCTGAATATTTAGAAATATCATGAGCAGTAACTTCACCATGAGTTACTTCATTTATGATATCAAAAATATGTTTGTATGGCATATATTTTTGTGCTGCATTACAATCAGGAACCTTTTCATTACTTCCTTGGAATGTATTTTTAAAAACAGTAATATTTGCATCATACTCTTTAAAATACATATCCCATCCAAGCCAAGCATGCTCAATTGGTGCAAGACCAGACTCATAAGTAGGTATCGCACATCCTGTTGTACTTGGACATACTGAAGATATTGGTTCAATAAAATGTTCCATTAAAAATGATTTTGGTGTTAAGTGTTTCTTTATTGTTGAAACACCCATACCATCAAAAAGCATCAAAACTATATTTCTATATCTTTTCTTTAGTTTCTCATCTAGATACTTTTGAGTGACATGCCCTGTATCATATCCGTAGTATTTTAATATTGAAGATATTACACTTAAAATACTATTATCATAATCTGGGTATTTAATCATATATATTCCCCCTATAAGCTTTTCTCTTTTTTCATTAGTTCAACATTATTTTCAAGATATTCATCATATGTGCATCTCTTGTCTATTATTCCATCATCTGTTATTTCAATTATTCTATTGGCAATTGTTTGAACAAATTGGTGGTCATGAGATACAAACATAAGCTCTGCATTTGTTCTAATTAATCCTTCATTAAGTGCAGTAATAGATTCAAGATCAAAATGGTTTGTAGGCTCATCTAAAAATACTAGGTTTGGTGCCTCAAGCATTGCTCTTGCCATCATACATCTTGCCTTTTCTCCACCAGAAAGTACAGATATTTTCTTTAGAGCTTCATCTCCTGAAAACAGCATTCTACCTAAGAAGCTTCTAACTACTGTATCATCTGTAATACCATAATCGTCTTTAAGCCATTCAGTTATATTTTTATCTACTTTAAAGAATTCTTCATTATCTTGTGGTACATATGAAGGTTTAATTGTTTGACCAAATGTAATAGTACCAGTATCTGGTTTAACTTTTCCCATTATTATATCAAAAAGAGCAGTTTTTGCCACACCATTTCCACCAACAAGTGCAATTTTGTCTCCTTTTAATATTTTAAATGATACATTATTTAATAGTTTCTCACCATCTAATGTATAAGAAACATTTTCAACAGAAAGTATTTCTTTACCAGATTCTCTTTCGGGTTTAAAATCTATGAAAGGATATCTTCTTGTAGATGGTTTTATTTCATCAAGTTGAATCTTTTCTAATGTTTTCTTTCTAGATGTTGCTTGTTTAGACTTAGATGCGTTAGCACTAAATCTTCTAATGAATTCTTCTAACTCTTTAATTTTTTCTTCTTTCTTCTTATTTGCATCTTTCATTTGTTTTAAAGCAAGTTGTGAAGACTCATACCAGAAATCATAGTTTCCAACAAACATATTAATTTTTCCATAATCTATATCTAGAATATGTGTACATACTTTGTTTAAGAAGTATCTATCATGAGATACAACTATAACTGTATTTTCAAAATTAATTAAAAACTCTTCAAGCCAGCTAATAGCAGCCATATCTAAGTTGTTTGTAGGTTCGTCTAGTATCAATACATCTGGATTTCCAAATAATGCTTGTGCAAGAAGAACTTTAACCTTTTCAGGTCCAGATAGTTCTTTCATTAAGCATTCGTGATATTCTGTATCAATTCCAAGACCAGTTAAAAGTTGAGCGGCATCAGTATCTGCCATCCATCCGTTAAGTTCTGCAAATTCTGCTTCTAGTTCTCCTGCTCTAATACCATCTTCATCATTAAAGTCTGGTTTTGCATATAATGCATCTTTTTCTTGCATTATTTCATATAATCTTTCGTTTCCACGAATAACTGTATCAATTACTTTTACATCATCATACATGTAGTGATCTTGTTTTAATATTCCAAGTCTTTCATCCTTTGTTTTATAAACTTCTCCTTCACTTGGTTCAAGATCTCCTGTTAATACTTTTAAAAATGTAGATTTACCAGCGCCATTAGCACCAATAATTCCATAACAGTTTCCTGGTGTAAATTTAACATTTACGTCCTCATATAATACTCTTTTTCCAAATCTTACTGTAACTCCGTTTGTTCCTAACATTTCTCTCTCCTTTAAATACCATTATATTTTACTATAAAACACTAAAAAAAGCAAGGAAGAGCAAGTTGACATATGTAACTAAATAATTACAATAATTGCTAAAATACATTAAGAAGAAATGCAAAATTAACTTTTTTCTTGTTTTTCTGTAAATTATATTGTATTATATAAATGGTGATTAATATGGATAAAAAAGAATTAAAAGAAAAAGCAAAAGGAAAAGCAAAATCTACTTTTGCTGAATTCAAAGAATTTGCACTAAAAGGAAACATTATGGACCTAGCTATAGGTATGGTTATGGGTGCTGCTTTCACAGCAATCGTAACAGCTGTAGTAGACAATGTGTTCTCTCCACTTATTGGTGCACTAACTTCTGGAATCAACCTTGCAGAACTATCTGTAACAGTTGGCGGAGTTGAATTCGTATATGGAGCAGTTATTAACGCAATTGTTAGCTTCCTAATTATTTCTTTAGTAATGTTCTTAATTGTTAAAGCATTAGCTAAAGCAAACAGAAAAGACAAAGAAGAAGTTGCAGCTACAACTAAAACTTGTCCTTACTGTAAATCTGAAATAGATATTGAAGCAACAAGATGTCCACACTGCACAAGTCAAATTGAAGAATAGTAAAAAATATAGTCCCCAGTAAATGGGGACTTTTTTATGTGCATATGGGTTACATGCTTGTTTAGGTATAATAAAAAACCACGAGTAATCGTGGTTTTATTTAATCGAATTATTTTTTGTTAACTAATTCTTTTAAAGCTTTACCAGCTTTGAATACTGGAGCTTTAGATGCTGGTATTTTAATTTCAGCCTTAGTTTGTGGGTTTCTTCCTTTTCTAGCAGCTCTTTGTCTAACTTCGAAAGTTCCGAATCCTACTAATTGAACTTTTTCTCCTTTTTTAAGTGCACCTTCAACACTAGTAACGAAAGCGTCTAATGCTGTTTCAGCAGCTTTTTTAGTTAGTTTGCTTTCTTCTGCGATTTTTGCGATAAGTTCAGCTTTATTCATAATATATTACCTCCTTGCTTACTTACACCTAAAATATACTACAAAACACTAGTAATGTCAACACTTTTCGTGCTTTTTTTAGCTATTTTTAAGCGATTTTTCAGTTATATTTTAAGTATTTTACATATTTGGTTACCATAAGGCAATTGTTTTATTTCTTCCCTATTTAAAACTTTAAATAAAAGTACTAATATTACATATACAATTACAGCAATTCCAATAGCCAAAATAGTAGATATTGCATTGCCTATGTGTATTACCATTCCAAGTTTATATGCACCAAATGCAACAAGTCCCATTATGGCACTAGCAATAAATGGTTTAATTACAATGTCTTTTATATTCATATGCATCTTTAATGATCTAAATAGTACTAAAGCACAAATCAAAAATGCTGATGCACTAAATATAATGCTTGTTATTGCTGGAACTACTTCACCATAGATTGGAATAAACGCTACATTCAATACGTATTTAATAACTGTACCTGCTAGCAATGCAAGACCAGGAACAATTAATTTTCCAATTCCTTGTAATGCTCCTGTTAATGTTTGGCTAAGTACTGAGAAGAATAATAGCCAACATTCTATTTGAAGAAGTAGAGCTCCTTCTGGTGCATTAGGAAATAGCATATTAAATATTGGTTGTGCCAATACAAATAATCCAAATGTACAAGGTAGTGCAATAAGTGAAGATATTTTTAAAGAATAGTTTATCTTGTCTATTGCCTCATCTTTTCTATGCTTTGCTATTGCAGATGAAATAAATGGTACAAGTGCTACAGAAAACGCAACATTTATACTTAATGGTATAGCAAGAAGTATATCTACCTTACCAGATAAAATTCCATATTTTGCATTAGCAGTAATTATATCGTATCCTTTTTGTTGTAATCCATTTACAACAGTTATAACATCTATTAGTCCTGCAAGTGTAGAAACCACACTACCAAATGCAATAGGAATTGCATAAGATAAAAGCTTTTTTGTTATCTTTCCTCTAGATTCTACTGGGAATCTTTCAGATTTATTAATTTCATTCCATATTTCCTTCTTGTTTTTCATATAGTATCTAACCAAATAGAAAAATGCAGAAGATGTTGCAACAGTAGTTGCAAGTGTTGAACCTGCTGCCATAACCTCAGGACTATGTCCTATTAACATATATACAAATATTACAGAAAAAACACAGTTAATTATTTGTTCAATAATTTGCGCCTTTGAATACTCACTAACATTCTCCATTCCAATAAAATATCCACGAAGCACTGCAGACATTGATACAAATATTATTGCAGGTGACAACGCCATAAGTGTATATTTAACTCCAGGGTTGTTTAACAAATGTGTTGCTATAAATCCAGAGCCGAAGAATAATCCTAAGGCAAACATTGTTGCAATACTTACAAATACAACAAAAGCTGTCTTAAATATTCTATGTGCTCCTTTTTTATCCCCAAGCGTTCTTTTTTCTGAAACCAATTTTGAAATAGTATTAGGTATACCCATAGTAGCAATAGCAAGTATAAATGTATATACTTGGTAACCTGAACCATAATAACTATTTCCTACATCGGCAAATTGTGGTATATTGGTTTGCACAATTCTATATACAAAGCCAAGTAGTTTTATTAATATCTGAGAGAGCATAATTACAAATACGCCCTTCATAAATGATTGCTTTTTAATAGCCAAAAAAATTTCCTCCTCTTTAGTTTTCTATGTCAAATTTATACTTTTATGATTGTATAAATAAAAATACATAATTATATTATATCCTTAAAGTTCTACTTTTTCTATACTATATTGCTTTTTTTCACAAATTGAGCTATAATTTTTGTCATGAAAGAGATAATTGTAACAAATTCAAGCAACATTTTTAATTACATAAAAGACTCTTTTCCAAACCTTTCAACAAACGCTTTACACAAAGCTTTTAGAAACAAGGATATAAGAGTAAACAATGTAAAAACTAATAACGAAAAGCTTGATATCAAAAAAAATGATTTAATACAAATTTATATAGAAGATAACACATTGTATGGTTTTCCAAAAGAACTAACTACTGTTTATGAAGACGAAAACATTCTTGTAGTATATAAACCTCAAGGGCTACTATCTAATGAAGAACATGGAAATAATGAACCAACTTACGAAGACTATGTAAAGAAAGTTAAAGGAGAAAACATTCAAATCTGTCATAGACTAGATAGAAATACAGCAGGTCTTCTTATTTTTGGGAAAAATCAAGAAGCATATAAAGAGCTTTTAGACGCTTTTAAACTTGGATACATATATAAAGAATACTATACATATGTTGTTGGCAGTGATATTAATCCACAAAAACAACACTTAGAAAATTACTTATTTAAAGATGAAAAAACTGGATTTTCTAAAGTATATGACACAAAGACTAAAGGTTCAGTACAAATAGTAACAGATATTGAAGTAGATACTGTGTATAAAAAGCTAAACTATACCACTTTAAAAGTAACAATACATACTGGAAAAACACATCAAATACGTGCACTTATGGCACACATTAATCATCCAATTATTGGAGATTCAAAATATGGAAGAAATGAAGTAAATAAAAAGTTTAAAAAATATAAACAAATGCTATATGCAGTTAAATATACTTTTAAATTTCCAAAAGAATCTACTCTATCATATTTAAATGATAAAACAATAAAATTAGATGATAGCTTTTATTTAGGAAAAATTGAAGGGACAAAATAGTCTCTTCTTTTTTTTATCAAAAATAAAAAATCAGAATATACTACATTGAGGTGACTTTATGTTAAAAATTGCTATAGTAGGAGCAACAGGCCTAGTTGGCCAAACTTTTTTACAAGTTTTAGAGGAAAAAGAAATTCAAGCAGATTATACGCTTTTTGCATCCTCTAAATCAAAAGGAAAAATAATAAACTTTATGAATAAAGATTATGAAGTACAAGAATTAACTAAAGAGATAAACTTTAATTCATATGACTATGCGTTATTTTCTGCAGGAAGTGAAATTGCAAAAGAATATGCACCTCTTTTTGCAAAAAACGGAGCTGTAGTAATAGATAATAGTAGTGCATTTAGAATGGATAAATCTGTACCACTAATTGTGCCAGAAATAAACTTTGAAGATGCACAAAATAACCTTGGAATAATAGCAAATCCAAATTGTTCAACAATTCAAGCAGTCCTTCCTTTAAAAGCAATAGATGAAAAATACAAATTAAAAAGAGTAATATATAGTACATACCAAGCAGTATCTGGTGCTGGAAAACGAGGAATAGATGATTTATTATTAGACAATGCAAACAAATTTCCATACCATATAAAAAATAATGTAATCCCCCATATTGATACTTTCGATGAAAGTGGATATACAAAAGAAGAACTTAAAATGATAAATGAAACAAGAAAAATACTAAAGCATCCAAACCTATCAATTACAGCAACATGTGCAAGAGTTCCTGTTCTAAACTCACATGCAGAAAGTATAAACGTTGAAACTGAATATCCTTTCAGAATTGAAGATTTAAAGCATTACTTAAATAACTTTGAAGGTATCATTGTTACAGACGAAACAAAAAATAATATTTATCCTCTAAATACCATTGCAAATGGTACAGATAATGTATATGTAGGAAGGATACGAAGAGATTATTCTGTAGAAAACGGAATAAACTTTTGGTGTGTTGCAGATAATATCAGAAAAGGTGCTGCATCAAATGCAGTTCAAATACTTGAAAAACTAATACAAAAAAGGACCTAAGAATTAATCTTAAGTCCTTTATTTTTAGATTTAGTTTTGGTTGCGACTATCTTCCACCGCCGCCACCGCCGCCTCCTCCTCCGCCGCCACCGCCGGAGAATCCGCCGCCTCCACCAGATCCTGATGAAGAGACAGAAGAAATAGACGAGCTAATTGAATCTGAAAATCCTTTTGAAAAGTTTGTATGAGAAACTAAATACATAGTTGAATAATGATCAAAGTATTCATTGTTATTCATTTCTGGATACTTAACTTTAAGTTGTTTAATTACTTCATCTGCCATTCCAAATGCTGTTGCATAAACTAAGAAATGTTCCCAAACTACAATAGCAGGTAATTCTTTTTGATCCATCATTGAAAAATCTTTCATAAACTTTTTAAAGGCTTCCCATTTGTTTATTTCATCTACACCTTTTTGTGTATGTTGATTTATTGTATGACATGCTTTAGAAGATAAAATCCATGAGCCTACTGCAAGTACAAAAAATACAAATACTCCAATTCCTATAACTTCTGGAAATGAATCTTCAAAAGCGAATAAAAATGACATTAGTGCAAAGAAGAATAATGCAAATGTTGGAAGAATAGCAATAAGTACTAACTTATTATATACAGATATTTCTTTTTCATCTGTATATCCTTCATTTTTTAAGAATTTCTTTTCATCTTCTACAACATCTGTAATTAGTTTATTTACACTAGTATAATTCTTCTTAATATGTTTTTCTAATTCTTTTACAGATATCTTTTCTTTATCTTCAGTAGCAGCTTTAACAAATTCAAAAATTCTTTTTTCATCTGCTTTTAATCCATCTGTAGATATTGTTTTATCTGGAATTATATTTATTAACTCTTTACCCTTTTCATCATTTAAAACTTCAAATTTAAGGTATTTCTTTAAATTTAAATCCATTAAAGTTGCGCTAAATACTTTACCAAAATCTAAAACAGGATATTGTGTAGATTTATTTAGTAATGTAACAGCTTCTGCAGGAGTTGCATCTTCTCTTGGTAGTTCTCTAAAATAGTCATATTTAGTTAAAGGTTCATATTTTTTAGTTCCTCTTTTTAACGTTTTAATTGGGAAATAATATTGAACTGCAAGAACTATTAATGATACTAATCCTACACCACCTAATGTGAATTTTTGAGTTGTAGCTTGTCTTTCACGTCTAACATTTGCTTCTTGTGCCCAAACTGTTTCTTCAGCTATAATATCATCTATATCTATAGATTTATCTGGTCTTTTAGAAATAGTCAAATCTGTTGTTGGAAAAGCAACTCTAACTTCTACAAATTCACGTGAAGGAATATCTTCAAGGTTAAATTCTACTGTATTACTATTAGTAGCATAAATTGTTCCTCTTAAAGTATTAGTATGTCCCCAAACTTTAATATCCCCTTTACTATACTCTGATGGTAATTTAATGGTTCCGTTTATTTTATCCATTGGAACTTCAAACTCTTCACCAACAAATTTCCAATAAAGTTCTGCAAAGTCTTCATGTAAAGTTACCGCATCTTCAACCACATAGCTTATTTGATAGTTTTTTGTTCCACTTGAGTTGTCCATTCCAATTCCCCAAGCAATTTCAAATTTTTCGCCATTGTCTATTTCTAAAGCATAGAAGTAACCTTTATCCACATGATATTTTTCTACAAAACTCTCTTTAAAAAATCTACCAGTATCTAAATCTTTAATTTCAACATCTGTAATACCACTATATCTAGTAGGGTCAACATACCAATTTTTAAATAAAGTATTTGTTTCATCTACATGTATTTTCCATGTTTCCACAACCTTCATACTTCCGTCTGGATTAACAGTAGCATCAATATCTAGCTGTTTCATTTCCAAATCTGAAGCATATACATTAGTTGCAAAACAAACTGAAAAAAACAAGAAAACAAAAATTAAAATTTTAATATACTTTTTCATAATATCCTCCACTATATAATAACTTCTCCTGTGTCACCATTTAGTGTAATAATTTCTCCATTTCTAATTGTACTTGTTGCGTCTTTTACATCTACAGCACAAGGTATTCTTGCTTCTCTTGCATTAATTGCAAAGTGGCAAAGAACACCGCCATATTCTGTTACAATACCTGAAGCTTGCGATACATTTATATTATCTAAAACATCTGCATCAAAATATTTAGTAACAAGAATATCTGCTTTTCTAAATTTTTTAGCATCTTCTACAGAGTTTACCACGCAAGCTCTAGCTCTAACTTTTCCAAAGCTTGCTCCAACTCCTTGTATTATTTTTCTATAATCTAATTGCATTTGTTGTTTTTCACAAGGGAAAATATCCTCTTGAGGGCTATAGTTTCTAAATGAATTAAAATATAGTTTATTAATATTTGTGATGCTCTTAATACTATCTGGATTAATATTATCCATTATATTGCTGTACTCTAAATAAAGTACATCATTTTCGTCATCTATAAAATAATTATCTTTAAAGTTTCTTCCAACATTTAGCAATTCTTTTC
Source organism: Clostridia bacterium (assembly GCA_017534305.1). Classification (GTDB taxonomy): domain Bacteria; phylum Bacillota; class Clostridia; order TANB77; family CAG-465; genus CAG-465. The sequence goes on from JAFWCU010000003.1 coordinate 63,103, forward strand.
TAAGATTTGCAAGAACACATAAAGCCATATAATTTGCTTCATATTTAATTGATACTAAATTTCTAACATATTCTATTTGCTTTAATGCATTCTTATATTGAGCTGGTTTTATTTCTTCTTGAAGAGTCTTTAATGTTTCTTCATATTTATTATTTTCTTCTTTAAATGTTTGTAGTGGGTCATATGAATCATCTAAATCTAGTATATCTCTAAACATTTTAATAATTCTTAAAGTCTCTTCTTCGTATGTTGGATAAATGATATCACTTGTGTTAAAGAAATAATGACCATATCTATCTATAAAATCTGTTAAGAATTCTTTAATTTGTGGATTATTTTTATCTTTTCTATAAAGATAAAATACTTCTGCATCAAGATTTTCTTCAAAGAATTTATATGCCTCTTTATCCTTTTTTATCTTTCTAGAAATGTCCCACATGTATAGTTTTGGCTCATTTAAAAACTTATCTTCCACTCCCATTGTTAGAGATTCTATTTCTGCTTTATTTAAAACTGTTCCGTACTTTGAGTTAAGATTCATTTGATAAGCCATCTCAATAAGCTCTATGTATACAATTAATTCTTTTATTCTAACATATTTTTCTACTATTGTTGTAATAGTATTAGCTTTATCTTCTTTTTCTTCTTGCAATTCTTTTTGAATATTTGATACTTCTTTTTTTAGGATATTAAATAACTTTTCATCTTTTGAAAACATCTTTATTCTTCTATCTCTATTTTCAAAATTTTGAACACCATTATCTAAATAATCCACTTTAACTCTTAGTTTTTCATCTAAATATCTTTCAACATATCCTGAAATATTCTCATAAATCTTTTTAATTTGATCTACATTCCAGTAAAATCTTGAAAATTTAGTAAAGCTTGTAGGCTTATATTTATCCACATTGTACACATTGTTTACTACAGCTATAAATTTTTCAAAAGCACCTGCATATGCTTTATTATTCATAGACAGTACAAGTGGTGAATATGAATAATTTGATGCTGTACTAAAATTGTAATATATATCTTTATATTCTATTTTAGTTATTGGTCTAAGTTGGAAAATATATAATTTAGAATCATATACACCAAACTCTAAATCTATTGGAAATCCCAATTCTTGTTGCAATGATAAAGATATATTAATTATTCTTCTAATAGAAGTGTCCCCAAGTAAATTAATCTTTGGTTCTTCTAAATATTTTTGTTCTTTCCAATCATATATAATTCTTTCAGGAGTAACATTTCCTGTAACAGTCTCCCCTGCTCCTCTTGAAAATTCAATTACAATTTGAGTATCTTTTCCAGTAGTTGGATTGACAGTAAATAGTATTCCAGAAACATTGCTTTCAATCATTTCTTGAACAATTACATTCATCTGTACTTTTTCTAAAGATACATTATTCTTCTTATAATATGCTAAGTTTTCTGGTGTATATAGAGATAAGAAACATTCTTTAATTTTTTCTTTAATTTCTTCCTTATCTCTTGAAACGTTTAAATATGTATTAAATTTACCACTAAAACTTAGATCTCTTCTATCTTCAACATTTGCACTACTTCTAATTGCAAACATTTTATTATTTGGTAGTACGTTAAAAATCTCATCTATTATTGCGTCTGATATTTGTAATTTAGTTATAGTATCAAAATCTAGTCCTTGATTTTTTACCATAGTTTTAAATTCTTCAAAATCGATTACAACGCCCAAAGGTATATTATATCCTTTAGCTTTTAAAATAGACAAAAACATTGTCTTATTTCCACAATTATCTATTATTTTATCTTTAAGCATGTACACATATATCATCTCCATTTTCCGCTCACGATTTTAAAAGAATACTATTGTATTAATTTTGACTATATTCTATCACAAATATGGCTATTTCTCAAGGAAAAAAGCGCAAAAAAAATAAGGATGATTACTCATCCTTAAATAGCATACCCTTCTGTATACTCTTGTTGTTTTGGAATTCTAATTCCAATACGTCCATATACCGCTTCGTTCATGTCAACAAAGTTTTGTGCACACTCATTTACTATTCCAAATGGTTGTTCACTGCTATATGAACTCATTTTGAATATACTGCGATATGCTGCCTCAATGCCAGTTGCATCTCTACGTTCTTTGGCTTTATATAATCTATTTAATTGTTTATTAAATAAAGTTCTATCTACAAAGCTTCTTGCGTATGCGTTTACGTTTTCTTCGCCTGTGTAACCGGCCATTTGCATAGCTTCATTAGATAGTTGTCTTAATAATTCTTTACTGTTTGGGCTTTTTTTAGCTTCCTCGACTTTTCTATTATGTTCATCATATGCTAATTTATCTAAAAAATCCTTTATAAGTGGATTTACTTCAATATTTGAGTCTTTGTCGTATCCAGCTTTAGCTCTTAGTGTTCTGTTTGCAAGACATATTCTTGCCATATCTTTTTGTTCTACAGTGTCTCTTATTACACCAACTAATGCGCTATACTCTTTAAAATTTTCTTCATTTAAAACTACGTCTTTTTTCTCCATAGTAATTACGTCACTCCCCCAAATATTCATTCAAAAGTTTCATTATTATAAAACAAAACACGTTTTTAATTATAACATTTCTGTTACAAAAATGCAAGAGATTTGCGAATTTATTTTGGTAATTTTGTAAAATAATGTAGTTTTATATAAATCAGCGCTACTGGAACCACTAAGCCAATAAGAATTACATAAGAATAATACTTCTCTACCAGCATAATAAAAGACATAGTATCTTTAAATAAAAAATTTGTAATAAAATATACAAAAAATGTAATTATAAATGGATAGTATCTATTATATTTTCCGCTTGGTAAATATGATTTAATGAAATATATTAAAAACATTAAAAGCGAAAACGCATTAAAATATAATTGCAAAGATAAAATGTTTTCTATTCTTTCTATCATATTAAATAGACCAAATTGCTTTAGCCCAATATACTCTGGAAATCTAAATAAAGCAATATATTCTTTTCCAAGGAGAACAATTGCTAAAAATATTATTCCAACAAGTACAGCATTTGTAGATATTAATGAAATAATCATTCTCTTTTTTAATACTTCCTTATCCTGTATCATCTTTTTATTTGCTATCAAAAGCATAAAATACGAAACAAAAGAAAGTACTAAATATATACCAACAGACTTAATTATACTTATCTTCCCGACATCAAACATAGGCTCAATATTTCTTATTTCAAACTTTGGAAATAGCCCTATAACATTTAAAATAATATTAAACATACAAATAAATACAAATATTTGATTCACCTTAAGTATTTGAGAAAGACTCTTTGAACATACATAAGAGAGAGTTAATAACAATATTGCTTCTAACATATTAGTAGGACTATCTGGCAAATATTCTAAATTTAAAAAACTAGACAAATTAAAAAGAATTGCACAAGTAATTATTACTAAAGCAGCAACTATAACCAAATTTAAAATAGTTCCAAATACTTTTCCAAAACTATTACATGACAACTCAAATATAGTGTTATATGTATTATGTTCAAAAATATAATAAAAGAAATAAAAAAACAAACATGATATCACTGCACCAATAATTGAAGCAATAAATGCGTCTTGAAATGATTCGTTATACATCATGTATGAACCTATTCCAAAAAAAGTTGCAAGAAGACAAGAAGAAAAAATCATAGCAACGCTTGATGTATATACTTTTTCACTTTCTGCTACCATGCTTTTTTTATACCTCCTGTATTTACTATATCTAAATTTACATTAACAATTAGATTTACTTTATCTAAATAATTTTCATCATTAAATAGTGAATTTTTCTTCCTATATAACACATTTCCAATACCAAATATATCTACTTTTTCTTTACTCTTTTCTTCAAACAAAGAATAGATTCTTTCTTTAATAGTTTCTTCAAATCTATTCTCAATTTCATCTTTTTGCGAAATATTATCTAAAGTAATATTCTTACCAGTTTGAGTAATATGAGCAACTCCATTTATATTTATAATAACATCATTATTTTTTACATTTACTTTACTTTTTGGCTCAATTATTTCAGCAACAACTAAATCATCTTCATTTCCTACACTTTCTAAAATATTATCCACTTCATTTATTACTAAATTATATGTTATACTCTCTTTTTCACTTAAATACCCCTGCATTCTATACCCTAGAAAATATGCCATATTTTCTAGTCCAACATCATCATCTAGAGTGATAGCATTAACACACAAACTACTGCCTTTTTCAAGTAGTATTTTTACTATATCATTTAAAGTTTTAATATTAGCATTTCCTTTATACTTTTGTGTAGATTTAAGAAAAGATACTAAATCTATTTCTTCTTCATTTATTTTTTTTAAACACTCTTGAGCTTTAACATCTTTAGCTAAAAACAAGAAAAAAGAATTACTTCCTTCATTATCTCTAATGAAAAAGTCTAGTGTATTTTCTAATTCATCTTTGGCTATTTGTTCAGAAATTATTAATGTTTCCATATGTGCAATATATAGTTTTTTTGACGAAATTTTAACCATATTTCTTGCAGCTTCATGAACAGAATCTCCTACAGAAGATATAACAATTCCTTTATCTTTATTCTCTTTTTCTGTTGTATCAATAATAATTGCACAAATTTCGTACTTACCATCATCAGTTTTATCTATACTAACAGCTTTAACTATTGCTAAATCTGTTAATTCCCTAACACTATTTAACCCACCAAAATACAATACTAAAATAACAAATGCTAAAATATATCTTTTCATCTTCTATCCCTCGCTTTTGTTAAGTTATTACTAAGTATTTTTTCTCTAGTTGTATCTTTTGGTATAAATTTTCTAGATAATATATTATATTTTGCTTGAATCTCATTAAGTGGAGCAAGTGGATAAGTAAATGCTTTTGTAAAGCTTGTAGTACATACCAAACTCGTAATAAAAAAAGTCGACGCAATAGCAATACCCACAAGACCACATAGACTTGAAAATATTAAAAATAGTATTCTCCATTTTCTTAAAGCGTTTATTATGTTTATATCCTGAAATGTAAGTCCACAAATAACTGTTAAAGCAACAACAATAATCATTATTGGAGACACAATTCCTGCACTTACAGCTGCATCTCCAAGTATTAATGCACCTACAATAGAAAGTGTATTTCCACTTATTTTATTAGATCTTAAATCGCTTTCTCTTAATATTTCAAAAGCAAATATCATTATAATTGCTTCAACAAAGGCGGGAAAAGGCACCCCTTCCCTTTGAGAAGTAAAAGATATAAGAAGATCTGTAGGAATACTTTCTTGGTCAAAAGTTATAAGTGATAAATAAAAAGCAGGAGTTATAACTGTTAAAACCATACAAATATATCTAATAAGTTTAGTTAAAAATACATTACTTTTTCTTTGGTAATAGTCATCTATGTTATTTAAAAAGTCTTCAAAAAAAGCCGGTAAAACAAGTGCATAAGGACTATTATCTACAAGTATAACAATTCGTCCTTGAAGTAAATAATATGAGGTAACATCTGGCCTTTCTGTAACTATTGATATAGGAAAATCTGACTCATTATTTTCCTCAATATATTCAGCTATATAATTTACATCTAATATTCCATCTATAACAATATCATTTAGCCTTTTTTCAACATAATCTACAAGATCAAGTTTTACAACATTTTGAATATACATCATACCAACTTTTGTCTTTGTTTTTGTACCAATTAATCTTTCTTTGTAAACTAATTCTTCAGATTTAATTCTATTTCTTACAAGACCCATATTTTTAACAATGCTTTCAACAAAAGAATCTTTAGAACCACGTATACTATTCTCATTTACTGGCTCAGAGATACTTCTGTAAAGATTACCTCTTGCTTCAACTACATACACATCTCCATTTATATAAATCATTACAAAACCAGATAATATATATGTAAAAACAGCAGCATCTGTCTTTTCTATTTTTTTAATTTTATTTATAGCAATACTATTTTCTATATTTTCTTTATTTCTACCAAGTTTTAACTCTATTTTCTCTTTTAGTGATTTAACATCAAAATCTTCTTTTTGTATTATTTCCACCAAGCTCCTTACAACATAATTAGATACTAAATTCGAATCTACAAGGGATTCATTATATACTAACCAAATTGAATCTTGACATAACTTCATTTTTCTATAGTAGATATCATCTAAATTTTTTAGTCTTGCTTTTATATATTCAATATAATTGTCCATAATAATGTTATGTATAAATTATTATTAAAATATGCATAAAAAAAGAAGCCAAAAGGCTTCTAATAGTATCTCTTTCCATTTTGAGATGCATATAACGGATACTTTGAAATACCAACTGGTATTACTTTGTTTAATCCATATATAAATTTATTCATTTTTCCAGGAATTATTACTTCTTTATTCTTTAATAGTTTATCTATTGCATATTTTGCAACAAATTCAGAAGATTTTGGCTTAGTAAAATGTCCCACTCCTAAATCACTATTAAAGTTTGTATCTACTGCACCAGCACATAGTGTTGATACATTTACATTTATTTTCTTCATCTTAAGCTCAGTGTTTATTGCCCTAGACATACTAGTAATATACGCCTTTGAAGCATAATATGAGCTCATAAGTGGACCTGGCATAAATCCAACAACAGAAGAAACATTTAATATTTTTCCTCTGTTTTTGTTTACCATATCTTTTAAAAATAACTTTGTTAATACATCTGTTGCAACAACATTTAAATGTAGCATAGAAATATCATCAGATAAATTTGCATCCCATGCTTCTCCATACATTCCAACACCTGCATTATTTACTAGAATATCTATATCTTCGTCTTTAACCTTATCATATAAATCATACATATTAGAGATAATACTTAAATCCATATCTATAATATCTACATTAGTATTGCATTCAGCTTTTAAGTTTTCTAAGCAGTCTTTACGTCTTGCAACAACAATTAAATCATAACCTAGCTTACTCAAATACCTAGCTATACTATATCCTATTCCCGAAGACGCTCCTGTTACGACCGCTTTCATATATATCACCCTACTTGTATATCTTTTATCATTATTATTGAATATTGTCAAGCATAAATATAGTTATTGTAAACTAAAACGCTTGCAAATAATGTCAATCGGTAGTATAATAATTCGGGTAAACGAGGTGATAAAAATATGAGCAAAGGAAAATTTTCTTATGCATTCAAAGTGGCAACAACTATTTGCTGCTTAATTGGACTAAGTGCAAGCTTTATTACATCAACAAACATTTATAGTACTCTTGCATACTATACCACATTGAGTAATATTGTTGTATTACTTTTCTACATCATATTATGCATAATCTTACCGTTTAAGAAAAATGTAGTCAAAACAAACGCATATGCACAAATTAAAGGTGCAGTTGTTATGATAATATTCTTAACTTTTATGGTATATTCAATATCTCTTCAACCATTAGGTTTTGCTATGGGAGCAGAAAAAGTACCACTAGATAGAATATTTAGACTAAGCAACATTTTCGTGCATTTTGTCACACCAATAATGGTATTTTTAGATTACTTTCTTTTTGATGTAAAAGGTAATTTCAAATACTCTTATGTCCCACTTTGGACACTATTCCCTGCTCTATATCCTATCTATGTTTATATTAATGCAGACTTAGGCGCAAGGTTTGTAAACGTAGGAGGTTCAGTAAAGTATGCATACTTTTTCTTGGACAAAGATAAAATAGGGATTGAAGGAGTCGTAGGATATCTCGCTTTAATGTGGATAATTTACGAAATGTGCTGTCTTGCATTTGTATTCATAGATGGCGCCATCAAAAGGCATAAGGAAAAACGGAATTAGTCACTCTTTTGTGGCTATAAAAGAAGACACCTCATATTGAGGTGTCCTTTTTTTCTTCATATATTAGAATAATTTATTATCTGCTTTTGCTTCTTCTTTGTGTTCTTTAATATATTTACTCCACTTAATATATCCATATGTTGTATTAGTAAAGTATCCAAGTTTTAAAACAAGTAATACCCATTGTCCAGAAAGTATATTAATTATACTTTCAAGTGTAGCACTAATATACCATGCAATCCATTGTTCTCTTAAACGGAAAAGAATAAATAGACCATTAGCCATTCCAACTGCACTTACACATGCATCTAAATAGCATACGATTGTTTCAATTAATTCATTTCCACCAAATAAATCTGTTTCAACATCTAATGTTGTTAAGAAATATCCAACTCCAAGTGTCCAAACAACTATTCCAATTATAACTAAAGCTTCAGCCCATCCGCTAAGTTTTCTAACTTTTGTTATATCTTCTTCTTTTTGATCTGGATGTTTATGCCAGTTAATAAATGAAATAATATCTATTGGTATCCAGAAGAATAGAGTTGTAGCCATTGTTGCAAATCTAGATGCAAGCACTATTAATGTTACAATTTCAGTTATCTCAACAAATAATGAAACAATAAAGTTCCATTTACTTTGCTTAGAAATTAATAGTTCACAAAGAATATTAAAGAATATATCTAAAAGATATAATGTCATAATAATCTTTCCATTTACACCATTAACATCTTCTTCTGGGAAAAGAAAAGCAAATATTACAGATAAAATTAAAATACTAAAAAACCATACTTTTTCGTAAGTAGTAAAGTAATTCCATAAATTTACTAAACGTTCTTTAATTTTTTTCATTTTCTTTCTCCTTTACCCGATTTATTATATTATTTATGGTAAATAATGTCAATAAAAGTCGCTAAAAAGTAATAGAAATAAATATGATTCTTTACTTTTTATGTTAACTATGTTATAATTAATATGTGCTTGTAAATTTTTTGTTTTTTTAAAATTTTGAAAAAAGATTAAAAAGGAGGAATGAAATATGAAGAAAATTTTTAAAAAGGTTTTTCATGTTTTATTATTTGTTATGCTTTTAGCAGGAGTATTTCTTGGATACCAATATATCCAGTATAAAAACAAAGAAGTAAATGATTTACAAAGAGAAATACAAGCCCAAAATGATGCAGATCTTCAAAAAGAATTATTAGACAGACAAATAGAAAATGCAAAAAACTATGTAAATGAAATAAATAACAATGTTGCACTAACTGTTCTAAGAACAAGTGGAAAAATAACTTTATCTCATGATAAAACTCCACAAAATAACAAATGGACTGAATGGTTGTTCAACTCAGATATAAAAGTATATGCAAACTACAAAACAGCATTTACTATAGAAACAGAAAAGATACAGTCTGAAATTGGTGAAGATGGCACTGTTACTTTAACGTATGATCCACGTGATATTGAATTATCTTTCATAGATATCACAGATTTTACTACAAGTGCAAATAAAAGCATATTTGGAAGCTCTTATAGCCCTGAACAAGTAGCAGCTTTTGAGTCAATTGCAAGAGATAATATACAAGAGAAAACAAATAATAAAACAAATCAAAAACAAGCCGAATCAAATCTATTAAACTACCTAAACGGTTTAGCAGATTCTTATGGAATAAAAATCAACATCGTTGAGAAATAACAAAAAAGCAGTCTATAACTTAGGCTGCTTCTTTTTTATCTAAAAATGTGATATACTTTTCTTGGTGATAATATGGAAAACAATATTGAAAAAATAGATAAATTAATTGAATTTATAAAAGAATGCAATAACATAGTATTCTTTGGTGGAGCTGGTGTATCTACAGAAAGTGGGATTCCAGATTTTAGAAGTAAAGATGGTCTCTATAATATGAAATATGATTATCCACCAGAAGAAATTTTATCTCACACTTTCTTTGTTCATAACCCAGAAGAATTTTATAGATTTTATAAAGATAAACTTAATTCACTAAAATATGAACCAAATATAACACATAAAGTACTTGCAAAATTAGAAAAAATTGGAAAACTAACAAGTGTAGTTACACAAAATATTGATGGTCTACATCAAAAAGCAGGATCAAAAAAAGTTTTAGAACTACATGGAAGTGTACTAAGAAATTATTGTACAAAATGCAATACTTTCTATGATGCAAACTACATTTTTAATTCAAAAACATTAATACCTAAATGTGAGAAATGTGGTCAAATAATTAAACCAGATGTTGTACTATACGAAGAACCTCTAAACAACGATATTTATGACGAAGCTTTAAAAGATATAGCCAAAGCAGATATGTTAATAATTGGCGGTACTTCACTTGCAGTATATCCAGCATCATACCTTGTACAATATTTTAGAGGAAAATATCTAATACTAATAAATAAAAGTACTACTCCACTTGATTCAAGAGCAGATTTAGTAATTCATGACTCACTTGGAACAGTATTTGCAAGAATAAACGAAATAAAATTTTAAAAGGCACTTTAAAGTGCTTTTTATTTTTTCATATTTAGTCAAATTTCAATTTTAACTAAATTATTGTAAAGTTAATCATTAAAAAGCAAAAACTTATTAAAATGGAAATTTAAGCCTCGGCATCTCTTTCTTGATATTATGTCTACTTTGTGGTATAATAGTAATGTATTAAAAAACTACATGAAATTTTAAATAATTATTTAAAAAATAGGAGGTGTCATTATGGGACGCAAAAAAGTCAAAAAAATTGGCGAAATTAGTTTTTATGATATTTACAAAAAAGTTCGTTCTCCATTTTCTACAGTAAAAATGACAGGTGCAGGAGCTCATAAATCAAAAAAAGACTATAATCGTCAAGCTGAGAAGCTTAAAATCAAAAAGCTTCAATATGATGAGTAAATAATTTTTACTCATTTTTTTGCATAAAAAAAGAAGGTAAGATTTCTCTTACCCTCTTATTTTTTTATTTAGAATGAATTAGTCTCTTTTCATTTTTTTAACAGTCATTGTAATAGCTGCAGCAGATACTAGAGCGATTACTCCATATAGAGCAACTGCTATATCTCCTGTATTTACATTTGTAAATTCAACTTCGTAAGTTTTACCATCTTCAGCGATTTCAACTTCTATTACAAGATCAGATTTTTCGTAATTTTCAGCAGCTTCAATTTCTTCTACTGTATATTTACCATATCTTAATCCTGTTAATAAGAACATTCCATCTTCACCAGATACAACTTCGATTGGGTTTTCATTTTCATCTACGAATTCAATTACTTCTCCATCTTCGTTCTTAACTTGGAATTTACATCCAGGAACTGGTTCTCCAGTTTCGTCATCTGTTTTGATAATTAAGATATTACCATAAATGTAGTTTACAACTACTGTTTCAACAACTTCTTCATCTTCTTCTAAATATAATTCTTTAGCTGCTGGTACTACATAGCATTCCTCTAGATCAGCAACTTGTCTGATATATCTACCAGCTCTTACAGCATCAAATGAAGCATATCCTTCTTCATCTGTTGTAGTTTCGTAAGCAACTTCGTTTGTTTCAGGATCAACTAATTGTACTGTAACACCTTCTAGGTACTCACCATCTTCATCTACAACTTCGAATCCAACATTAACTAATGTTCTATCATCTTCAATAGCTAATTCAGCTTCTTTTTCTTCTGTAGTTAAAGCAAAGTAGTATAAGTTATCATTTAGATCATAGTATCTTGGAGCTTCTAATTCTCCAACAGCGTATATACCATATGGTAATCCGTCTACTACGATTTGTCCATTTTCATCAGTTGTACGAACAACTTCTTCATATTCTCCATCAACTTTTTCAAGTAATGGTAAATAATCATCTTCGTTGTTTACATCTCCACCATCTTTTAAGTAGTATATTCCTAATTTAGTATCTGGTAATACAGTTACTTCTGTTTCATCATCTTCATCTAATCCTAGACCTTCAAGAGCACTTAGAACTAGAGTTTCAAGTTTAGAATATACCATATCAGGATCTGGAGCAATTGCTAAAGTTTCAATTTTTGTTACAGTTAATTTTGTAACTTTTAGAGATTCGTTAACGATTTCTCCAATTGAAGCAGCAAATCTTTCATCTGTATTGTTTTCTGGTTTGCATTCAACTTCATATTGAGTTTCATCTAGTTTGTAGTTTTCATTAGTTTTGATTTCTTTAGCATAGTATTTGCCCATTGGATATTCAGAAGAGAATACTCCATTTCCATCTTCATCTAATGTAACAACATCTACTAGAGTGTCTTTTCTAATAATTACTACACCATTTACATTTGTAATGTCTTCGTTTGCATATATACCAATTAATACATCTCTGTATGCGTTAGTATCAACAAATTCAACATCTCCTTCTTCTGTAGATTTGAAGAAGTTTAATCCTGTAAATGTTTTAGTTACGTCAAGATCATATTCTTGTCTTACTAATGTGTATTCTACTGGTTCTAGATCATATTCATCAATTAATTGACCTTTGTAATCTGCAGTTACTTCTTTAACTTCATCGTCAAGAACATATCCTACAGGAGCTTCAATCATTTGAATTGTATATTTACCTAGATATAATTTTTCATTTATTTCGCCGTTGGCGTCAGTTGTAACTTCTTTTGTTTGACCATTAGTCATGTGAACTACACCATCACCAGTTACTATATCTTCAGCTGCAGTTAATAAATATTTAACTCCAGATATTGGTTGTGAAGTATAAGCTGGTCTGTTTACATTACTTACTCCAGAAGAAGTAGTAGTGTTAGTTCCACTTAAAACATTTCCTCTTACACTAACTTTTAAGTTTGCTTTTTGAGGTAAGTTTGCTACTGTTGATTCAACTGTTACTTTAGTATCAGTATCTTCAACTGAGTTTGAATCTACTACAAATGTAGCAGCTGGTTGATTGTTTGCTAATGAATAGTTATAGTATCCATAAGGAGCTTTAAGTTCATATACTTTATATGTTCCATATGGAAGCTTTTCTGGAAGTTCAACCCATCCGTAAACTTGTTCGTCATCTGCGTTTTCGAATTGATCAAGAACTTTAACTGTTGGATACATAACTTTTTGTGAAATTGTGTTTCCTTCATCATCTTGAACTTGGAATATAGCAGAATCTGCTTTAACTAAGTTTCCAGATTCAGAGTCTAATTTAGATATTTTTACATATCTTTGTGCAACTTCTGTATTAACTATTTTTGAATAGCTATATGTTTCTTCAGAAGCAATGAAGATTCCCATTGGATCCATTAAGTCTAGATCATCATTGTTATCTCCATCATCTCTTCTTGTTACTTGGTAACATGTATATCTACCATAAGGTATATCTGTAAATTCAGCATATCCTCTATCATCTACTATTGTAGTATACACTTGTTGTCCTTCGTATTCTTCAGTAGTAGTGTTTAATGTAGCTCTACCTGCATCATAGTCACTATCTAGAACTAATTGTAATTTAGATCCTACAGAAGGCCATTTTGTAGTTGAACCACTTAGGTCTTCACTATCTGAAACTACTAGTCTGAATCCACCATAGATTACATCTTCATTAGATCCAACTGTTACTAGTTTTTGTCCATTTGAAGTTGTTGCTGCATCACTTGGGTTTGCAGTCATAACTGTTGAATTAACTTTACATCCTTCAGATGCGCTTAATTCTTTTACATAGTATGTTTTAACTTCAAGTGGTTTAGTTTCAGCATAACCATTAGCATCTGTTATTAATTCTTGTACTAATTGTGTGCATCCAGCATCTGAATATACACCATATTTTGCACCTTCTACTTTAGCATCACCAGTATTTGGATTTTCTGTTCCTGGTTGTAGGTTCTTTTGAACTGCTACTTTTAATGCGTTAGTATATAAAGATACAGAATATACTTCAGGTCCAACATATGAACCATTAGCATATACTAATGTTTTTCCACCTGCTGTTACAGTAGATGCTCCATACCAACCACCGTTGATAGATTTTTCAATTCTTACTTGAACTGGGTTATCTATAGAACCGATTTGTTCAGTAGAATAGAAAGTTACTGAATTTCCATTTTTACTAAAGTGTAAACTTGAATTTCCAGAATATAGATTTAATCTTACAAATCCAGACATGTCTAGTCCATTAGCATCTGTTAATGTAACTTCATATCTTTGATTTGCTTCATTCCATTGCATTTCTATTGGGCCAGTTCCTGCATAAGATGGTGCAAGACTTGCTAGGTTAACTAAATTAGCTATTCTATCATATTCAGCTTTACCAGTTCCGTCTAATTGACCATATGCATCTGCAGCACCAGTTTGTGCCCAAACATATGCTTGTACACCCGCAGCTCTAGATGTTTTAGCGCTATCTATAGCTTCTAGATTTTGTAACTCACCATATGAGTATGTATCTGCGGCAGCTAATGCTAATCCTATGTTTTGAGATGCAGCTCCTGCGTTCTCATATTCTGTACCTTGTTCAATATAACCAGGTGCCATAGAATAAGCTTTTAAGTAGTCAGTATAATTTCTTAATGCATAAGTTTGCATTGGATTCATTTCAGCTACGCCATAAAATGGTGTATTGAAAGCTAGAACTTCTTGATTTACTGTTACAACGTCTTCTGGATCATCTCCATCAACGATATCAGTATCAGAAAGTCTAGAAGATAGTATTACACTAACTTTCATTTGAGTACTTGGCATTGATAGTGCTTTAACATTAGCGCTGACAACTGAAACAACAACTAATAGTAATAAAGCAACTACAAATTTCAACTTACTTGTTTTCATATATCCTCTCCCTCTCTTTTTTATTTTCCTGCCAAAAAATAAATATATTTATTTCTTGATAATAAAATATTATCATTATAAATTTTTATTTTCAACCAAAAAAATTTAAAAAAGAACAAAATAATCAAATTTACACAATAATATTACAATAAAATTTCACCAATATTTCACAAGCAATAAAACAAAGAGAATACCTTGTTATATCAAGATATTCTCTGAAGCTATTATATTATTTTTTGTTTTTGAAAAACACATCTTTATACCTATATATAATATATACTAAACCAAATACACTTATTATTCCTACTGAAAGCACTAATGGAAATTTAATATCACCAGTATTAACTATCTTCTCGTCTCTAACACGTATTTCATAAGTTTCACCATTTATAGTAATATCATGAGGTGTTGTATCTATATTATATTCTTCAGGTGCGCTTATTTCTGTATAAGTATATTCTCCATACGGAACATTTTCAAAATAGTACTCACCATTTTCATCCGTTGTACCTTCAACCCTATAATCTGTTTCTTTAGATTCGAGTACAAAAGTACAATTTGGAATCTTATCTCCATTTAGAAAGTCCGTTTTACTAATAAGTATTGTAGATGTTTTTCTAAGATTAGATACTTCATCTATAGTTACAGTTTCATCTTCATTTAATACAAACTCATGAAGTTCATCATTTAATTCATAGATATCTGGAGCTTCTATCTCATGATAATAATATATCTTACCAGTTTCTAACATATCTATTGGCATGTAGAAATCACCATTTTCATCTGTTGTGTTTGTATAAATTACGTTTTCATCTTCATCTAGTATTTCAAATGTACAATCTGGAATTACTTCTGAATCAAATGCATCCGTTTTAGTAAACACCTTAATATCTACTATGCTATTATACACTTCTAGTTCTTGTTCTTCTCCATTTTTATCTATTTCAAATTCGTATAAAGCATCGTCAAGCTCATATCCTTTTGGAACATCAACTTCTTGGTAATAGTACTTGCCATATGGAAGACTATCTACTAATATTAAGCCATTTTCATCACTGGTATATGTATCAATTCCATCAGTTGTAACAAGAGGTTGCGCTACTCCATTGTCATCCCAATATAATTTAAACTTTGCATTGTTTAATGTATGTTTATCATCTAGATTTTCTCCAGTAAAGAATGCACGAACTCTAAGTAACGGTCCAATATCCCTATTTGCGTATTTTACCAATCTCAAAGTTTTTAAATTTTTAAGTTCATTAGTTACATCTTCTGCAAGTTTAATATCAATTACTGGTGTAACATTATCTTCTGGTAAAAATGTAAAGTAATAATTTTTTTCATTTAAAACATAATTTTCATTTGTTGCTATTTCTTTTATATAATAATCTCCCATTGGCAAATCATAGTTTTGTGTAATAGTTCCATCCTCATTTATATATAATTTATCCACAAGAACATCACTATCTATTACAACATTACCCATATTATCTACCAATGCCTCTTTAGTATAAACACCAAGTACTACATCTTTATATGCATTTTTAAGCATACCAATATATTTTGGTTCTTGTATATTCTTAAATAAATTCAAGTTCATTTTTTGTCTTACATCTGTAAAATCTAAGTCTTTATCCCATATAGTTATTTCTTGCCCTCTATATTCTAGTACAAACGGGAATTCTGTTGCACTAGCAAGGTATCCTGTCTTAGTCTTTACCTCTTTTATTGAATAACTACCAAGATATAATGGTTCAGATGTTGCTATACCATCTGGGCCAGTGACTATAGTAACACTTTCTCCTTGCCTCATTCTCACGGTACCATCTGGAGTAACTATATCCTCACGAGCAGTAATTGCATATTCTACTCCTTCTAGTCCTCTTAGTTCATATACAGGTCTTGTAATATCCCCTTCCATCATTTTATCGCTAAGCATTTCACCCTTTTTAAATACAACAACTCTTGCCTTTTGCGCAACATTTGTAAAATCTACAGTAATAGTTTTAATTTGCTCTGGATTTTCAGGTGAGGTTGCCTCTATGGTAAACGGAACACGAGTATCTTTTCTAGCATATCCATATGGTGCATTAATCTCTTCTAACTCATATGCACCAGGTATTACTCCGTCCGGTAGCACAAGAGTTCCATCAGTAGTTGTAACGAATTCATCTATTTCTACAGGTGTAGGATAATTATATGTTTGTTTTAAGTATCTAGCCTCACTAACATCCCACACTTTAAAAGTACTTCCAGCAAGTGGAATTACTTCTCCAGTTTCTTCATCTCTTTTAACTATTTTTAAGTTTCTTTTATTTCTTGGGTCTTGAACAATGTAATATAATTTTTGCTTATCTCTTGCAATATATAAAGGTTGTGGATCCATTATATCTACATATTCAATGCTTTTTGTTTCAGTAATTGTGTACCAACCATATGGTATATCTATAAATTCCGCATAACCTTTTTCATCTATTACAGCTGTATAATTAGTCTCTGGTTTAGAGTCTAATGTTAAAGTTAGTTCAACACCTACTGCTGGATTTTTAGTAGTTGAACCTTGTTCAAAATTAGTATTATTTTCTAAATACTTTACAATGTATACATTTCCTTTTTCTACTAGTTCACGAGATGTCATATCATGATATGAATATTCAACAGTCTGTTCTGATGGTATTTGAGTTATTGTATAAACATTTTCATCTATTAAATATCCTTCAGGGCGTTTTGTTTCTTTTATATAATATGTACCAACAAGATAGTTTCCAGTAGTAGCAGTGTATCTTCCATCACTTTGTAATGCAATTGTTACAGTCTCTACAGCATCAGTACAAGCTTCATCTCTATATATTGTATACTCAGAATTTTCTAAATGAGCATCTCCTTGAGTTATTATTCCTGTCTCAATATCTTCTTTGTAAATAGTTATTTGCATTTTCTTAGCTACATTTTCTTTTGTATACCTATAAGCAGGTGCTTCTGTTTTATCTAACTCAACAAAGACATCAAAAAGATCTATCTTTAAAGCTGTATCTGGTACAACTACCTCTTCCACTTCATATGTACCATATGGTAGATTAGTAATTGTTGTGTATCCAGTCTCATCTGTTAGTTCAGAATAATATACTTTGCTTCTATCACTTTTTAAAGTAGCACTAAACTTTGCACCAGCAAGATTTAATTGTGGAGTTGAATCTGTCCTTTGAAGCTTTTTAATTATCTCTATATTATTTCTTTTAACGTTTTCATACACAGTTATATTCTTCTCTACAAATTCAACATCTTGATTATCATAAGAAACAGTAAACTCAACTTCTTCGTCGTTTAAATTATATCCTTCAGACGCAACCACTTCTTTATACATATATTTACCAAGTGGAATTATAACTGTATTAGAAACACCATCATCTCCAGTAGTACATGTTGCAACTTCTTGGCCATTACTATAAAGCAAATCTATTCCATTTTGTGCATATATATCTTCTCTTGCATATATTTTATATTGTGCGCCAGATAATTTTGCGTCTCCTTGTGGAATATCTGTTTCTCTATCTTTTTTATAAAATGTAACTTTAGCTTTTTCATCTCTATCTAGCTTTGTAGCAGTTGTAGTTGTTGCAGTTATAACTCTAGCGCTAATGTTTTCTCTATCGTTATAATATCCCTCCGGTGCATATGTTTCTTCTACTGTATATGTACCAGCTGGTACATCGCTAAAGTTTGCAATACCTTCTTCATTTGTAACTGCACTAAATACATTTGAACCTAAGGATATTTTAAAAGTAGCTCCTTTTACACCTTTATCCCATTCGTCTTTCTTTACTACATTTAATGTTCCAAACGCACGAATAGAACGTGCAAGACCCATAGGAGTGCTTGCAGATTTATCTGTATATGTAGGATGAGAAGAAATTAATTGTTGTGATTCTATACTAGTAGAATAATATGTAGCAGAAACATTATATGTTGTACCATGTGAAATAACAGAAGATGCAACACTAGTTATATCTGTCATTATACTCTCTAGTGGTATTCTTATTTGAAATGTACTATTCCAATTTATTCCGTTTGTCTGCATCCTATTTCCGTTCATATCTGTTATATAAGTTCCAGCTGGAAATCCTGCAAGTGAAATATCATAATAGCTATTGTTTTCTGCAAGGTTTGCACTAATTGGTTGAGATACCATATCGCTTCCAACAGGATTAAACTCTAGTGATGTTGTAGATAGTCCTGGTGCACCAACATTTCCTGTATAATTAACCGCAGCATAGTATAAATTTTTAGCAGCTTGAACAGCACCCCAGTCTCCTGCATACAATCCTTCTATATTTACTTGACCAAGTAATGCCCATATTACCGCTTGCTTAATTTGGAAATCTGCTTCTTCACTCCATTTATATCCATGGTCTGCAGCTAGTGCATAACCAATACGTGGATCATCATATGGGCCACTTGCATAATCCATTTTCTTAAGCCTTACTGGTAATTGAATACAATGAGCATAATCTCCATCAATTGTATAGTAATATAGACATGGACCATGACCATATTCTACATCATATTCAGGTACGCCTACCCATAGTTTTTCAAATCTACCAATACCAGTCATATATGCATTAGTAGTTTTAGGAATACATATAATAAATGTTAATATAAACAATATAACAAATAAATACTTTCTGTGTTTCATATTATCCTCCAAAAATAATCATTTGTTATTATTGTTTGAAAAATATCATTTTTTATTCAAAAGATAACAAAAGAAGAACATAAAATAAATGCAAATAAAAAAGAAAAAGAACTAGCAAGCTAGTTCCCTTTTGAAATTCATTGTTATTTTTTTACTTTAAAAATTCTTAAAGAATTAAAAATTGAAATAAGTGTTACACCTACATCTGCAAATACGGCAATCCACATATTAGTTAAGCCAAACACACTAAGTATTAAGAATAACACTTTAGCAGTTATTATCATTGCTATATTTTCATTAACAATATGTTTTGTTCTTCTAGATATATTGATGGCATCTACTATTTTTTCTGGTTCATCAGTCATAAGAATAATATCTGCAGTGTCTACTGCAATATCTGTTCCTTTGCCCATTGCAAATCCAACATCACTTGTAGCAATAACAGGGCTATCATTAATTCCGTCACCAACAAAAGCTACTGTAGCACCTCTTTGTTTTGCTTCTTCAATAATTCTTACCTTATCTTGTGGAAGAAGTTCATAATATACTTCATCTACACCAAGTTTTCCAGCAACTTCTTTTGCAATATACTCTCTATCCCCAGTAAGCATAAAAGTCTTAATGCCTTTATTTTTTAGTTTTTGAATTGCTTCACGTGCACCTAGTTTTACACTATCTTCTAGTGTTACATATCCTTTATACTCACCATTAACACTTAAGTATATTGCAGTACCAGAATTAGTATTTTTAATATACTTAATATTATTGTTTTCCATTAATTTGCTGTTACCTACTAAAACGTCGATATTGTCTATTTTAGCAGTTATACCAAACCCTGGTAATTCTTCATGATTTTGTATTTTAGATTCGTCTATTATGCCTTTATACGCTTCTAAGACAGACTTAGCAATAACATGTGAAGATTTATATTCTGCATATGCGACAAGTTCAAGTATTCTTTCATCGGCTAGTTCACTTTTTGACTTATATGAGTTAACTTTAAACTTACCATCTGTAAGAGTACCTGTTTTATCCATATATATTTCATTAACTTTTGTTAATGTGTCTAAATATGTTGTACCTTTAGCAAGTATCCCTTTTTTACTTGCAGCACCCATTCCAACAAAAAAGCCAAGTGGAATAGAAATAACTAGTGCACAAGGACATGATATTACTAAAAAGTTTAACGCTCTGTAAATTGCCTCTGACCAAGTTAGATTAAATGCAAGTGGTAAAACTAAAATAACTAAAATTGCAAGAATAATTACAACTGGTGTATATATCTTACAAAATTTAGAAATATACTTTTCTGTTTTAGATTTATTCTTTGCAGCGTTTTCCACAAGTTCCACAATTTGAGAAACAGCGCTATCTTTTTCTTCTCTAATTGTTTTAACTGTTATTGCTCCTCCTGCATTAATACTTCCTGAAAGTATTTCTTGACCTTTAGTTTTTTCGACATGCAGAGATTCGCCATTAAGTGCAGACATATCTAATGTAGCATTTTCAGATTCAAGTATTGAATCTATTGGTACTCTATCTCCAGTTTTAATCATAATTTGAGTGCCAACCTTTACATCTTCTGTATGAACTTTTTCACCAGTAATTAAAGTTGTCTCATTTTCTTTAAGATCTAAAACTTTTTCAATTTTTTCTTTAGAAGAATCTACAGCTTTGTCTTGAAGAATTTCACCTATCTTGTATAAAACAAGAACTGCTACTGCCTCTGTATATTCTCCTATTGCCATAGCACCTATAGTTGCAATAGTCATGATAAGATTTTCATCAAACATATCTTTACCAAACAAGTGCTTAATGGCTTTAAGAATAATATCATAACCTATCATAATATACGCAATAACAAAAAGCATAATACTTGCTATATTGAAAGGAATAAAATGTGCAACAACTGCAAGGATTACACCAACTACAAGTAGTATTTTATTTGTAGTACTTAGTTCTTCGTCCTCATGATGATGTTCACATGAGTCACAATGAATTTCATGTTTTTGTCCATGAGCATTCATATTATCTTCCCTCCTCTATATGTTCTATAGCTAGAGTAAATAGTTTTTCTACATGGTCGTCATCTAAAGAATAGTATACTTCCTTACCTTTCTTTTCTGCTTTAACAAGTCTTGCTGCTTTTAAATTTGCTAGTTGATGACTTACTGCAGAATGTGTCATACCAATTAACTCTGCTATGTCTATTACACACATCTCTTTTTTAGAAATGCAAAATAATATTTTAATTCTTGTAGGATCTCCAATTAGCTTAAATAGTTCAGCCAAATCATTATAAATATCTTTATGTTCCATTTGATCACCTTATATACAATTTTCTACATGAATATATGAATAATTGTTCATATATTCATATCATACTACAAGATAATTATATAGTCAATAGGAAAAAATATACATTTTAAAAGTTTTTAACATCTTATGTCTCCAAGTCCTTGAAATCTAAAATAATCTTGTTATAATAAGGAAGTACACGCTAATAAAGGGGGACTAAATATTATGAAAAAACAAAAACTTTTGTTTGGATTACTAGCTTTTATGCTTATTGCAAACCTAGTAATTCCAAATGTTGTACTAGCAACTGACGAATTAACAACTGAAGTTGAAACTATTCAAGAAGAAGTAGTTCTTGATGAAGAAAAAACTGCTGAAGTTGAAGAGGAAGCAATAGTTGAAGAAACAGAAGTTGTACCTGTTGACGAAACAAATGTTGAAGATGTTCCAACTACTGTATCTCAAAAAGCTTATTCAGATGAGTTAAAGTACACTAGTGATTACAACACACAAAAAACTTACGTAATAGCTAGAATGGATGAGAACCAAACATTCTATCTTCCAGCAGAACTTGCAGAACCTGGAACAGATACAAGAATACTTCAATCTATTTTCTTACTAGATGATGTTGGAAATATCGCAGCTAATAAACAAATAACTATTCTAAATTATGGAAGACCATATGAAGGTGCAAACTATAGACTTATGGAAGATGAAGAACATCCACTATTTAGAGTTACTCCAGTAAATGCAAATGGTGACTATTCTACTACACCAAGCAGTTATAAAATTGAATTCTTACATGTAGGTCAAGATTACACTGGGGATTTCTCTTTTGATTTTAACTATCATAATGAACACAAAGGATATAGTGAAGCATATAATGAAGAAACTGGATTATACGACAGATATTCAAACTTTAACATATATCCTACTCTAAAAGTTCATTTTGTAAGATATGGAAGAAAAGCTGAAATTTATGAAAATGCAATAAATGAAAAAGGAGAATTAG
Source organism: Clostridia bacterium (assembly GCA_017534305.1). Taxonomy (GTDB): domain Bacteria; phylum Bacillota; class Clostridia; order TANB77; family CAG-465; genus CAG-465. The sequence continues at coordinate 85,794 of JAFWCU010000003.1, forward strand.
GAGCAAGTTTTAACTTTGATACAAATAATCAATGTAAACTAGAACTATATTCTCAAGAAACAGGTATTGAAGCACAATTAATTATGACATATTTTGATATGTACCTAGCAAAAGATGATAATCATGCAACTGTATATGCAACTATAGAAGATGGATATTTAGTTGAAGTAGACAGTAAAGATCAAGCCATGTTTGAAATTATAATGGAAAACCAAATTCAAGTTACAATTACTTGGTTAAAAGATAATAACAAATACATCTCAGCAACTACAGAATGTGTTGATTTATATTCTGAAACTCGTACTGATGAAAGCTCAGATATGATAATAAGAACTATATATACAGATAGATATACACCAGTATATTTTAGCTTTGTACCAGCAATAAAAGAAATAGTATATCAACCAGATATAATAAATGAAAAAGGTACAAAAAACTTAAATGTTATTTTCAATGAAAATAATACATCAAAAATTGCAGCAGATAATACTGATGATGTATTCTTCATCATGGAAAACTTATTCCTATGGTACAATGGTGAAGGTGACAGATATTTCTTCATAAGAGATACTGGTTGGGGTTCATCTGCATATCAAACTGATGATAGCATACTAAAAGTTACAACTACAAATGTATCTGAAAGCACTGAATCACCAAAATACGAACTAACAATTGAATTACTAACAGACTTACAAGATATACTAATTCATACTATACCAGAATATTTTAAATATGTTAAAGTACATGAAACTGAAGATGAAACTCACAAATATGTAACTTATGAATATGATAGATATGAACCTGCAACACTTACTTTTGTACCATTCGGTCAAGAAGTACCTGTTGAATACTATGTTGAAAATGTTGAAATAGACAATGATAATTCTACAGCAATGTTTGAATTTTCAGTAGACTATGATAAATTCTTAGCAGAAGGAACAGTTTATCTAGATGGTAATGAATTAAATAAAGATCAATATACTTCTCGTCAAGGAAGTACAATAATTGAACTTGCAAAAGATATTTTAGATACACTATCAGTTGGAATTCACACTTTAGGAATTCAAGTAAGCGATGGATATGTAGAAGCTGCATTTGAAATTGCTGAAGAAGAAATAAACGAAGTTGAACCTTCAACTGAAACTATAGTTGAAGAACTAGTAAACACTGGAGACTATACTCCATATATGATATCACTATTTATAATATCATTAATTGGAATTGTATATGCAAATAAAAAACTTGTTGTAAACAAATAATAACAAAATTCAAACTAAATAAAAAATAGAGATACAAGAAATTGTATCTCTATTCTTTATTATCATTTTCTACTATAAATCTTTTTAGAACTTTATCTTCAACTGTTCCAAGACCTATATATTTACCCTTATTATATACTTTAACTATTTGATCTGAAGATTCAACTTCTATTTTTACACCATTTAAAAATTTGTGAAGTTCTTCATCTGTTAAAGTAATTTTCTTACTATCTTCGTAATAGTCTTCTATTGATATTATTCTATCTAGCATTTCAAGATAATCTAATCTTAAAAAATCATATAGTGGAATACTATCTTCTATTTTAAAGTTTCCTGTTCTAGTACGTCTAAGCTCTGTCATAGTAGCTCCGCAACCTATTTTCTTACCAATATCATTAACTAAACTTCTAATATATGTTCCTTTTGAACATTCAACATTAAAAGCTACCTCTTTAGATTCAAGATCTACCTTAATTCCAGAAATATCATATATTTCAATTTCTCTTGGTTTAATCTCAACATCTTTATCTTCTCTTGCATATTGGTATAACTTTTTGCCTTCAACTTTAATAGCTGAATACTTAGGTGGCATTTGCATTTGTTTTCCAATAAATCTTTTAATTCTTTCTTTTATATAGATTTCATCTTTATCTACAACACTTGCAAACAATATTCTTCCTGTAATATCATATGTATCTGTTTCAACACCTAAAAGCATTTTTACACTATAAGCTTTAGTTTCACACACAAGCTTATCTGAAAGCTTTGTAGCATCTCCTATACATATTGGAAGAACTCCAGTTGCTAGTGGATCTAAAGTTCCAGTATGTCCAACTTTTTGATTTGGAAAAATCTTTCTAATTGCATCTACAACATCATGTGAAGTGATACATTGTGGTTTATCTACATTTAATATTCCGTTTTTTGTTTGTTCAATTATCATTATATCATCTCTCCTATGGCTTTAATTAGTTTTTCTTTTCCAATTTCATATGGATCTTGCATTGTATATCCGGCAGCTCTAGGATGTCCACCACCACCAAATTCAATTGCAACTTTTGATACGTCTATTCTACCACCGGAACGCATACTAACTTTTATGCTTCCATCACTTTTTCCTCTAACATATACAGCAAATTCTGTTCCAGCAATACTTCTTAAATAGTTAGTCATACCTTCAGCATCTTCATCTGAAATGCCTAACGCATGTATTTCTTCATATGATACATATGAATATTTAAGTTTATTATCATAAAAAGATTCAATGTTATCTATAGTTTTAGCTACAAGTCTTAATTTTGACTCTTGTATAGTATCATTGATTTTTTTATTAACTAGAAAATTATCTGCTCCAATATCCAATAATTCTGCAACTACTCTCATTGTTCTAGCGCTAGTATTGTTATAATTGAAACATCCTGTATCTGTCATTATTCCAGTATAAAGCATAGTGGCCATATCTTTGTCTATATTATTATCTGTAATGTATTTTAAAAAGATATATGCAATTTCACTTGCTGAAGACCTGGTATCATCTATATGAATAAAATCTCCATATGGATTAGTTACTTGATGATGATCAAGCATTATAATTTTTTTAGCTTTATCATAATCTTCTTTAGGAATGGCAAGTCTTGTATTGTCCGAAGAATCAAGCGCAATAAGTAAATCATAGCTTCTTACATCTATACTTTTTACATGTTCATCTATTCGCGGCAAAAAGTTGAAAACAGTTGAATGATCAGGCATGACAACATGCGCGTCTTTACCCATTTTCTTTAACGCGAAATAAATAGCAAATGTTGAACCAATAGCATCTCCGTCTGGATTAACATGTGCAACAATATATATAGTATTAGATTCTTCTATGATTTTCTTTGCTTGTTCAAACATACAATACCCCCAATCTATATTAGTCTTCTTTTTTATCTTTCTCCATTACTTCTTTTATTACTCTGTCCATATGCTCACCATATTCCATAGAGTTATCTAATTCGAATACTAGTTCAGGCATATTTCTCATTCTAACTCTTCTTCCAAGTTCTTTTTTAATAAAGCCTTTTGCTTTTGTTAAAGCATCAACTACTTTATTTTTATTTCCTTTTCCATAGATGCTAACATACACTTTAGCATATTTTTGATCTGGAGTAATTTTAACATCAGTTACAGAGATTAACCCTGTAACTGATGGTTCTTTTACTTCATTCATTATAATATCGCTTAATGCAATTTTAACATCTTGTTCTAATCTTTCGTGTCTTTGCATTTCACTCAACTCCTATTTTACTTCTTCCATAGTGAAGCATTCAAATATGTCGCCTTCTTTAATATCGCTGAAGTTTTCTAATTTAATACCACATTCGTAGTTTTCTGCAACTTCTTTAACATCATCTTTTTCTCTCTTTAATGAGTCAATTTTGATTTCTAGAAGTACTATATTATCTCTTACAAGTCTTACCATTGCGCCTCTAATAATCTTACCAGATTTAACATAGCATCCTGCAACGATACCAACACCTGTAATTTTGAATACTTTTCTAACTTCTGCTGTACCATATTTAACTTCTTTATATTTTTTAGGCATCATACCTTGTAGAGCAACTTCAACATCATTAATAGCATCATAAATAACACTATATAATCTCATATCTACTTGCTCTTTTTTAGCTTGTTGTTCAGCAGCACTTTCTGGTCTTACGTTAAATCCTATGATAATAGCATTTGAAACTGATGCTAAAGTAACATCTGATTCTTTAATACCACCAGTAGAAGCATGAATAACTCTTACTCTTACCTCATCATTAGATAATTTTTCTAATGAATCTCTCATAGCTTCAACAGAACCTTGTACGTCTGCTTTGATTATAATATTTAAATCTTTAATCTTACCTTGTTTAATTTGTCCAAATAGATCATCAAGAGTAATCTTGCTACCTTGTTTGATAAGATCCATTCTTTGTTTTGCAATTCTTTTCTCAATTAAGTGTTTAGCTACTTTCTCATTTTCAACTTCATAGAAAACTTCTCCAGTTTCAGGAACATGAGATAAACCTAAGATTTCAACAGGTGTTGAAGGTCCAGCCATTTTAACGCTTCTACCTTTATCATCCTTCATTGCTCTAATCTTAGATACCATGTCACCAACAACTATTGTATCTCCAACATTTAATTGTCCTCTTTGTACAAGCATTGAAACAACAGTACCTCTAGTTTTATCTAGTCTTGCTTCAATTACTGTACCTTTAGCTTGTTTATTTGGATTTGCTTTTAAATCTTTCATATCTGCAATTAATAGTAACATTTCAAGAAGATTATCTATACCTTCTCCAGTTTTAGCAGAAATTGGAACACAGATTGTATCTCCACCCCATTCTTCTGGAACTAAGTCATAATTCATTAATTCTTGTTTTACTTTTTCTACGTTTGCACCTGGTTTATCTATTTTGTTAATAGCAACTAGAATACTAACTCCTGCAGCTTTAGCATGATCAATTGCTTCAACAGTTTGTGGTTTAATACCATCATCTGCAGCAACAATGATAATAGCTATATCTGTTATTTGAGCACCTCTTGCTCTCATTGCTGTGAAAGCTTCGTGTCCTGGAGTATCTAAGAAACATACTTCTCTATCTTTAACTTTAACTTTGTAGGCACCGATATGTTGTGTAATACCACCAGCTTCACCTTCAACAACATTAGTTTGTCTTAATCTATCTAGAAGTGAAGTTTTACCATGGTCAACGTGTCCCATTACAACAACTATTGGTGGTCTTGGAACTAAATCTTCTTCAGCATCTTCACTATCATCAAATAGAATATCTTCTTCTGTTACTACAACTTGTTTTTCTGCAGTGATACCAAATTCACTAGCTATTAAATATGCAGTATCAAAATCTATATCTTGGTTAACTGTTGCCATTATTCCCATAGAGAATAATTTTTTAATAACTTCTGAAGCTTGCTTTTTAATTGCTTCAGCAAAATCTTTAACAGTCATTGTTTCTGGAAGTTTTACCTCTGTCATTGGAACAATGTGCATTGGAGCTTTTTCTTCTTTAGCTTTTTTCTTCTTTCCAGAACCTTTTCTTAAATCACTATCTCTTTCATATAGATCCATTAAACCATCTTGGCTAATTTCCATATTTCTAAGCTTACCAGTAGAAACCCTAGAATGTTCTTCTCTTAGTTTGTTTTTATCTAGTTTTTCTCTTCTGTTTTCCATATTTTGATTGTTTTTATCATTATATTTCTTTTTATCTCTGCTAATATTTTCTGAACTGTAATCTCTAGTTTCTTTTTGTTCAATTACATCACGTTCTGCTTGTTTAATGAATTTATTAACTTGATATGAAGTATTATCTGAATTTTGTCTATTATTTCTAAAGTTATTATTTCTTTGTGGTCTATCTCCATTTTGATTATTTCTGTTAAATCCACCTTGTCTGTTATTATTGTTATTATTTCTGTCATTAGAATTTCTATTATAATTTGGGTTATTTTGGGAATTATAATTATTCTTTCTAAATCCATTATTGTCTCTATTATCTCTATTTTGTCTATTATTGTTGTAGTTATTATTTTTGTTGTAATTTCTATTTTGATTATTAGTGTTGTTAGCGTTATTATTTGTATTTGCTACTTCAGTAGCTTTATTTTCTACTTTTGTAACTTCTTTTGGTTGTGACTCTTGAACCACTGGTGCTTTCTGAGTATCAGGAGCTACTACTGGTTTAGTTTCTTCTACAACTGCTGGAGCTACTACTTCAGTTTTCTTTTCTACTACTGGTTCTGGTTTTGGAGCTTCAACAGGTTTTCCATTTCTTGTAATAACAATATTATTTCTGTTATTTTGGAATCTATTCCTATTTGCATATGGATTATTATTAGTTCTAGTCTTATTTTGGCCATTAATATTCATTGGTCTTGTTTGTTGACTTGATTGTGATTTTGCAGGTCTTGCATTTGTTTGATAAGACTTTTTAATATTTCCATCTGCTGTTGAAGTAATTTCATTTACTTCACTTCCTGTTTCACTTGTATTAATAACTCTAACATTTCTTCTAATAATATGCATTTGTTCTTGCTTCTTTTCTTCTTTTGAAGCTTTTTCTGTCTTTTTAGTTGCTCCACCTTTTAATTTTTCTACAACACTATCTTCTACAGTAGACAAATGAGATTTTACTTCTACTCCAATATTTTTTAGTTTTTCAATCATTTCTTGATTTGTTAAATTCATCTCTTTTGCTAATTCATAAACTTTTAATTTTCCCAAATTTCTTCCCCCAATTCTTTTAATACTTCTAAAATACTTTCATTTTCTATTTTTATTTTTAAATTCATTCTATTTTTTTCAATAGATTTAACTGCAGAGTTAATGCACTTTTTGTCTTTGCATAAATATATTCCTCTGCTGTTTATATTATGATTTCTATCTAGAATAGCTTTACCACTTTCATCTGATACTATTCTAAATAATTCACTTTTATCTTTCCTACTTCTGCATGCTATACAGCATCTTTTAGGTTGCATTCAATCACCTATTTTCTATTCAACTACTGTTTCTTTAATTTGAGTTTCAGTCTTAATGTCTATTTTCCATCCAGTAAGTTTTGCAGCAAGTCTTACGTTTTGTCCGCCTGCACCAATTGCAAATACTAGTGCATCATCTGGAACAACAACTGTTGCAATTTGTTCTTCATCGTTAATATCTATTGCAAGTATTGGTGCTGGAGAAATAGCATTAATAATGTAACTTGCTATATCTTCACTATAAGGTACAACATCAATTTTTTCTCCATTTAATTCATCTATTATTGGTTGAATTCTCATACCTTTTTTTCCAACTAAACTTCCTACTGGGTCAACGTTTTCATCATTAGACCATACAGAAAGTTTTGTTCTGCTTCCGGCTTCTCTTGCTATATCTTTTATTTCAACAATTCCATCCATAATTTCTGGAACTTCGTTTTCAAATAATTTTCTTACAAAGTTTTCACTTTTTCTAGATAATGTGATTTTAGGTGAAGATACACCAGTTTCATTTTCAACATTAATAACTAAAGCTTTAACTTTTTGATGTTGTTGTAATTTTTCTGTTTTAATTTGTTCAGTTACAGGAATTAAAGCTTCAACTCTTCCAAGATCTACTATAACTCCATATTTTTCTGTTTTTTGAACAGTACCAACAATTATTTGTCCAACTTTATCTGCATATTGTGTATATACTAAGTTCTTTTCTGCTTCGTTTATTTTTTGTATAATAATATTTTTAGCATTTGAAGCAGCAATTCTACCAAAGTTTTTAGGAGTTACTTCAACTTTAATCATATCTCCAACTTTTGCTCTTTTAGAAATAGCTTTTGCATCTTCTAAAGAAATTTTTACACCTTTTTCTTTTTCAGAAACTTTTTCTACAACTTCTTTTACACAATATACTTTAATTGAAGATTCTGAGAAATCTATATCTATATCTTGTGGAATTAAATATCCATTTTTAGTTTCTTTCTTTTCTTCTCCGATTAATTCTTCGTTTTTAGTATTTTTGCTTTCTTCTCTTTCATCTAAGCAATATGTATTGATGAAATCTCTTTTATATGCATTTTTTAATGCTTCTCTTAAAGATTCCATTAAGTATTCTCTTGTTATTCCTTTCTCTTCATAAATTTGGTCTAAAGCACCAAATAATTCTTTTGAACTGATTTTATCACTCTTCATTTTTCTATCCCCCACCTTTTATCTTTTCTTATTAAACTTGTTTAACTTGTTTAAGTTAACATTATCTGTATTTCCTTTAAGTACTGCGTCAAAATCATAAGTAGTATATGCTGTTGCAATGTCTTTTATATTTATTTCTACATCTTTATCTTCAACTTTTACGATAACTTTTTCTTCATCTTCATTAACGCTTTCTAAGATTCCTTCAAATTCTTTTAAGTCATCCATTTTTTTGAATAATTTAACATGAATTTCTCTACCAGTATACTTCTTGTATAGTTTCATTGTTTTAAGTTGTCTTTCAAGTCCTGGTGATGAAACTTCTAAAGTATATTCTACATCGACTAACTTATCTACAGTATCCTCAACTGCGTGGCTTACTGTTTCACAATCTTCTACCCATAGACGATCTCCAACTTTGTCTATGATAATTCTTAAAACATTGTCTGAACCTTCTTTTACAAACTCTACATATTCTAATTCGTAACCAAGTTGTTTAATGATTGGTTCAATAGCTTCTTCTACTTTTGTTTCAACTTTCATTTGACTCCTCCCGTTTCTAAACATAAGTGAGAGGATTTTAGCCACCCTCTCACTTCAGTTCACAGTGATTATATTATACTATAATTATTTAGAAAAAGCAACATTTTAAACGATTTTTTTACATTTTAATTTACATTTTTTTGTATTTTTATACGTTTTTTATGTTTTCTAAATTAGATAGTTCAAATTTTACCATTCTATCTAGTAAATTTTGTATTGTTTTACTCTTTATTTTATATTCTTTTCTTGCCCTTTTTATATCCAAAATATTAATTTTAGATGCCTCTTTAATGTATTTTTTTATCTCTTGTTTGCCCTCACTTTTAAATACTTGCTCTTGAATACTGCAAATAGTATCTACCACATTATTTTTGATTGAAAAATTATCTTTATTTATCCTATTTTTCAACATATACTTAATAGATATCATAAAGCGGGAATAGACCTTCAAATTATCTAGCAATAAATAATATAAGCTATCTTTTAACTCATACCTTGAAAGTATATTTTTTATAGTTTTTCTTTGCATAGATAGATTAATATATAAATATTTTAAACATTCGATTTCTTCCATATTAATATTTTGGTCAAAAAAATAATAAAGATACCAAAACTAATTGGTATCTTTACTACAGGGTATTTTTATTTGAATTTTAAAATGTTGTTTACTTAATTAATTCTGTTTTCAAGTAATAGAAAGTTCCATCTTCTGCTTTCATAAATGTATGCTTAACTTCTGTTGCTTGATCAAAGTATTTTGTTAGTATTTTTTCGTGAGCATCGCCAGTGTTATAATGAACACCACAATACACTTTATAATCTGAAACATCTCCTAATGCTTCATCAAAAGTTGAAGTTATATTTCCTTGAATATCATAAACATTTTCATCAAGTTGATTAGCAAGTTCATTATCTTTATAACTTCCAAGGAAATTAAATTGAAGATCCCAGTCGTAGATATTATAATAATATCCGTATGTACGATTTTGTGAACCTCTAGTTACTGATTTTGTATCAACGTACACATACTTTTCAGTAATTTCATACCTATCTGAATATTCTTCTACTTTAGAAATTCCATGAATTCTACCTCCAAAAGGTCCGCCTCCACCAAATCCAGTGTGAAGATAATAATATCCATCTGCATCATTATATTCCACATTGCCATATGGTCCACACGTTACTGGGGTATAGCTTACATCTCCAAACATCTCTTTCATACCTTTAGCCATATTTGCTTTAGATATTCTTCCATCAATCATTGTCCCAGCATATGGTTCTTTATACTCAGAATATTTAATTAAAAACACAATTGTTTGCATTTCTCTTTGAGTTAATTTACTTGAATCAATTGAACCAGTTTTTAAATTATAAAAAGCTCCACTTTTACTTAAAATACTATACGCCCTTTGAGCAACATCTCCATCAATTGGAAGTTCTGTTGGTTTTTCTTTTTCATCAGCAGGTGTCACATCCTCTGTAGGATTATCTACCGGTTGCTCCTTCTTTGGTAAATTTGTAACTACTAAAGCTACAGATAAACCAATAATAATTAAAACTAAAAGTATGATCGTTATCATACTACTTCTTCTCATACACATTCCTCCTTTGTGCATCTTTTCTATTTACACTTAAATATTATCCTTAAAAAATAATAAATGCAAGGGGCTATTTTTTTGTGAAAATTCGCATAAAATCTGTGTATTAATATACTTTGAAATTTGTATAATATTAATATCTTTAATATTACTAAAATGTTACAAAAAAAGACTTGGGTTTAAACCAAGCCTTTTTAGGTTATTTTTTCTTTTGAACTGAATATCCAAATTTACCTATTCTTTCTCCAAGTTTATAATATTGACCATGAGAATAAGCAATTAAATTACATTTTTCCATATCAAATTTATCATTTTCATCCATGTATTTTTCATCTACATTTACAGCTAAAACTTTTGCTATAAACATATCATGAGAACCAAGCTCTTTTATCTCTTCAACTTTACATTCAATAACAACAGGACTTTTCTTTAACATTGGACAATCTATTTGCGTTGCAGGTTCTGTCTCAAGTCCTAAGCTTTCAAATTTATTCTCATTTCTACCACTTTTTACGCCAACATAATCTGTAGCATATGCCAACTCTTCTGTTGTTAAGTTAATACAGAACACTCCACTGTTTTTTATAATATCATGAGAAAATCTTTCTTTTCTAATTGATACATATGTCATTGCAGGATCTGAACAAATTGTTCCAGTCCAAGCAGCTGTAAATACATTTTCTACATCTCCATTTTTAGATGTTATCATAACTGCAGGAAGTGGATAAACAAAATTCCCTGCTCTCCAAGTTTGTCTTGCCATTTTATATTCCTCCAATCACTACACTGATCACAAGTATTATTGTAAGCAATATATTTAAATACTTAAATACTTCTTCCGTTTTACTTGTAAGTGTAATTTTTTCTTGAATTATATACTCAATTACTTGAGCAATTACTATAGATAATAATTCTAGAACAATGATAAAAATAATCGTCTCTATATGCGTTATTTTATATATTTTAACTAGAGTTAAAAGCACAAAATTTGCAGTTATTATTTTAAAAAATAATGCTGTCCATAAATTCTTTTTTCGCTTTTCTTCTATCCACATTTTAGCAATATTTTCTACAAATAATGCACAAGAAACCGAAATGATATGTGAATAAATATTAATATTTGTTCCACTAAAAAACGCTACTAAAAGATTACCATTTTTTATACTCAAACCTATTTCTATTATTATTGCCATTATCCACGTAATTATTATATCTGTTATTATATAAATTAACTCTTTGCACTTTTTCATAATACATTCTATGCAAAGAGTTAATATTTAATTTTAATGTGTATTTAATTTTCTTAATTTTCTTCCAAGTTTTCTTTTCATTGGCATACCAACTTTGTATAAGAAGTAAATAAATGGTTTATATACCTTATTAATTTCACCTATATATTCTTCTAGGCCTTCTTCTCTACAAAATCCAATTTTAAACTTGTATAATCCATTATTTGGATCTAAGTTTAACACACCGCCAAAGTTGTATGTTTTACATCCAGTCTCTATTCCCCATCTAATCATTGCCATTTGCATAGCATAGTTAGGCATTAGATTTCTTTTTTCATTAGATGAAGCACCATAAACATAGAATAATTCTCCACCAATATTTGTAGCAATAGCAGCAGCTAAAGCTTGACCTTCATGTTCTGCTATATATATTCTAAGTTTTGTTTCATCGTATGCTTCTAACATTCTTTCAAAATAATCATAAGGTCTTTTTCCTATTTTATCTCTAATTGTTGTAACTTCATAAATCTCATAGAATTTCTTTAGGTCTTCAACATCTCTAGAATATCTAACTGTAACACCTTTTCTACCAGATAATCTAATATTATATCTAGTTTTTTCTGCGAAAGATTTCATTAGCTCTTCTTCTGTTTTTCCATCAATATTTAATACCATATTGTGTCCAGGTTGTATTAAATCATCTGCATCTGGTTTGTATCCAGTTGTTTTATATCCTGCTTTTTTATACATAGTATCTAATTTTTCATCATAAATAACTTGTGGATCAAATTTTAATACATATGATTTATATTTTTTAGCAACAGGTTCAGCCTCTTTAATTAGTCTATTTACTAAATCTATATCATAAACATCACAAACAGGTCCACGAGGCGCATAAATAAATGTAGAATTTAATGGAACAGGTTGAATTAGTAACATCATTGCAGCAACTATTTTCCCATCTTCTCTTAAATAGATAGCTTCTTGCTTCCAATTGCTTTTAACCTTTCCCCAATTTAAATCTTGCATGAAACTAGTTCCTTCATGATTTAAAATAAAATCTTCATATTCTTTAACTTCTTCTTCATTATTAAAATCTAATACTGGCATATATTCCTCCTATATTTTATTTAAAATTTGGCCATCTCTAGTATCTTTAACTTCATAGCCTAATTCTTTAAGTTTATCTCTTAGTTCATCAGATTTTGTGAAATCTTTATTTGCTCTTGCTTGTTTTCTTTCTTCAAGAATAGCATTAATTTCATCTGAATAAGATTCTTGTTTTTCTTCTTTATCTAAATCTAAAGATAATATTGTATCAAATTTCATTAGTAAATCATAATACTCTTTAGATTTATCTTTTTCTCTTGCAGTATCCCAAACAACAGCCATAACAAGTGGCATATTAATATCATCATTAATTGCATCTTCAAAACGTTTTGTATATTCTTCTATTTTTGCTTTATCTGCCACTGCTGTACCATTCTTGTGTTGTTTAGTTGCCTCTCTTAGTCTATTAAGTGCTACTTGAGCTGCTTTAATAGAATCCCAAGTAAAGTTTAATTTTGTTCTATAATGTGCACTAAATGTAAAATATCTATAAGCAAGAGCTTCAATTCCCTCTTTTTCTAGGTCAGTAATTGTATAAACATTATGAAGGCTTTTAGACATTTTCCCACCATTGATTTGTAAGAACTCAACATGCATCCATGTCTTTGCAGGAATACATCCTGTTGCACCAATAGATTGTGCAATCTCGTTTTCATGATGAATTGGAATATGGTCTACACCACCAGTATGTATATCAAATTGTTCACCTAAATATTTTCTAGACATAGCACTACATTCAATATGCCATCCAGGATAACATAGCCCCATAAAACTATCCCATTTCATAATATGTTCTGCTGGAGCTTTAATCCATAAAGCAAAGTCTTTAGGATTTTTCTTTTCTGGATCTACTTCAATTCTAGCTCCATCTTTTAATTCATCTGCATTATTATTAGTTAAATATCTACCATATTTTGGAAGTTTAGATGTATCAAAATATGCACCTTTTGATGTTTCATATGCATAGCCATTAGCTATTATTTCCTTAACATATTCTTCCATTTCTTTAATATGATCTGTAGCTTTTGCAAGCACTTCAGTATCTTCAATATTCAATTTTTTGAAATCCGCTTGATAAGCTTCTGTATACATTTTAGCAATTTCATAAACACTCTTATGTTGTTCTCTTGCAGATTTAGCCATTTTATCTTCGCCCTCATCTGCATCAGAAGTTAAATGTCCAACATCAGTAATATTCATACAATGTTTTAATTTATATCCATCATATTTTAAAACTTTTCTAAGCAAGTCCATAAATATATAAGTACGCATATTTCCAATATGGGCATAGTTATATACTGTTAGACCACAAGAATAAATTCTTACTAAATTATTTTCTTTATCTATTGGCTCAAATACTTCTTTTTCTTTTGTTAAAGTATTATATAATTTCAACATACTTTAGCCACCTTTCCAGTCTGTTATATTATATACTATTTAAAGCACTTTTTCAATTACATAAATAAATATAATAATATTTTATTACTTA
>JAFWCU010000032.1 GCA_017534305.1 Clostridia bacterium
AACGATACGGGAGTTCGGAACAGCTATCGGTGTTGAATACTTACTAGTTTAAGGATCCTAATGATAGCGTATGGACACCCACCTGATCATGAGATTAGGTTTTATCGTTGGCCGTCGACGGTCTATCTTGACTTTTTTTTATTGTCTAAAATATTTTTTTGTATTATAATTAAAGAGATAATAGGAGAATATATGAAGTTTAAAAGAAGATTTGTTAAAAAGTTTAAATATAATTATAAAACAAGATTCTTATTACCTTTGTTAGTTTTAGTATGTGTATCCCTAGGTTTAGGATATGCCTATCTACAAACAGATTTAGCTATAGTTGGAGTTACTAAGTTAAAAGATAATGAATGGAATGTTCATTTTGAGAATACTCAACCAGTACCAGGAAGTGTTACTCCGGTAACAGCCCCATCAATATCAGAATTAACTACAGTTAGTTTTTCTGCTCAATTAGAAAATCCAGGAGATAAGTATGAGTTTTATATTGATGTAGTAAACTCAGGTACAATTGACGCAATGGTAGATAGTTTAATACTTTTACCAGAACTAACAACCGCTCAAGCAAAGTATCTAAGTTATGAAGTAACATATCGTAATGGAGCCCCAATATCTCAACATGAATTACTAACTCAAGGGCAAACAAGAACGCTAAAAGTATCATTTAAGTATGTAGAAAACTCTGATACTAGTAATTATCCCCAAGAGAATACAACATTCAATATAAGTGCCACAGTAAACTATGTTCAAGCAAACAATCAAGCAATATACTATGTTGGGGCAAATCCATGTACCTACAACGGAGAACTAGTTAACAATGCTAGCTATGTAAATGGTCAATATACTTATACCTATAATTCATCAAATAATGGTTGGAAAGTAGTATTTACTGATAAAAACTCAACTGATCCAGCTACATCAACTTTATGTAGTTCAATTAATAATTACCCAATTATAAGTATGAGTGGTATGTTTAGGAGTAGTAAGGCATCATCGCTTGATTTTAGTAGTTTCGATACATCTCACGTTACTGATATGTCTGGAATGTTTGCTTCCTATGAAGGAAATAGTCTTGATTTAAGATTACTTGATACTAGTAATGTTAATATTATGACGTCTATGTTTACTAGCTGTAAATCATCGACAATTGATTTTAGTAATTTTAATACATCAAATGTTACTAACATGGGTCAAATGTTTACTAACAATAAAGCAAATACTCTCAACTTAAGTAGTTTCGATACTAGTAATGTAACTAATATGACTGCTATGTTTGCTAGTAGTGAGGCAACTTCAATAAATCTAAGTAGTTTTAATACTAGTAAAACAACAGAGTTGAATTCTATGTTCAATCAAAGTAAAGTAATCATTCTAGATTTAAGCAGTTTTGACACAAGTAAGGTTGATAGTTTTATTGGAGTCTTTTATGGTAGTGTAGCTAAAACAATTAATATTAGTAATTGGAATTTTAATAAAGCAAAAAGTACTTCGGGATTATTTAGTAATTGTACAAACCTCGAAAACATAATAATGGAGAACGTAGACACTTCAGAAGTCACAAATATGACAAGCATGTTTTATAATACATCTGGATTGGGTTCTTTAGATTTAAGTAGTTTCGATACATCAAATGTAACTAATATGGAAGGCATGTTTCTTGAAACATCCGCAACCACTGGTTATGGAAAGACTCAAGCTGATTGTGATAGATTGAATGCAAGCTCTGGGAAACCATCAGGATTAACATTTGTTGTAAAAAGCTAAAAACACTTGCAATAAAATAAATTTATGTTATAATACAAACAGAAAGGAGTGGGAAATATAGTCCCACTCTTATTATTTGTAGGAGGTGGATAAATTGAAAGAAAAAATTGCTAACCTAGTAAATGATTCAATTAAAGATTTAAATGTCTATGTTGATGATGCTTTTACTAGTATAGAGGAAGGAAAAAAGATATTTAACATTGTCCTTGATAGCAGTGAAGTGATTGATTTAAACAAAGTAACTGATGCCTCAAGAATAATAAATAAAATCATGGATGAGAATGAAAGCTTATTAGATGATTGCGATGAACTTGATATTTATTCAAAAGAGAAGGGAGACAAAGAATAAAATGGCAAAAGCAAAAGAAGAAACAAAAGGAATGAACCCAAAAGAATTTAAAAAAGCACTTGATAATATAGTAAAGGAAAAAGATATTGATCCAGAAGTAGTATATGGTGCAATGGAGTTAGCACTAACTTCAGCATATAAGAAGAATTTTAATTCCAAAACTAATGTAAAAGTTTTATTTGATCGCGAAACAGGAGAAATAAAAGTATATTCATTCTTAACTGTAGTACCTGATGATAAAATGACTAAAGAAGAGTATGAAGATGCTTTATTTGAAAAATATGCTCTTGATGAAGATTTAGATACAAAAGTTGAAGAAGTTGAAAAAACTGAAGATAATGAAGATGCTGAAGAAGAACAAGAGGAAGAAAAAGAACAAATTAGTTTCTTCAACAAAGAAACAGAAATTAAATTAAGTGATGCGAAAAAAATAGATAAAACATTAGAAGTAGGAGATACTATTGATACAGAAGTTACTCCAAAAGATTTTGGTCGTGTTGCAGCATCAACTGCTAAACAAGTAGTAGTTCAAAAAATACGTGAAGCTGAAAGAAACAGTATCATGGAAGAGTTTGGAGATAAACAAGATGAATTACTAATTGGAACAGTAGCTCTAGAAGATACAGATAATTATTTCATAGATCTAGGTAGAACAAACGGAATTCTTCCTAAAAAAGATTGTATTCCTGGTGAAAAAATTGAAATGGGATCTCAAATAAAAGTATATGTTTCTAAAGTTGATAATAATGGTAAAAACCTACTTATTCTTTTAAGCAGAACTCACTATGGTTTTGTTAAGAGATTATTTGAATTAGAAATACCTGAAATAAATGATGGAACAGTAATGATTTATAGTGTTGCTCGTGATGCTGGAAATAGAAGTAAAGTAGCAGTATATTCAGAAAATCCAAATGTTGATCCAATAGGAGCTTGTATTGGAGAAAAAGGTTCTCGTATCGCAAGAATCATCAATGAATTACATGGTGAAAAATTAGATGTTGTAAGATATGATACAGATCCTGCTAAATTTATAGAAAATGCCTTATCACCAGCTAAAGACTTAACAGTAGCAATTACTGATCCTAAGAAACTTGAAGCAATGGTTATTGCAGATGGAGACAATTTCTCCCTAGCTATAGGTAAAAAAGGACAAAATGCTCGTCTCGCAACACGTCTTACTAAATTTAAAAAGATTGATATAAAAACAACAGAACAAGCAAGAGAAGCAGGAATTAACTTTAGATAAGAGGTGTTACTATGAAACAAAAGAAAATACCTTTAAGAACATGTGTAGTAACTAAAGAAACTCTTCCTAAACAAGAACTTTTAAGAATAGTAAGAACAAAAGAAATGCAAGTTATGCCTGATGAAACAGGAAAATTAAATGGAAGAGGAGCATATATTAAAAAAGACTTAGCTGTCTTAGAAAAAGCTATAAAAACAAAAGTATTAGAAAAAAAATTAGAATGTGAAATAAATAAAGAAACTTACGATGAAATAAGAAAAATAATAGAAAAATAAAGAAAAGTGAGGTGACTCTTCATGATGAGTTTATTAGATTATGCTAATGATGTTGGAAAAAGTATAGAAGAAATAATGGCTTTATGTGATCGATTAGGAATTGAATATACTGATGAGGAATCATTATTAGATGACTTAAGTATTACAATACTTGATAATTCTTTAGATGATTTAGTGGAAGAAGAAACATTAAATACAGAAGAACAAGAAGAAAGACGATTAGAAGAAGAAGCAGAAGATAAAGCAGAAGAATTAGCTTTTAATACTAAAATAGATTTAGAAGATGGAACATCTTTTACAAAAGTAAAACAAAATAAACAAGCAAAGAAAACTGATAATAACAAAAAAGATTTCTTAAAAGAACGTAAAAAAATGTATAAAAATAAAGAGAAACTTCAAAGTAATGAAACTGTTCAAGATGAAAATGTTATTCTATATAAAAATGGTATGACTGTAACTGATTTTGCTAACTTAGTTGAAACAGCCCCAATTGAAATAGTAAAGAAATGTATGGGACTTGGAGTAATGGCATCAGTTAATCAGTCACTTGATTATGATACTTGTGAAGTATTAGCATCTGAATATGGAAAAGTATTAAAGAAAGAAGAACAAGCAGATATAAGTAATTTTGAAAGTTATGAAATAGAAGATAGAGAAGAAGATCTACAACCACGTCCACCAGTAGTTACTATTATGGGACATGTAGATCATGGAAAAACAACTCTTCTAGACTATATTAGAAATAGTGATGTAGTAAGTGGAGAAGCAGGAGGAATAACTCAAGCAATTGGTGCTTACTCAGTAAAATGTAATGGAAAAACAATTACTTTTATTGATACTCCTGGACATGCTGCTTTTACAGAAATGCGTGCTAGAGGTGCTCAAATTACTGATATAGTAATCATTATAGTTGCCGCTGATGATGGAATCATGCCTCAAACAAAAGAAGCAATTGACCATGCCAAAGCAGCTAACGTACCAATAATAGTGGCTATAAATAAAATAGATAAGCCTGAAGCTAATATTGATCGTGTAATGACTGGCTTAGTTGAAAATGGCCTAACTCCTGAAGAATGGGGTGGAGATATTATTGTTAATAAGATATCTGCTAAATCAGGTGAAGGAGTAGACAGTTTATTAGAAAATATTTTATTAGTTGCTGAAATGCAAGAATATAAAGCTAATCCATCACGTTATGCAACAGGAGCAGTAGTAGAATCTAAAAAAGATTCTAAGGTTGGTTCAATTGCTACACTATTAATTCAAAATGGAACTCTAAGATTAGGAGATCCAATAGTTATTGGTAATTACGCTGGAAAAGTAAGAACATTAAAAAATGATAAAGGACAAAATATTGTAGAAGCAGGTCCATCAACTCCAGTAGAAGTAACTGGTATTTCTGAAGTACCTAGTGCTGGAGATAAATTTATGGCTTTTGAATCAGAAAAACAAGCTAAAGAAATTGCTGAAGCTCGTCAATTAAGATCAAAAGAACAAGATACTAACTTTAGTGGAATGACTTTAGAAGATTTATTCGGAAAAATAAAAGAAGGTCAAAAAGAAATAAATGTTGTTTTAAAAGCCGATGTTAATGGTTCATTAGAAGCTGTACGTAGTGCTTTAGAAAAAATAGATGTTGAAGGCGTAAAAGTAACAGTAATTCGTGGTGGAGTAGGAGCTATTACTGAAAGCGATGTTGTTCTAGCAAGTGCATCTCATGCATTAATTATTGGTTTCAATGTACGTGCTACTTCATCTACTCAAGATATTGCTAAACAATATGGTATTGAAATAAAAACATATGATATTATCTATAAAGTAGTTGAAGATATGGAAAATGCTATGAAAGGATTATTAGATCCTGAATATGAAGAAAAGGTAATAGGACAAGCAGAAATAAGACAAATATTTAAATTCTCAAAAGTAGGATTAATTGCTGGATGTCATGTTACTAGTGGAATTATAAAAAATAATTCTAAAGCCCGTATTATAAGAGATGATATAGTTGTTTATAATGGACAAATAAAAACTCTTCAACATGAAAAAGATCAAGTAAAAGAAGTTAAAAAAGATATGGATTGTGGAATTACTTTAGAAAACTGTCAAGATTACAAGGAAAAAGATATTATTGAAGTTTACGAATTAGTAGAAATAAAGAGGTAATTATGGCAAGTATAAAAATAGAAAGACTAAATCATGCTTTTCAAGAAGAAATAAGTATGATTCTAATGCGTGAAGTAAAAGATGAAAATATTAAATTCGTAACTATAACTGGTGTAGAAACTACATCTGATTTAAGTTTTTCCAAAGTATATTACACTGTCTTAGATGAATCAAAAAAAGAAAAAACTAAAGAAGCTTTAGAAAAAGCATCTTCTTTCATAAGAACAAAACTTGCTGAAAGAGTAGAAATAAGACATACTCCTGAACTAAAGTTTATTTATGATACATCTATTGATTATGGTAATCATATTGAAAAAATAATAGAAGAAATAAAAGAA
>JAFWCU010000033.1 GCA_017534305.1 Clostridia bacterium
AAAAATATAGATGATTTATCATATGATAAACAATTACTTGGATATAAAAGTTATTTAGAAAAAAAGACTAAGAGAAAAGTTAAGTGTTATTTATATTCTATTTTTGATGAAGAATATAGAGAAATATAATTGAAAAAATATCTTATTTATACTATACTTATATAGTAGGTGTAGGATGAGAAAGATAGTTAAGAAAAGACAACTATTTAATAAAAGATTAGTACTAAATATACTTTTAGTACTTTTTATGTTTCTATCTATTGGATATTCAACTCTTTCTACTAATTTAAATATAAGTGGCAGTTTGGATATTAAAAAGTATGTTGAACCAACATTATATAATGTTTTAAAAGAAGAAGCAGAAACAGGAGGGTTAGCAAGAAAGTATACAGGAGAACATCATGATTCATTTACCGAAGAACCTTCTAAAGATGTATATCACTGGTATGCCACAAATGGTACACAAGGTACACAAATACTTGATAAGAATAATGTTATATTTGCGGATCAATGTTGGCAGATGATACGTACTACTGATACTGGCGGAGTAAAGATGATCTATAATGGAGAAGTAGAAAACAATCAATGTCTAAATACAAGAGGTAATCATGTGGGATATGCAACAGGAACTACTCAAGATCTAGCTTCTAATTATTGGTATGGAACTGATTATACATATGATAGTACAAACAAAACATTTAAAGTTAGTGGTACAACAGAACAAGCAACGTGGAATGCGACAACAGGACCAGGACTAGTTGGGAAATATACTTGTAAAAATACAAGCCAGGACGGAATTTGTGCAACCTTATATCTTGTTGAGTCTTATGATAATGCTTTGAGGGCCAATGTAATACCATTAAACTCAAACTCTCATTATTCACAATTTGGAGCTTTACAGTTTAATTTATATAATTTATATAATAATTCACCTGCATACGTTGGATATATGTATAATACAGTTTATCTATATTTTCAGAAAACAATGACTTCAAGTGAGACTATGTTATCAAGTTCAACACTATCAACAACATATTGGTATGCAGATTCTGTAACTTGGGGAAGTCCAACTTCAAATAGTTATAACTTGGATAATCCGAAACAGGTTACTTCAACAGCAGATTATCCAAGTTTAGTAGGAAAATATACTTTTAGAAATGCAACACAAACTTATACGGATAAAGAAGTGTATTATATTGTGGCAGTAAACAATACCACCATGTATTATATTCAGCTAACTAATACTGGAAATCATACCTTATCTGATTTTAACTATACTTATACATATGGAGATAGTTTCACAGATAATGGGGACGGTACCTATACAATAAATAACCCAACAATTGTAAATAGAAGTGATTGGTATACAAGTTATAGTAATGTAAAAAATAAATATGTATGTAAGAATGCAGTAAATGATACTTGTAGTGACTTATGGTATACTACTGCTACAAGAAATAATTCAATGACATATATAAGTAGTTTAAACAATTACAAATATGCAAAGGGATTTACTTGGGATGGAAGTAAGTATGTATTAGATAATGATACATCTGTCACTTTCTGGAACATTAATGATAGTTCTAATAAAATAAGTATAAATAATGCACATTATACATGCTTTAATGAAACAGGTGAATGTAGTACTATATCTTATATTTGCTACATTAATGGAATAACACCATGCTATATAAATATAACAAATGGTAAAAGTGTAGAAGATGTCATAAATGAGATGTTGCACGATAATGGTGTTAATCAGGTAAATTCAACAATAAAAACAGGAGTTGACGCTTGGTATAAGCATTATTTATTAGAAGATTATGATGATACACTCGAAGACACAATATTCTGTAACGATAGATCAATCAGTTCTCTTGGAGGGTGGAATCCAGATGGTGGAAGTACCGCAGAAGGTCTAATTTTTAAAGAATATAATAAAACAGGCGATTTAAGTTGTACAAACATAACTGATCAATTTAGTGTGAGCAATAATAAGGCAAAATTAACTTATAAAATAGGATTGATATCATCGCCTGAAGCGAACATTTTAAATAATAATAACTCTCGAAAAACAGGACAAGCTTATTGGCTTGCTTCGCCTGTCTATGTCAACGACTCCGTTTCCGGTCGTCACGTGAGCACGGGCGGTGTCATATACGACGACGGCCTCTACCATGCTCATGGCGTGCGCCCGGCAGTTTCACTGACACCAGGCACCCGTTATTCTGATGGAGATGGAAGTATGGCAAATCCATATATTGTTGAAGTTAATTAAAAGATGTTCATTGAAAGAACATCTTTTATTCTACTAGGGTTCCTATGTTTTCTTCGATAAGGGCTTTTTTTAGGGATCCTTTTTCTAATATATTTATGACAATTATTGGAATATTTTCTTCCATACAAAGTGTTATTGCGGTAGTATCCATAACACTTATTTTTTTATTTATAACATCGATATAAGATATTTTATCGTATTTTTTAGCGTCTTTATTTTTAACTGGATCTTTATCATAGATACCATCTACTTTAGTAGCTTTTATTAGTATATCAGCATTTATTTCAGCAGCTCTTAAGCTTGATGCGGTATCAGTTGAGAAGAAAGGGCTTCCTGTACCACAACCAAAGACAACAACTCTTCCTTTTTCTAGATGCCTTATAGCACGATCTTTTATATAAAATTCAGCAATCTGTCTCATTTCAACTCCAGTTTGTACTCGAACTGGTACATCTAATTGTTTAAAAGCATCTCCTAAAGCTAGAGCATTCATTACTGTTCCAAGCATTCCTATATAATCACTGGTTGCGCGATCCAT
>JAFWCU010000034.1 GCA_017534305.1 Clostridia bacterium
GATCATAATCCTTTCCTATAGTAAGAGATGAAAAGAGTTTTTTCTCTCTTACTTTTTTATATATATAATATATTTCATATATTATATATAGGTTATTTTTGATTTTATGTAAAATTATATATAGTAATTCACTTATTTGTATATGTTTTTGTTGACAAATTGTTTCTGCGGTGTTATAATACCTATGAAAATTTGATTTGCACAAAGCAATAAATGATTATTTAAGCCGGTAAAATATTATTTAAATAAATATATTAAAAGATGTACTCCTTAGGTTCACCCCAAAGGATACAACAACTATAGTTTAATGATATATGTAAAACAATAATTCTTTAAATCTCGGACGCGGGATATTTTATAAAGGTTTATGCCACCCTTTATAATCTGGAGAAAGATTATTGATATATCACTGAACTATTTAATATATAGGCTTGAAAACAAATCATGTTTTCATGTGAGGTATGATAAAATTCATACTTCTTCCTACAAAAAAACAAGAGTCATTGTACCCTTGTTTTTTTCGTGCCAATTTTTTATATTATTTTACTTTACTTATATAGTCATTATATGCTTTTTTATACAGTTCTTTAGCATTATCATAAGTTATTATATCTAGTGCCTCTTTATATGAAAACCATCCGATATTTGCTATTTCTGCGTCTTGTTTTTCTAGTTTTTCTGATTTATTTTTGGCTAAGAAGAATACTACAGTTTTCTCAACATTTTCTTTTGGTGAGTAATGAGATTCATATCTATATTCTTCTATTATATGTATATCTATATTTGTTTCTTCTTTAACTTCTCTTATTGCAGTTTGTGTTTCTGTTTCTCCTGCTTCCATATGGCCTTTTGGGAAGTCCCAATGTCCTGCGTTGTGTTTTACTATTAATACTTTATCTTCATTATTAAAAATAACTGCTCCACATGATTTTTCTTTTGTCATTTTATACCTCCTAATATGTATTATAATATATTTAATATAACATAAACAAACGTTCTTTGTATTAGAACATCTTTATATTTGTGCATTTATCTTAGATGATTATATCAAAAGAAAATAAAAAAATAAAGAGGATAATTGCCTCTTTATTGTATATTTTATTTATTAGTAATCTTAAAAAGAAATCACCTGGGTGAGCCAAATGATTTCTATTTATAACACAATTTTTAGAACTTCATCAATATTGTCTTCATTAATGTAGCATCCTCCAGCTCCAAAATGACCTTTTCCGCCAAGTTTTTCAGCTATTGGACGTACATTAACATCTGTTTTGATGTTTCTAATAGATATTGAACTATTATCTAATGAGATTAGTATTACAACATCTATATTTTTTGTGTTATTCTTTCTTAAGCATTGAGCTACTTCATTTCTAAATGCATATGAAATGTAGGCAATGCCAGCTTTATGTCCACATATGTTTTTGTAATCCATATTACCTATATAGGACATAACAGTTTGTTGTATTAACTCCTTTCTTAATTTTATTGATTCTCTTTCAAATTTATTAAGTAAGAAGTGCTTACTATTCCTTTTTAGCTTTTTTGTCATTACATCAATATACTTATCTGGACCATATATTTCGTAAAGTAGTGAAAGGTCTCTTGGTGTTTGGTTTTGACCGTTAAGTTCCCACTGCCCAATATCATATATGCGTGTTGCTTCACAGAATGTATCTAAAGCATGATTGGGTTTAAGCATATTATTTGATGTTAAGTATTCGTAAAGCAATGTTGTAGAGCAACATAACTTACCATCTTTGCTTATGACAATGTTTGCAAATGGATAACTATTTAAATGTGTTACTGATTCATTATGATCAAATATAACCAATTTGTCTTTAATTGATGTTTTATTTATAAAACTTGAACATTTATCATTTAAATGTAAATCTGTTATAAATATCTTATCATATTTATCTAGATTACCTTCTAAATATTCTTTCATAACAATTTGGTTAATATTGTAATCTTCACACAATATATAGTCTACATCTTTGCAAGCTAATTTTAAAAGTACAACGCCACCCATACCGTCAATATCATTTTTATGCGATATTATTAGCATAGATTTACCTTTCTTTTTAACCTTACCGATATTGTAGTAAATTTACAATTGATGTAAATTGCCTCCTTGTAGTTATACAAGATATAAGCATCAGAAGTGCCAATACCACGATAGGTATACTCATATCCATTGTTTTTCTCCTCCTTTATTAAAACTTAGATTGAAATTATATGTCTGGACGTCTTGATTATACCACCGTATCATATTTATGTCAAGAAAAGGTTCTTTTATTTCTTTATTTTAGTAAATCTTGAAATTGTTTTATGATTTTTGATTTTATCTAATACTAAAAAAATAAAGAGGCGTTTGCCTCTTTAGTATTTTGTTTATTTTCTTGTTTTATACTGCTCTAATATTAATGATGCATCATTTGCGTCAACTATTCCATTATTATCTAAATCACATATAGCTATTTGTTCTCTTGTTGCATTTTCCAATCTATATATTTCTAAAACTAGTGATGCGTCATTTGCATCTACCACTCCGTTTTTATCTGCATCTCCTTTTTTTATTCCTGATCCTATAGTTATATCTTTTGATACATTTACATCTCCTATATAATCCATATTTTGATTTGCACTTGTTAATCCTTTTACTGATATTGCTACAGTTGCTAACCCATCAGTTTTTGCTTTGAATTTATATGTTTTAGATGTGATTCCTCTTGATTCTGGAGAGTTATCCCACCATACACCTTCTTCTGTTGGATCTCCAGATACATATTCTAATAGATTTGTATCATAGTTTACTTTTATTGAATCATATGCTCCGACATTTGTTCCAAAGTTTAATGTTATAGTTACACTATTCCCCACCGCTACTTTAGAAGGAGATGTCACACTAATTGCATATATATTACTTATATTTATTAATAACGAGATAATAAAAATGCATACTGCTACTTTTATTCCTTTATTATTCATATATTAATCCTCCGTCTTTACATCTTTATTATATATAATAATATAGAATATTTCAATATGTGGCTTAGATAAAAAATAAAGAGGCCTGTGACCTCTTTTATATTTTAACAATATTCTCTTAAATATTTTAAACAATCCTAATTTATTATTTTATATAGTTGATACATTTGCTTCTTGTGAAGTTTCAATTATTTCTTCTATTTCTATTGTTCCTGTAATTGATGGTATAACCACTACTTCACATTTCATATTTTGTGTATCTACAATTTCTTGTTCTTCGTTTTCTATAACTTCTTCTTGACTTGTTAATATTGCACTATCTGTATTTTGAAGTGCTAAATTTTCTTCATTTTTTGCAGTATTTGTATCTATTATGATTTCTTCAATTACTAATTCAGCTTTCATATCTGTTAAATCTATTACATTTTTATTGCTTTCAATTTCTGCTATATTAACACTAAGTGTGATTTTGTCTTGTGCTTTAACTATAGAAGTAATTAAACTAGAAAAAATGCATATTATAACTAGTACTGCTGCTATTTTAATTTTGTTCATTTACTATCACCTTTATATTTTTTCTATTTTTTTTATCAACACGTGACTTCATTATATCACAAAGTTTCCATAAATCAAGGAAAAGTTTCAATTTTATTATATTTTTATGTAGTTTTATACTTTGCTACTTGTCAATTATTTAGTTTTTATAAAAAATAATAAAGAGGCAAATAGCTGCCTCTTTACTTTATTTACATTCTATATACTATTGATGTGTTTTAAAATATTCTAGTATTAATGATGCGTCATTTGCATCAATTAGATTATTTTCATCCATGTCTCCAATTAAAACATCTTCTCTAGTTGTATTTTGTGCTTTGTATAGTTCAAGAGCAACAGATGCATCGTTGGCATCAACTACATTGTTTCTGTCTAAATCTCCTTTTATGTATTTAGGCTTTTCAGTATATTTTACGTCAATTGTTTTTGTTGCTGTTGTATTTAATGATGTAACTTTACCATTTTTTCCTGTATATGATGCAATTACAGTTGCTTTAATTATTACTTTACCTTGTGCTATAGGTGTAACTACACCTGTTTGAGGATTTATTGTTGCTACATTTGGATTCAAGCTTTCCCATGCAACATTTATTTCATCTGTGTGGTCTAATGGAGTTATCTTAATATCATATTTTTGATCTCCATCTCCAGTATTAATTGTACTTGGTCCAGATATTTCTGCACTTTGAGCATGTTTTACTACTGTTACTTCTTTTGAATCTGAAGCTACTTTTCCATTATTGAATTTTGGATCAACTGTTGCTGTAACTATTACTTTTCCTGCCTTTTTACCAATTAGTTTTCCGTTTTGATCTATAGTAGCTATAGTTTCATCATTAACACTATATGTTATATTGTCTTTAAAAGCTGGAACTTGAGGTGTAACTTGTGCTGTGCACATTATTGAGCTACCTATATTTACAACTATATTTGATGTGTTTAATGTTACCTTAATTTTTGAAACATATACTGTTGCGGATTTTGTAATTGGAGCCATTGTATATTCGTTTTCTCCTATCATGTATTTTGGAGTGATTTTTGCACTTATTCTTGTATTTCCAACTCCTACAGGTGTTACAATTCCTGTTATTGGATCTACTATTGCAACCTCTTCGTTAGAGCTTGACCATTCTACTTCATATGTATCTGTTGTTGGCCATCCTGAATGTTTAGGTGATACAGTTACAGTGAACTCTTCATCATCTCCAATATCATACATATTTAGTACTCCATTTACTTTTCCTGTATAAATGTGATTTAATACATATACTTGATATGAAGCTATTACATCTTTTCCACCTGTATATTCTTTATCCATAGTTGCTGTTATTGTTGCAACTCCTGGTTTTTCACCATAAACTGAACCCGAACTTGAAACTGTAGCTATACTTGTATCACTTGAAGTATATGTTATATGGCTACTTGCTCCTGTTACAGCTGGTGTTGGAGAAGCAGTATTTTGAGTATATTCACCAACGTTTACTTCTCTAAATTCATATTTAAAGTTTAATTCTTTAACTGGTATTGTTACTGTATAATCAAATGTTGCTGTTTTAGCACTACCACCTTCAATATAATTATTTGATGTGGCTGTTATTGTAACTTTTCCTGCTTTTCCTTTAAATGTTACTAGCCCATTGTTATCTACTGATGCTATGTTTGTGTTTGATGATTTGTACTTAATTGGTGTGTAATTGTTTTGTGGAGTTCTTGTTAATGTTATTTGGTCAGTTGGGTTTTCATCATCATAAGTTATTTCACTGCTTGATCCTGCAATTGATATGCTTTCTAATGGCTCTTGTATATATAGTGCCATATCTGAATATACTCCGGAAGGCACATTTGTTGCTCTAAGTATAGCATATCCATAATTATTTACTGCGACCGTACCATCATTGTCTTGCAATGATATTACGTCTTCGCCTTGTATTACTTCCCAGTCTGTTTCATTTCCTAAAGTATTATCTTTAGGAAGAGCTTCTGCTTTAAATTCTACTATATTTGAATTAGTTTTATTTCTTAAATCACTTAGTGATATTATTGCATAGTATGATGTTCCATCTTCTGATTGACTATTTGTTGATGTGCTTACGTAATATGCAACTCCTAGTTTTGAAGTAATTCTTACAGATTCTACAGGATTATGTATAGATATTTCAACTTCACCTTCATACACACCTTGTTGTGTGGTTGCTATTGCTACCAACTTATATTTATTTCCTGTAGATGAAACTCCAGTTATTTTTACAAATGCAGATTTGTTTGAATTAGCAAGTCTTACAGATATGTAGTCTTTAATCTTATCATCTGTTAAATCTAAATATACATTAGGTGATTGTTCATCTATTATTTTCCATTCTACATTTCCTGAATAATTATTTCCTATTTTTGTTACTTTAAACTCTTGTTCAGCATTGGAATCTATTGGCATTTCAACAGGTCCTGCTGGAGTAATTGTTACTTTTCCTTTTTTAGTATAAGTATAAAGTGTTATGCTATCTGATTTACCAGATAAATCATGTGTTACTGTTATTGTTATGTTTTTTCCATCTGTATAATTTGATGGTATTTGTATTGTACCATTTTGTTTTATTGGAGCAGTACTATCTGAAGATGTCCATGTTATTTTCTTGTTTAGCACTCCTTCATCTATTATAGCGTCTAAGTCTATTTCTTCTCCAATTGGTGCATAATATGTTTTTGTTTTACCACTTACTGCAATTAAATCTTTTGTGTCTATTGTTATACTATTTAATTGTGTTCCATAATTTGAAGTGTCTGCGTAATCAAAAACTGCTCTATAAGAGTAATTTGCTGTTTTATTTGTATTAGTATTTGTTAAGTTTTTAATTGTAATTTCATATACAAAACCAGGTTGTGGTACTAGAGTTTCATCTCCAAATATTACCATGTTGATTAGCTCTGATTCACCACTTATTACTCTTTTATAATATCTATATCCGTTTCCAGTTTGTGTTGTATCCCAATTCCATGTTTCTCCTGTTTGTATACATCTTACTTCTACATTTGTATTTTCTGTAACTTTATAGTTTTGATAGAATTTTGCTGACCATCTAAAATAATTATTATCTAGTGTTTCAAGTAGTGTAACACCATTTGCTGATGGCCATGCTACCATTTCTATTCCTTGAGCATTTGCTTGGTCATGTCCTATTTCCATTACACCTATGCTTTTTGCTATACCATAGCCAATATTGCTATTTGATGGTATTAGTAGTGATGTTCTGTGTCCAAGTCTAAATGGTGTTTCAGAACTATCATCCATAAATTGCTTAATATATTTCATCATTGCATATGTTGATGGTTCTAAGTTGTTTGACATTGCTATATTTTCTGCAAGAGATACTTGACCATATCCAATTGCTGTTCTATAAAAATCTGTACTTACTCCATCTGGTTTTGCTGGACTGTGTGTTATTTGTAATCCTTCTTCATGCCATCTATAACTTTGCAATACTGCCATTGCTTGTGCTTGTGTAAATGCAGTTGCATTTGATGTTACAATTGATAATCCTTGACCAGCTCTTATGGCATTATAATATGCTATAATTGCATTTTTCATGTTTGCTTTTAATTCACCTGCATATAGGCTTTCTGCTACATTTGATACAGGTTGATTTTTATATATGCTACCTGAGTTTGAATTAAAGAGGCTTAATGCATTAGAATAGTATTGTCTTGCAGAATTAAGTCTTGCTTGCTCTGTTGCAGTTAATGATACACTATCCCATATAGTAAATATATTATCTCCTACTACATATGCACTAGCACGTCCAGTGTTTATATCGTAATCAAAAACTCCATATTTAAATCTTTCTGGCATATCTCTATTATTTAATGGTTCTGTATAATATAAATTTGCATATATTCCAGGGCTTAATAGATAGTAATTATTTGATGAAGATAAATCATTAAATTCCCATCTAGTTCCTATTACCGTTCTATATGGTTGTTTGCCTAAACTATTTGCATAGTTTAATATATGGCTTCCATTTTGCATCATTTGCTCATTTATATAGTGTATTTCTTCATTAAACTCTATATTACATGTATATCCGTTTGCTGCACATATTGCATTATACATTGCTACTGCATGTTCACTTATACATCTTTGGTAATAAGATGGATTACTATAATATGTAGATTTAAATAACTCTATTGTTGCATTTGCATTTCTATTTATATATTTATTCCAGTTATAATAAATACCACCTTTTACTTTTGATTCTGTTCCATTATTAAATACTAGTCCACATAGTGGCCAGTTTGCTTGATATGGATATGCTTCATCATATCCAGAATTATATACTTCATATCCAGGAGTTACTGTACCAAATGAAATGATACCATTGTCTCCTGCAAGTGTTTCTATATACAGGTAATTTGAATAATTATTATCTGTATAAAATGTATATGCATGTCCTCCAAAGCAGCTATCTGTTGTTATTTTAGGCTCGCCAAACTTTTGAATTATTTGATCTATTGTTGTTGTGTTTGTTATAGTATAATCCATTGTTGATGTATGGATTCTTATTAGATCGGTTTGGTTTGGAAGTGCTGCGTATGCATTATGTGTCATACATAGCATTGCACATACTACTAATGATAATAAAACAATCTTTACTCTTTTCATATATTTCACCTTTCTTATACTAAAAATTTTATCATTATAAAATAAAATCTTCAATAAATAATTGCCTTATTTTGTTTATTTTTTGAATTCTAATTTAATGACAAAATAAGGAACAATTCTGTATAAACGTGTAACTTAATTAATTATTATAAAATGTTGATTATTTGGCAAATATGAAGCAAATAGATATATAAAATAATAAAGAGGCAAACTAATGCCTCTTTACTTTATTTGTACTCTATATACTATTAATGTGTTTTGAAATATTCTAGAATTAAACTTGCGTCATTTGCATCAATTAAATCATTTTCGTCCATATCTCCAATTAAAACATCTTCAAATGTTGCATTTTGATCTTTATATAATTCCAATGCTACTGATGCATCATTTGCATCTATTACTCCATTTCTATCTAAATCACCAATTTTTATTACTGGTGGATCTATTGGCCCAGGAGGATCATCTGGATTTTCTCCTGAATCATTTACTGTTATTGCTACTATTTTATATATGTTTGGATCTTCTTCGCAATATATTGTAATTTCTGCATTTCCATTACTTTTTGCTTCAATTAAACCATTTTGTCTTACAGTTACTACTTCTTCATTTGATGATGAATATTTAATTAATCTATTGTTTAGGTTTTGATAATTATTTAAAGTTGTATTTATTTTATATGTATCCCCTACTTTTAATATTTTGGCGTCTATATCTGTTGTAATACTTACATCACTTGTGTCGTTTATACTGTTTGGACAATTTAAAAATACTGATCTATATGTATAGTCTTCAAATTGATTTGTTCTTAAATTTTTTACATTATGTATTGTGATTTCAAATACATCTCCAGATTCATATGTTACTTCATCTGCATCCCATGATACTAGACGTGAATCTGTTATTTCGTTATTAAATTCATATGTTTTTTGAGCAGATAGATTATTTACTGTTATACTATTAACGTTTGTAGTGTCATAGTTATATCTGAAAAATTGTGCTGTCCAATTTCCTATTCCACCCGCTATTGCATTTATTAATGTTACACCGTTTGCAGGCCACGCTACTAAATCGTTTTGTGTTGCAGTGGAACCTATAAATTTATGGCATGTCTGTGTTTGATATACAAATCCAGGTCCTGCTTGCCCTACACCCCACTCGGTATAGTCTGGCTCTATAAGGTTATATCTATGACCACAATATACTGGATCACCACTTCTATCATTTAAAGCATAGCTTATGCTTGAAATATAGCTTCCCATATATAGATTTTCCCCTACGCCATTCATAGCTTTATCATAAAAATCTTGATCTACAAAATCTGGCTTTGGAAAATAGTGTGAATATGTTCCACTTGTTGAATTATTTAAGTATAAAACTAATACTGATTTATTTTGAGCTCCTTCACATAATCTTTGATTAGATGTTAGTGGTTGCAATTCTTGACCACATCTTATTACATTTAAAAACAATGTTGCAGATTCTATTGCTTTTGGATTCATTTGACCTGCTACTAATGGTAGTCTATCATATACGGGTTCGGTTATCCATAAATTTTCATTTTTTAATGTTTCGCCTTGCTCTAAATATTCATTATATGCTTGTTTTACTTGTTCTATTAAGTTGCTTTCTCTTTCTGTTAATTCAACATATTGCTTCTTTTGTAAGAAAGTTGGATCAACAAATACTCCTTCTACTAGCCCTTGTGCTGTTTGATAGCTCGGTTCATATTTGTCTATTCTTGTGTTAAATACAAAATATGGATATGTTTCTTCATTATTTGTATACCCTACTGTATATTGTGCAAGATATAATGGGTTTGGATAACATTCAACATATTCTATTTTTTGACTTGCTGTAAAGCTTAAATATGAAGATTTTTCTGAGTTTAATGAATATTCTGTTATACTTTGTGACACTCCATTTAATTGTTCAACTACATCTAATATATCTTGAGAAGATGCATTTTGGTTAAATGGGTTAGTTGTTTTATCATTTATCTTATTTGCTACTTTACTAATTACTATGGCACTCTCTTGCATTGATTCTAGGTATTTGTCTTGGCTTGCCATGTAATTTGTCCAGTAATTCTTTCTTTCTTGTTCTGTTAAATTTGTATATCCATAAAATCCTAATACTTTATCTGTATTTGCAAAAAAATCCATATAGTGTAACCTTGTACCTTGTAGGAAAACTATTCTGTCGTCATTTTCTTGACCATATCTATAATTATTTGATACAAAGTCTCTTGAGGCACCACCATATGCTTTTATTGCTCCTTGTTCATTTGTTTCAATTTGTAATACCCAATTATACTCGTTATCATAAAAGGTATATGCCTTTCCTCCAAATGGTGAATCTTTTGTTATTTTAGGATCTCCAAACATATTTTTTAACTGATCTACATTTGTAGCAGATGATATTGTTTTTGAATTAATTTTAAATATTTGGTTTCCACTTAGGTTTTGAGCATATATGGTATTACTTTTTATACACACTAACACAATAAGTGCAATTAATACTTGAATAAATATCTTTTGTTTAATCTTCATTTTCTTCTCCCACTTATCTTATTTTCTACTAATTTGATGGTATCACTTAAGCTTAAAATATTCAATTGTTTATATGTTTTATTGCTAATATTTATTGTTTATGTATATTTTGTTTTACAAAATTATAATATAAAAAAGAAGATAGAGATTATCTATCTTCTAATATGTATTTGTTTTTTATTTATAAATATATTCTTTAGTTATTTGTTTTATATACTTCTAGTATTAAAGAGGCGTCATTTGCATCTATTAAATTGTTCTCGTCCATATCGCCATATTTTAAATCGTCTTGTGACCATTGATTTATTTTATATTTTTCTAGTGCTAGAGAAGCATCATTTGCATCTACTACTCCATTTCTATCTATGTCGCCTTTTAAGAAATTAAATTTTGTAAATTTAATTGTATATGTTCTACTTGGATTATTGCTTAGTGTTTTATCTATCATAGAGCCATATGTACCTGTAACATCAAAAGTATTTATTACTCTTACTGTTGCCATACCATTGCTTAGTCTAGTATTGGCTTCTGTAATTACAAGTCCTGAATCAATATCTTTTAAACTATTGTTTTGACTCATTAGTTTTTGCATATATCCTTCAGATTTAGTTGTTATTGTTGCATCACTTGGTGTATTATCTGGTAATTTAATAATATATGTGTATGTATCTTTATTAAATGATGGTACAGCTGTGTATGCTTGGCCATTTATACTATATGTTATTGCATTTAATCTTAAATCTCTACATATAATTGCGTATGGGTAATATCCAAGCTCTATTTTCATTGTTATTCTTTGTTCATCAAAATTAAGGGTTTCGCTTGTTTTTGTGGCTAGTCCTAAATATGGTAATGTTGCTAATACTGGTTTTGTTGATTCATCTGCTTCAATTTGTTCAAATAGTGCTATATCTTCTGCATATGTAGATATTCTAAAGTTGTATTGATCTAATATGTCTCCTTCAGGATGTTCATTAATTATTCTTTCTTCAAATTCTTGTTTCTTTGCTATTCTGCTTGGAAGTATTTGAAATTTTTGAAATCCATTTTTAACAAGTTGATCTGTTAAATCTTTTAATCCACCTTTTTCATCAAAAAATACTACATATTCTCCATTTATTAAGGCATTATATAGTCCACCATTATATGTTATTTCTCCATTATTTCTATATGTTAGAGCATTTATACTCATTTGAGATATTCTCTCTTTATATTTTGTTAAATCTAAACTATATCCATCTTCATATGTTACAGTTTGTGGTATTGTAAATGTTTGCCCATCTACTAATATTTTGTATATTGAATCTCCATATGTTAATGATTCATAATTAAGAATTGTTGCACCTTTTACTGTTGTACCTATAACACTAAATATTACTAAAACAGCAAGTGCCATTATTATTTTTGTTTTTTTCATATATTTCATCCCCTTAGGTTATCTCAACTAGATTATCCCATATATAAAAACATTTTTCAACAATAATCTGTCTAAAAATGTAAAAAAAGAAGTTAGAATTAATCTAACTCCTCCTCAATCTCAACAGTAAGTATCGTTCTGTCTTTGTTAACTGTTGCTTTATGTTTAAGTCCTAGACACCATTGTTTTGCATTTATTATTTGGTTTGTAAAATATTCTAGGTCCATTGCTTGATGTTTGTCTAGTCTGAATTCGATTGGTATTTCGATTGCTCCAGATAACTTATCTGCTCTAAACTTTCTTAAAAGTGTTTCATATACTTCATTTAGTATTCTGTATAATACGATTCTAGATTTTGCAGCATATTTACTTTTTACAAGTTCAATTAGCATTACATCTCCTGGATTTCCTCTGTCTTCAGATAAGTCTGGATTTTCTACATAGCTTGCATCCACTAATCTAAAAAACTCCATGTTATATGCAATAGTAAAATGCTTAATAGATTTTCTAAATGTTGTTAATTCATCTATTATTGCTTCGATTACTGCATATCTTTCTTCTTGTGACAACTTTTTACCAATAGGCTCCCCTTTTTTGGTTGTGATCTCTGCGATTTCTTCGTCTAAGATAAAGCTTAAATCATAAACCTTTCCATTACTTAAGGTTAAATCTGCAGGCTTTGGATAACTTGAGATTCTCCTTTTCAAAAAACTTTCTTTTAATGTTACCTTTCCGTACATAACATTCCTCCTTTTCCTATTAAGTTTTAAGGTTGTATTATTCTTTGTTGACGCACTAATTATACCATATTTATGTAAACATTTCAAGCTTTTTGTTTTTTAGCTTTAATTTTTGACATTTTGTGATATAATTTGGTTATAAGAAGGTAATGATATGGATGACGAAAAACTAGTTGTAAAAGCTCAAAATGGTGATAAAGAGGCTTTTACTAAGTTAATACAAAGGTATAAAAAAGAAATGTATTGTATTGCTAAATCTAGACTTAATAATGAAGTAGATATTGATGATGCAATTCAAGAAACACTATATAAAGCATATGTTAATATACGCAAATTAAAAGAGCCTAAATATTTTAAAACTTGGATTATTAGGATTCTATATAACAATTGTACAGATATTACAAGATCTGGTAATAGCAAAATTATCTCTTTTGAAGAAAAGATTTTAGACTCTATTCCAGGTGATGATGATGCTTATCTAGATATAACTAATAATTGCGATTTCTTCGAGCTTATAGATAGTCTTACTGATGATGAGAAAACTCTTATTACTTTAAAGTTTTCTAAAGATTATGATAATAAAGATATTGGTAAGATCCTAAATATTAAAGAAGGCTCTGTTAGAATGAGGTTTTTAAGGATTAAGGAAAAACTTAAATCTAAATATAAAGGAGAGGCTAAAAATGAATAATAACGAAATTGATGTTCCAGAATACATGTTTAAAATGGATTTTGATAAATTTGAAAAACGTAAATTAATTACTACTATATTCTTTTTACTTATGATTGCTGCAATAATTATTACACTCTGTATTGGAGTATCTGAATTTATACTTAATAAACAAATTAATGAAGACTTGACTCAAATGCTAACAAATAATTATAATATACTATTTATACGATAATAAATAAAAGAACTAGGTTTTTCCTAGTTCCTTTTTATGGGTTATTTATATATTGGGAGTTTTAATGTTTGTCCTGCATATATTTGAGCATCTTCCATTTCGTTAATTTCTTTAATCTCTATTATAGTATTTCTTATGTTTGATTCTTCATCTGTTATTTTAGCTGCTATTGTCCATAATGTATCTTGCGTTTGCACTGTATAGTCGTATGTTTTATATTCTGTCTTTGCTAATTGGTATGATAATACCATTTTAAATAATAAAATAAATACTAGAATCATTAATATGTTTTTTGATAGTTCTTTTACTTTTTTCATATACAACACCTCTTATAATATAAATAAACATCTGTTCTTTTTACATCTTTATTATACAATACGAACATTTGTTTGTCAATATATTTTTTCAAATTTTTTGATTATTTTATTAATTCTTTAAAATCCTTATTTCTAGCCATTTTTAATGCTTCTCTGTGTGTTATGATGTAATAATATGTTGTTTGTTTTTCATCATGTTTGTACTAGAAAATAAGACTTACTTGTTTATTAATCTGCGGAGCTGTTTTAATTATTTTGTTAATATGTAGTTCACAAATAATGTATATTATATGTTTATACGCATAATAAAAAGGAGGTTTTACCCTCCTCTACTATTCTTATTCTTCTGCTTTTATTCTTGGTTCTTCTTTTACTTGTTGTTCCTTTTCTCTTGAATCTTTTATTATAGTTCTTGGTACTATATATATTCTTTTGTTTCCACCAAACAATCCCATTCTTTTGAATATATATACTTCACTCTTCTTTACTTTTATTTTTGGATGATGATCAAAGATATATTGTATTACCATGTATACTGTTTTAAAATCTGATGTTACTCCATTGAATGCAATACACATTGGCCTTGTTCCAATCTCTTTGAAGTTTCTTATTAGCATATTATATATGTCTCTTATTCTTGCTATCTTCTCTGGCTCTCTTTCTGGACGTGGGATATCAAAAATAAGCTCACCAAGTATTCCTTGAGGATTTTCTTTTTGGTTATACTCATAAAAGCTGTATCCGTTTTCTTTTACAGTATAATCTTCAAATCCCTTATACTCCCCTCTTGCTCCTTGAGGATAGAAACAAAATGTTTCAAGTAGTATATAATAAATATATTCTTTTTCTTGATAAGTTAAAAATCTTGGTACATCATATAATCTAATTAATTTCTCTTCTGGTTCAATTTTATATCTAATCTTTAATTCTGGATTAAATCTTGCATCACCTTTGCTATATAAGATTATGCCTTCATCTAAATATACATGATTGTTTGCATCACTTACTATCATAGTTTACTTCCTTTATTATATTCTTAATTTCATCTAAATACTCATCTATTACTTTTAATGTAACTTCAACATCCTCTTTAAATTCGCTATTTTGGATTTTAACGATGTATTCTTCTATATATCTATTAAGTTTATTTTTTAGTATATTGTAGCCATTATATGAGCAATTAAATGAGTACTCTATATAGTTAAATATTTCTTTTTTCTCTAGTTTGTCTAGTGCATCTTTACTACTGTTTAAATATGCACGAGATAGTGGCCCAGCGCCCAGTAATATTCCTCCAAAGTATCTTACTATTACTACTAAGATATTTGTTATCTTTTCTTTATCTAGTAGTTCATATATAGCTTTTGTACCTGTACCTTGTGGTTCTCCATCATCTGAGAAACGAATTACTGGCATATTATTATCTAAGTACGAATAAATATATACAACATGCCTTGCATCACGATTATCTCTTTTTATACTATTTATTTTTTCTATAGCATCTAGTTCATTATCTATGTTGAATACATATGAATAAAATTTAGACTTCTTTTCTTCTAATAAACCAGTGCTAATTTCACCATATTTGCCATTTAAAGCAACTTTATTATCTAGGTAGTAATATTTCATTTATTCTTCCCTACTTTCATTATTTAATTATATAAAAGCAAATAAAAAAAAGCAAGGTTTTACCCTTACTTTTCTTGCGTCTCCATTATATATGTAGGTTTAGCACCTTTTGTTACAACATCTTCTGTTATTACACATTTTGTAATGTCTTTATTAGATGGTACCTCATACATTGCTTCCATCATAACATTTTCCATAATAGCTCTTAGACCTCTTGCGCCAGTTTTTCTTTCAACTGCACAATGAACTATAGCATTTAATGCATCTTCCTTAACGTCTAATTCACAATTATCCATTTTGAATAATTTAATATATTGTTTTAGTATTGCATTTTTAGGTTTTGTTATAATGTCTATTAAAGCATCCTCATTTAATTGGCTAAGACTTGTTATAATTGGTAGTCTTCCAACTAGTTCTGGAATAAGTCCAAATTTAACTATATCTTGTGGTTGAACTTGTGAGAATATTTTACCTACATCTAAGTCTTTTTTAGCTTCAACTTTAGCTCCAAAGCCCATAGTCTTGGTATCTATTCTTGATTCAATGATTTTTTCTAAGCCATCAAAAGCACCACCACAAATAAATAGGATGTTTGATGTATCAATTTTAATAAATTCTTGTTGTGGATGTTTTCTTCCGCCTTGAGGTGGTACGTTTGCAACAGTTCCTTCAATTATTTTTAGAAGTGCTTGTTGTACTCCTTCACCACTTACATCTCTTGTTATAGATACGTTTTCACTTTTTCTTGAAATCTTATCTAATTCATCTATATATATAATTCCACGTTCTGCTTTTTTTACATCATAATCTGCAGCTTGAATAAGTCTTAAAAGAATATTCTCTACATCTTCTCCAACATATCCTGCTTCAGTAAGTGTTGTAGCATCTGCTATTGCAAATGGAACTTTTAATATTTTTGCAAGTGTTTGTGCAAGTAATGTTTTACCACATCCTGTTGGTCCAAGAAGTAATATATTACTCTTTTGTATTTCTACATCATCTAGTTTATCCATATTTGCTATACGTTTATAATGGTTGTATACAGCAACAGATAAAACTTTTTTTGCATCATCTTGACCAATTACATATTCATCTAAAACGTTTTTTATAACTTCTGGTGAAGGTAATTCATCTGATGATACTAAATCTTTTGAACCCATAATATTTTCTTGTGAAAGTATTTCTTCGTCTTTCATTATTTTGTGACAAATATCTACGCATTCATCACAAATATATACGCTGTTTGGTCCTTCGATAAGTTTATCTACTTCTTGTCTTAGTCTTCCACAAAATGAGCAAAATATGGGTTGCTTTGAATTATGATTTGAACCCTTATTTGCCATTATTTACTCTCCTTTATGTTATTGATATTATCCATAACTTCATCTATAAGACCATATTCTTTAGCTTCCTCAGCTGTCATGTAATGATCTCTTTCTGTATCTTTTTCTATTGTTTCGATTGGTTGACCAGTTCTTTCACTTAATATTTTATTAAGTTTTTCTCTAGTTCTAACCATATGGTCTGCATGAATTTTAATTTCTGTAGTTTGACCAGCTATTCCGCCTCCACCAATTAGTGGTTGGTGAATTAGTACTTCTGAGTTTGGAAGAGCATATCTTTTTCCTTTAGCACCAGCTGCAAGTAATACAGAACCCATTGATGCAGCCATACCAACACAAATTGTACATACATCTGATTTTATATATTGCATTGTGTCATAAATAGCCATACCATCTGTAATACTTCCGCCTGGAGTATTAATGTATAAATAGATATCTTTTCCTGGATCTTCTGCATCTAAGAATAATAGTTGTGCAACTACTACTGATGCTGAAGCACTATCTACAGGCTCAGATAAGAATATAATTCTTTCTTTTAATAATCTTGAGAAAATATCATATGATCTTTCTCCTTTACTTGTTTGTTCAATAACGTATGGAACTAAACTGTCTTGCATATTTTAACCTCCCTAAAATTATATTAATTAAACTTCAAATTTATTAAGTTGTATAAACGAGTTATTATAAATTATCTATTTAATTATTTTTCAACAACACTATCTGTGATAACTTTAATAAGTTTTTCGTTTTGTAGTTGTTGTTTCATGTATGCTCTTGCATTTTCATTTTTAAGTAGAGATTCATCATTTCCTGAACCATATTGAGCTGCAAGTTCTTTAATTTTAGCATCAATTTCTTCGTCTGTAACTTCAACTTTTTCTTTCTTTGCTACAGCTTCAAGTCCAAGATTTAATTTAATTCTCTTAGTTGCAGATTCTCTCATTTCAGCTTTGTATTGGTCTAGAGTTAATCCCATGTATTGTAGATACATGTCTATGTTCATTCCTTGGTATTGAAGATTTGCATTCATTTCTTCTACCATTTTTTCAATTTCTTCGTCAACCATTCCGTCTGGAATTACAACTTCTACTTTTTCTACGAATTTATCTAAAGCTTCTTGTTCTTTTTCTGCTTTAGCAGAATTCTCTTTTCTTTCTTTAATAGTTTTATTTAAATCTTTTTTATAGTCTTCTAATGTATCAAATTCTGATACGTCTTTTGCAAATTCATCATCTAGTTCTGGTAAGATTTTTTCTTTGATTTCGTGTAATTTTACTTTGAAAGTTGCGTCTTTACCAGCAAGATCTGGTGCATGGTATTCATCTGGGAATTTAACGTTTACGTCTCTTTCTTCTCCAACTTTCATTCCTACCATTTGATCTTCAAATCCTGGAATGAATTGACCTGAACCAATTGT
Organism: Clostridia bacterium; assembly: GCA_017534305.1. Classification (GTDB taxonomy): domain Bacteria; phylum Bacillota; class Clostridia; order TANB77; family CAG-465; genus CAG-465. The sequence continues at coordinate 18,518 of JAFWCU010000034.1, forward strand.
TAGTTCAAAGTTTTCTCCTTTACCACCTTCAAATGCTACTCCATCAACAAATCCTTCAAAGTCTATTACTGAGATATCTCCATTTTTAAGAGCTCTTTTTTTGTCTTCTACAGAAACGATTCTTGCATTCTTTTCTCTTATTCTTTCTAATTCTTCATCTACGTCTTTTTTAAGTACTCTTGTTGATACTTTTTTAACTTCGATTCCTTTGTAGTCTTTTACTTTAGCTTCTGGTTTAACACAAACTGTTACAACAAAGATAAAGTCTTTATCTTTACCAATTTGTTTTATATCTAATTCTGGTCTAGAAACTATATCTAATTCGTTTTCAACAACAGCTGTTCTGTATGCTTCATCTACAGTGTTTTCTATAACAAATTCATATAGTACTCCTTCACCATATGTTTTTTCTACTACTTGTCTTGGTACCATTCCTTTTCTAAATCCTGGTACGTTGAATTTTTTTGCATTTGCTTTAAATGCTTTGTCTAATTCAAGATTAAATTGTTCTTTGTCCATTGTAAATTCAATTTCTACAACAGAGTTTTCTTTCTTTTCTACTTTAACATTCATTTTTAATTCCTCCAATTATACTTTTTTAACTCCTATATTATATCATAAATTATTTATTTTTCAACCCCTAAATGCTAGATTATTCCATTGTTTTATATACATAATTTCCTTTTTTTGATTGAGTAAATATGTAGTTCACAAATAATATATTTTACTAATGAAATTTATAAAAAATAATAAAGAGGTTTTTGGCCTCTTTACTATTATTCTATTATATTCACTTTATTGATGTGTTTTGTAGTATTCTAGTATTAAACTTGCGTCGTTTGCATCAATTAAATTGTTTCTGTCCATATCACCAATTTTTATATCGTCTGAAGTTGCATTTTGAGCTTTGTATAGTTCTAGTGCAACAGATGCATCATTTGCATCTACTACTCCGTTTCTATCTAAATCCCCTCTTTTTGTTGTATTTGGATTAGATAATGTATAATTATTAAAATAACCATATATTAATGTGTATTGACTATTGTTGTTATCTATTTTAATATTGTTTAGTTTTGTTGTTTTGCCATTTCCTATATTTGCTACTATTTCATATTGGCTGTTATTTTGAATTTTTTGAACTTGTAGACATACTTCATATCTATATGTTCCCGCATTCATTGTAGAAGCAGTATAAGCTTGCCAAGTACCATTGTTAAGTTTAGACCAATGTGTTCCTTGAGTATTTATACTATTAATTTTAGAATCATTTTTGGTAATAGTGTATTTTGGTGTGCTCTTTCCATATAATGGCTTTGTGTTATAATTAGAGATGTTTATATTATATGTGTATGATTGTTGAGCATCTTTCCATAATAGTTTAATAATTGTATTAGCATTTACTGTATATTTACTTCCTGGATTATATCTTGTTCCATTAATTTCATAAGCATCAAATACTTTGTTTGCTGGAGCTGTTACATTGGATGTTGTAACACTTGGTAATGTTATTTGTGTTCCTTGAACTACAGGGCTTGTGATACTTAAAGATTTATTTGTACCGCCATTAAAATTAAAGCTTACAGTATATTTGCTTACTGCTCTTACCTTACCACATACAGCTATTCCATATCCTGCGCCACCTGCAAATACTGCTTTTTGACCATTTACATAGTATTGACAACTTTCTGAAAATGTATATCCATCTTTTGGCACAATTAGTGTACTTGCATAGTAATCTGTGTTAGCTTGGAATGTTCCGTAAAAGTTTCCAGCATCTCCATAGTTTGGATCATATAATATCCAATTTGAACCATCTACTAGGTATCCTGCATTTGCTGGAGCTGTTGCTACAGCATCTTTATCTGGTCTATCATATTGATATCCACCATAATTTTCATATATTTTATTTATTGTATCTCCTACAATAGGAGGCTCTACTGTTATATCTACTCTTGTTATTGTTGTTGCAGCTATAACTTTTGCTCCTATATATGGTATATAACTAAAAACAATCATAAATGCTATTAGTATAGCAAAGTATCTTTTTTTCATAAATATCTCCTCTTAATTCTATTGATGAGTCTTGTAATACTCTAGTATTAAACTTGCGTCATTTGCATCAATTAAATCATTGTTGTCCATATCTCCTATTGCAACATCTTCTGCTGTTGCATTTTGTGCTTTATATAGTTCTAGTGCAACAGATGCATCATTTGCGTCTACTACACCATTTCTATCTAAGTCTCCTTGGGTATATGCACCTTTTTCATTCCATTTTGCATATATTGTAGTATTTTCTGTAATTGGATTGTTAAAGTTAAATGGTGTTTTAAATGTTGTATCTGTATACCAACCACCAAATACTAAATCTGAGCCTTTTTGAGGATCTGTGCTTGGTTTTGTTGCTTTCTTTCCTTCAAGTACTAGTTGACTTTCTGGCACTGGGGCTCCTCCATATGTTTCAAATGTTACAGTATATTTTGTCCCACCTGGTAGTGTTATTAATGATTCATAATATTCAGTTTCTCCATCAAGTGGACTTATAGTTTTAGTTGCAACATTACCATTAAATTTAACTACTAATTCCTGTCCTTCAGTATAATTATCTTTATCTATATTATAATTGAATATAACTCTATATGTTTCTCCTGCTGCAAATCTTTCACCATCTTCATATGTAAATTCATCTCCTAAATTTACATATGATGGAATAATAATTGCATTTCCTGTAATTCCATAATATTGTTTATCTTGTAAATTTATCCATAATGTTTTTGCTATTTTCCCTGCAGCTAAATCTTCTAGTTGTAAATCTATTTCATTTACTTCTGTTTTTGTTTGGCTAATTACTGTTGCGGGAATACGTACATCTACACAACGCCATGATGTGTTATAGTTTGTAACGATAGCGTCATCTCTTTTTTCTCCATTTATCCATACTTCAATTTGATCTACGTGATCTTTATCAAAATCATAATCCGGATTTTCAACATCCATTCCAAATTGTTTTGCATATACTTCAATAGTTACTGTTGTTTCGTATCCTGCAAGTAACTTATCTCCATAAACACCATGATCGTCTTGATTAATCCATACATTGTCATTTCCTCTTGAATAATTTGCGTTTTCTGGAAAAGTATATTGCTTAATTTGATCTTTAGCATCAAATCCAGTCATTGAATTATTTAATTCTAGGTTCAAATTATTAAACTCTATTTTGTTGATATATTGAGTTTCGACTTTAGGTCTCCATCCAGCATATATAGTTGTATCTTGCATAATTTTATTTCTATCAAAATAAAAATATTCTGTACATTCTGGATCTGTATACCAACCAGTAAATATTTCGTTTTCTTTAGTTGGTTTTTCTGGTCTTGATACATAATATCCTTCAGCTACTTGTTGACTTTCAACAGAGCTTCCGCCTTGAGTATTAAATGAAACTGTATGTTTTGGTCCTGTATATTCCACTACTGTTGCAGGAATATATACATCTACACAACGCCATGATGAATTATAGTTTGCAACTCTAACATCATTTCTCTTTACACCATTTATCCATACTTCAATTTGATCTAAGTGGTCTTCGTCAAAATCATAATCTGGATTTTCAACATTCATTCCAACTTGCTTTGCAAATACTTCAATATCTACTATTGTTTCCTGTCCAGCAACTAACTTATCTTCATAAACGCCATGATCGTCTTGATTAATCCATACATTGTCATTTCCTCTTGAATAGCCTGCATTTTCAGGAAAAGTATATTCTTTTACTTGAATTTTTGCATCTGTTCCTCTCATTGCATCATTAAAAGTTAAATCAAGATTGTTTATCTCTATTTTTGTAATGTTAGTAGGTTCTTTTGCTAATACTTTTATCATACTAAAAGGTATTAAATTAAGAATCATTACTACTACAATTAACATACTAAAAATAGCTTTTAATTTAATATTTTTCATACGTTAAACCTCCGTTTACCTCTATAATTTAATGATATTATATATTTATAAAATATTCAATAAACATATATTTGTTTTAGTAAAAAAATAAAGAGGTTTTTGGCCTCTTTATTCTTTCTTTTTTATCTATCAATTCTATTGATGAGTTTTAAAATATTCTAGTATTAAACTTGCATCGTTAGCATCGATTAGGTTATTATTGTCCATGTCACCTATAGCAATATCTTCTGCAGTAGCATTTTGTGCTTTATATAATTCTAGTGCAACAGATGCATCATTTGCATCTACTACGTCATTTCTATCTAAGTCTCCTATAGTATATTCTCCATTTTCATTCCATTTTGCATATATTGTAGTATTTTCTGTAATTGGTTTATTAAAGTCAAATGGATTTGTACATGCTGGGTTAGCATACCATCCCGCAAATCTATATCCATCTCTTGAAGGATTAGGATCTGGTGCTTCTACTTTGCTTCCACTTTTCAAATCACTTATAGTTTGTAAAATTATATTATCATAGTTTAAATCAAAAGTTACAGAATATGTTATTTTTTCAGGAACACTTACTAGTAAAGTACTTCCTGATATACTTCCTGTTGAAGTTACTCTTCCGTTTTCATCTATTACAAATGTTATATCTGCTGGAATGTCATATAAATCTTCATCTGGAACCACTGTAACTCTTAAAGTATATTCTTCATTAGCTATTAGTCCTTCTACTATATGATTAAAATCGCTAGAACACCATTCTTCTACAATGTTGCCATCTTTATCCAAAATTTGAATTGTGACTTCTGAAAGTTTAGAATAGTCAGACTCTTTTATGCTTGAAACTTCAATATGTGTTATATCAAATTCTACCAATAATACAGTATTACCACTTGAATCCATTGTTGTACTTCCAGTAGATGTAATAGTTCCATCATTTGCTATGATAAATGTTGTATTTGTAGGGATTGTATATCCATCTGGTGCATAAGTTGCTCTTAATGTATATTCCTTCCCGCTACTTAAACCCGTAACTTCATGATTTTCCATAGTAGAAACCCATTCAGCAATAATATTATCTTCATTATCTATTATTTCAAGACTAGCTCCTTCAAGCTCCTCGTATCTTATATTGTCAATAGCAGATATTATTGCTTTGTGTGTTGCGTTAATAGATACATCATTAGGCTTAGCATATACCTTAACAATATTAAAAGGTATTAGATTAAAAACTATTAAAATAACTATTAATATACTAACATATGATTTTATTGTTTTTTTCATATTATAATCTCCTTACAATTTTATTGATGAGTTTTAAAGTATTCTAATATTAAACTTGCATCGTTTGCATCAATTAGATTATTTTCATCCATGTCACCTATAGCAATATCTTCTGCTGTTGCATTTTGTGCTTTATATAGTTCTAGAGCAACAGATGCATCATTTGCATCAACAACATTATTTTTATCTAAATCTCCTTTTAACACTTGATTATTTTCTCCAATATTTACTGATGTATATATTACTGTTGTAGCTTCAGATAAATATATTAAATTTACATCATGAATTTCAATAAGTTGCCCATCTATTACTGTAAAAGTAACTGAATCTGTTGTTTGTGTTCCTAGGTGCGATACTATAACATCATCTTCTTCAATTGGCTCGTCTAGTACTTCAAGTCTAGGTCGATTAAGTGCATCTAAAGTACTTTTAAATTCATCATTTACTTCATACATATTGCTATTTACCACTTCGTTTAGATTTTCATCGCCATATATTTGATTTACTACACTACATGCATTTTTCCAATCTGCATCTAACGTAGTAAGGTCTATATCATTAAGTGATGTTGTAGATAATTCTTTTAAGCCTGTTTCTGTTTGTTCCTCTACAATTGATGGAACAAGATCACTAAATTCTGCAGTAAGTGTTTTTCTAATATTATCGAATAATACTGCACTACGAGTAACATCATCTGAATACAAATAATTTAATACTGTAACTCCATCTTTTTTTATTTCTCCTGCATAGATTGTTGATCTATGTTCACTTCCGTCGTAAATTAATGTTTCTGATGAAGTTGTATTAATTATTTTATTACCTTGTCTTATTGTTGTTCCAGCATTAGATACTGTGGGCATAAATATAGTCATTAATAATGAAAAAACTATTATTAAAGATAAATATTTTTTCTTCATAATATCCTCCTATTTTATTGATGAGTTTTATAATACTCAAGTATTAAACTTGCATCATTTGCATCAATTAAATCGTTCTCATCCATGTCTCCTATTTGAACATCTTCAATTGTTGCATTTTGTGCTTTATATAATTCAAGTGCGACTGATGCATCATTTGCATCTACTACACCATTTTTGTCTAAATCTCCTTTTAATACTTGGATGTTTGTATCTACATTTGCTGAAGTATTTACAACTTTAATTATTGTTCTATTTACCGGATATGTATTTACTTGAGCAACTTTTCCGTCTCTTATAAAATAACCTGTACTTTTATTACCTACTTTATCTGCTATAATGTATGATGTAGTTGGATATGTGGTTGAATCATTAAATGCATATCTATATTCTTCAGGAAAATCTACAGGTGTATAATATGGATCTTCATTTTCTTTTTCTTGTTCTTTTGCATCCCATTCGTTTTTTCTATCATTCCAAGCGTCTAGACATTCAGCTTCAACTGTAGCTTCATCTGAAACCTCTGTTGCACTTGCTGAAGCTAAATTATTAAACTCTTCTTGGTTATATAGTATATTGCTTGATGTATCTGTAACATAACCTGTATAGTTGTTTGTTGCAACCACTTTAGCATCTGTATATGTATCATCTACTGTTAGAGAGTTATTATTACTTACTGCAACTTGTCCAGCAGTTGTTGGTAATATACTTGAATATTCTTCTGGTAATATTTTTCTAATTTCTGCTAATGTTTCTTCATTAACTTCTTTATCTGTATATAAATACTTAGCTTGTGATGTTTCATCTACTGATATATTTCCAAAATATAATGTTACTTCATCTGATGTAATATCATATGCATTATATGTATTTTCATCTTTATATGGATATCTTTCTGTTCCTGCAATGTCTGTTACATTTGCAGAAGTGCTAATAATTCTTACTACTGTTCTATTTACATCTGTTAAATTGCATTTAACTAGACGTCCATTATACATTGCGTATTTATAGCCTGTTCTAGTTATTTCATCTGCAATTACGTACTCGCTATATTCGCCAGTTAGTGAGCTTAAATCATTATTTGTTAGAACTGGTGGTTCATATGATTCTACATCTGTATAGTCATACTCTTCATTTCCAGGTATTGCTTCCCATTCTGCTCTTCTTTGATTATATGCTGTATCATAATCTGACTTTGCAGTTTGCTCTGCAGCAACTAATTGTTGAGAATCTCCTACAAGTTCATTATATTTCGTTTCGTTATATAATTTTGTATCTGATGTATCTGTAACATTTCCTGTAAATATATTATTTGCTGCATAACTTGCATTATAATATATCCAACTCATTGTAATTGAGCTATCAGTACATACTTTTACTTTTCCAGCTGTTGTTGGTAATAAGTTTGCATAGTCTTCTGTTAATATTCCACTATTTTTAATATAATTTAGTGCATATGCATTTATATTGTCATCTGAGTAAATATATTTAAACTGTGATTCTCCTTCTTTTGATATTTCTCCTACGTATAAAGTAACAATTGGCCTGTTTACAGTTATTCTGTTTTGGAATAGTACTATACTTGGTTCAGCATGCACTATTGATGGCATAATAACTGTCATAAGCATTGAAAAAATTAATACTAAAGATAGATATTTTTTCTTCATATTATCCTCCTTTATTGATGAGTTTTATAATATTCAAGTATTAAACTTGCATCATTTGCATCAATTAAATTGTTTTCGTCCATATCTCCAATTAAGATATCTTCTTGAGTTGCACTTTGTGCTTTATATAGTTCTAGTGCAACGGAAGCATCATTTGCATCAACAACATTATTTTTATCTAAATCTCCTTTTAATATTTGAGAACCATTTTCTACATTAGCTGAAGTATTTACTACTTGTATTATAGTTCTGTTTATTGGGTATGTATCTACTTGAGCTACACTACCATATTTTATAATATATCCTGTATTTTTATTTCCTACTTTATCTGCTATAAAGTACGATGTAAGTGGATATTTTGTAGTATCATTATATGCTGGTACAAATTCTTCTGGAAAAGATACAGGCGAGTACTCTGGATCTTCATCTTCTTTTGCTTGTTCAGCAGCTTCCCATTCAGCTTTTCTAATAAAATATGATTTAACAATTATATCTTCTGCTGTATTTTCATCTACTAATTCACTTTGAGTTTTACCTACTAAACCTAAAAATATTGCTTGATTATATATTTTGTTATTTGATGTGTTTGTAACAGTTCCTTCAAAATATTTATTTGCAACAGCACTTGCATCAATGAAAGATTCATCTACTGTTATTGAATTATCATTACATACTGCAAGTTTTCCTTCTGTTGTTGGAAGTAGAGCTTCATAGTCTTCTGGTAATATTTTTCTTATTTCTTCTAGTGTTTCTGTATTAACACTACTATCTGAGAACATATATTTTAGTCTAGATATTCCGTTTTCTGTTACGTTTCCTATATATATTGTTACTACATTTGATGATATATTATATGAATTTATTATATCTCCATTTTGAATAGGATAAGATTCAGTTCCGTTTGGTATTACTATTACTTGTGTATAGCAAATGTCATAATAAAAATGTCTTATCCCATCAATTGTTTCTTCTCTTTTAAACTTAAATGTTAATCCATCTTCTCCTTTAGGATATTTATATATACCATTAAATTCCCCATAAAAAGAAAGCCAGTCGTCATTATAGTCTGCACCTTCACTTACGTTATGTTTTTTCTCATTTACATATTCAAGTAAATCTGTATCTGCAGGTACTACTTCAAATTCTGTTTTTCTTACAACCCAATTGTAGTGATAAACTCTATCCCCTGCTGCCTTAACACTTATAAATGGTGAAAACATCATTGTTAGCATAAGAACAAATACAATTCCAACTATTATCTTTTTCATATATCTTTTCTCCTTTATAATTTATATAATAATAATATCATTAACTAATAAAATTTACAATTTAATTGTCATATGTGTCAATTGACTGATTAGAAATTATATAAAAAAATAAAGAGGTTATTAGCCTCTTTATTTATCAATCTTTATTTTATTGATGTGTTTTATAATACTCAAGTATTAAACTTGCATCATTTGCATCAATTAAATCGTTTTCGTCCATATCTCCAATTGTTACATCTTCTGCTGTGGCGTTTTGAGCCTTATATAATTCTAGTGCTACAGATGCGTCATTTGCATCAACTACACCATTTCTATCTAAATCTCCTTTTTTGTATTGTGATGAACTTTCTTGTTCAAATACTGGAGTTAAGTATGGATATCCACTTGGTGTAAATGTATATGTTGCTTTATTTGATACAATTTCATCTAATACCCAAGTGTTACCATTTTCTTCGTGAGTTTTATACCATCCTTTAAATACATAACCTGCTGCAGGTTTAGCAGTTAGTTTCATTGTATTTCCTTCTGGTACAGCAAAGAATCCTGAAGATGTTAAATCTTTATTTTGTTTTCCAAGCTCTTCTTGGTCTTCTGTATTATATTGTACTTGATAGCTTCCACCACCATTCATAAATTCAGTGTGAACAACAACTGTTGGGTCTAATGGTTCTGTTGGCTCAAATCTTGCACATACATATCTTAATGGTTCTGAATCTCCTGGAACTACTGTTACTGAAGGTTGATATGTATAGCTTGTGTCTGTAGATATTGCTTCTCCTTGATATGGAAGATAATGTGGATCATCTGGGCTTGAATGTGGTGCCCATTGTATATCTACATGATACCAACCAACAAATTCATATCCTGGATTTGGTCTAGCGCTAACTGTAATTGAATCTCCTTGATAGTATTGAACTACTTCACCACCATCACTCCAATTTGATGGGTCATTTCCTTCTAAATTATATACGTTTGGTTCACTTGGAGTGTAATTTACAGATATTTGTCCACCATCGTTTTTCCATATTTGTATTTGATCTCCATATCTATCTTGACCTGCGTAAACCATAGCTATAACGTGTGTGTTTGTTCCATCAAAGAATGGGAACATTTCTGCTGGATATCTTCCATTTATTCTAATTTCGCAATCGTTTGCTAAATAATAACCATCTTTTGCTTCTATTTCAATCCATGCATAGTATTCATGTGCGTTTACAAAAGTACCTTCAAAGATTTGGTCAAATTCTTCACCTGCAGTTCCATATGTACCTTTAACCCAATCTGTATATGTAACAAGTATTTGTTCATCTGGTTGAGTTGTAACTATTGGTTTATTTGTTCCTTCAATTCCACCATAGCCGCCGTGGTCTACTTCAATAGCTTGGTTTGTTGCTCCAACTTCTGGTTTTTCTAGTGTTAAATTTATATTATGTATTGGAGTTTTATTTATATTTGGATCATCTTTCCATACATACATTACATATAGATTAGTGTCTGCTAAATAACTTTGTCCCTCATCATAAAATACACTGTTTACAAGCACACCATCAAAAGTTTTTCCTTGTGGCGCTGCAATAAATTCTGCTGAAGGAACAGTTACAAACATACTTGATCCTTTTTGCACTTGTACTGTACCGTTAAAATATATACCTGGTGTTCCACCATTTGGATCATATGTTATTGTTACATAATCACTACTCATTGCACCAAAATCTACATCGTTTGTATATGCATATACATATGTTTGAGCAGATTGTGCATCGTACTCAACTCTGTCTGTTGTCATACAATAATATACATTATCTTCTATTCCTGGTCCTCTAAATAGTATTTCTAAATCACTTGCTTGGAATTCTCCAGATACAACTACTTCTACTTGATATCTATAATGTCCGTCTGCTATTCTTTCGCCTGGAGCCATTTCCCATTCTCCATTATGTGTATTATACATAATCCAATGTGTTCCTTCTGGAACTACTCTAGTTTGTCCGTTATTTCCTGTTGTAGTCCATTGTGGTAAATAATCTCCTTGGTTTGGTTTTTGATCAAAACCCTCAATGTATACTTCAAGTTGTGGAATTTCTGGTCCATATGGGCTTTCACCACTTGCAGATACACCAATTTCTACTCTATCTGATCCTACTGCCCAACGTGTGCCACCATCTATTTCAACTTCGCCGCTAACGTCAAGCCAATCACTTTGTTTGTAATCTTCTATTCTATACATTTCAGGAACTGGTTTTACTTGAATATTAAAAGACTCTCCTGGTGCTAGTGTAGTTTTAGGGCATATAACATCTAGTTCTTCTGGGTAGCTTGCTGTAATATCTTTAATTGTTACGTTACCTTGGTTTGTAACAGTAACTGTTTGGTAATCTAAATCATAATTTGGCATATTCCAACCAAAATCTACTGGATATGGTCTTAAATCTAATATTGCAGTTTTACCATCTATTCTTTCAATACTTCCTCTTAAAGATGTATATTCATTAAGTGTGAATGTATATGGATTATCTGTTGAAACAATTTCATCAAAATCGTTTTTCCATCCAACAAATCTATATCCATTTGGTATTGAATAACTTAATGTTATTTGTGACCCTACTTCATAGTCTTCCCATATAAATCCTGTCACTTCTGGTGTACCAGAGTTGACAGAAATGCTCATATTAGGTCCATATTCGCCAAGCCCTGATTCATCAAACTGTGATACATCTAGTGTTGCATAATCAGTAGCATGAACAAATGAAGGCACACAAATATTAAATACCATAGCTATTACTACTAGCATAGCTAATATTTTTTGCTTTTTCATATAAAATAATCCCTCCTATAATCTTACATATTAAATGATATCATTTTAATTATAAATTAACAATATAGTTTCCAGTTTTGTCATTTGACTAACTGGAAACATAAAAATAAAGAGGTCTTTTGCCTCTTTATCTAATACTTTTGTTTATTCTTTTTTATTGATGTGTTTTAAAATATTCAAGTATTAAACTTGCGTCATTTGCATCAATTAAATTGTTTTCATCCATGTCACCAATTCTCACATCTTCTGCTGTAGCGTTTTGTGATTTAAATAACTCTAGAGCAACAGATGCATCATTTGCATCTACTACATTATTTCCGTCTAGATCACCTTTTAATATATCTTTTTCTACTTGGAACTGTAATTTAATTTTTGTAGGTATTTCTGTAACTCCATAATATTGAAACATCTCTACTAGACCATATTCTTCTGAAGCTACTGTTACTTCAATATTATCTGCTGAAGTTACCCCGTCTGCTATTCTTAATATTGATGAATCTTCATTTTCAAAATACATTAAATCTTTGTTATTAGCTTTATTAAAGATTGTACAATCATCTTCTTTAAAATCTAGTATATTAGTTGCAAAAAGATATGTCATACAAGCATTATTTATATTACTCATTTGCTCTGCATCCATACCGTCAGTAATTGTAATTGTTACCTCTTGGCCTACTGGTGCTGAAGTAAAGTTTAGTGTAATACTATTAGGTACTGCTTCACTTGTTCCAAATGTTTCTACAGAAATAAAAAATTCTTTATCTGGATATACTACTAGATTATCTTCAGAAGTAACATCTGGTGCTATACTTATTATATAATCTTCTGGATTATTTGGACTCTCATTGTAAGTAAATAATTTTTTATTTACATTGGTACCATATGCATATTTTCCTGTATTACCTATTGGAATTGGTACAAGTCTATACATATTAAATAAGTAATTCATACATTTATTTTCTAATTCTGTGAAGCTAGATTTAAGTCGTCCTTCATACATATTTATTACTACATCTGGATTTGTATCCACCGGTTTTACTTCATCTGCTGTAATAACTGTAGGTAAAATTACAGTCATTGCCATAGCAAGTATCATAATTATACTTAAAAATTTTGTAAGTTTTCTCATATTTTTTCCTCCACTGTTTTTACAATAAAATATTACCATTATTATAAAAAATATTCAATAATCTAATCAAAAATAAAGAGGTTTTAGCCTCTTTATTTAATCTGACATATTATCTGATAAATAGTCCTCTATTACTTTATACATCCATGCAGAAGAACCTGTATACCAAGTCCAACCACCACGACCTGGGTGCTCTTCATTTGAATATATGTCTGCAGCCATTACATAAGGTTCTACCATATATACATCTGCTTTTTCTTTTGTGTCTGAATGAGATATTGGATTAATCATTTTAAGTATTTCTAATCCTTCATCATATTTGTTTAACTCAAAATATGCTTTTGCAAGCCAAACAGACGCGTGGGTATACTGTCCACCATTTTCTCTTATACCAGGTACATATGCTCTAATATATCCCGGATTATTTTTGTCTTCATTATTAAATGATGGATATAGTAGTTTTACTATACCAAGATTTCTATCTACTAAGTATTTGTCTGCAGTTTTCAAGCACATTTCAAGCTTATCTCTTATTTCTTTGTATTTTTTCATTGAAATAACCGCCCATGCTTGAGATATTAAGTCTATTTTACACTCTTTGTTTGAATATGAGCCAAGTACTTCTCCGTTTTCAAAGAAAGCACGTACAAAGTGGTCTTCGTCCCATGTATTTTTAAGAATTGCTTCTTTTAGAGTTTCTTTTTCTTTTTCGTATCTTTTTGCAAGTTGAGTATCAAATTTAAGATTTGTTAAATATGTAAATTTATCTAGTAAGTTAATCATAAAGAATGTTAGCCATACAGATTCACCACGAATATTACTAAATCCATCATTCCAGTCTCCGTCTCCAATAGATAATAGACCGTTTTTCTCGCTTTTTCTGCTTAAAGCATAATCTATTGCAAGACGTGCATGGTTATATACTGAATCATATTTTTCTATATTTCTATATACATCATATGCTTCACGTCTTCCTCCCATATCTTTATCTTCAAGATATGGTGTCATTTCATCTAGAATTGAAATATCCCCTGTTCTTTGAACATAATCGCAAAGAACATATGGAAGCCATAAATAATCGTCACTAAAATATGTTCTAATTCCTGCACCACTATGTTCATGCCACCAGTGTAAAACATCACCTTTTTCAAATTGTTTTGATGCGTGAAGTATTATTTGACTTCTTGTTTTTTCTGGCCATGAACTAATTATAGCTAGTGAATCTTGAAGTTGGTCTCTATATCCTATTGCACCACCTGATTGATAAAATCCACTTCTTGCAAATAATCTACATACTATAGTTTGGTATAGTAGCCATCCATTTGCCATTATATTTAAATATTCATCCTTAAGCTTCATATTCTTCACTACAAGCTTTTTCCAATAGTCTATAGTGTTCTTATATTCTCTTTCAATTGCATCTGTATCATCGAAATTATGGATTACTGTGTTAATATGGTTTTGATCTTCAGTACATCCAAGTATAAATGTGAATTCTGCTTCTTCATCCATATTCAAGTTGATTTCAACTTCTGCTCTATAGTTTGAAGTGTCATATCTAACTATTACTTCTTTAGATTGACCTACCACACTTACATATGAAACACAATTTGAAAATTCAATACTATATGGATTTTTAAGTTCAATCCCATTTTCTAACTCTTTGCATAAAATGTAATTTCTGTTTACATCTTTTACTACTCCTAATACAGGATCTATTCTATATGATATTTTTAAGTTTTTCTTTTCCTTAGTTGTATTTTTTAATTTAACCCTTTGGAATTTAACATTTTCATAGCTAGAAATAAATATATCCATAGATTTTTCTACTCCATCATCTGATTGAGTAACTGTAGTATATCCAAATCCATAAGTTAAATTATAGTTGTTATCATAAATACCTTCAAAAAACTCACCTGGTACAAAGCTTATCCAGTCGTTACACCAGTTTGTTAATTTAAAACTTTGTGAGTTTTTATAATATGAGTACACGGTACCATAGCTTGAAACTATAGTACCAAAGTGCTCATTTGCCATTACATTACACCATGGAACTGGTGTTTTTGTATTTAGTATATGGTATTCATTACCAGACTCTGTAAATCCACCATACATGTTAAACGCTTTTAAATTTATTGCATCTTTTTCCATGTTTTCATATACCTCCTATTATTACTTTTTGTTTAACAACTCATCTATTGAGTCTTCTTCTTTATCTACGTATAGAAAATCACTAACATCTTTTATGTATCTTCTAGATAAGAATGATAATAATGTAAATTCTTGTTTTGTTAGAGAATTTAGATTTAGAATATAGATGTTTCCTTTTGTATAATCCATATATACTGCTCTGTCTAGTCTTTGTCTTACATATGTATATACTGGTCCATTTTCTTTAATCTTTTCATCTATTATTACTACTATATCTAAATCTATTTTTCTGTTCTTAACGTAATCCATAAATTTAATTACTTCAGTAATAATTCCGGCATTTTTAATACTGTCTATATATACAACAATAATTGGTAAGTCTCCAGAAATTGAATATTTCCATAGTAGAGATTGGTTTAATTGCTCGTTCCAGAAATTATCATTTCCTTTAAGTTCTTTTTTGTTAAACATTACCTCTTTTAATATGTTGTTATATATTTCTGCCTTAGTTGGTACAAGATTTAGGTATCTTGCAATAACTGAGTTTAGTTCTGCAGTAAGTTTAAATTGATCTTCTATTCCCTTTTCGTTTAAGCTTACTACTGCGTTTGAAATTTTATATTTAGTGTCTGATGCACCAACAAAATAATAGAATTCTTGTCTTTCATATGGGTCTAGTATAATCTTTCCTCTAAAAGATAATACTGGCCATAAAGGATAACGAGTAAGTTTTCCATTATATGCATCTTCTGCATTATCATAAAGTTTTTTCTTTTCTGTTTCAAAGTCTTTATCTAGTGTTACGCCAATAAGTCTTGTAAATACATATAGATCTGTATCATCATCACTTCTTTTACGTTTAGATGCAACAAGTGCATCAAGTTCTTCATCATAGTATGTTTCTATTTGAAGATTTGCAAATGAAGGATGAACTAAGTTTGTCATATAGTCTGTCATTGCAGGTTCCATATATGTATTTATTAGTACTTCACGTTTTTCATTTGTTGTATTGTATACACTAACTTTTCTTAATTCTGCGTTATATTCTTGAGATACGCATATTTCTGTTGTGGCTTCAATCTCTCCTGTTGATATATGAGATTCTACTTTATTTAAGCTTGAAATCCATTCAACTTTTTCTGTATCTTTGTTATATTTACTATGAATGTTGCAGTCTGTAGTTGAAATCATCTTACCAGTTGTAAGGTCTGTTAGATAAATATAGTTTCCAGAGTTATCTACATCTGAATAGCTTTGTCTATTAACAATTTTATCTTTGTATCTAATATATGATGCACCTGTATTTGTTATTGTTGAAGATAATCTTGATCCTCTTAGGAATGCAATATTCATCTTTGTTGATGCATCTTTTAAAGTAGCATATTTTTTCTCTGCGTGTGTATATGATACGTGTGTTGTATATTCACTTACACTCTTTTGCTTGAATTCATGCTCTTTATCTTTTGTCTTCTTTTGAATTTTAACTCTAATTCTTTCTCTTTCTTTTAGAAGAATTTCTGCAGATTTAACACCTGGGTCATCATGGAATCTCTTACGAATTATTCCGTTATTTATATAGTTGTTAATTGCAGTAAGTGCCATACCTTGATGGTGGGCCATATATGTACGTATCACTTCATGGTCTACGTTATCATGAAGATTTTCACGAGTATAGTCTATTGACTCATAAAATCCAAATGAAGAATACATTTTTAGTTTCTTTAGTTGATTTAAATTATCTAGTACTTTCTTTGGTGCAAGCTCAAGCATAAGCATTGATGCGTAAGGTGCAATAACTAATGATGCGTTAAGTCCACGTTTTAGTCCAAGCCAAGGAATACCAAATGATTTGTACTGGTAGTTTAGATCTGTATCTCTTTTTGCATATGCAGATTCTGAAATACCAAATGGTACATTGTATTTTTTAGAATACTTCATTTGTGAATATTCACTTAAAAACATTGATTGATCAATTAAAGTATATTCATATGATTTCATAAATAGATAAGGCATAAAGTATTCAAATGAAGTACCAGCCCATGACATTAAGCCTTTATATCCATCTACATCTACCATATTTCTTGCTAATGCAAACCAGTGTTTAGAAGAAATATCTTTTTTAGCAATAGCAACCATTGATGTTATTCTGTTTTCACTCATTAACATATCATAGTAACTATCTACTAATTGCCCAGATTCAACATCAAAACCTATTGAGAATAAGTTTCTAGCACCACTATATACAGCTTTAAAATCTGTTTCGTTAATTAGAGTATATGTATATCCTAGCAATTCATTAATTGCATCTGTAAACTTCTCTACATTTGTTCCTGGCATATAGTTATATAACTTAATCTTTTCACTTTCTAAGAAATCTTTTGCAACATAAAGTGCACAAACAAAGTTACCACTATCTACTGTAGAGATAAATCTTGGTCTTAGAGGCTCTAATGTTTTAATGTTATACCAATTGTATAAATGTCCATGCCATCTTTCAAGTTTCATTATTGTTCTATAAGTCTTAACAAGTCTTTCTATTGCGTTTTCTTTAGTAATGAAACCTAAATCATAGGCATCAATAATTGCTAAAATACCAAATCCAATGTTTGTAGAAGAAGTTCTACTTGCAATTTTATATCTTCTATTTTCTTGGAAGTTATCTGTTGGAAGATAGTTGTTAGTATCATTCATCATACTATCAAAAAATCCCCAAGTACGTTTTGCTATATCTATGATATCTTTTTCTTCTTTTTTATCTAATTTTTTGATTCTACCAAATAAATGATCTTTACCTAGTAAATATGTAAGGTATGGTGCAAGTGCAAATCCTAGTGCAATAAATAGTTTGAAGTTATAATGTACTAAATCTTCTGTATTTAATGCAAGAGGAGTAAGCCCTACAAATAACGCCATAATTATATTCGGTATCATGTTTCTATAGTAGAATGAAAGTTTAGATTTTGCTTGTTTTTCAAGCATTTCTCCTGTTGTCCATTGTAACAAATTTTTATGTGATATTAGCATTCTATATAAAGATAAGCCGAATGCAGATAAGCACATATATGCTTTATATGGAAGTGTTACAAAGTTATATACCATTGTTAGTATATCTGCTCCAAATCCATGAATTAATGGAATGTATTGAAGCTCTTTTCTGTGTATTCTTATTCCATAAAGTAATATGTCTATTAGTCCAATAAAGTATCCTATGTTTACTATTACAAATGAAGCAAGTGTTGTTAGTACAAATGCTCTTGCAGATAGGAATAATGATACAATTATTGCAAAACATGCAATTACATCTAACATTGGGCGACGAATGTTATCAAAAATTTTCCATTTAGATAATGCAGATAATTTAGATTTTGGATTTAATAACCATCTAATTATTTGCATATCTCCTCTATACCATCTATGATTTCTCTTCATGTATGCTATATAGTTGTTTGGAAATCCGTCTTGAACATCTACGTCTGAAGCAAGCCCTGCTTTAATAATTGATCCTTCAAGAAGATCATGGCTTAGTACTAGGTTTTCTGGAATTTCTGGAGCTACTAGTTTCTCAAATAGAGCTATATCATAAATTCCTTTACCACAGAATATTGCTTCTTGGAAAGCGTCTTGGTATGTATTTGAAACTGCGTTTGTGTATACGTCAATTCCACCAAATCCTCCAAATAGTTTAGAAAACAGACTTCTGTTTGCAGATTCTATATCTAGAGAAACGGCTGGTTGTATTAATCCAAATCCTTCTGTTACTCTAGTTTTTGCTTTATTTAATTTTGGTTTGTTTAGTGGATGTGCCATAATAGATACTAAATCTTTTGCACTATTTAGAGATAATTCTGTATCTTCATCTATTGTGATTGCATATTTTGTGCGAACCACATCATTATATGTAAGATACATTGCGTTATCTATTTCTTTAGGAGATAGTTTTCCAAGAACTAACCAGTTAAATTGCATTAGTCCTCCTCTTTTTCTCTCCCAGCCCATATATGAGCTTTCACCTTTTGAATATACACGTTTTCTATACATAAAATTAAATAGCTTATGTCCATCTTCTAATGGATATTTAGCATTTAATTCATCTAATCTTTTTTTAGCATATGTAACTATATCTTTATCCATCTTTATCTCTTTAGTGTTTGCTGCACAACAGTCACCAAGTAGCATAAAGTATAGATTTTTAGTTGTATTTGAAAGATATGTTACTTCCATTTTTTCTATCATCTTATCTAGCTTATCCAGTGAAGATATGATAGTTGGCATTACTATGTATGTTTTTGAATCATCATCTATGTTCTTAGAAAAATTGAATCTTGGAAGCATTTTAGGCTTTACCATTTTTCTAATTATATAGTTTACTACTTTATCTGATAATTCAAGTCCAAACGTAAAGAATATTAGTACTGCACAAAATTTTAAGAACCAATTATCTGGTTTTGCAATATTATATCCGGCTATAGTTATAGCTGTAGATAATCCTAATAATGTAAATATAAATAGTAGTTGTCTAATTGGTACAAAGACCTTGTATAATAATCTTTGTTTTAGTCCAGATTTTCCTAATGCCTCTTGAAGTAGATACTTTTGATCCCCAATTAGGAAAAATCCTACATGTCTTTTATATTTTCTAGAGCATTCTATTGCTTTTTTTGCAACATATACTTCAGATAATTTATATTTATCTGCTAGTTTAATAATGTATTGTCTATATCTAGATTTTGTTTTATAATCACATTTTTCAAACTCACCAGTATAGTCTTCTAGTAATGTTTCATCTATTTTATTAACTGCTTCAAATATTTGTCTAAAGTTTAATGCTTGTAGCACTTTATATGAAGAAATTGCTCTTCCTATTTGGTCAGTGCTTTTTGCAATTATCATATGTTCTTTAATTATTGCTTCCTCAATTGAGAAACCAAGTTTGTTTATTTCTTCTTGTAATTGTGCATAGTATCTATCTCCTTGAGTACCCATCTCTTTTAATCTATAAGACATATACTCAACAAAAGCAGTATTTGTGTTTGAAGCACTGCTTAAATCTGATAGTTTACCGCTCTTGACTATTTCTTTGAAGAATTTATCTGCGTTTTTCATATCTTGGAATTGATTTTCATTTCCAAGTATTCTTTCAACTTCAATTTTTTGCATTTGAGAGTTTGTAATTTCAATTGCAATGTTTGAAATAAATTTTAATAACGCAATTTTTACCATTAAAACAAACAAATCTAACTCTTCTGAAGTTAAATATGTTACTTTTTGGTGTTCTCTTAAGCAATCAAAAATAATCTCTTTATCTACATAGCCTGTATGAGACTCAACTAGCTCATATGCAAGCTCAAAAATAGCAACTTGAGTTTTGCCTTCTTGATTTCTTACCAAAGGCAATCTTTTATTTTTCAAGACTCTTCTATTGTCTACTATATCACTATATTGTTCTTCGATAATATACATATTATCTAGAATCCATTGTCCTGCTGAATGCATTTGTATTTTCTTATCAAAAGTTTTGACAAGAATTTTATATGTTTTGGATATAATTTTATAATCTCTTTGAGCCTCTTTAAATATACCGCTAAGTTTTCCTTTCATTTAAATCCAACCTTTCATATATATACTTTTTAACTAACTAAATTATATAATAAAGAGGTATCTTTTGCAATATAAAAATCGGTATAAAACGACTTATTTTTTGCTATTTTTTTAGTCTTTTGACATAAAAAAATACACACACTATTAGTGTATGCATTTTCTTATTTTTTATTATGTAAAGACTAATTATTGTTGTTTACCTTGTTGTCTAAATCTTTGAGTTGGATCTAGTATTTTCTTTCTTAGTCTTATGTTTTCTGGTGTGATTTCTACTAGTTCATCGTCTCCAATGAATTCTAGTGATTGTTCAAGAGACATTATTTTAGGTGGAACAAGTTTTAATGCATCATCACTTCCTGATGCTCTTGTGTTTGTTAAATGTTTTTCTTTACATACGTTAATTGTTAAATCTTCGCTTCTTGCATTTTCTCCAACAATCATACCAACGTATACCATAGTTCCTGGTCCAATAAATAATGTTGATCTTTCTTGTGCTTGGAATAGTCCATATCCAGTTGCTTTACCTTGTTCAAAAGCTATAACTGCTCCTCTTTGACGAGTTTGCATGTCACCTTTATATGGCTCATATCCCATAAATGTGTGATTCATGATTCCGTTACCTTTAGTATCTGTCATGAATTCACCTCTGTATCCAATTAATCCTCTAGCTGGGATTTTGAATTCAAGTCTTGTATATCCTGCTTGAGAGTGAGATGCAGCCATGTTTGTCATTTCACCTTTTCTAAGACCAATTTTTTCCATTACAGAACCTACAAATTCTTCTGGAACGTCTATAGTTAGGTCTTCCATTGGTTCGCATTTTACTCCGTTAATTTCTTTATATATAACTGTAGGACGAGATACTAAAAGTTCAAATCCTTCTCTTCTCATATTTTCAATAAGAATAGATAGATGTAGTTCTCCACGTCCAGATACTTTAAAGCTATCTGATTGATCTGTGTCTTCAACTCTTAGTGATACGTTTCTTTCAAGTTCTTTATATAATCTATCTCTTAAGTGTCTAGAAGTAATAAACTTACCTTCTTTTCCTGCAAAAGGTCCATTGTTTACACTAAATGTCATAGACACTGTTGGTTCGTCTATGTCTACAAATTCGATTGCTTCAGGATTGTTTACATCTGCTATTGTTTCACCAATTTCAATTCCTGTAACACCTGTAACTGCAACGATATCGCCACATTTTGCAACTTCAGTTTCAACTCTGTTTAGTCCTTCATATGTATATAATTTACCAATTTTAATGTTTTCTACTCTTCCATCTTTTTTGCAAATTGCAATTGTTTCACCATTATGTATTGTTCCTCTTTCGATTCTACCAATACCTACTCTTCCTGTATATTCATCATAATCTATGTTAGATACTAGAAGTTGTAGTGGATCTTCTTCGTTTCCTGCTGGTTCTGGAACTGTATTTATAATAGTTTCAAATAATGGTTTCATATCTACATCTTCGTCATCTAAAGATAATTTAGCAAATCCATTTTTACCTGATGCGTAAACTACTTTAAAGTCTAATTGTTCATCTGATGCATCTAGATCCATAAATAGTTCTAATACTTCATCTTCTACTTCTTGTGGTCTTGCACCTGGTCTATCTATTTTGTTTATTACAACAATAGGTACTAGGTTTAGTGCTAATGCTTTAGATAGAACAAATCTAGTTTGAGGCATTGGGCCATCAAAAGCGTCTACAAGTAGAATAACACCATCTACCATTTTAAGTACACGTTCTACTTCTCCACCAAAATCTGCGTGTCCTGGTGTGTCAACTATATTAATTTTTATATCATTATAATGAACTGAAGTGTTTTTAGAAAGAATTGTTATTCCTCTTTCTTTTTCAATATCGTTTGAGTCCATTACTCTTTCTTCAACAGCTTCGTTTTGTCTAAATGTTCCACTTTGTCTTAAAAGCGCATCAACAAGTGTAGTTTTACCATGGTCAACATGGGCAATAATTGCGACATTTCTTAAATTTTTCATTGTTTACTTCCTTTCACATTTTTACAATTTAAAATAACCTAAAGATAAAATCTTAGGTTATTATGTAAAGTTAAAATATTCTTTAATATTATACAACAATTGACATATATTGTCAAATGATTTGCGTATTTTTATATGTTATTCTTCATATATATTAGGTGTTTCTGTTGCTTTTTCTTTAGTTGGTGCTTTAGATACAAATAGTTTTTTCATTATTTCATATGCATCTAGCATCTTTTGTTTATCTTCTTCTGGTAGTTTTTCCCATTTAGTTTTATATTTTCTATTTAAGATATCGTTTAGTTCTCTAACTACCAGTCTTCCTTGACGAGAAAGTGATACATCTACTACTCTTTCATCATATTTTTTCCTAATTCTTGTAGTATATCCTTTTTGTTCTAGCCTTTTACATTGAGCAGACATATTACCTGTGTCCATGCTCATTATTTCACTTATATCCCCTATTGTCATTTCGCCCTCTTCATATAATACCTCTAGTATTTGATATTGAAGATATGTAATTTTATGTCTATAGCAAAATGGTCTTATTTCATCTTGTACAGCTGTATCTATTTCTCTGTTATATTTATCTATTAAATTTTTATATGTAATAAAATTCATAATTTAACCTCCTAAAAACGCTTTCTCTTTTGTAGTTTACACATATTTGTACTTCACATATTATATAATATACTTCTAACAAGTTCAAGTTAAATTTTAACTTTTTTATATTATTTTTTTGTCTAAATTTGAACATAAAAAAGCACTAGAATTTATCTAGTGCTCTTTATATTTTAATGACTACTTACAAAGTATTCTAAAGAAAAAATACTATAAAAACCTGTTCCATATACGTATGGCATTCCCATTTCATATGGTGAATCATATTTATATGATACATCTATAATACTTCCTTTATATCCTTCTTTTTCTAACAAAGAATTTAATAGTCTAATTATTGTTTTAATTTCACTTCTGCTACTTCCTGTTATTTGTTCTAGTTCAAAGCTTTTGTCTGAGTGTTTTGTCTTTAATTGAACTTCTTTGTATGCTCTTAATACTTCAAATAATAGCTTTTCTTTTTTCTTACTGCTATCAAACTTACCTAATTCATATTCCATCAAGTTCTGCATTATTGTCTTACGACTCTTGACATTATTATATTCTACAAAGTAATAATGTTCTATCTCCCCTTCTACTTCAGATTGATTGAATCTATAATCTGTTATACAGAAATTATAGAAAAATTCTTTTAAGAATAATAGCTTTTCATCTTTAGATAATGCTCTAGGCATCTCTAATTGTACCAAATTAACTGGCATATCAATGACAAGCTTTCCTCTTAACACTTCTTTACTATTTTTTAGCATAACGCCAAACTCCTGTGGAATTTCTGAATTTTTGAAATCCTTCACATTTGAAATTTTAATTTTAATCATAAAAAATCCTCCTTTTCAAATTTATGATTAGGTAATCTAAGAATAAAATTATTTTTCTTATTCTTTAATCTAGTTGCCCGATGATTATACCACTTTTTATGTATACTTGTCAAGGATTTTATATTTATGTTTAGATTATTTTACTTTTATAATAAAAAAAGCAACCTTATATGGTTGCTTATATTTTTAAATTATTTCTTTTTATTCTTTTTTGTTGGTATTTGTTCTTTTAATTTGTATATTTCATCTAGAAGTAAATCTGAGTATTCTTGCATTTTTTCCTTATCTTTATGTACATCTTGAGGTATATCTATTGGTTTACCAAATACAATATAAACTTTAGAAAAGATCTTAGGGTTTTTCTTAATGTATACAGGTAGTAATGGAACTCCTGCCCTTGATGCAATAAATACTGGACCTACTTTTGCTCTTCCACGTTCTTTGTCTTTCTTTATTCTTGTTCCTTCTGGAAATATTAATAGTCTTGAATGCTCATGGTCTTCTATTGCTTTTATTGCGTGTACTAAACTACGTGCATCTTTTTTGCCACGTTCAATTGGAAAGCAATTGTATGTGACAAGTAAGAACTTCATTAGTTTGTTTTTAAATAGTTCAGCTTTTGCCATAATCCATGTATTTGGCACTTTAAAGTATACCCAGAATGGATCAAAAGCATGTGAGTGGTTCGGACAAACCACTGCTTTGTCTATTAATTCTAGATTTTCTTCGTTTATGTATTTTACTCTAAAGAATAAATAGTTCATATTTAGTTTTAGCCATCCTAAAAATCCTTTTTTTAACATTATAATTCAACCTTCTCTCTAATTATTGATACAACTAAATCTTCGACTTCTTGTAATCCTAAATGTGTTGTATCTATGTATCTTGCATCTTTTGCAACGGTAAGTGGTGCTATATCTCTTTGTGTTTCAAGTTTGTGACGTTCTTTAATATTTGCAAGTACTTCTTCATATGTGCATTCTATTCCTTTTTCTAGGTTTTGTTTGTAACGTCTGTTTGCTCTTTCTTCTTCTGAACAATCTAGATATATTTTAACATCTGCATCTGGAAATACAACTGTTCCAATATCTCTTCCTTCCATTACAACTTTAGATGTTTTACCCATTTCTCTTTGTAGTGGTGTCATTTTTTCTCTAACTTCTTTTATTGCTGCAAATTTTGCAACATATGAATCTACCCTTGGAGTTCTAATTTCTTCTGTAACATCTTTTCCGTTACAAAAAACTAGAGTTTTTTCTCCATCTTTTTTGAAAGATATAGTAATATCTTTTAAAACTTCATTTATTCCATCAATGTTTTCTGGCTCAATGCCTAAATTTAAGCAGGCTAGAGTTACACATCTATACATCGCTCCAGTATCTAGATATACAATACCATATTTTAGTGCAATGTTTTTTGCAAGTGTAGATTTTCCAGTTCCTGCTTCTCCATCAATTGCTATAACATAATTATTTTTATATGAATTTTCCATGATTTTTGCCACTTCCCTTTATTTTTTACATGAAATATGTTATCATATATCTTGAAATTTGTAAAGAAAAAATATTTAGAGAGGTAGTGATATAAAGTGCCTGGGGATTTAGAAATTTTTGATAACAAAATTATAATCTTATACATCTTAGAAAAAAATTCTAAGCCACTTACTGTTGAACAAATAGCAAAGTTTTGTGAAGATTTTGATGACATCACTTATTTTGATATTTGTACATACATACAAGAGCTTAAATCCAATGAGTATGTTGAAGAAATTTATACAGGCTCTGGTGATATAGCTTATGTGATTTCGGCTTCGGGTCTTTCGACCCTACAAGAACTTTTAGAACTTATCCCTGGTGTTAACCTTCATAATATTAAGAAGATTATTTCTAAAAATATTGTTAAGGCTAAAACAGATTTTTCAATAGATAACGTTGTTGTTCCTGTAAAAGACGATGCTTTTAAAGTTACATGTACAATTAAAGAAGATAAAGATGAAATTGTAAGTATTACTATGTATGCTGCAAATAAAGACCATGCACGTAATATTACTCGTAATTGGAACAATAATGCAGAAGAAATTTATGATAAACTACTAGAAATGATGACAAAACCAACAGATGATGAAGATTAGTCTTGAAATTATTTTTAGTATGATATAAAATTTAAATTGTTATTTTAAATAGAAGGAGTGAATTTTTATGTTAGACATAAAGTATATTAGAGAAAATAGCGAAACTGTTAAAGAAGCCGCTAAAAACAAATTAATTAATGTAGATATTGATAGACTTCTTGAAGTTGATGAACAACTTAGAAAATTAAACCAAGAAGCAGATAAAATTAAGGAAGAAAGAAATAGTATATCTTCTTCTATTCCATCACTTGCTGATGATGCTAAAAAAGACGCTATAGCTCACGTTAAAGAGTTAAAAGATAAAATTGCTGAATTTGACGCACAAATTGCTCCACTTAAAGAAGAATTTGATGCATTAATGTATGAAGTTCCAGGTGTTCCACTACCTGAAGTTCCAATTGGTGAAACAGATGAAGACAACGTTGAAATTAAAGTTGTTGGTGAAATACCTCACTTTGATTTTGAAATTAAAGACCATGTAGATCTTGCTGAAGCTCTAGATATTGTAGATATTCCTAGAGGTGTTAAAGTTGCAGGTTCTAGATCATATTTCTTAAAAAATGAAGGATTACTTCTTGAAATGGCTCTTATGAGATATGTTATAGACAAATTAGTTGCTAAAGGATTTACTCCAATGGCTGTACCTACACTTGTTAAAGAAGAACCAATGTATGGTACATCTTACTTCCCATCTGGAAGAGAACAAACTTATGCCGTAACTGAAGATAATTTATATCTTGTAGGAACTGCTGAAGTATCTCTTGTTTCTTACCACAGCAATGAAACATTTGAAAGTGTTAATGAACTTCCAAAGATGTTTTGTGGACTATCTTCTTGTTACAGAAGAGAAGCTGGTACATATGGTAAAGATACTAGAGGACTATATAGAGTTCACCAATTTACTAAAGTTGAACAAGTTATACTTTGTAAAGCAGATTATGATGAACAATACAAATTACATGATTTCTTACTAAACAACGCAGAAGAAATTCTACAAGATTTAAAAATACCATATCATGTTGTTAAAGTATGTACTGGTGATATGGGTGTTGGACAAGTTAGAAAACATGATATTGAGGCTTGGATGCCTTCACGTGGAAAATATTCTGAAACACATTCTTGTTCTTCATTTAATGATTTCCAAGCAAGAAGATCTAATATTAAATACAAAGATGAAGATGGAACTACTAAATATTGTTTCTCACTAAACAATACTGCAATAGCTTCACCAAGAATTCTTATTCCACTACTTGAACTTAACCAAAATGCTGATGGATCTGTAAACATTCCAGAAGTACTTGTTCCTTACATGGGTGGAATGACTAAAATAGAGCCAAAAAATAAATAAATTATAAAAAAGACAAAAAAATGATAGACCAATATTTATGGTCTATCTTTTTTTGGACTAATATAGTTTGTAGTCGGATACTTCCGGATGGGCTTTGATATAAATGCAAGCCTTTTCTACTACTTTATATACTTCTGGTTTATAATTTTTGTCTTTTAGATAACGAATTTTGAATCTAACTTTGAAATTATTATCATCTACAAAAACGATGTATGAACTGCCATTATAATAGTAGAACTCTTCTTCTTCTGTTTTAAACTCTAAACCATCATATGGTTCTTCAACATATCTTCCATCGAAATACACTAAAACTGATTCATTCATTGCTATGTCAAAAAGTTTATTAATTCTTTCTTTGTTAACCTCCACTTCTTCCTTGTGGCATGTATCCAAACTCAAATCTACTTCTTGAGCTATTGTATTTAAGTTCAAGAAATCCTTAAAACTCATTTTGTTCATAACGAACACTCCCTTCTTGACAACATTGAAATCTCTAGTTGCTTATTCTGCCACATTATTAAATGTGATAGGCAGTTGAAAAATATTTCTGCCCAACACAATTATATCATATGCAAATATGAGTGTCAATTGCATTATTATTTTACAAATTAATTAAATTATGTTATTATATTAGTATTGAGAAAGGAATTTTATGTCATGTTAAAAAATGTAAAATTTGAAACTTCTGTTTTTGATTTTTCTAAATTGTTAAAAACTGATAAAAAACAAATAGTTCTTGTTGGAAAATCTAACGTTGGTAAATCTTCTTTTATTAATGCAATAGCAAACCAGAAGAAACTTGCTAAAGTTGGACAAACACCAGGTAAAACAAGAAGTATTAATTATTATAACGTAAATAACGAATTCTATATTGTTGACCTCCCAGGATATGGTTACTCTACTATGTCTGAAGGTGAAAAAATGAAGATTAACAAGTTAATTGATACATATATTTCTAAAACACCAGAAATTGTTCATATTTATTTTCTTGTGGATATAAGAAATAAACCAAGTCAAAATGATAGACAAATGTATGAATGGTTACTAGATAAAAATATACCATTCTCTATCATTGCTACTAAAGCAGATAAAGTTGCCAAAACAAAAATGGAAGATTATACAAAAGATATTACTAAAGAGTTGTTTGCTAAAGAAAAAATCACTCCATTTTCTGCAGACAAAAAAATAAATGTAGATTTAATTTGTGATGAAATTGAATTAATTGCTAAAAAATAAGGTAGGATTATTTCCTACCTTTTATTTTTTACTTATTTGTTAGAAATAACATTAACATCTTTTCCTTTTATTTTTCCATTAGTAAAAGCTTTTTTTACATCTAATACATATTCTTTTTTTAGTTCTATTGTACTACTACTCTCTCCTACTTCTATTATTCCTATGTTTTCAGATTTAATTCCTGTTAATGCTCCAATAGCACCTATTATATCTTTTGCTTTAATATTATCTTTTTTACCAAGATTAATCGTTAAAATATATAATCCTCTTTTACTAATAGGTAAATCTATTTCTTCTTGATTTGCGTTATTAGTTTCAAGTGGCACTTCTTCATATTTAAATTTAGTTCTAGTATAGTCTTCTATTTCTTTTATTCTTTCAATCTGTTTACCAGTATAAAGTGTATATGCTACACCACTATTTCCTTTTCTTGCAGTTCTACCTATTCTATGAACATAGTATTCATTATCTTGTGGAATATCTATATTTATTACAAGTTCTAGGTCTTTTATGTCTATTCCACGAGCAAGCACGTCTGTTGCTACGACTACATCTAGTTTATCTTCTTTTAGCTCTTTTATTACTCTATTTCTCTCTTTTTGATCTATATCACTGTTTAATAGCTTTACTTTAAGTCTTTTCTTATTTAGATATTTGAATATTTCTATTGTTTTGTTCTTTGTATTAGTAAATACAATAGTACTATGTGAGTCTTCTTTTTTAATTATTCTATAGCAACATTCAAACTTCATTGCCTCTTTAGTTTCAATTGCAATTTGAGTAATATTATCTGTAAGCATTGTATCATTATCCATTGCCTCAATATATACTGCTTTTTTCATTTCTTTTTGTGCTATATCTTTTACTCTATTGTCTATTGTTGCAGAGAAAAGTAACTTTTGAGCTTTTTTTGGCACTTTAGTTACTATTTCCATTACCTCTTCATAAAAGCCCATAGAAAGCATTTCATCTGCTTCATCTAATACTAATGTTTTTACTGTATCTAGCTTTAATATTTTCTTTTTAATTAAATCTCTTATTCTACCAGGAGTACCAACTACAATTTTTACCCCTTTTCTTAGAGCAATTGCTTGTGCTTTATATTCTTGGCCTCCATATATTGCAAGTGCATTTATACCTTGAGTGTATTTTAGGTATTTTCTAGTTTCTTGTACAATTTGAATTGCAAGCTCACGAGTTGGAGTTATTACTACTACTTGAGTGCTCTTGTTGTCTATTTGTATATTTTCTATTGTTGGTATCATAAAGGCTGCAGTTTTTCCTGAACCTGTACTGCTCATTCCAACTATATCTTTTCCAGATAAAATATCTTCATATGACATTTCTTGTATTTTTGTCATTTTTTCATAGCCTAGCTCTGCTATCGCTTTTTTTATATTTTCATTTAATTTTATTTCACTGTATTTCATGTTTAAAATTATACCACTGTTTTGTCCTTTTAGCAATAAAGGAGGCCGGGTTTTATCCCGGCCATAAGGTTATATATATGAAAAAAATTTACAATTTTTGATAATTGTCTTATTTCTTATTACACTTATATAATACAACTCTTTTGTGATAGATTTATGATTATTTGTTGTTTGTTTCATAAAATACAAAATAATTTATATATTTTTATTGAGGTGATTGTTATTTGAATAAATTTAACGGATCTGGAGTTGCTCTTGTTACTCCTTTTGATAATGATAACAGGATTAACTACCCTAAACTTTATGAGCTAATAGATTTTCATATTACAAATGGTACAGATTATCTTGTAATTTGTGGTACTACAGGAGAATCTGCAACGTTGTCTTACGACGAAAAATGTGAATTAATTAAAAATAGTATATCTTATGCTAAAGGCAAAATACCAATTGTATGTGGTACGGGTACTAACGATACTGCTACAAGTATAAAACTTTCTCAATTTGCCAATATGGAAGGCACAGACGGGGTTCTAGTTGTGAGTCCATATTACAACAAAGGAAATGAAGAAGGAATTTATTTACATTATAAAAAAATAGCAGATGAAATCTATCCTACTCCAGTTATTTTATACAATGTTCCATCTAGAACAGGCATTGATTTGAGTGTAAATCTAATTTTACGTCTTGCAAAAATAGAAAATATTATAGCTATTAAAGAAGCCTCTCCTTCCCTTGAAAAAGCTGTTAAGTTAATGAATGCTATAAAATTTCAAAAACTTGATTTTTCTTTAATATGTGGAAATGATACTCTTACAATTCCATTTTTATCTATTGGTGGAATTGGAACAATTTCTGTATTTGCTAATTTAATGCCTAATATAATGCATGAGATTTGCCTTGGAGAAAGAGATTTGTTTTTTAAATATTATGATTTAATTGAAGCATTATCTTTAGATGTAAATCCTATTATGATAAAAACTGCTATGAATTATATGGGAATGAATGTTGGAAATTTAAGACTGCCTCTTTATAATGCAGACGATGAAATAAATAATAAACTATATAAGATAATAGACAGGATAAAATAATCCTGTCTATATAATTGTCTCTAGACTTAGTTTTTGCATTTCTGCTGAATATTTAACTAAACTAATGAGCTTTGATACTTCTACCAAGCTTTCTTCTTTCATTTGATTATTTAAATACTCTTCTAGTTCAACTATAGATTCATCTATATTTTCTATTTCTTCGTTGTTTACAAATATATGCCAGATTTTCTTTTGTGCTTCCCAATTGTTTATTGTATTATTTAATTGTTCTTTTGCAATATCATAATTGTCATTATTTATTGCATTTCTTATATATTCTATATCATAAGATAGATATGATGCACTTTTGTTTAAATATTTTATTTCTGCTATTCCACCTATTACAAGTATTGCAATGCATACAACACTAATTATAACTTGTTTCATGCTTTTACCTCTTTTTCTTTTAACTGATATACAAAATTATAATCTTTGTCCAGTTGAGCATATAATATGTCTTCTAATTTGATTTTTTTATTTTTAATCATACGCTCAACTTGACTTTTTTCAATCCCTAACATTTCTATATTTGATTCTGCTAGTTTTCCGTCCTCAACTACGTTTAAGGGAATAGAATTAATTTTTTCATCTTTTCTTATGATACTTAAATTTCCGTTTGTTTCAATGATACCATATTCTACTTCAGCAATTGAGAATATATCTTTTTCATGAAGCTGTGACATTATATCTGATACTGTGTATTTTTGGTTATCAAAATCTTTTTGGACTATTTGACCATTTTTTATTATTAGTATTGGTTTTCCACATACTATATCTTGAACTTTATTGCTTGAATGATTTAAAAGCAAGAAAATTGAATAAGCAAATAGAAGTGTTATTATTGGCACTACACCATCAAGAAGAGATAAACCTCTTGAGGACATTGGTGCTGATGCTAGGTCAGATATAACTATAATTATTGCGAGTTCAAATGGTTGAACCTTAGACAATTCTTTTTTTCCCATTAGTCTAATTACTAAAAATACAACCGAATATAATACTAAAGCTCTAAAAAATACAATTAACATTTTATCACCTATAAATATTTTGTACATATTGTTTTTAATTATGCAGAAACTATTTTTAGGTGATTTTATTATGACTATTAGAATAAAACAAAATTTTGTAAGGATAGTTACATGTATATCTGTATTTTTCTTTAGTGCATATATTACTCCAAGTTTTAATGTAGAAACTTTGCCTGCTTTAATTATTGCATCATTATTTGTCGTTATTTTAGATTATCTTGTATCTACTATTACAAATATTCATGACTATCCTTTAGGTAGAGGTATAATTGGCTTTTTGAGTAGCATTGTAATTGTCTATTCTACGCAGTTTTTTATATCTGGATTTTACATATCTTTTCTTTCTAGTATAATTGTCGCATTAATATATTCAGTTTGTGATTATTGCTTACCTAATAGATAAAATAAAAGGGATAGAATTATTTTCTATCCCCTATTTTAATTTAATTATTTTGCTAGTGTGATTTGAATAGTTAATAGTTTTTCAATTTCACTATCTGTTATTATTTCGTCATCATCGTCTATTTCTATAGCATAAGTATATTCTTCTGTTACTGGTGTATAGTAATATGTTCTTTTTGCTGTATAAGATCCGTATGTATAAGTAAATGTTCTTTTATAGAAAGATTTATCTCCAACTTTTACAGTTTCTTCATCTGATAGTTTTACATTGCTATAACCATTATCTTCTGAATAATATGATACAGAGTTCTTTAGATAATCTCTATATTCATCTAATGAATCCCATTCACAGTCTACATCAATATATGCTGTATATTTTGTTTTATCTTCTTTAGAAAATCTTACATAAGATGATCCGCCATATTCTTCTTCAAATGAATTTGGAACACCAAATACTACAACATCGTCATCGTATGATGCAACAAAGTTTTGCCCAGGTTGTAATGTTATTCCAGCTGGTGGAGTTCTAGTCTCATCATCACCACCTATAGTAGTAGTACCAATATATTGTTCTACTAAATCATATAATGGACTTTCTTCTAGATTATCCATTATTTCTTGAATATCATCTTCTGTTAATTCTGTATAATCTACAGCATTGTCAACATCTAGAAGCTCTATTGCTTTGTTATATTTTGCTGTTGTAGCCATAGCAATTGTGATGTATCCTTCGTCCTCAATTTCCATTGTAACTTCAACGTCAACATCGTTTTTGTCTAATTTGTTTGCAACAACTTTTATAGTTTGTAATACTTCAAGATCACGTCCATCATTTTCTTCGAATCTAATTTCATATTCTTTTTTAGATTTCTTTTCAATTTCAATGATTTCTTCTTCCTCGTAGTATTCATCTTTATGAACTATAGCAGCTCCTGCAAATTTGTTTCCTTTAGTATAGTAGTGTATTGTATAAACAACATCTTCATCTGACATATCTTCTACTTCATCTTGAATGCTGTCTAACATATCTACTATTTCATCTCTGTATGTGAAACAATTTAAGAAGTCATTATTTGTTCTTAAAGATTTAACTGTTGCTACAATTACATCTTCAAGTTCTGTTTCTCTTATAGTTAAGATATTGTCTGTTAGTTTACCATTGTCTTGAGTTGTAACTTTTTCTTTGCTAAACCATTCTGGTTTAATATTACTATCTATTGTAGAATATAATATTTTAGCAGCTTTTTTGCAAGCAGAAGCATCTGATTCGAAAGTATAATCTTTTCCTAATACTTCTTCAATTGCATCATAGAACTCGTCTGGTATATCTGCTTTTACCATTTTTTTGTATAAGTTAGTTTCTTCTACGGCAGCAACTTTATTTATTAGATCTCCCATAGCTCTTAGGTTTAAGTATTTTTCTTTACCTTTAGCAACATTTAAAGCTACAACAGCTTGTTGTGCAGCTTTATCATATTGTACGTTTGCATCTATAGATAATCCATCTAGCATATCTTTTGCATCATCAATATCTGTGCTAACTGTTATAGTTGAAGTAATATTTGCAGTGTTTGAAGTCATTGCTTCTCCTGCAAGTGACTCGTTTATTGCTTCTGAAAGCATACCTTTATATATTTTTTCTGGGCTCTTAGTTCCAAATAATGTTAAGCATAAAACACCAATTATTACTGCAACTGCAGCTATAATACCAACTAGTGTTATAACACTATGTTTTGAACCACCCTTTGCTTTCTTTGGCTCTGGTGCAGCTTGGTATGTTGGTTGTGCTTGTTGTACAGGTTGTTGAACAGGTTGTTGAACAGTTTGTTGTACTGGTTGTTGTATAGTTTGTTGTACTGGTTGTTCAACTACTGGTTGTACAGGTTGTTGCACTGGCTCTTGATAAACTGGCTCTTGAGCTGGTGTAACTGGTTGTTGTACAGGAATTTCTTCTTGTACTGGTTGTTGTTGAATTGGTTCTTCAACAATAGGTTCTTGAGCTGGTGCTACATAACCATTGTCTACAACTGGTTCTTGCGCTGGCTCAACTGGATTTTGTGTAGGTTCTGCTCCAACTTTTGTACCGCATACTGGGCAATAAGCTGAATTAGGATCTACTTCGTTACCACAATTAGAACATTTCATAATATTCCTCCTTTTCATATATATCTACTATAATAATATTATAAACAGAAAAAAAAGTAAATAATTTTGTCAAAAATTATCTACTCTTTTAATAATTATTTATAATATATTATTTCTTATATAAGAATTAGTTTTTTCGCTTCTATTTGCAAGTCTATTCTCTTTTACTATTCTCATTATACAATCTTCATTGCTGCATACAATACTATATTTTTGTGCAAATTTATCCTCTAAATAGTAATTATCTTTTAAACATGGGCATGAACATTTTTCTCCTGCTTTTCTGTTTGCCACAAATGATCCTATAATGCAGTATCTAGATGTCATTATTGTAATATAATCATCTATTCTTTCTACTGGTAAAACTTTGCTTATTTTGTCAATTTGAGCTTCTTGGGCATCAAATGCTGGTGATACCACATCAAAGCCTAATGATTTTATAAATAATGCTGCATATGTATTTGAAACATTAAAAGAATAATCTGCAACAAGCGTAAAATCATATTTGTTTTTTAGTTCTTTCAATAGTTCATAGTATCTAAATGAACCAAGCACAATAGTTTTAACACCCATTTTTAATAGACGTTCAATGTTATTCTTAATATATAAATCTAGTTTATCTAATGTAAAACTTGGTATATTAATTCCTAGATTATATTTAGAATATTTATGGAAAATATCTTTTTCATATTTCATATAATCTTTGACTTGAAAATCTATTCTTTCTAATGATTTACTATATTGTTTTTTATAATCTGACACATAATCTTTTTGTTGATTGTAATTATATACAGATAATACATTCTTTGCTATTTGCTTTGATTGAGTACTTTTAATTTGTTCTTTTAGTTTTTTAACAATATTATCTTCAATGTCTTTTATATCATTATGAGTTAATAGCTTTTCTTCTACCTTTTCTACAAAGTTTCTTCTAATTTCATTTAGTTCAGATACTTTTAAAAATAATCCTTTTTGAACATATCCTACTACTTTTTCAAATCTAATTCCTTTGTCTTGTGTCTTTTGAAATACATCGTATATTGCATCAATTGTTAAATCTTTTGTTTGAGCAATTTGTGGAATTATATTTGTGTTATATGTATACATTTGATTATTTATAATTGTAGATAGTGTTATAGGGCAATTTTCTTTAACATCTATATTTAAAACAAGATTTCTTTGTCTTAAATTTTTATTTAAAATATTGTTTTGCATATCTAGATTTAGTTTATATCTTGATGTTTTATATACCTTATCTTTTGCTTCAATTTTTGTTTCTTTTATATCTCCAAGATAAACTGTGCTACCTGCTTTAACAATTCCATTTACGATTTTTTTCTTAGAGTCCATTATGCATGTTACGATTGTAGAAGAAACGTTACCTTTTGAGTATATTTCTATTCCATCATGAAGATCAATATCCTCTTCTAGTTTTACTTTTACAAATTTTCCTTTTTTCTCAATTACCTCACCTAAGTATAATCCGATATTTTTAGGTGAAAGTGTTGTAATGCTATCTTTATATTGTACTCCGTCAAAATATCCGTGTGATTTACCATTTCTATTAAACATTTGAGTCAAATCTTTTATATCGCTTTCATCTACTTTTAAGCTTTTTTCTTTCAAATATTTATCTATATACTTTCTATATGTGCTTACGACTAATGCAACATATTCTGGTGTTTTATTTCTTCCTTCAATTTTTAAAGATGCTACATTTGTATCTATTAATTTATCTAGCATATCTAGGGTAAATATATCTTTTTTACTCATTATATATGTTTTAGGAACTATCTTTTCTCCGTTTTCTTTATATAATGAATAGCGCATACGACATGGTTGAGCACATGCTCCTCTGTTTGCACTTCTTGTTCCTATTGCAAGAGACATTAGGCATTGACCTGAAAGACTTACACAAAGTGCACCATGTGAAAATACTTCTATTTCCACATCAGTGTTTTCTGTTATATACTTAATTTCATCTATAGATAATTCTCTTCCAAGAACTACTCTTTTAAATCCTAGTTTTTTAAGAAATTCTACTTGTTCTAGTGAATATACACTCATCTGCGTACTTGCATGTAATTCTAGATTTGGAAATAACTCGTGAATTAGACTTGCTAGCCCCAAATCTTGAACAAGAACCGCATCTACTCCTGCTTCATATAGTTTAGCTAATAGTTTTAGAGCTTCTTCAATTTCATCATCAAAAACTAATGTATTAAGTGTTAGATAAACTTTCACTCCTCTAATATGTGCATAATTAATGCAATCTATATAACTTGAAAGTGTAAAGTTTTTTGCCATAACTCTTGCGTTATGCTTACCTAAACCCATATAAACAGCATCTGCTCCAGCATTTACTGCTGCTTTAAAACTTTCTTCGTTTCCAGCAGGTGCTAATAATTCAATATTTGTCATAAATTACTCCTTAATTCATGTAATATTATATCATTATCTTTTCTTTATGTAAACAATTATAGTTAAAAAAAGAAGCGATAATTTATATTATATCGCTATCTTTTTTATGTTTTATATTTATTTTTTTAGATTTTTTTGTCTTACAATTTCGTACATACTTATTGCTGCTGATACTGAGGCATTTAGTGATTCAATTTGTCCTGTCATTGGTATTTTTACGACGAAATCACAATTCTTAAGTACTAGATTTGATATTCCATCTCCTTCGTTTCCAACAACAAGTCCTATAGGTCCACTAAAATCTGTATCATATATATTTGATGCGCCTTCCATATCTAAACCGTAAATCCATAAACCTTTTTCTTTTAAATATTTGATGCTTTCAGTAATATTTGTTACTCTAGCAATTTTCATATAGTTACAAGCTCCTGCTGCAACTTTTTCTACTGTGTCTGTAACTTGAGAAGCATTACGCTTTTGTATAATTATCCCGTGTGCACCTAAACATTCGGCACTTCTTACTATAGCACCTAAATTATGTGGATCTTCGATCTTATCTAATATGATTATAAAAGGGGATTCTTTCCTATCACTAGCTTCTTTAAGTATATCATCTATAGTAAAATAATTATACTCTGTAACAGAAGCCACGATTCCTTGTGAATTTTTTAATTTTTCACCATCTTCTGTTATCATTCTATCTAGCTTAGATTTATCTGCCTCTACAACCACTATATGATTTTTTTTCGCTTTTTGTATAAGCTCATAGATTTCTTTATTACCTTTTTGTGCATAAATTTTATTTATTGTTTTTCCAGAAGCTACTGCTTCTGTAACTGGATTTACTCCATATATTAAACTCATCTTTGTTTCTCCTTTGAAATTCAATAAATATTATACCACAATTGTAAAGACCCTAATTTTGAGTTTTATAATACTCTAATATTAGTGATGCATCATTTGCATCTATTAATCCATTTTCATCCATATCTCCAATTTTTATATCCATTGAATCAGCATTTTGTCCTTTAAATAATTCTAATGCAACAGATGCATCATTTGCATCAACTACACCATTTCTATCTAAATCTCCTTTTAAGAATGCTGGTTCGTAGATGGAATTTACAATTAATGTTTTTGTCTTTGTAATTGTATTTGTAGATAGGGCACCTTGACCTTTAACTTGTAGTGTAAATGTTACATATCCTGTGTCTTTTAATGTAACATTACCATTATTATCTATTGTAGCAACATTAGGATTGCTTGAAGACCAAGTAGCGGTTATTCCATCATTTGTGTTTGCTGGAATTAAGTTATATCTATATCTAACAGTATCAAATTCTATTGTACATTCATCTGGTCCTACTATTTCAACATTTTCTAGTGGAGTTCTTACATATACATAATATGAAGCTGTAATAGATGTTCCTGTACTTGTATAATCTTCAGCTATACTTGCAGAAATCATAGCTACGCCATGAGATTTTGCAGTAACTTTTCCGCTTTGATCTACAGTTGCTACCTGAGTATTGTTTGATGAATAAGTCACATAGTTTTGTGCGTTAGACTCAGATGGCTTAACTGTAGCTGTTCTAGTGTATGTTTCACCTGGTCTTAATTCAATTGGACTTCTATTAATAATTAAACTTGATACAGGTATTTTAACATAGAATGTTACCGTTCTTGTTATATTTCCAGTTACAGATCTTACTGTAATAGTTACAGTACCTGTTTGTCCGTTAAATGTTACTTTACCTGTTTCATCAACACTTGCAATTTGTGTATTTGAAGATGAATATGTAAAATCATCTTGTGCAATACATGGAACTTTATTTAGTGTTAAATTCATTGTTTTTGTATATGAGCCATTTACTAACTCTAGGAATACTGCTTGATTTGGTTGAGCTATTGTGAAGTTTTCAAGTGTACAATTAATAGTTAAATCTAATTGTGCAGTAATTGAAGGTTCTTCAGTACTAGTAATTAGTATTGATGCTTGTCCTGGTTTTTTAACTTTGAAAGCACCATCTTCCCCACTTTGTACTGTTAATACATCTGATCCAGAAATTACTTGCCATGTACATGTTTTTGAAACTGTTGTATTTGAAGGTCTGTAATTTGCTCTGAATCTTATTATATCTGTATTATTTCTTGAGTAGAAATCATTAAAGTTGATGGTTTCAGTTGATGGTCTTCCAGGCGTACTATAAATACTTAAGCCTGTATTATATTGGTTTGCATTACTAAATGACATACTTTCTAATGGTACTTTAATTGTAACATTACATTCACCAGTAAAGTCTGCACTTAATCCTGTAACTTTTGCTCTAACAATAAATTTATTATTACCAGCTTCAGCTGAATTTGCTTTAATTCTAATATTTCTATCATCTATTCTTGTTATAGTTAAATATCTTGTTATTTGAGGATCTGTATAAGAATATTCTGTAGTTGGATTTGCTTGTGTTACAACTACCCAATCTATACTTACTACCTCATCTGCTTCTTCTGGTATAGTCTTTATTGTTAAAGTTTTCTCTTCTTGTTGCCCTGCAATCA
Organism: Clostridia bacterium; assembly: GCA_017534305.1. GTDB lineage: Bacteria > Bacillota > Clostridia > TANB77 > CAG-465 > CAG-465. The sequence goes on from JAFWCU010000034.1 coordinate 58,526, forward strand.
TACTAATAGATGTTTCTGTAAGTGTTACTTGATTAATCTTTACATATGGTTTTAAGATAACAACGTCAGTAACATCAGCATCTGCATCGTATGTTAAAGTAATAGCAACGTTTTGTCCAGCTCTTAGGGCAGTTACAGTACCATTTTGTGTTACTGTAGCAATTTCTGGATTACTTGATGCCCATGATACCTTCTTGTCTGTTACAGAAGGATCTATTATTACATTTAATTTTGTTTCTTCTCCAATAGGAACATAATATACATTGTTTGTTCCTGACACAAGTGATAAATTAGATTTATCTATTTGTATTTCACTTGCAATTGTTGGAATGTTATTTATATCTGCATATTTAAATACAGATCTATATGTATAACTTGTGTTATTTCCTTGGTTATCTTTTAGTCCGCTAATTTCAATTTCATATACATAGTTGTTCTTTGGTATGATTGTGTTATCATAAAAAACTAGCATATTGTTTAATTCAGAAGGATAAGTTGTTCTAATTTCATATCTTCTGCTTGAATTGTTTTGCTCAGTTGCAAACACCCATGATTCTTCTGTATTTAAACAAGTTACTTTAACTGAAGTAGTGCTTTTATCTACTGTATAATTATCTAAAAATTGTGCTGTCCAGTAAAATCTATCACTATCTAATGATTCCATAAAAGTAACACCATTTGCTGGCCATGCTTTTAAAAATACGTTTGAAGATTGAGTTCCGTTAATTTCTATTACACCAATATTTGGACTAATACCATATCCCATTTTACTAAATTTTGGTGTTAGTAATAATGATCTATGTGAGAAGTTCATAGGTGTTTCAGTTTGGTCATCTAAAAACATATTTACATATTTTTTCATTGTATATACAGAAGTTTCATTTGCAGATCTAGAAATGTTTTCTGCATAACCTCTGCCTTGTCCTATAGCTGTATCAAAAAATGTTTGAGATACACCATCTGGTTTGCTAGGACTATGTGTGATTTCTAGATGAAGTGAATTCCATCTATAACTCATTAATGTTGCCATGTGTTGTGCAACAGTAAAATGGTCTGCACTTGCTTCCACTGTAGGAAGTCCAGCTGCAATACGAATTGCATTAAAATAACTTACAATTCCTTGCTTTTTACTCTCTAATAATGTTCCTGCTAAAAGTGATTGTGCTGGACTAATAACAGGATTTGTTGAGTATATTGATGATTGTTGATTTAAAAGATTCATAGCATTATAATACTCTGTTTGACCAGCAGAATATAAATCTTGCTCGTGTTGAGTTAAAGCTACATTTTGATATGAGCTAAAGACTTCTGGAGATACAAGTATTGCATTTACTACTTTAGTTGATGGATTATAATCAAAAACAGCAATTCGATTAGGTCCAACTCTATCAACTCTGTTTAGTGGTTTAGTAATAAACATATCTGCATACATAGCTGGATTTAAGAAATAATAGTTTCCATTTGTAATCTCAGTATTATCTCTTGTTCCAAGCCCACTCATATACTCTCTTTTATTCATTCTTTCAATGTATTCTTTTAGTGAAGTTCCTATGTCTTTCATTTGTTCGTTGATATAGAAAAAATCTTCATCAAATTCTATATCACACTCAAAGCCATGAACTTTACTTATTGCAATATACATTATAACTGCATGTTGTGCTATATTTTTTTGGAAATGTACTCTGTTATTATTGTAGGCAGTTTCATAAATTTGACTTGTTCTTGCAAGGTCACTACCTATTACTCTGTTTCTATTGTAAAAAACACCACCTTTAAGTTTTAGTTGTTCTAAAATCATAAATCCTTGAAGTATGCTTTGGTCAGTATAATCTGTTACCTCATCATAGTCATACTCATATGTTTGGAATTGATTCCATACTGAACCGTATGATACAACATATTCGTCATTTGATACAGTTTCTACGTATAGATAATCTGTATAATCATCATGCCATATAGATAAAGCATGTCCTCCAAAGCAGCTATCTGTCTCAAGCATATGTGTTGTTCCAGCGCTTTGATAAGCATTTTTGATTTGATCTAGCGTAGTGTTATTTGTTACAGTAAAATCAAAGTTTGTGTTTGTATTATATATATGTATTAAATCAGTACATACCATTGCTTTTGGGCCTGCAGCCATTACATTATTAGAAACAGCAGAAATTATTAAAAAGAATATTAATACTACAAATATTTTTATTTTTTTCATATTTTTCCCTGTCCTTATACTATGCAAAAAGGGATATTTAATAGTAAATATCCCTTAATGCTAATTATTTTATTCTATATTATATTATTTTACTAATATTTTTTTAGAAACTGTAATTCCTGCAACAGATGCAAGCATTATAGCACCCATTAGGACTACTGGCATATCTCCAGTTTCTGGAGCTTCTGGTTCTGGAATTGGATCAGTTACTTGAACTCTGATGATGTAAATTCCATCTTCAGCAAGACCTTGAATCATCATATTAATTTCTTCATCTACTAGTTCTTGTAGTTTTTCTACTGTTAAGTCTTTAACAGCAATTACTGTACCATCTTCTAGTTCGATTTCTTCAAGTTCTCTTGGAGTTCCATCTTCGTTTTCTCCAACTATAAGTTTACCAGTTTTTGCAAATTCATCGATAATTTTTTGAGCGAATGCAATTTCTTCTTTAAATTCTTCAAGCATTTCTTCATCTACATAATCTCCAGCTCCTACTATTACGTATGAGTCTGCAGCTTTTTTGTATGTGATTGTAACAGTTCCTTTACCATCAGCATATTCAACTTTAACATCTACTTCATCTTCATCATATATAGCTTTAACTGCTTCCATGATTTCTTCTGGAGTATCAGTTGTATCTTCTGGTAAAACTGTAAATGGTATTACAATTGAATCACCTGGTAGAACATCTCCTGGTTTTAATTGAGAAATTCCTTCCATAGTTTCTTCATCTACTACTACTAAATCAACATGTTTTTCTTCAACTGTTACATCATATGTAGCTGTTTTTCCAGCAATTGTATAAGTAATAGTTGCAGTTCCTTCTTTAACACCAGTTACTACACCATTTTTATCTACTGTAGCAATTGATTCGTCTGAAGAAGTCCATGTAGCTGTTCCTACATTATCTGTAGTTTTGTGTTCAGTTTCAGGTACTTCAGTTACATATTTTCCTTCTAGAGTAACTGTTTCTCCTCTTAGAACAGTAGCTCCTGGAGCTGTAGTTATTTCAGCACCAGTAATTGGGTTTTCTTTAACTGTGATTTTTAAATCTTTAGTTAAAGCTTCAGTTCTTCCATTGTCTATTTGTACTTTAACGTTTGCAACACCATCGTTTGCTCCGTCTCTCTTAACACCAGTAATTGTTAATCCAGTGTTTGTAGCTGTATAAGCATAGAAGTCTCCTGCTCCTTCGTTAACTATTTTTAATGTTGCCCATTCAGATCCTTCTGGAGTAGTTGTGATAGTTACATCTGCACTTTCACCTTTCCATACAGTTACTTCTGTTGGGTCCATTGTAAAGTCTTGAACTAATTTAGTTACTTTAACTGTAGTTGTAGCTGTTTTATTTCCATAAGTAGCTTTAACAACTGCATCACCTTTTGCAACACCCCTAACAGTTGTTCCTGTTAATGTTGCATATTGGTTACCACTTTGTAGTGTCCATTCAACATTAGCTGGATCAAAATCTGCATCATCTGGTGCATATGTTAATTGATCAGCTAAATCAATTGTTTGATCAAAGTCTACTGTATATGCAGTTTCTTTGAATGCAATTGAAGTTGGGTTTTTAACTACTGTAACATCTACTGTATCTGAGAAGTTTCCAGATTTAACTGTGATTGTAGCTGTTCCTTTACCTACAGCTGTTACAACACCATTTGATACTGTTGCAACGTTTGAATCACTTGATTCCCAAGTCATATCATCAGTTGTATTTGATGGAGTTACTACAACTTTATCTGATAAATCTTTTTTGTTGTTAGCTGCATCTGAAACATCTAATTCAAAATCATCTTGATTTAGAGTTACAGAAGCTGTTTTAACAACAACTTTCATTGTATTTGCATTTGTTTTTACATAAGTGTCAAGTCTTGGTTTGTTTTCTGCACCTTGAGTTCCTGCAATTTCAGCTCTTGTTGCAGTTTGATAATCATCTATAGATGTATCATGTGTAGCACCAACAAGGTTAAACCAATAATTAACATCGTTCATTACGAATACTTCGCAATCACCAGCAGCAGTATCTCTAACTTTGAATTGTATTTCAAAGATAGTTCCTACTTGTGTTGATGGATATCCAGCTGGAGCTGTAATACCAACGTTTATATATTTAACACCATCTTCCTCTGCTGAGTGAATAATGTTAGGATTTGTTACTGCACCTAATCTGTTAGCAGCAAGTCCTAAATCAGTTCCTACAGGACCTGGTTGAATGTATACTTGTTTAGAGTCTCCACCTTCAACCATTCCTACTGTAGCTAATTCTAAGTTATTATCGTCCCATCCCATTTTTACTGAAATGTTTTGTAATCCATCATTTGGAAATTTATTTAAGTTTAATTTAACAGAAATCATATCTCCAGCTGCTAGATTTTCAAGTCCTCTTTCAGCGCTTGTTAGGTTTTCTGCTACAATTTCAAGATTAGAAGCTGCTGTATTACCATTTTCGTAGTAGTTTACATATTTTGCAGCTGCAATACTTGAAGCAGCATTAACATTTGGTATTAGTGCAATTCCCATCATAATTGCTACTAGAACTACCAAAGTCTTTAATTTGAAAGTTCTTTTCATATTTAAAAATTCCCCCCTTATAAACATACTTGTTTACTCTTAAATAATAGCATATTAATTTTTTTTAATCAAGCATTTTACATTTAAATAATTCGTATTTTTCTATAAAAAAATGTGCAATTTTTGGCAGTTTTCAGCTCTTTCTTCTAGTATCAATATTTACCTTTGTAACAATAAACATAAAAAAGTAACACAAGCATTACTTTGTGTTACTATAAAGTTACAAAAAATGTAATAAATGGTTAAATTCTTTGACTTAAAACTATAAAAGCTGCTTCAGAAAACTCTATTTTCTTTTGTTTCTCTAATATATATGTTTCTTTTACCGCTAATTCTTTAATATCTTTTATATTTATAAAGCTTGGATTATAGCCCATCTTATCTAATACATTTTTTATTTTTTCTATTTTTTCATCGCTTAAATTTGAATATACAATTTCAACCTGTATTCCTTTTTGCTCTAATTGTTCTATTAATTCAAGATTAATTAGTGTTGTATTTTCTTTTATACTTTCTTCTATGTTATTTAGGTCTATGTATACAAATATTTTTTCTAGTTCTACTAGTATTCTATTTAAAAACTCACCTTTAAGGAATTTATTGTACATTAGTTTAGATATATAATCTCTGTATTCTTTGTCAATACTTTCTCCTATGCATTCACTAATCTTTGATTCGAATTCATCAAATTTCTTTTCTGTTTCAGTGCTATTTGCATCTGTATATATATCGTAATCTATAAATTCACCTATATCTGCTATTGTATCTATATTTATACTATAGTAATGTTCTTTATCTTTCTTAATGTATGTTTCTCTTAAAATACTCATGCTTACATATTTATAATATCCAAGGTCTGTCATAAATTTTGCAATGAAATCTCTTTGAGACACATCCATATGTACAAGTTGCTTGTCTTTTACTTCCAAGCTAACTCCCCTAACATTACCATCAAATAGTAATTCTATATCTTTATTATTTATTGTTCTAATTCTAATACAAGAATCATTTTCCAACATTTCCATATCTTGATCTATATAATATTCATCTGCTCTTACATTACTGCTTTTAAATATAAATCCTTCTTTTAAAAGGAACTCTTTAAGCTTCTCAGAATCTTTGCAAACATATTTAGATTTAGATTTAATTATTTTGGACATTTTCATTCCCCCTTTAGTCTAAATCTTTAAGACTGTATCCCATTTTATTTAACATTGTATATATTTTACCTAGAGGTAATCCTAATACGTTATAGAAATCTCCATCAAGTTTTTCAAGAAATAGTGACATTATACCTTCTAGTGTATATCCTGCATTGTATAGTATATCTGGGTGATGATCTATATAAAATTTCAAATCTTCATCAGATATATCTTTAAAAGATACTTTTGTTATATCACTAAAAGTTTCGATATTGTCTAATCTATTATCTATTAGTGTAACTCCAGTTACTGCTATGTTTGTACCTCCAGATAATTCTTTTAGATTTTTAAAAGCTTCTTCTATACTTTTAGGCTTTTCGTATTTTTTACCATCTTTATATATAATAGTGTCGGCAGCAAGAATTATATAATCTCCTCTACCAACTTTTGCAGATACATCTTTAGCTTTTCTTCTAGATAATTCTTCTACATATAGAGCGGGATCCAAAATATCACATGTCTCGTCTACTCCACTTTTAATTACATCATAATTTATTTTTATACTATCCATTATTCCTCGTCTTGTTTGAGACCCAGAAGCTAGTATTATTCTCATATTTATCACCTACTATTATTATATCTAGAATAGAAAAAAAGTCAATAATATGCATAACTTCAAAAAAGTTGTATAAAATATAATTAAAGGGTTGACACGGCCTTCAAATTATATTATAATTAAAGAGTACTAAATATCGCGGGGTGGAGCAGTTGGCAGCTCGTCGGGCTCATAACCCGAAGGTCACAAGTTCGAGTCTTGTCCCCGCAACCACTATTTGAGGCTTTAAGCCTCTTTTTCTTGTTCAATATCAATATATATTAAACAAATAAAAGACTAACATTGTATTGTTAGTCTTTATTTTTTTATTTTCTTGAAGTGTATTCATAGGTGTCTCTTTTTACATGTATATCATAATATACTTTTTCTCCTTCTGGAGATTCAAGAACTAATGTAACGTCTCCTGCTTTTTTATAGTTTGTGTAAATCATCCAGTCTTCTATTCCTTCTTCATATCCTATATATGTATCTCCGAAACTCTCATCTTCAAAATATACTTTATATGTATTATCAAAAACAATTCCTGAATCTTTATCACTACTTGAGACTAAAGATGTTTTATATATAGGAGGATTCATAATTGTCAATATAGTCAAAGCAATTATTATAATTGTGCTTATTATTACTCCTGCAATTTTAAGTTTTTTATCATTAAATATCGCTATTGGATAAACAAGCATTGTAGCTATACAAAATATAGTTGTAAGTATATGATATGGAAATGAAAACATAGTTTTAGATAAGTATGTACTATATTCCATGCCCACAAATAATAGCATAGGTGCTAATATAAATACTAAGCCCCACCATTTATCTTTTTTCATATAATAGCCTATAAATCCCATAGGAAGAGTAGCTATAGTCCATGGCACCCAATTCTTGTAATATGTAAAGAATAAATTAGAATGATTTACTATATCTTGGACTATATATATTAATGGTTGGCTAATTAAAAAGAATACAAAACATTTAAGTGCGGAATCTTTAGCAGATTTGCTATTTACAATAATTAGTATTCCAAATAATATCCATACTTCAAAAGTTACGGTTAAATCTGTAAAAGACGTATCTTTTGCTATAGGTAGCATTGCCATTACTGCAGAATATATACCAATTAGAATTGCAAAAATTATTACTTTTGGCCAATTCAAATTTAACTTGCCAAATAGTTTTTTCATAATTTTCCTCCTTTAGTTAAGTTTTATTACGTTGGAATAATATATAAAAGCTACTAATAATAGTGATATTATAACCAGATATAATATATTGATAAAATGTCTGTTTTTATTTGAATATATTGTAGCTATAAATTCCCTTATAAATGCATTTATCCAAAAATATGCTTTTGTTTTTGCCCCTATTCCTTCCATTTTAATATTTTGATCATTTGCAATTGCTCCTGCTCTAAACACATGATAGTTTGTTGTAGAAAAAGCAATATTTGCCTCTTTATTATTATCATCTATTAATTTTTTTGAAAGTTTAATGTTTTCGTATGTATTTTTAGATTTATTTTCTACTAGAATATTTTCCTCTTTAATGCCATTTTGAACTAAGTAGTTTTTAATTGCTTCTCCTTCTGCAATTACTTCATCATTCCCTTTTCCTCCAGATGGTACAAAAACGATTTCTTTGCCAGTGTTGCTTTTTTGCATTTTAGCAAATTCTATTGCTCTATCTGTTCTAGATTTTAAAAGATTAGTTAATGTTCCATCTTTTTTTATTTGACATCCAAGTATTAAAATATAGTCTTTATTAAACTTTGGAATATGTTTTGCAGCTTTTAAAGATAATATCACTGTTCCAAGTAAAATGCATTCTATATATGATATAACAATATATGTAGATGATTTAATAAATTTTTCTAAATACAATCCTATACCTTGTTCATAATGAACATCTATAAATGTTGCAGTTTGTAAATAATCTCCAATCCATATTGGTGTAATTGTTGCAATAATAAATGCTATACCCATTATTAGCCCAAGTATATTTCTTATACCAAAACCTTCTTTTTTTATTAATACTATATTGCTTATTGTAATTAGTATTGATGTTATTATGCCAATAGGAGCTAGTATAATTGAGAAGAATGAACATATTTCTACTACCTCGTTTATTGTGCTTAATAGCCCATTATAGTTAAATAATGTACCTACTTGATTTATTATCCCAAATGATAAAAATATAATTACTCCTAAAAGTCCTATATTTTTATATTGATACATACTATTTTTAATATTTTTTACTAATTTCATTATTACTAAAATATCAATATATGCTAGTAATATGATTGATGAAATTGGTATAACAATGTCATTTGTAGAAGAACCAAAATAATTGTCCCACGATATAACATTATTTTTATGTACATATACCATATTCATTTTTACATAGCTTTCATCATCAATATTTTTTATAACTAAATATGCTCTACCTGGATTTACTGCTTCAAGATTTGCATATAAAATATCATTTTCAATTTTGTAATCTACAAGCTTAATATACTCTTCGTCTTGTTCAACTTCAACTTTCATATTATCTGTTCTATTTGCAAAATATTTTAATTCTATTTTTGCTGTATAATGATTACCACTTTTTATAATAACCAAAAGCGAAATAATAGTAAGAATTATAGCAAGTAAAATCACAGATAATCTTTTATATAATCCTTTCATATATATCTTTTTTTCCCTTTCTATTTCAATTTATAATAGCATATCATTTCTATATTAAATATTCAAGTTAATTTGTATAATAATGGGCTTAAGAAATTTATCTTAAGCCCTTTTTTCTTTCTAAATTATTAGTTTATATTGTTTTTTTTTTTGTTAACTTTAAATGTATATATTTTGCTTCCTGAAATAATTTTAAAACCTGTTTTTGTTACTATTACTCTAGAGTTAGAGTAGATAAAATTGTCTAATTGTATTATTTTTTCATTTTGCTTATGAATATCATAAGTAATTAATGAACCGTCTTGTGGAAGAAATATTTTATCTTTGTGGAAAACTGCATAATTTAGATTTTCAAAACTAATTTTAGAAAACTTAAATTCTTCATATCTTCCTGAAGATGTAATTAAAATTCCTTCTCCTAGGTTTCCAATTACTAGCCAATGATTTAGACTTTTGTCATAAAATACTGTAAAGTCATTGCTTTGATTTAAATTTTTAAATGTATAAAACAATAAATCATTGCAATATACTTCATGTTCATTATTTTGATTTAATTTTACTATGACATATTTATCTTTATCTGTTACTCCAACAGCAGTTGTATGATTATCTGTTTTAAATTTTAATGTATCATGTATAGCATTAATACCACTAAAAGTAACTACACTAACATCTTCTCCATTTGGAAAATATAAATTATTTTCATATAGCCAATAGTCATAACGATTTTCGCAGTCGCATTGAAATAGTAATTCAGAGCACAAATTATATGCACAAACATTATTTGGATAAAACACAATGATATTTTGACAATTTGCTGTTAATTGAGCATCTTCGATTAAATCTAAATCTGGCACATCAAAGGCAAGCTTTTGTCCATCTATATTTGCTACAAGTCTTCTATATCCATTATAGTTTTCTATACTTATGGTTTCAGATATTATTCTTTCTACTCCATCGTTTGATCTATCTTCTATATCTACTTTAAAAGCTCCAACTTGAAGATTATCTTTAGTATCGCTATTTAAAGTTATAACTCCTAGTTGTTTGTTTCTTTGAGCAATAAGTAAAGGTACTATACACTCTCTTGAGCCTTCTTCAAATATTTTTCTTAATGCTTCAATAAGATCTGCTCTTAGCCATGACCAATCTTTTGCAATTGAAGGTGGTTTTACACCATGATTTCCTAAAAGAGATATTCTTCTTTCCATTTTTTCTAGTATATCTAGCTTTACATTTTGACCATTTCTTTTTTCATAGTACGTACCATTAAATGGATGTGTATATGTTAAATAGTAAAATGTATGAATAGCATATGAATACCAGTCGTCTTTATATGTTATAGATTTGTTCTCTTTAGAAATTGGATCTACATACTCGTCTGTATAAAACTCAGGTACGAACTCATCTATTCCAATTCCATCAAAATCTATTACATATACTTTTTTGTTTTCATCAAAAAGAATATTTCTACCATTTAAATCTCCAATAAAAATATTTAGCTCTTTGTGTAGAATATCTATAGCTTGTCCCTCAGAAATTAGTATTTCTAGTATGTCTTCTTCTTTAAATCCAAGTTCTTCAACTTGTTCTTTGTCTCTTAAAGTTTGAATTGCCATACCATTTACTTTTTTCATCGTATATCCAATAATATCATTTGTTTCTTCAGATATTATTAAAGATTTAGGAATAACATATTCTATATCTTTTCGCTTTCTATTTATATCTAAGATTTGTTCTTTTTTGGAAAGTATCCTTAGAATAACTGAAATTTTAAAGTTCATATCTACTTCTTCAGATTTAAAGATTTTTATTAAATTTTCTCCATCATCATAGATAATTGCTTCTCCACCCTCATTAAATTCATGAAGCTCAGATATTTGCTTTTGGCTATACTTTAGGGAGTTAGTTCTAAGTCTATCTTGCTCTTCTATTGGAATGCATTTTGGACAACATAATAGACTTTTATCATATCGATAATTATGCTTTTCACACTTTTTATCTAGTGAGTTAATTACACTATTCATTTCATTTGAAGCATTTTCTAAAGTTGTAACTCCTGGCTTGAAGTTAAATTCATGAAGTATATCTTTGTCTTGAGTGAATACTTTTTTTATAAAGTCCAAAGTCCAGTCATCTGCAAGGTCTACATTTTTATTCTTTGTTATAAACTCAGGATAAACAATTTGTATTTGTTTTTTATGCTCCTTACTAATAAAAGCTGCACCATATGGATTGTATATAAATCCCAACTTTTTATTTACTAGTGAATTTACTTGTTCAACAAGTCTTGCACAACCTTTAAGTCTTGGAAAACTCTTTAAGATTTTAAGGTCATTAAAATTCATCACATAGTTTTTCTGGTTAGCATCATCAAAACATACACTCTCATACAATACTCCAACAAATTTACCTTCTTTTAGCGCTTTTTTTAATGGAATAAATAGGTCTTGCTCATACATATTTTTGTTTGCTTTGTTGTTTCTTGATAGTATCTCATCTACAATTTTTTCTAGTTCATTTAAATTTACATTTTTGTCATTATAAATTTTTAAGTTATAAACATCATTTAATTTATAATGCTTTGCATATTTATCTTCATGAATTATGCCTTTTTGTAAATAATCACTATCTCTTAAATAGAATAGTGTTTTTCCACAAATTGGGCAGATTCTATCTAATTCTTCATTGTAGTATAGATTATGTGTCCTACATTTACTATCTAGTAGTGCAATACAATGTTCTAAACCACTATCATTATCATACAAATGAATATTTGATATTCTATCTTTATCAAATCCTTGTTTTTCAAGATTAGATATAAAATCTACAATTGCCTCTTTACTATCTATCTTCCTTCTTGTTGTAATTCCACCATGCTTATTAATTGAATCAATGTATATATTATCTTTATCATCCATAAAGAATATATTAGAAGATAATGTTGCATAGTTAAAATATGATACAGCATATTTTAAGAATCTAGATAGTTTAATATTGTCTTGTGCAATTAAATAGTTATATGTTAGATACTTTTTAGGTTTTACATTTGTATTATACCCTTCTGTTTCATACATAACACCTACAATGTTTGTTTTAAACACAATTTCTGTTACTTGTATGAACTCTACATTCCACTTTGGATGTTTCAAATTTGTTGTAATTTGTGTCTCGTATTCTTCTTTAGATAACTTTAAATCTTTTATGGGTCTTTGAGTATAGAAATCTAGCTTTCCTTTTACTTCAAAATCAAAATGATATTTTACCTCTGTTGGATCAAATCCATAGTTTTTATAATATGCAATCATATTATTTGAACTAATTTCATATTTGTCCATAAATATGTTTAACTCATTTGCAAAATTCATTTTATCTTCAAAGCCTAAAATATAGTTTACGCACTCTTGTGCAAGTCGTGGTGATAAATATCTTATTTCATCACATGCTAAGATTTCTTCTCTAGTTGTACATTTTAAAGTTTCTTCTTTAAAGTATATTTGTTTAAAGTAATCTAGAATACCTAAAAGTCTATCATCTTTTGATTGACCTTCTATACAAGCTATATCTTCAATGTGTTCATATTGGAAATGTCTAAAACCGTCTTTATCTACCTTATACTTTAAATTTTGTGTCATTATATTACTGCTTTCACCTTGATAACTTGAAACTTTAATATCATTTAATATAAAGTCTGTTAAATCATCAATAAAAGCAATTTTTTCTGCTTGAGAGCTAAAATCTTTTTCAAGTGGCATTGGATTATAACCTGTTTGGTCTTTTATACTATATTCATAACCAATGATTTTCCCATTTGGATTTGCAATATGACCTATTATATTTATTTTTGTAGTATCAAATAAATAGATATATCTTTCTTCTATAAGTCTAGAAACATCGTCACTTATATTAGTATTTATATATACTTGATGTTTCTTTCCATTATTATCTACTAGTTTTTTATCTATAACGCTATTTGAATTTCCACTATATAGATATATAGGTATTCTCTTTTCCTTTGCTTGAGAGATTTTTCCATATATTGCATTATTATATGATTCATGCGAGTTTCTTTCTCTTAACACTTCAAGTGTAACTATATCGTAAATACTTTCAGGTGTTTGTTTTGTTTCATATGATTTTAGGCAAGCTTCATATAATTCTAGACAATATGGCAAATTATCTAATCGTATTAAAGTCCCCTTTTTTGCTAACTTATAAAAATCATCAAAAGGCGTACTACAATAGTATCTATGCACTATCTTCATTATGCAGCATCTGTGACTTGATGTCTCTTCGCTTTTATGCATTAATGATAGCAAGCCTGTCAAACTCGTAGATATTTCTTCGTTGAAATCTGTTTCATCAAGAAAATATCCAAACCCCTGCATAGCTCCTATTATTTCTAATAGATTTGTTATTCTTATTCTACGTGGGAAACTCCTTATGCCTACGCCAAAAAATTTAATATGAAATGCAAGGATACGAGTTTTTTCCATATTTAGAATAAGTTTAGAAATATAAAAGTAAAAATCAGAGGTATATATTTTTTTACCTCTGATTCCTCTTAAAACTTCAAGGAGACGTGTGCCTGCCTCTTCATCTTTAACAATTAATATAGCTTCTTTTTCTGTGCTGTATAAAGATTCTATATCATTTTCATTGATAAAAGAAAATTTTTCGAATATTTCTCTTAATTGTAAAGATTCTACGGCATGTTCTCCTCTAAATATATCTAATATACTCATATATATAAATTCCTTCATTCATATTTTTTATTAAATATCATTTAGCCAATCTTCATCTTCAAGAACTTGTTTGGTTTTTTGAGAATATTTTTCAGATTTTGTACTATTTGCTGCTTTGCTGAAGAAATTAGACCCTAAAGATTTCATGCTCTTAGATTGTTCTTTGCAAGATTTTGAAAGTTCAACTCCCATAAATGAAGCAAGTTTCTTTCTATCAACAACATCTATTGTAGCTATAAAACCTAAGTCTTTACCAAAGTTTGAATGCATTGAGCCTCCAAAAGCAACAAATACAGTTGTAACCTTTTGGGCATTTAGCTTAGCTAATACCTTTTGAGCCGAATTTTTGCCATATCTTTCATCACTATTTGATTCTCCATCTGAGAATACAATAAATGTTGCTTTGATTTGAGCTCCTGTTCTTTCATTTACATTTTTTATATAGCTTAGTAGTCTTTCTCCTTCAATTACTATTGCATCATATAGTGCTGTTCCACCATTTGCATAGTAGTGAGTATCAAAATCTTTAATTGATTGGAATGCTCCACTCTCAACATAACTTGTAAATCTATTAACAGAAACTGACATTGATGATGCTTCAGAAAAATTATTAAAGCTATTTTTAAACATTCTTAAACCATCTTTCATAGCATCTATTTCAGAGCCCATAGAGCCTGAACAATCTAAAACTAGTGAAAATACATTCACCTTATCTGTTGAAAATTCGTAAATATTATTCATAATATAACCTCCAATTATTTAATATTTTTTGAAATTTCTTTCAAGTCCTTCAATACATTTTTCATTTCTTTAAAGTAAAAATCGTTAAATAGAATATTTCCATTATCTAGCAAATAGTCTAATTCTAAGTTATCTAAAACTTTTATAACTTCTTTTATTTCATTATCATTTACTTTAAATGTAAAAATGTATGAACTATTCCCATTATTCTTTAGTAATCTGTTTTTTTCTTTTATCTGCGAATTTGAATATGGGTATTTTCTTTTATACTTCAAAATATTACTTGTAAACTCATCATCTTCTGTTTTTACTACATCTAGAAGATTTAGTAATAATAGTATAAAGTATATCTCCTTGTATGAAATATTATCTGTTAAATTATTTAATATTTTTAAAGCAATAATAGCCTTTGTCTGTAGCGTACCATTAAATATACCAGATAAGCTAATTATTGCATTAGTCCTTGGACTAACATATAGTTCTTCTTGCTTAGTTTTAATTTCAAACTTATCTAAAACTTTAATTTTAGCTTCATCTTTTTCTAATCCTTCAGATAGTAATACATCGACTGTTTGCTTTTCAATTTTAAATAACTCTTCAAATATACTCTCATCTTCAAATAATTCTTTGGTGTCATTATATATAATCTTTGTTTCAAAATTTCCAATCTCTTTTTCTAGCTTTCTTTTTACAGCAACATTTTGAATTTTTTCTAGTAGTATCCTTAAATCACTTAGTTCATCTAATAAATAATCTTTAAATGTAGAATAATTGTCTAGTCCTAAAAAATTTTTAGTTGACACAAGGCTTTCTTTTATATCTTGTATTTTTCCTTTACTATTTTTAAGTTTTATCTTAAAAATTAAGAAGTCTGAATACAAAATTAAGCTTAATATCACATTCATTTTTTCTTTATTATTTAGAATAAACTCATAGCTTTTAAGTTCATCTATTAGTCTTTTTTGTGCTGTTTGTCCATTTTCTAATTGCATTAAAACTTTATTTTCTTCGCCTGTTACATATATTGAAACGTTATATAGTTCATTTAGTTTAAGTATCAAATGCTCAAAAGAACTTTTTAATTTTCCAAATCTTAAATCTACTTGGATTACTTTATTAATTCTTTCTTCTAGCATAGATACTTCAGATAGCTTTTTAATATTAATGTCTGGATCAATTGTAAAAGTTAGGTCTTTTCCAGATTCTTCAAGCTCATCAATATAACTATTTCTTAATTCTTCAATTTCTTTTGAAAAATTATCATATGCATCTTTGAAACTAGGATTTAGTACAGATATTTTCTGTTCTAACGAGTATAGTTTTGCAATTATTGTACGTTTTGAAATTTTAATCTTGTTGTTTTCTTCATTTTCTATTTCTTTTAATTCTTCTAACATTTGTTCAACTTCTTCTTTGTCTACTTTTTCTTCTTTCTTGAACAAAATATTTGAAAAGAAATTTGAAATTTTCTTAAAAACATTCATAGACATTTTCCTTTCTATTCAAAATTAGTTTTTATTCTACCAATAGAATGAAAACCTATACTTGCAAGACTTATGAAATTATCCTCACTAATGCAGAAACACTTATTAGTAACTTTGATTTTTTCACTAATTTTTTTGAAAGCTTGATATGCTTCTTCTATAGTTGACTTAGAAATATTATCTATTCCAGTACTAAAGCCTACTATTTCTACATTTTCAATTTCATATTTTTTAGTTTTACCTTCAACTATATGAAAGACACTACCATCTACTATAGTTTCTAAATGAATGATAGCATCATAAAAACAAAGGCTTGTGCCTTTTTCATTTAAACAAATTAATGCATCCTCATCTACTTGCCCTGGATAATATAATCCTGGATTTTCTATTTCTTTGCCATAATGAATTATTACAGCTAAGTTGTCTCCAACAGCTCTTTTAGATAGTTCTACTATTTCTTTATTGAACTCATACATTTCTTTGCTATCTTCTATAAGTAAAATAGTAAGTGTTTTGTGCAGAGTTTCTTTGAAAAAGTATGGCTTCTTTTCTGCCTCTGTATTATCTTTTTTAGTATCTACTTTAGGTGTTTCTATGTTTTCTTTGTTTATTTCTTCCTTTTCTTCTTTTTTAGTCATATCATCTACTTTTTTTTGAGCATTGATAGATTTAATTGTTTCCTCAAGTTTTTGATTTTGTGTTACATCTTTTTTACTATCTTCTGGATTAACAGTTTTTTGTGATACATAAATTACGTCATTGTCTTTAGGTCCAAAAATTGAATTTAAAAATTTACCCATAATTATTTACCTCCATTATTTAATATTCCTAGAGTGACATCATCATAAAATAGATAGTGATCTTCTATAATAGCATTTTGTGTTTCTTCCTTTGTGCCATTATTTTTAATTAACTTATCTACTTGCGATACAATTCCTTTAGCAATTGGTTGTATACCATCGGTTGCTATGCCAATATTTTTAAACATTTTTTTAGGAAAAGTAAAAGATTTCATTTTATAGTTTTTAAATAGTTCTTTTATATCTTTTGAACAGTAATTATAAGCATAGTATGGTGGTCTTTTTCCATAATTTAGTCTCATATAACTCAATATGTTATTTTGATTTATGCTAAATATATATCCATCACCATATGCTCTTACTTCAAAGCTATCTTTCATGTCAAATAGTCCTATTATTGTAAATAGTAAATTGTCTTGGATAAAGTTTTCTAAATCCTCCTTATCTTTATACCATTCTTTCAACCATTTAATAGTGTTATCAAAAGTAAGTTTAATGTTTTGTTCAAACTTTTGTGGATTGTCATGTTCTGGCAATGTTTTAAAAAGCTGAGCAAACATCCTCCCACCTGATTCTGAATATGCACATTCAGTGCATCCATCAACAATTAGAATCATGTTTTCTTCCTCAAAACCAAAGTCTTGATTGTTTTTTCCATCTTGGAAATGACCATAACCTTGTAAATTAATCAACATACAAAATTCTCCTTTCAATTAAATTTAATTTAGGTTGAATATACATAATGCGTAGATATTATACACCAGTTTTTATGTAATGTCAAACACTTTTAGTGCTTTTATTTCAATATTTTTATCGTTTTTAAAACTTATGTAAATATTGCAAATTATTTGCGTAAAAACGCAAAAAAATAATGGAGATTATTTGTCTCCATTATTTATAATTTTATCTAAAACTTTAGGTCAGATGAACTAGTTTTGCTATTTTTCCTTTTTGGTTTAGGATCAGACAATGTTTTACCTTTAACACTTTCAAATTGTTCTGTTCCAGCTACTCCTGTCATTTTCTTTTCTAAGTCTTCATCAATGATTCTATTTATTTCTTCTGTTTCTGCTTTCATTTTAGGAATCATTTCTTCTGCAGTTCTATTAATTTCCTCACATGTTGCAATTATTTTTTGTACTGCATCTCTTGCAGCTTGTGCACTATAGAAACCAGAATACATAAGTTTTTGAGAATCTACTGCTGTGGTACCTATTGAATCTGAAACACCTTTAAGAAGTTCGTCATTTAGTCTTGTAATTGCTTGTTGCCCTTCAAGTGCTTCTTGGTTTTTAGCATTTAGTACGCCATTTCTTAATTGCTGTGCAATTAGAGTCATTGAATGAACTTTTTGTGTTAAGTTGGTAATTTGCAATTTGGTGTTAGTATCACCTATTACCATAAGCTCAGCAATACTAATTTTTGTAGTTGCTCTAGATTTTTCTAGATTGCTTATTGCAATATCAAAAGTCTCGGCACCCCTTTTATATGCTTTATACTTTTGTTGATCTTCTATTAAACCACTTGTTTCGCTTTTTACTCTTAATTCTTCTAGCTCACTAGCAATTCTTTCTTGAGCAATTTTACCTGCTGTAATGTATTTTTCTTGAAGTGCTAATGTTTCAAAGTCTGTCCCAACTAAACTTGCTGCATCTGCAAATGCTTTTCTTAACATTTCTATCCATTCATCATATGACTTACCAAGTTCAGTTAATAGTTTGTAATTTGAAATTGCACTTTTTTGAATTTTGTCTGAACGTGAAGCTCTTTGCTTGCTACTTACTTTTAGCCACATTTTTTGGAAAAAGTTTGGTTCTTTTAGTACCAAGTTAAAGTCTTCATAACTTTTTGAGGCTTTCTTTGAAAGTTCAATAACCTGTTTGATTACTCTTTGATCTGCTTCAGATCCTCTTTCACTTTTAAGATATGAGCCACTTTGTTCGAAGTTTTTAGATAATGCATTTGAACCATAGTTCATTACATTTTCTAGTTGCATTACATCTATTTGATCAGCCAAAGCAAGTACTTCTTTTCTGTCTTGCTCACTCATATGAGCTAATGCTTGTTCCTTATCTAGTGGAACAATTTGAGTGTTTGTAGTTTCAACTACCTCAACATCTTGATTTTTTTCTGGATTATTAACTCCCATATTATCTTATCCTCCTTATTAAAGAAAATATTTGAAAATATAAATTTCCGTCAACGATTATACCATTGGTTATTTGTTTTGTCAATAATTATGTAAATTATTTTTTGTATTTTATCTTAAATAAGCGAAAATCAAAAAAAATGAGTACGTTTAGTACCCATTTTCTTTTTACTATTATTTTTTATCTTTTTTGTTTGTTTTTTTAGCTTCTTCTTCTTTTAGCTTATCTTTTTGAAGTTCGGCATATCTTTTTATTTTCATAGTTGTAGTTTTTTCAAATTCATCATGTTTAATTTCCATGTATTTAATAGCCTTATATGATGTTAAACCTTTATTTATTTTTTTAACTTCTTCCCAGATTAGATTGTATATTTCTTCCTCACTTAATCCTTTTGCTATGTTTTCCTCTATATATGAATAATTTGGAATTACTTTTAATGATACTGTTAAATCATCCTTTTCTCCTTTTCCATATACCATACATTCTGAGATTAGAGGTACTTTAGCAAGTAAAGTCTCAATTTCTTCTGGATAAATATTTTTACCGTTAGATGTTACGATAACATTTTTAGAACGTCCTGTTATGTATAAGAAACCATCTTTATCTAAATATCCAACATCTCCCGAATTAAACCAGCCATCTTTAACAACTTCTGCAGTTTCTTCTGGCATTTCGTAATATCCAAGCATTAGTGTTTCAGATTTAATTAATACTTCTCCTTCGCCGTTTTCATCTGGATCTTTAATCTTTATTTCTGCTCCTACTACCGCTTTACCAACAGAACCAATTCTAGTGTCTGCTTCTGGAGTAAGTGCTGCAATCGGTGCAGTTTCAGTTAACCCATAACCTTGTAAAAATTCGATACCAATGTTGTCTACCCATTTACCTATTTTTTTGTCCATAGGAGCTGCTGCAGAAACTATGATTCTCATATTTCCACCTAAATTATCTAGTATTTCACTAAACACTTTACGCCTAATATCTACGCCAACGTTTCTTAAAACATTAGATATGTATAACATAGAGTTTACTAGTGGTTCTTTTCCACTCTTTTTAATTGTTTGATTTATTTTTTTGTATAGTGATTCTATTAATAGTGGTACTGCAAGCATTGCTGTTGGCTTTGCTTCTTTTAAGTTTGGTACAATATATTTTAGTCCTTCACATACTGCAACTGAAGCACCTTGAGAAAATGGATATAAAAATCCAATTGTTGACTCATATGTGTGATGTAAAGGTAGTACACTAAATAATCTATCTGATGTTTTTAAGTATACATACTTTTGACATGCATATACATTTGCAGTTAAGTTTCTGTTACATACCATAACACCCTTTGCGGCTGATGTTGTACCAGATGTAAATATTAGCACTTTGAAATCGTTTGGATCTATTTTTGTATCTAGTAATTTATTATTACCATTTTCATGTAGCTTCTTACCAACTTTTTTAACTTCCTCAAAGCCTATATCTTTTCCATCAAGAGTTTTATCTGAATACATTTCAACAAAGTATTCAACATCTGTAAGCTCTGCTCTTGTTTTTTCTATTAATTCTTTTTTTCTTGGTGAATAAATTACAGTTGTAGCTTTAGATCTTTTAACTAGATTTACAAATTCGTTATCTGGTAATTCTTTGTCCATTGGTACTGCAATACCCACTCCTACAAGCATTGCCATATATGAAACATACCATTCATAAGTAGTTTCACTAATTATTACTACTCTTTTATCCTTTTGACCAAGTAGTTCAATAAGTCCTGTACCTAGTCCTATTACGTCATCTTTAAACATTCCATATGTTTTTTCTTCAAATTTGCCTTTGTGGTCAAATTTTTGTACAATTAATGGATTGTCTTTAAATTTTTCTGTTACATCTTTAAATACATCTTGAAATGTATCATATTTTATTGGCTCTGGTATTTGTTCCTTTTTCTTTTGTCCTTTTTGAGCCTCTTTAGCTTTTGCTTCTTCTGTTATTTCTTCTATTTTAGTAAAATTTTTAAAACTTATTTTTGGAAATTTAAAATCTGGGATTTTAAAATCTCTTAAACTTCTCATTTATATTACCCTCATTTCTTTAAATCTTTATAATTATACTCTTTTTTACTGGGATTTGTCAAATTTGGAGTACTATTATTAAACTTGTATTACACTATAATACTTAATTTATAATTTATTATATTTAATTTTAATTTATTATTGTTTATTTTTATCTTTTAATGTAACATTTTAATGTAAACTATTATATAAATTTTCATTTACATATTGACAAGTAGTAAAAATTATTATATAATCGTGTACTCGCAAATGATTTGCGTATTTTTTCTAGGAGGAAGAAATGTTAGAAATACTTAAAGATGTTCTAATGGATACTCTTCTTGATTCACTTAAGATATTACCATTTTTATTTATATCTTATATAATCATTGAGTTTATTGAACACAAATCTTCAGAAAAACTGGAGAAAGCATTATCTACCTCTGGCAAGTATAGTAAGGTAATAGGTTCTATACTTGGTATTATACCTCAATGTGGTTTTAGTGCTGTTGCTGCTAACCTATTTTCTAATAGAGTTATAACAATGGGTACTTTAATTGCAGTATTTTTATCTACAAGTGATGAAGCAATACCTATGCTTCTATCTTCTCCAGATAAAAAGGGTGAGTTATTTTTAATACTTGGTATAAAATTTATTATAGCTGTTATATTTGGAACAATAATAGATTTAATATTTAAGAATAAGCATACAGCACATGAACATTCAGAAGAAATGCATGAACATATGCATGAAACATGTAAAGATTGTGATTGTGAACATGATGGTATTTTTAAAGCTAGTGTTAAACATACTATTAAAATATTTGCTTTTCTTTTTGTTATTTCATTTATTTTAGGATTAATTGTTGAAGCAATTGGCATGGAAGATTTTGAAAAGATTATTCTTTCTGGATCTATTTTCCAACCACTTGTAACAAGTATTATTGGTCTTATTCCAAACTGTGCAGCAAGTGTACTTTTAACTAAATTATATATTGGTGGAAGTATATCACTTGGTGCAGTAATAGCAGGACTATCTACTGGTGCTGGAGTTGGAGCTATAGTTTTACTTAGAACTAACAAAAATATGAAAGAAAATATGAAAATATTAGGACTTGTATATGTGATAGGTGTATTTTGTGGAATCGTTATTGATTTAATAATGAGGTTAGTATAACCTTGAAAAAAGATATTATATTTAATTTATTAAAAAATTCGCCAAAATCATTAACTGCCGAGGAAATCTATAACGACATGTCACAAACTACAGATGTTAATCTTTCTACAGTCTATAGAACATTAAATAATTTAGTTGCAAAAGGCGAAATTACTAAAAATGTTAGACAAGACAAAATTGCATACTTTGAAATAGGTGATCAACACAAACACTATATGATTTGTGATAATTGCCACACAGCTTTTCCTACTGAAAACTGTGAAATAGACAAACTTGCAAGAAAGCTAAAAAGAGAAACAGGATTTAATATAACAAGTCATACATTAGAATTTCATGGCATATGCCCAGAATGTATAAATAAAGGTACAAACAAATAATGCTTGTACCTTTATTTTTTATCCTTTTTAGTTAATTACTAACTAATTATTTTTTAATCTCTTCTACTCTATCTCTTACTTGAACTACAGTAAATTTTTCATCACTTAGTTTATACATAGGTTGTGGTGCATAATGTGTATGTAAGTATTTATGAGATATTTCTCCATTTGCCTCTTTAAAGAATTCATCATAGATTTTCTTCATAGCTGGATTTTCATGAGATTTTCTTATTGTAGATTTTTCATCTATTGAGTAAATTGAGTCTGTTCTTAATTTTCTAACATCTTTTGTTGCACGTATCTTACTAGATTTAATTGGTTGTCCACCGCCCATTACACATCCACCAGGACATGCCATAACTTCTACAAAATCATAATCTGCTTTTCCATCTCTTATTTCTTTCATTATAATTCTAGCATTTTTAAGACCATGAGCTACAACTACTCTTACTTTTTTACCAGCGACTTCTACTTCTGCACGTTTGATGCCTTCTGCTCCACGAACAGCTTCATATTCTATTTTATCTAGAGATTTACCAGTAAGTACATCTGCAGCAGTTCTTAATGCTGCTTCCATAACTCCACCAGTAACACCAAATATTGCAGCAGCTCCTGTTGCCTCACCCATTGGGTCATCATATTTAGAATCTTCTAGTTCGTTAAATTCAATATCTCTTTCTTTAATCATACGAGCAAGTTCACGAGTAGTTATTACTGCATCAACATCTCTTAATCCATCTACTTCCATTTCTTCTCTTTGTGCTTCGTATTTTTTAGCAACACAAGGCATTACAGATACTACGAATATTTTCTTAGGATCTAGATTCATTTTTTGTGCATAATATGATTTTAGAATTGCACCAAACATCTCGTGTGGAGATTTACATGAAGATAAGTGTTTTGTTTGTTCTGGGAAGTTTTTCTCAACAAATCTTACCCATGCTGGACAACATGAAGTCATCATTGGTAGATTTTCTCCTTTAGAAAATCTTGAAATAAATTCTGTTGCTTCTTCCATAATAGTAAAGTCTGCACCAGTATTTGTGTCAAATACTTTATCAAAACCTAATCTTTTTAGTGCTGTTACCATTTTACCTTCTACATTTGTTCCGATAGGATTTTCAAATTCTTCTCCAAGTCCTACTCTTACAGCAGGTGCTGTTTGAACAATTGTGAAAGTATCTTTATCTGCTATTTTTTCAAATACTTTTTCAGTATTATCTTTTTCTCTTAATGCTCCTGTAGGACAAGATTCAATACATTGTCCGCAGAATGTACAATCTACATCATTTAGACTTAGATCTCCTGCAGTAGATATTGCAGATTCAAAACCTCTGTTTGTAGATTCAATTGCACCTATATCTTGTACTCTTTTGCAAGTAGATACACATCTTCTACATAAAATACATTTATTCATATCTCTAATAATAGATGGAGATTTATCATCTAGCGGTGCTGTTACTCTTGCACCCTTGTATTTTATGTCTTTAATATTATATTTTTTGGCTAATGCTTGTAATTCACAGTTACCGCTTCTTACACAAGTTAGGCAATCTTTTGCGTGGTTAGATAATATTAAATCTAGTACCATTTTTCTAGATTCTATTACTTGTGGAGTGTGAGTATGAACTACAATTCCATCTTGAACTTTTTGGATACATGATGTAGCAAGTTTTGGTTGACCTTCAATTTCAACTAAACACATTCTACAATCTCCAAATTCATTTATATCTTTTAAGAAACAAAGTGTTGGAATATCTATGTTTGCTTTTCTTGCAGCTTCTAATATTGTCATATTAGATGTAGCTTCAACTTCTACTCCATCAATTGTTAAATGTACTATTTTTTCTTCCATTGATATACCCTCCTTTATTAACCTATTGCCTTGAATGGACAAGTAGCCATACAGCTTCTACATTTAATACATTTACTTTGGTCAATTTCATGTACTTTTCCAATTTCTCCGTTAATTGCATTAACAGGGCATACTTTAGTACACATATGGCATCCTTTACATTTTTGAGGGTCAATTTCAATTTTTGTTAATTCTTTACATTCTTTTGCTCTACAATTTTTGTCATGAACATGTTCTATATATTCATCCTTGAAAAATCTCATAGTGCTTAGTACAGGGTTTGGAGCAGTTTGTCCAAGGCCACATACAGATGCTTTAGCAACACCATGTGCTAGAGTATCTAGATTAACTAGGTCTTCTTCTGTTCCTTGTCCTTGACATATTTTTTCTAGAATTTCATACATTCTCTTTGTACCAATTCTACATGGTGTACATTTACCGCAAGATTCACTTACTGTAAAGTCTAGATAGAATTTTGCAATGTTAACCATACATTTAGTATCATCCATTACAATAAGTCCACCTGAACCCATCATACAGCCAATTTCTTTTAATGATTCATAATCTATTTTTACATCTAAGTATTGTTCTGGAATACATCCACCTGATGGTCCACCAGTTTGAGCAGCTTTGAATGCTCTTCCTTTTGGAATTCCTCCACCTATATCATAGACAATTTCACGAAGTGTAGTTCCCATTGGTACTTCAACAAGACCTACATTGTTTACATTTCCACCAAGAGCAAATACTTTTGTTCCTTTAGAAGTTTCAGTTCCAATTGATGCATACCATTTAGCACCATTTAGAATAATTCTTGTAATATTTGCGTATGTTTCAACGTTATTTATTAGTGTTGGTTTACCCCATAGACCACTATGAGCTGGGAATGGAGGTTTAAGTCTTGGTTGACCTCTACGTCCTTCAATAGATTCTAGAAGTGCAGTTTCTTCTCCACATACGAATGCTCCTGCTCCAAGTCTTACTTCAACATCGAAGCTAAAGTCTGTTCCAAATATGTTTTCTCCTAAGAATCCATATTCTCTTTCTTGCTCTATTGCTGTTCTTAGTCTTTGTACAGCGATAGGATATTCAGCTCTTACATAGATAAATCCACGTTGTGCTCCTACTGCGTAACCTGCAATAGCCATAGCTTCAATTACTGAGTGTGGATCACCCTCAAGGATAGATCTATCCATGAATGCACCAGGGTCACCTTCGTCTGCATTACATACAACATATTTTTCTTTTTCTTCTTCTATTTTAACAAATCCCCATTTTTTACCTGTTGGGAAACCAGCTCCTCCTCTTCCACGAAGTCCAGAGTCTAGTATTTCTTGTATAACTTCGTCTTGAGTCATTGAAGTTAATACTTTTTCTAATGCTTTGAATCCATCAAAAGCAATATATTCTTCAATGTTTTCTGGGTTAATTACACCACAGTTTTTAAGTGCTATACGTAGTTGTTTTTTATAAAATGGAAGATCATCTAGTCTTTCATATATTTTTCCATCTACATCTTTACAAAGTAGTCTTTGTACTTTTTCACCACCAAGAATATGTTTTTCTATTATTTCTTGACAGTCTTCTGGTTTTACATGAGAATAGAAAGTGTCATCTGGTCTTACTATAACAATTGGTCCTTTAGAACAAAGTCCAAAACATCCTGTAAGAATAACTCTTACATTTTCTATTCCTTTTTCTTTAATTAATCTATTAAACTCTTCAAGTATTTCAGGAGAATTAGAAGATGTACATCCAGTACCACGACATACTAAAATATGTCTTTCTTTTCCTTCATATGCTCCATTTACTCTTAAGTCTAGTTCTTCTCTTTTTGTATATCTAATATCTTCAACTTCTTTTAAACTTATTTTTTTCATATTCTAGACCTCTAATTATCTTTCTGAATTAGCTTATCTAATTCTTCATTTAGAGATTTAACAGTTGCGTTACCATATACTTTATCGTTAATAGTAAATACTGGAGCTAGTCCACATGCTCCAACACAACGCATTGTTTCAAGCGAAAATCTTTGATCTGCGCTTGTCTCTCCTTCATTTATTTTTAGTTTTACTTTTGCAGCTTCTAAAAGTTCTTTTGCACCTTTTACAAAGCATGCAGTACCCATACAAATAGATACATCATACTCTCCTTTTGGGACAGTAGTAAATCTAGAATAGAATGTGATTACTCCATATACTTTCGCAAGTGGTATCTCTAAGTATTCTGCAGTTACCATTTGGCAAGCTTCTGGAATATATCCATACTTTTCTTGGATTTCGTTTAATATTCCAATTAAACTGTCTTCTTTCTTTGGATATTTTTCACAAATAGCCAAAGTCTCTTCTTTTGCCCTTTTGTATGGACAAGTTTTAGTAATATCTTCTGCCATATTAACCTCCTTGAAATAATTTAAAAGATTGTATTTCAATCAACCATGATTATATCATAAGAGTATTTTACTGGCAATATTCTTGTCTAAAAATGATAAAAAATAGACCAAGTTAAAGCTTAGTCTATTTCATCTATTCCATCCAATATTATTTCCTGCATTTTTTGTGGTTTATTTATAAATTGCATATATGTGTTATATATTTGTGTATCTTCATATTTTGTTTCTTTAAAATTGTTATTTAAATCTAATATTATTCCATCCCTATATGCAATAAGTATTGGTGAATGTGTTGCAATGATAAATTGTGAACCTTCTTTGGCTAACAAATCTATATACTTTAACAATGTCATTTGTCTTGTTGGAGATAAAGCCGCTTCAGGTTCGTCTAAAATATATAGTCCGTGATCTGTAAATCTATTTTCTACAAGTTGTATGAAAGATTCTCCGTGAGAACATTCATGAAGACTTCCACCATATTGATACTTTAAATCTGACTTGTAGTCTCTATCAATAGCAGATGCAACGTTGTAAAAAGATTCTGCACGAAGGAAAAATTTAGTTTTTGGTATTCCAAATTTTGATACCCATAAATACTTTTCTAAATCTGAATAGTCATCATATGTTGAAAAAATTGTATTTGGTGTTCCTCCTTCTGGATTTAGTCCAACTTTGATGGCTAAAGCTTCAATAAATGTTGACTTGCCTATACCATTTTCCCCTACTAAAAATGTTACTCTGTTTTTAAATTCTATCTTATCTAATTTTTTAATACATTTAATATTTAATGGATAATTATCAAAACCTATATCCTTAACTTTATCATAATTTAGTCTTACACTATCTATATATAATCCATTCATTTTACCGCCTCTTTATATTGTTAAACGTTTGTTCTTTTTATATTATAGCATTACATTTTATTCTTTTCAACTATTATTTTGTAAAAAAAAAAGACCAAGAATTACTCTTGATCTATTAATTATTTTTGTTATTTTTCTACTACTTTTGCTCCAAATGGTGCTAGTGCTAATTTTGCAATTTTGAAAAATTGTATTCCATAAGGAATTCCAATAATTGTTACACACCAACAACATCCAATAATTACGTTTTCTATTGCCATTGGTATACCAAAAAATATTGTCCAAATCACATTAGCAATAAATGAAGGTGCTCCTCCACCAAAACGTACATCTTTTCCAAAAGGTGCTAAAGATAGTTTGGCAAATTTAAAGCATTGTCTACCATATGGTATACCTATAATTGTAATACACCAAAGTATTCCAGCAAACCACCATGATAGTGCACTTAAAAATCCACCAAATAAGAACCATAAAACATTTAAAAGAA
Organism: Clostridia bacterium; assembly: GCA_017534305.1. Lineage (GTDB taxonomy): Bacteria > Bacillota > Clostridia > TANB77 > CAG-465 > CAG-465. The sequence goes on from JAFWCU010000034.1 coordinate 86,855, forward strand.
AATTCATTTAAATCACTCCTTTTTATAAATCTATTTTTAAATTATTGTTTACATATTACAATATAATAATACTACTTTTTGACTATTTTTTCAATACTAGTTTTGGCTTCTAATCTTTTCTAACTCTATTACAAGCTCATCTATGTGTTTGTCTTGTCCTGGAATATACGTATTATTATTTGCATAGTTTAACATTGTTGAATATGCTTCGTTTAAATTATCTTTGTTAATTTTATCATGAACTATTTGTTTACATGTGTTCATAAAGCCTCGCATTGCTAGACAAAGTATAGCAATAAAAAATGATTTATCTGTTAAATCACTTATTTTATATAGCTCCATTGCAAGTTCATCTGTTAGTTTTCTAGGATTTTTAACTATTATTTTATTTGATCTTAATAGTCCATGAGGACACGTTGGATTTGGTACATCTATCACTTCTGCATCATCTGGTATTTCTACATCATAAATAGTATCTCCTCTTGCCATCCATCTTAATATTTTTGTATCTGTTGAAAAATTAAATCCTCCAAAATCTTTTGGATTATCTGCATTTGGATTCCATCTTTTTGCAATATTTACTTCTCCTACTTTATATTTATATTTAAAGTCTGCACCACTTTTGGTGTCAAACATAACTTTTACGAAATTAGCCATTTATTAAAACACCTCTACATTTCAATTATAATGCAAATAAAAGAATCATACAAGATAGTACGATTCTTTTTTATTTTTCTTTTTTAGTTATTAATTATTAAAATTCTATTACAATATGTTTGTATCCTTCTCTTTTGCAAGAGTCAATCATGTCATCTAAGTAACTGAATAGTTCATCATAGAAATCTGTTATTTTTTCCATATTTGTTTCAATTATTTCTTCTTTTTCTTCATCTAGCATATCATCTACATATGAATCATCATACTCATCATATAGCATTCCTTCTGCTAAATCATGAACTGTATCTTCTTCATCTTGGTTTTCTACAGCAATTCTATATTCATCTAATGCACGTGCAAATTCTCCTACTGTTATGTATTTTTTATTGCCTTCTAAATCTTCTAGATAACCATCAATAATTGGTTCAACAAATTCATTATATGTATCCATTGATACAAGAATTTCAGTTCCTACGTCTTTTTTCTTAACCTCAGTTTCTTCTACTTTTGCTGCATATATTGCACAGTGAGTAGCTTTTAGATTTCCATCTCTTTTTAATGTCATTTCAAACATATTAAATCTCTCCCCTCATTAATAACAATATAGCATATATGAAATATAGTATCAATAGTATTTTATAAAAATGTATAAAAAAAGAATCACATTAAAATGTGATTCAAAAAGTGGTAGCGGCAATAGGAGTCGAACCTATGACCTTTCGGGTATGAACCGAACGCTCTAGCCAACTAAGCTATGCCGCCAAATGTAACTTAAAAACCATCTTTAAGTTTCAAGCTACGAGAATTATTATACACTAATTAATATTAGATGTCAATAATTTTAAATTTATTTCTTTTTGTTTTTTATTTTGCTTTCTTTTTTTAGTTTATTACTTATCTAATCTATCATCAAAATATGGGCTCTCTTCTAGTAAATCTTTGTAATGCAGTTGTCTTTCTGCTTCATATGCTACAATTGCTACTGCATTAGATAAATTTAGAGAACGAATAATGTCTCTCATTGGTATTCTTGCTGCGTTTTCAAAATTTTCTAGAATAAAGTCTTCTGGAAGTCCTCTTGTTTCTGGTCCAAAAACTAGATATGCATCATCTTCATATTTTACATCTGAATGTGTTCTTTTAGATTTTGTTGAAAGCAAATACATCTTCTTGCCTTTTGTTTTAGCTTTAAAATCTTCTAGATTGTCATATTCGACGATTTTTACTTTATCCCAGTAATCTAGTCCTGCTCTTTTATAATTCTTTTTAACGGCAGCGTCGGAAGTATCAAAGCCATATGGTTTTACCATATGAAGTGTTGCTCCTATTGCTGCGCAAGTTCTTGCAATGTTACCTGCATTTACTGCTATTTCTGGTTCTACTAATACTATATTTAATGCCATATTATTTTTCTTCCTCCATTACTTTTTTAACTTTTTCTTCTAATACTTCATCATAATCTATCCAGTCTTGAACATTCATTATTCTATAACCACATGCTTCGTTTTTGTCTTTAACAATTACTTGTTCAATTCCTGCATTTATTACTACTCTTTTACACATACTACATGAGTCTATGTAGTCTACTAACTCACCAGTTTGTGCATCTCTTCCTACCATATACATAGTAGCGCCAAGTGTATCTTTTCTTGCAGCTGAAATTACTGCATTTTGTTCTGCATGAACACTTCTACAAAGTTCATATCTTTGACCAGATGGAATATTTAATTTTTGTCTTGCACAATATCCAAGATCTATGCAATTCTTTCTTCCACGAGGTGCTCCTGTATATCCTGTAGAAATTATTTCATCATTTTTAACAATAATTGCACCATAGTTTCTTCTTAAGCAAGTTCCTCTTTTTGTTACTGTATCTGCAATTTCTAAATAATAATTTATTTTATCTATTCTTTCCATATTATCTCTCCTTTAATTTTCTTAAAAAATTATATCATTGACAAAAATTAATGTCAATTTAAAAACTTGTTTATATGTTCTATTAATGATATAATCTACATAAGGTGATAATATGCGACACGAAATAATGGTAAATCCTGTATCTGGTAAAAAACGTGGTTCAATGTATGCTAAAAGAGTAAAAAATCTTCTACATAGACATGGCATTGAAGCAAACATTTTTGAATCTGAATATGCGGGTCATTTAAGAGAGCATGCTCATGATATATCTTTCCAAGAAAAGACTCGATTCTATTCTCTAGGTGGAGATGGTACATTAAACGAGATAGTATCTGGAATTTATGGTACAGATTCAGAAATTGTTGTACTTCCTTGTGGTACAGGCAATGATTTTGCAAGATATTATAATGAATATGAATCATTAAGAAGTATTGTACTTACTTCACTACATAGTACTTCTTCTAAAATAGATATAATGAAGCTTAATAATGATAGATATTGTATTAACATATTAAATGGTGGATTTGACGCTTTAATTGCAGAAAACATGAATAAATTTAGATGGGTTCCTTTTTTAAGTGGTACGGGTAAATATAATGCAGCTATATTTTATACATTAGTGCTAGGAAAAGGCTATCCACTTGAAATTAAAGTTGATGATAAAAAATTTAAAGGAAAATATACTTTATTTGCCATTTCAAATGCACGTTACTATGGTGGTGGTGTTGTACCTTGTAAAAATGCCACACCTGATGATGGTATACTTTCTATTTGCTTAGTTAAGAATACTAGTATATTTGAAAAAGTTATCCTACTACCTAAGTATAAAGCAAGTAAACACGAAAATATTAGTAAAGTATATATAAATGACGAGGTTAAAAAGATTAATATTCATTCTAATGTAGATTTTCCACTTAGTATTGATGGTGAAGTTTCTATGGTTAAAGATTTAAAGTGTGAAATTATTCCAGAAGCAATAAATATAGTTAAGATAAAAAAAGAGACAAAGATTTAATTCTTTGCCTCTTTATTATTTTACATTATTACTTCATTTGACTCATCGTTGAATGCTTCTTTTTCTTCTTCTGTTTTTATTGAGAATAAATATGCTCTCATACTTGCTCTATAATTTGCATATACCATTTTTCTCTTTTTGTTTTCCCCTATTCCTTTGTAATTTGGAATAATATCTAAAAGTGATTGCATATATAAATCATACGTTTTTAATTTTCCATCTGTTAAGTATCCAGCTAAGCCATATTGTTCAATTCCTAGTCTTTTTTCTGTAAGGATGTCTCTTAATAGTATTCCATCTTTTGAGTCATCTTCTCCTATTAGACCTCTATATTGTTTTTCTGTTAAGTTAATAATTGGAGAAAATTGTGATCTTACATATCCTTCATCTATTCTTTTAATAGCTACAGCCATAAGTTCACCACGTTTGTTTTTCTCACTATAATCCATTGCATATGTTACTGCTGCAGGTTTTTCTAGCTTTGCATCTGGATATCTTTTTGAAAATTCATCATATGCTTGATTTATATCTTTTTGAAGTATTTCAATTACTTCAATTGGTTTCATTTTTTCGCATTCAATTCTATCTAAATGTTTAATTGCTACTATATACTTATCTTTTTTTCTGTTAAATTGTTTATTTGTATATGCTAAGAATGAATACTCTTTTGCATAACTTACTCCATGACTTAAAAATATAATAATTCTTTTTCCTTTCTCTACTTCTTCTGTAAAGTCTTCATAGAAGTCTTTAGAAGTAATTCCAGTGTTATTTTTAATTTTACTCATAATGTATTTCTCCTTTTTAAATTACACTATAATTTTAGCATAAATTATGAGTGTAGTCAATTAAAAAAAGCTCCTAGTATTTCTACTAGGAGTGAATATTATTCTTCTACTTCTTCGTCCTCGTCATCTTCGACATTATCTCTTCTTTTTAGAAGTGGATATAATACAACGTCTCTAATGTTGTAGCTACTTGTTAAGAATTGTAAGAATCTATCAATTCCAAGACCCCATCCAGAAATTGGTGGCATACCATATTCCATAGCTTTGATGTATTCGTGGTCTATAGACATAGCTTCTTCGTCTCCATTTTCTTTTAGAGTGTTTTGTTCAATAAATCTCTTTTCTTGTTCTTCTGAATCTACAAGCTCAGAGTATCCGTTAATTATTTCTTGTCCATTAACAATAAGTTGGAATCTATCTACGTAATCTGGGTTATCATCATTACTTCTTGCTAGTGGTGATAGGTCAGTTGGATGACCAGTTAAATATGTTGGTTTAATTATATATGGACGAGATACTTTTTTATATAATGTATCTATTAAGTTACCTCTTCCTAATTGTTCAATGTTTTCTTCATCTAGAACGATATTGTTTCTTCTAATTTCTGCTAGTAATTCTGCAGCTGTTGGGAACTTGTCTATATCTATTCCACAATCTTTTATTAAAAGATCTCTAAATGATACTTCATCCCATTCTTGTCCAAAATCTATATCTGTTCCAGATATATTTACTGTTGTATTTCCATCATATAACTTAGAAATAATGTATATAACCATTTCTCTTAATAGTTTCATATTATCTCTATAGTTATAATATGCGCTATATCCTTCAATCATTGTGAAGTCTTGTAAGTGGTTAACACTTACACCTTCGTTTCTAAAGTCTCTTGCTATTTCAAATACATTTGTAAATCCACCAACAATTAACTTCTTTAGAGTTAATTCAGGAGATATTCTTAGGTATACATCTGCATCATATGTATTATGATGAGTAATGAATGGTCTTGCTGTAGCTCCTGATGGTGTATTTTGTAATACAGGAGTATCTACTTCAATAAATCCTCTTTCCCATAAAAATTCTCTCATTAATTTAATGAAATTAGATCTAAGTAAGAAACGTTTTTTAGTTTCTTCATTCATAATTAAATCTAAATGTCTTTCTCTATATAGAGTTTCTTGGTTAGATATACCATGGAATTTTTCTGGTAGAGGTCTTATTGCTTTACCTAAAAATTCATAATCTACCATTTGAATAGATTTTTCACCAGCTTGAGTTGTAAATATTTCACCTTCAACACCCATAAAATCTCCAACGTCGATTGTTGCGTGTAATAGTTTATATTTTTCTTCTCCAATATCGTCTCTTTTAACTACGACTTGGATTTTACCTTCAATGTCTCTTAAATCTAAAAAGCTAATTTTACCCATTTTTCTTTTAGATAAAACACGTCCAGCAACTCTAACACCTTTTGTGCCATCTGCAAGTTCTCTTGAATCTTTAAGGCTATGTGTAACCTCATATCTTTCAGGATGTATATTTATCCCTTGATCTTGTAATAGTTGTTCTTTTTCTAAACGAACTCTCTTTAATTCACTAATATCTCCCATTTGCGCTCACTCCTAAACTTTAATTTTATAATCTTTTGATTGATACTATTTTGTATTTTGCAACACCTGCTGGTGTTTCAACTTCGAAGTCTTCACCTTTCTTTTTACCCATCATAGCTTTTCCTACTGGTGATTCATTAGAGATTTTGTTTTCTGCAATATTTACTTCAGTTGCTCCAACGATACTATATGTGATTTCTTCTTCGAATTCATAATCATAAACAGTTACTTGAGTTCCTACTCCTGCTTCTTTTGTAGAAATTTCATTGTCTGCAACAATTTTTGCTTTTCTTATTGTAGCTTCCATTTCAGCAATTTTAGTTTCAAGTAAAGCTTGTTCATTTTTAGCTTCTTCATATTCTGAGTTTTCAGATAGATCTCCGAATTCTCTTGCTATTTTAATTCTTTCAGCGACCTCCATTTTTCTAGGTCCTTTTAGATATTGTAATTCGTCTACTAATTTTTTATATCCTTCTTCTGTTAACATTATTTCTCTATCTTCCATAAATGTTCCCCCTTAAAATTTAACAATAATATTATACACTATATGTCAAGCATTATTCCACTTTAAGTGGATACATAATTTTCCTAACTTTGTGCATTTGAAATTTTGAGAATTTATATCTAGTTTCCTTAATAACATTTCTATTTTTTCTTTGTTGTTTATATATACTAGATATGTATTAGATTTTACATCTAAATTACTATTATTATAGTCTAAAACGAATGAGCTATTATGTTTAATATTTATGTATTCTTGAGAGAATACAAGGAGAATATTATAATACTTTAACTCAATTTTGTCAAGAATTTGAATTGTAGTTCCTAAATTATTGTTTAACTCGTCAACAAATCTATCTAAATATTCGTTTTTTCTAGTTGAATATATATCTACAACTTTGTATTTTCCAATTAATTCCTTGATTTTTTCTTTCTCAATATTTGAAATTCTATCTATTATTACTAAAACTTTAATATCTTTTCTCTTTAATTCTTTTTCATTAATATATTCATTAATATATATATAATCATTTTTGAGTAAGTTATTTTGATCTGTTACTATAATTATATTTTTTAATACACTTTTTATATATTTTATTGCTTTAATATTTGATTCAAACTCGTCACTCATTACAACATATGTTTTGTCTGTTCCAAAATGCCATTTTAAAAGCATTTTTATTGTATATCCGACTAACTTGTTACTAAATGTTTTTTCATCAATTTTTAAGCTAATTATTTTATTGTTATTAAAATTAATTTTTCTAATTATTTTCTCTTTATTATTTGCTCTTTTACACATAAAAAGAATATTCATATACAACACCTAAATGTTATATATGAATATCCTAAGTTTATTATTACTTTTTAACAATGTTTTTTATTACGTTTGTTTTTGTTCTATCTAATTTTTTAGTAAGTAAATCTCTTAAAGAATCTGCTGTCAAGTCTCTAATTAGTTTTCCACCTTCAGCAAGTGATATTGTACCAGTTTCTTCAGATACCACTACAACTAGTGCATCAGAGATTTCTGTTATACCAACTGCTGCTCTATGTCTTGTTCCTAAGTTTCTAGGAACTGATACTTCAGAAGCAAGTGGTAAGATACATTTTGCTGCTAGCATTTCAGATCCTGAAATAACTACTGCTCCATCATGAAGTGGAGTACGTGGCATAAATATGTTTTGAAGAAGTTCAGATGTAACTTTACCATTAATTGGTATTCCTTCTTTCATTACTTCTGATACTTTAGTGCTTCTTTCAAATACTATTAATGCACCAATTTGTTTCATTGACATTATTTCAACTGCTTTTGTTGTTTCAGAAATAGCATGTTTTACCATGATATTGTTGTCTACATCAAAAACATCTACTATTTTGCTTCTACCTAATTTTTCAAATACATTTCTAAGTTCTGGTTGAAATACTACTATTAGTAATATGATACCATAACTCATAAAGTTATCTAATACAAAGCTTAAAATTACCATATGAGATAATTTTGCAATTATATATATTATAGCTAGAAGTACTAATCCTTTAAATATTTGTCCTGCTCTAGTTTTCTTTATTATTCTTGCTAAGTATATTATTATTGCAATAACTAATATAATATCTATTGCTGCAATAACATATCTTACAGGACTTGTTAGATTTAGCGTATCTACTATTACATTAAATACTCTACTAAGATATCTTATAACATTTTGCATGGCTTCTCCACCTCACTATTTAATTGCATATACAAGTGATGCAAACACTGAGAATACCATTGTAAAGATAATAATTCCAGCAACTACGTATGCTGTAATTGTTCTTGTTGATGCTGCATTTTCTTTTTTACTACTTTTCATATAAATCTCCCCCTTACAAAAGTACTATATATCAAATTTACCTTCAAACCAAGAATCTAGATCTGCGATTTTTACTCTTACTTGTTCCATTGTGTCTCTGTCTCTAATTGTAACAGATTTATCTTCTTCTGATTCAAAGTCATAAGTTATACAATATGGTGTACCAATTTCATCTTGTCTTCTATATCTTTTACCTATAGATTGAGATTCATCATAATCTACCATGTATTTTTTAGATAGCATTTCTTGTACTTCTTTTGCACCATCTGCTAATTTTTTAGATAGTGGAAGTACAGCTATTTTCATTGGTGCTAAGTATGGATGAAGATGTAGAACTACTCTTGTATCATCTTCAGATACTTTTTCTTCTTCGTATGCATTTGCAAGAAACGCAAGTGCAACTCTGTCTGCACCAAGAGATGGTTCTATACAATATGGTACATATTTTTCGTTAGTTTCAGGATCAGTATATGACATATCCTCTCCAGAGAATTTTTGGTGTTGAGATAGGTCAAAATTTGTTCTATCTGCTATACCCCAAAGTTCTCCCCATCCAAATGGGAAATAGAATTCAATATCTGTTGTTGCATTTGAATAGTGAGATAATTCTTCTGGTGAATGGTCTCTAAGTCTCATGTTTTCTTCTTTCATACCTAGACTTAATAACCAATTTTTACAGAATTTTTTCCAATATTCGTGCCATTCTAGATCGGTTCCAGGTTTGCAGAAGAATTCAAGTTCCATTTGTTCAAATTCTCTTGTTCTAAATGTAAAGTTACCAGGTGTTATTTCGTTTCTGAAAGCTTTACCTACTTGAGCAATACCCATAGGAAGTTTTCTTCTTGTTGTTCTCATAACATTTTTATAGTTTACAAATATACCTTGAGCTGTTTCTGGTCTTAGATATATTGTAGCTGTGCTATCTTCTGTAACACCTTGGAATGTTTTAAACATTAGATTAAATTTTCTAATATCTGTAAAGTTTGTTTTACCACATTTTGGACAAGGGATTTGGTTTTCTACGATAAAGTTAGATAGTTGCTCGTCTGTCATACCATCTGCTATCATATCTTTACCTTGTGAAAAAGCCCATTCTTCAATTAGCTTGTCTGCTCTATGTCTTGTTTTACATTCTTTACAGTCAATTAATGGATCACTAAATCCACCAACATGTCCTGATGCAACCCATGTTTGTGGGTTCATAAGAATTGCTGCATCAAGTCCAACATTATATTTGTTTTCTTGTATGAATTTTTTTCTCCAAGCAGATTTTACATTATTTTTAAGTTCAACACCTAGTGGACCATAGTCCCAAGTGTTTGCAAGTCCACCGTAAATTTCTGAACCTGCATATATGATTCCTCTGTTTTTGCATAAATTAACTAGTTTTTCCATTGAATCTATCATTATTTACTGCCTCCTAATTGTCTACTTTCTCTATTACAATATCTATAACTTCAGCTTTCTTTGTAATACCATCGTTTTCGCCATTAAAAGCTATATGGAATTTACCTTCTTGAATATAGTAATTTTCAAGGCCTGTTATTTCATAGTTGTAATCTGATTCTTTAACATATCCTTTTGAAATGATATATTCTTTAACTTGTTTTTTCATAATATCTTTATAGTCTTTTCCAAACATATCTAGTGCAATTGTATTCATATCCACAGTTGCTTTAGAAGATAAGTCTACATTATATACTGTAATTTTTTCTGAAGTAACTTTTTGTGAATCTGCGTCAATTATTTGTTGTTTAACTACTAAAGATACTATTTTTTTAAGTCCAATAATATTTTCATAATATGTGTATGTAACATTAAAAGAATATTTGCTTTCTGCTTTTACCATTTGTTCTTTTAATGTTTCAAATCTTTTGTTATATTCATCTTTAATTTTTGAGTTTATCTCTTCTACTTCTTTACCATCTACATAGATGTTTGGTACATGAATGTTACTAACAAAGTTTGGTGTTGATTGGTCTGATGTACTTACGTCTTTGACTTCATAGTTCAAATTCATAAGTTGATCTAATTTCTCTGCATCAGATAAACCAACTTCTTCTAGCCCGTTTGATTCATTCATTGCCACTTCTCCTGAGAAGCCTAGCATTCTAGGATTATCCTCAAAATTAATTAAATATGCTACAAAGCACCCTCCTAATATCAAAAAACATGTTACGATAATAGCAGGCCACTTTGATGTTCTTCGCTTTTCTGCAAATCTAATAGTCTCCATTTTATCACCCTCGCGTACATTTTACTACAAAAAATAATGTATTTCAACATTATAACTTGTATTTCACAAGATTTTCAAAATTATGATATTCTTGAAATACCAACAATATTAATGTCTATTCCAAATAAGTTTATTCCTGTCATATTTTCTATTGTTTGTGCTGTTGCTTTTTGCACATTTTTACTTACTTCAGGAATACTCTTTCCAAACACAATTTTTAAATCCATTTCAATTCTCATTCCGTCAATATACTTCTCTGTAAATACTTTTTCTACCTTGTATACACCTTCAATTTCTCCTACAACATGAGTTATTATTTCTTTTATAACATTGTCTGAAATTCTAAATTTTCCAAGATAACTATAAGTTGGTCTTATAATTGTCTTTTCAGAACTTTCTGCTTCATACATGTTACTTGACTCACGTCTATAGATATCAAACATTCTAAGTGGATCTATAAAATAGCCACTAAATTGTTTTTTTATTTCAAATGTAGGTACTGGTACAACATGTTTTCCTTCTTCGTTTCTAGATTTTCTTGCTTCTTCTATTTTTTCAGGAGTAGCAATGTCTTCTATATAAATTGTCTTTTGTATAGGTCCGAGTTTTAAGTTTTCTGCAATTTTTGCTACCATTTCGTCTGATGTACCAAGAAGTAGGATTTTATCTATTTTCTCTTTTTTAATAGCAGCAATCATTTCTTTTCTTCTATCTTCATAAAAGAAAATAGCAGCTTTAACTGAAGCGATTTTACTCGCCTCAGTTTTTGCTGATTTTCCAGCTACTACTTTAGTTTCATTAATTAATATAGCATCGTCTATTATATATTTAATATCATATGACTTTGCAACTTTTAAAGCATTATAGCTTTTTCCTGTTCCTGTTTTTCCAACAAATGCATATACTTGCATCTAAACACCTCTAAACTTTCATTGCGTCTTTTGCTGATAGACTGAATTTTCCGTCTTCTTTTCCAAGTTCTATAACTTTAACTAAAATTTCATCTCCAACGTTTAGAACATCTTCTACTTTTTCTACTCTTTCTTTAGAAATTTTAGAAATATGTAATAAACCTTCTTTTCCTGGAAGTATTTCTACTAAAGCTCCAAATGGGAATATTTTAGTAACTTTTCCCATGTAAACTTCATTTAATTCAACATCTTTAGTTAATGATTCAATTATTGTAATTGCTTTGTCTAACATCTCTTGATCAACACCAGCAACATAAACTGTTCCATCATCTTCAATGTCAATTTTAACTCCAGTTTCATCTATAATTTTGTTAATTGTTTTTCCGCCTGAACCAATAACTGCTCCAATTTTTTCTGGATTTATTTTAATAATTTCAATTTTTGGTGCGTATTTTGATACTTGTGGTCTTGGTTCTGGTAAAGCTTTTAACATTACTTCATCTAGAATATAATTTCTAGCTTTGTGAGTTCTTGCAAAAGCTTCTTCTATTATTTCATATGATAATCCGTCAATTTTTATATCTACTTGAATAGCTGTAATACCATTTTTTGTTCCAGCAACTTTAAAGTCCATATCTCCAAAGAAGTCTTCAATACCTTGAATATCTGTTACCATGATATAGTCATCTGTTGAACCATTCTTAGTAAATAGTCCAGTAGAGATACCTGCAACAGGAGCTTTGATTGGAACACCTGCATCCATAAGTGCAAGAGTTGATCCACAAACACTTCCTTGTGATGTTGAACCATTAGAGCTTAATACTTCTGATACAACTCTTATTGTATATGGGAACTCTTCTTGAGAAGGTATAACTGGTTCTAGAGCACGTTCTGCTAAAGCTCCATGTCCTATTTCTCTTCTTCCTGGTCCACGAGAAGCTCTTGCCTCACCTACTGAGTATGGAGGCATGTTGTAATGATGCATATATCTTTTTGTTTCTTCTTCATCTAGTCCATCAATTTCTTGAACATCTGAAGTAGAACCTAAGGTAACCATAGATAATACTTGAGTTAGTCCTCTTGAGAATAATGCACTTCCGTGTACTCTTTCAAATAGTCCAACTTCTGCACTAAGTGGTCTTATTTCATCATCTTTTCTTCCATCAACACGTTTACCTTCTTTGATGATTAAATCTCTTACAGCTTGTTTTTCTGCTTTGTATAAAGCTTCAGCTACCATAGATTTATTTTCTTCGTATGTTTCTTCTCCGTATTTTGCTTTATATTCTTCAATTACGAAATCGTTTACAGCAGATACTTGATCATCTCTTGTGTTTTTATCTACTGTTTGTACAGCTTCTTTCATTTTATCATAAGCGATATCTTTAATGAATGCTGCTAAATCTTCTGGTATTGCAAAAGATTTATATTCTGCTTTTGGTTTACCAATTTCAGATTTTATGCCTTGAATGAATTCACAAAGCTTTTTGATTTCTTCATGAGCTACTTTAATAGCTTCAAGCATTTTATCGTCTGGTACCTCGTTTGCTCCAGCTTCAATCATACAAATTTTATCTGGAGTTGCAGATACTGTTAAATCTAGAATAGATTTTTCTCTTTGTGCTAAATCTGGGTTTAGAACGATTTCTCCATCAACAATACCTACTTTTACAGTTCCTACTAAAACATCAAAAGGAATATCTGAGATATTTAAAGCAATTGATGCACCAACTGATGCTGGTATTTCTGGTAGGATGTCTGGATCTACAGCTAGTACTAGTGCATTAATTGCTGTATCATTTCTATAATCTTTTGGGAATAGTGGTCTAATAGGTCTATCTATTACACGTGATACTAGTACTGCTTTTGTAGAAGGTTTACCTTCTCTTTTAATATACCCTCCTGGTATTTTTCCTACTGCATATAGTCTTTCATCATAATCTACAGATAATGGTAGAAAGTCTATACCTTCTTTTGGTTCTTTTGACATATTAACGTTAACAAGTACAGCAGTCTCGCCATATCTTACTAAACAAGAACCATTTGAAAGATTTGCCATCTTTCCTGTTTCTACAACAAGCTTTTTGCCTGCAAATGTAGTTTCAAATTTTTTAAACATTTTATTTCCTCCTTAAATCTACATTTAAGTCTCTATAGGTTTGTAATAATAATTTCTAAGCAATTATTTTACTCACAAATTATTACTACAATTACACCTATAGTTACTCATTCCATATTATACTATAAATATAATATTAGTTCAAGTAAATACAAAGAAACTCGGTCAAAAAAATACATAAAAAAGTCCTAATTTGAAATTCAAATTAAGACTTTAATATTTTTATCTAAAATGGTTCGTCACCACTTTTAATTACAGAACCATTTACTAGTACTTCATAGCTTAGTTTTTCATAACCATTTACTGTAAATGAAAGTGCATTTTTTTCTTCATCATAAGCAAATGTTGTGTTATTTAAAGCTCCACCATCAATACTTACTCTTACTGTTATATTATTTTTTTCTGTTCCTTCAGGAATTCCAGTTACAGTTAATGTTTTTTCTACAACTCTTCTGTTTACTGTAATTTTAATTAAATCTCCTTCTTTTAGAACATAGTTTTGTGAGTATGATTGATTTAGTACGATTCCATTAGATTTTGTTGAATCTTCTCCATAATCTATTTCAACTTTAAGTTTTAAATCTTCAAGTGTCTTTTTAGCATCTGATGCTGTTTTTCCAATTACATTTGGAACAACTACAGATTCTTTTCCATCTCCAGAACTTACAACAACTTTAATTACACTACCATAAGGTCTGTCTACATCTTTGTAGTCTTGAGAAATTATTATTCCTTTTGCTACTGTATCTGATACTTTATCTTCTTGTTCAACTATGAATCCTAGAGTATTTTCTAGTTCATATTTTGCTACTTTAATGTCTTTTCCTTCTTGGTTTGTTACTCTAACAAGTTTTGTCCCTTTTGATACAGTAACACTGATTATTTTTGAAGTTGTCTTTGTTCCTTGTTGAGGGTCTTGAGTAATAATCTTTCCTTCTTCATACTCTGAATTGTATTCTGAGCTTGTTTGGTTAATAGTATAACCTAGTGGCTCATATTTTTGTCTAACTTCATCAATTGACATTCCTACAATAGCAGGTATTTCTATTTCATCCTCTTTTGTGCTTTTAATTATTTTTCTAATAAAATAACCAAATACTAATCCAACAATTAATATTGCTACAATTGAGCACACAATTATTACTTTTTTCTTATTGTTTTTATTTTTATCTTTTTTATCTAAATCTTCAACATCACTTGCTTCTTCTTTTACTGGTTTTGGTGGTACATATGCACTACGTGAACCAGTTGATTGTCTAGTTCTAACATTTGGAACACTATTTTGTATTTCTTCATCTGTTAGTGTTGGTATTACTTGTGTCTCACCTGCTTGAACAGAACTAGATGGTCTTTGAGAAATTCCAGTTGTTGGTTTTGATAGAGCAATTGATATATCTGTTAGCATTTCTGATGCTGTTTGATATCTTGTTGCTGTAGATTTTTCCATTGCTTTTAGAATTATATCATTTAGTCCTCTACTTACCATTGGATTTACTTCAATTGGTGGTACAGGATCTTCTTGAATATGTTTTAGAGCTACAGATACTGGGCTCTCTGCATCAAATGGAAGTTTTCCTGTAGCCATTTCATACATTACTACACCTAGTGAGTATAAATCTGATTTTGCATCTGTATAACCACCTTTTGCGTGTTCTGGTGAAAAATAATGTACTGATCCCATTGTTTTACCAAAACTTGTTATAGTTGCTGATGTAGTATTTGTTACTTTGGCAATTCCAAAGTCTGTTACTTTTGCAACAAGATTTTGATTTAGTATTATATTTTGAGGTTTTATATCTCAGTGAACAATATGTGCTTTATGTGCAGCTTCAAGAGCTGATGCAATTTGTGCTGCAATTTTTAAAGTTAGTTCACTAGATAGAGGTCCTTTTTCTTCTATATAATCTTTAAGAGTTTTACTTTCTAATAGTTCCATAACTATATAGCTAATACCTTTATCTTCTCCAACATCAAAAACTGATACTATATTTGGATGTATTAGAGAAGCTGCACTTTGAGCTTCTGTTCTAAATCTTTTTACAAATACTTCATCTTTTGAGTATTCATCTTTTAATACCTTAACTGCTACATATCTATTTAATAAATTATCTCTGGCTTTATATACTGTGGCCATTCCACCTTTTCCGACCACTTGAATAATTTCATACCTACCAGCAAGGATTTTACCAATTAATTCCATAAATGTCTCCCCTTTATATTTCTATAACTATTACAGTTACATTATCTGCGCCACCATTACGATTTGCATTATCCACTAAAGCATCTGAAAGTGTCATAAAATCTGATGATTTAATGATATCTAATATATTATCATTTTTAACCATATTTGTTAGCCCATCTGAGCAAAGAAGTAAGAAACCATTTTCCTTAATAAGTGAATCTACCTTTACCTCGATACTACCAAATATTCCAAGTGCTTTTGTTAAAACATGCTTTTGTGGATGATTTTTAGCTTCAGATTTATCTATAATCTTTTTTCTTACTAATTCATTTACATACGTATCATCTACAGTTACTTGTTCAATATTTTCTTTATCTTTATCTATATAATATAATCTACTGTCTCCTACAGATTCATAGTATAGTTTATTATTTATTTTTGCAACTAACACTGCTGTTGTTCCCATTCCTTTATAGTTTGGATTTGTTATTTGCATGTTAAATATTTTTTCATTTGCAATTTTAATTACACTTACTAAAAAATCTTGTATTTCGTCTTGATTTGATTGTTTTAGTTTTTCAATATTTGCTTCGAAATTATCTCTAATACAATTTACTGCAACTTTACTTGCTACTTCGCCACTAGAATATCCGCCAAGTCCATCGCATACAACAAACAAAGCATTTTCATCGTCATAAATTCTAGCATATAAGTTATCTTCATTATTTTCTCTTTTAAGTCCAACGTCTGTTCTAGCCGTATACTTCATAATTTCACCTCTTCATATTTATTTTACTAGTAAACAAAACAATTTTCAAGGGTTTTTAGTCATTAGATGACTCTGTGTATTTTTTATCTTCAAACTCATCTGTTTTGTCTATATATTTTTTTCTTAATTGTCCACATGCAGCATCTATGTCTGAACCTAGTTCACGTCTTACTGTTGTTACTACTCCACATGAATTTAATGTATCCATAAAGGCTTGAATATGATCTTCTGGAGCCTTTTTATATATACCATTTTTTATTTCATTTACAGGTATTAAATTTACATGTGCAATCATTCCACGAAGTAGTTTTCCTAGAGCTAGTGCATCTTCTTTTGAATCATTTTGTCCATAAATTAGTGCATATTCAAAAGATATTCTTCTTCCTGTTAATCTAATATATTCTTTACATGCATCAAGTATTTCTTTAATTGTATATTTATTTGCAATTGGCATTGTTTGTCTACGTTTTTCATCTGTTACTGCGTGAAGTGAAATAGACAATGTACATTGTATATTTTCTTGTGCTAATTTATATATATTTGGCACTAAGCCGCAAGTAGATAAGCTTATGTGTCTTGCACCAATATTTAATCCTAATGGGTAATTAATTAATCTTATGCTTTTTACTACGTTATCATAATTGTCTAATGGCTCTCCAATACCCATATATACAATATTAGATATTTTTTCTCCGCTGTATTTTTCTACAGTGTGTAGTTGTCCTTCAATTTCTGAAGCATAAAGACTTCTAACCCATCCCTCTTTAGTTGATGCACAGAATTTACATCCCATTTTACATCCTACTTGGCTTGATACACAAATAGTATTTCCATGGTGATATTTCATAAGTACAGATTCTATTGCATTATGATCTGGTAATTCTATTAAAAATTTCATTGTTCCATCTTTTTTAGATGTTTGGCACTCTATTACTTTAAGTTCAATAATATATGCTTTCTCTTCAAGTTTTTCTCTTAAAGCTTTAGATATATCTGTCATTTCATCAAAAGAAGTAACTGCAACTCTATGAAGCCATTTAAATATTTGCTTTGCATGAAACTTTTTTTCTCCTAATTCTTCTATAAATTTTTCTAGTTCTTCAAAAGTTAATTCGTTAATGTTTATCTTTTCCATAACTTCTCCTTAAATTTAACATATATATAATACTACAAGTTGACATATTTTTCAAGAAAATATAAAAAGAACCCTAATATTTTAGAGTTCTTCTGCATTTTCTATTCTTTCATAACTATTGCCTTTTTTAATATATTTTCTTTTTGCATTTATTTCCATTTTTTTAACTATTTCATCATGAAGATCATATCCTAGTATTTCACTTAATCCTAATAGATATATTCCTATATCTGCAAGCTCTGAGCCTAAATCTTCTTTGTTTTTATGATAGGCATCATATGCTTCTGCAACTTCGCCATATAAATAACAAAATTCCATTGGAACATCTGTTACATTAAATCCGTGTTTTATTTTATTTTCATATACTTTCTTTTGCATTTCTTTTAAATCCATAATGACCTCCTATATGAACTTATCTAACATATTAAATCTATTTCCCGCAAGAAACGCTTTAATATCCATTCTTTTTGCGTTTTCTGGTTGAATTATTTGTATTTTTACATATCCATCTGCACATCTGATAGATAATTCGTCTTTTCCAAGTATGTATATATCTCCAGGTTCAACAGTTCTATCTATTGAATCGTCTACTACATATTCTACTGCAAACACCTTGTATTTTCTTCCATCTTCTAGTTCCATATATGTTCCTGGAAATGGTGATAGCCCTCTTACAAAGTTAAATATTTCTCTTCCGTTTTTACTAAAATCTATTTTTGTCATCTCACGTGAAATCATTGGAGCAATTGTTCCTTCTTCTGGTTGTGGTATTCTTTCAATAGTTCCTTTTACTACACCATCTAAAGTTTCTACAAGTAATTTTGCACCAATTACTTTTAATCTATCGTGTATTGATTCAAGATTGTCTGTATCTTCAATTTTTGTTTCTGCTTTAAGTAGCATGTCTCCAGTATCCATTCCAGCACCCATAAACATTGTAGTGATACCTGTTTTTTCTTCTCCGTTTATAATAGCCCATTGCATTGGAGCTGCACCTCTATATTTTGGAAGAAGTGAGCCATGAACATTTATTGAGCCATATTTTGGTACATCTAGTATTTCTTGTGGAAGAATTTTTCCATATGCAACAACTGCAATAAAATCTGGATTTAGTTCTTTAAGATTATTAAGTACTTCTTCATTATTTCTTACTTTTTTTGGTTGAAATACAGGAATGTTTTTAGATAGTGCATATTCTTTTACGCTTGATGCTTTTAGCTTCATTCCACGTCCAGATGGTTTGTCTGGATTGGTATATACTCCCACAATATTAAATCCTGCTTCGTATAATTCTTTTAATGACTCCTGTGCAAATTCTGGAGTTCCCATAAATACTACTCTTATATCTTCTCTTTGCATATTACTCCTCCTATTAAAAAAGATTAAGATAGACTTTATCTTAATCTTCTTATTCTTATATTTTTACTTCTACATTTTTATATACAAGTTTATTGTCCTCTATAGTAAATGTAATTTCAACTTTACCAATATTAGTTTTGTCTTCAAGTGAGCATAAAATGTATTGTGATGTTACAAATTCAAGAATTCCATCATTATCTACATCTTTAAATTCAAAACTTGAAATTTTATCTCTAAGATAAGTTTCTCTATATTTTGCTAAGTCTACATTTGCTTCATTGAAGTCTAGTTCTATTTCTTTTGTATATTCTTTTAGATATGATTTGTTATAGTTATCTAGTGTAACTTTTAGTATATTTTGATTATCTTCTTTTTTTGAAGTATATATTGTATATCCTAAAAACTCTTCACTTGTTGTATTTTTGGTAATATCTATAACAGCATTTTGCATATCTACTATATCTTTTTCATTTAATTTAAGCAATTTTACATTTCCCATTGAGTCATTAATTAAATAGTATTTTGCTTTTTCATCTACAGATATTCTTAATCTAACATCTGAACTGAAATTCATTTTCGTATCATATTTGGCAATTTGTTTAGTATCGCCATCTATTATATAAAAGACTACGTTATTGTATAGTTCTATAGTTGAATTAAGTACATCTTCGCTACTTCTTTTTTCTTTTCCTGTAATAAATACAAAATCTGATACCTTGTCTGCATTGATGTCTGTTTTATATGCTCTAATTACAGTATTATCTTCTAAATCCATCATCTTAGCAATTTCTTTTTCATATACAATTCTTAAGCCTGCCTCAGATGCACCAAATTTATATATTACGCCAACAACTATTCCTATAATAACAAATACTGTTACAAGTATTATTGCTTTCTTTAATCTTTTAAACGAAAATGTAAATCCTAATTTTTTAAACATTTCAGATAATTTATTCATTTTACCACCTTTATCTTTTGGTTATTTTTGTTCTTCTACTCTGTCTAAAAATACTATACCGTCTAGATGATCAATTTCGTGTTGTAACACTACAGCTTCAATATCTTTAGCGTTGATTTTTTTCTTCTTTCCTTTTGTATCCATGTATTCAACTGTTACTTTTTCATGTCTTAACACTTTTTCATACACGTCTGGGAAAGAAAGACAACCTTCTTCAACTTCAATCATTGTTTTAGATCTTGATGTAATTACAGGGTTGATTAAAATATGTGGTTCTGGCTTTTCATCTTCTTCAAAATATTTAATATCGTAAACAATTACTCTTTTTAATATTCCTACTTGAGATGCAGCTAAACCTATACCATCGTATTTATACATTGTATCTAGCATATCTTGACCTAATTCTAATATTTTTTCTGTAATCTCTTCAACTTCTCTACATTTTTTTGAAAGAATTTCGTCTCCTTCTTTTCTTATTTCTCTGATAGCCATTTAATATTCTTTTCCTTCCTAATTATAATTCTATATCTATATTTGATTTTCTTGGTGTGTCTTCTACCATTGATGCTACATTTTCTGTATTTACAACAGCATTTTGTCCTGTTGTTTCTTCTTCTGTATCTGTTGCTGAGCTTTGTCCGCCCATTTTTAATTCCTGCCACTCTTCTTTAGATATTAAAACTTTTCTTGCTTTACTTCCATCATATCCTGAAATTAGTCCTCTTGCTTCCATTTGGTCTACTATTCTTCCAGCTCTTGAGTATCCAATTTTAAATCTTCTTTGAAGCATAGAAGCAGAAGCAGTTCCTGTATCCATAACTAGGTCTATTGCTTCATCTAGTAATACATCTGCATCATCTTGGCTGTCACTTTCTTGTGCTTGACCTTTGTTATCTGGATTGTTTACTGTTTCTATAGATTTAATAATATCTTCGCTATAAGTAGCATTTGAATTTGCTTTAATATTTTCTACAATACTTTCAATTTCACTATCTGAAATGAAAGTACCTTGTATTCTTAATGGTTTATTTTCTCCAACTGGATAATATAGCATATCTCCTTTTCCAAGAAGTTTTTCTGCTCCACCCATATCTAGAATTGTTCTAGAGTCTACTTGGTTTGAAACAGTAAATGCAATTCTTGATGGAACGTTTGCTTTGATAAGACCAGTAATAACATCTACAGATGGTCTTTGTGTTGCAACAATTAAGTGCATTCCACAAGCTCTTGCTTTTTGTGCTATACGACAAATTGCAGTTTCAACATCATTTGGTGCAACCATCATTAAGTCTGCTAACTCATCTATTATGATAACCATTTGAGGAAGTTTAATTCCTCCTTCTTGTTTTTCTATTAGTTCGTTATATGCTTTTAAGTCTCTTACACCATGTTCTGCAAATAGTCTATATCTGTTTTCCATTTCTTGTACTGCCCAGTTAAGAGCTCCGGCTGCTTTTTTACAATCTGTTACAACTGGAATTAACAAGTGTGGAATACCATTGTATCCAGATAATTCAACCATTTTTGGGTCTACAAGTATCATTTTAACTTCACTAGGTTTTGCTTTGTATAGTATTGAAACTATAATTGAGTTAATACATACAGATTTACCAGAACCTGTAGTACCAGCAATAAGCATATGAGGCATTTTAGATATGTCTCCTACACATACTTCTCCTGCTGCATCTTTTCCTAGTGCAAAGCAAATTTTAGATTTGTGTTTTCTGAATGCATCTGAATCTATTACTTCTCTTAAAAGAACTGATTCAGGTTGTGCATTTGGTATCTCAATACCTACAGCTGCTTTTCCTGGAATTGGAGCTTCCATTCTTATACTTTTTGCAGCTAAGTTTAGAGCAATATCATCTGTAAGAGAAACAATTTTAGATACCTTAACACCAGTTGAAGGTGTTAATTCATAACGAGTAACTGTTGGTCCTTTTGTTATGTTTGTAACTCTTGCGTCTACTCCAAATGAAGCAAGTGTCTTTTGAAGTCTTACAGCAACAGCATGAATTGCTTTTCTATCAAAAGATTGCCCTTCTTTAGGTTCACTAAGAAGATCAATTGGTGGAAATTCATAATTTTCATCTTCAACATGTGCTGTATGATCTATTGTTAGTACTTCTTTTACAGATTTATCTTCTTTTTCTTCTTTTTGAAGTTTGAAGAACTGATCACGTTTTTGTTTTCCTTGGATTTCTGCTTCACTTGGTTGTCCACCTAGTTTAGAGAAATCAAACTCAACTTGTTCAGTTCTATCTATGTTAAGGTTAGCATCAACATTTGATGAACCTTGCTCTCTAAGTTTTTATTGTTTTTCTTCTTCTTCTCTTTCAATTCTTGCTTTTTCTCTTCTAGATAATTTAGGTGTTTTATCTCCAAAATTATCTGTATAATCATATTTTTTAACATCATCATTTCTAAATAATGTGTTAATAAATGAATTAAGATGGTCTACTACATAGTTAAATCCATATGCAATATTACCAAAGAATTGTTTAAATGAAATATTGTATAAGAATAGGAATAATACAAATGTTAATAGTGGCATTATAATTCTAGTTGGGACAATGCCAATTAACCCTGCAACTGCACCACCAATAAGTGTTCCAATTGCACCACCCATATTCTTTCCAGCAATTCCTACATTTACAGCATCTGTAATTTCTTTTACTGGATTTGAGTATATAGATAAACTAGACTCGCTAAACGCAGTAAGAGTTGCTGCAATAAAAGCTATTACAACAATCCCATTTCTTAAACTTCCTAGAGCATCTATTTTCTTTTCTGAAATAATACAATATGTTCCAACTGCCACTAAAACTAGTGGGAATATATATGCAGTATTTCCTAGTGCACCTAAGAATACTATTTTAAAAATTTGCGCAATACTTCCGACATTTTTAAATGCCATAAATACTAATAACACTAAACCAAGTATTATAAAAACTCCACCAAGAACACTATTTGAGATAGTGCTTTGTTTAGATTTTTTACTTGGTCTACCTCTTTTTCTTCCCATTAAATCACAACCTCTTCTAATTATTATTTTAACTCTCTTCTGTTGTTATGAACAATGTCCATAGCTTCTCTTAAAACATTTTCTACTCTTTCTAAAACGTTGTCTGCATATTCTCTTGTTCCATCTGAGATTTCTTTAGAAACTTTGTTTGCGTTTTCTATTATTTCTTCTTTTTGTGCTAATGCTTGTTTTGTTATTTCGTGTTCATCTATTAAATTTATTATTTTTCCTTCAGTTTCTTTTAGTACTTTTTGTGCTTCAAGTTCAGCATCAGAGATAATTCTTTGTCTTTCTTCTTTTACCCATTTTGCTTGTTTTAATTCATCTGGTAATTTAAGTCTAATATCCTCAATAATGTCTCTTAATTCTCCTGCATCTACCATAACCTTAGTTGAAAATGGTACCTTAGAACTTGATTCTAATATTTCTTCTAAACTCTCTAACAATGTGAATACTTCCATATTTTACTACCTCCATTTATACAACATCAAAACTACATTTCCATAAGCTCGCTCATCAATACATTGCAGATTTTTAAAACTTTTTAGAACGTCTGCCTTATTATTTTTTTCTAGCTTTAAAAGAAAGTTTTTATCTGTTTCATATACTATTATGCCATTCTTTTTTAAAACTTTATCTTCAGACTCAGATATGAAATTTAATGAATCTATTGCTAAATTACTATCATATGGTGGGTCTAAAAATATTACGTCAAATAGCTTGTCTTCTTTTACAATTTGATTCAAGCATTTTGCATAATCTTTCTTAGTTATTTTAACATATTCTCCAGTATTAGTCAACTTAACATTAGACAATATTGTAGAAATACTAAGGCTTTCTTTGTCGTTTATCCAAGCAAAGCTTGCACCTCTACTTATTGCTTCAAGTGCAAGGTTTCCTGTGCCTCCAAACAGGTCTAGAATTTCGCCCTCATCTATATAGCTGTCTATTATTGAAAACAGTGCTTCTTTAACTCTATCTAAAGTTGGTCTTGTCTTTTCTGTTTTTGGGCTATTAATTCTTTTTGCTTTAAATTTTCCAGCTATTATTCTCATGTTATCCCTCCACTTCCATAAAAAGTAGAGTTTTGTTATATTCATCCATAATTTTTTGTATGTTTTTCTCATCAAAAGCAATACTTGCTGTATTATCATTTGGATGGAATGATACGAAACCTGCTCCAACTAATTCTTTATCTAACACAAATGTAACATCTGTATCTGGTGCTCCAATTACATTTAGAATTGAAACAGAACCAGGCTTAATATGAAGTTTTTCCCATAGTTCGTCCTCATTTCCAAAAGATAGTCTTGAAGACCCTAGTCCATCAGATATTTTCTTAAGATCTGCTTTTTTATCTACTGGAAGCGATACAAGATAATAATTGTGTTTTTCTTTATCTCTTAAGAACAAGTTTTTGCATTTAATACCACAAAAATCTATATCTTTTACTTTATATTCGTCTGCAACTCCAAAAAGTGCAGGGTGTTTTACTAATTTGTATTCAATGTTTAATTTTTCAAAAACTTCTATTACTTCTTCCAAAACAAAAATCCTTTCTATTTTTACACATATATGATACTACAAAACCTTGATTAATTCAATGAAAAATGGAATAAGAAACCTAAAAAAACTAAATTTCTTATTCCATAAAAGTCTATTTTTGTATTTTTATATATTAGATTCGTCTATAATATCTAAAATATGTGGTTTTTGTCTTAGAGCAGTAGCTGCCTCTTCTTCAATATTATCTATATTTATTGCATCTGCTATATACTCATATGCATCATTGAATTTATTCTTGTCATTGTAATATACAGTAAGGATTGTGTCTCCTTCTTGTACTTTTTCTCCAACTTTTTTAGCAAATTCAAATCCTACAGAAAAATCTATTGAATCTTCTTTTTTATTTCTTCCACCACCAAGTGCTACTAATGCTTCACCAATCTTTCTACTATCTATTGAAACAATATATCCATCTTGATGTGCTCTAATTTCTTTTAAGTATTTTACTTTTTCATCTAGTACTGGCATATCCATGCTCATTCCTAGCCAATCCATATATACGTTGTATATGTGTCCACCTTGTGCTTTTATTAGTTCAATGAACTTTTTGTATGCATCTCTACTTAAGATTGCTTCACGTATATCTTTTTTATTCTTTTCAAGGTCTTCTGATACACCGCTCATTTTAATCATTTGAGCTGCCACTTCAAATACAACTTCTCTTAAATCTCTATATTCATCTGAATCTAATGTTTCTTCGTCAGCTGTTAAGAATGAAATAACTTCTTTAATTTCTAATGCATTTCCAACATTTCTTCCTAGTGGTTCGCTCATTGAAGTTACAACAGCTTTAGTTTCAACACCTGCAAGTTTACCAATTTTTACCATAGTCTTAGAAAGTTCTCTTGCATCTTCTATTGTCTTCATAAATGCACCAGTTCCAACTGTTACTTCAAGAAGTATCTTATCTACTCCAGATGCAAGTTTTTTAGACATAATAGATGAAGCAATTAGATTTATTGATTCAATTGTTGCAGTAGTATCACGAAGTGCATATATCTTTTTATCTGCAATTGCGATTTCACTACTTTGAGCAATTAAACACACTCCAATATCTTGTACTTGTCTTATTGCATCATTTATTGGTATTTCTACGTTATATCCTGTGATAGATTCAAGTTTATCTATTGTTCCACCAGTAAAGCCTAGTCCTCTACCACTCATTTTGCATACACCGACCCCAAGAGAAGCAACAATAGGTAAAACTATTAGAGTTACTTTATCTCCTACTCCTCCAGTTGAGTGTTTATCTACTATGTATTTACCTGGCACTTTAATACTAGATAAATCTAGAGTTTTAGCACTATTTGCCATTGAAAAAGTTAAATCTTTTAATTCTGTAGGAGTCATCCCATTTAAATATATAGCCATTAATAACGCAGACATTTGATAGTCTGGAATATCTCCTTTGCTGTATCCATTTACGAAGAAATCTATCTCCTCTTTTGAAAGTTCTTGTTTATCTCTTTTTTTCTCAATAATATCATACATTCTCATAATTACTACCTCTTTACTATATTCTTACTTCTTTTGTCCATCTTTCTTCATTTGTATCATTTCCAATGTATATTAGTTTTCCATGTTCAATTTTGAATTTAGACATATCTGTTTCAGCCATATTTGGAATGACTTCTTTTAGTTTTGCACCATATACGTTTAAATTCTCTTCATTAAACTCTTCTTGTGTATATAGTTGCTCTGTTTTGTATTCTTTAATCTCGATATTATACTCATAAACACTTAGTTTAAAAGCTTCTTCTTGTGCTTTATCTGTCTTTCCTGTATTAAACATTTTCATCACAAATATTAATGCAACAGACATAACAACAATTACTATTGTTAATAGTATTAAACTTTTTCCAGATTTATTATTACTAAACATTCAACCACCCCTTAATATACACTTCTATAACTAAATCGTATATGAAAAAAGCATTTTTTTCAAGGAATAGTGGCAAATTTGCTTTAATTTATGAATAAATATTACATTTATATAATATTATTCTTTGAGGTGTTTATATTGAAAAACATATTTGGAAAAATAACAAATAATAAAATAATACTTAAAGATGAGTACAAAAAGCAAATAGATAATGTTAGTTATAGTATAGTTTTTGATGGTGAAATCTATAACAAAAACGCTTTGAGAAACATTTGTATAACAAAAGGATATATTACAGATAATTCTAACATACAAGATATATTGATTTATCTTTATGCTATGTTTAAAGAGAAAATGTTAAAGTATATAAATGGTGTTTTTTCATTTGCAATTGTTGCAGGCAACAAATTATTCATTGCAAAAGACAGACTTGGAACAAGACCATTATATTATTACACAGATAATAATTGCTTTATATTTTCTTCAAAAATTAAAGATATTTTAAATGAGGGAATCGATGCCGTTTTATCTCAAATCGAGCTATGCGAAATGTTTGCCTTAGGACCTGCTCATAATCCTTCAAAAACATACTTTAAAGACATTTATTCCTTAAAAGCAGGAAACTATATTACTTTATCTTTAGATGATAATAATTTAAAATTTGAGCCTAACATTTACTGGGATTTAAACGAAAAAGAAAGCACAGATAGTTTAGATGATATCCTTTATAACGTTAAATATTTAGTTAAAGATAGTGTTCAAAGACAAATGCATGACAATATGTCTTCTATGCTTTCTGGTGGTCTTGACTCGAGTATAATTGTAGCTCTAGCTAAAAAAGAAGATTTTAATATTAAAACTTATTCTATTAATTACGAAGGAAATGACAAAGACTTTACTCCTTCTTCTTACCAAGGAACAAAAGATAGTGACTATGTAGCTATTATGAATAAAAAGATACCAACAAATCACAATATAATAACTATAAATAATTCATCATTATATGACTGCTTATATGAAAGTATGTGTGCCCGAGAAATGCCTGGAATGGCAGATGTAGATTCTTCTATGTTTTGTTTTTGTAAAGAACTAAAAGAAAATGGTGTTCAAAATATTTTTTCTGGAGAATGTTCAGATGAAATATTTGGTGGATATCCTTGGTATTACAGAAAAGAATTGCAAGATACAGATTATTTTCCTTGGGCAAGATCACAAGAATTGCGTGAAAAGTTAGTTAAACCTGGGCTTCTTAATAACGGAGATATAAAAAAATACATACTAGATTCCAAAAGTAATGTTTTAAATAGTATTAAACATATTGGTTTAAATACATATGAAAACAATTATAAAGAAATTAATTATTTAACATTAAAGTATTTTGCTAATACTCTACTTGAGCGAGGAGACTCAATGTCTAGAGCAAATAATATTAATATTCATATGCCTTTTGCAGATTATAGAATATTTGAGTATGTATATAATATTCCAGCACATATTAAGTTTGGTATTATAGGTAACAACTCTACTCCAATTGAAAAATACGTTTTAAAAGAAGCATTTAAAGATATACTGCCAAAAGAAATTGTTAATAGAAAAAAATCACCATTTCCTAAAACATATAGCAAAGAATATTTAAAAATGCTTGAAGAAAAGATGCTAGATATTTTAAACAGTCCTAATTCAAAAATATTAGAAATTATAAATAAGGAATATGTTTTGGAATTAATTAAAACACATGGAAAAGATTTAAAAGAAAACCTATTTGGTCAACTAATGACTTATCCACAAACTATAGCCTATTTAATACAAATAGAATACTGGCTTGAAGAATATAATGTTAAAATATGCGTAAAAAAATGAGCCTTCATATAGAAGACTCATTGAAAACATTTTTCTAGTTTATACATGGTTTCAGATAACATGTATCTTAAGACATCATACACAGTTACTATTTTTGCACCATATTGAGCAAGTTTCATTTCATCTGATTCTCTCATGTTGAAAATTGCTACTTTAACTTTGTTATTTCTTGACACATAAACAACTTTGTATGAATAGTCTTTATCTAGCAGCCAATCCTTAAAAGCATTACCATCTGTAAAACTAACTTTTGTAACTTTTAAAAGGTGTTTCTTTTCTTTTGGTGTAGGAAATTTTGCGTCGATATCTTGAACCAAAACTATTGCAGATATGTATGGTCTATCATGACATATGTTTAAGACCATTACTCTTTTGTGCGAAAATTCTTCAAATAGACTAGGAACTGTTTTCTCAATGTGTTCACAAAGTGTGGTATTCCTAATACTTATGTTCTCACTTCCTAGAGACTTTTCAATATTGTGTGTTTCTAATTCATTAAAGAAAACTCTAAATTTAGTTTCTGAGCCCATATTGAATAATTGCATACATATCTCTCCCTTCTTTATTTATAATCTCTGTTTGCACTATATTAATTAATTGCTTTAAAATATATAATTGTACTGATTTATTATAGCACTGATTCGTGATTATGTCAAGTTTTATAGCTATATTTGTTAATGCTTTTATAATAATTTTTACCTTGTATAACTTATGTAACTTTTCAAATAATATATATGAGGTAATGATTTATGAAAAACAAAGATGGATCAGATATACTTGCTTTTGTGTGCACTGCAATAGTAATTGGAATAGTTATATATATTATGTATTTGTTTATTGGAAGCAACAACAAACTAAATATAAATGAAATTAAAGATGTTAAAACAAATATTGACCAAAAACTTAATAATGACGATACTGTAAATATTGAAAAAGAAATTATTTATGAAGAAATTGAAATTGCATCTTTTACTTCAACTTTATATGATAACGAAGAAAATAGAGTGTTCAATATTACTAAGGCATGTCAAAGCCTTAATGATACAACAATTGAACCTGGCCAAGAGTTCTCATTTAATGATACTATAGGACCTATGGGTGAAGAAAACGGCTTTCTAAAGGCAACCGGCTTTGATAGTGAAGGAAAACTAATTCAAGTAAGTGCTGGTGGAATGTGTCAAGTTAGTTCAACTTTATATAATGTTGCTCTACTTGCAAATTTAGAAATAACAGAAAGACATCCACATAGTAGGCGTGTATATTATGTACCTGCAGATAAAGATGCTACAGTATATTATGGAAGTCTAGATTTAAGATTTGTTAATAATACCGGTGAAAAAATTAAAATCACAGCAGCAAATGATAATTACTCTGTGACAATAAAAATGTATAAATTAAAGCAGTCAAACTAACATTGACTGCTTATTTATTTGAATCTATATATACCACATCATATGGTTTTACAAGTTCTAATTTTTCTCTTGCAACAGACTCTATATATTCATCTGAGGCAATATTTTCATTTTTGTTATTGTAGTATTCTACTAAATCCTGTTTTGCTTCTATTTGTTTTTTGTACATTTCGATTTGAGAGTTGTATTTGTTTATTTTTATTTGTTGGTCGCAAAAAGTAAAGCCAAAATATAGTACGAATGCAATTGCTGCTAGATGGACTATATTAAAAGACTTTTTCTTCTTTTTGACGTTTCGTCTTTTCCTCATGTTTCCTTGATTTCTTTTCATTTTTAAACAACCCTCTTACCTTTTTAAAATTATTCATATTGCCAAAAACAGTTAGTAGTTTACATTTTAAATTTATCATAAGAAAAAACATTTTGCAACATTTTTTGCTAAGTTTTTTTATTATTTTTTTGCAAATACAAAGCCATAGACTAATTGGAACACATAAAAACTTTACAAAACTCGAAAACATACTAAATAGATTACTGTAAACCTTAATTAATGCTTTACTTATAGTTATGCGTGAGACTATTATTCCTAGCAACAAAGCCAAGAACATATACCATCTTACTCTATCTTTAACTGTATATATCATTCCAATTGTTGTAATAATTGTAACAATAGAAAAAAATATAATATCTTGTATTGCTACTACATATATTGAATTTTTCTTTTTAATAATTCTTAAAGTTCTAAATATGTCTAGAATACAAGATATTACAATTCCAAGTGTAAAAAATAATAAAAAGGAAAACAATTCATTTTTTATCATTATTTAAATAGTTTACTCATAAATCCTTGCTTCTTGTTTCCATCTACAGCATCTGAATATGCAATAGCACATGTTTTTCCTTCTATTATTAGCTCACTATTATCTAAATTTAGCTTATTCATTTTTAATTCTTGACCTTTAATTGTAAGCATACCAAGATTTGTTTGCATAATAACAAGCTCATCATCAAAACTTAAAATATCTTCTACTCCTGTTACAACTGTTTTTTCTCTGTTTTGAATAACAATATTTTGTTCTTTAAAAGATTTTTCTTCCATGTACATCACCTAATAATATATATGCATGTAACTCCTCTTTTATGTAAAAAAATAAAGAGACTATGTGCCTCTTTATCTATTCATATTACTATTTTTTGTTTTTATTCTTTTTCTTCTTTTTAGTTTTTGCTACTTTTTCTTCTTTTTTGTCTTCTATCTTTGTATCTTCATTTTTAAAAGTTATATTTCTATCTTCATATAGCTTAACATTATCTATTCCTTCAAATTCTTCAACTACAATATGCTTAATTTGTTTTTTTACATCATCTGTAAGCTCATCATAGCACATATGGCCACCAACACTTTTTGCATTGTCTTCTATTAGAATATCTGGTAGTTCTTCTTTAATTAGTGTTGCATAGTCTTGTCTTTTTTGTCTATAACCTACCATTGATCCAGTAAAGCCAAGTTCATCTAATCTTTGCGCCATTCTCATTGCACCTTTTGTCTTAAGAGAAGTTAAATATATTACTTCAAATCCTTCTTCTTGCCACTTTTTTAGTGTTTCAATTGCATTTTTGATTGGAATATATTTTGTCATGGATATTCTTGAAAAGAAATTATTGTGCTTAGGTTTAAGTATTGTTCCTTCAGTAAATATCATAATCTTTTTATTGTTGTTTTTTATTTTGTCTATTATTATGAATCCCATAAAATCACCCTCTATTATTACGTTTAGTCTTTCATATTTTTTAGTTGCTCAATAAAGTCTCTTATTGTTGCTGCTTTTTCAAATTCATATTTTCTTGCATAAGACATCATCTCTTCTGTTAGACGTTCAATAGACTCATCTATTGTCTCACCCTTCTTAACGTTGATATCTTCTGCTTGTTCTTCTTCTTTAAATGTTGCTTGTACACTATCCCTAATTTCTTTTTTAATTGTTTGAGGAATAATTCCATGTTCCTCGTTATATTTTTCTTGTATTTGTCTTCTACGATTTGTTTCGTGTATTGCTTTTTCCATAGATTCAGTTAATTCATCTGCATACATTATTACTCTACCTTCAGAGTTTCTTGCAGCTCTACCAATTGTTTGAATTAGTGAGCGCTCACTACGTAAGAATCCTTCTTTATCTGCATCAAGTATTGTAACTAACGATACTTCCGGAATATCTAGACCTTCTCTTAGTAGATTTATACCTACTAAAACATCAAACTTACCAAGACGTAAATCTCTAATAATTTCAAGTCTATCTAAAGCTTCTATATCTGAATGCATATATCTTACCTTTACATCCTTTTCACTTAAGTATGCTGTTAGTTCTTCTGCCATTTTCTTAGTTAAAGTTGTAACTAATACTCTTTCGCCTTTTGCAACTGTTTCTTTGATGTTTTGTGTTAAGTCTTCTATTTGTCCTTCTGTAGGTTTTACTATTATTTTTGGATCTAATAGTCCAGTTGGACGAATAATTTGTTCTGCAACTTGAGTTGAATGTGCTGCTTCATAATCTGCTGGAGTAGCACTTACAAATACAACTTGTTTAACTTTGCTTTCCCATTCATCAAAACGAAGAGGTCTGTTATCATAAGCAGATGGAAGTCTAAATCCATTTTCTACTAGTGATTCTTTTCTTGCTCTGTCTCCGTTGTACATTCCACGAATTTGTGGCACTGTTACATGAGACTCATCTATTATTGTTAAGAAATCATCTCCCATATAATCAAAAAGAGTATAAGGTGTAGAACCTGGTTCACGTCCAGTAAGCACTGCTGAATAGTTTTCAATTCCTTGGCAAAATCCAGTTTCACGAAGCATTTCTATATCAAAATTAGTACGTTGTTCTATTCTATATGCCTCAACTATTTTATCTCTTTCTTTGAAGTATTTTACTCTCTCTTCTAATTCTTTTTGAATTCTTTCTATTGCACTATCTACTTTTTCTCTTTGTATTACATAGTGAGACTTAGGATAGATAAATTCATGTTTAGATGTTGCAAGTACTTTACCTGTTAAAGCTTCAATCAAACATACTCTATCTATTTCATCTCCAAAGAATTCTAAACGTATTGCTTGTTCTCCCTCACCAGCTGGGAATATGTCTAATATATCTCCCTTTGCTCTAAACTCACCACGTTTAAAATCCATTTCAGATTTTGTATATTGCATTTCTACTAAACGCTCTATAATTTCATCTCTATCTACTTTCATACCTGGACGTACAGATATTACCATAGAGCTGTAGTCTTCTGGTGAACCTAGAGAATAGATAGAAGAAACTGATGCTACTATTATTACATCTTTTCTTTCAAAAAGTGCTGCTGTTGCACTATGACGTAGCTTATCTATTTCATCATTTATTTGTGATTCTTTTTCTATATATGTGTCAGTAGAAGCAATATATGCTTCTGGTTGATAATAATCATAATATGAGATAAAGTATTCTACCGCGTTTTCTGGAAAGAACTCTTTTAACTCACTATATAGTTGTCCTGCTAAGGTCTTATTATGTGCCATAACAATAGTTGGTTTATTTACCTGAGCAATTACATTTGCCATAGTAAATGTTTTACCAGAACCAGTAACCCCTAAAAGTGTTTGGCCTTTATCTCCTCTTTTTATTCCTTCAACTAATTTTTCTATAGCCTCTGGTTGATCTCCTGTAGGCTTATAGTTTGAATGTAGTTTAAACATTTATTCACCTCTATTATTTACTGCAAGTTCTGCAAGTTTTATTGCCGCCTCATATGTATCTGTTGTTGCTAAAAATCTTGCTGTGTGGCAAAATCTTGCGTCAGCCACTCCAGTCACTTCTTGTAGTTTTTCATTTTCAAGTCCAGCCCACTCAAGTGGTAAGCTTTTTCTATTTTCAAAAGATCCTAATTTTTTTACTACACAATGAAGTGCATATCCTCCTCTTTTTGAAGGATAGATTGCATACCATAAGTCTTTTGCTTTATCTGATTCACTAGATAAAACAAAATCTTGCCATGGCATATATTCTTCTAGTATTAATACATGATTATTAGAATTTTGTATAGCTTCTTCTACTTTGTCTTTTGCTTTAAGTTTAGATATTTGAGATAATATCTCGTTTTCTAATACTTTTTTACAAACGTCCATTGCATCTATAAATCTATTGTTAGATATTGCCATATCTTCATCCCAACGTGGATTAAATGATGCTACAATACTTGCTATTGTTACATATTTATAATCTACGCCTATATCTGGTGTTAGGCCATTATCGTTTGCATCAATAAACTGAATTAGATTTTTATCTATTTGATTATATAAATAATCCCAGTCTTTTTCTTCAACATTTAATCTTTTAAATACTTCTTTATGATATTTTTTCCATACTAAGCCACATGAAGCATACATCACACCATTTTCTCTTGTTCCATTTCCACCTTTTTGGTGATGGTCAAGTTCTCCACGTCCCACATCATATATAATGCAGTCTGAATTTTTCATTTCATCGTTTGCTTCACTAGTTCTATAGACTACTATATTATCTTTAATAATGCTTAGTATTAATGTAGCAAATATTTCGTCTGCGTGAAATGTACCACTATGTGTTATACAGTTTGCTTCTTGTATGTTTTCTGTTACTCTTACATTTGAAAAATTAATGTTCATATATTTCTCCTTTTATTACATGTATAGTATATCATTTAAATGTCATTTTAGCAATAAAAAAAGCTAGTACCAAATAGGTACTAGCATATTAACTTTTTAATTAGTTAACTTTAGCTTTTAGTTCGCTACCAGCTTTGAAAGCAACTGATTTGCTTGCTGGAATTTTAATAGCTTCTCCAGTTCTTGGGTTTTTACCCATTCTTGCAGCTCTTTTAGAAACTCTGAAAGTACCGAAACCAGCTACTGCTACTCTTTCTCCTTTACCAAGTTCACCTTTTAGAATTTCAAAAACACCATCGAATGCTCTTTGGCTATCTGCTTTTGTCATTCCAGTTTTGTCTGCTAATGCTTTGATCATATCTGCTTTTGTCATATATTTCACCTCCTAAACGATAAACTCTGTCATCATTTCAACTGCATTATAGCATAATGTGTAAATAAAAACAAGGCAATATATGAATACTACCTTGTTTTTTACTATTTTTTTTAAGTTTTTGTAACATTTCAGCTAATGTCTGGACAATTTGTATATTATATACTTTTCGTCTTTATCTGAAAAGAAGTGTCCTATAAAGGATTCAACTTGTTTGAAACCAAGTTTTTCATGTATTTTTACCGAACCAATATTTTCAACATCTACAACTGAATATATATCTACGTTATTGTACATGTTAATAATATATTTTACCAAACTTGTTGCAATCCCTCTTCCTTCATATCCTTTTTTTGTTCCTATTTCCCATATATATATACTTCCTTCCTTAACTGGAAGAGTAACATCAAACTCTTCTTGCTCTATGAAGTCACTTTTAGTGTATATAGTAATATAACCTACTGCCTCTTTGCCATCGTCTAAATAATATAGATAATTTTCCATATTTTTATCTGTAACAGCTTCGTTATTACTTTGTTCGGAAATAAATTCTTTAGTACTAGAATTGTATATTTTTTTTACTTCTTCTAAGTTAACATTCTTTAAAACCTTCATCCTATTCCTCCCCAATAATTATACTTTGATATCTTTATTTATGCGTGCGTCGGCTATTATACCATAATTATGTATACTTTACAACTTTTTATGCTAATTAATTTACCTATATATTGAATATGAATGTAGTTTCGCTATATTGCTCGCCATGTATGTCACTTAAAAATTCATTTATTTTTTCTCCACCCATATGTGCATAAAACTCCATAGTTGGATTTTTTGTTAAACAATTACAAACAAATTTTTGATATCCCATCCTTTTTAGCTCTTCTTTTGTTTTTTCAAAAAGCTTTTTACCGATACCATATCCATTGAAGCATTCTAGTAGATATAGTGCATAAAGTTCACCAAACTCATCGTATTTTTCAGATTTACCATATCTAGAAAATCCAACAACTATGCCATCTACTTTTGCTACAATATATTGTCCATCTTCTATAATTCTTTCTTTATATTTATTTGCGTTTTCATATACATTTTTCATTCTTTCGTTAATTATTCTTTTACTTACTATTCCTGTATATCTAGTTTTCCATGTAAATGCATTCACAATAGATATTGCTAATGCGTCTTCAACATTTGCTTTTGTTATTTCTATATTCATATTATCTACCTCGATTCATTTCTATTTTACAATAATTATTGTATTATTTCCACTATTTTTACAATTAATTCTTTACATATTAAGATATGGGTGTTATAATTACTCTCCTATATTAATTGAAAAGGAAGTGATACTAATGATACCTTCGAAGCGTTTGAGATTGATTATATCTAGGCATCACAAAATTAAATTAGAGGATTACTCTTGGTCCAAAGAGTTTGAAAATAGAATAAATAAGATAAAGTTTATAGATGGTTATAAGACTTTGTCTTTAAAGACAATTTTTAAGGATGGATATAATATAGGAAATTGTCTTTTGACAGCATATTATGTGTCAACTATTTTTGAGCGTCCACTAATTTGCACAGGAAAAGTAGAAATACTTAAAGGCACAAAGAATTGCCCTGATGGCGATCATGTATGGATTGAGGTTGATGATATGGTTATTGATACTACCTTAATGGTAGTTTTTCCAATTGATAGTACTTTGTATAGGTATTATGATAAGCGTAGTAGTATTACGCCACATTTTACTTTTGACGAGCTATCTTACCAAGAAGATATCTATGAGAAAGAGAATTCTCAGATAACATATTACTTTGATCTGTACAAAACTGAGTAAGAGAAGAAATTCTCTTACTTTTTTTGAAAAAAATCGTCTGTACTAATTTAGTACAGACTTTCTTTTTTATTATATCATTTTATTTGTATCTGATTGCATACGAGCAGCTTGTACAACATTTTCAAGTAAAGATAGAACAGTAGTTAATCCTACTCCACCTGGAACCGGTGTTATTTTACTACATACCTCAAGAGCGCCTTCTGTGTCAACATCTCCTTGTAGTTTTCCATCTACTCTATTTATTCCTACATCTACTACTATTGCACCTGGTTTAATCATGTCCTTCTTAATTATATGAGCTTTTCCAACTGCTGCAACAAGTATGTCTGCAGTCTTAGTAAACACAGATATATCTGGAGTTTTAGAGTGACAAATTGTAACTGTTGCTCCACGTTTTAAAAGAAGTTGAGATATTGGCTTTCCTACTATTCTACTTCTTCCAACAATTACAGCATGTTTTCCAACATAATCTGTTCCAATACTATCTAGTATTGTCATTATTCCTTTTGGAGTACATGATATAAATGTTTCATGTTCTCCAATGAATAATTTTCCAAGAGTTAATGGGTGGAATCCATCAACATCTTTTTTATCTGAAATACTATCTAGTATTTCATCCATATCTAGATGCTTATATAATGGTAGTTGAACAAGTATTCCATTTACTGTTTTATCATTATTTAGTTTTTCTACTAATTTTACTACATCCTCAGTAGTTGTATTTTTGTCTAGTATATATTCTTCTTGTTCAATTCCAACTTCTTCGCACATTTTTCTTTTGTTTGCAACATATACTTTTGATGCTTCATCATCACTTGCAAGTATTACAGCAAGTTTTGGTTTGATACCAAAAATTTTTAAAGTGTCAATTTGTTGTTTTAGTTCTTTTTTTCTCTTTTTTACAAGAGATTTTACATCGATTTTTTCTCCCATTTTTCATTACCTCTTTTTATTTCATCTATTGTTTCCTTTATGTATTTAGCAGCTGTTAGTGGTGAGTCTTTTGAAGGAATTCCCAAGTACCAACATGTATTAATATTTCTTGTCTTTAATGCTTCAAAATCTACTCCACCAGGACTAGATGCTAAATCTAAAACGTAT
Organism: Clostridia bacterium; assembly: GCA_017534305.1. Classification (GTDB taxonomy): domain Bacteria; phylum Bacillota; class Clostridia; order TANB77; family CAG-465; genus CAG-465. The sequence continues at coordinate 124,603 of JAFWCU010000034.1, forward strand.
GAATCTGAATCTAGAAGATCTACTTTATTTTTATCTAAAATCATACTTGGAATAGTATTAATTACTATATTTGCTATAGGTAAATAATCTTCTAGCCTTTCTAATTCCACTTCATTATAACCCATACTTTTAATTAATGCAATATCCTTTTTGCTCCTTGCTTCGACATAAATTTTTGCCCCAAATGATGATAGATAACGGCTTAAAATTTTACCAATTCTGCCATATCCTAGTATTAAAATGTTACTTTTATTAATTGTAAATGGTGTTGAGTCTATTACTTTTTTAATTGCACCTTCTGCAGTTGCAATAGCGTTTTTAATGGCATACGCCTCATCTTCCATTATGTCTATTACTTTAATATTTTTTTCATTTAACTTTTCTTTTGCAAAACTATTTAAAGCTCCTGTATAAATTTTTTTAAATTCAACATCTGGTATATTTATGAGTTCTTCTATTGACATATTGCTGTTATTTATCTTTATATTATCTCTTGTAAATGGTATTGGGCAAATAATTGTATCTGCCTCTTTAATGGAAACTATATCATTTTCATATAGTCTTCTTAAATAGTTACTTCTTTGATCTTCTCCAATTATATGTACTTTCATTTAATCACCAATAAATAATATGAAAAAAAGCACCTAATCATTACAATTAAGTGCTTTTAATTTAAAACTATTTATTATCTTTGTATTTTTTTAATGCTTTTGCAAGTTGATCTGGACAAGATGTACCTCTATAGCCACAAGGTATCCCCTCTAGTATTGAAATCACTTCATCTACTTTTCTTCCTTCAACAAGTTTTGATACTCCAAGTGTGTTGCCAGGGCATCCTCTTACTATTTTTACTGAATTTATTGTATCATTTTCTTCGTTAATATCTATATCCATTTGTACAGAGCATGTACCTTCAGGTTTATATGTATATTTCATTTTATTCTCCTTTAATTATGATTTGGTTTATCATTTTTTCTTCTTATTTCTCTTTGATATTCTTCTTGTTTTTGCATCTCTTCATATGATTTTTCTTGTACTTGATCTTTTGATATTTTTTCATTATCCGATGCTATATCTTCTAATTCTTCTGTAGTTCTTTCTTCAGGATTTCTAACTTTCTTTAAACTGTTGAAAAATCCTCTGTCACTTATTTCTTGTTCTTTTTCTTGTTCTTGTTTTATTTCAGATCTACTAGATTGTCCAGGTACTTTATCTATATTTTCTTCGTATATATTACCTTCTCTTTGTACATCTGAAATGTTCTTTGCTGCTCTTATATCTCCTTTATCTATGGCATCTTTTTGTTCAACTTGAGACATTTCAAATGATTTTTCATCTCGTTGTAGCTTTTCTTCTTGTACTCTATCTACCACTTTTTTAGCATCTGGGTTTCCATCTAGTTCTTTTTCATCTTTATACATATATTTTTGTGCAGCTGATGGTTCTTTAAGATCTGCTTTTTCTATTTCTTCTTTATTTTTTTCTTCAAGTCTTAAATCGCTCTTATATTCTTCAAGAGAAGGATTATTTTGAATAAAATCTAAGTTTGCCTCTTCATATTCTCTTTTATATGTTGCTTTTTCATAATCACTTAAAGCTGGATTTTTTAATGCTTTTATATATTTCTCATGTTTTTCTGCACGGATTTTGTACAGTGTATCTAATGAACGAGTATTTTTGGTTGCAACATCTTGGATGCTCTTTTCCTCATCATTAAAGTCTTTTTGAAATTCTTCTTTTCTTTGTTGTATTTTTTCTATATCTGTAATGTTTTTTCCTGTATGATTAAAGTATAGTAAATCTAGTTTTTCTAAATTTTTTTCCATAGCTATGATTTCCATTGTTTCTTCTTTTCCCATAGCTAAGTCTCTTTCGTTATATTGTTCGTGTTTCATTTTTAAAGCTTTTTTAGCATAATCTTCATACATTACTTTATATGTTGCTGAGTATATAAGTGCCTTTATAGCCTCTTTTTTGTCTTTTCCTTCAGGTGCTTGTTCACTCATGCTATCTTCAAGTGCTTGTTGTTTGATTTTTTCTTTTTCTTCTTCAGATAAACCTTGTTCTTGGGCTACTTTATCTATTTCTTCGTTAACTTGTTGATCTTGTGCAAACATTTGTTGATTAATCTCATCTTGAGATTTTCCAAGATATTTTTTCATTATCTCTTGTTGCATATCTACATGTTCTTTATCTTTGTATATTTCAAGCAACTTGTTGTTTAAGTCTTCAGTTTCTCTAAAATTTTTCCTTGTAGTTTTCTCTATTTCTTCGTATGTATCTATTTTTAAGTCGTAACCATAAAAGTTTGCCATTCTATCATTTTTATTATAATCTTTGGTAAATGAATTTTTAATTCTATTTATAAAACTCATAATAACACCTCTTTCGTATAAATTGTATAATATATGTAAACTTATTTCAATAATAAACTATAAATTTATGTCTAGTTCTATTGGACAATGGTCACTTCCTAAAACTTCTGTATGAATTTTAGCATCACTAATATAATCTTTTAATGCTTCAGATACCACAAAATAGTCTATTCTCCATCCAATGTTCTTTTCTCTTGCTTGTCTCATATATGACCACCAAGAGTACTCAACTTTTTCTGGATATAAGTATCTGTATGTATCTATAAATCCATTTGAAAGAAGTACACTAAATTTGTTTCTTTCTTCATCTGTAAATCCTGCGCTGTGGTGATTTGTTGCTGGGTTTTTGATATCTATTTCACAATGTGCAACGTTTAAGTCTCCACAATATACTACTGGTTTAGTCTCTTCTAATTTTTTGAAATATTTTAGCATTTCATCTTCCCAAACCATTCTATAATCTAATCTTTCAAGTTCTCTTTTTGAATTTGGTGTATAACAACATACAAGATAGAATTTATCATACTCTAAAGTAATAATTCTTCCTTCTTGATCATGTTCTTCTATACCTAGACCATAAGTCACAGATATTGGTTCTTGTTTTGTAAATACCATAGTACCAGAATAGCCTTTTTTTACTGCACTATTCATATATCTATGATAACCTTCATATTGTATTTCTTCTGCTTGGTCTTCTTGCATTTTTGTTTCTTGTATGCAAAACATATCTGCATCTACTTCTTTAAAGAAATTTTCAAATCCTTTTGTTATACATGCTCTAAGTCCGTTTACATTCCATGATATTAGTTTCATTTATTTTCCCCCTTTAACAAATTTAGTACAAAAGCTTGGTCTATGTAATGGTGTTAGACCATATTTTGCTATTGCTTCTGTGTGTGCTTTTGTTCCGTATCCTTTATGTTTTGCAAATCCATATTCTGGATATGTTTTATCCCATTCTATTAGCATTCTGTCTCTTGTTACTTTTGCAACAATTGATGCTGCAGCAATTGATTCAGATATTGCGTCTCCATGGACTACAGTCTCCCCTGGAATCTTAATATCTATCATTTGGTTTCCATCTATTAAAACATACTCTGGTTGAACTTTAAGTTTAGATATTGCTTCTTTCATAGCAAGTTTTGTAGCATTTAGAATGTTTACACTTTCTATTACATCTACATCACTCATTCCAACTCCTACTGCTAATGCGTTTTCCATTATATTCTCATATACTTGTTCTCTTTTTTTCTCAGATAGCTTTTTTGAGTCATTTACTCCTTCAATTTTTGAATCTGGCTTTAGAATTACAGCAGCTGCAACTACTGGTCCACAAAGTGGTCCACGCCCTGCCTCATCTACTCCACAGACATGTTTTATTCCTTTAGAGTATAATCCTTCCTCTATTTCTAACATTTTTTGTAGTCTTTCTTCTTCTTTTTCTTTCATAATGTCTCTCCTCTAATTACAAAAGAGATTATATCATGAGTAAAAATATTAAACAAGAAAAAACAAATCTAAACATTTAATTTGCAAAATCTATTAATAATGATATAATGTTATCCTATCTAAAATATAGTAAAGGGGGAATTATTATGAAACCTAAAATTTACCATATTTGCTCTGAAATTAATGGACGGACTAAACTATGATTTTCTTAAGTTTATTGAAGGTGTTCTTTTAGAAGATGAAAAAGTTCCTGTAATTATTACTATAAACTCAAATGGCGGAGACTTTCATGTTGGCGTTAGTATATATAATATACTTAAGTCTTTACCAAATCCTGTTTATACTCTAATTACAAGACAGGCTGTAAGCAGTGCATCTATCATATTTCTTGGTGCTCCAAGAGCGCATCGCTTCACGCTTCCAAATTCTAGAATAATCTTTCATCCAGTAAGACTTACTAAGTTCCAAGATGTTGGAAATAAATTTCTAACACAGCTACAAAATGAGACAAGGCAAAACAACAAACTACTTTTAGACATTGTATCTTTTGAAACAGATCTTGGAAGAGAAAACTTAGAACCCATCTTTATGACAAGTGATGATGAAATGCTTGAGTTAAACTCAAATGAAATGTATGAGAAAAACCTTGCTAAAGTCATTAAATACTATAGAGATTTCAAAAAAATAATCACCCAGTAATTTGGGTGATTTTCTTTTACTCTAAATCTATACATTGTTTATATACTTCGTTTTTGTTTACTCCTAGCTCTTTTGCTACCTTTTTAATTGCATCTTTTTTATCCATTCCAGATGAGATATAATCTTTTACCATATCTACTGGATCTAATTTTTCTAGCTCTGCTTTTTTCTTTTCTTCAAGTTCTACTTCATTTGCACCTTCTACAATTAGAACTATTTCTCCTTTTATTCCGTCTCTTTCTATAGTTTCGATAGCTTCACTAAACGTTGTATTTCTATATTCTTCATGTACTTTTGTTAGTTCACGGCAAATACAAATATGACGCTCACCTAATACTTCATACATATCTTTTAGAGTATATAATATTTTATGTGGTGCTTCATAAAATATCATTGTACGGATTTCATTTTTTAGTTCTTCTAATCTTTTTATTCTTTGTTTTTTGCTCACAGATAAGAAACCTTCAAATGTAAATCTTGTTGAATCCATTCCAGAACGAACAATTGCAGTAATTAGTGCTGTTACTCCTGGTATTACTTCAATTTTGTAATCATTTTCTACTAGGTAATGCACTAAGCCTTGTCCTGGATCTGAAATTATTGGCATTCCTGCATCACTTACTAGTGCTACATTTTTTCCTTCATCTAAAAGCCCAACTACTGTGTCAATTTTATCTGCTTCATTGTGTCTGTGGTAACTTATCATGGATTTAGAAATGTTTAGGTGATTTAATAGCTTTAGAGTTTGTCTTGTATCTTCTGCAAGTATTAAATCTACACTCTCTAATGTTTCAATTGCACGTAGTGTTATATCTTTTAAATTTCCAATTGGAGTACCTACTACAAAAAGCACTCCTCTATTTTCATTTGTCATTATTTTTCACTCCCATATATTTCATAAATTTCTTTTGTATAATTGCCACTCTCGTCATACTCAATTAATGGTGGTAGTATATCCATTTCATTTCCACCACAATATACATACTCAAGTAGTACAATACTTGGTTTACTATCTACTTTTGGATAAACTAAACGCATTCTTTTTGCTTCTAGTTTATACTTTCTTGCAATAGATATTAAATCATTAAGTCTTTGAGGTTTATGTACAAGATATAGTTTACCTTTTTGCTTTAATACTTTTGAACTACATTTAAATACATCTTCTAATGTGCATTCTACCTCGTGACGAGCAATATATTTTACGCTATTTTCATTTGTTACTCCAGTTCCTACCTCTTTATATGGAGGATTACATGTAACTATATCTACTTTTTCTTTCAAGTTTAATTCTTTTATATTGACATTTAAAGGGATTATTTTATCTTTCAAAGAATTTATACTAATATTCTTTTCTAAAAGCTCAAACATCTCTTTTTGAAGTTCTACAGCCATTATTTTAGAATAATCTTTCTTTTGTGATACTATTACAGGTATTACTCCACTTCCACTACATAGATCTACTATTACATTTCTAGAATTTTTAGATTCCACAAAGTTTGCAAGCAGTACACTATCTATTCCAAAGCAGAAATAATCTGGATTTTGTATTATTACTTTTCCATTTAGGTTTAAATCGTCTATTCTTTCTTCTTTCATACACTTTTTCACTTTCAATACTACATAATTATACACTAGGTATGGCAAATTTACAAGAATTATTGTATAATACATGTTATGAAAATTAATTATATAGCAAAAGAACAAGATAAAGATAAAAAGTTAAAAGATATATTAAAACGTAGATTATATATTTCTTCTGAGCTACTTAAAAAGTTAAAATATGCAGATACAATATATGTAAATGGAAAACTTACATATACTAACTACATAGTACAAGAAAATGACAACATTGAAGTAGACTTAGAAAAATATATAACTAACAAAAAAGACCAAAAGTTTGAAGATAAGTTTGAACTTGTAGATAAGCCAATAGATATACTTTACGAGGATGAATATTTGCTAGTAGTAAACAAACCAGCCAACATGCCTACTCATCCAAGTGCAGATAACTATACAAATACTCTATCTAATATAGTTGCAAGCTATCTAAAAAAACAAGGTATATACAATGTACATATTATTACTAGACTAGATAAAAACACTACAGGTATATGTATATTTGCAAAAAATGAATATATACAAGAACTATTTGTTAAGAAGAAACATAAAATAAACATACAAAAAGAATACACTGCAATAGTAGACGGAATAATTGAAGAAGATCACGGAGTAATTGAGAAAAACATTGCAAGAATGGATAACACTATCCTATTAAGACATACAGTACCAGATACAGAAGGTGACTATGCAAAAACAGAATATACAGTACTAGAAAGAAACAAAGAGAAAAACTACACAATACTCAATGTACAACTACACACAGGTAGAACTCACCAAATCCGTGTTCATATGATTAGCATTGGACACATACTTTTAGGTGATACACTCTATGCAGAGTATTACAACAAAGAAAATATAGATAAACTCATAGACAGGCAAGCACTTCACGCAAGAAAAGTTACTATGACCCATCCAATCACTGAGGAAACACTTGTTGTTGAAGCACCACTACCTGAGGATATGAAGAGGTTAATGTAGGTACACTACTCTAATTTTGTAGTGGTGTAAACCTGTCAAGTGGCAAATATGCTGACAACAAAATAGTAAGAGCTGGGCATGGCCAAAAATATTATAGCGTTTTTAATAATAGAATAAAAGAAACGCTAGCCAACTACAGTTCATTAGCAATAACAAGGCCTGACTTAATAGATGTGTTAAAAAGAGATAAACCCGAATTAGTTGACGCTTTAGATAAATTAATAGATGAGATGTTAGAAGAGGGATATTAATGGAAGATAAAAAAACTAAAATTATGAAATTATTAATTGAGATACCATATAACTATTTAGTAATTAAATTTTTTGATTTAGATAGTGATAAGCTATTAGATGAAAAAATAGATGTTTTAACTAAATTGAAAAATGGTAAAACAACAGCAGAAATCAAAAATTTTTATGATATTTTGGAAAAATATCCAAAGGATAAAAATAACATGTGGGACTAGATGCTAAATAAAGCGTCTTTTTTATTGGAAATTTCACATGCCATTCAAGGACAATTTTCCTGTTGTTCTTGTATTAGTTGTCTACCTTTATTATCTGTGTTTACATAATTTACTTCTTCACTATTTTGTGATATACTATTATTAATAGAACTATTAGCATTAAGTGGCACAGGCAATTGGAGCCCAAGCCCACTTAACCAGTTAATAGTTCTATTATTTTTTTGTCAATATACAATACATTTTCTTAATTATGGTGTATACCACTGTAAAAAAAGATGCAGATTATTCTGCATCTTCTTTTTTGTTCCAAAGTGACTTTGTTTTATTAAATGTTGTTACTTGAATACCTTTAGTTTTGAATATCTTATTGGTTATTCGTATTATTGCTCTAACTATTAAGCTGTTACCAATGTAGATATAAGGTAGTCCAAGTCTGAAAGATGTGATGATATCATCAGATAAATTATTTCCAATGATGCATGCTCTACCATCATGTGTTTGAACATTTTCTTTAATAAATTTGTTTTTGTTTTTCTTTAGTGTAGAAAAGGTTAAGTCTAGATTGTTGTTTTTTAAGTCTTTTTCTAAATTGTTTACAAGGTCTACTGGTGCATATACATTTTTAGTAACTATTTGGATACTATAGCCTTCTTTTAGAATATCTTTTAGAGTTTCATTATAAACATGTCTTAATTCTTTTTTTGCTAGTATTCCATACATTATTCCGTACTTATATTTTAATTGCCTCATTGTGTATTTACTAAATAATGAATAAACTTTAAGTCTTAGTTTTAGACCAGTATAGCCATTACCAAATACATCTAGCTTATTTATCTTCCACAAAAGCTTATCTATAGCTGTAACAAATTTACTGTCTCTAAATAATGTTGAAATAATTATATTGTCTATTTTTTCAAAGTCTATCAACGTCCCATCTAGGTCTATGATAAGTAATTTAGAATCTTTCAATTTTTGTATCGTTTTTTTATCATAGTCAGATAAAAATTTTGAGTTTGTCATTGGACCACCTCCTCATTATTTTTAATAATACCCTTTTATTATACCATATTTTGCTCTTCTTTACAAGAAAAAGGAGGCACTTTAGTAGTGTCTCCTCTATTTTAGTTTACATTTTTATTATTCTTTTTTTTATTTTTTCTGTTTTATTTATTATTTTTAGAATTAAACTTTAGATATTCATAAATGAAATCATCTATCTTACCATCCATTACTGCTTGAACATTTCCTGTTTCATAGTTTGTTCTATGATCTTTTACAAGTGTGTATGGGCAAAATACATATGAACGAATTTGAGAACCCCATGCAATATCTGATGTTTCACCTTTAATGTTATTTATTTCTTTTTGGTGATTTTCTTGTTCTAGTTTATATATTTTTGCTTTTAACATCTTCATTGCATATTCTCTATTTTGCATTTGAGATCTTTCTGTTTGGCAAGTAACTACTATTCCTGTAGGTAAATGTCTAAGTCTTACAGCAGATGAAGTCTTGTTTACATGTTGTCCACCTGCACCACTTGCACGATATACATCCATTTCTATATCTTCTGGTTTTATATCTACTACAATTTCATCTGAAATTTCTGGTAGAACTTCAAGTGCTGCAAAAGAAGTATGTCTTCTACTGTTTGCATCAAATGGTGAAATACGTACAAGTCTATGTACTCCTGCCTCACCTTTTAAATATCCATAAGCATTATCTCCACTAACCAGAAAAGATACAGATTTAACTCCTGCTTCTTCTCCATCTTGATAGTCTAGTTCTTCTACTTTATACTCATTTGCTTGTGCCCATCTAGTATACATTCTATAAAGCATTAGTGCCCAGTCTTGAGACTCAGTTCCACCTGCTCCTGGATGTATAGTTACAATTGCGTTATTTTTATCATAAGGGTCTGAAAGAAGAATTGATACTTCTAGTTTTTCAAGGTCATTTGTTAACTTTGTAGTTAAACGTTTTGCCTCTTTAAAAGAATCATTATCATTTTCTTCTTGAGCAAGTTCTAAATATGTTTTTGCTTCGTTATATTCTTCTTCTGCTTTTTCATATTTAGATACATCTGCTTTTAATCCTTTAAGATCTGTTAATATTTTAGATGATTCTTTCATATTATCCCAGAAACCATCTTTGAAAGTTTCTTTTTCAAGTTCTTCTACTTTTTGCTTTTTTTCTTCTACTTTTATTGCGTTTTTTAATGTGTTTAATTTTTCTTCTAGCGCTTCTAGTTCTAGTCTTATGCTATCAAAATCCATTATTTAATCACATCCCATATTTTATCTCTTTTTTCAAGTTCGTTTGGTTTAAACTCAAATTCTAAGTATTCGTCTTTTGTTGGATGGAAAAAGGATAAATAATATGAAAATAATGCTAAGTTTTGTCCTACTTTATTTACCTTTTGTCCATATTTTACATCTCCATAAAGTGGATGTCCGATATTTGCAAATTGTAATCTAATTTGGTGATGACGTCCAGTATGAAGATCTATATCTACAAGTGAATAATCTTTACCATTATATGTAAAATTCTTTAATACTTTATATTCTAGAATTGCTTCTTTAGAACCTTTTGTAGTACTATCTACAACTCTAGACATATTTAGTCTTTCGTTTTTAACTAAATAGTTTCTAAGTTCTACTTTTTGATCACTTACTGGTAGAGTTCCATTTACTACTGCAAGATATCTTTTCTTTACGTTCTTTTGTCTAATATACTCAGATATTCTTGATGCAGCTTTAGAAGTTTTGGCAAATACCATTACTCCTCCTACCATTCTATCTAGTCTATGTACAAGTCCTAAATATACATTTCCTGGTTTATTGTATTTTACCTTAATGTATTCTTTTACAATAGTTAGCATATCTTTATCTCCAGTTTTATCCCCTTGAGTAGGAATGCCTGGTTTCTTTACTACAACTATTATGTGATTGTCCTCATATAATATTTTTAAATCTTCCATATATGCTCCTTAAATACGAAAAAACTCCACTTAATGTGGAGTTACTTTTTTATTAAGCGTTTTCTTTTTCAGCTTTAATTTCAACTACTTGTTTTTTGTTGTAATATCCACAAGAAGGACATGCTTTGTGTGAAAGTACTGGTTCACCACAATTTGGGCAAGTAGATAGATTAGTTTCTTCTAATTTCCATGTAGATCTTTTTAAATGTGTTCTTTGTTTTGACCATCTTCTTTTTGGTTGTGCCATTTCTAAATTCCCTCCTTAAAAGCCTTATACGACTATGTTTCCATAGGTACTACCTTTTTAAATTAATTTGTTACTCGTATATTATACAATAGTTGTTAGAGATTGTCAACAAATAAAGAAAAAATAAATAATAATTTTCCATAATATTTTTTATTATTTTTAAATTATTTTTAGTCTATTTTTGTCTTTTTTGTGATTTTTTTATGTAAATTTTAGCCTTTTACTTTATTTTTACTTCAATCTATAGTATAATATTAGCTGTCACATAATAGTTTTTAATGCCGAACATAATAAGGAGGTAGTTTTAATGTTAAGTTACGAAAGAATTTTCGAACTGCTACAAATTGACACTCAGCATGATGACAGCCGTGCACTAAGAATTATGTCTTGTGAGAATCCTATAAAAGACCTGTATATATATGAGCTTGCTCGTATTAAAAGGAAGTACGATATTAGTACAATTGACTTTATCTCTACTCTTGCTACATGCATTAAAGAGTATAATGATGAGGTTGCAAAACATCTTAAAGGCCAAACAATTTCAATGCATTCAAAGAATAAGACAGTTTATTTGTCTGAAGAGCTAATACAAAATGCAATTAATGAAATATCTACAATTACAGATATATTAAGATCTATCGTTCTTAATAATGACTATAATTTTACTCTACTTAGAAGTCTTCAACGTATGAAAGTAGATAATTTTATTGCTGTATTACAGATATGCGGGCTTGTAGATTTAAGCAACAATCAATTTAGGTCAAAAATTTTATCTAGGATTCAAAACATCAAAGAGCAAGTAGGTAATTACTGCGATGAGAGGATGCCACAAGAGAAACTCGAAGAAGAATTCGTATCACACCTAGACTACTTTACACAGCAGAAGCAAATGATTGATCAAATGCAAGGTGAAGATTTTTTAGTATACGTGATTATGTTCGACACTCGTAGATATAAACACAACAGAAAAATAAAATCTTTAACTTATTATTAATTGCATAATTTTGGTTAATTTAATATAATTTAGTAAAGGAGTGAAAATGATATGGAACTAAATAACGAGTTTTTGAAGTTCTTCCTAATTTATTACCTTGTAATCAACATAGTAGGTTTCTTATCTATGGGGCTTGATAAGTTTAAAGCAAAGCACAATCATTGGAGAATTCCAGAAAAAACTTTGTTACTTATCCCATTATTTTTAGGAAGTGTTGGTTCACTTATTGGTATGTACACATTCAGACACAAGACTAAACATGCGCAATTTAAGTATGGTATACCGGCTATACTAGTAATAAATGTTATATGTATCTATTTTATAGTTACAAAACTTATTCTAGTAAGTTGAAAAAAGACAGGATTTATATTTATCCTGTCTTCTTTTTTTACTTTTTTACATTTTTTCTGGACATTCTACTCCAAGAATTCCTAAACCTTTTTTAATTACAATACTTGTTGCATATACAAGTGCACATCTAGCTGCTTTTAGATTTTCATCTTCTAGAGTTGCAACTTGACATTCGTTATAGAATCTTGAGAAGCTTGCTGCTACATCTATCATGTATTTTGCAAGAATAGATGGTTCATTTTCTGTTGCTGCTCTTTTTAATACATCTTCAAATTTTTGAAGTTCTTTTATTAGCTCAACTTCTTGAGTTTCTTTTAATAATGAGTAGTCTATTTCTTTATCTAAATCTTCTACTTTAAATCCAGCTTTCTCTAGCATAGATTTTGTACGTACATATGTATATTGTACATATGGTCCAGTTTCTCCATCAAATCTTAATGTATCATCTAGATCAAAAATAATATCTTTATTTTTATTATTTTTTAAATAGTTAAATGTTAAAGCTCCAATACCTACTTTTTTTGCAACTTCATCTGCATTTTCTAAGTTTGCATTTTTAGAAAGTATTATATCTTTTGCTTTTTTAATTGCTTCTTCTATTAAATCATTAATATATATTACGTTTCCTTCACGAGTAGACATTTTACCAGTTTTTAGTCTAATCATGCCATAAGTTACATGCTCTAGACCTTTTTGGTATTTTTCATCTACTAAATGTTTTGCTGCTTCAAATACTTGTTTGAAATGTAGTATTTGTTCTGTAGCTGTAATGTATATGCATTTATCAAAATTATATGTTCTTGCTCTATAAAGTATTGCTGCTAAATCACGAGTTGCATAAATAGTTGAACCATTAGATTTTAGTACAATACATGGAGGCATATCTGGTCCTACATCAATAACTTTGGCACCTTGGCTATCTATTAGTACACCTTTTTTGTCTAGTATATCTATTACTTCGCCCATTTTATCGTTATAGAATGCTTCACCATTGTATGAATCAAATTTAGATCCAAGTAAATCATATATTCTTTTATATTCTTTTAGTGATACTTCTCTGAAGTATTCCCAAAGTTTAGTATATTCCTCGTCTCCTTCTTCAAGTTTTTTGAAGTTTTCACGAGCTTTATCCATTTCAGACTCATCTTCTTTACAGATTTTATTCATTCTTACATATATATCTGATAGAGCTGCTAATGGGTCCTTATCAAAATCATATTCGTCTTTGAAACGTTTATATCCTTCAATAATGATACCAAATTGTCTTCCCCAGTCTCCTAAGTGATTTAGACCTATAACATTATATCCTAATGTTTTATATATATCATATAATGCTTTACCAAGTACTGTGTTTCTAAAGTGTCCAAGGTGGAATGGTTTTGCAATATTTGGCGAACTATATTCTACAATTACATTTTTACCATTTCCTTCATTGCTTGATCCATAGTTTTCTTTTTCTTTTACTATTTTAGATAATACTGTTGCTACAACATTATCTGAATCTAGATAAAAGTTTAAAAATCCATTTACAACATCCACTTTAGATATTTCTTCTGGTAATACTATATTTTCTTTAATTGAATTTGCTATATTTACTGGAGAGTTTTTCATTACTTTTGCTAAATTAAAACAAGGATATGAGAAATCTCCATTTTGTTTATCTTTAGGCACTTCAACTTTTGCCTCTATTTCTTCTATTGTAATTTCATTATTATTTAATGCATCATATATGCATTTTGCTATCATTTTTTTCTTTTCTTCCATTATTTTTTCTTCCTTTCGTATGTTTTAAATTTATTTAATAATTATATTAGTTAAAAGTAAATATGCGGGATTACTCCCTATTTAAAACATAACGATTATTATTTGTATAAAACACTATCTTGTCACTCCTTTTGCATAGTTTTCTACAATCTTATATATTTCTTCTTGATTATCGTCTTGTGCTACGATATTTCTTATCTCTTTACCACACCTGCTACACCTATAAACAATAACCTTGCCTTTTTTTGATGTTTCTTCAACATTTATTGGTACAAGAAGACCTTTGCATTCATTCTTCCTATCTCCTGGTGTGATATCTACATGTAGAGAATGTAAACAATAGTTACAATGATCTCTAGATGTATATTTTAATTTTTCTACTTTTTTACCACAGTTTTGACATATGAACTCATTGTCATTTTTTACAAACATTCTCTAACACCTCACTTTTAACAATTAGTATTTTACTACATTTTGCATATTTTAGCAAGTAATTATGTAAATTTAAGAAAATATAAAAATAGCACCATTTAGGTGCTACTTATTATTTAAATTTTATTAATATTCTATTTTGTTCCAAATATTCTGTCTCCTGCATCTCCTAGTCCTGGAACAATATATCCATTTTCATTTAGTTTTTCATCTAATGCTGCTGTGTATATTTTAACATCTGGATGTTCTTCTTGCATTCTTTTTACACCTTCTGGAGCTGCTATTAAGCATAAGAATTTAATTTTAGTTACTCCTTCTTTTTTAAGTTGTTCTATTGCGTCACATCCAGAACCTCCTGTTGCAAGCATTGGGTCAAGCACTAATACTTCTCTGTTTTTAATATCTTTTGGTACTTTAAAGAAGTATCTTACTGGTTCTAGTGTTTCTTCATTTCTATACATTCCTATATGTCCAATTTTAGCATTTGGTATTACATTTATTAATCCATCTAACATTCCAGTTCCTGCTCTTAGTATTGGTAAAAATGCGTATTTATCTTCATCTAGTCTTTTAGCTATTAGTTTTGTCATTGGTGTTTCTATTTCTACATCATCTAAAGATGCATCCCTCATTGCCTCATAACATAAAAACATTCCAAGTTCGCTTACTAGTTCTCTAAATTCTTTAGTTCCTGTTTTCTTATCTCTTAGTATAGATAATTTATGTTCTACTAGTGGATGATCTAGTATATTTAATGTGTTTTCTACTTCTTCTTTATTTTCATCTTTTTCTTCTTCTTTTTCTATTTTTGCTTCTTCTGTTTTTGTCTCTTCTTTTTCTTCATCTTCATGTGGTAGTAATAGGTTTAGAAGAACACCTACTACTGCAGCTAAACTCATTCCAGAAACTGTTACACTTCCAAATGTAAGTGCTGCTCCACCAAGTCCTAAAACAAGCATTGATGAGGCTATAATTACATTTCTAGATTTTGAAAAATCTACTCTGTTTTCTATTAATACTTTAAGACCATTTACTGCTATAAATCCATATAATAGTAATGATACTCCTCCAAGTACTGGGCTTGGTATAGTAGATATTAGAGCTGTAAATTTACCTAAAAATCCAAGACATATTGCAAATATTGCAGCCAGTCCTATTACCCAAACTGATGCCACTTTTGTCATACCAACAACAGATGTGTTTTCTCCATATGTTGTGTTTGGTGGTCCTCCAAGAAGTGCTGCTGTTAGAGTTGCAAGTCCATCTCCTAGTAATGTTCTATTTAGTCCAGGTTCTTTAATTAAGTCTTTTCCTATAATTGTGCTTAATGCTGTATGATCTCCAATATGTTCTGCTATTGTTACTAATGCAATTGGTGCAATAGTTAATGCTGCAGCAAATGTTGGTGTGTATGATACAAATGGTATAACAAAATCTGGTACACTGAAAAATGCTGCTGCAAGCACTGGGCTAAAGTCTACTAGTCCTAGTATACATGATAATATATATCCTGAAGCAATACCAATTAAGAAAGGTACTACTTTGAAAAATCCTTTAGCTTTTAGCATTACAAGTCCTGTTACTAAGAATGTAAATAGTGCAACTATAACTCCTTTTATACTTATTGCTTCAGTTCCTGCTGCTATTCCTATACTTGATACAGCAGATGAAGCGAGTCCTAAACCTATAATCATAATCATTGGTCCAATTACTATTGGTGGTAATATTTTTTGTAGCCATTCTTTACCTACTATTGCTATTATTAGTGCTACTATTACATATATTAGTCCAACAAGCATTGCACCTGTCATTGCTCCACCTATTCCAGCAAGAACTGCTCCTGTTGCAAGAGGTGTAATAAAGGCAAATGATGAACCAAGATATACTGGTGACTTTCCTTTAGTACATAAAATATAAATTAGTGTTCCTATTCCAGATGTTACAAGTGCTACTGGAATTGTTAAAACTTCACTACCTGCTGCACCATTTACAAGTATTGGAACAAGTATAGTTGCTCCAAACATTGCAAATACGTGTTGAAGTGCAAGTATAATCCACTTCCAAATCGGTGGTTTTTCGTTGATGTCAATTGTCATTTTTGACGCGTTCATTTAAAAACTCCTCCTTTAAAAAACATATAAAAAAACAGTTAATATTAAATAAATAATATTAACTGTTCTTAACGAAAATTATATTTGAATTATTTGAAATAATTATTCTATTTCTTGTCATTGAATTTTGAGAAAATGAAGTACAAAGTAAAGAACAAGCTTTACTTGCTGACATGATAGTATTCATTTTTTTCATTGTCATGTTTTTCATTTTTTTCTCACCCTTGCGTATTAATATACTACATATGAAATTCAATTGCAAGAGTTTTTTTGAAAGTTTTTAAACATTATTTTTTCGTGTAATTATTATGTGCTTTTGTTATGTTTAATTTACTTCTTTCATTTGGCTTATATGTTCATTTGCAACCATTTTTGTTACAAAATCCGCCTTTTTAAATTGAGTAATATTTGTTCTAATCTTTAATAGTACTTCGTCTTTTTGAACACTTAAATCTAATATTTCTGCATCTTTATCTTTAATTAGTTCATTAATTGTATTGATAGTATCTGTAATATTATCTGTGCTAATAACAAAATTAAAGTCTGCTCTATGTTCAATGCTTGATCCTAATTTATATGAGTATTCAAGTACTAGGAATACTATTATTGTTGCAATGATTGAATATAAATATTCACCAAGACCTACCATAAGTCCAATACAAGTAATAGCAAGAAGTCCTGATGCTGTTGTTAGCCCTTTTACTTTATTACCATTTGAAAGTATAGTACCAGCACCTATAAATCCTATTCCTGATAGAATTTGTGCAGGCATTCTTGAATAGTCTGTATCTCCATATTTTTGTGCAAGATCTATACTGCATACCATAATTAGAACACTACTTATACCAACTAATACATGAGTTCTAAATCCTGCAGGTTTTGATTGTTGTTGTCTCTCATATCCAATTATTCCAGATAGTAATGTGATTAATACAAGCTTTAATACAATTTGAAATACTGGGTTATTATATATTGTTGTTAATAATTCCATATTTCCTCCTTTTTTTATTTCAATATTAAAAGGGAGTAGTTAGCTCCCTTATTTTATCTGTTAAAGCATCCACTTCCAATGAATTCTCTAATTAATGAGTCAATTGGGATGTTAGATGTTTCCATAGGTAAGAAGTTATTTAAATACTCATATAACCTTCTTGCCTCTGCGTAATACTTAGATGATTTATCTAATTGTAATAATAATGGTTGAGCAAAAGTTTTCATAACAGCTGGTTCATAAATTACACTAGAATTAAATATGCTATCTACCTCTTCAATATATGGGAAAATATATTTTTCCTCACCAAGTTTTACATTATCCCATAGTTCAAATGTTTTTTCAACTGAATGACCACGAGTTGCATAGTCTCTTACCATTCTTCTTAAGAATCTTGTATCTGAAGATGAGACTTTTGTATAGCCATCTAAGTTTAATGTTGTAATAGGTGCAATATATATTTTATATTTATTCTTTTGTGGTGTAAATTTAGTTATCACCGGATTCAATGCATGAATTCCCTCAACAACAAGTACATCTTTTTCTTTTAATGTTAAGAATTTTCCATTGTAATGTTTATGTCCATATATGAAATCAAACTCTGGAAGTTCAATAGTCTCTCCTTTTATTAATTTTTGCATCTGTTCATTAAATAGCTCAACGTCTAATGCATCTATTGTTTCAAAATCATATTTACCATCAGGTCCTGTTGGGGTATCTTCTCTTTCTTTAAAGTAATTATCCATTGAAATTGTTATTGGATTATAACCAGTAAGTCTTAATTGAACTCCTAATTGTTGTGCAAATGTTGTTTTTCCTGATGATGATGGTCCTGCAATTAGAATTAGCTTAACATCTTTTCTAGATTCAATGTCTTGTACAATTTCAACTATTTTTCTTTGATGAATTGCTTCACTAACTTGAATTGTGTCTATCATGTTATCTTTTAATATTTTTTCATTTAATTCGCCTATGTTATCTATATCTATTATGTCTTTAAATTTTGCAAACTCTTCTACAGCATCAATTAAACGTGAATCTTTTGCTTCTACTAATTTTCCATCTTTTCCCTTACATACAAGTAATGCACCTTTTCTAAATGGTATAAGGTCAAATACTTTTAAGTATCCTGTACTTGGTACAAGAACGCCATAGAAATTATTATAGTAACCATTACAAAAATAGATGTTAGTATATGATTTTAATCTATTAGCCATATTTTGAATCTTATCTTGATCATTTGATTTAATGTAGTAATCTGTTGCTTCATCTACACTCATTGCTCGTTTTTCAATAATATAATCATTTTCAATTATTTCTTGCATTTTTTCTTTAATTTTTTCAACTTTTTCTTTAGTAAGATCAAAATCGTGAGTAATAAAATACTGATTTCTATTTAATGTAGCTTGAAAGTCTACTTTAACATTTCCATATAATTCAGTAACAGCCATATATAGAATCATTTTTAAGCTTTTTGAATATACTCTATATCCATCTTGTGAATCTATTTTTACATATTTAATTTCTGAATCCTTAACAAGTTCATATTTTTGAAATTTAACTTCATTATTTACTGTTACAGCTAAAATGTCATCTGTATTATCTTCTACCATTTTTACTGCATCTATTGCTGTAGTTTTATATGGTACTACAATTTCTCTATCATCTTCAAATTTTACTTTAATTTTTTCTTTCATAAAATTACCTCTCAATATTTATTGATAAATTAATTATATCACAAAAATTATTTTTTCTTCAAATTTTCTAAAAATACTTTAATAAATTCTTTGTTAGATTTCGTTTTCATTAAAATATTCATTATTTTTTCCACCATTTCTGCATTATTTGATTGGCTTAAAAGTCTTCTTATATATATAGAAGTTTCTTGTTCTTTGCTATCAAATAATAAATCTTCACGTCTTGTGCTAGATTTATATATATCTATTGATGGAAATATACGTCTTTCAGATAATTTTCTATCTAAGAATACTTCCATATTACCAGTACCTTTAAACTCTTCAAATATCATATCATCCATACGACTACCAGTTTCAACTAATGTTGTAGCAAGTATTGTTAAGCTTCCACCATTTTCTATGTTTCTTGCAGCTCCAAAAAATTTCTTTGGAAAATATAAAGCTGCAGGGTCTAGACCACCAGATAGTGTTCTACCACTTGGATCTACTTCTAGATTAGAAGCACGAGTAAGTCTTGTTAAACTATCTAGTAGTATTACAACATCTTTGTTTTGCTCTACTAGTCTTTTGGCTCTTTCTAAAACCATTTTAGATACTTTTATATGATGTTCTGGAGATTCATCAAAAGTTGAATGAATGACTTCTGCATCAATCGAACGTTCAATATCTGTTACTTCTTCTGGTCTTTCATCTATTAGAAGTACCATTAATTTTGTTTCTGGATTATTTTTTAATATTCCATTTGCAACTTGTTTTAATAGTGTTGTTTTACCTGCTTTAGGTGGTGCAACTATTAGTCCTCTTTGACCTTTTCCAATAGGTGCTAGTATATCTATTATTCTTGTTGCATATTCGTTTTCTACTGTTTCAAGTCTTAATCTTTCATCTGGATAAATAGGAATTAGTGAGTCAAATGATTTTCTCTTTAGTGATATTTCTATTCTTTCATCATTTATATTATCCACATAGATTAATGAAGGAAATTTGCTATTTGGAGAATTTGTAAATCTTGCGATACCTTTTACTTTATCTCCAGTATTTAGATTAAATCTTCTAACTTGTGTTTGAGAAACGTAGATGTCTTTGTTACCTGGTAAATAGTTGTCACTTCTTAAAAAGCCAAATCCTTCTGGTAAAACTTCTAAAATTCCTTCTGTGATAAAATCTGTTTCAGGGTTTTCTATTTGTATATCTACTTTTTCATCCAGCTCATTTGTCTCTTCTAAGTGCTTAACTATTTCTTCAACTAAAAATTCTTTTTTTAGTCTAGCATATCCTTCAAGTTTCATTTCTTCAGCTATTTTTCTTAGTTCTACAAGTGTTGAGCTCTTTAGTGTTTCCTTGTTATACATTATTCTCCTCCTATTATTTTACTTTTGCAAATAAATCATAATCATTGTAGTCTATTATTTCTACTTGTGCATAGTCTCCAACTATTACTTTACTTGCACTTTCTTCATCTATTTTTACATATATTCTTCCATCTACGTCTGGCGCTTCAAGCATTGATCTACATACAAAGTATTCTTCTGTTTCGTCTATGTCTTCTACTATTACTTCATATGTTTTTCCAAGTCTTGCTTTATTCTTTTCAAGAGATATTTGTTTTTGTGTATCCATTAGTCTTTTTAATCTATCTTGTTTTATATCTTCATCTAATTGTCCATCAAAATCATAACTCTTTGTATCTTCTTCTGGAGAATATGTGAAAGCTCCAAGTCTATCAAACTTAAGCTCTTTAATTCCATCTATTAATTCTTCAAACTGTTCTTCAGTCTCTCCTGGAAAACCTACAATACAAGTTGTTCTAAGTATTGCATCAGGACATAGTTCTCTTATTCTAGCAATTCTTTCATATATTAATTCTTTAGTGTCATGTCTATTCATATCCTTTAACATTTTGTTATTTAAATGTTGTACTGGGATATCAAAATACTTGCAAACTTTTGGATTTCTTGCTATTTCTTCAATTAATTCATCTGTAGTTTCATATAAGTACATATACAAAATTCTAATCCATTTTACGCCTTCAATTTTGCTCATACGTCTTAGAAGTTCTGCAAGCTTTAATTCACCATAAATATCTAGTCCATATTTAGATGTATCTTGTGCAATAATTGTAAATTCCTTTAATCCTTGTTCTGCTAAACCTTTTACTTCTTCTAATATATCCTCCATTTGACGTGATTCAAATCCACCACGAATTAGTGGTATTGCACAATAACTACATTTATTATCGCATCCGTCTCCTATTCTTATATATGCTAATGGGTAAGTTGAAGAAATAATTCTGTTATTAAAATCTAGTTTTTGATCAAATTTATAGTGACTAAAAATATTACTTTGACTAAAGAATTCTGTTAAGATTTTTGAAAAATTGTTATATTCATCTACTCCAATTACAAGGTCTACTTCTGGAAGTGATTCATAAATTTGTTTTTTATATCTTTTTGCTAGACATCCTGTAACGATCAATGCTTTGCAGTTTCCGTCTACTTTATAATCTGCCATTTCTAAGATTGTATTAATCGCTTCTTCTTTTGCAGGTTCTATAAAGCCGCAAGTATTAACTACAATAATGTCTGCTTCTTCTACTTGATTTGTAATGTTAAATCCTTGAGATTTAAAAACACCAAGTATCATTTCGCTATCTACTTGGTTTTTAGTACAACCAAGTGTTACTAATCCTACGTTCATTTGACTCCTCCTACTTTTAGGCAGTCTTAATTATACCATAAAAATGCCATAAAATAAAGAGAAAACGCCTATTTAGTGGTATTTTCTCTTTAATTACTACTATTTAAAATATAATGTAATTTTTTGAACATCTGAGCCACTAATGTAATCTCCTACATTATATGTAGCTAGCTCATATTTTATTCCATATAATTTTAGTATTTCTACTATTATTTCGCTTTTTGCAAAGAAAGTTCTTTCTTCACTAATTAGTTTATCTACGTTTGCTAAGTTATTTCTTCCTACAAAATGGTTTTTCCATACTTCTGGGTACATATAACTAGATTTGTTTTCATAGCCAAGTAGATTTAGTTTTTCTTCTTCTCCAAATGCAATATAATCATAAATACGTTTGTTAAAACTATATTTTTCAAGTACTGCAAAATCATCCTCACCGTATGCTAAAAACGCATCTTGTGCAACTCTTTTTGCAACCTTTCTTATTGTACTTTTATTTAAATCTGAATCTTCAAATTTAAAAAAATCTGAAGATACAACGCATATATTGTTAATATTGTCATGAAGAATATCCACTTTATGTTTTGCTTCATTTTCTTCACATTTTATATAATCTAAACCTTCAAAAATACTTGTTATTTTTTCCTCAATAAAATCTATTGTCTCGTTATTAAAAATAATAATATTTGAAAATGTCTTACTCATTATTATCACCAATAAAAGTATATATTATGGTATAGAATTTGTCAAACAAGAAGCGGTTCTATTTGTTTTTTATCTAATGCAAGTTTTGCACTTTCAATTACCTTTTTGTAATCTAGAACTAATGATTTTGGTTTGTTAACAAAATCATCTTGTCTAAAAGGAACAAAATAGTAATTTTTTGTTTCGAGTAAAATGCCAATATTTTTTAAATTTACTCCTAGTCCATCATTTGTACTTACCCCAATTAAAACTGGTTTGTTATTCCTAATATGGCTCTTTACAGCCATAGTTACAGGTGTATCTGTAATACCATTTGCAAGTTTTGCAATTGTATTTCCTGTGCATGGTACAACTAGTATTATATCTACCATATTTTTAGGTCCTATTGGTTCTGCTTTTACTATTGTATCCACTATTTCTTCTTTTGTTTCTTCTTTTAACATTTTAATAAACTGTTCCCCTTCATAAAATCTTGTATCATATACTTTGGAGATTATTGGAATAATTCTTTCTGCTTTTTCTTCTTTTAAGTCTTGAATTAACTTTTGAACCTTTGGATAATTGCAAAAAGATCCTGTTATTGCAAGTCCTATTTTTATATTTTCAAGCATTTTCCACCTCCTATTACATTTTATGAGCTTTAGCTTTTAAGGTGCAAAAAAAGAAGAGGTTACCCTCTCCTTTATATTATTATATTTTTCTAAATAGTCCAACTACTTTTCCAAGTATTTGACAATCTCTAACAATTATTGGATCCATTGTAGAATTTTCTGGTTGTAGTCTTATATGATCTTTCTCTTTATAGAAAGTTTTAACTGTAGCTTCTCCTTCAATCATAGCAACTACTATTTCACCATTTCTTGCAGTAGATTGTTTAGATACTATAATATAGTCTCCATTATTAATTCCTGCTTCAATCATTGATTCACCTTGTACTTTAAGTATAAAGTTATCATTATGTAGTGCATCTTTTGAGAAGAAAGACTCTCCAATTGTCATATAATCTTCAATATTTTCTGTAGCAAGTATTGGTTCACCTGCTGCAACTTTACCTACAATTGGTACAGATATAGTAGATTCTGTTCCAACAACTTTAATAGCTCTTGTTTTTAAATCTCCTTTATCTATATATCCTTTTTCTGCTAGTCTCCAAATGTATTGGTGCGCAGATGATGTAGATTTAAAACCTAATGCTGCACATATTTCCCTTACAGATGGTGGATAACCAGTATCCTTTATTTGTTCTTTGATATATTCTAAAACTTTTTGTTCTTTATCATTTAAAGTTGTACTATTCATATTAACATCCTCCTCCAAACTAATGTTTGTATCAAAATTATATCATGAAGAAAAATTGTTGTCAAACAAAAGTTCGATTTTTATGTAATTATTTTAAATATTCTTGCCATTCTTTTTCTTTAAATCCGTTTAGAACAAACTTATCTGTTACAATTATTGGTCTTTTTACTAACATTCCATCACTTGCAAGTAATGCTATTTTTTCTTCTTCAGACATATTTGGAAGCTTTTTTTTAAGCTCCATTTGTCTATAAAGCATACCACTTGTGTTAAAAAATTTGTTTGCCTCTTTACCACTAATTTTTATCCATTTTGTTAGCTCTTTAATTGTAGGATTATTTTCTACAATATGACGTTCTATATATTTTATATTATTATCATCTAAGTACTTTTTTGCTTTTTGGCAAGTTGTACATTTTGGATACCATATAAATAATACTTCCATAAGCTCTCCTATTCTTCTACTCCAAGGAATATTCCCATATCTCTAGCTGTTTTGCATAGATCATCTTTTTCAAAATCTAGTAATCTTGGTACTCTGTCTTTAGGGAATTCTACTTTTTGTACTTTTCCACCTTTCATACCAACAATATATCCAGGATTTCCTTCAATTAGAAGTTTTGCAGCTGCATTTCCAAGTTGTGCTCCAAGAATAATATCTTGAGTTGTAGGCTCTCCACCTCTTTGAATGTGTCCTAAAACTGTTGCTCTTGTTTCATATCCTGTTAATTGTTCAATTTGAGCAGCAAGTTTTTGTGAAACACCACCATATCTTTTTTGTTCAAAACTATCTTTTACAAGTTTTGCAATAGTTTCTTCTCCGCCTTCTTCTTTTGCAGCTTCAGATATAGCAATAATAACGTATCTTTTACCAGATTTCATTATTTCATCTACTCTGTTACATACTGCTTTAAGATTATAATCATGTTCTGGAAGAAGTATAATATCTGCTCCAGCTGCAAATCCAGCATAAAGTGTTAGATATCCAGAAGTTCTTCCCATAAGTTCAACTACCATTACTCTTCTGTGAGAATATGCTGTAGTAATAAGTCTTCTTATAGCTTCAACTGCTGCTTCAATAGCTGTTTGGAAACCTATAGTTGGCTCAGATGCAGACATATCATTGTCTATTGTTTTTGGAATTCCTACTGTTGGCATACCATGTTCAAAAATAACTCTAGCTGAGTCTAGTGTGCCATCTCCACCAACTACTACCATTCCTTCTACGCCTTGTGCTCTTAATTTTTTAATACCTTCATCTGTTCTGTCATCAAAACCGCCAGTTTTTTTGTTGTAGTAATGGAATGGGCATTCTTTATTTGAAGATCCAAGCATTGTTCCTCCTTGAATTTCAATATTTCTTACTGTATCTACTGTTAAAGGAATATAATTTCCTTCTACAAATCCGATGTATCCATCTGTAACACCTATTGTTTCAATTCCATGTGTGTTTGCAGTCATAACTATAGCTTTAATTGCACTGTTAAGTCCTGCGCAGTCCCCACCTGCTGTCATAATAGCAATTTTTTTCATAACTTTTACATCTCCTTAATTTAATTCTAGCTTTTCAGCTTTTGTCATTTTCTCCGTAGCATAAGACTTTAATATGCCTGGAAGCTTTTGCTTTTTATTTTTTTGTTTTAAATACTCTAAAGTCTCTTTAGGGCATGTTTTATATAGCTCTCTTAACATCCATCCATTAGCTTTTTGTGTTAAATGGAATGTGTCAAAAAAGTTATCATCTATAACTTTAAATACAACTTCTTTTCTTGCTTCCTTTGCAAGATACATAAGAGAAACGATACCAATACGTCTAATCCATATGTTTTCATTTTTTGTATAATGTCTTAGAGTTTTATATATATTATTATCTGTTTCATCTAGAAGTTGTTTTCCTATTGCTTTTGGCACTAATGTATCTGTTAGGTCCCAGTTATTAATATACTCAATATTATTATCTATAATATCTTTTATTTCTTTTGCATTCTTTTTATTTGCTTTGTGAGCTAACATATAACCACTAATTGCTCTATACTCATGAATAGGACTTCTTAGCAACCATTCAAAATTTGCTCGTGACAATGTATTATACCACACTTTTTCAATTTTGCGTAGTCTTGGAACCTTAATTCCTAATAAAATATCATTTTCACCATATCCACCAGGTACTATTTGCAATGTTCTTTTTTGAAAATTAATATCCCCTTCTGGTGGGACAGCTATGAATTTGAGTTTGAATAGTTAGTCTGTCTAGTCTATCATATAGCTCATCTTCATGCTTTGTAAAATAGCTTCCTACAACAAAACTATCACATCCCACATCTGTAGGAGCACCTATAGTTTCATCGTTTACTCCACCATCTACTTGTACAAATATATTATCTTCATATTTTTCTTTTAAGTACTTTATTTTTTCGTTTGCAGAGTCTAGGTACTTTTGCATACCAAATCCTGGTTCTACAGACATTACTAGTACTTTATCTATATCTTTTATGTATTTATCTATTGTTTCCACTTTTGTGCTAGGTTTTATAGCTATTCCTATTTTTACATTTTTATCTTTTTTCTTAAGCTCTTTTAAATATTTTAATGCATTCTCAAAACCTTTACATTCAATGTGTATTGTTATATCATTTGAGCCTTGAGAATATGCTTTGTCTATGTATCCTTCTTCTTTTGGATATTCACACATAAGATGTGTATCTACATAGTATTTTTTATCTGTTACTACTTTTATTTTTTCTATATCTATTCCATCGTTTGGTACAAAAACTTTATCCATAACATCAAAATGAACAGTTATTGATATTTGTTCATTCTTTATATGTTCTTTTTTGTAGCTATCTACTTTTCTCAAAAAGCTTGGAATATCATCACAGTTTAATAATGATATTGATAAATTTTTCATAATTTACCTCCTTTTTGGATACCATTTCTACTATACTATAATTATTTTTTTATTTCAATATTTTTTATATTTTTATTCTACTTTTTTAATAATTTTTTAATATATTAATATAATTAAATAGGTGATTTTATGTACTATACTATTACTAAGAAAAATATTATTGTTACAAGTTTGACTCTTTTATCTCTTGTTGTATTTTCATTAATGTTTAAAGTTTTTGCAAAAGATACTTCTTGGGGACTTTGTTTTAGAGAAAAAAATGTAGCACCAGAAGGTAATGCTACTGTAGAAGAGCTTGCAAAATATAATGCTTACTATATGGATAAAACAGATGAAAAGAAAGTATACTTAACATTTGACGTAGGCTATGAGGCTGGATTTACTAATACAATTTTAGATACCCTAAAAGCAGAAAATGTTCCTGCTACATTTTTTGTTGTTGGCAATTTTTTTGATAGCGACCCAGATACTATAAAAAGAATGGTAGAAGAAGGTCACATTGTTGCAAATCATACGCTTACTCATCCGGATATGTCTAAAATGTCTACTTTTGAAGACTTTAAAGATCAAATAATTCCTAATGAGGAAAAGTATAAAGCAATAACTGGTAAAGAAATGAAAAAGTATTATAGACCACCACAAGGAATATATAATACTAAGAACCTTGAAGATGCAAATAATTTAGGTTATAAGACAATATTTTGGTCTGTAGCTTATGTTGATTGGCTAAAAGACAAACAACCTTCTCAAAAAGATGCAATGAATACACTAATGTCTCGTGTTCATCCAGGAGCAATAATTCTACTACATTCTACTTCCAAAACTAATTCTGAAATTTTAAAAGATTTTATAGTTTCTCTAAAAGAACAAGGATATGTGTTTTCAACACTTGATGATTTAACAAGTAAAGAAAGCTAAAAAAACATAAGGCCTAAGCCTTATGCATTTATTTTAAATATTTCTAGAATTAGAGATGCATCATTTGCATCTAACAATCCATTTCTATCTATGTCTGCAGTTTGAATTTCTCTTCTTGTGGCATTTTCATTTTTATATCTTTCTAGAACAAGGGACGCATCATTTGCATCAACGACTCCATTACCGTCTAAATCTCCTATCTTGTTTACTCCTTTAACATATGCTCCAACCCATGCTTGTCCCATATACTCACTATCTTGTTGAGGTATTATTACTTTTCCTTCATATCCTGCAAATGTATCATTATTTACTTGTGGAGCTGTAGGAGAAGTAAACTCTATTTGAGATATAGCACATCCTTCAAAAGCCTTGCTTCCTATAGATTTAATGTTATTTGTAAATGTAAAACTTTCTATTCCTTTTATTTCTGAACAGCCTTTAAATGCTTCGCTTCCAATATGTTCAACATTATTTAGGTTGATTTTCATCAATGATGAACAACCTTCAAAAGCTTTGTTGCCAATTGTTTTTGTGTTGCTGCTTAGTGTTATCCCTGTAATTAATGTACATCCAGAAAAAGCTTCGTTTCCAATTGAGATTAAAGAAGATGGAAGAGTAAGTCCCCCTGTAATTTTATTTACATTTTTAAATGCCCCATCTCCTATTCTTGTAACTGTATATCCTTCTAGTGATTCCGGTATAATATTTGAGTAAAACTCACCAGTATAAGCAATAATTGTACAAGTCATTGGCCCATCATTATTTTCAACATATGTATAGTATTCTTCCATATCTGTTCCATTTGGAGACTGGGTTAGTATTACACATTGTTTTATTTCGTTTCCTTCACTATCTGTTTGAACAGCTAGTACTGTAGTACAAATACTTACAATTGTAAACAGTGCTACACATAGTGCTAGTATTGTTCTTTTCTTCATATACTCACTCCTATTATAAAGACACACTTATCCTTATATAATGATTTTATCCTATAGATTCAAATATTTCAACAAAAAATGCTACATAGCTATTATAATAATAGTTTATGTAACATTTTTTTAATATTTCTATTCGTCTATTTTAAGTACTGTAATGAATGCATCTTGTGGAAGCTCTACACTACCAACTTTTCTCATTCTCTTTTTACCTTCTTTTTGTTTTTCTAATAGTTTTCTTTTTCTTGTAATATCTCCACCATAACATTTAGCAAGAACGTCTTTTCTCATTGCTTTAACTGTTTCACGAGCTACTACTTTTCCTCCAATTGCAGCTTGAATTGGTACTTCGAATAACTGCCTTGGAATAATATCTTTAAGTTTTTCTGCAATTTTTCTTCCACGAGATTCCGCATTTGGTCTATATACTATAAATGATAATGCATCTACAATTTGACCATTTAGTAATATATCTAGTTTTACTAGATTTGATCTTGTGTAATGTGTTACCTCGTAATCAAAAGAAGCATATCCTCTTGTTCTAGATTTCAAACTATTAAAGAAATCATATATAATTTCATTTAATGGTAGATTATATTCAAGCATTACACGGTTTTGATCAATATATTTCATGTTAATAAATTCGCCTCTTCTTTGTTGGCAAAGTTCCATAACATTTCCTACATATTCTTTTGGTGTAATAATTTCAGTTTTGGCTATTGGTTCTTCGATATAGCTTATCTCTTGTGGGCTTGGAAGTTCTGATGGATTATATAGTTCTAATACTTCTCCATTAGATTTATGAACTCTATATATAACAGATGGGGCTGTTGTAATAATATCTAGGTCATATTCTCTTTCTAGACGTTCAACTATTATCTCCATATGAAGTAGACCTAAAAATCCACATCTAAATCCGTGTCCAAGTGCTGCAGATGATTCTAATTCATAGTTTAAAGCTGCATCATTTAGCTTTAATTTATTTATTGCCTCTTTAAGTTCTTCATAATCTGATCCATCTGCTGGGAATATTCCAGAGTACACCATAGATTTAACTTCTTTATATCCGTGAAGTGCTTCAGTTGCTCTATTTGAGCTTGTTGTAATTGTATCACCTACACGTATATCTGATAAATTTTTAATACTTGCAGCAATAAATCCAACTTCTCCTGAAACTAGTTCATCTGCCTTAACATATCCGCCTGGTTTAAAGTATCCAAGACTTACAACATCATATTCTTTACCATTAGACATTGTAATAATCTTGTCTCCTTTTTTTATCTTTCCATCTACTACTCTAACATATGCTATTGCGCCTTCATAGTTATCATAAATTGAATCAAAAATTAGGCACTTAGTTGGAGCATTGTCATCTCCTTGTGGTGCTGGAATCTTTTCAACAATTTGTTCTAATACATCTTCTACATTTAGTCCAGTTTTTGCACTAATGCATGGAATACCTTCTGTATCAAGGCCTATTACATCCTCTATTTCTTTTTTAACTTCATCTATTCTTGCGTTAGGTAAATCTATTTTGTTTATTACAGGTAGGATTTCAAGATCGTTGTCTAAAGCTAAGTACACATTTGCTAGAGTTTGTGCTTCAACACCTTGTGCTGCATCTACTACTAGTACAGCTCCTTCACATGCAGCCAAACTACGAGATACTTCATAGTTAAAATCTACATGTCCCGGTGTGTCTATTAGATTTAATATATATTCTTTACCATCTTTGGCTTTATATTTCATTCTAACAGATTGAGATTTAATTGTAATTCCTCTTTCTCTTTCTATATCCATATTGTCTAGAAGTTGGTCTTGCATTTTTCTCTCATCTATAGAACCTGTTAGTTGCAATAGTCTATCTGCTAGAGTTGATTTGCCATGGTCTATATGTGCTATTATACTAAAATTTCTTATGTTTTCCTTTTTAACCATATTGTCTTCCTTTCAGTCTCTTATTATACCAAAATATGTTACTTTTTTCAATAATAAAAAAGAATAGAGAAATTAATCTCTACTCTTTTTGATTTTAGTCTAGTAATTCTTTCAAAAAAGTTGCACATCTTTTAGATGATATAGATAAATATTCTTGAAAGTCTATTCCGTTATTTCCATTAGGGCTATCTGATATACTTCTAATTACGATAAATGGTGTATTATTTAATGTACATACTTGTGCAATGGATGCCCCTTCCATTTCAACACATAATGCTCCAAAGTCTTCATTTACAGTATTTGCAATCGTTGGATCTGTGCAAAACTTATCTGCTGAGGCAATCGTTCCAACATGTACTTTGTAACTATTGTTTTTGTCTAATGATTGCATTATACTTTGACACTTTTGAAGTAATGTCTTTTCTGAATAGAAATATAGTCCAAGGTCCATTATTTCACCCTTTTTATATCCTATTGGAGATACATCAAAATCATACTGACAAAGCTTGTCTGCAATTACAACATCTGTTACATTTAACATATTACTTGCAGCTCCTGCTGTTCCAATATTTATGATGTATTCTATTTTGAAATAATCCATCATTATTTGAGTTGTACGTGCAGCATTAACTTTTCCTACTCCACTTTCTACTAATATACAATCAGTAGAATTAATTTTGCCTTTGAAGAATGTTAGATTAAATACATGCTTTGGTTCAATGTCTGTCATAATGTTTTTAATCTCTTGCATTTCTTCATTCATGGCAGCAATTATACCAATCCTTTTCATAATAATCTACTCTCCTTCATATTTAATTACAGATTCGATTTCAACATCACTTATTCTTTCACGTACATTAAAGTCTACAAGTTCAATTAAAGATACAACTTTAACAACCTCTGCTCCACTTCTTCTAGCTAAACGAATAATAGCTTCAAGTGTTCCTCCTGTTGCAATTAAGTCATCTATTATTACAACTTTATCTCCTGGTTTTAAGCTATCTTTATGGATTTCTAAAGTTGCTGTTCCATATTCTAGAGCATAGTCTTCACTAATAGTTTCTCTTGGAAGTTTTCCTTTTTTTCTTACTGGTACAAACCCTTTACCTAAGTTATATGCTACAGGCATACCAAAGATAAATCCACGAGACTCAGGTGCCATTACAATATCAAAATCTGTACCTTCTAGCTTTTGTGTAATGCTATCTATTGCAAGTTTTAATCCGTCTTTGTCCTCAATTACTGATGTTACATCTCTAAACATTATTCCTTCTTTAGGAAAATTTGGAATTGTAGTAACATAATCTTTTAATTTTTTCATAATATCCCTCCTATTAAATCTAATTTAGAATTCTCATGCTGTTTTACACGAGTATTATACAATTATTATGTCGTAAATGCAAGAAAAAAGAAATAAAAAGAGGACTCTAAATGAGTCCATCTTAATTATGCATTTTCTTGTAATACAGGTAGTATTTGTTTTTTTCTAGATACTACACCAGGTAGGAATGCAGTATTATCTTCTAGAGTTGTAAATGCTCTTTCAAATATAGCAGTTTCTTTTCCAAGTGCAATTGCTTGAGAGTTACTGTTAATTATATCTGTAATAGCAAATACAAATAAATCTAGTCCTTCTTCATCTATTACTTTTTGCATAGCAGCTTCAATTTCAGCTTTTCTAGTCATCATTTCTGGTATATCTGCTGTGTTTACTTGAGCAATTCTAGATTTTTTATCTTTTAATTCACATTTTTTGCAGTCTAAGTTAATTAATTCTTCTGCAGAATAATCGCTAAGGTCAGTTCCTGCTTTTAGCATTTCTAGACCATATGCTTCATAGTCTATTCCTGCAATTTTAGCAAGTTCTTTAACTGCTTTTTCATCTTCAGCTGTTTTTGTTGGAGATTTTAAAAGTAGTGTATCTGAAATAATAGCTGAAAGCATTAATCCTGCAATAGTTTTATCTATTTCAACACCATTTTCTTTATACATTTTTAAAAGAATTGTATTTGTGCATCCAACTGGTTCTGCTCTGTAATATAGTGGATCTGCAGTTTCAAATTCATGTACTCTGTGGTGATCTACTACCATTTTAATTTTTGCATTTTCAATTCCGTCTGCACTTTGAGAAAATTCGTTGTGGTCTACAAGGATAACTTCTTGTCCTTCTTCAACTCCATTTATTAATTCAGGTAATTCAACATTAAAGTAGTTTAAAGCAAATTTTGTTTCTTTGTTTGGTTCTCCGTTTCTTGCTGCTTTAACATTTTGACCTAGTTTTTTTAATAAGTTTTCTAATACAATTGCTGAACATATTGTGTCAGTGTCTGGACTTTTGTGTCCGAAAATTAATACTTCTTCCATAATTATCTTCCTTTCTTATTTGTCTGAATCTTTTCTTTCTCTTATTATCATATGAATAGGTGTACCTACAAATCCAAATTGTTTTCTTAGATGATTTTCTATATATCTAGTATAAGAGAAATGCATCAATTGTTTTGAATTTACAAATATTACAAATGTAGGTGGTCTTGTTGACACCTGAGTCATATAATACACTTTTAATCTTCTTCCTTTATCTGAAGGAGGTTGAGTAATTTGAATAGCCTCAGCAAGTACATCGTTGATTAATCCTGTTGGTATTCTCTTGCTGTTTTGACTATTTACATCATTTATCATTTCAAAGATTTTATCTATTCTTTGCCCAGATTTTGCAGATACAAATATTATTGGTGCATAGTCTAAATATGCTAAATGATCATATACTTGTTTTTTGTATTTTGCCATAGTATTTGTTTCTTTTTCTACTAAATCCCATTTATTTACAACTATGATTACTCCTTTTCCAGCTTCATGTGCTAAACCCGCAATTTTTTCATCTTGCTCTGTTACGCCTTCTGTAGCGTCTATCATTATTAAGCAAACATTGGCTTTTTCTATTGCACCTTTAGCTTTTAATACTGAGTATTTTTCTAGTTGATCATATACTTTATTTTTTCTTCTTATACCCGCTGTATCTACAAAGATATATTTACCATATTTGTTTTCAAAATATGAATCTATTGCATCTCTTGTAGTTCCAGCTATATCTGATACTATTACTCTTTCTTCTCCAAGTATTTTATTTATTAGAGAAGATTTACCAGCATTTGGTTTTCCTATTACTGCAACTCTTATTGTTTCTTCATCTTCGATTTCTTCTTGAACGTCATCAAAGTTATCATAAATTGCATCTAGTAATTCACCAATACCTAGTTTTTTACCTGCAGAAATTGGAAGAGGATCTCCAAGTCCTAAGTTATAGAACTCATAGATTTCGTCTGGTGGAGTACCAACTCTATCGCATTTGTTACATGCAAGAATAACAGGTTTCTTTGTTTTTCTAAGCATTTGAGCTACTTCTTCATCTGATACTGTAACACCTGCTTTTACATCTGTAATAAAAACTATTACATCTGCTATATCCATTGCAAGCTCAGCTTGTCTTCTCATTTGTTTTAAAATGATATCTTCAGATTCTGGTTCTATACCACCTGTATCTATTACTTGAAACTTAGTTCCACGCCATTCACAATCAGCGTAGATTCTATCTCTTGTAACACCTGGTACATCTTTTATTATTGCTATTTTTTCACCAGCAAGTACATTAAACAATGTAGATTTACCAACATTTGGTCTTCCTACTATTGCCACTACTTTTTTTGCCAATTTTCTCCCCTCCTTATTTTTAAGATAAATTTAACGAGTATATTTTACCATTATTTGACTAAAAAGTCAAAGGATATGCAAGAAAATAGCACTTCTCAGTGCTATTTATTCTTTATTTCTTCTTCAATCTTTTTCTCTAGCTTTTTGTCTTTTCTTGTTTCTAGTGTATTAGATATTAAATCTAATAATATTGTTAAGACAAGCATAAGCGATGGATAAATAATACTTAATGAATAAATTTTAGAAAGTATCGCAAGTATAATTGTTACTGCTGCACTAATTAATACTAATATATGCATTATTTATATAGTGTATCGTGTTTTAAATATTTAGTAACAATTTCTCTTACTTGAGATATTTTACTTCCTTGTTCTTCATTATTAGTTCCAGATATAGCTGCAGAATATAGATATTTTCTAGTTCCATCTGCAAGTTTTATATATAAGCTCCAATCGTTATTTGTTACGATTGCTTCTCCATCTAACATATTATCCATTATGCCAGTTCTATATATTTCTTCATTAAAATCTAACCATTTTTTTCTAGATAAATGTCCAACATCTTGTATGTCCATACTTACAAACTCTGTTGCAATTTGCTTAGTGTTTGTCTCTGCTATTTGGAAATTATTATATCCTTCATCTAGAGTTTCGTTATATTGGAATAAAACTATAGCATTATCCCTGTGTACATGATATTTGTCTTCTAAATATACAAATAATCCAACACATACAATTATAATTAATGCAATAACACCAATTATTCCAAAGAAAGTGTGAACATTGTTTACATTTAGTAATGGTTCAGAATTTCCTTTTAGTAATGTTTCTTTCTTTTCTTTAATCTTTTTTGGCATTATTTAACACCCTCCTCTTTTTCTTGATCATTTAGTTCTCTTTCAGATGTTAATTCGCCTTTTACAACAATTCTCTTTGTTGCAGCTTGTGTACATGTAATTAAAGTGATTTCTCTTTTGTTACTTCCTTCTAATACATCAGTTCTTGTTGGATCTACTGTTTGAGTAGAAGTTACTGTATATATGTATTCATGAGTTTTAGTAACAATTCTTATTTTATCTCCAATTTGTACTTTATGTAGATTTCTAAATAGTTCTGTATAAATATTATTGTGTGCAGCTAAGCTAAAGTTTCCAATTTGTCCTGGTTCAGCACTTCCAATAAATTTTCCAACATAGTTTTTAAGTGTTTCATCATCTGTTCCTTCAACTATTTGTCCTCTAATTGAATATGCAGGAATGTCTAATACAGCTATTGCATTTCCTGTAACACGAAGTGGTATATCTTCCCCTTTTAGTTTTGCAATAATGTTATTGTTTGTGCTACCACCATTTAGTTGAAGTTCTTCTGTTAATGATTTAACCTTTTCTTGGTTTAATAAGTCCTTAACCTCTATAATTGCAAAAGAAGTTACTGCTATAAATATAATTAATATAATAACTTCTTTAAATCTTGCTTGAAATTTGAATTTTTTATATGTTTTCATTTGTTATCCTCCCATACAATAATATATATTATTCTACACTTTAAAGTATAGCATATTTAAATAACAATAGTCAACGATATTTTTATATAATTTATGTAATCTTTAAGATTGAATAGTATGCTTAAATTTTCATCTAATATTCCCTCTTTCATTGACAATTTCCATGTGATGATATATAATATTTGTGTCATTTTTGCAAAAAAAATGTAATTTTTGAAGAGGTGTTGTAATATTATGAAAATTGGTATATTTACTGACGCATATAATCCAGTAACATCTGGTGTTGTAACATCAATTAATATGGTTGAACAAGAATTAAAAAAACGTGGACATGAAGTATACATATTTACTACTTCTAAGTCTATACAACCAAATGATCATCAATCATTATATATGCTTGGTAGTATGCCTCTTCTAATAGCTAGACAATACAAAAACAGAGTTGCAACATTCTACTCTCGTGAAGTTGCAAAACAAATTAAAAAAATCGGTTTAGATGTAGTACATACTCAAACTGAATTTAGCCTTGGAGCATTTGGAAAGATTATTTCTCGTAAATTTGATATTCCATTTATCCATACATACCACACAATGTGGGAAGACTATGTTCACTACCTTACACCAATTAAACTAGGTAGAAATATTCGTCTAAAACATTTTGCACGTAGACTATCTCGTGGATTTGTTAGAAAAGCTGAATGTGTTATTACTCCATCTAATAAAACAGCTAAATATCTAAAATATAGATGTAAAGTTAAAAACAAACCAATTTATGTTATTCCTACAGGAATAGATATTAAGCCATTTAAGAAATCTAACTTTACAGATGATGAAAGAAATGAGCTAAAAAAATCTTTAGGAATAAAAGAAAATGAAAAAGTTATTCTATTTTTAGGAAGAATTGCTGCTGAAAAAAGTATTGATATAATACTTGATCAAATGCCAGAAATCTTTAAGGCTCATCCTAACTATAAGTTTTTAATAGTTGGTACAGGCCCTTCTGAAGATGATTTAAAGAAACAAGCAAAGAAACTTAATATAGAAGATAAAGTTATATTTACAGGAAAAGTTCAATGGAGTGACGTTCCAAAATACTACACTCTTGCAGATGTATTTGTTAACGCTTCTGTTACCGAAACACAAGGTTTAACATTTATTGAAGCTATGGCCGCCCAAATTCCTGTAGTATGCAAATATGCTCCTAACCTATCTGAGTTTATTCATAATGGTCAAAATGGATTGTTTGTTCATAAAAATTCAGAGTTTAAGGATGCAATTGCTAATGTAATTGAAAACAAAGAATTATCTAACACTTTAATTGAAGGTGGTAATATTACTGCAAAAGAATATTCAATAGAAGTGTTTGGAGATAGATTAGAGACTCTTTACTCTGAAGTTATTAAACTTCATAAAAATGTTAAAGATGCTCAAACAAAAGAAGAAAGAAACGAAATTAAAGAAAAAATTTATAACGAAATTGACGAAAAGTTAAAAGATATTAGATAAATAGGATGTGATATTTTATGTGGTTTATTACTGCTTTGCTAGTAATATTAGTATTTTTACTTTTAGTAGTCATAATGGATACTTCTATGAAGCTAGCATTGATGATTACTACATTATACAATTATGATTCAAAAAAATTATTTATACCTGCATGTTTAACTGTTATTATTTGGGGATTATTAATACTTGCTTGCTTTAGAACTATTAATAAATCTTTAGATTATAACGCTGTAGATATGCTATTCTCTATGCTTTTTGATAAAACAATAATTGAAGGATATAAAGGTATGTTTGCAAGATCTATTATTTCAACATTTTTAGTTGGAACTGTTCTTCAATCTTTTACATATTATTCTGTTAATATTAATTACCAAAAAGTTACAGGAACAATTAGATTTTCTTTAAAGAAATTATTTAAAGCTATAATAGAAAAAATATTTAAAAAGAAAAATAATGATGTGGTAGATGCAAACGCTTCTGTAATTTCAAAAAGAAGAGGCAGACTTTCATCTAATATTAAAGCACTTGCAGAAGTTAAACGTGAGCCAAAGAAATTAACTTTTCCTAGAGCTATCCTTACAAGTGTAATATCTGTATTATTTACGCTTTTAATATGCTATGGATTATTTAAAATAGGTACATTATTAAGCGGAAAAGTAATGACTATAATTGGAAAAATATTATAAAAAAGAAGATAACACTTAGTTATCTTCTATTTTTTTGTCTATAAACTCATTACATATTTTAAGTAATTTATTTGCATTTTGTATAATCTCTTCATCTTTGAAAGTCTCTTCTATTCTTTTTGTGAACTTTTCAAGATATTTATTTTGTCTAATATTTTTAAGAGATGCTACATAGTTAAAATCTAAGACATAGTTATAAAAAGCAAAAATTTGGTCTGCATTATTTGCTATATCTTTATAGCTGATTAATTTTAGATTTTCAAAATCCTCCATTAGCTTAGGATTCATTTTTAGGTTAGAAAACTCTTTGTACCAAAACACATCTTTCATTTCTTCTTCATTTATTACTTTATAAATATCTAGTTTATCTGCATCTCTAATTATTTTGCAAAATAACAATTCTTTTTCGTCTGTTACGTCTTCTCCAATTTCTTTTTTATTATGGTAAAATACTGCTTTTTTAATTATTTCATCATATTTATGTGTATCTATGAATTTTTCTATCAAGCCATCTTCAAATAATACTTTAACACTATATGCCGCATGATTTAGCCCTGTATCTTTGTCTGAAAATGTGTCATATAGTCTAACTTGTTCAAATCTACCTATGTCATGAAATATTCCAATAAGCATAGCAAGATTTATTTCTTCTTCAGTTAAATTTAATTCTCTTGCAATGTATCCTGAGTTCTCCATTACTCTTAGTATGTGTTCATACTTTAGTCTTATTCTTGGAATATCTATATTATAATTTGAAGCATACTCCTTGTATACTTTTTTTGCATTTTCTATGTCTATCATTTTCTACCCCACTATATTGTTTATCTGTTCACCATATTTTTCATATAATGCTCTTTTTATTTTTAGATTTTCTGCTTTTTCTAATTTTGGATCATCTTGCATTATTTCTTTTACTGCTTCTTGAGTTTGCTCTAATACAAGGTTATCTGTTAGAAGATTTGCAAGTTTAAATTCAGGCATTCCAGATTGTCTTATTCCAAAGAAATCTCCTGGTCCTCTTAATTCTAAGTCTTTTTGAGCTATTTCAAAGCCATCATTACTTTTTCTCATTACATCTAGACGTTGTCTTGCAATAGCAGATTTGTTATTACTTTTTAAAATACAATATGAAGCTGCACTACCTCTTCCTACTCTTCCTCTAAGTTGATGAAGAGCTGCTAAGCCAAACCTATCTGCATTTTCAATAATCATTAGAGTTGCATTTGGAACACTTATTCCAACTTCAATTACTGTAGTTGAAATTAGTATGTTAATTTTGTTATCTTTAAAGTCGTGCATAATTTGATCTTTTTCTTTATTTTTCATTTTTCCATGTAAAATTGCAACATTATATTCACTAAATTCTTTTTTATATTCTTCATATAATTTTTCTACTGAATTAAGGTCTAAATCTTCATTTTCTTCGACTAAAGGACATACAACATATGTCTGTCTTCCTTCGTTTATTTGCTTTCTTAAAAAGCCATATAGTCGCTCATTATATGAATCATTTACTACATATGTCTCAACTGGTTTTCTTCCAGGTGGTAATTCATCTATTATAGATAAATCTAAATCTCCATATAATATAATCGCAAGTGTTCTAGGAATTGGAGTAGCAGTCATGACAATAGTGTCAACAACATTTCCTTTAGCAGAAAGTTTCATTCTTTGTTTTACACCAAATCTATGTTGTTCATCTGTAACAACTAGTCCTAAATTGTTAAATTCGATATTATCTTCTATTACTGAATGTGTACCAATTAAGATATTAATTTGTCCAGATTTAAGTCTTTCAATTATCTTTTCTTTTTGTTTTTTAGTTGTACTTGATGTAATTATTTCAGTTACTAGTCCTAGTTTAGAAAAATAATCACTTAACTCTATATAGTGTTGATTTGCAAGAATAGTTGTTGGAGCCATAAGACATGCTTGATATCCATTTTTTACTGCTAAATACATCGCAATTGCAGCTACCATTGTTTTACCAGATCCAACA
This sequence comes from Clostridia bacterium, assembly GCA_017534305.1. Taxonomy (GTDB): domain Bacteria; phylum Bacillota; class Clostridia; order TANB77; family CAG-465; genus CAG-465. The sequence goes on from JAFWCU010000034.1 coordinate 164,553, forward strand.
TCTCCTTGTACAAGTCTATTCATTACTACATTAGATGACATATCATTTTTTATTTGAGATACTACTTTCTTTTGAGCATTAGTTAGCTCAAATGGTATAAGTTTTAAAAATTCACTTTCATCTAAATCTGTATATGTATTAGTATTTGTATTTTGAATTGTTTTATTTTTCATATTAAGTAGTGCAAGTTGAAATAAAAACAACTCTTCAAATATTACTCTATTTCTAGATAGATTTATCATATTATAGTCTTTTGGGAAGTGGATGTTTCTGGCTGCATAATTTACTTCAGCTAAATTATATTTTCTTCTAAATTCCTCACTAAATATGTCTTCTAACATTACTCCACTATCCATTAATGTATTTACTAGTTTAAATAGATAATTTTGCGTAATTCCTGCAGTAAGACTATATATTGGATATAATCCTTGTATTTTAGATAGCTCTGATACATTATATATACTACAAGAATCTAGTTGTGCCCTAGATCCTGTAACATTTGAAACTTTACCATAGAATAGATATGTTTGACCTTCTTTTATTCTATCTTTAATATATACTTGGTTAAACCATGTTAACATAGCTATTGCGCCACTATCGTCTGTTACTACAGTAGATAGTATTTTCTTTCCTTTTGCTCTTACGACAGTTACAGGTTTTACTAAAGTTCCAAAAAATAATACAGATTTATCTTTTTCAAACTCATCTATTGGTGTTATCTTAGTTCTATCTTCATATACTCTTGGATAATACTCAAGTAAATCTTTTACTGTGTATATATTTAATTTATTTAAAAGTTCATACATTTTTGGGCCAACACCTTTTAAATATTGAACGCTAGTATCTAACTTTATATTTTCCATTTTATCACCATACAAGAATTATATAATAAAACAAACGTTTATTCAAGAATAAATTAAAAAAAGTGAGTAGATAATACTACTCAACTTCTTTAACCCATAGTCCATGTTTATTGCAATATGCATAAATTTTACTTCCTTGTACGTATGGAAATCTTGCACTTGCTTCTTGTTCTGGATATAGTTCTACTTTTATTTTTTCTGTATCTGTTACAAGCTCTAGCCATTCAATGTAATGATCTTTTTCCATCACATGATTTACTGTAACAAATATTTCGTCTTCAACTTTTTCATAATTTGGAACATGCTTCTCTACTGCAGCATCTGTAGAATTAGGTATAACGTCTACCATTTCTTGTCCACAGCACATAACAGGTTCATCATTTGTTACCTCAACTACTCTTCCGCATATAAGACATTTTTTTAGTTTTAACTCTGCCATATTACTACCTCCATATATATACTTTGATTATACTAAATAATATTTATATTATCAACAAAATAAGTAAAAAAGATAGCACATATTATTGTGCTATCTCATTTTTTATTTGTTAAGAGCTTTTTTTGTTTCTCTTACTATTACTATTGTAGTTCCCAGAGCTATTGTTAAATACATCCATACATTCATATCTGAAGTGTCTACTGTTTTTTCTTCAGGTTGTGGCTCTGGTTCTGGAGTAGGTGTAGGTGCTGGATCTTCATGTGGATCTGGATCTACTGGTATTTCTTTTGCTTTGTAAGTTATTGTTACTACAATATCTTCTTCTGTA
>JAFWCU010000035.1 GCA_017534305.1 Clostridia bacterium
AATTAGAAAATTAATTGAGATAGGAGATGGTGCAAATGAAGGATAATAAACAAGAAGTTAAAAGAAATAAAGAAGAACTAAAAAACATACTAATTAAAACAATAGATAAAGGTGGAAATTATATAATTAAAGCTATGCCAGTAAACAAACATATAAAGGATATTTTATCTGATGTAAAAGAATGCATAACAGGTGGTGAATTCAAAGATATCGTATCAACAGCAATAGAAAGTAGCTTAAAAGAAGGAAAAGAAATACTGGGACTAACAGATAGAGAACTAAAATATATAAACAAAATGATTAAAACTGCATTTGCAGGAGGACTAACTAAAAACATTAATATTGGTGTTGCAACAATAGAAAACGTAAAAAAATATGGAAACCTTTTCTATAACTATATTGAAGATTTCTTTGAAAGCCTAAAATCATATATAGCAAGTACTGGATTTGAAGAAAGAGTAAATATAGCTGTTTCAAAATGTTTAAATAAAGTAGATGAATTCAAGAAAATATGTAGTAACTGGTATACTGCATACGATAAATTTGATTTAAACAATATTTCATCTATAGCAGATAAATTAGACAAAATGAAAAACAAAGTTGAATTTAATGATAAATGCGTGAGCGAAAATACAATAATACAAAATGTTACAGAGCTTGTAAGACAAAACAAAAAGAAACTAACAAAAAACCAATTTGATATCTGTGCAAATTTAGATAAAATCTATGAATAATATTTAAAAATATATTAAATTGATGTATAATACACTCATAGGATAGGTGATAATTATGAATTTTTATGATAACATCAATAACTTAATTTCAGCATTTAAACAAACAAATGAATATACTGAATATAAAGCCTTAAAAGAAGAGTTAAAAAAGACTCCAGAAACATATAATATGCTTAAAGATTTTAAAGACAAACAAGCAGAATTACAAATGGCATATATCAATGGTCAAGAACCAGATAAAGCTAAACAAGAAGAGATGGAAAATCTTTATTCAATTGTTGCTCAAAACTCAGAATGTAGAAAGCTTCTTGAATGCGAAATGAGAATAAATGTTATACTTGTGGATCTTCAAAAATCACTTGGAGATGTAATTGAAGAATTAGTTAAATTCTAGAGGTGTGCTATGTGGGTAAAAGACGTTAGAAACTATGATGTAGATATATACGAAGGAGAAAAATTATTATATTCTGGAAACGTTAATGAATGCCCAGAAGAAATAAAAAATAGAGAAACTAAAAATATGACTATAGGTCATAAAAGAATTAAAATAGAATTAAAATAACTATTATGTAAATTATTTATTATTAAACTATTGAAAAATATGTGATAATATGTTATAATTTTGTCCAGTGAGGTTAAATTTTATCTCATTGGACTTTTTTATGTTTAAATTTGGAGTGAAAAGATGAATTATAGAGATGCCCTAAATAAGTTCATAGATGATATGAACTATTTAAAAAACGACGAAGTCGAAGGAATCATATTCTATGGTAGTTTTCATACAGGTACATATAACGAGTTTTCAGACATAGATTTAATGATACTATATGATGATGATTCAGATATAAACCAAATAAAAGGTTTTAAAACAGTAAATGGATTACAAGTTGAATATTACGAGAGAACTGTTTCTAAAGTATATGAAAGAGCAAACTCAGATTATATGAAATGTGAAGATTCATTACTTTCAATAGTTGGTTATGGAGAAGTGATTTTTGATAGAAATGGTAAAGTTAAAGAACTTAGAGACTATGTTCTAGAAAAATATCAAAGACCATTACCAGGATACATTAAACAAGAAGCGTTATATGAAATTGCTGCTTGTAAAAAAAGCGTGCTTGCTTGTGAAGAATTAAGAGTTCAAAATGATCCTTATTTTGATAACTACTATTTTTTATCTGTAGAAAAAATTAGAGTGTTTTACCACAGACTTAAAGGATTCTCAAATTTATCGCAAACAAAAGTATATAAATTATATACTAATGAGCACCTAAGAGAAGTTCAACATAAAAAAGTTCCAGAGCAAGAATTTATAGATTTGTATATTAAAGCAATAGATAATAATACAACAAAAGAAGAGAAAGTTAAAAGAATTACTGAATTCTTTGAATATAGTACAAGAGAGTTTGATATAGATTATGATAATTTAAGGATTGACCTAGGTAAGAAACGTTATTAATATAAAGGAGAGGGATTAATAAAATGTTACAATTACCAAAAAATGAATACAGAATATCAATTACTTCAGGATGCAATATGAAATGTGTATATTGTCACAATGAAGGAAATCACGTAATTAATCAATTATCAAAAGATGATATAGAAGAACTAATTAAGAATTCTTATGATTTAGGATTAGAACAAGTTAGAATTACAGGTGGAGAACCTTTAATTCATAAAGATATAATTCCAATAGTTCAAATGTTAGCAGAAAAGTATAATTTAAAAGTTGGTATTAACACTAACATAATTGAAATTGAAAAACTAATGTATATGATTGAAAAAGGATGGATATACAGAGTAGTTGTAGGAATAGACTATTTTGATGCTCCAATTTCAAAACAATCTCCAGTAGGAATTAGTTCTAAACAAGCTTTAGAAAACGTATTAAGAGTTAAAAACTCAGGAGTAAACGTAACAATTGCAACAGTTTATGATGGAAATTATGATAACCTATATAATTTAGTTAACTGGTGTAGAGAAAACCAAATTAGAATTAAAATTCTAGAAGAAGTAACAGAAGAAATTGCTGAAACTACAAGTAAAGAATATCTTGAAATGAAAGAAAAAATTCTAAAAGACTTTGGATTAACTGCAAAATTTGATCCTAAATTTAAAGAATGGCATGGAATGAAAGAAGATTTTGTAGCGGTAACATTTTTCCACTCTCACTGCAGAATTAACGAATGTGAAGTATGTAAAGATATGCACTTAAGAGTAACAAGCTGTGGAAGATTTAAACAATGCATTCAAACTTCAGACTATGATATAGATATTAAAAAAGGTAATGTAAGAGAAAATATTTTAAAAGCTCTAACACAACCTGTAAATATAAGAATAAAAGAAGCTAGATATGTAGATTCTAGTGTAATGTAGGTGTTAAATGGGAGAAGATATAAAACTATCAATTCAAGATTATAAATTCAAATATAGAGTATCTGGTATATTAGTTGTAAACAACAAAGTACTAACAGTAAAAATAGCAAACAACAATTTTTATTGCTTACCAGGTGGCCATGTTGAAATGTTTGAAGATACAAAGCATGCAGCTATAAGAGAGTTTGAAGAAGAAACAGGAATTAAAGTAGATATAGAAAGACTAACCTTTATTTGTGAAAACTTTTTTAATGGTAACTTAGGAAAAATGCATGAATTAGGTTTTTATTATCTATTAAAACCACAAGAAAATATTGAAACAAATGACTTTGATATAATAGAAAAAGATAAGTGTGGAGATGTATCACTTAAGTTTAAGTGGATGGATGTGGATAGTGTTGAAAACTTCAAGCCAGAATTTTTAAAAGATAGAATAAAATCTTTACCTCAAAGTATTGAACACTTAGTAATACTTAACGATGAAATAATTAAATCTTAAAACTTCGGTTTTAGGATTTTTTTATGCCTCTTGTGACAAAACACAAATATCTCACGTCTAATTAGTGGATACAAATTCAAGTGTTTTTGTTAGGAGGAATGTTTATGCATGTTAAAAAAATAATTATTATTGCTTCATGTGTATTACTACTATGTATTGGAATTGTTGGGGTAGTTTTCTTTAGTCAAGGAAAAGAAGAAACTATTCAAAAAGGTAATGTATATCAAACAAGTTCATACATTACAGAAGAAATGAAAGAAAAGGTTCAAAAATGTGATGTTAACCTATGTCTTTCAGAAGAATACACACCAGAAAAACTACTAAAAGATGCAGATGAAATAGTTATCGCATCAGTTATATCAATAGATTCAGCTGCCGCAAGAGAGGGACTATTTGGTATGACAAGAGGTAAAATTGTAATCAATAATTCTTTAAAAGGAAACTTTAAAACAGGAGAAATTGTTGAATATGCTAAAAATGGTGGAATATTTACAATGGCAGAGTGGGAGGCAACACAACCAGAGGCAGCAAATGCAAAAAGAGCATATTTACGTCAAAAAGAAGGATTGGATTTAGATTTAAATAATACATATATTGAGATATGTTTTGACAGTGACTGTGAAATAGAAGAAGGAAAAACTTATCTAATGTATTTAAAAAAGTATGAAGAAAGTTATGAAATTATTGGATTAGATATTGGATTAAGAGAAGTAGATATGCCAAAAGTAGATAGCGTAACACCTAATAGTTTGGATGTAGAGAAATTGCAAGTAAAGAATAATAAAACAGGAGAATTTGAACCATTAGATAGTTATATAAATACACATATTATTGCTCATTAGAGCTAGTATATAAAAATTAGACTTAGAGAAATCTAAGTCTTTTTTTAGGTTCTAAACATATTATTTATTAGGTGATTATTTGAATAAAAAAATTCTAATTTCAATATTGTTAATTGTTACTATTATAACTAGCTATATAATATGTAAAAAGATCACATTAAAGAAAAATAGCACTGAAGTAAATGCTACACCATCAACTTCAAAAGTAATAGTTTTAGATGCTGGACACGGAAAACCAGATGAGGGGGCAGTAGGTATATATGGTACAACCGAAGAAGCAATAAATTTAAAAATTACATTAAAACTTAAGGCGCTTCTAGAAGAAAGTGGCGCACAAGTAATTCTTACTAGAAGTGATGAAAATGGAATATATTCTAGTGAATGTACTACTATTAAATCTAAAAAAATAAGTGACGTTAAAAATAGAGTAAAGATTGGAAATACTGAGGGAGTAGACATATTTGTATCAATTCATTTAAATAAATTTGAGCAGGAAAAATATAGAGGATGGCAAGCTTTTTACCAACGAAATAGTGAAGACAGTAAAATGCTTGCTACTTGTATACAAGAAGGATTAAATAATGAGATTAGTGAGTACCATAACGATAGAGTGCCATTAAAACTTAGTAAAATATATATTATGGATAATGTTAAAGCTCCAACAGTAACAATAGAATGTGGTTTTTTATCTAATAAAGAAGAAGCAAAACTACTAGAAGAAGATAAATATCAATCAAGACTTGCTTGGGGAATATTTGAAGGTATTCAAAACTATTTTATAAAAAAAGAAACAGAGGGTTAATTTTCCTCTGTTTCAGTCGTTTGTGGCTCTATATCAAAATTTACTACTCTCTCTTCATCGAGATTTATATTCTCATTCTTATACAACTTATTCCAAGTTGTAAAGTTATGCGTTGCAATATTATATTTGATACAATCCTTTGGAGTTATTTCAACATCCAATCCTTGCTTGAAAGCAATATCTAAGACTTCTTTAGGTATAGTAGTATTTTTAGTAATATACTTCTTATACAAAGCTAAAGATTTCTTAAGTCCGGTTTGTATTCTTCCATTTTCAGTATAGTTTAAATATCCATCCCCCGGATTAATAAGTGGTTGATGAATCATATACTGAGCATCTTTTGCTACATACCTTGTTTTACCACAAGCAAAAATCATAGCTGCTGCACTTGCACAAGCGCCAATAGCAATAGTAATCTTTTTGTTTGGTACAGCATTTAGCAAATTGCAAATTGCAATAGCGTCAGAAAGAATACCTCCTTCGGAGTTAATTAGTACTATGACGGGTTCGTTGTCATCTTTTAATTGAGCAAGTTCTACATCTACTAAATTAGACATAGTTCTGTCAATTTGTCCCCAAATTTTAACTATTATCATAATAAATCCCTCCTTCATAATTATTCATCAGAGTGTATAAATCAACGCTGGAGAGTATAATATCATTTTTTTGGAGTGTGCGCAATACTTTTAATAAAAAAAATAAAAAAAGCTGGCAAAAGCCAGTATGGTGCTCCCGAGACGAATCGAACGTCCGACCAACGACTTAGGAGGTCGCTGCTCTATCCACTGAGCTACGGAAGCATAATTTAATTATATCATTTTTTGAGTCAAAAACAAGGTAAAATACAAAAACTTGCACAATATAGTATAATATTTACAGGTGAAAATTATGAATTTTATGAATGAAGCTTTCAAAGAAGCAAAGAAAGCATATGATATAGATGAAGTACCTGTTGGTGCTGTAATTGTAAAAGATGGCAAGATAATTGCTAGATCACATAATCTTAAAGAAACAAAGCAACTAGTGACAGCTCATGCAGAAATACTTGCAATAGAAAAAGCATCTAAAAAAATTAATAACTGGAGACTAGAAGATTGCGAGTTATATGTAACTCTAAAACCATGTAAAATGTGTAGGCAAATAATAAAAGAAGCAAGGATTAAACATGTATATTATGGTAGTGAGGAGTGTATAGTCAATGATACTATAAAAGAGAACTATACATATATAGAAAGTAAAGAATGTTCTAAAATATTAAAAGATTTCTTTAAAAAGTTAAGAGAGAACAAACATAACTAAGGCAACCTCTTGAAAAATACTAAAAACTAGTGTATAATTACATAATGTATGCAGCCGTAGCTCAACTGGATAGAGCATTTGGCTACGAACCAAAAGGTTGCGGGTTCAAATCCTGTCGGCTGTACCAGAAAACAACTCCTAGATATGCTAGGAGTCTTTTTTTTCTTTAATTATAACTTATTATTAGAAAATTATTTATAATTTTTTGTTATTTCTATTCACAATTGAATTCTTTATGTTATAATTTATATGTATTTATTGAAAGTTATATATGAGGTGATTGTTTTGAGTAATGATATAAATATACCATATTATAAGGCAGCAATGAATTCTGAGTATTTCTTTGTATATTCACGTAAAGAAGATGAGGGATACACAGATGAAATGGCAAGAAATGATGCCAGAAAGTTCGTAGAAGAAAGTAGCAGAAGAGATATTGAAAACAAAACTAGTACAAGATATTCACTAGTTAGTGCTGTTGAAGCAATTTCTGCAAAATTACATCTTACACCAGAAGATTTAGAAGATTTTACAAAAGCTGCACTTGAAGGACCAGCAGATGATCCAATATTTAAAGAAATAGGAGCTAAGTTTCCTACAGATCAAGCAGACATTAGTAAATTTGTAATTTACATTTTAAGACAAATCCATAATACATGGGTTAGAAATAACACAAAGAAATTTAATGCATACACTAAAGACGAAGACGGAGATTTTGTATATAGAAATAAAGAATACAAACATATGCCATTTGAACTTATTGGATGGTATGAGGTTACTAAAAACTATATATTCTTAGAACCAATACTAGATTCATGTGACGTAAGTGTAAATATAGATGATGTTAAGATTGAGTACTATAACTCAGTAGAAGCATTCTTTGTAGAAAATAATTGTAGAACAATAAAAGATTTCCAAGAGAAAATAGAAAAGGCAGATAGATTCTATCCATCTCTTGAAGGACAAGAAACTATTAACTCATATTTAAGAAAGAGTGTATATGTATCAGACCTACTTATACCTCAAATAGAGAAAAAAGGACTAGGAAGAGAACCTGCAATGTTAGAAAAAATATATGAAAATGTTGCAAGAATACTAGATACAAAGGATAAATGGGGTATTTAGATAATATTCTAAATAATACAAACAGAAAATAGATATAAAAATAGAGTGTATTTCTACACTCTATTATTTTTTATCTCTAAAAATTTGGAGTTTCAGTTGTAGTAACTGTCTCATAAGATGAAGTTGAAACAACTGCATCTTCTTCTCCAGCTGGAGTATCCTCAATAGATACAGTTTCTTCTTCAACAGGAGTAGTAGCAGAAAAAGAGAATACCTTTTTCTCAGCTCTTGCTTTTTCTTCAAATTTTTTGTTAAATTCTTCTCTTGCTTCATTTAATGTTTCTTGCATTGCATTAAACATAGCATCAACATCTGCTCTTGTAAAATCGTAAGCAGCACTTCTTGCCATTGGTTCAAGTATTTGTATATCATGTAATACGTTATTTACTCTTTTACCTGCATTTTCAACAAATTTGTTTCTTTTTTCTTCATTTACCATGTCTATCATCCTTTCATTATGTCCATGTTTAAATTACCACAAACTAAAAATATTTTCAAGAAAGAAATAATAAAAAAAATTAATATAAATCGCAAAAAGAAAAATATTACGTAAAGTAAAAAGTTTCTCTTGACAGATATATCAAGAAGTAGTATAATATCACTCGTATGATTAATAAATAAGGAGGATGTAACTATATCCAACGAGTAACAACCAATAATTTTAGTTGTGTCTGAGTATATTTTTATTCATGCCAGATACGTTTAATCGTAAAAAAACCAATAAAGGAGGAAAATTTTATGAAGAAAAACGAATCAAATGAGCGCTTTGACGAGGTTAAAGCAAAAATGGATGATTGTTCTAAAACAATAGGACAAGGCTTAGAAACTGCTCAAGCTATTGGAGCAGAAGCAGGAGAGAGAATCTCTAAATTCATTAGCGGTGCTAAAGAAAAGTATGGACCAAAACTAAACACATTAAAAGACAATGTTGTAGATTACTACAAAAAATTTGTTGAAGATGTGGATAAGCGTAAAGAGTCAATTCAAGAAGAAAAAGCTGCAAGACTCGTAGATGACAAGTTAGATGAAGCAGAAGCATTCTTTGAAGTTGCAAAAGCTGCACAAGAAAGAGGTCAATCAGCATACCAAGAAGCTATCGAGGCTCAAAAAGAGTATGATGAAAAATACGGTAAAGAAAAAAAGGAAAAGAAGAATTCTTCAAGAGGTAAAAAGAAAGAATCTGAAGAATAAATTTCGGGGATAAAAATAGAGTCTAACAATTTAGTTAGACTCTTTTATTTTGTTATTTAATAAAATAATGTACTATCATATAAGCAATAATATCTATAATAAACAATGAAGACAATGTAATAGAAATAATACCTGCTTTTTTATCTCCAATATGCATTACAAATTTTTCAAGAAAAGGAAGAAGACTATATCTTAAAAACATACCTGCAAATGTAAATAGAGCTATACTTCTAAAACATACATATCCTCCTATGTTACCCCAATTCCATATTTCCTCGTAATAATTCCAAAGTCTTAATCCAAAAACTTTATCTAGTACAAATCCTGTTCCAAATTCAAGTATAAATGAACCAATTAAGCATAGCACAAACGTCCATAAAGGGTGTTTTTTGACCTTTTCAGTAATAATAGCTAAAACTACACTACCAAAACCATAAACTGGTATCCAAGGACCAAATGTTGAGCCACGCCAAACAAAGTATCCAAGATCTATCTTGTAAAAGATTTCCTCATATATAAAACCAATTATTCCTCCAATTACAAAAGCAAGTAATAATGAATAGATTTTTTGGTTAATTTTTAATTCTTTTTCCATAATCCACCTCAAGATAATTATATATTATAATATAAAATAAAACAACAAAATAGAACTAGGGCATAAACCCTAGTTCGTATGTATGTAACCTTTAACCTAAAAGAGATATGCATGTTAATCTGAAATTATCTCACAGTTTAAAAGTTTTCTTAATCTATTCATCTTTCTTCTTTCTTTATATTCTGAGTATAAAGCAAGTTCAATTGCATCCCACATTGCAACCCATGCACCAACAGCAAAAATTTCTGCAAGGACAGGATCTTTAATAATTGTAGAAATAACAATAAGTATGACGCCAATAATAACACTAAGTATTTGTCTGTTGTTATTTCTTGTATGTTCATAAACAGCATTATCATATTCAATTTTTATTCCTGAACGTATAAGATTAGAAACATCATGATCTAAATGACACTTGTCTTTAACTATAATTTTAAATGTATCTCTAATAGATGCTTGTTCGGCTTGAGTAAGTATGAATTTAATTAAATCAGCACTTACAATAGATCTATCATATTTTTCAACTAAATCATTTTTATCTGCAATATCTACAGTTATTACTTTTTCCATATATCCCACCTATACTTTTATAGTAACAGATGCAAAAACATTATTCAACATAAAAACAAATAAAAGTAAATAAAAAAATAAAAGGCAGGATAAAATCCTGTCCTTCAATTTAGAATAGATGCCTAAAAGCAGACTTTACAGCCTGTGTCGCATTGTTGCCATAGATAACGTGCATCATGGTGTCAAGCCTGTTCTCAACAAAAATCTTACGAGAGATATTTTCAATAATTTCCTCGTCAGACATGCCAAGTTTAACCTTAAACAGCCAATACGTTGCTTCAATAGCAGTTTCTTCTGTCCAGAAGTTACGTGGTGTGTGTGTAAATTCCCATTCTTTGTACTTATCCGGATAAGCATTGTTAACAGCAGCATAGAAGCTGTCATTATACAAAGTCCAAAGCATACCCTTCAGTTTAGCACGGAAAAATACTTCACAGCACATTTGGTCACGTAGTTCATCATCATTCCACTTAAGCACATCTTCTACAAGGTACTTTGTGATTTCGGCAGCAGCCGCATAGTTTAAATGAGTTCCGTCACTCCAGAAACCACGCGGAAATCTACCTCGTTTCCCTGTTAGAATCTCTTCATAGATTCTTATTGCCTCACTACTCAAAATTATTCCTCCTCTTGAATTATAGTTAAATTCAGATCATACATTTTGGTTTACATATAAAATTATAACATAAAAGTGGCTATTTATCAACAAAATAGAGGATATCTTGAATAATTTATCCCTTTGTGATAATGTATAAGAGTAGAATAAAAGAGGTAAGACAATGTATAGAAAAGCAAACATTAGTGATATTGAAAATATAGTAGCAATGACAAATAATAAATTAACAAAACAAGAAATAGTGGAGTTCATACAAAAAGGACAAAACTATCTATATGTGTATGAGCAAGAAAATAGTATTGTTGGCGCAACATTTTTTGGAGCACAAGATATTGAAGAATATGATTATGACTCTGAGGTATTTGGACTATATACAAAAAATTCTAAAGATAAAGATATGATTCATGCAGAACTACTTTTTGATACTAAAAAAGAATTGTTCAATATGGGTTATAGAAAACTTGTAATTTGGGCAGATGAAACAGATGAGAAGCTAAGAAAATCTCTTCAGTCTTCTGGTGGAAAAGAAATAAAACAAAGAGAAAATGAAGGAAGCATACAAATAGCATATAGCTATGATTTAGTAGATTTAAGTGAAATGGAAAAAGACGTAGAGTAATCTATGTCTTATTTTATTGCAAAAATCGCATTTTTTTGATATAATCTAATACGCTAAGGGGGCTTATATATGGCACAAGTTACACCAATGATGCAAAACTATTTAGACACAAAAGAAAAATATAAAGATTGCATCTTGTTTTATAGATTAGGTGACTTTTATGAAATGTTTTTTGATGATGCAATAACTGTAAGTAAAGAGCTAGAGTTAACTCTTACAGGCAAAGATTGTGGACTAGAAGAAAGAGCACCTATGTGTGGTATTCCACATCACGCAAGAGATACATATATTCCAAAACTTGTAGAAAAAGGATATAAAGTTGCAATATGTGAGCAACTAGAAGATCCAAGATATGCTAAGGGAATTGTAAAAAGAGATGTAGTAAAAATTGTAACACCTGGAACAATCACAGATTTATCTATGCTAGATGAAAAGAAAAACAACTACATTGCAAGTATATTTATGGATAAAAAAGAATGTGCAATTTCTTTTTGTGATATCTCAACTGGAGAATTCTTTATCTCTAGTGTTGGTGGAGTAGATGTAAACACCAAAGTTTTAAATGAAGTAGCAAGAATATCTCCATCTGAACTTATAGTTTCAGATTCAACAAAAGAGAATAGTATATTCTTTAAAGAATTCAACAGAGTATTTAATATATACATCAGCACATATAATAATGATGAAGATAATAAATTTTTAGACGGAATAGTGGATAAAGAAGATATAACTTTAAACAAGCTTGAAAGCGAAGCTTCAACTCTTCTTATGAACTACATTGAAGAGACACAAAAAGGTTCAGTAGATCAAATTAACAATGTTGAAAAATATGAAATCGAACGTTTTATGCAACTAGATAATAGTACAAGAAAGAACCTTGAAATACTTGAAGCAAATAGAGAACATACTAAAAAAGGAAGTCTTCTTTGGGTACTAGATGAAACTGTAACAGCAATGGGTGGAAGAGCACTAAGACATTGGTTAGAGTCTCCATTATTAAATAAAGATGAAATTGTTAAAAGACAAAACGCAGTAGGTGTTCTTGTAGACAACAATATGTTTAGAGATGAACTACAAGAAACACTAAAAACTGTTTATGATATAGAAAGATTAATTTCTAAAGTTGTAGGTGGAAGTGTAAATGCACGTGAACTTACATCACTTAAAAACTCACTTTCTAAATTACCAGAACTAAAGAAATTATTAGCAAATATTGTAGATAGAACTCATGATGAATACTTCACAGAATTCTTAAACTCACTAGATACACTAGAAGATGTATACACTTTAATAGACAAAGCAATCATAGAAGATGCAGGTATAACTATTAAAGAAGGTGGAATAATTAAAGATGGCTTTAGTTCACAAGTAGATGAATATAGAGAAGCGTCTACAAAGGGTCAAGAGTGGCTAATGGAACTAGAAGCTAAAGAAAAAGAATTAACTGGTATTAAAGGTAAATGGCTAAGAATAGGATATAATAGAGTATTTGGATACTATATTGAAGTAACTAATTCATATAAATCTCAAGTACCAGAAGACAGGTATATAAGAAAACAAACTCTTGCAGGTGCAGAAAGATATGTAACTGAAGAGCTAAAAGAAATAGAAGAAAAAATTCTTGGTGCTAAAGAAAAATTAGTAGACCTTGAATATGACTTATTCTGTAAGATTAGAGAAGAAGTTGCAACTCAAGTAATTCGTATTCAAAAGACAGCATCAATAATTAGTATACTAGATGTACTTTCATCATTTGCAACTGTTGCAGTAAATAACAACTATGTTAAACCAACAATTACAGAAGATGGTGTAATAGACATCAAAGGTGGAAGACATGCTGTAGTAGAAAAAGCGCTAAAGAACGAACAATTCATACCAAATGATGCATATCTAAATAATGATTCTGACAGATTTTTAATCATTACTGGACCAAACATGGCTGGTAAATCTACATATATGAGACAAGTTGCAATCATAACTTATATGGCACAACTTGGAAGTTTTGTTCCTGCAGATAGTGCATCAATATCTATTGTAGATAGAATATTTACAAGAATTGGTGCTTCAGATGATCTAGCAATGGGACAATCTACATTCATGGTTGAGATGCAAGAATTATCTAATATTTTAGAAAATGCAACAAAAAATAGCTTAGTAATTCTAGATGAAATTGGTCGAGGAACATCTACTTATGATGGACTTGCAATAGCGTGGGCTACAGTTGAATATATGACAGATTTAGAAAAAGCAGGAGCAAAGACATTATTTGCAACTCACTATCACGAACTTATAGAACTAGAAGAAAAAATACCAGGAGTAAAGAACTACTCTGTAGATGTTAAGGAAAAAGGTGATGAAGTAATATTCCTAAGAAAGATTACTCCAGGTGGAGCAGATGAATCTTACGGAATATATGTTGCAAAACTTGCAGGTGTTAAAAAACCAGTTATAAACAGAGCAAAAGAATTGCTTAAATATTTAGAAAATGTTGACCTTGCAAAGAAAACAATAGATGAAAAGAAAAAGAAAATAACAACAGAAGAAGTACAAGTAGATATGTTTAATTACAAAATGGCAGGAGTTGTATCTGAACTAGAAAAGATAGATTTAGATGAGCTTACTCCAAAAGATGCTTTAGAAGTGTTATACAAATTAAAAGATAAATTAGATTAAAAAGAAGAGAGTAAATTAATTACTCTCTCTTTTTTAACATTTCTATCTTCTTTTGATAGCTTTCTATTTGAGAATTTAAATCTTTTATATGTTTTCTTGTTTTTTCAATCTCATTAACATACAAATTAGCAATTTCTTGCTTGATTTCATTTGGAATTTCATTTTGACTAATCTGATAATTGTCCAATTTTTTTTTATAATCTTGTGCATTAGTATTTGATTCCATTATTTTTCTCCTTTTCATTTATTGACATAGACAGCTCATTATATTCATCTCTAATTCTATCTCTTTTTTGGACCTTACTTTCTTCGAGTTGCTTATATTGTTGGCTTAAGTCTCTCATTTCTTCTAAGTCACCATTAAACTCATAATCTGAATAAGTTTTCTTTTCATCATACGAATGGTATACAGTTCGTTTGTTTGATATAGGTGCAAATCGTTTGTGTTTTAGATTATTTTTTACAAGTTGCTTATCTTTATCTACTATTTTTTTTGCATTAAGTAAAGATAGTTTTTTGTGAGGATTTGCAGCAATTCCTTTTCTAAAATAATCAATAGATTCATTAACATCTTGTTCTACATATTTAGCGTATTCCATTCGTTGATAATAGATATTATTAATATTTGGAGTATCAACATTAAATTTTTCTCTTAGCATTTTTTCTGAGTGGATATTTGAAACCAAATCTTTTAATTTGTTTTTCTCATTAATTTCAACTTTAGAAATCATAGCGTTAAAAGCAACTTTGCCAGCAACTTTACATGTTTTATCTATTTCTTTTTTATCTACAAAATCAAAACTTTGAACAAAAATTTCAGAATATAATGCGTTTGATTCTGCTATTTTTTCTTTTCTTTTATCGCTAGAGAGGAAAGGGTTTAGACGCAACATTTTTTCAGCTCTAGCACATTCTTTAATTGTTTGATATAGATGCTTTCTACTACCATCTTTGTTAAATGCTTTCTTAAGTATAGGATACTTTTTTAGTAATTTTGGGTTTTTTCTAATAGCATTTGCAGCAATTCTATTATTGAGAGTATATCTATCTATCAATTCACCATCAACATCGCTTAAAGATTCTGGTTCTAAATATGCATCATTAAAAACATCATCCATTTTTTCGCTAGTATAGAAGAAATTCATTTCTTCAGGGGTAGATAGTTTTCTTAAAATCTCAATACTTTTAGCAAATCCCTCTTCACGTGCGTTTCTTTCAAAAAGCATTTTCCAATAGTTTTCACCTTTTTTGTAATAACGATTACCAAGAACATCTTTAGCTAAAAATTCTTGTGAATATTTATACGCATCTGAAGAGCAAAAATCTTTAATTTTTTTAGATTTTTCACAAACTTCATGTTGCTCAATATGAGTAGACTCGTGAAGAACTGTTTGAGCAAAATTAGTTAAAATTATTGCTTTTTCTTGAGGGGAAGACGTATCTCTAATACTTTGAACTGCTCTATCATAGTTTAACGAAATTGCTGAAATACCAGGAATTTTAGTTTTGTACCTAGCACTTCCGTTAGGAGCTAAAGGCTTTTTGTTGTTTACTTCTAAAAATACAACAGGTCTGTGTATTCCACATTGTTTCAATTCAAGTTTAGCTAATTCTTTACCATAGGCCTTTAATACTTTAGTTAAATAACTCGCTTTATATTTCTTATTGTTACAAATTAACCTGTAAAGATCTTTGGATAGTTCAACCTTTTTATTTAAGAACTGTCTTTCACGTTCAAGTTTTTTATCATTCTTTGTTTGTTGAGCCATTTTCATTCACCATCATTTCTTTATATTCTTCAGGTATTATATCTAAAACAGATGAGTTTTCGATGTGATCTACTAAATCATCTACTTTTTCAATTTCTTTAGCTTGTCTCTTATCTCTAAAATATTTAGTTACCCTATTAATAAATCCTTTGCCTTGTAATTTTTTTAATTCCTTATCATCTAAGGCTGTTTCTAGGTCATTACTTGTTGATTCATCGTAATCTAAATATGGTCTACTTTCAATTTCTTTGGCATATTTATCTAATTCTTCTGTGTTCATAATATCACCTAAGCTAATTATACTATATAGTTATTAGATTATGCAACATAAAGTATTGTGAATAACTTGTAAATACTACAAAAATTTAGTATAATAGTGTGGAAAAAGGTAGGGAAAACTATGGGAGATATTGTATTATTAGATGAACAAACAATAAATAAGATTGCAGCAGGTGAGGTTGTAGATAGACCTGCATCTATTGTTAAAGAATTAGTAGAAAACTCAATAGATGCCAAAGCTACAGCAATAACTGTTGAAATTAAAAAAGGTGGAATAAGCTACATTAAGATAACAGATAATGGAACAGGCTTTCATTCAGATGATATAGAGATGGCTTTTGAACGTCATGCAACAAGTAAAATACGTAAGGAAGAAGATTTACAAAAGATTACTTCTATGGGGTTTAGAGGTGAAGCTCTAGCTTCCGTTGCAGCAATTGCAAAAGTTGTGCTTACAACTAAAAATGTTAATGAAGAAATTGGTTCAAAAGTTAGAGTAGAAGCAGGAAATATTGTATCTCGTAAAGAAATACCATGTAATACTGGTACTACAATTGAAATTTATGATGTTTTCTATAACGTTCCTGCTCGTTTTAAATTCTTAAAAAAAGACTATACAGAAGCAGGATATATTGAAGATGCAGTAACAAGAATTGCACTAGCATATCCACATATTTCATTTAGATATATAAACAATGGAAAAACTATAATTCAAACATCTGGTACTGGAAATCTTCATGATACTATTTATGATATCTTTGGAAAAGAAGTATACAATGCAGTTCTTCCAATAGATTATGAATCTGGAGATATGAAAGTGTTTGGTATGATAGGAAAACCAGTTATATCTCGTTCAACAAGAATGCATCAATTTATATACATCAACAATAGATACATAAAAGATAAAACAATATCTTCTGCAATAGATAGAGCATGTGAAGAAAAATTTGCAATTAGCAAGCATGCATTCATTGTATGTAATATATACATGAATCCAAGTTTAATAGATGTAAACGTACACCCTGCAAAACTAGAAGTAAAATTTGCAGACGAATCTAAAATTTTTGACGTTGTTTATCATGCAGTAAGAGGAGCAATAGAAAATGATAACAGAAATAATTCTCCATTTACTATAGCTCGTGCTGAACTTGAAGCATCTAAAGAAACTTTAGATAACCCAAATGTTGTAGTCGAAGATAAAGTTACAGAAGAAACTAAAAAACAAATTGAACAAATATCTAAAGACTTAATGAATAATGGTGTAATTCCAAATCCAGAAAAAGAGAAAAAATATAGTTTTGAAACAGCAACTTCAAGACTATACAAACAGCAACCTCAAGAGCCTGTGAATGTTAACAGTTTACTTGACTCATTAAATGAAAAAATGGGTGGAGATATTAATACAGATACAACTGAAGAAAAAGATGAAAAAGAGATAGTAGAAGAAACACCATTTGAGCAAGCAAAATTTGAAGTTGAGTCATATGAAGATACAACAATGGACAAAGTGGATACTTTATACGAGTATATTGGACATGTTTTTGATACTTATATCATTATCCGTATGAAAGACAAAATATACTTTGTAGACCAACACGCAGCACATGAAAGATATTTATTTGAACAAATAAAAGACGCATATTATAAAAAAGATCAAGAAACTCAAATGCTACTTATTCCGTTATTAATTGGTTTAAGTAATAAAGAGATGGGTATCGTAAGAGACAACATAGAAATGTTTGAAAACGCTGGGTTTATTCTTGATGAGTTTGATGATAATACATATAAAGTTGCAGGTGTTCCAAATGTTGGTTATAATATTGACCACAAATCTATGTTTAAGGATATGATTACTGAACTTTCTACTACAGAAAAAACAGAGCGTCAAACAAAAGAGCATAGATTTTTAGCAACACTTGCATGTAAAGCAGCTGTAAAAGGTGGAATGAAACTAGATGTTGAAGAACAAAAACGTTTAGTAGATAACATGATTGTTCTAGATAATCCATTTACTTGTCCACATGGAAGACCTACAGCAGTACCAATGACAAGATATGAAATAGAAAGAAAATTTATGAGAAAATAAAGGAGAATACATGAGTAAAGTAATATGTATTGTTGGGCCTACAGCATCTGGAAAAACAGGACTAGCCATTGAGCTAGCTAAGAAAATAGATGCAGAAGTTATTAGTGCAGATTCAATGCAAATATATAAAGACTTGGATGTAGGGACAGCAAAAGTAACCGAAGAAGAAGCGCAAGGAATACCACATCATATGATCAATGTATGCAATGTTGAAGACAAATTCTCCGTTGCAGATTTTAAATCTATGTGCTATGATAAAATAGAAGAGATACAAAAACGAGGCAAAAACGTAATAATTGCTGGTGGTACAGGACTATACGTTAATGCAGTAGTGTACAATATGAATTTTACCCAAGAGGAAACAGATACAGAGCTAAGAAAAGAACTTGAGGAAATTGCTAAAGAAAAAGGAAATGAATATCTTCACAATATGTTAAGAGAACTAGATCCTAAAAGTGCAGAAGAAATTCATATGAACAATGTTAAACGTGTAATTCGTGCAATAGAAATGGCTAAAAATGTTGGATTAAAATCTGAACATATGGAAGCCGAAAAGACAAGAATTGCAAACGAAAAAGCACCATATGAGTTTGTAGTATTTTGTATTGAACAAGAAAGAGAATACTTATACAGTAGAATAAATCTAAGAGTAGATTTAATGATAAAAGATGGAATATTAGATGAAGCAAAAAAAGTTTATGATATGAAACTACCATCAAACAACACTTGTATGCAAGCAATTGGATACAAAGAGTTCTTTCCATACTTTGAAGGAAAAGCTACACTAGAAGAATGTATTGAAACTTTAAAGAAGGAAACAAGACATTATGCAAAACGTCAAATGACTTGGTTTAACAACAAACTAGATTGTATAATGCTAGATGGAAGTAAGCCAAAAGAAGAGCTAGTAAATGAAATTATAAGTAAATTATAATGAAATAGGAGAGGTATATGAAAAAGGTTTTAGACTTTTTAAAAGCTAATATTAGAATTATTGTTATAGCAGTTATATTATTAGTATTTATCATTGTATATAAGTCTAAAGATGTATTCACACATAAGACAATTTACACAGTTGTAAATGGTGACCTTGAAAGTATGACAGAAACCAATCTATATTTGTTAAAATCTGAAAATATAGTGGATTATAACAAAGAGGAATCAATTACAGCCATAGTAGACCAAGGAAAACGTGCATCAAAATATGAAGCAATAGCCACATACCAAAATGATAGCTATGAAGATTATCAAAATCAAATTGCTCAAATAGACAAGCAAATACAATCACTAATAAAAGACATGCCAGAAACACATTCTGCAGATATAACTGGTATTGAAAATAAAATATTAAAATATGCATCAGAACTACAAGGAACTACTTCATATTCTAAAATTCAAGAATATAAAGCAAAACTAGATGAACTTGCGTATAAAAAAATAACTATTCTTGCAAATAGCTCACCAGAAGATTCAGCTATAAGAGATTTAATATCTCAAAGAGAGGAATTAGTAAGACTTAGTAAGACATCAGAAAACACAATATGGACAGATAGATCTGGAATTGTTACATACAAATTAGATGGCTTAGAAGGTATTTTAGATTATGGAAATATAACTAATTATTCAGCTCAAGAGTTAGATAATATAATTGAAAAATATAATACAAATGGAAACAATGAGTTTGGAATTAAGATAGTTAATAACTTCAATGCATACTTATTAGTTAAGACTCCAAAAGGTGAAAATGATGACTATATAAAAGAAGGAAGAACATATAGTATAAGAGTAGCAGATTTAGAGAATACAACACTAAAAGTGAGACTTACTAAAAATATAGCTGAAGGAGATTATAACTATTCAATATTTGAAATTCAAAATGAAATAGATAGCTTAGTAGACTATAGAAAACTATCTTGCGAAGTAATATGGAACACAATTAGCGGAATGGCTGTACCACTTAATGCTATATATCATGATGATGAGCAAAATTATGATTATGTTTTAATGGTATATGGAACAGATTATAAAAGAGTAGCAGTAAATATTAAAAGAAAAAGTGACAGTATAGCGATTGTGGAAAATGTGGATAAAAGCACAGCAGAAAGCTATGGACTTGACACATCATTCGTACTTGAAATGTATGACGAACTTGTAATAGAAGATAGATAAAAAACAAGAAGCAACAATTTAAGAGTTGCTTCTTTTTGTGTATTTTTTACCGCTAACTTGGTCTGTATAGACCTTAACGTTCTGATATTTTTCTGTATTTAATACTTTCTTTTGATCTCCAAGTATTAATAGTGTTTGATACAATTCATACTTAGAAAACATATCTGTTTCCATTATTTCATTTATGCATTTTTCATAATAGTATTCTCTAGAATTTTGTACAAGTAGTGGTTTGTCTAATATTTTGTTATAATGGCTTAAATTATCTGAAAGAATAGAAGACATTATAATAGCTTCAGGACTTTCATAATCTCCTAACTTATATTCTTCTAAAATCTTAGTATAATTTTCAATTAAATCTGTATTTTCACATACCTTATTATATACAATAGCACTAAGTCCAGTAGGATTTACTCTAATACATTCATAACTATCATTCCCATAAAGTGGAGAGTCTTTAGGCGCAAGAAATGCCAAAATGCCAGACTTTACTCCATCGTTTAAAGTAAGTACTTTGTTACCAAACTCAGATAACTTAATTCCATATTTTAGACAATCACTTGCAACATTTTTATCTAGATAGATATATAAATCTTGCACGATTATCACCTCAAGTGACTATATTATAGCATAGCTTATGCCAAATGTTAAGAAAAAAATAAAAAAGCTACCAAATTAATGGTAGCTAGAATTATTTAAATTATTATTTATCTGTAGAACCAAATCCACCCATACGAGTTCCTGTTGCGCTATCGTCATCAACAGTTAAGTATTTTTGGAATACTACTTGTCCAATTACATCTCCTTTTTTTACTTCAATGTCATGGTCTGAACAGTTAAAGTATGCAAAAAAGAAATGTCCATCGTTATCTGGATTTCCATAGTAATCTGAATCTATTAATCCAACACTATTTGCCATTAAAAATCCTTTTTTAGGACCAGAGCTTCTGTTAAGTAGAAGATAACATTCATCTTCCATACAATAAGCTTTAAGTCCTGTTGGTATTAATGTTGGTTTTATTCCTGGATAATATTTTGGAATAATAATATCTTCTGCAGCTTCAACATCATATCCTGCTGAATGTGCAGTTTTTCTTACTGGCATATGAATATCTTTATCTTCATATCCTTTAGCAATTTCAAATCCTCTTTGTCTCATTTTAAAGTCCCCCTTAATTTCATATGTATTATATCATAATGAGTAATAAAAACAATAAAAATAGAGTAAAAAATATAATAATAAAGAAAATGAAACATATTATAAATATTTAAAATAAAATATAAAAATTTAATAAAAAATTAGCCTCAAAAGAGACTAATTAATATGTTCAAGTCTTGCTATACGTTCATCAATTGATGGATGTGTAGAAAATATAGAACTTTTCTTTTTCTTTCTTGTTTTTCCATTTGGATCATTAATATACATATGAGCAGTTGCATTACTATAATTTCTCATAGTAGAGTTATCTGCATCAAGTTTTCTTAAAGCAGATATTAATCCTTTTGGATTTCTAGTAAATTCAACAGAAGTCGCATCTGCAAGATATTCTCTTTTACGAGACACTGCAAGTTGAATTATCTTAGAAACAATTGGAGAAAGAATTAAGAAAACAAGTCCAACTATATATAATATTATAGTATATTTTCCAAAATCATCATTGTCTGAACGTCTTCTTCTAAAACCAAATCTTAATACTAAATCTGATATCATAACTATAAAACCAGCAAATACTGATACTACAGTAGATAATAAAATATCATAGTTTTTAACGTGAGATAGTTCGTGAGCAAGAACACCTTCAAGTTCGTACTTATCCATTATATCTAGAAGCCCGGTTGTAACACATATTACTGCATTTTGTGGATTTCTACCAGTAGCAAATGCATTAGGTGAAGGATTGTCTACTACATAAAGTTTAGGTCTTGGCAAACCAGATGCAATAACAAGTCCATCCATAACAGATGTAAGCAATTGGTCTTCTTGAGGATTAGCAGGTCTTGCATTATGCATTGCAAGTACTATCTTATCACAGTTGTAGTAAGTAATAAAACTACTAATAATAGAAAAGGCCATAGCAATGATAACAGAGTATGGCCCTAAGTTCATGTAATAACATATAAAGTATATAAGTAGTGTTACTATTAATACGAATCCCAAAACTATAAAAAATGATTCAATTTTGTTATTTCTTACAGCTTTTAATATCATAAAGTCACCTTAAAATTGTACTTTTACAGGTTCTTTTTCAGCGTCATCAATAGTAAAGAATGGTTCTTCTTTATATCCAAACATTCCAGCAAGAATATTGTTTGGAAATTTCATTATAGCAGTGTTATACATTTGAACTGTATCGTTATAAAATTGTCTAGAATAAGCAACTTTATCTTCTGTTCCAGCAAGCTCTGTTTGTAGTGCTAAGAAGTTCTCGTTTGCTTTTAATTCTGGGTAAGCTTCACCTAAAGCAAAAATACTTTTTAAAGTAGAAGTTAATTCATTGTTTGCTTTAGCTTTATCTTCAACAGAAGTAGCACTTGCATATGTATTTCTAGCAGCAATTACTTTTTCTAAAGTTCCTTGCTCATGAGCAGCATAACCTTTAACAGTTTCAACAAGATTTGGAATTAAGTCAAATCTTCTTTTTAGTTGAGTGTCAATTTGTGCCCATGCATTTTTAACTCTCATTTTTAATGATACTAAATTGTTATATACACCTATAATCCAAACTATAAGTAATACAACAACAACTATTAGAGCAATCCACATAGTTCATACCTCCCTTTATATTACTATAACATTTTATCATTATTTATTATCAAATGCAATATAATGAAGTAATACAAATGTGTATATTTGAATAAAAACTTGTTATTTAGTTTTTTATCTAAATAGACATAAAATTTGACATTAAAATTATTATATAGTATAATATCTGTGTTAAATATTCTTTAGGAGGAATTTTTGTGAAAGAAGACAAAGCATATATATTAAGAAAAGCGCTTACTGTGTTAAGCCTAGTACTAATATTTGCTACTGCTGGATTACTAGCAATTACAACCCAACTTAAGACAATTACATTTAACTACTATGGTAATGTTAAATCTATTAAAACATTAGCAAGTTCTGTAGATGCATTTTTACTACAAAACAATATTTCATTAAATGAAAGTGCAGTAATAGAACCTCAAGCTGGAGCAAGAATAACAAACGGAATGACAATCACTGTTTCAACTACAAGAGCAGACGCTATTGATATTGAAAAGATAAGAGAGTCATATGCACCAGTTGTTGCTAGTGTAAAAGAAGAAATACAAGCAATACCATTTGAAGAGGAAAAGGTTGATAACGCAGATAGAGAATCTGGAGAAACTGAGGTATTACAAGAAGGTGTTGAAGGCTCAAAATCTATTAGTTATATAGTTAAAACTTCAAACAACCAAGTAATACAAAAAAATGAAATTAAAGCTGAAGTAATACAAGAAGCACAAAATAGAGTAGTAGAAGTAGGAACTAAAGTTTCTAGAAGTAGCTTAGTATCATCTATATATACTACACCAGTTGATGGTGGATTCATTAGTTATAATATAGATTTTCCAGAAGAGTACCAACACTATGCATATAATCTTTGCCAAAGATATGGAATAGACTATTCATTATTTATTGCAATAATGTTTGTTGAAAGTAGATTCCAACCAAATGCAAGTAACGGTGGACTATATATTGGACTATGCCAAGTTGCTGCAACTCATTTACCAAACTTAAGTTCAAAACTTGGTATCTCAGATTTATATGATCCTTACGATAATATGACTGCAGGTGCTTATCTTCTATCATATTATATAAATGCAAATGGTAGCGTTGAATCTGGTCTTGCTTCATATGGTGGTGGTGCATCATACATAAACTTAGCACTAAGCACTAGAGAAAGACTGATTGCAAACGGTGGTTTATCTGATATATAAAAATGAATGAAGAATAGCTACTAAAAATAGCTATTCTTTTTATTTCTAAATAAAGGAGAAAATATGAATACATTATCTAAGACAAGAAGTATAATGAGCAAATTTAATATTGTTGCAAACAAAAGATATGGTCAAAATTTCCTTATAGATGATAACATTTTACAAGGAATAGTATCTGCAGCAGATATAACAGATGAAGATTTAGTTATAGAAATAGGACCAGGTCTTGGAAATCTTACTGAATATATATTAAATACTGCAAAATACGGATTACTAGTAGAAATAGATCCTAAAATGATAGCAGTTTTAGAAGATAGATTTAAAGATAAAACTAATTACACATTATTAAATGAAGATATTTTAAAAGTAGATATAGATAATTTAGTTGAAAAAATTAAAACAGAAAATAATATAGATTTTAAAAGTGTAAAAGTAGTTGCAAATCTTCCATACTACATTACAACACCAATTATATTCCAGTTGCTAGAAGATAGTAATTGCATTGAGTCAATAACAGTAATGGTACAAAAGGAAGTAGCAGAGAGAATGACCGCAGATTCACATTCAAAAGAGTATGGTATACTAACTATAATGGTAGATTATTTTTCAAATGCAAACATAGATATAATCGTTCCAAACTCTAGTTTTATTCCAGAGCCAGGTGTTACATCTGCTGTAATTACTTTAAAGAAAAACAGAAAATACAAAGTAAACAATGAAAAAGTGTTCTTTGAACTTGTACATAAAGCTTTTGCACAAAGAAGAAAGAAAATGACTAATTCATTATCTAGCAATAACTTTAATAACATGTCTAAACAAGAAATTGAAGAATTATTTACAAATTGCAATTTAAAGCTTACTACAAGAGCAGAAGAACTAGAAACAATAGATTTTATAAATATTGCAAATAGTATAAAATAAGGGGATGATAATATGAATTTAGATAGCTATAAATTTACTGCACACAGGGGATTGTTTAATAATAAAGATATTCCAGAAAATTCAATGAAAGCATTTGAAGCAGCAATGCAAAAAGGTTTTGCAATAGAACTAGATGTTCAAATGACAAAGGATGGTTATCTTGTTGTTTTTCATGATAAATCTTTAAAACGTGTGTGTGGTCTAAAAGATGAAATAACTATGCTAACATTAAATGAAGTAAAACAAGCACGTTTATGTGGAACAGATTCGATGATACCAACATTTGAAGATGTATTAATGTTAGTAGATGGAAGAGTACCACTATTAATTGAAGTAAAAGAAGATGATAATTATGAAGAACTAATGCCAAAACTAATAGCATCACTAGAACGTTATGAAGGCGAGTATATGATTGAGTCTTTTGATCCAAGAATAGTATTATGGTTAAAGAAGAATCATCCAAGCATAATTCGTGGACAACTATCATCTAGAAACATACGTGAAGTTAAAAATAGATTTCTTAAATTTGTTCTTGGTAATATGTTTTTAAATGTAATAACAAAACCACATTTTATAGCTTATCTTTATACAGAAGTTACACCTAAGTTTTATAAAAGACATCATAAAAAAGGTAGACAAGTTGCTGTATGGACAGTTAAGAGCAAAGAAGAATATGAAAAGATAAAAGATATAATAGATATATGTATATTTGAAAACGAGGAGACTACTAAGTAGTCTCCTCATTATTATTCTTCAATTCCTGGTACGTGATGTGTTAAACGTTTATAACATTTTCTACAAACAGCTTTATATGAATCATTTCCGCCAATCAATATATCTGGTCCAGAAGTGACTGGAACACCATTTATCATACGCATATTTACAGTAGCTTTTGCTCCACAATCACATATAGTTTTAATCTCTTCAATTTTATCTGCCATTTCCATTAGAGGAAGTGAGCCTTCAAAAAATCTCATTTTAAAATTAGTTCTAAGTCCGTAGCAAATAACTGGAATATCTAAAATATCTACTATATCTGTTAGTTGAAGAACTTGTTTTCTTGTAAGAAACTGTGCTTCATCAATTAATACACATGCAGGTTTTGGCTCAATACTTTTAACTTCACGGTAAATATTTGTATCACCATTGAAAGTTTTAGCATCAGCTTGTAGTCCAATTCTTGTTGTAATTTTTCCTACCTCATATCTATTATCTATTTCTGCTGTATAAAGTACTACGTCTTGTCCTCTTTCTTTGTAATTATATGCAACTTTAAGTAAATCTATTGTTTTTCCACTACCCATTGCACCAAATCTAAAGTATAATTTTGCCATAAAAACAACCTCCAAATTTCACAAAAATTATAGCACAAAGTAATCGTTTTGTTAAGTAAAAAATGTATGAATATTTATTCACATTTTTTTATTGACAACACCAAAATAATTAGATATAATGAAGTCGGTTGGAGAATGATGATGAGCGCAAATAATTTTTTGGCTTGGTTTTTTAAATTAATATTTAAAAAAGGAGGGAGTTTATATGAAAAATTATAGCAAAGTAGTCGAAAAGATGAAAAGTAAGCAGCTCACTCTTAAACAACTCAAATTAACCATGGAGGATATCAACTATCTAAGAGACAATGGTCACAACGTGAAAGAACAATATGATCCTCGTGTAGAGGACTATGTATATTATATTGTCACATCTGGAGACACTGCATATATAAAAATTTCTGATTCTTTAAAACAAGGACAAGAAGTAAACTTAAAACTTCTTGAAATATCCGATCTGCATTGCGGATGTAGAAATTTTGATAAGCAAGGCTTAGATAGAACCCTTCAAGAGGCACAGGCTAGAGGAGTAGAGTTTGTTCACATTTCAGGAGACTTGATTGACGGATTTGGAGTTTATAGGGGACAAGAAAATAACCTAAAACACAACAAAGCAATCGAGCAAATCAATGAACTGATGGCAGTTCTTGAAAAGTACGATTTTTGGTATATAGCCAGTATGGGTAACCATGATCAATCATTTTGTATGAAAGGTGGGCTAGATCCAATTAAGTACTTGGAGGCTAAGATGGCAAAAAAAGGTAAAAGATTTACCTACTTAAGCGCCTACGAAGCAAATATAATTCATGCAGGAATTGTATTTAGGTTGATCCACTTGTCTGGTGGTGCAGCTAGAGCAGCTTCATATAAAGTTCAAGTGTATCTTTCTAGAGTATTTGAAAGTAACCTAAACGATGTTGAGATAGGAGGCAAAATATATAACCTACGAAGCATTCAAGCAGGACACTTTCATACATTCTATTCACTATCGATGAGCGGTATAAGAATAATTATGCCGGGCAATTTCCAACACGATGGTGATCTTGAAAAGAGAATGGGTATTTCTGGAAAAACAGGGGGAATCTTCACTGAACTTACTATTATTGGAGACAAAATAGCAAGGGAGAAGATAGAGTTCTTTGATCCTTGGGAAAGGAAGGAGGGATAATCTATGAAAGAAGATTTTTTAACCTCACAAAAAGCATCTAATGCTCTTTCAAAAATGCGTGCAAAAGCGTGTACTTTAGAAGAGTTAGAACTTACACAAGAACAGATGGACGAGTTGATAGCAGCAACAGGAAATATTAACTGTAACGACAGGAATAAGACATATTATATAACTAAGTTTAATGAGAACAATTATGAAATAATTTCTTTTATAAACAGCGAAGAAATTACTGAAAAATGGCTAGAAATAAGTGACTTGTACCTTGGTAGTGTTTTCTGTGATATGGAAATGCTTGAATATATCCTAAAACTTGCAAAAGAAGAAGGTATAACCAACGTTCATATTGCTGGCGATTTATGCGCAGGACATCCTTCGTATAAAAAACAAGATTTGTATCTTACAGCAAAGACTGCACAAGAACAGGCTGATATTGCTATAAAGCTTTTCTCTAAATTCCCAGAATTTAAATATTACTGTATTAATGGAGAAAGGGACCTATCATTTGAAAAAGGTGACTCTATTAACCCAATCGTTTTAGTTCAAAGAGCTTTAAACGAAAAAGGAATAGATTTCCATCATATCAATGAAATGGTAGCAAACTTAGTCATAGACGGTGTAGTTAAGAGAATCCAGCATGGAACAGGAAGACTTGCATACACAAAGTCATACAAAATTGAGAAAGAAATGTGGCAGCAATTCGAAAATATGAGTGACAATGTCATCATAAAGAATCGCAACTACAATATATGCTTTGTTCAATTCGGACATTATCATGTTAACTGTTTACAAAGATTGGGCGGAATAATGATTACATCAACTGCAGGTATGGTTATGGATGATAAAGGCGTTTTAAACGAGAATACATCATATCCATCTGCCAAATTCTCTACAGCTGTTATCAAGAATGGTAAAGTTGTAAGATTTGTGACTGAAAGCATTACCAATCCTAAAAACGTTACCATGTAACTATAAAAAAAGAGAGTACCAATTATTTGGTATTCTCTTTTTGTGTTAAATTATTCTTTAGAAATTACTTTCCTTTGCCAACTTTTCTTTCCACATTCTGGGCATTTCATATATCTTGTTCTACCAAAATGCATAGACCACAATACACTTGAAAATGTTGGAACATATTTATGATGACAGTTATTACATTCATAGTATCCAGCAGTTTGTTCAATTCTTATTGCAAATGGTATGGCAATTGCAAATTGTACAAAACCAATAAGTATAAGTAAAACTCTTAGCCAATCTACCATTTCAATAAATGATGCTATAAATACTAAAACTAAAAATGTAATTGAAGCACCAAATCCAATAACATATTCTAGTGCAAGCATTCTTTTTGCTGTTTCTTCTTGCTCTTTTTTCATAGCAAGTATAATTTCATCATATTTTTTATCATTTTCGTTCATATTAATCATCTCCCCATAAAATAATTCATTAATTCCTATACCAAGTATTTCACAAAGCTCTATCATAATAGAAGCGTCTGGTAGTGATTTTCCAGTTTCCCATTTAGATATCGCTCTATCTGAAATATTTAGTTTTTCTGCAAGTTCTAGTTGTGTAAGACCAACTTCTTTTCTACGAGCAGCAATAAATCTTCCAATTTTGATTTGATCCATAATACTTTCCTCCTTCAATTATATTTTAATGAATTATTATATAAATTAACACGAACTGTTGGTTGAGTTTCTTCAATTATACCATTTTAAGCCAAAAAAAGATATATAGAAAAATCTATATATCTAAATGTGTTTTATAATATCGTTGGTTTTTACTCTTAGGCTTATCTGGAATTGTCATCTGTACATATCCATCTCTAATAGCACAATTTAAATATTTATTTCTAAGAGTATCTTTGTGTTTAACATCTAATTTGAACATTATTTCATTTGCAGTCATAGGTTCTTCTTCCATATTTTCTAATAGTCTTTTTACATTAACGCTTGCTTCTGTATATACAAGTTTTGCAATAGTTTCTAAATCTTTTAAAGTTGTATTAATCATATCTAACATAAATTCTACAAACACAGTAGATTCGCCATCAATATGAGCTTTAGCTATTGCATCATAATACTCTTTTTGATGTTTTTTTATCTGATTTTCAATAGGTACATATTCAAATATATCTCTGTAATTGCATAAAATAGCGTTTTGCCAAAATCTAGCTGTACGGCCATTACCATCTTGAAAAGGATGTATAAAAACAAATTCATAGTGAAAGATACAAGACATTATAATAGGATTAATATTATTTTTTTCTCTTTTCATCCAATCAAATAAATCTGAGATTAAATATGGTACTTGCTGTGGTGGAGGACAAATAAATATACATTTATCTCCAGCAAAAACACCTTCGTTACCAGTTCTATACTTTCCAGCAAGTGGAGCCAAATCTTTTTCTATGATTCCATGAATCTTTAATAAGTCTTTTTCTGAATATGGTTTTACTTTAGTTAATTGTTCATATGCAAGTTTAATATTTTGAACTTCTTTAATTTCATTTTCAGGTCCAACAACTTCTTTACCATCAATAATATCTCTAACTTGACCTTTAGAAAGCGTATTTCCTTCTATTGCAAGTGAAGCATGAATAGAAGTTATTTGAGTATTTCTTCTAAGTTTAGGTTCTTTATCTAATCTAGTATAATGTTTGTATTCTCCAACTTTTTCCATAATTGAAGATAAAGTTTCTAACATTTTATTTGTAATTGTAAATGGTGGAGTATAATTATCCATAAAAGTCACCTCTTTCTTGCTATTTTAATTATACCATGGATTTAATTAAAAAAACAATATCTTACCTATATCTTACCTAAAACATACATAAACAAAATGTTACAATTGTAGAATAAAGCAAAATGAAAATAAAAAAAGACGACTATTTCTAGTCGTCAAACCATTGTTTAGATGGAGCTGAAACTCAGATTCGAACTGAGGACCTACGGTTTACAAGACCGTTGCTCTACCAACTGAGCTATTCCAGCATATATACTTTTTATGGTGACCCGTAGGAGAGTCGAACTCCTCACTCCGCCGTGAAAGGGCGATGTCTTAACCGATTGACCAACGGGCCCCATGATGGTGAGCCATCGCAGATTCGAACTGCGGACAACTTGATTAAAAGTCAAGTGCTCTGCCAACTGAGCTAATGGCCCATCAAAGTATATAGCAATCAGTTTTACAACTGACTGCGCATATATAATACTACAATTTGAGGCTCTTGTCAATAGATTTTATTTAAAAAAGCGAAAAAAATTGAAATTTGCAAATGAATTCAATTATTCTACAAATTATTATTTACAAAAGCTCTAGTTTTATAACATATCAGTCAAAGTATTGCAAGCTAAAAACAAGGGTGCTACTATATTTTACGTGATTCAAATATTTTCATTCTAATTATTTTTATCTATAATTTTTTATCTAAATTTTTTTATCTAAATTTTTTTATCTATTATTTAAATTCTTAAACGTATTATCATATAATCTTAGTTTGTTTTTTAGTGAGGAAGGAAAAATAAAATAACATTAATAGATACGTTTGCAACTTTAGTTTAGCAACAAGTTTTAATATTTGAATCACATTACTATATATAAGGAGGAGGTATATGAAATTAAACAAATTATTGTGCATAATGTGTATAACCTTGTGCCTTTTTATAACATCATGTGTCTTTGCTGCAAATAATAATACTACAACAGGATCTACTCCAAGTTTAGTAACTAAAATTAATTCTGCATTTACTAGAATTCAAGGCTACCTTAAAAAAATTTCAACCCCAATTGCCGGAGTTTGTATAGCAAGTGGAATAATTATTAGGAAATTGAGCTTTGGAGATGAAAAGAAAATGATTACAGGAAAGAGAATAATTACTAATTCTGTAGTAGGATATGCTGCAATTCAACTGTTAGATTTAATAATTAAATTTATAGAAGCAGTAATAAAATAGTATGGAAGAATATATAAAAAGTTTAAATGAAGTCTTAAATAGGCTAAGTATATCGTTAAGAAGCAATATTTATTCTGTAATAGATAAGATAGCAAATATAGATGTTTCTCTTTTTGACAAAGAACCACTAAAAAGTATATGCAATACTAATTTACTATATATAGTATTAACACTAATATGGGCAATAATAATTGCTATTGCAGTAAAATATGTTTTAAATCTATATAGTGACATAGCAATCAGTAAAATATACTTTTATATTTTAAAATGTGTTGTAATAGGCATCATTAGTATAAATAGTTATAGTATTTGTAAAGAAATTATTAGGATAAATAATCTTCTTACACATATAATAGCTTCATCTTTAGAAGAAACAATAGATTCATCAATTGAGTATAAATTTTTAGATGATAACATAGATTCGATAGATGAACTTATATCTTCAAAAGATAAACTTAGTTTAAATGGAGTAAAAGATGGTATAGTTTGTTTTTATATGATATCCCTTTTAGTATTATTATCTCTAAGATATGTAATAGTAATATCATGCATAATTATCTCACCAGTAATGTGTATATTATTACTTGTGCCTAACTTAAATAATTATTTTTATACATATATAAAAGTATTCATATACAATCTATTACTTCAAAACATAAACATACTTATACTATATATACCAATATCTGCAAGAACAGAAAATAGTGTTTTCTTACCTATCATAATAGGTAGCATTGTACTTATATATAATGTAAATAAAAAGGCTGGAAGTATTATTTATGAGAAAAAGAATTAATAAACAACAAATATTTAATTTTTATAATAAAACACACAAGTGGCATGGCTTAATAGATTATAAATCATTAACGATAATAGCTGTGTACGTATTTTTATGTGGCTATCTAGTGATCAACATGAATATTACAAATACGCTAAAGTTATATGTAATTATTATATTAGTTTTACCAGTAATAATATTTACACTTTTAAATATTAATGAAGATTGTGTTGTTGAAAAACTTGTTACAATTGTCTGTTATTTACTATCTAAAAGGGTGTATACAAAGTCAATAGATTTCAAGGAAAAGAAGACTATCTACAAAAAGAATGCGGAAAATAGTCGTATTGAAAAATAGTCGAATTAGTGATATAATGACATCCAATTAAGAAGGAGTATATATATGAAATTTGATAGCCAAAAGAAAAAGTTAGAACTAGGTGATACACTTGTTCCAGACTTATTCATATTAAACAATATGAAAGCTCTTGGAAAAAATGATTTACATGTGTATCTATACCTATTATATTTACTAAAGAATAATGTAGAAATAGATTCAGAGTTACTAATGAAAAATTTGGAGTTAAGTGCAGATGAGCTAAAAATAAGTCTAGATGTACTTACAGCAGAAGGTTTAATTCAAAAAACAACAAGAAGTGCTGTAGTTGTAGACTTAAAAGAAACAGAAATAAATAAACAATATACTCCTAAATTTGATAGTAAAGTTAGCAGATATGAAAATGTAATAGACGAAAAAAGAAAAGCGTGCGTTGATGCTATTTGTGAGAGCTTCTTTAATGGATACATGTCATTTAGTTGGCATACAGACATAGGAAATCTATTCAATATGTATGGATTTGCAGAAGAAGTAATGATAGCATTATTCCAATACTGTCAAGAACGTAAGGCATTAAATAGAAAATACCTATTTGCTGTTGCAGAAACTTGGCATAATGGAGGAGTACATACTTTTGAAGAACTTGAAGCTTTCTTAGATAACTATGAAAAATTCAATAAAATTAAACAAAGAATTTGCAAAGCTTTAGGAATTGTAGGAAGAAACCTTTCAAAATACGAAGAAGAATTTGTAAAGAAATGGATTGAAGAATATAACTATGATTTTGATATTATAGAAGAAGGATTAAAAAGAAGTACATCTACAACTAATCCAACAATAAAATACATTGATGCAATAATAACTAGCTGGTATAAAAAAGGATACAAAACAGTAGATGAAATTATCGAGGCAGAAAGTCCAAAAACTGTTGAAGATAAACCAGTAAGAAAAATCCCATCTGCTATAGCTAAAAAGAAAAGTTATCAAAATTATACACAAAGAGATTATGACGATTACAACGAATTCTATGATGAATAATTGAGAGGAGTGGTTATATGCAAAGCGAAGCGTATAGAAAAATTGAAGCAGAGTATGATTACAAAAGACAACAAGCACAAAAAGATGCAAAAACTTTTAAAGAAAACGTATACGATGAACATCCACAACTTGCTCAAATAGAAGCAGACATTGCAAAAGTTGCAATTGAATCTATGAAAGCTAGAATAAACTCAGATGATAATACAAGAGCAAAAGAACAAGAGAAACTTGAAAAGAAAATAGAGGAACTTCAAGTAGAATATGATAAAGCTTTAAAAAGAATAGGATTAACACTTGAAGATTTTGAACCAAAATATGAATGCGAAAAATGCAAAGATACAGGAATGTATAAAGATGCAATGTGTAGTTGCTTCAAGCAAGCATTAATTAATGAATCATTCAAACAGTCAAACATGCTAAAAATAAAAGATGAAAACTTCGAGACTTTTGATTTTGGTTACTATTCTTCAAATCCAGACAAGGAAAAATATGGAATAGATAAGTCACCATTAGAAAAAATGGATGCAATTAGAAAACAAGCTTATGATTTTTCACATAAGTTAGATGACCCAGAACAAAAGAACCTATTGTTTAGTGGAACAACAGGACTTGGTAAAACATTCCTTGCAAATTGTATTGCAAATGAAGCAATAAAACAAGGAAAATCTGTTATATATCAAACAGCACCAATTCTTTTGGATAAAATGGTAGACTATCAATTTAAATATAATAAAACAGAAAATGATAGAGAAGAATATCAAAAAATATTTGAAGTTGATTTATTGATTATAGATGATCTAGGAACAGAAACTATGAATTCTGCAAAATTTAGCGAATTATTTAATATAATTAATACTAGACTTCTAAAAGGTAAAAAGATGGTTATATCTACAAATCTAACCACACAAGAAATTAAAAATCTATATGAAGAAAGAATATTCTCAAGACTTGTAGGAGATTTTTCGATTTTAAGATTTATAGGTGAAGATATTAGAGTATTAAAAAAGAAGATAAATAAAGCATAAAAGAAAGAGTACCGAATAATTGGTACTCTTTTTTATCCATTAAATTCTTCTCTTTTTCTTTCAATTTTTAGTAATTGTTCATATAGTTTTTCTTCTCTTTCAGATATATCTTCAGGAAGATCAATGTGAACTTTTAGATTTAAGTCTCCACGATTTCCATCTTCAGTGACATATCCTTTGTTTGGTACAGTTACTATTTCACCATCTCTTAAACGCTTTGGTAGAGAAACAAATAATTTTTCATCCATAACTTGAAGCTTGTACTTTCCACCAAGAGCAGCAACAGCTGGAGTAATATTAATATCTTTGTTAAAATCTGTTCCTTCAATTTTAAACTCTGGATCATCTAGTAATTTAACATGTATAATTAAATCTCCGTTCTTACCACCATTTTTCCCTGGATTACCAAGAGCAGCAAGTCTAATCTTGTCTCCGTTTTTTATTCCAACTGGTACTTTAACAGAAAATGTTTTCATTCCAGTTTTGTGTGCACGTATTGCTATTTTCTTTTCTGCCCCAAAGAAACCTTCTTCAAGAGTTACATCTAAATGAGTAACTATATCTGAACCTTTAATTGGTTTTTTCTTATCATCTATATTCTCATTATTTGAATTATTATCGCCTTTTCTAAATCCTAAAATTTGGTTTAATATATCGTTAAATACATTTGCACCAGATTTGAATTCATATTTTACATCTTGTAGTCCTGATTCTATATTTGCAAATCCATATCCATATCTTGCAACTTGTCTATCATATTTTCTTTTTTTCTCTGGATCCATAAGGATCGCATAAGCTTCATTTATATCTTTAAACTTTTCTTCAGCATCTTTGCTTTTATTTTTATCTGGATGATATTCTTTAGCAAGTCTTCTAAAGTTAAGTTTTATATCTTGATCAGAACTTTTTCTGTTGACTTCCAATATTGCGTAATAGTTTTTTTGTTTCATATAATACCCCTTTAAAAACTAATTCTAACTTGATTTTTATTATATCATAGATAATCTAAAATTCAAGGATATTCGCTTGATTTTTTAATTTTTTTATAATATAATGAGGGAGTAAAAGCAAATGGAGGTATGTATATAATGGACATAAATGATGAAAACTTTTTATCGGCGCAAAAAATTGTTCCTGTAAAAATCGAAGATGAAATGCAAAAATCATATATAGACTATGCAATGAGCGTTATTATCTCCCGTGCCTTACCAGATGTAAGAGATGGTTTAAAACCAGTTCATAGAAGAATTCTTTATACAATGTATGAAGACAAACTATGGCCAAACGTTCCTTACAGAAAATGTGCAAACGTTGTTGGTGACGCAATGGGTAGATACCATCCACATGGTGACTCATCAATATATGATGCATTAGTACGTTTAGCACAAAATTTTTCACTAAGGTATCCTCTAGTTGACGGACATGGTAACTTTGGATCTATGGATAATGATCCTCCAGCCGCAATGAGATATACTGAGTGTAAACTTCAAAAAGTTGCACTCGAAATGCTTGAGGATTTAGACAAAGAAACAGTAGACCTTATGCCAAACTATGATGACAGATTAAAAGAACCTACTGTTTTACCAGCAAAACTACCATATCTATTAGTTAATGGTGCATATGGTATTGCCGTTGGTATGGCATCTAATATTCCACCACACAACTTAGGCGAAGTAGTAGATGGTACAATTGCTCAATTAGATAATCCAGAGATTACTAATGAAGAATTAATGAAATATATCAAAGGACCAGACTTCCCAACATCAGGTATTATTGTTGGAAAAGAAGGTATCAAAGATGCATATACAACTGGTCGTGGTAAAGTAACAATAAGAGCAAAAACAGAAATTGAAGAAGACTCTCGTGGTAGATTTAAAATTATCGTTACAGAAATACCATACCAAGTAAATAAAGCAGCACTTGTTGAAAGTATTGCAAAATTAGTTCAAGCTAAAACAATCGAAGGAATTTCAGACTTAAGAGATGAAACAGATAGAGAAACAGGATTAAGCTGTGGAGTAAGAATTGTTATAGAACTAAAAAGAGATGCAAATCCAAACGTAGTTCTAAATCAATTATTCAAACATACACAACTACAAAATTCTCAATCTATGTTAATGCTTGCTATTGTAGATGGTGTACCTAAAGTACTACAACTTAGAGAAATACTAGGAGAATACATCAAACACAGAGAAAATGTTGTAATTAGAAGAACTGAGTTCGACTTAAAACAAGCAGAAGCAAGAATCCATATCTTAGAAGGATTAAAAATTGCTATAGATAACATCGATAGAGTTATCCAAGTAATTAGAAATTCATATGATGATGCTAAAGAAAACTTAATGAAAGAGTTTGAACTATCTGAAATTCAAGCTCAAGCAATCCTAGATATGCAATTAAGAAGACTACAAGGATTACAAAGAGAAAAAATTGAAGAAGAGTTAAATGAACTTCTAGCTTTAGCTAAACACTTAAGAGAAATCTTAGGCTCTATGGAACTTGTTAAAGGTATCATTAGAGATGAACTTATAGAATTAAAACAAAAATATGGTGATGAAAGAAAAACAGCTATCACTCATGGTGAAGGTGAAATAGATGTTGAAGATTTGATCAAAGAAGAAAACAATGTTGTTACTTTAACACACTTTGGATATATCAAGAGAATTTCTCTAGATACATACAGAGCTCAAAGACGTGGTGGTAAAGGCCTAACAGGAATGAATACTCGTGAGGATGACTTTGTTGAACAAATCTTTGTTACATCAACTCATAATAGCTTAATGTTCTTTACTAATACTGGTAAAGTATTTAGACTTAAAACATATGAATTACCAGAAGCAGGAAGAACAGCCAAAGGTACAGCTATCGTTAACCTACTACAACTTAACCAAGGTGAAAAAGTTACTGCAGTTATGCCAGTAGAAGACTTTAACGATGATACAAAATATGTACTTATGGCTACAGCTAATGGTCTTATCAAGAAGACTGCACTTTCAGAATATGGAAATATCAGAAAGACAGGTATTCAAGCTATTACTCTTAAAGATGACGATGAGTTAATAGATGTAAGACTTACAGATGGATCAAATGATGTAATCATGGTAACACATGGTGGACAATCTATTAGATTCAAAGAAGAAGAAGTAAGACCAGTAGGTAGAACTGCAATGGGTGTTAAAGGTATCGAACTTGCAAAAGACGACAAAGTAGTTGGAATGGAACCATTAAAAGAAGATAATGGATATGTTTTAGCAATTACTGAAAACGGATTTGGTAAGAGATCTGAAATGGATGATTACAGATGCCAAGGAAGAGCAGGAAAAGGTGTTCTAACATACAAGATAACATCTAAGACTGGTAACATCGTTGGAGTTAAACTTGTAAATGATGATGACGAAGTAATGCTTGTAACAGATACTGGAATAATCATTAGATTAAATGTAAATGATATTAGCATTCTTGGTAGAAATACACAAGGTGTAACTCTAATGAGAACATCTGATGGTGGAAAAGTAGTAAATATTGCTAAAGTTCCAAATGAAGATGAAGAAGTTGCAGATGAATAATCTTAACAAGAATATAATAATAAGGAGTATAGAATTAATCTATACTCTTTATTTTTTTTGTTTACAATTTACATAAATTATGGTATAATACCGCAAGAAAAGGAGGAATTGTTTATGTTTGAATTAAATAATAAAAATGTAAAAAAGATTCTTTTAATTATTACGTATGCAGCAGTGCTAATATTTGCTCTGTTTAATATAAAATTTGTAGGATACATCTTAAACCTACTTAAACCATTTATAATTGGTTTTGCAATAGCGTTTATATTAAACATACCACTTAGTAAATTTGAATCTTTTTGGAAAGAAAAAACTGCTAGAAAAATTAAAGATAAAAAGGGCAGAGTAACAAAAACAATACCAAAAGATTCAAAACTTATGAGACCGCTTGCAATAGTTTTTTCACTAGTTGTATTCATAGCAATTATAGCTGGTGTATTACTTTTAGTAATTCCACAAGTGGGAAACACAGTAAATATTTTAAAGGAAAACATTCCTACTGCATTTAACAATGCAAAAGAATGGGCAATAGAAAAAGCACATAACAACCCACAAATACTAGAAAAAATCAATGAGTTTACACCTAACTGGAAAGAATTAGATACTAACGTAACTGAATGGGTAAAAAATGCAGCAACAGGTATAATTGGTGCTGGTTTTACATTTATTAGAGGAGTAGTAAGTGGAGTAGTAAACTTCATCATGGGAATAGTTTTTGCTGTATATATGTTAGCTCAAAAAGAAAAATTAACTGAACAATTCAAAAAGTTAATTAAATCATTCTTATCTGAGGAAAAAGCAAACAAATTATTTCATGTGGGAAGTGTTACTAATGAGACTTTCAAAAGTTTTATTGGTGGACAATTTATTGAAGCAATAATTCTTGGAGTTTTATGCTTTATTACAATGACTATCTTTAGAATGCCTTATGCATTAAGTATTTCGGTTGTTGTTGGACTAAGTAATATTATTCCTGTATTTGGACCATGGTTTGGTGGAGCAATTGGTGCTATCATAATTCTAGGTACAAATCCAATGCAAGCATTATGGTTTATCCTAATGGCAATTGTACTTCAACAAATAGACGGAAATCTTATTTATCCAAGAGTTGTAGGAGACAGAGTTGGTCTTCCTGCTATATGGGTAATGCTAGCAGTTCTTGTTGGTGGTAATGGATTTGGAATAATTGGTATGTTTGTTGGTGTTCCAGTAGCATCAGTAATATACAAATTACTTAGAGAAAGAATCGAAAAGCAAAAAGAACAAGCAAAATTAAAAGAAAAAACTGAAAAAACAACAGAACAAATAGGGTGAGATTAAATTCTCACTTTATTTTTTTCTCTTTTTGTGATATAATAATTATGTAGTATTTCAGATGATTGCTTGCCTTTATGGCCAGAGGAAAGTCCGGACACTATAGAGCAGGGTGCTAGATAACGTCTAGTGGGAGTGATTCTAAGGAAAGTGCAACAGAAAATTACCGCTACTTTTGTAGTAAGGGTGAAAACGCGAGGTAAGAGCTCACGACAATCTATGGAGACACAGATTGGGTGTAAACCCCACCTAGTGCAACACCAGAATGAAACGATATCAGGTTGCTCGCCAAGTTTCAAGTTGGTGGCTTGAGATGCATAGCAATATGCATTCTAGATAAATAATCATCTAATACAGAATCCGGCTTATGAAATGCTCATATTTATATTTTTTAAAAGTCCTTTTTGGGCTTTTATTTTTTTGTCTAAAAATATATGTAAATTAATTGTCGTTAAGCCTTAAAATCATTGACAATTATTTTATTTTAATATAAAATTTAAATAGTTAAATTCACAAGATTGGAGGTATTATTATGGAGTTTAAAGCTTTAGAAGGAAAAAATGTAGAAATACAAGTAGGAGACAACAAATATATGAGACATGCAATTGAGACTCACTACATTCAACTTGGTGAAAGTTATATTGACATTGTTAAACAATATGTTTCTCCTATTTACGAAGAGGGAGATATTGTATCGTTTAGTGAAAAAATAATTTCTTTATGCCAAAAGAATATTGTATATAAAAAGGACGTAAAAGTATCCGGTCTTGCTAAGTTCTTATCTAAATTTGCTATGAGAACAGATGCAGGTATCGGTGTAGATAGCCCATATAAAATGCAATTTGCTATAGATATAAATGGACCTTGGAAAGTTTTATGGGCAGCAATAGCTGGAGGATTCTGCAAAATTTTTGGAAAACATGGTGTTTTCTATGAAATCGTAGGTAAAGAAGTTAGTGGACTTGATGGATTCTATGGAGATGTATTCTCAGATTATTCAGAATTTGGTATCAAAATTCCACAAAATCCAAATGGAGTATGTAATGAAATATACGAAAAAACAGGAGTTAAATCTATGATTGTTGATGCAAATGACTTTAACCAAGAAATACTAGGTAAAGCAGATGCAATTGAAGAATCTGAAGAAGAACTAATTGGTATGATCAAAGATAACCCTTGTGGTCAAGCCAAAACATTAACACCAATGGTATTAATTAGAAAAGTTAAATAGATTTAATTTAGAAGAGGGGTTGAATTATGGATAGTTTATTTAAAATGAACAAGTTTGAGGTTATTGACTTACCAGGTATGAACACATTAGCTTTTTTAGTTGAAAGAGATTATGATGCGTATACTCAAGGTTATGCATATTTATCTCTAGAAAAGCTAAGAAGTGTAGAGGTAAGAGAAGAAAACCAAGTAAAAAAAGTATTTAATGTGCTTGTTGATGACCCAGAAGATGAAGACGATATAGTTCTTCTAACACTTACAGATAGCAAAGCATTCTTAAGTACAGGAATCCTAGATAAAAATGGATTTACAGTAGAAAATAGTAATGTTTCTCTAACATATGGCTCAATATATAATACAGAAGGTATTGAGTACAGAGATGTTGCTTACACACCAGACTTAAGAAGAAACTTCTCAATTATTGATTCTCA
The DNA here is from genome assembly GCA_017534305.1 of Clostridia bacterium. GTDB lineage: Bacteria > Bacillota > Clostridia > TANB77 > CAG-465 > CAG-465. Next base: position 41,300 of record JAFWCU010000035.1, read on the forward strand.
AACAGGAGAAGAAGTTAAACCTTCTCTATATAGAGACGATAATGGTGAGGTCAGAGGTAGATGCAAAATTATGCCTAATAGACCATACATAGTATTAGAAGTATCAATGGAAGATGAAGACATTAGAAAATTAAAGCTTGATGAAGAAGCAGATGAAATGATTTAGGAGGTATAATAATGAGTAAGAAAAGTATTCACGATAAAATTAAAGTTGATATGGTTGAAGGACTTATTACTGAAAAAGGTGAATTTATTCCAGAAAAAGGAATAAGTGTAAAAAATAAAGAAGTAAGAAATCTTTCTCCAGAGCAAATTAAGAAAGCAAAAGAAAGAGGAGAATACGACGATAAAGTTAGATAATATAAGAAGGAGTTTATGAAATGAGAGATTTTTTTGATGATTTTAAACAAAAAGCTCCAATACTTATAATTATATCACTTATACTATCTATTGTTTTTGGTGGAGCATTAACAAAATCAATTGTAGATGCAAAAGCTGCTGGCAGTACTTCAATGATTGCTACAATATTTTCTACTTTGTTAGGAAATATAACAAGTTTCCAATTTTTCTCTGGAATATTTGCAGACTTTTTAACATTCTTAAAAATTACAGGAGTTATATTTGTTGCTGTATTTGGTATTTATCTATATGCTAAATATAAAGCTAGTCAAGTAGGCGAATATGAAGGAAAAGAAAATGGTTCTAGCCAATGGGGTAAAGGAGCAGAAGACTTTAAGCACGCATCAGATGGTAAAGAAATACTAAACAAAAAAGAAGGATTTATACTAAGTAAAACACATTACTTAGGAACAGATTTAAGAAAAGTTGGTATCAATAAAAACATTCTTGTTGTCGGTGGTTCTGGTTCTGGTAAAACTGCATGTTATATTAAACCAAATATCATGCAATGTTTAGGATCATATATTATCACTGACCCTAAAGGAGAATTATATAAAGAGACATCACAATTTTTAAAATCTGAAGGCTATGATGTTAAAGCATTTAACCTTGTAAACCCAACATATAGTGATTTCTATAACCCAATATACAATATATGTTCAGACCAAGACGTAGATACATTAGCTCACATCTTAGTTACAGGAGCAAATAAAGAAGGTGGCGGCGGAGATGACCCATTCTGGGATAACACTGCAAAAATGTTAATTTCTGCTACTATTTACTATGTTTTATCTGTTCTACCATTAGAACAACAAAACATAGGAAGCTGTCTAAACATTATTCGTCAAGGTGGTGCAGATAGTTCAATATTTGAAAAATTATTTGTTGATGATTTAATGCCAGAACATCCTGGTAGAATTCAATATGAATCATTTAAAACTGCTGCAGATAAAACAATGCAATCAATAGTTATTTCATCTATTTCTAAAATGCGTGTTTTTGATATGCCAGCAATTCAAAGAATAACATCATCTAACAGCATTAACTTTAGAGATGTTGCAAAGAAGAAAACAGTTATATATGTTATAACATCAGCTGCTGAAAGTACATATGATTTTGTATCTACAATGTTCTTTAGCCAAATGTTCTCAATACTATATAAACAAGCAGATGACTATGGTTCAAGATTACCAAATCAAGTATATTTCTTACTAGATGAGTTTGCAAACATTGGTCAAATACCAGACTTTCAAAAGAAGTTATCTACAACTCGTAGTTTAGGTATTTCTATCTCAATTATTGTACAATCACTTGACCAATTAGAAGCATTATACAAAGACTCATATGAAAATATTCTTGGTAACTGTGATACTCAATTATTACTTGGTACTAACTCACAAAAAACAGCTGAGTATTTCTCAAAGAGTTTAGGACAAACAACAATTAAGATTGAACAAAAATCTGTTAGCAAAGATAAAGACGAACATAAAAAACAAAGTGTATCTGTAAGTACACAAAGACAAGCAAGAGATCTAATGACTGTTGATGAAATTAGACGTATGGATAACAACAAAGAAATTCTTATGGTTAGAGGTCTAAAGCCAATTATGGCAGAAAAAGCTTGGTACTTTAAAGTTCATCCAAAAAGAGATATTATCGAATCAATGAAACTTGGAAGTATCAAAGATATGCCAATACCAGAAGAACTTCCATATTCATATTTTGATGTTCAAAAATACTTACAAGACAGAAAAAGACGTGCTCAAGAAATTCTTAAAAACAGATCAAAAGATGTTCAAGTGGACACTGGATATTCATCTGCTACTCAAGACAAAAGCAGACCATATGGCACTGTAGATAAAAATAGAGAAGCAGAAATTGATCATAGACCACTTGCAAATGGAATGGATTCAAATTCATATAATGATTTATATGAAAACAATGACTATAATCCAATTGCTGATGCTCAAACAAGTGAAAGCAAAGCACCAAATGAAATAACTCAAGAAGATTATGATCTACAATCTGAACTTGAATCTAAATTTGATAAACTATTCGGTTCAAGCAGCTCTGCTGTTAATGACGATTAATAAATAAAAAGGCTCTCAAAAAGAGTCTTTTTTTATGTCCATTTTTGGCTATATTTTTACTTGAAAATCTATATTATATATAGTATAATCTAGGTATATGTGGAGGGGTATATGAACAAGGAAAAAGGATTAATTGCTATAATAGTAATTATAGTGTCAGTTGTGTTAACTATTTTTATCGCAATGTGGCTCCTAGATACTACCGGAAAAGTGAATCAAGGGAATTATAGAATAAGCGATATTATCATACAATCTGGCGCTACAGTAACTGAAGTGCAAGATAATAGTGTTAAAATAGAAAAACTATCTGGTCTATTTTTTGATGTTTCACAAACAAATGAAGTAACTATTTTTGTAGAAGCAAATACAAAAATTGCATCTATGATGCTAGACAATATCAAAATATCAGATCCAGTATTAAAAGGAAAAATGAGCCTTGCTCAAAAAGACTACGAAAAATATGACATTACTCAAGATTTAAAATCGTTACCATTATATTTAGAAGAAAAAGATGGTCAATACAAAATATGTCTTGTCATAGATAATGATAAAGTAATTACAGATAAAAACGTAAGTGATGATAAAGATAGTATTCCATACTCAGGAGAAATATTTAAACTTTGGAATATACCAGTAAGTGACTTAACTTTTGATGTTTCTTTTGAACTTATCATTACAGACGAATCAGGAACAAAAGTTAAAACAGAAATTAAACTAAAGATGCCAGCAGAAGAGATGTTAGAGTCAGGAATGTCTATTCTAAAACAAGACGCAAGTAAATATTTATTTACTATACAAAAATAATATAATTGGTATTGAAAATCTAAAGAATATATTGTATAATATCACTATGCCAAGCGATAGAGTACTGTGAACCTTGTCAGGTCCGGAAGGAAGCAGCAATAAGCAATATACTCTATGTGCCTGGCTTTTTTTGTTATAGGAGGGAATATGGGATATATAGCACTATACAGAAAATATAGACCAACTACATTTAGTAATATCATTGGTCAAGAAAACGTAACAAAGATACTTAGAAATCAAATAAAAAACAACAAAATATCTCACGCATACTTGTTTAGTGGTACACGTGGAACAGGTAAAACAAGTGCAGCAAAGGTATTTGCAAGAGCAATTAACTGTTTAAATCCACAAGATGGTGAACCATGTAATGAATGTGAAGTATGTAAAGGAATATTAAATGGAACTATAACAGATGTAATTGAGATGGATGCTGCATCAAACAATAGTGTTGAAAACATTCGTCAAATACGTCAAGAAGTTGTATATGCAACTGTAGATGTTAAATATAGAGTATATATTATAGACGAGGTTCACATGTTAACAACTAGTGCATTTAACGCATTACTTAAAACATTAGAAGAACCACCAGAAAATGTTGTGTTTATTCTAGCAACTACAGAACAACACAAGATTCCTGTAACAATTCTTTCTCGTTGCCTTAAGTTTGATTTCAACAGACTAAGTGAGGAAGATTTATACAACAGAGTAAAATATGTTTTAGACTCAGAGGGCGTAAAATATGAGGACGAAGCATGTAGATATATTGCAACTCTTGCAGATGGAGCTGCACGTGATGCACTAAGTATATTAGACAGATGCATATCTGAATCAGATGATATATTAAAATATGAAGATGTACAAAATATAGTTGGTGCAATAGATAAAAACATAATAGATAAAGTTGTAGAAGATATTTTAAACTACAACTCACTAGATGCAATTTCTCAAGTAGATGAAGTAATAAAAAAAGGAAAAGATTTAAGACAATTTACTTTTGAAGTCACAAATGAATTCTTAAATAGACTTGTAGATGCAAAAGAAGGAACAGATAGACTTATTGCAATAATAGATAGATTATCTAGCTTAGATAATGATTTAAAATCTACAACAAGAAAAGAAATAGTTTTAAAAGCTTGCATTGTTCAACTATGCAATTTAAAACAGCCTGTACAGATTGAAGGAAACACACAATCAGCACCTCAACCAATGAATGACATTTATACTAAAAAAATTGAACAACTAGAAAAAGAGGTAATAGAATTAAAAGATAAAATAGCTAAGGGAGTACAAGTTCAGTCAGCTCCTGCTCAGACAGTTGAAGCTCCTAAAGTAAATGTTGTTAAAGAAACAAGAGAAAAAGTAGATACTAATGGATTAACTGAGTTTCCAAGTACAGAAGAACTAAAAAAAGAAATGATAGACAGAGGTAAAGTTAAAGTATATTCTGCATTAGTTAAAGCAAAAGTATATGTAGATGATGTTGTAAGAGTTATAACTACAAACACATTTGGATATAAAATACTAACTCAAGAAGATACTGCAGAAACTATCTCACAAGTACTTTTTGAAAAGTATAAAATTAACAAAAACATTGTACTAGAATTAGTAACAGAAAACGGAGAATCTATCTCAAAGATAGAAAAAGTATTCAAAGACAATAATATTGAATATACTCCAATGGATTAACTTGAAAATTAGAAATATATATAATATAATTAGTTTTGTTGAAAGGATGATAGAAAATGGGAAATAAATACGGTGGATTTCCAGGCGGTGGTTTTGGAAACATGCAAAATATATTAAAACAAGCACAAAAAATGCAAGCAGATATGGAGAAAAAGCAAGCAGAACTTGCAACAAAAGAAATCGAAACATCTGCAGGCGGTGGAGCTGTAGTAGTTAAAGCTACAGGAGATAAAGTAATAAAAGAAATAATAATTCAAAAAGATGTAGTAGATCCAGACGATGTAGAAATGTTACAAGACTTAATTTTAACTGCTGTAAATGAAGCTTTAAAACAAGCAGATTCTATGGCACAACAAGAAATGGGACAATTTAGCATGCCAGGTCTATTCTAGGAGATAAATATGTATTCAGATACAGTTAATAAACTAATTAACCAATTTGAAAAATTACCTGGAATTGGTCATAAGAGTGCTGTAAGACTCGCCTTTTTCATACTTGAATCTAACAAAGAAGTAGCAGAGGAAATGGCTAAAACATTAGTTGAAGCTAAAGAGAATGTTAAATTCTGTTCTGTGTGTTATAACTTAACAGAAAAAGATCCTTGCTCAATTTGTTCAGACACTAAAAGAGATGAGTCTACAATATGCGTTGTTGAAAACGTAAAAGATGTAGTTGCAATGGAAAAAACACATGAGTACAGAGGAAAATATCACGTACTTCATGGTTCGATTTCTCCAATGAACAACATCTCAGCAGGGGATATAAAAATTAAGGAACTATTACAAAGATTAAGCGATGATAAGATAAAAGAAGTAATACTTGCTACAAATCCAACAGTTGAGGGAGAAGCAACAGCAATGTATATTTCAAGATTAATTAAACCTTTAGGGATATCTGTAACAAGAATAGCTCATGGAATTCCTGTGGGTGGAGATCTTGAATATACAGACGAAATTACTCTTATCAAAGCATTAGAAGGAAGAAGAGAGATGTAGCTTATGAATATCGGTTTTTTTGATTCTGGACTCGGTGGAGTTGCAGTATTAAAAGAAGCTTTAGATACTGGACTTAGTGAAAATATATACTATTTAGGAGATACAAAAAATACTCCATATGGTACAAAAGATGAAAATTTTGTAAAAGAAGTTATTAACGATAATATCAATTACTTGATTGGACTAAACTGTAATCCAATAGTTATTGCTTGTAACACAGCAACAAGTCTATGTATTAAAGAGCTTAGAGATAAATATCCGGAAGTTAAATTTATCGGAACGGAACCTGCAGTAAAGGTTGCAGCAGATGCGCACAATAGTAAAAAGATTCTTGTACTTGCTACAACAATAACTGCAAAACAAGAAAAACTTCATGCTCTAATTAAAGAGCTAGACATTGATTCAAAAGTTAAGATTCTTCCTGCAGATAAACTTGTGTTATTTGCAGAGGATATAGATTGCAAAAACAAATCTAAAGAAGTAGAAGAATACATTAATGAACTATTCGAAGGACTAGATTTACACGAGTTTAGCCATATAGTTTTAGGTTGTACACATTTTCCACTATTTAGAGAAAATTTTGCAAATGTTATACATACTAAAGATGAAAATTTAAAAATTGATATCGTAGATGGTGCTAAGGGAATAGCTAAAAACCTTATAAATACCATCAACAAGTTAAATAATCGTGATGATTATATCAAGCAAAATAAATCTGTTACAATTATTACGACAAGTAATAAACCAGAGTTCATTGTTAGAGTAAATGAAATACTTGAAAACGAACCAATTAAAACAGATATCAAATTACGATAAAATTACAAAAAAATTTCAACAAATTGTAGCATATTTTATTACAACGTGATATAATGATTACAGTTTTAAGAACGAGGTGTATATATATGAATGATAAAAAAATCTTAATAGTCGATGACGAGAAAGCAATAGTAGATATCTTAAAATTCAATCTTGAAAAAGAAGGATTCACAACTACTGTAGCCTACGATGGAGAGGAAGCTATTAAAATAGCATTATCTGTTAACCCAGATTTAATATTACTAGACTTAATGCTACCTAAACTTGATGGATTTAGCGTATGTAAAAAACTAAGAAAAAGTCTAGTATGCCCAATTATAATGTTAACAGCTAAGGAAGAAGTTGTAGACAAAATCATTGGTCTAGAACTTGGAGCAGACGATTACATGACAAAACCATTCAGTATAAGAGAAGTTATTGCTAGGGTTAAAGCTAACCTTAGAAAACACACTTTACCTGAAGTTGAAGAAGACAAAAACTCTTCTAAAAACAAAATAAAAGTTAAAGATATGATAATCGATCCTGAAAGATACATTGCAATTGTCAATGGAAAAACAATCGATTTAACAATAAAAGAATTTGAACTACTTAAATTATTATCTACAAACCCAAATCAAGTATTCACTAGAGAACAAATTCTAAGAGGAGTTTGGGGATATGATTTCTATGGTGATGCAAGAACAGTAGACGTTACTGTAAGAAGACTTAGAGAAAAAATTGAAAAGAATTCTGCAGATCCACAATACGTTCAAACAAAAAGAGGAATGGGATATTACGTTTCTTTATAATAGTAAAATATATAATAATTATTGGAGTGAAATTATATGAAAATTTCTATGAAAAGAATTATTAGAGCTATGAGTATAATTATGGTAGTTATAGTATATATAACTACCATTTTATTATCTAGATCTCTAATAGATACAGACAAGTTTTTCAGTGTAAATAACATTATAATTTTTGCGGTAATAGTTATAGTAACATACATAATTTCAGTTATAGTATCAAACAAGGTGGCAGCCCCAATAAAACGTATAGAAAAAGGCATGAAAATGGTAAGTGAAGGAAAGCTACCAGATGTTAACAGAATTAAAAATGTAGAAGTATTTCCAGAATACAAAAACTTAATGCAAAACTATATTGCAATGCTTAAAGTTATTAAGAAAAATACTTTTGATCTTAATAGCCAAGAAAGTAAAACTGAAATTATACTAGAACACATGGCAGATGGAGTTATGGCTTTCTCAACAACTAAAGACATAGTTCATATGAATAAAGCTGCTATGAGACTATTAAATATTACTCGTCAAGATGATAATTTTGATGCTATTTGCCAAAAATTAAATTTAAATATAGACTTTAGCAAGCTAATGTACCTACCAAACTACCAAAGTGTAGAAATTAAGACTACTATTGGTGAGGATTTGGCATTAAGTGTTGTTTTTGCGCCTTTCTTTAGTGATGAACTAAATCCTATGGGTGTTATTATGATTATTAGAAACATAACAGATAGTGTTAAGACAGACAATGTAAGAAAAGAATTTGTTTCTAACGTATCACATGAATTAAAAACACCGTTAACAAGTATTAAAGGATATTCTGAAACAATGATGAATGGTGACTTAACTTACGAAGAAGTAATAAGATTTTCTAAAGTTATTAACCAAGAGGCTAACAGAATGAGTAAGCTTGTATCTGATCTTCTAAATCTATCTAGAATGGATTATAACAGAACAAATTGGGAACAAGTAACAATTAATACTAAAGACGAACTAAAGAAAGTTTGCGAAAAAGTTAGATTTGAAGCAGAAGAAAAAGGCCACAAGGTAGAACTAATTTGTGCAGACAATACACCTACTACATATGTAGACAGAGGATGCTTTGAACAAATTATGATCAATATTCTAACAAATAGCATTAAATATACTCCAGATGGTGGATTAATAAGAATCTACGCTGGCCCTGTTGAAGGTGGAAGAACTGGAGTAAAAGTAATAGATAATGGTATTGGTATTCCACAAAAAGACCTAGAAAGAATATATGAAAGATTCTATAGAGTAGATAAAGCTCGTTCTAGAAAAATGGGTGGAACTGGACTTGGACTATCTATTGTTAAAGAAATGGTAGATGGAAACAATGGTACAATACAAATAGAAAGTAAACTAAATGAAGGAACAGAAGTAACTGTAATATTCCCTTCAACAAAAGAACAAAAATAAGGAGAAAATAATGAAGTATTATGATACACATGCGCATTTTAACGATGAAAAGTTTAATGGCATAGTAGAAGAAGAGTTACAAAAATGCTTTGATACAGGTGTAGATAAAATTAACATTATTGGATATAACACAGAAAGCTCAAAAAAAGCAATTGAGCTTTCTAATTTATATAAGCAACTTTATGCAATAATAGGTGTTCATCCAAGTGATGTAGGTTTAAGCACACCAGAAGAAATTGAAGAATTATACAACAAATACAACAATGGAAAAATTGTTGCAATAGGAGAAATAGGACTAGACTATTACTGGGTTAGTGATAACAAAGAAGAGCAAAAAGCATTATTTATTGCACAAATTGACCTTGCTAACAAACTAAAACTTCCTATTGTTGTTCACACAAGAGACGCATCTTTAGATACATATGAAATACTAAAAAATCATCCGGCAGAATATGGTACTTTGCTACACTGCTTTTCACCTACAGATGATCTTGTAAGACTTGCAATTGAACGTGGATATTATGTGGCATTTGGTGGTAATATAACGTATAACAGAGCAAAATCTTTTCAAGGATATATGGATAGAATTCCTGTTGAACAAATTGTTATTGAAACAGATTCACCATATCTTCCACCTGAGCCTTTAAGAGGAACTCTAAACACTTCAAAAAATCTTCCAATTATATTAGAAAAATTAGCATATTGGAAGCATATGAGTGTAGAAGAAATAGGAGAAATTGTATATAACAATTCACTTAGATTTTTTAAATTAGATAAATAATAAAAAGAGTAAGAAAACTAATTCTTACTCTTCTTTTTTACTCTAAATATCCAACATATGGTAGATTTCTAAATTTTTCATCATAGTCTAGTCCGTAGCCAATAACAAACTTATCTGGAATATCAAAAGCAACATATTCTGGATTTAAGTCAATTACTCTACGTTCTTTCTTGTTTAGCATTGTACATATTTTCACGTTCTTTGGATTTTTTGACTCAAGATATTTTTTTACATATGCTAAAGTTCTACCAGTGTCAACGATATCTTCAACTATTAGTACATTCTTGTCAGTAATATCCTCACTTATATCTAGTGTAAAATTAATCTTTCCAGTACTTTCTGTACCTTCATAACTAGACACTTTCATGAAATCTATTATAGTGTCAGACTCAATTCTTTTAGCAAGTTCAACTGCAAAGAAAGTTGCACCTTTTAAAATACAAACTATAACAATTTCTTCATTGTTATAATCTTTTTGGATTTGTTCTGCCAGCTCACGTGTACGTGAAGCAATCTCTTGTTCGGTTATTAAAACTTTAATATCCATAAAAAATCCTCCTTTATGTGAGAGATTATACTACAAAAATTTTAAAGTAGCAATATATGATTGTAAAAATAGCAAAAATAAGTAAATAAAAATATTAAATGTAAAGCTTTTTAGCTGTACATTTAATTGACATAAATCGTTAAAAGTGTTATAATGTATATAGGCGTTATATAACCGAGTACATAATTTTAATAAATTATCGAGAAGGAGGTAGATATATGTTAAAAGAACGTAGTCGAGAAAGGCATCCTATTCTTGGGGTTGTCATTATTGCCATTATAGTGGCGATAGTTTATTTCTTTTTCTTCTACAGAAATGCAGATTCAGTTGAGGTAGTCGCATACCCGGATGTTTCACAATATACCGTTTATGACGGTAGGCAAGCATATGAGTATTGGAGGACAACTTTAAATGAAAATCAGCAAATATTGTATGAAGAAATGAAAGAAGCTTATCTTCAATTTTTAGATTCATTTTCAACAAAATCTAAATCAATGACAGAGGACGAATTTCAAGAAGTATACAGTGCCGTATTACTCGACCACCCAGAAATATTCTGGATGAATTCGTATCAAGTTATTGTTAAACCATTTTCGGATAAAGTGAACACTAATAAGAAGATAAAACTATTTTATCATTATAGTGAGGCTGAAGCTAAACAGGTAAAAGAGAGAATAGAACCTGAAATCAACAAACTAGTTGAAGAAGCTTCAAAACTGAATACAGATTTCGAAAAGATTCTATATGTTCATGATACAATTATAACTAATACTGAATACATAGATAGCGACAACAGAAAGTCTTATCAAACTTTGGTATCAATCTTTGATGAACACAAATCTGTTTGTGCTGGCTATACTTATGGATTTAAGTTAGTTATGGACAGATTAGGAATCAAAACAGTATCTATTAGAGATATTGGAAATAAGGATTCAGATGAAAACCATATATGGAACATGGTTTATCTTTATGAGAAGTGGTATAACATTGATCTAACTTGGGACGATGTACGTTACAAAGATAGTGAAATAATATATAACAACTTCCTTAAAGATAACGAGACATTCTATAAGACACACAGAATGCAAAAAAATATGCCTGGAATGGAGAGCGAATAAAATCGCTCTCTTTTCTTTGCTAAAAAAGAAAATATATAGCACTATCAATAAAATAGGTTACATAACTTTACAAAACGACTAAAGTATGGTATAATATACATGTGCGTTACTGAAGGGAGACAGATTATGGAAGACGTAAAAATAGATGTACTTTTAAATGAAGAAAGATATGATGACGCAATCGACTTAATGCAAGATAAATATGTTGACCTATTTATAGATATGCTAAATAAGAAGAATGCAGACATGCCAAAAAACAGAGATTTCTATTGTTATACATCAAGAATAATGAGCGAATATCCAAATTTAATCTCTAGAATAGAAATGTTAAGAAAAGGAATAGTAAATAAAGATTTTAGCTATTTAGATGAAATCGAGTTATTAAAAAATACATACAATTATTTAAAAGTAAATTATTAATTTTAAGTTATAGTTTAAAACTATAACTTTTTTTATGCCTAAAATCTAAAAAATAAACATATTTTTACTTAAAATTTTTATCCTTTATGATATAATTACCAAAGGAGGCGTTGAATATGACTTTTTGGGATAAAGAACTAGACGAGACTCTATCTACACTTTCCACAAGTGAAGATGGATTAACTAATGAAGAAGCAAAGTCTAGATTACTTAGAAACGGAAAAAATAAATTAAGAGAAGGACATAAGAAAAGTAAATTTGCAAAATTCATGGATCAATTTAAAGATCTTATGATTATCATACTAATAATAGCTGCTGTATTTAGTGGTATTAGCTCTTATGCAAATAATGAACCATACACAGATACTATTATAATATTACTTGTAGTTTTTTTAAATGCAATGATGGGATTTGTACAAGAGTTAAAAGCAGACTCAGCAGTTGAGTCATTAAGAAAGATGACAGCAAGCACTGCAAGAGTAAAAAGAAATGGTAAAACCCAAGTAGTAAACACAGAAGATATAGTACTTGGAGATATACTAGAGCTTGAAGCAGGAGACAGAGTTCCAGCAGACGCTAGAATTATATGGGAAGTACAATCAAGTGTAGATGAATCTATGCTTACAGGAGAATCTGAAATGGTTCAAAAAGACGTTGCTCGTATTGGAAGCAATGCGGCTATTAACGAAAGAACCAATATGGTTTATTCTGGATGCAATATTGTTTATGGAAAAATGATTGCAGTAGTAACTGCTACTGGAATGGATACAGAACTTGGAAAAATTGCGTCTACAATACAAAAAGATAAGGATGTTTTATCTCCACTACAAATGAAGATAAACAATGTATCTAAAGTATTATCTGGACTTATTGGAGTTATTATTGCAGCTATACTAATTTATTCTATATATGTTGGTAATGATTTACTAGAATCAATTATGCTTTGCATTTCTCTAGCAGTTGCTGCAATACCAGAGGGACTACCTGCAGTAATAACTATTGCACTATCTCTTGGTACAACTTCAATGGCTAAGAAAAACACAATTGTAAGAAAAATATCTTCAGTTGAAACTTTAGGTTCAGTAGATGTAATTTGTTCAGATAAAACTGGTACAATTACACAAAATAGAATGACAGTAAGAGAGGTAATATTTAACAATAGACATTTTGATGTAGATAAAGAACCAATTGAAAATTCAGAACTTATCATAAACATGATGGTACTATGTAACAACACAGAAGTAGATCAAGAAAATGGTGGTGAATTAATTGGTGATCCAACTGAAACAGCACTATTCAAATATGCCACAGATAGAGGATACAATCCATTACAAATTGTTCGTGAAAACACAAGAATAACAGAAGCACCTTTTGACTCAGACCGTAAAATGATGACTACAGTAAATGAAATAAATGGCAAGAAAGTAGTTATTACAAAAGGTAGTAATGATGCATTATTAGATAAATGTACAAGTTACAACATTAATGGTAATGTTAGAGCACTTACTGAACAAGATAGAAAAACAATTAAACGTTTTGAAAAAGAAATGGCAGATAAATCTCTAAGAGTATTATCTTTTGCATATAAAGTAGTAGACTATGTACCAGAAGATGAAAATGAATTGTTAACACTTGAAGAAGAATTAATATTTGTTGGTATGGTTGGTATGATGGACCCACCACGTGCAACAGTTAAAGATAGTATAAAACGTTGCAAAGAAGCAGGAATTCGTCCTGTTATGATTACAGGAGATAGCTTAACTACAGCTTCAGCTATTGCAAAAGACATAGGAATATTAGAAGAAGGACATTTAGCAATAGAAGGTAAAGATCTAGATAAAATGACAGACTATGAACTAATGGATAACATAGACAAATATAGCGTATATGCAAGAGTACAACCAGAGCATAAAGTACGTATAGTTAAAGCATGGCAATCTCGTGATAAAGTTGTAGCTATGACAGGAGATGGAGTAAACGATGCTCCAGCAATAAAACTTTCTCACGTAGGTATAGGTATGGGTAAAACTGGTACAGAAGTTACAAAATCTGTAGCAGATGTTGTACTAGTAGATGATAGCTTTAGTACTATAGTTGATGCAGTAGAAGAAGGTAGAAAGATTTATGATAACATCCGTAACGATATTATTTACTCACTATCTAGTAACTTTGCAGAAATAATTATAGTAATAATTGGATTACTTATGAAAGTTAATATTTTCTTACCAATTCACATACTATATGTTGACCTTGCAACAGATTCTATTCCATCTATCTGCTTAGCTTTTGAAAAAGCAGAAAAAGGAATAATGAAGAGAAAACCAAAACCAGTAAACAAACCATTCTTTACACCATTTATTATTGCAAACTTAGCAATTTCTGCAATAATAGAAGCAGCAATTTGCTTAGGTGTATACATATTTGCAAACAATAACTTTGGTGCAGAAGTTGCTCAAACAATGGCATTTTTATGCTTAATTGTTCAAGAGATTACATATGGTATAAACTGTAGAAATCTTAAAGAACCAGTAACAAAACAAGGATTGTTCTCAAATAAAGCAATGAATTTTGGTGTACTTGGACTAATACTTCTTCAAATATTAGTTTTTGCAACACCAGTAAGACATATATTAAAAATTGCTCCTTTAACAATTTCTCAAGTAGGAATAATAGTTGGGGTAAACATAGTAGCTTTCTTAATTATAGAATTATCTAAATTCTTCACAAGAAAGTTCTTTAAAGATTAAAAATATAGAGGCAAGTAGAACTAAACTACTTGCTTCTTTTACATAACCCTTTATTTTTTCACCAATTTGGTGTATAATACATGAGACGAAAAAAGGAGAGAGAAAAATGGCAAATAAAATTGTTCCAATTACATTACTTACTGGATATTTAGGATCTGGTAAAACAACATTAATAAATCATATATTAAATAACCAAGAAGGTTATAAAGTAGCAGTAATAGTAAACGATATAGGTGAAGTAAATATAGACGCAGATTTAATTGCAAAAGGTGGAGTAGTAAATCAAACAGATGATAGCTTAGTTCCACTACAAAATGGATGTATTTGTTGTACATTAAAAGTAGATTTAATGCAACAAATTGTAGACCTAATTAAAACAGGTACTTTCGATTACATTTTAATCGAAGCAAGTGGTATTTGTGAACCAATTCCAATTGCTCAAACAATTACAGTACTTTCAGATTCAACTAAAAAATATGGTCTACCTCAAATATGTAGACTAGATAACGTTGTATCTGTAGTAGATGCATTAAGACTTGCAACTGAATTTGGATGTGGAGATAACCTAGTAAAAGAAGATTTAGATGAAGAAGACATAGAAAATCTTATCATTCAACAAATTGAATTTTGCAACACTATAATACTTAATAAAGTAGATGAAGTAAGTCCTGAAGAACTTGCTAGAGTAAAAGCTATAATTAAAAAACTACAACCAAACGCAGATATTATTGAAACAAACTTTGGTAAAGTAGATGTATCTGAATTACTAAACACTAACAAATTTAATTTTGAACAAGCAGCAACAAGTGCTGGTTGGGTAGCAGAACTAGAAAATGACGATATAGATGAAGACGACGATGACGATGATGATGATCATGACCACGAAGAACATGAACATCACGGACATCACCATCATCACCATGAAGAAAGTGAAGTAGAAGAATATGGTATTTCATCATTTGTATACTACAGAAGAAAACCTTTAAAAGTAAATAAATTTGAGAACTTTTTAGATGAATTTCCAAAGAGCGTAATAAGAGCCAAAGGTTTAATTTGGTTAAGTGATGATGATTATATGTCATATTGCTTTGAACAAGCAGGAAAACAAAAAACAATTTCTGAAGCTGGTCAATGGATTGCAACAGCTCCAAAATCTGAACTTAAGAAAATACTAGAGCTAAACCCAGATATTCAAAAAATATGGGATGAAGCAGTCGGAGATAGAATGACTAAAATAGTATTTATTGGAAGAGATATGGATAAAAAAGATATAATTGCAAAACTTGACGATTGCTTAGCAGAGTTTTAGGAGGAACACCTATGAAATGGAACCAAATGATACCAGAATTTGATGTTTTTAGTTTAGATGAAACTTTACACTTCTACGTGGACTTAATCGGTTTTAAAGTCGTTTATGACCGTCCAGAAGATAAATTTGCATTCATAGAACTTGAAGATGTGCAAATCATGGTTCAAGAAATTGATCCAGACAGTTCTAAATGGGACACAGGTACATTAGATTATCCACTAGGTAGAGGAATAAATTTTCAAATAGATGTAAAAAATATAGATCAAATATATAATAAATTAAAAGAAGCAGATTATAAAATATTTGTAGAAATGGAAGATCATTTTTATAGAAAAGATGATGAGATGCTTGGAGAAAGAGAATTCTTAGTACAAGATCCAAATGGATTTTTACTAAGATTTGCACAAGATATATAAAGGGAGTACAAAAGTACTCCTTTTTTTCTTGACTTTGAAGATACTCAAGTATATAATACTTTCGACATCGGTGAATATTTCAAACTATTATAATTAATAGCTTTATACATCTACAGCAAATGATTTAGATTATGAAAAAGGAGGTATAAAAAATGAATCACAAAGAAAAGTATAGTATGACTGAGTATTTTGATATTGCTATTGATAACGGAGCTCTGCTTTTAGATGCTTCAAATCTAGACTGGTTAACTTTTCCACTATACTCTTGTATAAGAGATGAGATACATAGGCAAGTAGACCTAAGAACAATAGATTTTGACTGGGGATATAACAGCCCAGGTGGAAAAGACGAGCTAAAAGAATTAATAGCAAAACATGAGTCTCATATCGAGAAAACAACAATAGATAAAGATGAAATTGTATTAACAGGAAATGGCACAACAGGTGCACTAAATTATGTTTTACAATGCATTTTAAAACTAAATCACTTTAACACAGGAATAAAAGTAATGTATGGTGTTCCATCATACGATGGCTTTGACAGAGCTTTAGATTTTTATGAATTTAAACCAGTACAAATATTGCTTCAAAAAGATAAAGATTATAGGATGACATTAGATGATGTTAAAAAAGTATATTCAAAAGACTGTAAGGTAATTATAATATCTAATCCATCAAATCCATCTGTTACTTTTATTAGCAAAGATGAAATTCAAAAGATACTTGAGTTTGCAATGGATAAAAACATGTATATCATTTATGATGCTATATTTGAAGAAGCTCCTTCATATACAAATAGCGAGTATCCAGTATATCCAATTGTAAAAGATTATCCAAAGTTTATCAAAGTAAAAGGACTTAGTAAAGATGCTCCTCACATGAGTGATTTTAGATGTGGCTGGACAATTTGTAAAAATAAAAAACTAAATGAATTATTACTTAAAGTTGCAAGTAGTGTAAACTTTTCTAACTCTATATTTTTAGAAAATATTGAAATAGCAGAAATGAGAAATAGAGTAGAAATAGATGAAAATATCCCATCAGATTATAGATATGCATATGAGGAAGATAAAAAGCTATATAATCATATGATTAAAGATACACTAAATGCAGCCTATGACTATTTAATATCTCAAAAAGACGTGGTGGAAAACGTTATTTATCCAGACTGTGGGAACATATTATATATCACATTAAATAGAGAAGCATGTATGAAAAAAAGTGTATATACCTCTCATGAATTATTCTTGTATATCATGGAAAAAGAAAATATTTCAATTACTCCAGGACACTGCTTTGGAGCTCCACTAGAAGACATAGCTTTTAGAGTAACTATCTCTAGAGGATATGATGCTTTTATGAATGGAATAGAAAGAATTGTTAAGTTATTTAAATAAAAGATACCAGCTTTTTAGTTGGTATCTCTTTTTTGTTTTACACGTCCTAAAGTATAGTTATCACATTTTCTGTTCCTTAAAGACTCAATTGGATTTGGACCTTTTTCAAACCTGTAATCACATCCAAATTTTCGTATTGTTCTACAAATAACATCATGACTTGGTACACAAGAAATGTTGTTATTTACTATAGCTTGATATTTAAAGAAATTGCTATCATTTGGCATATTATCTACAGGACAATAATCTTCTAAAAGTGAAGTATAAGTGACAGTATACTTTAATACATCTCTTACATATTCTACATTTGGATGTAGTTTAATTAACTCTGGAAATTCTCCACTACCTACCAAACAGTTCCAGTCTTTATTCTCATATTTTTTAAGCAGTTCTGCACTTTCTTGTAAATCTGCTACACTTTGGAAAAAGCATTTTTCCCAAACACAATAGATACTTTTATCTATCTCATCCTTCATAGCACTATAATACAAATAGCAAGTTGTATACATATGCATAACTAGATTTTCTAGATAAGTTAAAGTTGTGTTTAGTAATGAACCATATTGGGTAACATGTTCTTCTTCTACCATTCCAATTTCTTGGTATAATCTTCTACCCATATCTGAAGGATACAGATTACATACGTTCATATAAAAATTCATGGTTTGTTGTTCAGCAGCAGTTATTACATTAGAGTGTAACTTAGTAATTAGTGCAACATTTGAACTACTCCAACGCTTAACATTATCTTCTGGATATCTGTGATGAGAAATTGTAGGTCTTGCAGGAGTAATCTCAGAATATTTTCCAACTAGATAGCTTGCATCTTTTCCATACTCTTGCTTCATCAAATTGGAGTAACGATACAAGTGGTCAAAATCTTCAAGCAGTGCAAAATCTAGAGATTCTTTTACATATTTATCTGGCTCACATTGTGCCATATGTGCAGTAAGATCTACTGCAAGTAGCTCATAAATTATTGTTTCATCTAGAATATTTTCATCTATTGGTTTTAAACATTGAACCTTCTTTTGCATTTGTTGATGTATCGTTCTAATTTTAGATAGTTCTCTTCTTAAGTTGTTATCTTGGCAGTTTCTTTGAAAATTGTGAAGAAAAAAAGCGTTTTCAGTCTCACATCCATTCATTAGTATTACTCTAGCTTTAGTATAAGGGCTAGCAGTTTTAGAATTATATGGTTTTGGATAAATTTCCTCCCAGTTATAATATTCTTCAAAATTAATTGGACTATTAAATTCAAATGGATTCATTATATACCTCCTAGTCTAACATTATGTGATAGAATTGTAAAATATTACTAGAAACAAGTGTATTTCTTTGCAATACAAAGAAAAATATTATACAATATTAATAGTGAGGGATGTGTTATGAGTTATTACGATATATTAGAAGTAAGTCCTAAGGCATCTAAAGAGGTAATAAAAAATGCTTATAGAGCATTGAGTAAAAAGTATCATCCAGATACATACAAAGGTGACCTTAAGTACGCTCAAGAAAAAATGAAAGAAATAAATACTGCATATGAGACTCTAATGGATGAAGAAAAACGTTTAGTCTATGACTATGAAAACGGATACAAAATTGATCCAAACTCTGTAGTAGAGCAATATGCACAAGCAGTAAGACAAAAAGAAGAATATGAGGAAGAAGAAAAGGAACAAGAAGAAACAAAAAAAGATATTTTCAAGTTACTAAAAAAGAAAAAATATATAACTATTGCAGGTGTATGTGCAATATTTATTGTAGCAGTATTTGTTGGTAATCTAATAGCTGGAGTAGGTGAGAAAAAAGAAGAAAACAAAGAAACAAGTACTAAACCTACAACTACAACTACTACAACAAACACAAATAACTCATATGTACCAAGCTACAACCCAACAACTCAAAACACAACCAAAACTGAAGAGAAGAAAGAAGAACCTAAAAAAGAAGAAGAAACTAAAACAGAAGAAAAAGAAAATGACAAACAAGAAAATGTAGAAGAAATAACACCTCAAGAACCTGTAGGTGAGTCATAAAAAAGGTAGTATAGAAAACTATACTACCTAATATTTTTATCTTATACGTTATAATGAATTGGCTCTGGGAATTTAACTCCATGAGTATCAACTGTAACAGATTTCATCACTTGATCTTCAAGAGGTCTATCCATTGGACCAGTTGGAGTGTTTGCAATTTTATCTACTACATCCATTCCTTCAATTACTCTACCGAACGCAGCATAATCTCCATCAAGATGTGGAGAGTCTTGATGCATAATGAAAAATTGAGAACCAGCAGTGTTTGGCATCATAGTTCTTGCCATTGAAAGAACTCCTCTTTCATGTTTTAAATCGTTTGTTTTAAAACCATTTCTTGCAAATTCACCTTTAATTTTGTATCCAGGACCACCCATACCAGTTCCGTCTGGGCATCCACCTTGAATCATAAATCCAGGTATTACTCTGTGGAAAATAAGGTCATCATAGAATCCTCTGTTAATTAAAGATATAAAGTTGTTTACTGTGTTTGGCGCTTTCGCAGGATATAGTTCTGCACGGATAATACCTCCATCTGCCATTTCAATAGTTACTATTGGATTTGCCATAATATATTTCTCCTTTCAAATTAATCTAAATTGTATTTTACTATTTGTGTGCATCCAGGTTTTTCTACACCAGTAAGTGCAGTTATATTCATTCCATGGTTTACCACAATAATTTTATCATATTTACCATCGTACTTTTTAAGAACAGCTTTAACACGTTCTCTAAGTTCATTTTTTGTTTCAAAGTTATCTCCTGGATACATATTTTCTCCGTTATTTTCTTCGTAATGCTCTCTCCATTTAACAACTTGGTTATAGTCATCATACATAAATGTTTTATCTGCAATCCACTCCATTAAATCCACTTCAACTATAAGTCTAATATCTAGCTCTTTAGCAATAATTGCAGCAGTTTGAAGTGTTCTTGTGTGAGGAGAAGAAAGTATTAAATCTGCATCTTGAAGCTCTGGTGACATAGAAATAGCTATTGCATCTTTTTCACCATCTTCAGTAAGAGGTGCAAGATCATTTCCAAATCCTCTGAACTTCTTTCCGTTTATATATGAGTAATCTGGTGTTCCATGTCTAACCAACATAAAGTCTGTCATATATTATACCTCCAGTTAAACTAAAATAATTATACCATAAATATATGAAAAATAAAGAGAAAATAACATATTGTATAATGTTTTATTTTCATATATAATTAAAATGTGAGGTTAATATGATTAGATTTGATTCAGATTATTTAGAAGGGGCACATCCAAAAGTGCTTAAGAAAATAGTTGAAAGTAATTATGAACAAACTATGGGTTATGGCAAAGATAAATATTGTGATTCAGCTAAAGAAAAAATAAAAAAAGCTTTAAAAAGAGATGATGTAGATATACATTTTATGGTTGGTGGTACACAAACAAATATGACTGTAATATCTAGCGCACTAAAGTCTCACGAAGCAGTTATATGTGCAAATACAGCACATATTTTTGTAAATGAAACTGGTGCTATTGAGTCATATGGAAATAGAATAATTACCATATCAAATGAGGAAGGAAAAATCAGCAGCAATAGTATTGAATACTTAGTTTTATCTCATGAAAATTCGTTTCTTCCAGAGTTTAGTCCAAAGCCTAAATTGGTATATATAACTATACCTACAGAATGTGGTACATCATATACAAAAGGCGAGATAGAAGATATATATAACGTATGTAAAAAGTACAATATGTATCTATATATAGATGGTGCAAGAATGGCTTATGGGGTAGATGTAAAAGATAGTGATATATCATTTTGTGATATACCAAATATGTGTGATGCTTTCTATATTGGTGGAACAAAATGTGGAGCATTATTTGGAGAAGCAGTAGTTCTAGTAAACGAAGAACTAAAGAAAGATTTTAGATACCACATTAAGCAACATGGAGCACTCCTTGCAAAAGGAAGACTACTAGGTATGCAGTTTGATACTCTATTTACTAAAGACTTGTATTTTAGACTTGGAAAGCAAGCAAATGAATTTGCTCTAAAGATAAAGAATGCAGCGGTAGAAAAAGGATATCCATTACTATATAACTCATTTACTAACCAACAATTTATCATTTTTCCAAATGATAAACTAGAAGAATTAGAGAAAAAATTCACATTTTGGCACTGGGAAAAACTATCTAAAGATCACACAGCAGTAAGAATATGTACTTCATGGGCAACAACAGAAGAAAATGTAGAAAAATTAATAAATAGTTTATAATGTTAACAAATTATGTAATAAACGCAAACGGTTTGTATTTAAATATGCAAATTGTTTGCGATTTTTTGCGCTTAATACAAAAATATACGAAAACATACTAATTATTATCATATTAATAATAAAATATATAAAAATTAACATAAAAACACCATATTTTATTGACATCCAAGCCGCAAAATTATATAATATGGGCGATTGCTAAAAATGTATCTATTTTTTAATAAAAATAAGAAGATTGAGCGTTAGTAATAATTTACAACAGATACTGGTAGTCAAAAATAATTTTGAAGGAGGAATTGAGAATTATGAGCGAGATTTCAAGAGCGGATTATATACGCTTAAGAAAAAAAGGGCAAGAGTATATTGAAGAGCCCAAACACGACCAGACAATGAAGAAAATGCTAGATGAAGGTTGGGATAATCTTCGTGAGTTCTTATATCAACCATATGAAGATATAAGAAAATGGCAGCTTAAAAGAGTAAGCTATCTTGTGGACTATGCCTATGAAAATATTCCACTATATCGTAAAAAATACGATGAAGTTTCCTTCAAGAAAGGAAGCATTAAGACATGGGATGACTTTTACCGTCTTCCATATCTAACCAAAGAAGAGCTAATTGAGGGATTTCCAGACATGATAGTCAAAGACACAAATGACTTTATGCTATCTACTAGAAGTTCGGGCTCAAGTGGTAAGTTCGTAACTATTGCTGTAAGTGAAGAAGCAATATATAAAGATACACTTCAAACAATAAGGCAATTCTATATGCAATCAGGCAGAACATACACAAAAGATGATACCATTCTATTTATCTATACTTGCCCATGGTGGGTAGACAATGTAGGAGGTGAATACAAACAAGACTTTTTACCAACTACAACTAAAGTTGAACAAGCTTTAAAACGTATTCAAGATACTCACCCTAGATTCATTTCTACGTATCCAACTTATCTTGAAAAAATAGCGTCCACTGGTACAAAATTATCAGACTACGGTGTTGAACTTGTTATTGTTCACTCTGAACAATCAAATGCAAAACAAAGAGAAATGCTAGCTGAAGCTTTAGATGTAAAAGTCTTAGATGAGTATTCAAGCGAAGAGCTTACACGTATTGCACTTGAGTGTCCTAATCATAAATATCATCTAGAAGAGGATGCTTGTCTAATAGAGATAATAGATAAAGATGGTAATAAGCTTCCAGATGGTGAAACTGGAATAGTGTGTGGAACAAATCTTTTAAATACATCTACACCAATTATTAGATATATCCAAGGAGATTTAGCAAAAATAACTCACGAAAAAGATTGCCCATGTGGCTCTCATGCACGAATACTTGAAGGTGTTCAAGGAAGAGTTATGGATTGCATTGAAACTCCAGATGGGGATAAAATTCCTGCATCATGCTTTATGGATATAGCATATAACTGGTTTTTAGTATATGAGATTCCAGTACATGGACTAAAATACCAATTTGTTCAAAGGGAAGTAAATACTCTAGAGTTATATTTGATCAAAGGAATGTACACATTAGACTATGATGTAATCAAAGAGTCATTATATACATTAATTCCAAGAACTATGGATATCAAAATATACACTGGAGACAGCTTACCTTTTGATAAAACAACAAAGTATCGCCCAGTTATTAGTTGTTTAGGAGGGAGATAATATGAACGATAATAACAAAGATTGGCCAGAATTAGTATCGGGCCGTGGTTCACACCTAGCTGAAGTTAAAGCATACTATGGCAAATATCAAGATAATAAAAGAAAAGAAGAATTTGCACATGCTTTACAACTTGTTGAAGAAAAGATTAAAGCTTTAAGAGATAAAACACCAAATTTACCATATTCCAAAACTAAACTTGCAGAAGTTGAGATAAACAAATTTTTCTATGAAGGAGAGACAGTAGATAGAGTAATGATAGTACTTCGTTCTAACGGATGTCAGCATTACAAGAAAAATGGTGGATGCTCAATGTGTGCACACCTAAATGGTTCTCCACTAATGGATAAAATTACTCATGCAAACTATGTTGAGCAATGGAATAGTGTATTAGATGGAAGTTTTATTGAAAAAGAAGGAAGCTTCAACTTAAATGATTACCCAGTTGTTTGTATATATAACCTTGGTAGTTTATTAAACGAAGAGGAAATATCTAAAAAAACAATTGAATATATCTTTAGCACTCTAAATGAGTATAAAGGTGTAAAGAAAGTAATCATTGAATCTCGTGCAGAATATGTAAAAGACGATATGCTAAAAGTTATTCGTGATGTCTATGATGGAGTAGTCGAAGTAGGAATTGGAGTTGAATCAACAGACAGAACTATTAGACAACTATGCCATCACAAAGATATAGATGACGATAGAATATTTAAAACTGCATGCGATACACTACACAAATTTAATATGAAGGCACTTGCCTATGTTAATTTCAAACCTATCTTTTTAACAGAGCAAGAAGCAATAAGTGATGCAATATATACATCAGTAAATTGTTTCAAAAAGTATGGTTTTGATGCTGTTTCAATTGAACCAACTTCACTTCAAGAAAATTCACTAGCAAATCACATGTATATTTTAGGACAATATCGTGTACCATGGTTATGGTCACTAAGAGATATTATTCATGGAATATATGATAGACTAGAAAAACAAGACTTAGATATACGTCTTGGTGGATATTTCGATGAAGAAGTATTAAGCGGTTCACAAGGTACAGGATTTGGAGACAGGAATGAAATCTTTCCTCATATGACTTCAAGTAATTGTAGTCATTGCACTCAAAACTTCGTTGAACACATTAAAAAATTCAATATGACTTACGACGTTAAAGATTTAGATGAAGTAGAACCTTGTAAATATTGTTATAGCATTTGGCAGGATACAAAGAATATTCGTGATTCAAGAGACATTATACAAAGAATAGATGATTTATTTGGAAGGAAGTGAGACTCTTGAAACTTAGATGTAGAGTTTGTAACAAAGAATTCAAGTATCCATTCGAACAAATTAGGCATCGACATGAAGATTTAGAACTAGATTTAGTACCACCAAATTTTTGGGATATCATAGAGGAAGATACAGACGAAAAAAATCCAAGGTCTTCCTTGCTTGAGTATCCTTTTGCAAAAGAAAGCTACAACATTTCCCTAAAAGTAGGCAATACGAGGTTATTTAGATATTTATCTAACAAAGATAACATCAATAATAATCTGGTATATCTAAAAGATGAGTCTACTAATCCTACTGGAAGTTTTAAAGACAGAGGTATGGATAACTTAATGAATGATGTACGTCATTCAGGGAAAAAACAAATAGCTGTAGTTTCTTGTGGAAGTGGTGCAATAGCAGTTGTAAATTTTGCCAAAGAATATGGTATTAAATCTCATGTTTTTATTCATAAAAACGTAGAGAAGTCTAGCCTTAAAGCAATAGAAAAAGCAGATAAGATTCACTTTAGTGAAACATTTATATCTAGCTATGAGGACTATTTAAAATACTCATTAAAGCACATAGATGATTGTTACTTTGGGTTTGTAAACACAAATGTAGCATATATGTTAGGTCTTGGTTCAATGTCTTACGAAATAATTCGAGATTTAAGACAAGTTCCAGACGTAATACTTATTCCATGTGGTAGTGGTATGGATATAGTTGCTCAAAACTTTGCTCTAAGACAGATGTATAAAAATGGGATTATAGATAAAATACCCAAAATTGGCATAGTCGAGCTTAAGGGTGGAAACCCAATCGAGACAGGATACCAAAAAGGAGAAAAGGGTTGGCTGTTCATTATAGACAGTCCTGTAGATTCTAAAACAATATTGTCTAACGACACTTGTTTTAACTACAAAAAAATTGTGGATATGGTGGATAGAGACGAGGCATTTTTCTTATCTGTGAGTGATGAAGAAATAGATAAATTCATAGAACAAGACAAAGATGACTTTGTTAATCGTTATGATTATACTTCACTTTCAGTTATGGCAGCCTTAAATAAATATCTACCAAGCCAAAAAAATAAAACTATTGTTGCAGTACTAACCTGCAAAAATAGAAATGGAGGTTAAAAATTATTATGAAGGAAAAGAAGAATAAACGAACTATGTCTGAGTATTTCGATATAGGACTTGCAAATGGTGCGCTTTTAATGGATGCTTCAAATTTAGACTGGTTTACCTTCCCGCTATTTACATGTATTCGTGATGAGATTTATAGGACACTAGAAGATCCATCTGAAGACATGGACTGGGGATATTCTTATCCTGGTGGAAAGTCTAGACTAAGAGAATTGATATCATCTCATGAAAGCTTTCTAGAAAATAACAAAATAACCTATGATGATGTTATTATTGGAGGAAGTGGAACAACAGGATCACTAAATTTTGTTGTACAAGTAATTGCAAAAGAACATAATTTCAAGCAAGGACTAGAAATTATTTATCCAATTCCAGCATATGCAGGACTAAAAAAATCATTAGACTATTATGGATTTAAATCTAATATGATAATGATGGACAAAGATAACGACTATAAAATGACATTAGAGGATGTCAAAAAAGGTTATACAGATAAAACTGTTGCCTTGCTAATAACTAATCCTGCAAATCCAGCTTGTCTATTTATTGAGCCAGAAGAGGTTCAAAAGATAGTAGATTTTTGTATAGAAAAAAATATCTACATTATATATGATGCTATCTTTGAAGAAGCACCAATGTATAACAATAAACGTGTAGAAATTTTTAACATGGCAAAAGACTATGATAAGCTTGTTAAGATTAAAGGATTTAGTAAAGATATTCCACAGCTTAGTGATCTTAGATGTGGATGGGTAGTATGTAAGAATAAGAAGTTTATGGAATCACTAATTGCTTTAGAAGAAGCTGTAAACTATTCTAATTCTACCTTCCTTGAAGCATTAGCAATCGTGGAAATGACACAACGTGTAAATATAGATAATAATAATTTAACAGAAACCACAAAAAAATATATTGAAGAAAAGAATGTTTACCATTCAATGATTAAAGATATATTTAATACGGCATATAATTATCTAATTGCACAAGAAGATGTTATAGAAAGTGTTGTTGTACCTGATGCTGGAAACATTATGCATATCACTATAAAAAGTGATGTGGCCAAAAAATTTGGTGTTGAAACTTCAGATGACTTATTCGTATACATCATGGAAAAGGAGAATATCCTAATCACACCATCAAATGTATTTGGTTTACCTCTAGAAGATATTAGCTTTAGAGTTACAATTTCTAGAAATAAAAACCAATTTATGGATGGATTAAAAAGAATAGTTAATCTTTTTAGGGAGGAATGTATATGAGAGGTACTTTTTTAGAAGTGGAAAGTGTGGATAAAACACATAAGGTAGATTATTCAATAGTTGGAATAAACTATTGTAGTGCCAAGTATTTAAAAGGAGTAGAGCAAGCTGCAGATAGCTTAAGAAAAGCATCTTTCAGATATGGAAATGCAGATGGCTCTTCTCTACCTATCAAGGTGTTTTCACCAGAACGTGGATATATACTTCAAAACACAAATTTGGCAGACTATGGAAATATAGAAGTTAGTAGTGAGTCAGACTTAATACTAAAATTAAAGAATTTGGATTTATCTCAACTTGGTACACCAATATTTATTGGAGGAGACCATGCTGTAACATACTATACGGTAGACAGAATACAGAAAGAGAGAAATTCAAAACCAATTATAGTTTTTCAGTTTGATGCTCATTCAGATTATATAGATGAGTTTGCAGATTATCCACACGGAAGTGTTATGTGTGAAACATCAAGAATTGACGGCGTAGAAAAAATAATTCATTTTGGACTTAGAGGAAATTTAAACTGTGGACCTGCACTACTTGAGTCAAAAAGACGTGGAAACATTATTATTCCATATAAGGATATTAAAATGATGTTTCAAAAAGTGCTAGGAGAGCTAAAAGATAAAGATATTTATATCACTTTTGACACAGATTTTCTAAATCCAATGGTTGCTCCTGCAACAGACAATCCAGAACCAGGCGGACCTACATATGAAGACACAATATGTTACCTTCAAGGAATAATTGAGTCATGTAATAATGTAGTTGGAATGGATGTTGTAGAGTACAACCCAACACAAGAAGGAAGTAGTGTTACTGCTTCAACACTTGTAAACATTATAATGGAATCTTTTGGATTCCTAACAACTAAGAATTTAAACAAAAAGAATTAATTAAATAAAGATAAAAATTATTAAGAAGGAGGAATGCATTTATGCAAGATATTGAATTAAGCAATGTTTCGCTCAACTATGGTTTTGCAAAAACTGTTTTAGATGGAGCTACAATGACTTTAAATTCAGGAGAAAAAATTGCTCTTGTCGGAGACAATGGTACTGGTAAAACTAGTATTTTAAGGTTGATTGCTGGTGAAGAGACTCCAACTTCAGGAATGGTTAGTAAAAGAAGAGATGCAACTATAGGATATTTAAAACAAACTCCTGTGGGTGTTAAAGGGGATATGAGTGTTAGGCAATTTATTGAGTATCGCAATGGCGAACTTGGTATGCTTGCATTTAAACTCCACGAATTAGAAAACAAGCTTGCAGACTCTTCATTAGATCCAAAAGAAATGGACAGAGTAATGAGAGAATATGGTAATGTACAAGCTAAATTTATGGACCTTGATGGATATAGTGTATCATCACAAATAGATAAGGTCGCTGCAGATATGGGAATAACTGAAATTCTAGACCAAAACTATAATGATTTGTCTGGAGGACAAAAGACTATAGTAGCATTAGCTACAACATTACTTTCTCATCCAGACGTATTGCTTCTAGATGAACCAACAAACCACCTAGATATTCAAATGCTTGAATGGCTTCAAGGGTTTGTTAAAAGTTATCCGGGATCTGTAATACTAATATCACATGATAGATATTTCTTAGATCAAGTGGTTGATAGAGTTGTAGCCATCCAAGATGGTAAGCTTAAATCTTATCCTGGTAATTATACTGCTTATGCTGAGGCATATGAACAAGAAAGGGAGCTACAAGCTCAAGCATATGTTACTCAACAGAAGCAAATTGAAGGTATGAAAGACACTATTCGTAAAAATAGAGCTTGGGGTGCTGCTTCAAGTGAAAAAGCATATAGAGTTGCTAAACAACTTGAACGTAGAATAGAAGAAATGGATAAAGTCGAAAGACCAAAAACTCCAAAAGATATGCCATTAAGTTTTACTCAAGAGTCTCGTTCTGGAAATGACGTTTTAAGACTTGAAGACGTATTCTTCTCGTACGGAGAAGGCGCTGAAGAACAACCTATCCTTATGGGTGCTAATCTTGGCGTACAATACGGAGATAGAGTTTGTTTAGTAGGAAAAAATGGTAGCGGTAAATCTACTATCTTAAAATTAATACTAGGTGAACTTGAAGCTCAAGAAGGAAAAGTTGAAACCGGTAGCAACGTTAAAGTGGGATACCTTCCACAACAAGTAACTTTTGAAAGTGAAGACGTAACTCTACTAGAGGAATTTTCTAAGCACTGTACAGGAGGACAGACACAAGTTCGTTCTACCTTAGCTGCTTATGGCTTTAAATCAGATGATGTATTTAAAAGATTATCATCACTATCTGGTGGAGAAAAAGTTAGACTTAAATTTGCTGAACTTGTTCAAGATGATGTTAATTTACTTATTCTAGATGAACCAACAAACCATTTAGATATTAGAAGTAGAGAAGCATTAGAAAGAGCTTTGGCAGAATTTGCTGGAACTGAAGTGTTTGTATCACACGATAGATATTTCATAAATAAAGTAGCAAATAGAGTTGCAGAACTTGAAGATGGTGAGATTGCGGATTTCATTGGAAATTACGATGAATATCGAGAACAGAAGGCGCGTCGAAACCCCTTTAGTGGACCTGGAGGAGCCACAGGTCCAGGATCAAACGGAGGACCGCAGAAAGTCTTAAGACGGGAAACACCCAGGAGATGATCATGATGAAAGATAGGAGGATTTTGTTATGAATAATGAAGTGAAGAAAAGAATTCTAGATTATTTTAACAAAGATAAACGTATCATAGACAATCCAACATGCTATTTTTATGATTTAGCTCAAATATCAAGACAGATTAAACAAATTCAAAATTATGCAGGTAAAAACGTATCACTATACTATGCAATGAAAGCTAACCCAAACAAAGAGGTTATCTCACATGTTTTAAGTCACGAATGTGTAAAAGGCATCGAGATAGCCTCCACGGGAGAGCTAGATATTGCACTAGATTCAGGGCTTGAATCTACAGACAGAATACTATTTACAGGGCCTGGAAAAACTCCAGTAGAACTTGAAAGAGTAGTAAAAGATAAGATAAGATTTATCAATGTTGAGTCTTTAGTTGAAGCAATTAGAATAAACGAAATTGCTAAAAAGCTAAACGTGGATAAAGTAGATATTCTTTTGAGAGTTAATATAGATTACTTTTTAGATGGCGCATCTGAGCATATGGCAGGTATAAGCACAAAGCTTGGAATTGATCAAAAAGTATTCTTAGACACTTTTAAAGAAATCCAAAAATTATCTCATCTTAATGTTTGTGGATTACACGTATTTGCAGCAGACGGAGTACTAGATTATAACGTACTTCTAAAATACGCAGAAAATGTTTTCAAGTACGTTAAAGAAATTGAACCTATTATACCAAATATTCAAGTTTTAGACTTTGGTGGAGGATTTGGACTAGACTATACAAAAGAGAATAAAGAGTTTGACACAAAAAGCTTTTTTGAAGGTCTAGATAAATTAGTACACGAATATGGTTTCGAAAACAAAGAAATGATACTAGAACTTGGAAAGTATATAGTAGGAAGTGCTGGATACTATGTAACAGAGATTGTAGATATCAAAGACTGTAAAGGACAAAAGCATATAGTATGTGCTGGTGGTGTAAATCACATGAGACTTCCAATTGCAACAGATAGAAAACATCCTGTATATATCATTGAAAGAAATATACCAGATGTATATAAAGGACAATCAATAGTACAAAATGAAAAAGTAGATATTGAAGGCCCTTTATGTATGACTGAAGATAAGATATCTTGGGATGAATATATAGAGAATGCAAGAATTGGAGATCTTGTAGTTCTTACACAATCTGGTGCTTATTGCTATAGCGCATCAACTTTATGGTTTTTATCTCACCCACTACCTGAAGAAATAATATTGAGATAACAAATAGACCTTGTTTATACAAGGTTTATTTTTTTGCTCAAAATACGATAAAGCTTTAAAAATCAGCAATTATTTGGTATAATACTAAGGTAAAACAAAGAATTTAAAAGAAAGGAGAGCCATGAACTACAAAATACAAAATGCAGCAATATCTTTTGGAGATAACACGCTACTAGAAGAGATAAATTTTGAAGTTAACACAACAGATAAAATTGCTATTGTAGGAAGAAACGGATGTGGAAAAACAACCTTCTTAAAAGCATTAATAGACAATGATATGTTTGAAGAAGGAATAGGCCAAAACAAGTTCCAAATAGTACGTCAAAACAATCTTTCTATTGGATATTTGAAGCAAATACAATTTAAAGATGAGACTATTTCTATGGAAGAAGAAATACGTAGTGTATACAAAGATATAATTGAGCTAGAAGAAAAACTAAAAAGTATCCAAAAGCAAATGGAGTCAAACATAGATGAAACTAAAGCTCAAAACCTAGCCACAGAATACTCAAAAACATTAGAGCGCTTTGAAGCTTTAGATGGATATACATATAAAAAAGAATATGAAACAGCAATACTAAAATTTGGTTTTTCAAAAGAAGATATGCAAAAGCAAATCAAAGACTTCTCTGGTGGACAAAAAACTAAAATTGCATTAATTAGGCTTATCCTTTCAAAACCAGATTTACTTATACTAGATGAGCCTACAAATCACCTAGATGTAACAACAATAGAGTGGCTAGAAAAGTATTTATCTAGATATAAAAATGCATTAATCATTGTATCTCATGATAGAATGTTTTTAGATAAAATTGTAAACAAAGTATATGAGATAGAATATGCTGCGTTTACTCTATACACAGGAAACTATTCCTCATACGAAATACAAAAGAAAGAACGTTATGAAAAGCAGCTAAAAGACTATGAATACCAACAAGCAGAAATAAAGCGCTTAAGACAAATTGCAGATAGATTTAGATATAAACCAACAAAAGCAAAAATGGCACTATCTAAGCTTAAACAAATTGAAAGAATGGATATTGTAGATAGACCTAACAGATACGATACTCGTTCATTTACTAAAAACTTTAAACTTAAAGAGACAAGCGGAAAACTTGTTTTAAAGACAGAAGAGTTAAAGTTTGGATACAAAGAACCATTAGGGGTAACTTCATTTGAACTATTCAGAGGAGACACTCTAGGTATAATTGGTGCAAATGGTAAAGGAAAATCTACACTACTTAAAACTTTAATGGAAAAGATTCCAAAACTTGGGGGACACTTCTCTTTTGGATTTAACGTAGACAAAGAGTATTTTGACCAAGAGTTATCTTTCAAAGATGAAAATGCAACAGTTATTGAAGATTTTGAAAACGAATTTAAAAATATGACTACAACAGATATTAGGTCAGCTTTAGCATCATTCATGTTTTATGCAGATGATGTAGAAAAACAAATTAAAGATCTATCTGGTGGTCAAAAAGTTAGACTTGAACTTTGTAAAATAATTAGAAAAGGACCAAACACATTACTTCTAGATGAGCCAACAAATCATATGGATATAATAGGCAAAGAAACACTAGAACGCTTACTTCAAGCATATGAAGGTACAACAATTGTTGTATCTCACGATAGATATTTCATAAATAAAATTGCTAATTGTCTACTAATTTTTGAAGAAGATAAAGTTAGATTTTTTAGAGGTACATATAATGAGTATCTAGAAGAAAGAGAAAAAGAAGAAATAACAAAAGACGAAAAAGCAAGTCAAAAAGAAAATAAAAAAGAAGAGCAAATAACAGATACAAAAGCTCAATATTTAGAAAGCAAAGAAAGAAACAAAATACAAACAAAAATTAAAAGACTTGAAGAACAAATAGATAGAAACGAAACTAAGATAAATGAAATAAGAAAAGAAATGGAAAAAGAAGAAAACATGACAAGCTACACAAAGCTTGCTGAACTTCAAGAAGAGATAAATAAAATAGAAGAAGAAAACGAAAATAAGCTTAGTGAGTGGGAAGAACTAAATGCTAAATTGTAGGCAAATGGCCACTTGCATTCAAGGGGCTAAAAAATTGACTTTATACCCTAAAATATGGTATAATTATGTATGTGTAACAGAGGTGAATGGTTATGGAATTGGAAGTACTTATTGCTGCTATGAACTTAAGAAATGAGCAGGAACATAAGGAACTTATTGAACGTTCAAAAATCACCACAAAATCAATATTAATAAATCAAGTAACAAAAGAAGATAGAGTCCCTTTTGATGTTAAAGAAGGTCAACATAGATTATTTTCTTTTAAAGAAAAAGGACTAAGTAAAAGTAGAAATAAAGCTATAGCAAATTCAGTAGGTGATATTGCATTAGTTTGCGATGATGACGTAATTTATGTAGATGGTTATGAAAAAATTATCAAGGATGCATATGAAAAAAATCCAGACGCAGATATAATTGCTTTTTATATTGAAAGCACAAATCCAGATAGACCAACAAGACATGTAGAAGATGGTCCAGTAGATTTTGCTAAGTCTTTAAAAATATGTTCATGTAGTATAACATTTAAAATAGATAGTATTAAAAAAGCTGGTCTTAAATTTAATGAACTATTTGGAGCAGGTGCAAAGTATTATATGGGAGAAGAAAACATTTTCCTAGCTAATGCTTTAGAAAAAGGATTAAAGATTATATCTATAGACGTTAAAATTGCAGATGTTATTCAAGAAGAAAGCACATGGTTTGGTACTTTTGATAGAAATTATTTCCTATTAAGAGGAGCTGTATACTATGAACTATCTCATGAGCATTACAAAGATTTAATCTATGATTTTGCAGAAAGAAAAAGAGAATTATATGAAAAAAACTTAACATATGACGAAGCTATTAAGGCTATGTTTGAAGGAGTAGAAGAATACTTAAGTTTAAAAGAATAGGAGTAAGGTTATGAATGAATTTAAATTTTCAATTATAATTGCGGTTTATAATGTTGAAAAGTATATAAAAGAAACAATAGATTCAGTTATTAATCAAACAATGGATTTTGAAAAAAACATAGAAATAATATTAGTAGACGATGGGTCAGTAGACAACTCTGCTGTCATCTGTAAAGAATATGAGAAAAAATATCCAGAAAATATTAAATATTTATATCAAAAAAATGCTGGAGCTTCAGCTGCTAGAAACACAGGTATAAAAATTGCAAGAGGTAAATATTATAACTTCTTAGATTCAGACGATTTACTTCATGAAGCAGCCCTAGAAAAAGTATATGAATTTTTTAAAAAACATGAAGAAGTAGATATGGTAACTCTACCTATAGAATGTATCGAAAGACAACAAGGATTATACCAAAGATATATAAAATTTGGTAACATTTCTAAGGTAATAGATCTTGAGGCATCTCCTCAAGACTATGTATTCTCATCAGCAGCTTCTTTCTATAAAGCAGAAGTTTTTGCTGACACTAAATTTAATACAAATCTAAAGCTAGCAGAAGATTTATTCTTCAATACAACACTATACCTAAGAAACCATAAATTTGGATTTATATCTCCAAATGAAGCTGTATATTATTACAGAAAAAGATACTCAAATAACTCAATAACAAATGTAAATGAATATGCAGAAGATTGGCTAGTAGATATTTTAGGATATGTATATAAAGGATTATTAAAAGAATCTAAAAAGAAATATAAAAAGATACCAGAATTTTTACAATACATATTTATATATAACATTGTAAAAAGACTAGACACACCAAACTTTGTAAGTAAAAACTCTTTAAATGATTTCTACACTATATGTGAAGAAATGATGTCATATGTAGATGAGGACATTATAATTTCATACAACTATAGTAGTTACTATATGCTTGCAATGATGCTTATGTTTAAAAGTAAAGACTATGACATTAAGAAAATCATATACATGGATAGTAAAAACAACATTTGTATAAAGGGTAAAACTATAGAAAATATTGCAAATTACAATTTACAAATTAGTTCGCTAAAAGTTGTAGATAATAAACTAGTAATAAACGGATACTTCAATGATATATTAGTCGATGATTTTAGATTACTATGCTATCATCAAGAAAACCAAACATTAGCATCAGAACTAAAATTAGAAACTACAAATAATATCTTTTTACAAAAACGTTTCTTTGATAAAGTAATTGGAAAAACATACTTTGTAACTGGAGAAATTCCAATAGATAAAGGTACAAAGACATATTATATTGCTTTAAGCGTAAATAATAGTACACTTCCAATCCAAATAAAGAATATTTATGGTGATGATGGTATACTTGTTAACCAATCATATGATACAGAACTTGGAAAATGTATATTACAAGTTAATAATCAATTTATAATCACATCACTTGAAAGTAACGAACAAAAAGTAGAAGAAAAAGAAGAAACTAAAAAAGAGAAAACAAAAAAAGAAGAATCTGAACAACAAGAAATCAAGCTAGATAAATAAGAATAGATACTTAAATAGTCTCAGTGTAAAAGCTGAGATTATTTTTTTACAAAATAAAACGAACAAATGTTTACATTTAAAAATTTTAGTGATATAATAATTCCAGAAAGGAGAAAAAGTAAGAATGGATAGAGCAATTATTTGCATAGATTTAAAGACTTTCTTTGCATCTGTAGAGTGCGTAGAACGTGGACTTGATCCATTTACCACAAATCTTGTTGTAGCAGATGAATCTCGTGGAAATGGTACAATTTGTCTTGCTATTTCTCCTAGAATGAAAATGCTTGGAGTAAAAAATAGATGTAGGGTATTTGAAATTCCTACACATATTAAATATATAAAAGCAAGACCTAGAATGAGTATGTATATAAAATATGCAGCAGATATTTATCAGATGTATCTAGAATATATTTCAAAAGAAGATATACATGTATACTCAATAGACGAAGTGTTTATAGATGCTACAGATTATCTAAAAACATACAATATGAAAGCCACAGAGTTTGCAAAATTTTTAATGAATGAGATATATAAAAGATTTGGACTAACAGCAACTGCAGGTGTTGGAACAAATCTATACCTGGCCAAAATAGCATTAGATATAATGTCTAAACATAACGCTACAAATATAGGATGGCTAACAGAAGAAAAGTATAAAAAAGAATTATGGAGCCATAAACCACTATCAGATTTCTGGCAAATAGGAAGAGGTATAGAAAAAAGATTAAATAAGCTTCATATATATACAATGGAAGATTTAGCACATGCAAGTGAGTCAAAACTATACAGAGAATTTGGAATAAATGCAGAGCTTTTAATAGACCACTCAAAAGGAATAGAAACATGTACTATGAAAGATATAAAAGCATATAAGCCAAAGTCTAAATCAATAAGTGGAAGTCAGGTATTATTTGAAGATTATCCATGGCAAAAAGCACGTATAATATTAAAAGAGATGGTAGAACTTAAGAGTCTAGAATTAGTAGATAAAGGACTGGTTACAAATAACATATCGCTATATATTGGATATTCAAAAGATATAATACGTGCAACAGGTGGACAAATGAAGTTATCTAACTACACAAATGTGTATACCGAGCTTTCAAAATATATGTTAAAGCTTTTTGATAAAACCACAAATCCAAACTACCCAATAAGAAGAATAGGCGTAGGATTTAACAATGTGCAAGAAGAAAAATATATACAGTTAGATTTTTTCATTAACACAGAAAAACAAGAAAAAGAAAAGAATGTAGAAAGTGCAATTAGTAAGATTAAACTAAATATGGGAAAGAATGCAGTGCTTAGAGGAACAAGCTATGAAGAAGGTGCAACAGCAAAGCTAAGAAACACTTTGATAGGAGGTCACAATGCTAACTAGATTAGAAAGAGCCAAACAATTTTTACCTTTTGAAGCTTTAAATGGATTAAAAGAAGAATTAAGAAGAAGAGAAACACAATACATAGAAAAGAAAGAACTTTCAGAAGAAAAAAGAGAAGAACTTCAAGAAACACTACAAGAGTTAAGCCCAGGAGAACATGTAATAGTAACATATTATAATAATGGGCAATATAACAGATTAAGAGGTAGAATGATATATTTAAATCCATTAAAACGTACACTTAATGTATCAAAAATAGAGATACCATTAAAAGATATATATAATATAGATGTTTTATATTAAAAACAAAAAGCAAAAAAAATAAAAAACAAAAAAAGAAAAATAAAATAAAGGAGAGAATATTATGAGAACATATAACAAATTAGTAAGAGATAAAATACTACAAATAAATAGAGATAAAGGAATAGACTACACTGCAACAGTACTAAACTATGAAGAATATAGAGTAGAACTAAATAAAAAACTAAAAGAAGAAGCAGACGAATACTTAGCAGACAATTCAATAGAAGAACTAGCAGATTTACAAGAAGTAATATATGCAATACTAGATGAAAGAAAAATATCTAGGGAAGATTTTGAAAAAATCCGTTTAGAAAAAGTAGAAAGAAGAGGAGCATTCAAAGATAGAATCTTCCTTAAAACATTAGATATAGACTAATATGTGAAACAAAATTAGTAAAAAGCACTAAAAATGTTTCACATAAAATAAAAAGCAAAAGAGACACTATAATTTAGTGTCCCTTTTTTAATGTCAAAGTCTTTACTGCAAAGTCTTTAGACTCATAACCCCATGGATTAGAAACAAAATGAGTATTACCTATTGTTTCATCTTTGGCAATATGGTCATGACCATATATCCAAACAGGAGCTTTGAAGTCATCTACATCAACATAGTAGCAAGAACTTTTACGAGATTTAATTGGTGGAACATGAGTTATCATTAAGTCTATATCATCAGGTAAAGATTCATACCAATCCATACTTGTTTCATGTAGATTAATAATCTTTTGTTTCCTACTTAGCATAGATTTAATAAATCTAGAGTCATTAGAACTGATGTAGTAAAACCACCAGCTACGAAAAGTTGTAGGGATATACCATAATGTATCTCCTGCAATCTTAAACCCTTTATACTCATATATTCCATTATTCTCGTTAAGTCTATCAAGCATAACAATTTTGTCTGTAGCATTGCATAGTTCACATAGCTCGTAAATCTTTTCTAAGCTCTCACTACCATACTCTTTCTTAAGTCCACTAAAAAATAGTGAAGAAAGATAATACTCGTGGTTTCCTGCAACAAAGAAAACTTTAGAGTAGTATTTAGAACAAAGCTCTAAAAATTTAAAGCCAGATCTAGTAAACTCTGTTAGGTCTCCTGCAATAACAAGAACTTCACCTTGAACTTTAGGTGCAATGTTTTTAGCAATAAAAGACTCCATTTGTTTTACATCATAACCATTAGATGTAGCTTGCAAATAAAAACTTAAATGCATATCTGAGATGTAATCAACAGTTAACTTACTCATTTTATCACCTCTAATCAAAAATTTTTAATTAAAATCAACTATATTTCAAGCTCGCATATTATACCATAATTTTGTCAACTTGTAAAATATAAGAAAGTATTATATACTTAAACATAGAAAAAACACGAAAACATGAATAATAAAAATGAAAGAAGGAATACTATGAAATTTTGTCCAGAATGTGGAAGTCTACTAAATCTAGAAGATAAGATTTGCCCATGTTGTAAGTTCGATATCATAAACATGAAAAAGACAGAGGAGCCTGTAAGTAATACTTTTGAACCAGATCCTCGAGATATTATAGATATAAAAATACAACCAATGCCACCAACATCTCCTGTAGCATTTGGGCTAATGGAGCCAATTGTATATTTAAAAAACTATATAAAAGATTCAATAATGATAGAACAAGACCCCGACGATAAAGTAGCGACAAATATAGAAAATATAGCAAGAACATTTGCAAACGATTTAGTGGTTAAAGCTTTATCTGCTAGAGTAGTAGAAAAAGACATAAATAAAATAATGAAAGAAGTAAAATTACTAGAAAAAGAAACAGATGATACAAAAGAGTATTCAACTAAGCATAAAGTACCATATGAAGAAACAAGAAGTGCAATATGGAGTGCTTTGCAAAAAGAACAAACAACACAAGATGCAATAGAGCAAATACAAAAAGATTTAGATGATATTCTAAATGAAAATATAACTTTTTCTGAAAGAGAAAAAATAACAAAATATATAAATATGCTAAAGAAAAGAGACCTAAATATGATTGCAAAAGTAGTAAACGATAAAATACAAAGTTATAGAACATTTACTGCTTAAAAGGAGGAAATACTATGAGATATACATGTGCATATTGCCAAAAACATTCATGTCACAAAGGAGATTTAGAAAATGCTCCATTAAATTGCCCAACAAAAAATGAAAAGGAAAACTTAGATAAAATACTAGAAAAATATGATGAAGAAGAAAATTACAAAATTGCTCATGTTAGTGCAGAAGTTGTAATGGATAACTATGGTGCAAAAACAAGAGTAAGAGAAATAGTAGATTTTTGCAAACAAATGGAATACAAAAAGCTAGGACTAGCGTTTTGTGTAGGACTTGCTAAAGAGGCAGGGATATTTATACAAATACTAAAAAATCACGGATTTGAAGTTGAATCTGTAATATGCAAATTAGGTAGTGTAAATAGAGAAAAGATAGGGATAGAAGGTTGCGATGTTCCGATGTGTAATCCAATAGCACAAGCAGAATTTTTAAATAAAGAAAAAACAGAATTTAACATTGTACTTGGACTATGTGTAGGACATGATACATTATTTTTTAAGTACTCTGAAGCACCAGTTACAGTTCTAGCTGTAAAAGATAGAGCTTTAGCACATAACCCACTTGGTGCACTATATCTTGCAGATGGATATTTTAAAAATAAAGTGTAAAACAAAGAGTAAAAGAGAATAAATAAGAGGTAAGATTATGAAAGAATATATAAGAATAACAACTTTTAGCAAAGATAAAAAAACAGTAGCAAGAATATCTACTGAAGTAATAAAAGAAAAGTATGCTGCAAGTACACATATAGATAAAGTTTTATCTAGTTACTGGTGGGATGGTAAAGTAGAAGACACTCAAGAATATAGACTAGAAATAATAACAAGAAAAGATAAGGAAGATATAATAGTACAAACAATAAAACTTCTTCATGATTACGATGTACCAGAGATACAAATAGATGAGCATAAAACAGAAAACAAAGATATTAAAAAATGGATAGACGATATAGTAAATGAATCAAATGATATAACAGATAAGAGCAACGAACTGTAAAACAATTACAGCTCTTTTTACATATTAATGCACAATTTAACAATGACACAATAAAATATGTTTAAAAGCAAAATATGGGCAAATTAAGGCTATAATAATGCTAAAAACAAAACTTGAAAAATAATACAATTTATGTTAAAGTTAAATTATGAAATAGGAGGTACTATTTATGAACAAAAAAGTATTATACACAATTATTGCAGCAGTAGTTGTAATTGCACTTGTAGTTGTAATTGCAGTGGTTGCAGGTAATGGCAAAAAATGTGATGAAGAAACTACAGATATTACAGATACAAACAACACACCAGAAGTTGTTGAAACTGTGGATAACGATGAACAACAAACAATATCAGATGTTACAGATTTAGAATTCTATTCAGATGATAAACAAATTGTTTTCATGCAAGCAGACAACATTTACTGGGTATTTGGTTATGAAGGAAATAAAATAACATCTTACACAATATATGTAAAATGTGATGACGCAGCACAAGCTGCAACAGCTGCTCTAGCATATGATAGATCAGATGAAGATATAAAAAGTGTAACAACAGAGGGAAGATATGTAAAAGTTGAAACAAATCCATCTGCATATGAAGATATGTCACCAGATGATTTAAGACAAACATTCTCATACTTGAAAGAGCATACAAAATAATAACAAAAATATAATAAAATGAAGGAGTCAAATTTTATAGTTTGGCTCTTTTTATATTTAATATAAATAATACTACAATTTCGTTTTACAACATCAACAAATTGTGCTAAAATAGTCTTGCAAAAAGAGGATGAAAAAGAAAGATGAAAATTGTAATAGCAGGTATAGGTAAATTTGGAGATTATTTAACAAGACAACTTGCAAAAGAAAACAATGAAATAACAGTAATAGATATAAACTTCACTGGTAAAGAGGCCTTAATTAATAACGAAGATATAAATAACATTGAAGGAAACGCACTAGATGTAAAAATACTAGAAGAAGCAGGAGTACAAAACTCAGACTTGCTTATTGCTTCAATGAAAGAAGACTCAGAAAATGTAATGTGTGCATTACTTTCAAGAAAGCTTGGAGTAAAAAACACAATTGCAAGAATTAGACGTCCAGAATACATTGACTCACTAAATATGATCAAAGAACCACTAGGTTTATCTATGATCATTAGTCCAAAACAATTAACTGCAAACCAAATTGCACAAACACTAAGTATACCAAGTGCAATTGAAACAACATCATTTTTCAAAGGAAGAATATACGTTATATCTTTAAAACTAAAAGAAGATTCAAAATATATAGGACAATCAATAAAAGAGATATCTCAAAAATTGAACGGAAATATAATTGTTTGTGCTATTGAAAGAGAAGATAGTGTAGTTATTCCAAATGGAGAAACTATCATTCAAGCAGAAGATAAAATCCATATAACAGGAACAAGAAAAGATATTAATTCATTCTTAAGATACGGAAATTTAATACAAGATAAAACAAGACAAGTAATGATTGTAGGTGGTTCAGACATATCTAAATATTTAGCAAACCAACTTGCAGATACAGATATGAAGGTAAAAATAGTTGAACCAAATAAAGAAGTTGCACTAGAGCTTGCAGAAACTTTAGATAATGTTTTAGTAATAAATGCAGACCCATCAGATGAACAAACATTATTTGAAGAAGGTATTCAAGAAACAGATGCATTTGTAGCCTTAACTGGTATAGATGAAGAAAACATTGTTTATTCAATGTTTGCGTCAAGCCAAAAGGTACCAAAAGTAATTACTAAGATAAACCACATTAATTTATCTGGTATTACACAAATGGCAAAAATAGATGCTGTAGTATCTCCACATAAAATTGCTGCTAACCAAGTTGTACAATATGTACGTGCAATGGAAAAAGGTAAAAGCTCAAGTTGTGAATCTATATACAACTTTGGAGATAACATCTTTGAAATGATCGAGTTTAAAGTAAAAGAAGATTTCAAAGGAATAAACCAAAAACTAGAAGAATTAAAACTACAAGATGATACATTAATTGGTGCTATACAAAGAGGAAAAAATATTATTTATCCTCAAGGAAAAGATGAAATAAGACTTAACGATACAGTTCTTGTTATATGTAGAAACAATAAAGTTAAAGAACTAAATGATATGATTAAGTAATAGAAAAGGAAAAAGAAAATGAGAGCAAAAATAACATTAAACTTTATCGGTAAAGTATTAATTGGAATGGCAGTACTTTTCACTTTTCCAATTTTTACAGCGCTAATTTATCATGAAAATATACTAAATTTTGTTATACCACAAGTAATAAGTTTAATAGTAGGATTATTATTAAACGCAATTAAATATGAAAAAAATTCACAAATATATGCAAGAGATGGATTAAAAATAGTTGCTCTGTCTTGGATAATAATATCTTTAATTGGTGCATTACCAATTTATCTAAATCATGATGCGCCATACATAGATGCATTATTTGAAACAGTATCAGGGTTTACAACAACAGGTGCAACTATATTTAAAGATGTAGAACACTTAGATAAAGCAATACTTTTCTGGCGTGGTTTTACACATTTTATTGGTGGTATGGGAGTACTTGCTTTTGTCATGGCTATTATTCCACTTTCAACTAAAAATAAGTCTATGCATGTATTAAAAGCTGAGATGCCAGGACCATCTGTTTCTAAACTTGTACCAAGTATGAAAAAGAATTTAGCTATTCTTTATGGAATTTACATTGGTTTAACAGTACTAGAAATTGCGCTACTCAAAATTGCACATATGCCTACTTTTGATAGTATAGTAATTGCATTTGGTACAGCAGGTACAGGAGGATTCTCTGTACTAAATACATCAATTGCAAGTTATACAACTATGGCAAAATATGTTATAGCAATATTCATGTTCTTGTTTGGTGTAAACTTTAACATATACTTCCTTGTAGCACTTGGAAAAGTTAAAGAGGCACTAAAGAGTGAAGAACTTAAAGTATACGCAAGCATGTTCATAGTTGCAGTAGCAATAGTAGTACTAAACACAGTACATATATTTGGCAATACATACAAAGCATTTGAGGAAGCTTTCTTCCATGTATCATCGATAATGACAAGTACTGGATACTCAATAGGAGATATAAACGTATACCCAACAACAAGTAAATCAATTATGCTAGTACTAATGTTAATTAGTGCATGTGCAGGAAGTACATGTGGAGGATTAAAAATATCTAGACTAATAATCTGCGCAAAAAGCATTAAAAGAAACTTAATTAAACAAGTACATCCAAATGCAGTTCAAGTAGTTAAATTTGAAGGAAAGAAAGTCTCAGAGGAAACTATCGAAAACACAAACACATTCATATTCCTTTATGTAGCTTTAATACTACTTTTTATACTAATTATCTCATTTAACGGCTACAACATAGAAACAACAATAAACGCAGTTTTCACAACATTTGCAAATGTAGGACTATGCTTTAACATACAAAACTTCCAAGAATTCACTGTACTTTCAAAAGCAACACTATGCGTAGCAATGCTACTTGGACGTTTAGAGATATTCCCACTTGTGTCATTGATTAGTGATATGAGGAAGGAGTAATTTACAAATTAATAATAATGTATAATATAAACATAGATAAGAGTTAGTAGGAAAAATACTCATATTATGGGAGTTCTAGGTTCGAGTCCTAGTTATCTATATATTGTCACTACCAGTCTCTCAGTCGAAAGACTGCTGGGTAGTGACATTTTTTATTTATAAAAAGTCTAATAAATATATTATAAACAATTGATAATGTATAAAAGAATATGATAAAATTAAAATACAAAAATGTACACAAACGATTAATGAACGGTTGAAATGTTATGTATACTATGATATAATGTGATGCGTTAAAGGAGAGAATATGGAAAATAGTGATAGATTTTACAGTGAATTTAAAGAAATTCTTTTAAAATGTTCTTA
Source organism: Clostridia bacterium (assembly GCA_017534305.1). Lineage (GTDB taxonomy): Bacteria > Bacillota > Clostridia > TANB77 > CAG-465 > CAG-465. Next base: position 85,805 of record JAFWCU010000035.1, read on the forward strand.
TACTAGTACATATAAGTTTTCTTGGGCAAAGGCAATAATAGAATTATCAATAAAAGATAACAATACACATGAATACATCAATATAACTTTTAATAGTATAGTTAGAATAATGTTTAAGTACTACTGGAATTTATATACAAAAGGTATTGTAGACAACACTTATATGGGCTTAAAAACTGAGATAGGCAATGCTATAGAAGAGTTGGCTAAAAAATACATTGGAAATTATGGAAATATAGAAAACTATGATACAGCTATAAAAAAAATAAATGGAGAAGATTATAACAGATGTATTGAGAAAATGGAAGCAGCAGTATCAAAAGATGTTTGCGATAGATTTACTATATCAAAAGGAATACAACAAGATAATATATATGTTCATGAAAGTGGAAATAAGTATATAACTATGAAAAAGAGCCATATGAACATATTGAAAGAATCTTGTAATGAATTTTATAAGATAATCAATTATAGATGGGCAACAACAGTTTTCAATATATCAAACGAAATTAGAAAAAAAGTTTTAGTAGAAGAAGAGTTTGAAGTAAATAGAAGTGTAGAAAATATTGAATTGTTTAATGCTGATAACTATCATGATAAGAGTGAAATTGAACTAGAACATGAAAATGAAGAAAATATCATAAAATCAAGTAGAGATGGTATAAAAAAAGAAACTATATTACAACTGATTGAAGAAAGAATACAAGATATAATAGTTGACAGCAAAACTATCTACGTATTAAAAGGATTCAATAGTTTTTATAATGATATAAATATAGAAGTTAAACATATAATGAATCTTAACATTGATGATTCAATAATTAATATATTCGATAATAATGTGCAAAAACTATTATTTCAAACTATAGATGTTTTAAAAGAAGAAAAACCATGTTTTTGTTTTATGGAAGAATTATTAACATTTAATAAAATTATGCCTATATCTTCGATTATTAAAAACTTAAAATACGAAGTAGAAATAATCGAAATAGGATGCTTTGAGTATTATTATCCAGGCTTTAAATATAAGGATAATAGTGAAAACGAGTTAATAACAGAAAGAATTGCTGATGACGAAAAAATTCAAAATATATATCGATATTTTGAAATAATAAAAAATAAAGTGGTGGTAGCATATAACGATATGGATATTATTAAAGAGAATGATATTCCAATCAACTACTTGTTTGACGGATTTGATGATGTAGAAAAAATGAAAAATAGGTATATTAATTCGAATAATACTGTATCTATTGATAAAACTATATCAAAAAAATCATTCATAGCTCTATTCGATGGAGCTTTATCAAATGAATTTAACAGTATACAAATTTCAAAAAATAACATTGACGATAGCAGTATGAAGTTTTTAAGCATACTTAATGAGATGGGAATTGACATACATGTAAAATAAAAGGCTGCAAAAGCAGCTTTTATTTTATTTATTAAATTGAGAAATTTGTCAATATATGGTATAAATAAAAAAAGGTGGAAAAAATGGGGATAGAAGAAAAAAATATAGAAATTTTGAAAAACGAAATATTTGATTCAAGAACAATTAGAAGAAAATCTTGGGATGAAATAAAAGAAAACAAAGATCTAATTTTGCAAATAATTAGGTTTAATAACAATATAGAGTTTAATGATGATGATTTCTATAAAGCAATAGAAGTATTAAAAAAAATAGAGCAAAACACTGTGGATATTCGTTATCTTGATGATAATCAAATAAATAATCTTAAAGTTCCACAACAAAGCACATGTGCGTGGCAAATATTTAAAAAGAATTCATTAAAAAGTTATGGCTTTGAAACAATTAGAGATACAGAAGAAAGTGCATTAAAAATTTTAAATAGATTAAGAATAAATACAATTAATAAAGAACCTGGAAAAGGACTAGTTATGGGATATGTTCAATCAGGAAAAACATTAAATATTGAAGCCTTAATAACCATGGCAGCAGATAACGGATTTAATGTTTTTGTAATGTTAACTGGAACCATAGAAAATTTAAGACAACAAAACTTAGACAGGCTAAAAAATGATATTGAATATAATGGAAAGTCAAGCGTATCATGGACTTTTGTTGATGATATTAAAAATGCAGAAAAGCACCACAAAATTTCTGGAATATTAAACAGTGAAGGAAGAATTGTGGTTACATTATTAAAGCAAAAAAATAATTTAACAAAACTAAACAAGTGGTTGACAGAATCTGTAGCAATAATGGAACAACAAAAAATGAAAGTATTAGTAATAGATGATGAGTCTGACCAAGCAAGTATAAATACTAAAAAAGATACTAACAGAACTTCAATAAATCAATTAATTGTAGACTTGGTGAATTATAATAGATTTGGTTGCTTAAATTATATTTCATATACCGCTACACCATATGCAAATTTTTTAAATGAAAATTCTCCAGAGAGTTTATATCCAAAAGATTTTATTGTGTGTTTGCCTAAATCAAAACAATATATTGGCGCGAGTGAGATATTTGGTAAATATAGCGACATTGATAATAGCAGTGACGGATTAAATATTGTAAGGGATATAACAAAAGAAGATTTAGAATCCATAAAACAAATAGAGAAAGGAGAAAAACAGGAAATACCTGCAACGTTAAAAAGTGCTATTTGTTGGTTTATTTGTACTTTAGCTATTAGAAGATATAAAGCTGAAGTGGAAGTTGATAAAAAATTAAATAAAAGCCCGGTTAGTATGATGATTCATACTGATGCTAAAACGATAGTTCACAGAAATACGGGAAGATTCATTAAAGAATGGATTAACTCAAATAAGCAGAATTTATTAAAATGGTGTGAAGAAGTATATAGAGAAGAATCATTAGGATTTACAAAAAATGATTTTCTAGAGGTTATGCCTAATTATGATGCAGATGGACTACATCATATCGAGGATTATCCTAATTTTGAAGATATAAAAAAATATGTAATTGAGATTTTAAATATAAAAGCATCACACATATACATAGATGATGATGATAGACTGAAATATCATAAAGGAATTCATGTTATAGAAGATAATAGCAATAATAGAAAAGGCGTAAATGACAATGGAGAAATGATTAGAATTAAATATCCAGAAGAAAATGAAGTCGATTATGCAACAGGCTTTCTTATTATTGGAGGAAATACACTATCAAGAGGACTTACATTAAAAGGTCTTACAAGCTCATATTTTGCAAGAAAAACAAATCAAGTTGATTCATTAACGCAAATGGGAAGATGGTTTGGATATAGGATTGGTTATGAATTGTTACCGAGAATATGGCTTACTAGAGATTCCAAAGAAAAATTTACTGAAGCAGCATATATTGAAGAACAATTAAGAGATAATTTGGCTAGTTATGATTTAGGTACAAAACCATCAGAATATGCACCAAAAATAAAATCTTCATATTTAACAACATTTAAATTAACTGCTACTAATAAAATGCAAAATGCAGTTAAATATCAAACAATTTATGAAAAGGTAGATAATCAAACAGTAATATTTGATGATGATATCGATATACAAAGAAACAACTTGATTAACACAATAAATTATATAAAGAACAATGAAAATAATTTAATACAAGAAAAAGATGGAAACTATGTTGAGAGAAATGTATCATATAGCGAACTATTTGATAATTTGTTAAGTAAAATCAAATTTTATGATAATGCAAAACTATTTGGTGAAATTAAGTTCTTTATTAAATATTGTGAAGAAAAAGACAAACGAAATTGGGATGTAATAATTGAAAATTCAAAAGATAAATATACACTTAATAATAAAAAAATTAAGGTTGGAAATATTGACATACAAACTGTAAATCGTTCTAGAAGACTAGATAATAGAAATGGTACAATATCAATTGGAGTATTATCAAACCCAAAAGATAAAACTAATGCTTATTTATATGAAACAGGAAAAGACGGAGATATATATAGTTTAAAAAGACCAAAATTATTCATATACTTCATAGATAAAGATTCAAAAGCTAATGGCTCAAAGAATAGAGCAGATATGAATTATGAAACCGATATAGTAGGTTTTAAAATCTATGTGCCTAACAAAGATGAACAAGTAAATATGTTAAATAAAGAGAATAATAGATATTACATTTCTCAAATAATGAAAAAGGAGGAAAACTCTTAATTGAGTATAAGTGATAAATGGTATTAGATCAACACATAAAACGTATAGATGTAATGGATGTTGGTGGAAAAATGTTAAAAAAGTCTATTCAAAATGACAGTACTCCAACATTAGATTTATTAGTAAGAGAAGTTGTGCAAAACTCATTAGATGCAAAAAAAGATAATGTAGATTGCGTTAAACTCGAATTTAAAAATGGGAATCTTGATAATAATAAATTAATTGAATGCTTAGGAAATATAGGAAAGAAAATAGAAAGTAAGTACCAAACATTTAACAAGAGTTGCTATATGGCTTTTAGAGATAGCAATACAACAGGGCTAACTGGGCCAATGAACCTTAAAGATGTTGTCGATAATAAGTTTGGAAGATTAATAAATCTTGTCTTCAATATTGGCAAACCACAAACAGCTGAAGGTGCTGGAGGCTCATGGGGATATGGAAAAACTGTATATTATAGAGTAGGAATTGGTTTAGTGGTATATTATACGAGAATAGTAGAAAATGGTATTTATAAGTCAAGATTAGTTATTACATTTATTGAAGATGAAGAAAATACCATTATACCATCAGGAAACATTGATAATCAATCTTTAAAAAGTGGAATCATGTGGTTTGGAAAAAATGTAAATAATAGTTTTTATCCTGTGACAAATGAAAATGAAATAAAAGAGATTTTGAATATTTTTAATATTCCACTATATACAGGAAATGAAACAGGTACAACAGTAATAATACCATATATAGATGAAGAAAAGCTTTTAGATCAAACTTTTTCAAACGATGAAGATAACAAAAATTATTTTGTATGGAACAAAACTATTGAGGAATATATAAAGTATTCAATACAAAAATGGTATGCACCTAGATTAATGAATAGGTACTATAAAGATAATCCTTATTTATATTTCATTATAAATGGATATCCATTTGATGAATACGACGATTTTCATCCATTTTTTAAAATGATACAAAATTTATATAACAGTTGCATAGGAATTGAAAATGATAATGTTATAGTAGAAAATATAAAAATAAGAGATAGCTCCGATATTGTTGGAAAAATAGCATATGGTAAATTTACTAAATATGATATGGATATAACGCAACAAGATGCAGATCCTTTTACTGAAATAACTAATCTTAGAAAAAATCACGATGTAAATGAACCGATTATTGCTTTTTGCAGAAAGCCTGGAATGATATTAAAGTATGATATAAAAGAGAAATGGTCAAATAAGATTAAGTTTTTAGATGAAGACAAATATTTGGTAGGATTCTTTTTGGCAAACTCAAATGCTATTTTAAAAGATAAGCCTAACGGTCAAGAAAGTTTGGAAGAGTATTTAAGAAGCAGTGAAAAAGCAGACCATATGGACTGGAATGATGAACAAAAATGCAAAATTGTATCAAAACTACAAAGTAAAGTTCAAACAATAATTAATGATTCTTTAAAAGAAGTTGTTGAAGAAGAACAAATCGAAATAAGTAGTCCACTAAATAAGAAACTAGCTAGATTATTTCTTCCTCAAAAAGGTTTTGGAAGAAGACCATCTGGAATTAAAGCTCAAATCCAAGAAGAAAAGAGAGTTTCTCTTTCAAATAAAATTAATGCAACAATTAATGATATAGATGGCTCATTTTACATTGATGAAGATGATAATAAAACAAAGTCATATACCGTTAATTTTGGAAATAAAGAAACTGATATGTCTTTTGAATTACAGCTTGTTTCTGAAGATGGTACTATTTCTCCAAGTAAATGGTATAAAGATTTTGAAAGGAGATTATTCCCAATTAAAATTCTAAAAATAGATCTTCTAGAAAAGCATTGTAATAATGATACTGAATATTTAAATAATGTGAGATTACATGAAGAAAATAAAAAATATGAAGACAAAGAATATACATTTGAATTAGAAAAGGATGAATTTGATCAAATAATAGGATTTAGAATATTAAAAAAAGAAACAATTAAATATTTAAAATTTAGAATTACATATAGATATAATGACGAAAGTTTTATAGGTTCAATTTCTAAGAAGGGAAATGCAAATGAATAATATATTAGAAAACTATCCACTTTTGGATAATGATTTGATTGTAAAATCTAAAATTAATATAATACCAGATGTGTATTATACAATAGATGATAACGTGAAAAAACTAAAACTTGACCAGTACAATAATAATTTATTATTAGTTGTTGACGATGAAGAAATATGGTCACCAAAGAACAATAATTTATTTATTTCATATAAAGTTGAGATAGATAATCCAAGAGAATTTTATAGTAAAGTCGCAGGAAAAAATTCAAAATTAGGAATAGTACTAACTTGGAGCTGTAAAAGTACCAAAACAGTAAAATCTACTTTAATAAAAACTTTTGATTATACTGAAGAAAAACTAAACTTTATAACTGGGTTAAAAATTGATAAGGGAGAAATAGCTAATAAAATTAACATATCATTTAAGTTAGTTATGATAGATAATAATGATTCAAAAAATTATGCAAAGATAGTTGGAGCCGAACTTGGAGAATTACAAAATGAAATAATTGAAGTAGAAGGAAATGGTTCTATTTTTCCAATGGTATTAATAAAAGATGAAAATGGACCACTATGGGAAGCTATTTACAATTTTGATCCTGATGAGTTAAATGAAGAATTAAATTTAAATAAAGTTTGTTTAAGAATAAATGCTTTGCATAAAAACTATAAAAAAGAAGATTATACACTTGATGGAGAAAATATGACACCTATTTTTAAAGAAATATTATCTCAATTTTTTGTGTTTCTGTTCTATAGAGCTAACTCTATAGAAGAAATTAGAAGTGAAAAATATGATAATGGTACAATTGGTGCATTTATTCAAAATTTATTATATAGTTTCGATATAGATATGTTAGATGAAATTAACGATTTATCAAAAAAAATTAGAAAAAAGATAGATAGTTTGGATGCATAAGAAGGAGAAAATATGAATTGGAAAGAATTGAGTAATAATGACGCTTCACTAGAGTTTGAAAAATTGTTAAATGGTACAAGAAATAATGAAACAAAATTAAACTCTAGTTATGAAGAAATGAGAAACGATTTGTTAAATCTATGGAAAGAAACCAATAATGAAATACTAGAAAAAAAGTTACCAGGGGACTATTGTTATGATTATATATTTGCTTTAAAAATGTATAATTTACTAACAAACAAATATGGCATTACAAAGTATGAAGCTGGAAATGACAATATTTGGATGTATATACATTTAATTGTTAGCCCGGAAATTCTTAGAGATAGAATAGGAATGGACAACCCTGATAGATATTATAAACTAAGCAGAAGATTATATTTCAAAAATTTATGGTGGTATATTTATCTTTCATGGAGAATAGATGAAGATACTACTAGAAAGATAATTGAAAACAATTCAACTGATACGATATTACAGCTATGTGAAAGAAGCGGAAAACTTGGTTATCGAAGAGAAGTATATAATGAAATTATGTATCAAAAATATTTGAAAAAAATAAAAGATGGAAGTCCATTTAGAAGTATTATGGTACTTAATACACTTAAAGTAAAAACTATAGATCCATATATATATGATGGCGGAGTAGAAAAATATGTACAAGATTTGATAAAAGAGGCTTTGGAGGGATAAATATGAAAAAAAACATTTTTAGAGATTGCTATAATTACATGAAGAATGGACAAACTATTATGCAAATAGAAAATACGAATAATTTATATGCTGTAAAAGAAGATGGATACTTTGGAGTCGCAGTTGATATTCCTATGGATGCTTTTGATTATGAAGAAAACTTTGAAAATATTTTGTGTGTTACGAGATATAAAAATTTTAATGACAGTAACCATAAACTTTTTCAAATAATAACTGATAGGTTAGACCATTTAGATTTTTTCTTTGATATATGCGAAAATTTCGTATCTTTCTGCACAAAGCAAGAGAATATTTCAATATTAGTATTAAAAGCTTATTGGATTGATGAGTTAAAAGCGTTTGTTGGAAATAGGCTTGTTGAAGAAAGTTCATATTCTTTTTTAGCTGAATTAAAAGTTTTGGAATATCTATTAACAATAGGGAAAAATGCAATATTAACAAAAGATGGTACATATGATATTGAATGTGATAAAGAATATTTTGAGGTGAAGTCTACCATCAGTAGATATAACTCAAACATTCATGTAAATAGCCAATATCAATTAGTATCTAATAGCGATGAATCTTTAAAAATAGTATTTGTAAGATTGGAAGAATTAGAAAATGGAATTTCAATTATCGAAACAATTGAAAAATTAAGAATTTTGAATTATAATGTAGAAACAATACTTCAAAGGGCAAAAAGAATTGATAGCGATGCTCTAAACAAAAAATATTGTATACATGAAGCGAGAATTTATAATGTAGATGATAATTTTCCAAAAATAACTCCAGAAATGTTTCCAAATGAAACATTTCCAAAAGGAATTATTAAAGTTGAATATACAATTGATTTGGATTCATTAACATATGAGAAAATTGATTTAAAATAGAGGGGGATATAAAGTGATAAGGCTAGCAACAGTATTTAGCGGTATAGGAGCAATAGAACAAGCATTAAAACAACTTGGTATTGATTACAAAGTTGTTTTTGCGTGTGACAATGGAGAAAGATATCTTGATATTGATCAAGAAGAAATAGAAGAGAAAATTAAAGGTTTAACACCTGAAGAAAAACAAAAATATATTTCTAAAATATATAATGAAACAGGAAAAGTTAACAATGTAAAAAAATCATATTTTGCTAATTATGATATATCAGAAGATAGATGGTATGAAGATATAAGATTTTTAGATGGTAATAAATATAAAGGAAAAGTAGATTTAATCGTTGGTGGAAGCCCATGTCAAAGCTTTTCTACATATGGTAAAAAAAGAGGATTAGAGGATACTAGAGGAACACTATTTTATGACTATGCAAGATTAATAAAAGAAATACAGCCTAAAGTCTTTATTTTTGAAAATGTAAAAGGTTTATTAAGTCATGACAAAGGAAGAACTTGGTCTGTAATAAAAGATGTATTTGAAAGTTTAAATTATAAAATTAAATATCAAGTTATCAATGCATGTGATTATGGGCTTCCTCAGCTAAGAAAAAGAGTTTTCGTAGTTGGTATAAATAAAAATATCGAAAGCGAAGAGTTTTCTTTTCCTGATAAAATTGAACTTGAACATACAGCCAAAGATTACTTAGATGATGAAGTGGATGACAAATATTATTTGCCATTCAAAGGTTTTAGATATGTTACTACGCCAGAAAGAAACGAAGGTAGAGCTAGAGTAAATAGAGATATTATTGGATGTGAAACTGCAAATCAACAATTTAACTGGATAGGAGATTTTAGAGTAGAAAAGCCTAAGCCACAACATTATAATGATCCAAGAATATATATAGGAGAATATGAGGGACAAGAAGCTGTAGCGAGAAAAATGACACCACAAGAATGTTTAAAATTAATGGGATTTCAAGATTTTAACGTTGTAGTAGATGATAAAACAGCATACAGACAAGCCGGAAATTCAATTGCAGTACCAGTATTAAAAGAAATCACGAAATCAATTTTAAATACAGTAAATTTTGATGGAGATGATAGTAATGGAGAAATACAAAAGTAAAATATGGTATTTAGATAGAGGGAAAAATTATTTTACTGATGAAGGAAAAGATTTTTATAATACTATTATTAATGTGGTAAATTCAAATTATTTTACAAGTAAAATTGACTCATCAGATTTAATTGAAAAATTTCCAAACAAATACAAAAAATCTAAAAATCCTAATGCATTATTGACATCGGCAAGAAATATAGGAATTCTTAACAAAAAAAATGTACTAGGAGAAAGTGTTAAATATTATCTAAATAATAGACTAACATATAAAGAATTGATTTTTGAAAATCTAACAAAAATTAATTATGATAAAGACTGTTCATATAATGTTAAGCCTTTTTTTGTTATATGTAAAACATTATATGAACTGTACAAAATTTCAAAAGAAGAAGCATATTTAACTAGAAGTGATTGTAAAAATTATCTGCTAGATATAACTGATTACAATATGATAGACTATAAATTTGCATGTAAAATTATTTCTAATAGAGATTTTGAAACATTAGAAAAAGGATATTCATTAGACATTTGGTTTAATGCTTTAAGCGAATTTGATATGTTTAATTCTAGTAATAATAACACTATAATAAAAATTAACGAAGGGGAGATTTTATTTTTTAAAGAAGTTTCTTCAAAAGTAAATAAGGTAAAAACATATAAAAGCAACAATATCTTTAATAGTACAATTGATGAATATTGTTCTAAAGAAACTGGAATTAATTATATCATTCCAAATATTGAATTTAATTCTGGACTTGAAATTGATAGTAATACAGGAAAAGAAATATATGATTATTTATTTGGAATATCAAACAATATAAGTCAAAAATATTTTAATAATAATTATTTTGGTGTATATAAGCCTTATAGAAAAATAGCAAATATTGCAATTAGAAAAATAGAATATAATAATATGGAAATAGCTAGATTATTATATAAGATTAATAATGAGGTGGTTTAAATGTATGGAGTACCTACAGTAAGATTACTTATTAAACCTACTTTTGATGCCCTTAAAAGATTAGGTGGCACAGGAGATAGTGAAAGTATACAAAAGGAAGTAATAGAAATAATGGGATTAGATTATGATGCTATAAATGCACCACATAAGGACCATAGTTGTACAGAACTTGAGTATAATTTAAAATGGGCAAGAACGAACTTAAAAAACGCTAAAATAATTGAAAATTTAGAAAAAGGAATATGGAGAATTTTACCTGAATATAGAAATCATTTTATGACAGCTAATGAAGCTAATGATATAGCAAAATATAGAGAAAATAAGAATAACTATGTGAAAACCAATAAATCATCTATAATTAATCAAGAATACATTGAAAATAATTATAATAACTTAACGCAACAAATTAGACAATTTAACGAAGAAAGAGATTGGGACCAATTCCATTCTCCAGAAAATTTAGCTAAATCTATTTCTATAGAAGCAGGAGAATTATTAGAATGCTTTCAATGGAATAATGATTATAACAAAGAAGAAGTCTGTGAAGAATTAGCAGATGTATTTACATACTGTATTATGATGGCGGACAAGCTTGGTGTTAATCCAGAAGAAATCATTTTAAATAAACTAGAGAAAACTAAGAAAAAATATCCAGTAGAAAAATCTAAAGGGGTAAGTACAAAATATGATAAATTATAATACAGAAGAAAAAAGTATACTATACATACTTCATAATATGGAACTTAATAAGTTCTTTACGAATGTTTTTGATATATATGAAATTAGAGGTGTTGTTGGCGATAAAAACGGAGTTGTTTTCGAGGTAAGAACAAAAGAAAAGGGCCACAATGTGCCACATATTCATGCTAGATATGGCGAATATAATATTTCTATTGCGATAGATACAGGTGAAGTTTTAAAAGGAAATCTGCCAGGTAAAAAGCAAAAAATCGCACAAAAATGGGTTTTAGACAATAAAGATATGTTAATAACAAAATGGAATAATATTGTGGTAAAAGATAATTGGCCATTTAGTAATACAAAATTAAAAGATAAAGCATATAACTAGAGATTATATGCTTTATTTTTTGTCTTATCTTGTAACCCAGATCTCTCTGTGATAAAATATAACCATATTTTGGAGGTCGAAATATGATAGTTTACGAGGCTACAAAAGAGTTATTTGTATCAGATGTAATACAAGATAAAATTAGAGATAGAATAGATAAAAAGTTTTATGAAAAAATGGGTTATCACACAAGTGAATCAGAAAGAAAAGCTTGGGAAAACTCTATGCAATATATGTTAAAAGTATTAGTAGATAATAATATACCTGCAGCATGTGGTATAGCTATAGAATTTAGGATACCTAATACTTCTAAAAGAGTAGATTTTATCATTTCAGGTAAAGATGAAAGTGGTAAAAATACAGCTATAATAGTAGAACTAAAACAATGGACTGAAGCAAAAATAGTAAGTGGTAAAGATGCTATAGTTGAAACATTTACAGGACATGCAGTAAGAGAAGTAGCACATCCATCATATCAAGCATGGTCTTATGCTACAACAATAGAAGATTATAACGAAAATGTTCAACAACAATGTATTACTCTACATCCTTGCGCATACTTACACAATTACCAAAGAGTAACACCACCAACTATATTATCTGATGTATATAAAGAATATTTAGATAAAGCACCTGCATTTGTAAAAGGTGATGTAGAAGATTTAAGAAAATTCATTACAAAGCATATTAAGTATGGAGATAATAAAGAAACACTATACTTAATAGAAAATGGAAAAATAAGACCATCTAAAGCGTTACAAGACGCATTATCTGGAATGTTAAAAGGTAATAGAGAATTTGTAATGATAGATGATCAAAAAGTAGTATATGAAACTGCATTTAGTATGGCTAAAAAATCTTATCAAGATGGAAAGAAAAGAGTGCTAATTGTAGAAGGTGGACCAGGTACAGGTAAATCTGTAGTAGCAGTAAACTTACTTGTAAATCTAACAAATGAAAATATGCTATGCCAGTACGTAACTAAAAACTCTGCACCAAGAAATATATATGCTGCAAAACTTAGTGGTGAAATGAAGAAAACTAGAATAAACAATTTATTCAAAGGTTCAGGTGCATTTGTGGATGAACCGGCTAACCAATTTGATGCTTTAATAGTAGATGAAGCACATAGATTAAATAAAAAATCTGGTATGTTCCAAAACTTAGGAGAAAATCAAATTAAAGAAATTATTAATGCATCTAAATTTTCTGTTTTCTTTATAGATGAATCTCAAAGAGTAACTCTAAAAGATAATGGTAGTATAGAAGAAATAGAAAAATTCATTAAAGAATTTAATGCAGAAGAAGTTAAACTTGAACTACAATCTCAATTTAGATGTAATGGCTCAGACGGATATATAGCATGGCTAGATGATGTATTACAAATTAGAGAAACAGCAAATGATATCTTTGACTTAGATTATGATATTAGAATTTGTGATACACCAAATGAAGTAAGAGATATAATTTTTGAAAAAAATAAAGAATGTAATAAAGCAAGACTGCTTGCAGGATATTGTTGGAACTGGATAAAGGAAGGTAAAAACAAAAGTGATGTTCATGATATAACAATACCAGAGTATAATTTTGCTATGAGTTGGAACTTAGGAAATAGTGAAACATGGGCTATAGATGAAGACTCTGTAAATGAAATAGGATGTATACATACATCTCAAGGACTTGAGTTTGATTATGTGGGTGTAATAATAGGTGATGACTTAAAATATAGAGATGGAAAAATAATTACAGATTACACTAAAAGAGCAAGTACAGATCAATCACTTAAAGGAATAAATAAACTAGCAAAAGAAAATGCAGAAGAAGCTAAAAGAGTAGCAGATGAAATAATAAAAAACACATATAGAACATTACTATCTAGAGGACAAAAAGGATGCTATATCTATTGTATAGATAGTGAGTTGAGAGATTATTTAAAAGAAAGATTAAAATAGGATAAAAAGCTACCAAATAAATTTGATAGCTTTATGTTACAAAAGTGAGTTGAAAAATGTCTAATTAATAGATGTACTTTTTAAAAGGTAAAAAATAGAAAAACTATATTATTTTCAAATATTATAGTTATATAATTGGTAAAAAAGGGGAGTGCCAATGAAAAAACTAAAAGAATTTACAGTAATACTATTAGAAAAAGAATATACAGCTAAATTTGACCAAGAAAATAGTGAATTAATAATAGATGATGAAAAGAAATTACGCAATATAGCTAGAACAGACATAATTAAAATAAGAGATATGAATAATTGCTTTGTTAATAGTAAAAGTGAACTCTATTTTTGGTATGTCGAAAAATGTATACATGTAAATAGTGACTATGTTCTGTTTAAGGTAAAGTATTTTGTAAGTGATCCATTAAATAGAGGAAAAGCATTAAAAAGAAAATATAATAAGATAGTTTTAGCCGGTTCAAAAACAGTAAATAGATTACTACACCCTGCAGACTATTTTTATAATAATCTAGAAGAATCTAACTGTAATATTCTATATAATAAAAAAGTAATGAAATCATTTACAGTTAAATACAAAAAGAAAGAATTGCATTTTGAAATATATATTGGTAAATTAATAAATAATGGTAATTTATCAAGATTTGATGACTATGTAAAAATAGAAATCGAATCAAAAAAGAATATGAATATAAACGAAGCATTAATGTTAATTAAAAAGATTAAACAAGCTTTTGTTGTTTTAAGCGGTAACGAAAGTATTATTTTTAAATATATAGAATTAATTAATGAGACTTCTTATATTTACATTAATGAAAATGGGAGTGAAGATTTTTACAAATTAATGTCAGTAAATTTGTATCAAAATGAAATATTAGAGAAGATAATTAAGGGAACCATAGAGAATAAAAAATTAGAATATAGATTTTTTGAAAAGAACAACATAGAAATAACAACACTATATATTTGTAGAGCCTTTGAAAAAATCGCAGAGAAAAGAAGAATTAAGCCTAATAGATCAGATGCCGAAAATAGAATAATTACCGAATTACTAAAAAAATTACATACATTTGAGTCAAATGGATTTATAGATGGAGTAGAAAATACACTAAACACCTATAACAATAAGTTTTATTCACATTTAAAATGGGCTTTTGCTAAATACTATTATTATTTTGATGAAAGTAATATGTGTTGGCCTGATTTCTTTATAAAAAAAGTAGGTAAAAAAACAGAATGTGGTATTGAATTTGATGATAGTGCTTATAGATTAAATAAACTGAGAAATAACATAGCACATGATGATATGACAAATATTATATTAGCCGAGGATAAAAACATAATTAATGGATTAGGATATATTACATATATAATGTTATTAGAGGAGTTTGGATTAAGTAAAGATGAAATAATGTTGTTTATGACCTGGGGGATGAATTTGTTTATAGAATAATATAAATTTTAAGTAGTTGTTAATAAAAAGCAATAGATACCTATCTATTGCTTTTTTCTTTTTCTTTCCCCATTTTCATCACTTATTGCAAATTCTTTTTCATCCATATATAATTAAAATATAAATGTGAGGGTTATTGTATGAAAACAAGTAAATTAGAAGCAAACGCAATTATTGCAATTAGTGCAATGAAAAGCGTAATAGATAAGTTTTTAGGCCCATTTTTAACAGCATATTTTATTCAAACATCTAAAGATAGTTTAGTGGATTTATCCATATATAACATTTTTTCAAATATTGTTTTAATGATATTTAGTATGATAGTATCAAGCTTTATTGAAAGAAAATTTAGAATAGGGATGTTTAGAATAGGTGTAGTATTAAACTTTGGATATATACTAACAATTATACTTTTAAACGAAAACATAGTTCATTATCTATGGCTAATAGCAATACTAAGTGGTATTAGTTCAACTGCATATTGGATGCCATATAATTTATTTAATCTAACAAAAATTAGTAACGAGGATAGAACCAAATATAACATTACATCTAGAATAGTATCTAATGTAATTGGTATATTTTGTCCTTTAATACTTGGATCATTAATAACTGTAACAAATTATATTTTAACTGCAGGAGTAATACTTGTAATTTCTTTTATACAGATAATACTTACATTTATTCTTAAACCAGATGATTTAGATAAAACAGATACATTTAATCCAGTTAAAACATATAAAAAGATGAGTAGCAATAACCAAACATTAAGAAGTTTTAACTCACAATTTTTAGTTGGAATGACAGTAAATACTAGTGCACTAGAAGTATTACTTGTAGTATTAGTTTTTAGCGTAATAAAAAGCAATTTCAACTTAGGTGTTATTACATCTATTAGTACAATAATTAGCATATTAGCTATGTCTTTATATGGTAAGATATATAAAAACAGAGAAGATAAAAAGATAATATTATTATCTAGTATAGTTGTAGCTATAGTAGTAACAACAATGGCTGTTTGGAAAAATTCAGTAGCACTTGTAATATGTTATTGTATATACATGGTATTAATAGACTTAATTAAACTAACACAAACAGTTAGAGCAGATAATGTTGCAAATACTAGTGTAGTAGATAAAACAGAACAATGTGAATATAATGCAATTAGAGAGGCACATATGGATTTTGGAAGAATAATTAGTTTTATACTGTTACTAGTTGCAGCTAAATTTGGAGGAAACACTTCACTAAATATACTCATGATATTCTTAAGTATATTAATTTGTTTCTTAGGAATAAACATAGTTAGAATTAATAAACAAGAAAATAAAGTATAGAATGAAAAAAATTGAGACAAGCTACATTTCGTGCTTGTCTTTTTAGTTGGCCGTAACTACACTTTAAGTTGACATAACGCTTACTTTATAGTATAATTATATATGTCATTAAAAAGTTTAGACTTAAAAATAATTTTTTTAAGGAGGGTTAGTTTATGCTAACATTATTATTAACTATTACTATTGTTTCTATTATTTTAACATGTATAGTTCGGCCAAATCAAAAACAAGGAATCGTATATTATACTAATAGGTCTTGAACTGTTTGTTGCATTCATTATTATGATGATTTATTTACCTATACAAACAGATATCAATTATTATAATAATTATGATTCTTTAAAGCAGGAGTATACACAAAATATAGAAGAGTGTAAAAACGAACTAAACCAAATAATTGCAACACAATCTGAGATTGATGGCTATGACTACTCAAAACATTTAGATGCTATGGGTTATGAAAAACTATTTAAGACATATATGCCAGAAAAACTTAGACCTGTAGGATTTAATACAAGAAGTCCAGCAGATGCTGCAATAAGAAGAATAGCACTAAATGAAGGTTTCATTAAAGACTTAGAAGATATTCGTGCAAACATTGATAGCAAGAAATGGTGGCTAAACTTTTCAAATTAAATAATATTTTTTCGAATGATTTTATTCAAAAAATACCATATAAAAATTTCAAGACTAATATTAAATATATTAGTCTTTTTCTTTTGCTTTTTTATAGTCCTAATTCACTCAAATTTCTAAAATAACGAACTTTTAGTATGGTATAGATTAACTTTAGATACAAAAAGTATAACATAGCTAAAATTGGATATTTAATTGCTGTAAAATTATTTTAGTTTGTTGTATAATAGTTATATAAAAGTAGGAGGCATATATATGGGAATAATGAAAGATAATACAAATACTTATTTGTTATTTGGTATAATTGTTTGCATATTAATTGGATGTATATTAATATTATTAAAAGACAAAAAAGTATTCAAAAAGAATGAAATGGTTATAGCTGCAAAAGATAAGTTAAAACACATAAGCAAAGTTAAAAAGATGTTCTTAATCTCGGGGTTAGTAATAGCAATAATAATAGCTATAATTATCATAATTCTTATGACTATTGATTGTAATAAAAGAATGTACAGTACAGATTATGGAGTTGCATGTGGAACTTCAATACTTATGAACAGTGTAGAAAAAACTATAAACACTATAATTGTAACTACACACGTATATATAGTAGTATTTCATATTCTATGGATGCTATTTGAAAATTTATATTATAAGAAAAAAATAAAAAACAATAACCAATTCAATGAAAAAGAGAAAGCAATACTTATAGAAGCATATTCAACTTCCAATTTAAGCATCGTTGGTTATGCAATAATCTGTCAAGTAATCCCACTCGCTTTAAGAATACTATTATAATTATACGCATTGTCGAGTTTTGTCGAATACATATTAATTACAATTATTCTATTGACTATACATATATTGAAGAATATAATTCATTTGGCTAAGGCCACAATGTATAAACGAGTTATGAGGTGCAAGAAATAATACTTGCACCAATTTTTGTTTTTTTTATTGAATATTTTTACCATATTATATATCATAATAATATATGAAAACGAGGTAATAATATGAAAAAATATAAAGTTGGAATGTATGGAGGAAAGTTCATGCCTTTCCATAAAGGCCATATGTATTGTGTAGAATATGCAGCAAAAATGTGTGAAAAATTATATGTTATATTATTTCATGGAGGTGCACAAGAATTAGAAATTCTAAAGACTCGTCATGAAGATTGGCTACAAGTAAAAAGCAGAGAAGAGCACATGGCAAATGCACTTAAAGATATGCCTGGTGTAGAATTTGTATCACTAGACGTTACAGCATGTAAAAAGCCAGATGGAACACAAGACTGGGATGCGGAAACACCACTAGTTCTTGAGGCTTGTGGTGGTCACCTAGATGCAGTATTTGGAAGTGAACCAGATTATGATGATTACTATTCAAAAGCATATCCTGGCGCAAAATATGAAATAATAGATGTAGATAGAAAAAAATATAATATTAGCGGCACTATGTGTAGAGCCATGAGCGAGGAGGAAAGAGCAAAATGGATAATCTAATTAAATCTTTCAAAAGCTTAAAATGGTATGAATGGATAATGATAATTGTAATGGTTGCAATAGCTGGATGGAAAGTTGTGGAAAGTGTGTTAAACTTGACACCAACAGCAGACCCAAATTGGCTTGCAATTGTTAATTTCATAAGTGGAATATGTGGAATAATCTGTATATTCTTTTGCGCTAAGGCAAGTGTTTCAAATTATGTGTTCGGACTAGTAAATACAATAGTATATGTTCTATTCCTTATTCATGATAGAATATATGGAACACTAGCTCTAGAGCTTCTAGTATATCTTCCACTAAACATATTTGGATGGATAGTATGGGCAAGAAATAGAGATAAACAAGATACAGAAAAAACACTATCTAGAAAGTTAACTTGGTGGCAAGATATACTTTCTGTTATTGCAGTAGGTTTTACAGGAGTTATTTGTTACTTTGGACTATCTAAACTAGGTGGAGCAGTACCTTGGTTAGATGCATACATAGTTGCAGTTGGTGTAATTGCATCTATGCTACAATTATTCAGATTTAGAGAGCAATACATATGGTGGACAGTATCAAACATCGTTGCAGTAACAATGTATATTATTAATTTTGATCCTGTTTACTTAACTAAAAAAAGCATTTATTTCATAATGGGTATCATCGGCTTATACAACTGGTGGAAACTACAAAAAGAAAGAAATGCAGAGAACAAATAGTATGCAATTGGGGAAAATATATATGTGGGCAGCCTGTTTTAGGCTGCTTTTTTGTGACCATTTTGTAGAAATAGTGAAAGTTTTGTGTACTATTACTATTTTTGTTGCATATATAAATATGTAGTACTATAATGAGTTTATAGAAACAGAAAGTAATATAGTAATAATTAAATAACTCTTCGTTGACAGTTATAATTATACGAGTTCGATAGGTTCTCATACTATATTACTTTAACAGTCACTGTTTCTTTAAAATTGTATTTTATACTAAAGTATCAAGATAAATTGCAAACAGATAAAACACAATAACTTATACACCGGAGCACTAAAAAGTGCTCCTTTTTGTATTTCTAAAACGGAAATTTAATATATAATAAATATGCGAAAGGTTTCTTTTTAAGAAATATTGTGGTATAATATATACTAAGGAAGTGATTAGTGTGGGATTAAGTGCAAATCTAAGAATACGTAGAGAAGAAATTAAAATGACTCAAAAAGAATTAGCTCAAAAAATAGGTGTAGAACCAGCAACAATTTCTAAATATGAATCTGGTATGAATGAACCAAATATTAAAAATCTTAAATCTATAGCCGAAGCTCTAGATACTTCAATAGACGAACTAGTAAAAGAGGAAGAAGATGTAGTAGACTTATCTAAAGTTAATCTATTAGAAATACTAAGAGAGCAAAAGAGAAACAAACTAGAAGGAAATATTTATCACTATACTCAAGTAAAATTTGCATATAATACAAACCATATTGAGGGTAGTACATTAACAGAAGAGCAAACTAGATATATATATGAAACCAAAAGTCTATTAACTGATCAAAATACATTATCATTTACTAAACTAGATGATATTTATGAAACAGTTAATCATTTTAGACTAGTAGATTATATGATAGATAATGCGGATAAAAAACTAACAGAATCAATGATAAAAGAATTTCACAAAATATTAAAAGCCGGAACAAGTGATGAAACAGAAAAAGGATATAATATTGGAGAATACAAAAGCATAGAAAATTCTGTTGGCAATCTTAAAACAGCTAAACCAAATCAAGTAGCCAAAGAAATAAAAGTATTATTAGAAAAATACAATTCAAAAGAAAAAATAAAAGTTGAAGATATAATAGATTTTCATGCAAAATTTGAAGCTATACATCCATTTCAAGATGGAAATGGTAGAATAGGAAGAATGATAATGTTCAAAGAATGTCTAAAAAATAATATAGTACCTTTTATTATTTTAGATAAAGATAAACAATTCTATTATAGAGGACTATATCAATATCAAGAGAGCAAAGAAAAAGGTTATCTAATAGATACATGCTTAAACGCACAAGATCAGTATAAAGCTTCTATGGAATATTTCTTAAAAGGTTACACAAAATTAAATAATAAATAAAAAGAAAGGGAGCACCATTTTCATGGTGCTCTTTTTAGGTGATTACTACAAAAGTAGTAATATGCATTAATATTTTTTGATTCCGCCAAAGTCACTATCGTGTGAATTGATAGGGCCGCTAGATGTTATCATTTCTTCATCTATTTTTTCTCTAATGTTTTCCATTTTTTCTTGAGTCATAGGACCACGTTTTGGCTTTTCTTCAGTATTGTTCTCTTTATAATCATAAGTAACTCTTCCTGGGCCTTCATCCATAATGTCATCTCTATTTTTCATAGCATTTTTTATTATTGTAACAAATATAAATACAAAGAAGAATAAAAATACAAATGGTATTATTGCAAATATTGGGAAAGTATGGTCAGCAACTTCACCAAATATAGATACTATTGTTCCAAATATTGGAATAAAGAAGAAAAAGAAGAAAAATATTGCTAGGATTGGACCTATTGCAGCTTGATTTTTCTGTGCATTTTCTATTCTTTCAAAAGCCTTGTTAATTGTATTTTCTGCATTTTCTCTAACTGTTTCACTTGAAGTAACTGTTTCTTTAGTTTTAGTATTTGAGCTTTGACCTTTGTTTATATTGTTCATAGCTTCTCTAACTTCATCTCTTTTTAGTGCATAAAGAAGTTGTATATTTTGGTTTTTAAATGTTTCAACAAATGCAATAACATGATCTAGTTGAGACTTATCCATATATACATCTACATATATTTTAAATATATCTCCAGTGTCTTTAGTGCAAACAAGAATAAATTTAGTATATTCCTGTCTTACTTCTACCATTGTAATATCTCCACTACAAATATTAGTCTTTTTATGTGCTTCTATTGAGCTATTTGTAATGGTATTTACTGGAATGAACAAAATATCATTTTCTGTAGCATTAACTACAAATCTTTTATTTTTTACTTTAGTACCTGCTGGATCTTCAGGTAAATCATCAATTCTTGCATCAAAATAATTGTTTCTATGAAACCATAAGTTATTATTTTGAAGTTCACGTTCTATTTCATTATTTGTTAGCATATAAACCAACCTCCATAACAATTTTATTATATCATTAATTATAAAAAATATACAAGATAGTAAAATAAAAAACACTCCCTTAAAAGAGAGTGCCTATTTAACATGTGTATTATATTAATTTTGGTAAGAATAAGCTTGCTAGTCCTAAGAATAGGAAGAAGCCTAATACATCTGTTGCTGTTGTTAAGAATATAGAAGAAGATATTGCTGGATCTATATGAAGTTTTTCTAGAATAATTGGAATTATTAATCCAAAGAATCCTGAGATTATTAAATTTCCAATCATTGCTAAGAAGATAATTAATCCAAGATAAACATTTCCATACATTATAGAAACAATTATTCCTGTAATTACTCCAACTGCAGCTCCATTAATTAATCCTAAAGCAACTTCTTTAAATATTAGTTTCTTAACTTCATTAAATTTAACTTTACCCATTGCTAAGCTTCTAATTATGATAGAAACAGTTTGGCTTCCTGCATTTCCACCCATTCCAGCAATTATAGTCATTGTAGCAGAAAGTGCAACAACTTGAGCAATAATTCCTTCAAATGCTTTAATAGTAAATGAAGCAAGGAATGCAGTAGCAAGGTTTACTAGTAACCATGGAAGACGTCTTCTAACAGATTGTAGTATAGTACTATCTAGAGTTTCTTCTTTATCTACACCACCCATTTTTAAGATATCTTCTGTTTGTTCTTCTATGATAACATCTACGATATCGTCTACTGTAATAATACCAAGCATTACTTTTTGGCTGTTTATTACTGGTATTGCATTTAAGTCATATTTAGAAACTATTTTTGCAACTTCTTCTTGGTCTAAATCTGGATCAACATACATGAAGTTTGGATTCATTAAATCTTCTAATGCTTCAGAGTGATCTGCAACAAGTAAATCTCTAAGACTTACTGTTCCAACAATTTTTTTATTATTGTTCATTACATATATAGTTTCAATATGTTCTGTTTTTGGTGCAATTTCTTTTATTTTTTCTATTGCTTGAGATACTGTAAATCTTCTGTATAGTGCAATATATTCAGTAGTCATGATACCACCAGCACTATCATCTTTATATCCTAAAAGATCTGTAATTAATTTTTTGTCTCCTGTTTTCATTTTGTTAATTAATTCTTTTCTAAGTCCAGTATTAATTACATCTAGAACGTCTACAATATCATCTTTAGACATAAAGCTAAATACTCTTAAAGCTCTGTCTGAATCGATTGAATACATTATTTTCTTTTGAACTTTTTGATCTGCTTCTTCTAGTACACGTGCAAGGTATTGGTCTTCAAGAGCATCACAAACTTTTTTAATTTCATCATCTTCAAAGTCTGAAAGCATTAAAGCAAGATCAACTAGTCTAATATCATCTGTGTAAGTAAAATTTGTTAATTCTAATAATTTTAGGTTTTCCATCTTTTTTTCCTCCTTTACAATTTAATTTTTTCTTTTAAATAATAAAAGAGAATATATAATAAAAACTATATAAATTACTTCATATAATCATCATTTATTTCTAAAAATGGGTGCAAAAAAACTATACAAGGAACTTGTATAGAGCGCACAAAAAACAAATAAAGTACTATTTTGTTACTTTACTTATAGCAGTCTAATCCATTTGAGTAAGGTTACTCGAAATGGAATCATTCCAAGTTATACAAGTTTTATTATATATTCTCGGGTTATACGTACTATCATCTACCATTTCTTTCACCATCCTTTCGTAAAATCAACTACATAATTATTATACCATAGTTTTTATAGCTATTTCAAGCCTTTGACGACAATTTACGACAAAAAACGCAAATTACTTGCAAAAATATAGAGGATACCATTAAGTATCCTCTAATATTGTATTACTTTAGTCTAAGATGTTTCTTTCATATTCTTTGTATTTCTCTTTTAAAGATTCCATATCTTTTTCAAGAGTAATTATTAGTTTAGATGCTTTGTCTAAATCACCTTTATCAAAGGCATCTTTAACTTTAGTCATAATAGATTTTTCAATCTTAGTATCTTTGTATATGTTAGTTTTAAGTGAATGAATTTCGTTCCATCTTTCATTGTCTAATTCATCTGTACTTTCAATTTTAACCATTTTTTCTAGTTCATGATAATGTGTTCTAATTTTAGTATTTAGTACTAGAGTTTTCCAATTGTTAATTACAGATTGCTTATATGAAGCAATGATTTCATCTCTGAAAACATCACCTCTTTTAAGTATTTTAATTTTCTCTTTTTCTGTATCTAAATGTTTAATGTTTTCATATACAGTTTTAGGTGGAACACCAAAGTATTTTTCTCTTTCTTCTTCAGTGTAGAACTCAAAGATATCTTCTTCGCTTCTATATGTTCTATCTTTTTCTAGATATTGTGCATCTTCACCATAAGCTTTATCTATTTCTTTTAGAAGTTCGTTTTCATTCTTGTTAGAGTCTATTGCATATTCAATTCCATCTATCATTGCCATTAATGATACAGCCATACATAGATATAGGTTTGAATTTGGGTTTGGTGAACGAAGTTCAAATCTTGTTTCATATGGATTTTCTGAGTTATTAACAAGTCCAATTAAAACGCTTCTGTTACGAGTTGCGTTTTCCACACTATACCCAAGAGATGTAACAGTTGCAACTGGTGCTTCAAATCCTGGTTGTAGTCTGTTTAGTGCATCATCTGTAGAAGAAATAAATGGGTTCATTACTTCATAGTTTTTAAGTATTCCCATTAAAGCTCCATAACCTACAACACTTAAGAATGTATTTTCTCTTGGATGGAAAATGTTAATTTTTGTTCCATCATCTAAAACCATAACTGCACCTAAATGTAAGTGCATACCATTTCCTGCAACATGTTCAATTGGTTTTGCCATAAATGTAGTTTCTAAGCCAAATTCTTCAAATACTTTTTTAACTATATTTTTGACAAGGATTTGTTTATCTGCTGAGTCAACTGGAGTAGAGTATTTCCAATCCACTTCAATTTGCTCCATTATTTCATTGTATTTACCATCTTTAGAACGAGTTGGTCTTACACCACCTACTTCTTTGTGTCCCATTTCTGGTTCTAGTTCATAGTCTTCAAGTTGAAGTAGTGTTTCTTCTAAAGCAGATCTTACTGTTCCTTCGATTCTATTCCAGTATTGTTCATTCATATTTTGTGAAGCAGCAAGCTCTTCAATTTTAGGTTCACTAGTTGGAGTTTTAGTCCAAAACTCAAGTTCTGTTGCTGTAGTAAAATACAAATCTTTAATTCTACTAGAATCTAAATTAAATAATCTAATTGAGTTGTCTTTTATCTTATTTAGTATTGCTTCTCTTGCAGTTTCCATAGCATTGTATAAAAGACTTCTAGAGTCAACAACATCACTGTTGTGTTTTAAAAATGCTGGGATAATAAGTGTACCGATTGGACGTTCTGTTCTCTGGTCAAGTAAATCCTCGTTGTAATCTACATACCAAGCTACGTCTAAATCCATAGGCATATCTATTCTTGCATCATTTAGTTTAGAGATTAACGGTAAGTTAACAGAAGAACCATCTGTCTGGATTGCTTTACCATTCAAATATCCTTTTAGGTCTTTTACAAACTCTCTAATTGGAATTCTTTCGTCTGTAACGTTACCGTATAAGTCTATTGACATGAATGAAGCAAACTTAATCTCTGGATGATTTTTTAAAATGTCTAGAATATCGCGTTCATTATGCTTTTCTACCGGTATTTTAAATAGTGTCTTTTCTTCTTTCATAGTTTTCCTCCCATCTATAACAATATTATATATAAAAACAAAAAAATGTACATATTATTTAGTAAATTTTCACTAAAATATAATATAACAATTAAAGTAATTCTTGTATTATTTTCCTCTTCGTGATAATCTATAGATATATTAGAAAAGAATAGGTGAGATTATGTATAAAGATAACAAAATTTTAATTTCAAAAACAGCTAAAGGAGAAGAACTTTGCATACTTCCAGACAAAGCAAATAGACACGGACTAATTACAGGTGCATCTGGATCAGGTAAAACAATAACTTTAAAGGTTATGGCAGAGTCATTCTCTAGCATGGGAGTACCAGTATTTCTTGCAGACGTAAAAGGAGACCTTGCAGGTTGCTGTATACCAGGACAAACTAACGAAAAACTAGAGCAAAGATTAAGCTCAATTGGAATTGAAAACTTTGAATACAAAGGATTTCCTACTGTGTTTTGGGATGTAAATGGAGCAGATGGTCATCCAATTAGAACAACAGTATCTAGTGTTGGTTCTGTAATTTTATCTCGTATGCTTGGACTTTCAGATGCTCAAGAGGGAGTACTTGCTATTGCATTTAAAATTGCAAGAGATAAAAATCTGGAATTAATTGACTTAGATGACTTAAGACTACTTCTTCAATATATTGGAGAAAACAAAGATGAGTTTATACTAGGATATGGTAATATTGCTCCACAATCTGTAGGAAGCATACAAAGAAGTATATTAATGCTAGAAGAGCAAGGAGGAAACAACTTCTTTGGAGAACCGGCAATAGATATAAATGACTTTCTACATACAGACTTACAAACTGGCTTTGGTAATATTAACATTCTACATGCTGTAGAACTATTTAAACAACCAGATTTATATGCATGTTTTATGTTATGGCTGCTTACAACTCTTAACCAAAATATGCCAGAAGTAGGTGATCTTGAAAAGCCAAAAATGGTATTCTTCTTTGATGAAGCTCATTTACTATTTAACAACATGCCAAATTACATGTTAACACAAGTAATACAAGTAGTTAAATTAATACGTTCAAAAGGTATAGGTCTATTCTTTATATCTCAATCTCCAGCAGATATACCAAACGAAGTGCTAGCTCAACTTGGAAATATTGTACAACATACCTTACGTGCATATTCTCCTGCAGAACAACGTGCAGTAAAAGTAATTGCAGATTCATTTAGACCAAATCCAGAAATGAATACTGAACAAACAATTCTTGAACTTGGAACAGGTGAGGCAGTAATTTCATTTGTAAATGAAAAAGGTGAACCAAGTATAGTACAAAGAGGAACAATTTTACCACCTCAATCTCAAATGGGTGCAATAGATGGATCTCTTCGCCTAATGGTATTAAATAGAAGTGAATTTAAAGGTAAATATGATAACAAGATAAATAGAGAATCTGCATATGAGATTATACAAGCTCAAATGCAAGAAAAACTAGCTGTAAAACAAGCAGAAGAAGATAAAAAAGCTGCTGAAAAACTTAAAAAAGAAGAAGAAAAAGCAAAAGCTGCAGCAGAAAAAGAAAAGAAAAAGAATAAATCTGTAGTAGAAAAAGCTATGGAAAAAACTGCTAAGTCTGCTTTTAACTCAGTAACAAGAAAAGCAGGAAGTAAGATAGCAAAAACATTCTGGAATAGTTTATTCAAAAAATAATAAAAAATACTATATCGCCGTTGACAATTTTACTGGCTTATAGTATTATTAAAACAACTCAAATAAAACTGAGTTGTTTTTTTATATAATTTTGTAAAAGAAAGAGGGTAACAAAATGAATAAATCTAATATTGTTTTAGTCGGACTACTTAGGTAAGCATCGCATATCACTGTAGATATGGGGTGCTAATTTCCATACCTACAGTAGTCCCAAACGATATTAGTAAAATAGAGTTTAAGCTATGTAGGTAAAACTGCATAGCTTTTTTTGTACCTAAAATTATGGAGGTGTTTAAAATGTGGATAACAGGAGCAGAATTATTTGTTAAAGCATTAAGAGAAGAGGGGGTTAAAACATTATTTGCATACCCGGGTGGGTCGGCAATAGATCTATTTGATGCATTATATGGAGTAAAAGATATAGATGTAGTACTACCACGTCATGAACAAGCGCTAGTTCATGCGGCAGATGGATATGCACGTGCTACAGGAGAGGTAGGTGTATGTTTAGTTACAAGTGGACCAGGTGCTACAAATCTAGTTACAGGTATTGCAACAGCAAATTATGATTCAGTACCACTTGTATGTTTTACGGGTCAAGTACCAACAAGTTTAATTGGAAATGATGCATTTCAAGAAGTAGATACAGTTGGAATTGTTAGAAACATATGCAAGTATGCTGTTACAGTAAGAAAAAGAGAAGATTTGGGAAGAATAATACATAATGCTTTTTATATTGCAAAAAGTGGTAAACCAGGTGTAGTTGTGGTAGATATACCAAAAGATATACAATTAGCACTAGGCTCAGATGAAATACCAAAAGATATACATATTAGAGGATATAATCCAAATACTTCAGTACATATTGGACAAGTAAATAAAGCATTAGAAGTATTAGAAAGAGCTAAAAGACCAGTATTTCTACTTGGTGGAGGAATTAATGTAGCAAGAGCAAATGCTAAAATGACTGAACTTGCAGAAAAAATGGGAATGCCAGTTGTAACAACAATTATGGGCAAAGGTGCTATACCAACAAACCATGATTTATACATTGGAAACTTAGGAATACATGGTAGCTATGCTGCAAATACTGCAATTTCAAAATGTGATGTGCTATTTTCAATAGGTACAAGATTTAACGATAGGATAACAGGAAAGATAGAAAAGTTTGCTTCACATGCAACTATAATCCATGTAGATATAGATCCTGCATCAATTTCTAGAAATATATCTGTTAATATACCAATAGTTGGAGATGCAAATAATGCAATAGAGGCGTTACTTAAGAGGGCAAAACACTTGGATATAGATGAATGGAGACAAGAGGTTACAGCATGGCGGGATGATTTCCCTATTCAAATGAAAAAAGATGAAGATGTATTAACACCAGAATATATAATTAAAGCTATAAACAGAAATTACAAAAATGCAATTATTACTACAGATGTAGGACAAAATCAATTATGGACTACTCAATATATTGAAATAGATGAAAACAAGAGACTACTTACTTCTGGAGGACTTGGAACAATGGGATATGGATTACCTTCGGCAATAGGAGCAAAAATTGGATGCCCTTCAAAAGATGTAGTAAGTATTAATGGCGATGGTGGTATTCAGATGAATATACAAGAATTGGCTACAGCAGTTTCACAAGAACTACCAATTACAATATGTATATTCAATAATGGATATCTTGGAAATGTTAGACAATGGCAGGAGATGTTCTATAACAAGCGTTATTCACTAACTTGCCTAAAATATACTAAATCATGTAATAGAGATTGCGCAAATTGTACAAAAAAGCAAACAACTTATACACCAGATTTTATTAAACTTGCTCAAAGTTATGGTGCAAAAGGAATAAGAGTATTTAAACCAGAGGAAGTAGTTAATGCTTTTAAAGAGGCAAAGAAAAACAAGAATACTCCAACAATAATTGAATTTATAATACCAGATGATTTAAATGTTCTACCAATGGTAAAACCAGGAAATACATTAGATGATATGGTAATGGATAAGGGGGAATAGCTATGGAAAAGAGATGGATTTGCTTATTTGTAGAAAACGAAATAGGCGTGCTTGCAAGAATATCTGGACTATTTTCATCTAAATCGTATAACATTGAATCACTAACTGTAGGAACAACAGAAGATCCTACAATTTCAAGAATGACTATTTCAATGATTTCAGATGATAAAACTTTTGAACAAATAAAGAAACAATTAAATAGGAGTGTAGAAGTAATAAAAGTTGTAGACTATACTACAGTTCAAACACATATGAAAGAAATACTATATATAAAGGTTTATTCTCTAACAGATAAAGATAAAACAGAAATATTTAGACTAGCACAAGTATATAATTTAAAAATATTAGATTATAACAAGAATTCAGTAATAATTGAATGGACAGAAATTGAATCTAAAATAGATGAAATGATAGAAATGTTTAAATCAACATTTTTAAATAGAGTAGAAGTCGTTCGTGGTGGAAGTGTAGCAATAGAAGCAATAGGAATATCAAACAGATAAAAGTTGACATAAACATAAATAAATGGTATAATTATAATGTAGTTTATTTAATATTAGTGCCAATCGAACTACACTTGGCAAATAATCTTCAATGGAGGTAATATGAAGGTTAACGTACAAATTTTAATTCCAACTTACAGCATCTTTGATGAGATGAGTGCGGTAAACACAGAAGCTGTTTTAAAAGACGGTTGTTTATACATCTCTCCAACTGATGCAGCATGCAAGTTCTCAGAAGAAGAACTTAGGGAAAGACTAGATGAGGAAGACTCTCTAGACTTAATTGAGGAATATGAATACGAATTCATTCCTGCACTAAAAATCCCAGTAGATGACTTGCGAGTAAGCAAAGTGGGAATCCACGGTAAACCATTTTATCAATTCATTTTAGACGATGAAATGAAAGCAGAGTATCGTATGGATGATCCACAGGAAGATATTTGTTGCTAAGACGGCAACCTACCAAATAGGTAGGCAATATACACACAAAGAGACCCTGGAACGTTGGGGGTCTCTTTTTTTTGTCTAATTTTCGTTTCTTAGCATTAAGCGTATTGTAGAATATAGATATGGTTTATATTCTTCAATGCTTAATGGCTTTTTATATGTAATAGCATTAAATGCTGTAGCACTAACTAGTTCTATTATCATAAATAATGTAACATCTGGATTTTTAATTTTTATATTATTCTTTTTTATTCCATCAAGAAACATTTCTCTAAGTTCATTAAAAGCATCTTTATCTGGTTCATTTTTATCATAAATCTTAACTAATGTTTCGTGATAAACTCCCCAAGATAAATTCTTAGAAATAAATGCAAGTAAAAGTTGGTTTTTAGTTAGTTCGTCTATTACATAGTTTATTATATAAATTATTTGATCTTCAAAATTTTCAATATAGTTTTTCTTAAGAGATTTTATTGCATCAGTAAATAGTTTCTTAGATTTTCTAGCTACAAGAACATCTCGTAATTCATATTTATCCTTAAAATATAAATAAAAAGTACCTTTAGCCATTTTAGCTTGGTCTACTATATTTTGTATAGAAGTGTTAACTATACCATTTTCTGTAAATAATTTAAAACCAGAATCTAATAATCTTTTTTGTTTATCTGTCTTTAAATCCTCATTTGTCATGTTAAAATCTCACCTCACATAATTTTAATATAACACAAAAATACATGTGTTTCAATATTTTTTATAAAATTCAATGCAAAATATTGACTATTGGTCATAATAGTACTATAATTGTTAATGATCGAATAAAATGACTAATAGTCATAATTTTAAAATGAGTTTTTTGTATATTTTTGACAAAAAATGTTTAAAGTATTAATCTTTTGAGTTAAAAGATTATACTAAAAAAGAAAGGAGAATAAATATGCTTAAATTTGGGGAGTTTATAACTAAGCATAAAAAGATTATAGTAATTCTAGCATTCTTGCTTTTAATACCAGCAATTATGGGCTTTTTAGCAACAAGAGTTAATTATGATATTTTAGTTTATCTACCTTCAGACATTGAAACAATACAAGGAGAAAACATACTATCTGAAGATTTTAACATGGGCGGATTTAGTGTAGTACTAGTAGATGGTATGAAACCAAAACAACTAGCAAAATTAGAAAAAGATATTGAAGGAGTAGGAAATGTAGAAAAGGTCCTTGGAATATCAGATGTATTTGGAGAGTCCTACCCTACAGAAATGATTCCAGATGATATTAAAGAGGCAGTATATAAAGGAGATACTACTGCAATTCTAGTTACATACAAAGATAAAATTTCAGATGACGAAACAACCAAAACAGTAAGAGAGCTAAGAAAAATAGTTGGAAAAGATTGTAAAATATCTGGTATGACAGCAACTATGATTGATACAGAAGACTTATCTAAATCTGAAGTAGCAATATATGTAATTATAGCTGTAGTACTTGTAACTATTGTACTTCAACTTTCTCTCGATTCATTTGCAGCACCAATATTTATGTTGTTAAACATAGGAATGTGTGTTGTATATAATATGGGGACAAATGTATTACAAGGACAAATTTCATACATAACACAATCTATTAGTGCTGTACTTCAACTTGGTGTTACCATGGATTTTTCCATTTTCCTATACCATAGTTTCCTACACCAAAAAGAAACAGGAAAAAGTTCAGATGAAGCAATGACTCATGCAATTGCAGAAACATTTACATCTGTTGCAGGGTCATCTTTAACTACAATAGCAGGCTTCCTAGCACTATGCTCAATGAACCTAACACTTGGTAGAGATATAGGAATAGTAATGGCAAAAGGCGTACTTTTAGGAGTAATTGGAGTAGTAACAATACTACCCGCATTTATTCTATGTTTTGAAAAAATAATAGAAAAAACAAAACACAAAAATGTTTTTCCTAAGTTTGAAAAACTTAAAAACTTTAGCATTAAAAACTATAAGCTAACATTAATGGCATTTATACTAATATTACCTATTGCATACTACGGATATAAAAATACAGGTATATATTATAACTTAGATAAATCATTACCAGAAACACTTGAAAGTGTACAGGCAAATAATGAGCTAGCAGAAAAATTTAATATGACAAGTATGGAAATGCTATTAATAGACAAAGACATATCAGATGCAAAACTTAATGATATGCTAGAAAAAATAGATGAAATAGATGGTATAGCTTGGACATTAAGCTATTCTAAAATTACCAAAGGGACAATACCTTTAGAGATGATGCCAGATAAAATAAAAGATATGCTAGTATCAGATAAATACCAATTAGTATTAATCAACTCAGAATATGAGATGGCAACAGATGAGTTAAATGAACAAATTGAAAAAGTAAACGAAATAGTAAAAGCTACAGATAAAAACGCAATACTTGCAGGAGAAGGCCCACTAATGAAAGACCTTGTAGAAGTAGCAGATCATGACTTCAAAAGTGTAAATATAGTATCAATAGTAATTATTTTAATTCTAATGATATTTGTATTAAAATCTGGTTCATTACCAATAATACTTACTATAGTAATTGAATTTGCAATATTCATTAATATGGGAATACCATACTATACTCATACAACTTTACCATTTGTTGCATCTATCGTTATTGGTACAATACAACTTGGAGCAACAATAGACTATGCAATATTAATTACTACTAAGTATAAGGAAAACCGATTAAACGGAATGAATAAAAAAGATTCAATAGATAAAGCACTAAGTTCATCTATACAGTC
This sequence comes from Clostridia bacterium, assembly GCA_017534305.1. Taxonomy (GTDB): domain Bacteria; phylum Bacillota; class Clostridia; order TANB77; family CAG-465; genus CAG-465. The sequence goes on from JAFWCU010000035.1 coordinate 118,916, forward strand.
AATTATAGTAAGTGGACTATCTTTCTTTGCTGCAACAATAGGTGTAGCAATATATTCTAAGATAGAATTAATAGGTTCACTATGCACTTTAATGGCAAGGGGGGCTATAATATCCATGATTGTAGTAATCACTGTACTGCCAGCATTTCTTATGGTATTAGATAAACTTGTACTAAAAACAACAATGAAAATGAAAGATATAAAAAACTAGAAAGGTTTAAAGGTGAAATAAATGAAAAACTTAATAAAAAAAATCACTGCAACTACATTAGTAATTGGTCAAATAATTCTTGCAAATTCAAATATTTTAGCTATAACTAAGGAAGAAACAGTTTATTCAAAATTAGACACTACTGGAAATAGTTACCAAACTGTTGTAAATGATCATATTAAAAATACAGAATATTTAGAGGAAATAAAAGATTTAAGTGATTTACTAGAGATTGAAAATTTAAGTGAAGATAACACATATACACAAAATGGGAATGTTATCGTTTGGAATGCTAAAGGTAAAGACATATACTACAATGGTAAATCTGAAAAAGAGTTACCAATAGAGGTTAAGATGACTTATACTCTTGATGGAAAAGAAATTTCTCCAGAAGAGTTAAGTGGAAAAAGTGGAAAACTTAATATTAAAATAGAATATACAAATAAGGCAAAACACTATGTAGAAATAGACGGACAATATGTAGAAATGTATACTCCTTTTGTTATATTTGCTGGTACATATTTTAAAAATGAAACTGTACAAAATGTAAAAGTAACAACAGGTAAAGCAGTAGATGATGGTTCTAAAACTATAGTAATTGGTATGGCTCTACCTGGACTTCAAACAAGTCTTGGATTGGATAAAGATACTTTTGAAATTCCAGAGGATATTGAAATAGAAATGGATGTAACAAATTATGAACAATCTAGTATTATAACATTTGTAACACCTAAGATAATAGATAAAGAAGATTTCAATATACTAGACGAGTTAGATACACTTTATTCAAGTGTAGATACATTACAATCTTCTATGGACCAAATAGAAGAAGGTGCAAATGCTTTAAGTGAAGGTACAGCACTATATAGTGAGAACTATAACACATTCAATAGTGCAATTGGAATGTTAAATGATGGAACAACTACACTTAAAGAAAACTATGAAATGTTTAATAATGGAGTACAAACTGCAAATGAAGGTGCAAAACAATTAAATGAGGGAATGCAACAATTAAATACAGCAGCAGAAAGTATTAAAGACGTTGTATATACTGTTATAGATTGGCTACAAACAGCTATGAATACTTTAGTAACACCACTTAAATCATTACAACAAACTATAATTGAAGATATAGATGCAGTAATTGCTATGGTAGATAACATTAGTAATCCAAGCCAAGAAAATATTGAATATATAAATGGGTTAAATTACCAAGCTATACAAGATTTATATACAGAAAATGCAAATCTTGAAGCTTTAAAAGAAGGAGCAGACGAAGAAACAGTTGCTCTTTTTGACGAGCAAATTGCAACAAACAATAACGTAATTGCAATACTAGAACAAAATAATGCTCAAACTTTATACCAAAATATTGACCCAGAACAAATAGCTTCTGTTAGAGAAAAACTTGTTGAAATTAGAGGTAAAGTTGAAAGCTCAGAACTTACAGTAGAAGAATTAGAAGAAAAAGTACAAAACATTATTAATGAAGTATATGCAGCTTTTGATGGAATTAATGCATTGGCACAAGGAACTGAACAACTAGCACAAGGAACTGAACAACTTGCAACTGCATCTTCTCAAATAAATGATGGAATTATTACTTTAAATGAATCTACACAACAGTTAGCACAAGCAAGTACACAATTAAATGATGCTTCTGTACAAATTAGTGATGGTGCAAAGCAATTATATGATGGAATTGCAATGTTCAATAACGAAGGAATAAGAGTACTAACATCTAAAGTAAATAATGATGTAAGAGGAATAAGCGTAAGATTAGATAAATTAATGGAACTATCTAAAGAATATAATAATTTTTCAAATATAGATAGCTCAAGCAAAGGAGACCTAAGATTCATTATGATCTCTGATGCAATAAAACTTAAATAGTATGCAAAGTTCTATGCATAAATATAACCTAAATATCCTAGAGTAAAATCTAGGATATTTTTTTTCCTAAGATTCTTTTTTTGCAAATTATTTGCATATAAACACTTGCTTTTTATGTAAATTATGGTATAATATTTCACGTAATTTTAAATCAACGGGTTTAACACTAATTAGTGTTGAAGATGCCACTTCACTATTTAGTACATCTATGTGTATTAAGTTTAATTTTAATTAAAATGGAGGTATGGAAAAAATGAAACTTAAAAAGTTTAAGTATTACAAGTATTGCATCGTGTTCATTGCATTATTTTTGTTTATTCCAGCAAAGGTGTATGCTGTAAGCATACCACAACCAACACAGGAGTTCTATGTAAATGATTTTGCAGATGTCCTAACAGAAGAAGAAGAAAAACAAATGTTAGAAAAAGCTGTAAATCTTGCATCAGAAGAACTAGGCATTCAAGTTGTAGTAACAACTATAAAAAGCTTAGAAGGTGAAAGTATAGAAAACTATGCTCATGACATGTATAACCAATATGGTATTGGTAAAGATGATATGGGAGTATTAATTCTTCTTTCAACCGGAGACAGAGATACAAGAATTGAACTAGGAAATGCTATGGAGGCATACATAACAGATTCTAAAGCAGGAAGACTATTAGACAAGCACGCAATTCCACATTTTAAAGAAAATAAGTTTAATAGCGGACTGCTAGAAGTTCAATCAGCTGTTATAGATGAAGCTTCAACAATTAAGACTCAAATGGTTGAAAGAGCAGAGCGTGAAGCAAGACAAAAAGAAGCTATGGAAAAGATAGGCAACTTCTTTTTAGGACTATTAAAAGTCATTGGCTGGATTCTTCTATTTGGTACGCCTATAGGTATTATTTTATGGTTAATAAATAAGGCTATAGAAAAGTATCAAGCAAAAGAAGATGAGTTAAAAAGCTTAAGAGAGTATAAGCAGGCAAGTGAAAACAAAATTCAAAATGCCAAAAACAGAGCCGATCTTGTAGAAAGAGAAGCAGAGCGTGAATGTTCACAAATGGAATCATCATTAAAAGATTTACAAGAAAGATATGATGAGATTGAAGAAAGACTAAATGATGCAAGAGAGTTATATCCTTCACTAGATGACGATATAGATAAGTCTCACGCACAAACTTTTAACAAAGAGCTAATTCCATATGTGAATAAAAAACCAGCTTCTAGTTTAATACCTATTCTTGCTGGAATCCTTGCTACATATAAAGGCTTAACTTCAAATGAGAAAAGATTTGTATCAGATGATATTGAAAAAATAAAAGATACCTATCAAAAAAGTCTAGATATAAAGCAAGAAGAGGAAAGAAAAGAAAAAAATAGTACATTACTTGCTACACTTCTAGGAATAGTTGGAGCAATTTCAATAGGAAATAGTTCAAACCTATCTAGAATTAAAGAGGCAATGAGCATGTACAATAGTTTAGATCCAGATTACAAGTCTGAGTTTGGTTCAAGCAAGCTTGCATTACTTAAAAAGCTATTAAATCAGGCAGAAGATGATGACGAAAGAGAAAGACGTAGACGTCAAGAAGAGGAAGAAAGACGAAGACGTGAGGAAGAAGAGGAAGAAGAAAGGCGCAGAAGACAACGTATGAATTCTTTTAGTAGTTCTTCTAGCTCAAGTAGTTTTCATGGATTTGGCGGACATTCGTCCGGAGGAGGTGCATCAAGACATTTCTAGGTTATTATAGTGAGTTTCATTTTTTCATTCATCGAAAGGGTGCTCACTATTCATTAATTAAATTTTTAAATTATTAAGGAGGAAAATTATGAAAAGTAGTGGTTTAAAAATTTTCGGTGGAATACTAGCAGTGATTGTGGGTATTGCATTAATATGCATATTTTATAGCATAAGTACAAAAAATAGTTTTATCTCAATGAGAGAGGATATCAATCAAGGGCAAGCAAACGTTGAAGTAGCGCTTCAAAGACGTGCAGATTTAATTCCAAACTTGGTTGCAACAGTAAAAGGTTATGCAACTCATGAGGAGAAAGTTTTCACAGAAATCGCAGAAGCTAGAAGTAAACTTGCAGGAAGCATTAATTCTGGAGATATTAATAAGATATCTCAAGCAAATGATGAATTGTCAGCTGCATTAAGTAGACTTTTAGTAGTAAAGGAAGCATATCCTGAACTTAAAGCAAATGAAAACTTTACCGCTCTTATGGATGAGCTTGCAGGAACAGAAAATAGAATTGCAATAGCAAGAAGAGACTACAACGACATAGTAAGAAAATACAATGCTAAGATTCAAAGATTTCCAGCATCTATAATTGCAAATAGCAATGGATTTGAAAAAGTGGATTATTTCACTTCACAAGAAGGAGCAAATATTGCACCGACAGTAGATATTGGACAATAATAAATCTATATAAAAAGGAGAGAGATAATGAAAAGATATATTTCTAAAATAACGCATTATCTTGTTATTCTTTTAGTTCTTGGATTTGTATTAATTCCAACTTGCGTTTTTGCTAAAGCAAAAATTCCAACTCAAACAACTGAGTTTTACGTCAATGACTTTGCAGACGTCTTAACAGAAGCACAAGAAAAAGAACTTGTAGATAAAGCCAAAAGCTATGCAGATAGTAACAATGGCATACAAGTTGTAATAACTACTGTTAAATCTTTAGATGGAGAAACTTTAGAGTACTATGCCCATGACATGTATAATCAATATGGTATTGGTAAAGATGATATGGGTGTACTCATTCTCTTAGTAACTGGAGATAGAGATGTTCGCATGGAAATTGGAACGGCAATGGAAGCATACATCAACGACGCAAAAGCTGGAAGGATGATAGATAAGTTTGCAATCGAGCACTTCAAGAACAATGAATTTGACCAAGGCTTAATTGAACTACAAGACGGAACTTTTAAAGAGATTACTGCCATGATAAATGGGCAAGAGTCAACAGTTCCAGAAGAAGAGATTAACTGGACAACATGGATATGGATAATATTATTTATAATCATCATTATTTTTGATGTTACCAATGGTTTTGGAACAGGATTATATATTAGTCCATTTATTCTTGGAAGTTCAAGTGGTTCAGGAAAGTCTGGCGGTTCATCTGGATTTGGAGGTCATTCATCTGGTGGTGGAGCATCAAGACATTTTTAGAATGTCTAAAAAATAATTAATAATGAAGGAGATTAAAATTATGAATAAAAGATTGAGCCTTTTTGGCGTAATAATTGTAATTGTTTTAGGTGTTGCATTAATGATTGGTGGATATTTTATATCTACAGGAAATAGTTTAGTAAACAAATACGAGGAAGTAAATCTACAAAAGAGTCAAATTGAAGTATCACTTCAAAAACGTGCAGATTTAATTCCAAATTTAGTTTCAACTGTAAAAGGATATGCTAAACATGAAGAGAAAGTCTTTACAGAAATTGCAGAAGCAAGAAGTAAACTTGCAGGAAGCGTAAAAAGTGGAGACGTTAATGAGATGTCTGAAGCAAATAGTAACTTAAGTTCAGCATTAAGCAGACTTTTAGTTATTGCAGAAGCCTATCCGGAGTTAAAAGCAGATACACAATTTATTCAATTACAATCACAATTAACAAGTTGTGAAACAGAAATTGCCAATGCTCGTACAAAATACAATGATTCGGTAAGAACATTTAATTCTATGATTAAACGTTTCCCAACATCTATTGTAGCAAATAGCAAAGGTTATACTGAGTTTGATTATTTCAAAGCAGACGAAGGTTCTCAAAAGGTTCCTACAGTTAACTTTGAAGACTAACTCATCAAGCAGTAAGAGTAATATCTTACTGCTTTTTTTATCTACAATATTGTCAAAAGTATAAAAAAAGAGTAAAATAGAATATAGGAACTTTGAAAGGAAAATTATGAAAGAAGCAAAAAAATATTTAAAGAATATGATACTTTTTGTTGTTCTTATAGCAGTTACATTTTATATTGTACTTAAAAACCAAAATATTGAAGATATAAAAAACGCACTATTAAGTGTAGATATAAAATACCTACTTGTAGGAGTTGCAGCAATGTTTGTATACTTTGGCTGCGAAGCATTTAATTTAAAAAGAACATTAGGAGTGCTTGGAGAAAAGTCTAGCTTTATACATTGTTTTAGATATGTGTTGATTGGATTTTTCTTTAGTGCCATTACACCTGCAGCAAGCGGTGGTCAACCAATGCAAATATACTTCATGCATAAAGATAAGCTTAGTGGAGCAAAGTCAACTTTATCACTATTAATACTACTTTGTAGTTATCACATAGTAACAATAACATTTGCTATCATTAGTTTCTGCTTTAATGTTGCAACGCTTACAGTACCAATGAGAATAATGTTTGTATTTGGAATAATATGTAGTTGTACATTGTTCTCGCTATATTTAATTGGAATATTCTCTAAAAAGACATCAAGAGCATTAATTGGATTTGGTGTAAAAGTATTAAAATTATTTAAAGTTAAAAACATAGATGAAAAAGAAAAGAAATTAGTAAATGGACTAGATAAATATCACGGAGGAGCAGAATATATTAAATCTAATCCTCGTATGATGATTAAAACAATACTTATCACTATGCTTCAAATGGCAGCATATTACAGTATTTCATACTGGGTATATCGTTCATTTGGATTAAGTCAAAATTCATTACTAAGTATATTAACAATTCAATCTATACTATACATATCTGTATGTGTATTACCACTACCTGGATCTGTAGGTGTTAGTGAAGGAGTATTCCTAGGGCTATATGCTAAAATATATAGTGAAGGATTAGTTGGTACTGCAATGATGTTACATAGAGGAATTAGTTTCTATCTATTTGTAATTATATGTTCAATAGCTGTAATGTATAGCACAATGAAGCACAAGAAAGAAATAGAACAAGAAATGGTAGACGAGAAAGTTATAATAGAAAAATAATATAAACAGGGGTTATTTAAAGCATAATCCCTGTTATTTTGGATTTTTGTTCATGAAACGTATAATTTGGTACTTGTTTGATTTCTGACCATTAAACCAACGATTTAAGCAAACAGCAAATTGAAATTTACATAAAAATATGGTATAATATACAGTATAATATAAATTTTTAATTATAGTAGGATTACTACTATAGAAAAGGAGATAATTATGAATAGTGTAAAAGAAAAATCAAAAATAGCAGCTAATTGGTGGAGACAAAAAATAGATTCAGTAGATGATTCTAATTTTGACAATGGCGAGAAAAGTATGGCAATAGCTATGATGATGGGAATGAGAAAGAATATGGAAGAACTAGATACAGAAGTTTTAGATAGATTTGAAAAATTGCTTGAAAAAGCAATATACAAAGAACTAAAACATAATGGTTATCTAGATACCATAGTATCTTGCGATTATCACCCTGAGGGAGTATTAAAAGATATTTCTAGAGAATTAGGAATCAGAGAAATTTACTTTCCAATTAAAACTGTTATGTGGATTTCACCACAAGGAGTTAAAGTTCGTGCAGGATATTCTGCTGAAGTAGTAACTCTTTGCTAAATAAAAGTAGCACCTTAATTGGTGCTATTTTTTTTATTCATTTAATATTATCTTCACATTTATTAACATATATGTTAGAATACTAATGTATTAAATATTTTTACATCCTAATAATAATTTTAAAGGAGGTAATTGCTATGGTATATGTATTGTTAATACTAGGATTTATACGAGGAAGATTAGCAAAAAGAATTGAGCTTGCAGATAGTGGCAAGAAGGTAGAAGTGATGCCTTATGTAAGAAATACATATGATTTTTTAGATTTTGTATACATCATGCGGAGTAATTGCTGCAATAGTTATTATCTCTTGGGGAGTATATAACTATGACTCTACAGAGCCAGTATACTTTCTAAACAAAGCTCAAATACTACAAGAAGAATTAGATAGTGGTAAACTTTCAAGATACGAAATAAGTAGTGCTCAAATGAATATTAGAGCATACAAAGATATTTATGAAAAAGACGTAAAGAGAAAAGAAAACTTTAAAAAAGCTCAAAAAATACTATTTTTCATAGAGTTTTTATAACAAAAAAGAATGCAAATTAATGCATTCTTTTTTTTAAACATTTTCTTGAAAATTCATTTCAATTTCTTTAACTCTGTCTTGGAAAACAAGCCAGTCTTCATGTTCTTTTTCTTTATTTTCTTCAATAAATTCTTGAATCTTTTTTGTGCCATCTGGGCTTTCTCCAAATTCACGTCTTTTCATTCTAACCAAATGATAAAAATTCATATTTTCATACTCAGTATTTGAAAGAATAATGTTTAAATTGCTTTCTATTGATTCTAACAATTCTTTAAGCCTAAATGAAAAAATAGAAAAAGTAGAACTTGACATGCAATAAACATCTGTAAAGTCTGTGCTTATTTTCTCATTTAGACTAAGACTACCTGCTTTTAGTACTGAAACAAGATGCTCATAATTTGGTTCGTTTTTTTCAATCTCTGCATAGAAAGTAAACTTTTCATTATTTCTTTGCATCCTAAATATGATTCCTGTCTCTTTCTCTTTAAAAGCATCGCATATTTTTAAAAAAGTTGTTGCAACATCATCAAGTTTAGTTGTATCACTACTACACAAACTATCAAACATAGCATCAAAAAAAGGAATTATGTCTTTGTCATTAGGAGTGGTCAGATGAAAACTTAAAAGTGGAGTATACCATTCGAAGTTTTTGTAGATAAATCCTCCATCTGGTATTGCTACTATTTTAAAGTTTTTCATAAGTCTAATTGCTTGTATAATGTAAGCAAGTTTTGTATATTCAGTGTCTTGGTCAATAAAGAATTCAACATATGGTGGCATAAGCTCGTTTGCTGTGTTAATTCTTAAGTCTTCGCTAAAACACTTTAAGCTAAATTTTTTTAAATGTTTGCTCTCTTCTGTAAGGGAAACCTCTTTTCCTAAACATTTCTTTTCGTTCATATTAAATGACCTCCTTATTTGAAATTTTATTTAAAATTATCATAGAAGTATACATAATTTGACTTGAAAATTATAACATGGTATTAACAAAAAGGCAAGAGCTTAATATAAAAAGGTATAAAAAAACAGTACTAAAACTAGTACTGTATCTGTATATTTCTAATATATTATTTTATCTTCTTTTAAATTAAACTTTTCAAAAGCTTCAATTGTTGTTTCTCTATCTATATTTTCAAGTTTTAATGTTTCATTTCCTTGAGGGTTATTTTCTAGTGAAGCTATATAATCATAAATAAAATCATCTCTAAAACCAATGTTATCTGCATCTTCTTTGGTGTTTCCATAGTGTACCACTTTTATATTTGCCCAAATTATTGCACTAAGACACATTGGACATGGGTAACAAGAAGTATAAAGTTCACAACCTGTTAAATCATGCGAATTTATATATTTTGAAGCTTCTCTAATTGCAAGAATTTCAGCATGAGCTGTAGGATCGTTATAATCTAAAACATGATTAGACGCTTTTCCAATCACCCTACCATTTTTTACTACACATGCTCCAAAAGGACCACCAGCATTAGTAACTAAATTATCTTCAGCCAAATTGTTAACTAGTTTCATATATTTATTCATAAAAAAATAAACCTCCAAAATGATTACACAAAAATTCTATCATATAAAAAATAATAATTCAATAAAAAGAAGAAGAGAGGACAACGTGCGTCCTCTCAAAATATAAATTACAATAAGTGGTAATCTTCATGGTTAGGTTGTCTAAAATTCTTTCTTTTGGCAAGTACCTTGATTGTCGCGTCTTTCCCGTCAGAGAACTTTCTTAGACCAAGCTCAGTCGATTCCTTTTCACCCGAAGACAACGCCATGTATGATAGAAGATAAAAAATGTGCAAGCCTTTTTCATCTCGCGTTTGCTCAGCTAGAGCAAGCCATTCTTTGTCTCCTTCAACTAATGCGTTAAAGACTTCTTGGTAATTTGGAACTTTTTGAAGCTCTTCCATGAAACGTTCTTTGTCGTATGTACTGTCATACGACTGGATGTTGCTGAGAAAATCTTCTATTGCATACATATAATCTACCTCCTTATCTTGTGGTATTATAACATTTTTTATGTAACATGTCAAATAAAAAAAGAGTGCCCTAACTATAGGGCACCCTAAAAAGACAATCACTCCATAATGATTGAACCTTTTGGAACAAGCTTTTTAACCTTTTGAGGTTCGCTTGTATAAAGTACATTGTCACCATCGACAAATTCCATGTCAAAAGTGCTATCAGATAAGTTTACACCAACGTAGAGCTTTTGATGAGTTGTCTCGTCCTCACGAAGAAAAACACAGATTCCACCATGAAACATTACCGGAACAAACCTTGCGTCTTTAAGGAAAGGATGATCCTTACGAATCTGTCCAAGCTTCATATAAAACTCAATAAGGTCGGTGTCCTCATGTCCCCAAGGATATGTCTTTCTGTTGTGTGGGTCTTTAAAGCCATATACTCCAGCTTCATCTCCGTAATACAAACATGGATTACCTGGAAGGAAGTATTGCAAAACAGACATCTGCTTAAGAAGATGAACTCCTCTAGCATATTCTTCCTCACTTAAGTGATCGTTTGCTGCCTGCCAGTATCTGTCATGTCCGTTAGCTCCACCTTTTGCTAAACGAGTAAGTGCACGTTCAATATCATGTCCTGAAATCATATTCATCATTGCATCAAGATTATCTTTTGGATAGTTCTCAATGGTTCTAAAGATAGTTTCAAGCAGATCTTCTGCGTGCTTGTTTTCAAAGAAAGCAAAAAGTGCATCTTTATACACATAGTTCATTGCACTATCTAGAGTGTTATGTGTAAAGTAGTGCTTACGTTCTCCATATGCCTCCTTTGTAGAAACGTCTTCCCAAACTTCACCTATGACAGATGCTTGCTCTCCATATGCTGTCTCTTTCTTAATAGATTGAGAGATACGGTAAAGCATGTAGTTGGTAATCTCGTCAACAACGTCAAGTCTAAAGCCGGATGCTCCAAGTCTTATCCACTTCTTAACGACTTGGCAGATATAGTCTATCATTTCTTCAGACTGTTTATCTAGTTTAGGAAGAGTATCAAAACCCCACCATGAGTCGTAAGCATTAGGATAGTTAAAGAAACAGTACCACTTATAGTATGGACTATCTGGACTGTTATACGCACCAACTGTTGCGTAACGTCTTTCTTTGTTAAAGTAAAGACTGTCAGATCCTGTATGGTTAAATACACCATCAAGAATAATCCTTATACCACGTTTTTTAGCTTCAGCACAAAGAGTTGCAAAATCTTCTTCCTTACCAAGTAATGGATCAATCTTCATGTAGTCTGCTGTGTTGTAACGATGGTTTGAATGAGCTTCAAAGATGGGATTAAGATAGATAATAGTTACCCCTAAAGAGGCAATGTAGTCTAACTTATCCGTTATACCTTGAAGGTCACCACCAAAGTAGTCATTATTAAGAATTAATCCATGTTCGTTTGGAAGATAGTCTGGATTGTCATTCCAGTTTGCATGCATCTTACGATCACCAGGAACATTTTCTTTAGGTTTTCCAGAATTGTAAAATCTATCTGGGAAAATCTGGTAGAAAGTTGCTCCTTTCATAAAATCTGGAACACTTAACTCTTTGCAAAATGTAGTAAGCTGAAAGCACTCGTTCTCACTTCCTCCAAACATACCTTTGCATAGCTTGTCTCGTCTTACCTCAACGTATTTACCATTAATATTCATGGTGAAGTAATAATAGTATACGTCAGGAGTATCTGGTGTGTAAGAGCAAGAGTAGTAGTTGCTATTAAACGTAGTTTTAGCAAGACTTAAATCTACTTCTTGTCTTTCATCCCACTTGTCTATTCTGAAAATTACAAGTTTAGGATTGTCAATGACGCTTGTCTTATCTAGCCTAAGGCTAAACTTTACAGATGTACCCTCCATTACAGGTCCGACTGGATCCTTGCATTTAGGATCTAAACTGCAGTAAATTTCACTAATCATCTTTCGTTCCTCCTAACCAAAAAATTATTTTTGTGTTTTAACTACTTGCATTGACATCATATATATACCATCCAAACAGAGAAAAGTCAAACAAAAGATTGAAAGAAGTACAATTTAATGATATAAATTATAATATAGAAAATAAAAGAATATCATAAAAGAGGTGATAATTATGAATCCATTTTCAATATTAATGTTTATTTTTGGTGCAGGTATAATACTTGCAGGACTTATTACTTATAGAGGAAGTACATTTTTTGTTTGGAGAACATATCACAAAAATCCACCAGTAAAAAAAGACTTAAGATACATAGGTAGAGTTACTATGTTTACAAGTCTTTGTCCATTTATTACTGGACTTACTGCACTAATAGTAGATATGGATAAGCATCCAATTATTATTGGACTAACTTTTGTAGTAACACTTATTGCATGTTTAGTAATTGGTATTAAAGTATTAAAAGGTGAGTAAGAACTTAAGACTATAGTAAATAACTATAGTCTTTTTGTATTTTAAGCATAAATTATTAACAAAACATATTGTATTTTTATCTGTTTTCAACTATAATTTTCTTGAAATCAAGTAAGTATTATTGAGGGATTAAATATGTATAGAAAAATTGTAAAGCCTACATTAGATTTTCTGTTTGCTTTACTTCTAATATTACTACTATGGCCACTTATGGGTATAGTAGCTCTTATCACATGGATAGACTTAGGATTACCTTTGCGCAATTTGTTAAGAGAAAGAGAAGGGAAGAATAAGAAAACATATATAATGTATAAGTTTAGAACAAAAGCATTAGATTCAGATGGTCATACTTTTTCTAACACTTATACAAAAGTTAGCAGATTTATAGATAAAACAAGATTAAATGAATTGCCACAGTTATTTAATATATTATTTGGACAAATGAGCTTTGTTGGACCTCGTCCTTTTATTCCAGGTGAATCGGACAAATTCAAAGATATAATAGACCCAAAAAGATATATGATGAGACCTGGAGTAACTGGTCTTGCACAAATAAATGGTGGACGTTCTATTTCTACAAAAACAAAGCTAAAATATGATGTTGAGTATTATGATAACATGAGTTTTTGGCTAGATTTGAAAATAGTATTTATAACAATAGGAGAACTATTAACTTTTGATGTAGACAAAGCAAATAAGAAAAGAGCAGAAGAAATAAATGCTAGAAAAAAATAGTGGACATATAGATAATATTGCAAAATAGTAAAAATAAAAGAGCTGTAAAAACTACAGCTCTCTTTTTTGTTTGATTATAAAAGACGCAAAATAAAAAACAAGCGGCAACATATAACAAAAAAGTAACAAAAAAGTAAGAATAATTTAATAATAATTAATTATATTAATAATATTAATCTACACAATAAACTATTATCATAACACTATCTTGAATAATATTACTATTTATATTATATTAATGGTGTAAAAGCTAAGTGCCTAACGCTTAAAGGGAGGTGATAGTATCAAAATTCCAAGAGCAAAAAGAAATATTTTATGTTTCGTTTTTGCAATGTGTATGATTATATCTGGTTCACTTGCTATAGCAGATACGATCAATACAATACAAACAACTTCCATAGCCACAACAGCAGTACATATTGAAATCGAGGATTTTACACAAGATTATTCAATAGAGCAAAATGCACTACTGTTAATGCCAGGAGATAGCGTATCATTTGTACCAAAAGTAGTAAACTATGGCACACCATGCTACGTACGTGCAAAGATAGATGTCAAAATAGATGGCAAAAGTGAAGATGTAGAAACATTTATTGGTGGAATATCTTCTTCTTTAGAAAAGAGAGGAGACTATTACTACTACAACAATATAGTAGGAGAAAATGAAACAATAGACATTTTTGAATCAGTAAAACTTCCATCAAATATAGAAAACACATATCAAGGTAAAGAGCTACTTGTAGAAGTTCATGCTGAAGCAGTACAAGCTAGAAACTTTGATCCAAGTGGCCAGTGGAATATTGAAATAGAAGAAACTCTAGACAGACATTACTCTATTTCAGATGATACTGAACCTGTTGAATCAAAAGTTATTTACCAGAACGAGACAGAAAAATATATTAAAAATTCTAATCCGTTCTTTTCAGAATTAGTAAATCTTGTACCTGGTGATGAAATTCAAGAAGAGATATTAATAGAAGATATTCAATATCCTTCAAAATTCACACTAGATATTCAATCAAAAAATAAAGATGGACAAGATATAGACCTTTTAGAAAAAGCAATGCTAAAAATCACAGCAAGTGATGGTACAGAAATATATAATGGTAGCATTAAAGATTACACTTTAAGGGAAATCGCAAACTTAAATTCTGGAGAAACAAAAGAATTGATTGCAACAATTTCACTTCCTGCAGAGCTTGGAAATGAATATGCACTTAAAAAAGCAAGTATCTTATGGATATACAATGGAGAATATGAAGGAAAAGAAAATCCGGACGTAATAATAGATCCAGATGAAAAAGATTCTCAAAATGGTAACAATACACCAATAACAGGAGACATTAAACTGGATTTCTACTTAGTATTATTCATAATATCAACAATTGGATTGTTTAGCACAATAGCTATAAACAATAAAAAAGAAAATTTAGAAGAGAGGTAAGAGAATATGAAAACAAATTCAAAATCAAACAGAAAAAAACTAATTGCTGTAGCATTATTACTATGCTTAGTATTATTAATCGGAGGAATATCTGCATACTTTACAGATAAAACTGAAACATTATCAAATACCTATACAATAGGTAATATCGAAATCGATTTAACAGAGCCAGGTTGGGTTGCAGCAAATGCACAAGGTATTATGCCAGGAGACGTATTAGTAAAAGACCCAACAGTACAAAATACTGGTTCATCAGATGCTTACGTATTTGTAAAAGTATCAATACCTACTGGAACAGTAGATGGAACAGCTAATACTGAATTATTTACACTAGTAAATTCAAATAATCAAGATGGAGTAAATGCAGGATGGGTTCAAGTAAGTAGAACTCCAGAAACAGGAAAAGTTACATACGTATATGCTTATGCATCAGCTACTGAGTTAACTACAGTAGCACCAAATGGTACTGCAACACTATTTAACAAAGTAAGATTTGTAAATCCAACAGATGCTTCTACTACAACTTTAACAAATGGAAGTATTGATGTTACAGCATATGCAATTCAAACAAACAACATTCCAGCTACAACAGCTCCAGCAACAGTATTTGCTAACTTTACTAATTAATTTTAAAGGATAATTTATGAAGATATTTAAAACCATAATAAATATAATTTTGACATTATTTATTATTGTTGGTATATCAGTGCTAATAGCATATATTATTGGAATAAAGCCATATGTTGTAATGTCTGGTTCAATGGAACCAAATATTAAAGTTGGAAGCATATCTTTCGTTAACACAAGATATCCATATGAAAAGGTACAGGTAGGAGACATTATAGCTTTTAAAAGAGAAGCTATTTTTGCAACACATAGAGTAGTAGAAATTACAGAAGAAGGTTTTATGACAAAAGGCGATGCTAATAATGTGGCAGATGGTAAAATAGTGCCAGAAGAAGAATATGTTGGAAAGAACATATTATCGATTCCAATAATTGGATATATTATCCAAGCAACACAAACAAAAGCAGGAAAAGTAATTTTAATTACTACAATAGTATTTATACTGGCTTGTGCATTCTTTGTAATTAAGCCAGAGGAAAAAATACAAAAATAAAACAAAAATAATAGACAAAGAAAGGAGGTATTTTCACATGACTGTTTCTAAAAAGAAGAAGTTGTTATTAGTATCAATACTTGTAACGACATTGAGTCTAGTCTTTTTAGTATTATCAGCACAGAGTATTTTAGCGTATATGAAAGATATAAAAGCTATATCTAATTCATATACAACTGTTCAAAAATATGCTGTAACTTTTGATGCTAATGGTGGACAAGGTTCAATGCCAACACAATATATGTTCTACGGAGTTAATTACAACTTAAATCCAAATACATTTACAATGACAGATATGATATTTCGTGGATGGAATACTAAAGCAGACGGTACAGGAACAGCATATAATAATAATGAACAGGTAGTTGATCTTGGAAATATTACATTATATGCACAATATGTACAAGGAATAGCAATAGTAAACGGCCAAGTGTATACTACATTACAAGCTGCAGTAAATGCAGTATCAACAGAAAATATTCAAACAACTGTTACATTAATTGCAGATACTAGTGAAAATATCTCTGTATCAAGTGGTCAAAATATTGTTTTTGATCTTCAAGGACATACAATAAGTATTACATCTGGTTGCATATTAACCAATGCCGGTACAGTACTAATTCAAGATGGTGTATTAACATCTAATTCTACTACAGATGGCGCCGTTAACAATACAGGAAATCTTACTGTTTCAGGCGGGCAAATATTAATGACAAACGACAGAGGAAAGCAAGCAATATTTAATAATGGTACTCTTGAAATCACAGGAAATGCATATATTTATTCTGCAAGTTCAACTGCTGCTGGAAACAATAGGAGAGCTGCAGTGCAAAATACTGCAAATAATGAATTGTTAGTAACAGGCGGAACAATAGTTTCATCTGGCTACCATGGAATAGTAAATGCTGGTAATATGACTATTGGTACTAAAGATGGTACTGCAAATAGGAACTCTCCAGTAATTCAAGGAATATATTATGGAATAAGTAGTAATAATAACTATGGATTCTATGATGGAACTATAAAAGGAATAAATGCAAGTACAAATAATGATTCGAAAATAAATGATCTTGAGCAAGGATATAGCTTACATAGTTCAACAGAAGATATTGGTGGTGATATTTATCATACTTTAACATCTGCCCAAATGGTAAATCTAGATGCAAATGGAGGATATATAAATCCAGATAAAATCTTTGCTTTGTTTGGTGAACCGGCAGGCACACTGCCAGAACCAGGAAGATCAGGATATGCATTTGATGGATGGTATACAGATCCTGTAAATGGAACTCTTGTAGACTCAAACACTATATTAACTGAAGAGAATAATACGTTATATGCTCACTGGACACATGCAATCGCTGCACAAGTAAACGGTGTAGATTATTACACATTACAAGAAGCAGTTAATGCAGTTCCAAAAGATGGTACACAAACAACTATAACACTTTTAAGAGATGCTGGAGACAAGGCAATAATAGATGCACATCAAAATATACTATTTAATCTACAAAGTAATAAACTTATAAACTGTGAAAATGGAATTATGATAGAAAATAATGGTACTCTTGAAATAACAAATGGAAATTTAGGCTCTACTGCATTATATGGAACAATAAATAATAATGTTGGAGGTCTATTGGTTATAAATGGAGTAAATATATCTGGAAAAAATAGATCTGCAATATATAATGACGGAGGATCTGTAATTATTTCAGATGGTTACATAACATCTACAGCAACTGGAAAACCAACCGTTGCATCATTGGGTAGAGCAGCAATACAAAATATTAATGGTGGTAATGTTACTATTACAGGTGGTACAATAGTAGGAGAAACGCAACAAGCAATTTCTAATGAAGGTACCTTAACAATTGGTACTCCATCAGATGGAATTGATACTACACAACCTACTATAATAGGTCAAACTTATGGTGTAGTAACTATTGATACATTCAACTACTATGATGGTACAATTAAAGGTATAACTGATGCTATATCTGGAACAATAACAAACCAAGAACAAAATACTCAAATTGTTGTAGGTTCTGATGTTATAGATGGAAAAACATATATTACTAATCATTTAGAAGAAAATAATTAAAATTAAAATAAAAAAGTGCACCCAAAATATTGGGTGCATATTTTATTATATGTTGTTAACTATTATTTTTGTTAGCTTTCCAAGTTCTAAACTTGTCTAAATCCTTTCTGATCCATTTTAATGCAACTACAACAACTACTAGGTCATCTGCATAACCAAATAAACCTTTGTTATCATCAATAATATCATCTTTTTTAACGATATAGATGAATGCTGCAACTATAATAGCTATAGTCTTTGTAGATGTTTCTTGGTATTCTCCAGTAATATAGTTTTTAACCATAGAAATCATTGTTGGTACTTGAGATAAATCCTTACCTACTACAGGTACCTTTGCTATTGCATCTTCAACTTTAGTTAGCAAGTTAGTGATTTTGCTCTTATCCTTAAGCATCTCTGTTGCTTGAGGAATGTTTTCCTCGATTGCCTTTTTGGCACTTTCAAAATTAAATCCGTTCATATAATTATATCTCCCTTCATTTAAATTTGTCACGAGGCATAGTATAACATAGTTTACAATAAAAATCAAGAAAAAAGTGCTAGATTAACTAGCACTTTGTATTATTTACCATCTTTAACTTGTTTTAAATCTTCTGGTAGAAGTGTATAATCATATCTCTTAAAGAAAGATATTTTCTTTAATTTCATACCTTCATCATCGTTTAAATAGTCGTATCCAAAAGCTTGAATTTTCTTTTCTGGATCAATAGTATTGTATAAGTTAACTCTTTTAGCACGTTCAGTTTTTTTAATCATTTTCAAGTGGTAAAGGTTATAATTAGTCATTACACTTTTTTCTAGTATTTCTTTATAACCCCATACAGTGTGGTATTGGTTAGGCATAACACTATCAAAATCCATTTCTTCAGAAAGTGGGAACAAAATATATTTAGTCTTTTTATCCCATATTCCATCACATCTATAATGTTTAATATCATTGTGTAATTCTCTAAAGTGGAAACCATAAGCAACTTTTTTATCTGGAGTACACATTTTTCTAATATTCTTTAAAAATGCAAGTTCAAATCTTTCATCTGGGTCTAGGCATAATACCCAAGTATTATTCTTATCTTCACTAATTTCCCAAGCTGCTCTAACTACTTTTTGTCTATTTCCTCTCTCATCATATTCGATTCCATCTCTTACTGGAGATTTTATAATCTTTTTTAATTTAGGTTCTTTTTCAAATAATTCTACTGTCTTATCTGTAGACCCATCATCTAATACTACAAAACCATCAACGTAATCTCTAATATGATCTAAAAACTTAGGTAAGTGGTATTCTTCGTTTCTTACACATGTTACTACATATATCATAATTAATCCTCCATTCATATAAGGCAATTATATAATAATAGATAAGAAAAAACAATATAAATATATAAAAGAATTCTATTGAAAAATTTTGTTCCTTTAATATATAATTTTACTATGGAGGTTTGTTTTATATGAAAATATTAAAATCTAAGATTTCAATTATAATAATTGTAGCAATTATTGTAATAGTAAGTATTGTAGGCATAATAAATGCTAGATATGACGGACCTAAAAAGATTAAAACTGCACAAAAGCTTGAATCAATATATGGCAACGAAGATGATTTTTTTGGCCCTATGAAGAAAATGTTATATTGCATAATAGCTGCTCCATGGATAGATACAGATATTTTTTATGATTATGGTTATTATGGAGGAAAATATGACTTTTACGATTCAGATATAAGCTTTAATACTGCAATTAATTCAACTAGTAGTTCTAACTGGTTTAAATCTGGAAGTAGTAAAGAAACAGCAAGTGGCAATAATGATTTTTCAAAAACAAATATACAAGTGGAAAATGTGGATGAAGCAGATGTAATTAAAACAGATGGAGAATATATTTATTCTTTATCAGACAACAAAGTTATTATTACTGATGCAAGAGACCCACAAAATACAAAAGTAGTATTTGAATTAACAAGTACAAGTTATTCTGGAACTTCTCCAGAAGAAATACTATTATATGGAAATGACTTAATAGTAATAGGAACAATGAGAGGACCTATGACAACAGTTGAAGTATACGACATCACTTCAAAAGAAAATCCAATTAAAAAAGAAGCATATTGCGTAAATGGTAGATATTATACATCAAGACTTACAGATGGAAAATTATATGTGCTATCTACAGGACAGCTAGATTATGATGATGGAAAAGTAGATAATAGCTATGTTGAAAATTCTGTAACACGTTTTATTAGCTATAATGACATATATTATTTCAATAATAAATTAACAACAGCTCAAACTACAATTTCTACTTTAGACTTAGATAAAGAAAAAGCAAAAGTAGATGTTAGTATGTATTTGCTAGCTTTAGATAATATATATGTATCTCAAGATAATATGTATTTAGTAGCAGACAATTACTACAATCAAAAAATATCATTTTTACCTGCATTCATAAGATTACTTGGACCAAAAGGAATAATAGGTGAAGCAAAAGATTTATATACTGAAGATGATTATTTCTATGATGACGATGAAACAACTATATATAAATTTGCGTTAAATAATGGAAAAATAAAATATGTTGGAAAAGCTAAAGAAGAAGGATATACTATAGATCAATTCTCTTTAGACGAATACAATTCAAACTTAAGAGTAGCTCTTTATACAGATAAAGGCTCAAGAGTTGCTATATTTAATGATAAAATGAAAAAGATTGGAGAAACAGAGAAAGTTGCTAGAGGCGAAAGAATGTATTCTTCAAGATTTATTGGAGATAGAGGATACTTAGTAACATATCTAAATACAGACCCACTTTTCTGTATAGATTTATCTGATCCAAAAAATCCAGAAATACTTGGTGAACTTCAAATAAGTGGATATAGTACATACCTACATCCATATGATGAAACTCACTTAATAGGTATAGGTTATGAATCTGAGGTTAAAACAAATAGAAATAGTGAAGGAAAAGTAACTTCACAATATGCTGTAATAACTGGCATGAAAATGGCACTTTTTGACGTTTCAAATATAAACAATCCAATAAAAATATCAGATACACAAATTGGAGATAAATATACTCGTTCAGCAATATTAACAAATCATAAAGCATTATTATTCTCAAAAGAGAAAGGAATAATTGCAATACCTGTTAATACATATGAAAAAGAGCTTGAAATATCATCAACAAACGGAGATCTTTCTTCACTTGAATCTTCATATACTACAAATTCAAAAGAGTATAGAACAGAAGGATACTTAGTATATGGAATTAACCTTGAAGATGGATTTGTACCAAAAGGATTTATAGACCATAGTGAAACAGATCCAAAATCATATAGTGGAACAAACTTAATTAGAGGAGTATATATTAAAGATTATCTATTTACTGTATCACAAGGTATGGTAAAAGTTAATAAACTAGATACACTTGAACAAGTTGCATCAGTTTTAATAAAGGGGGTTGAGTAGTATGGAAGAAACATTATCTAACAATAACGAACAAAAGAAAAGTATATTTTCTAAGATAAATGGCGTTGTAGCACTTATTATGGCTATAGCATCTGTTATTCTAGGATACTTCTGGTACTTATCAATACCTCTAGGAGTAGTTGCATTAATAGCTTCTATAAAAAAGATAAAAGAAACTGGAAAAACACTTCCAAAGGCTGCAATGATTATTTCTGTAATAGGAATTGTACATTGTGTAATGGTATATGTATCAGTTTTCTTTATGATTTATTCATCAATGGGAATATAGGAGGTAGAATATGGAATCAACAAATAAGAAAAAATCACCATATGGTGTGTTATCATTAACACTTGGAATTATTTCAATTATTTATGCATTGTTCTGGTATATTTCACTTCCTACAGGAATCCTTGCTATAAATTTAGGAATTAAAGGGAAAGCAGAAGTTGGAAGTAAACTTGCAACAGCCGGTAAGGTTACAGGAATAGTTGGACTTTCAATAATGGGAGCGCTAATGCTATTAAAAACATTCATAATAGTTTTAGCCTTTCTAGAATATATATTATAATATAAACAAAGGAGTTAACTAAATAGTTAACTCTTTTTTATTGCAAAATAGTATATACTTATGATATCATATCAATAGATGAAAAATCATATAGGAGGGATTTAAAAATGAATAACGAAAACAAAAAGTCAAAAGTTGGCTTAATTATTGCAATAGTATTAATCATTCTTTTAATATTATTCTTAGTGTGGTTTTTTGTACTAAAAGATAAAGGTACAAATAATGCACCTACAAATAATGAACCAAGTACACAAACAGAAAAAACTACAAAGGAAACTAATACAAATAAAGAGGCATATGAATATGACTACAAAGATGGAGTATTAACACAAATTGTAGATGAAGATGGAAAACCAAAACAAACAGACTTTGTTATAGATGGAATTATTTTAGTAGGTAACAGACATAGCTATTATGGTATGGATGATACAACTGGAGTCATTGAAAATTTTGTTAAACAAGGGTATAAAAAGGAAGGTATTAACTCATCTTTCTATCTAAATGAATATATTGGTTTCTATGTTGATACTAAATATAAAGGATCAGAAAGTGATGTTAAAATATTGGTTACACCACATAAATCTGTAGAAGAATATGAAAAAATGACTTCTTCACAATTAACAACACTTGCTGAAGAAAAAGGGTTTGTTATGGATTATACAACACCAGATGAAGAAAATTATAAATATGTTGGTGAAAACTACGTAAATATGGACTATCCAGAAGGACAATATGATATACTATTCACATACAAAGGTGAAATAGCATACTTCATAAATATAACAGAAACTCTAGAAGAAGCCGAGTAATAAGGAGGAAATATTATGAATAAAAAAGTAATTATAGGGTGCATAGTTGCAGTAGCATTAATAGGGATAGTAGTTTTAGCAATATGCATAGGTGGTAAAAAAGAAGATGCAACACCACAAAACAATTCTACTGAAACAGAAAAAACAGAAGTACAAGAAAAGGTTGCATTTACAAAAGAAGTTGTTAAAACACGTGTAAAATATAAAGCACCAGAAGATATCGATTTACTTGGTAGTTTCAAAGATTTAGGACATACATGTACAATAACATACTATACAAATCAAACTTCAGTTTATGCACTATATCCTTTTGATGATGTAGTTGAAAAAGTAGATAAAGTAACAATAAATGGAGTAGAATATGAAACATATAAATATGTAGAAAAAGCAATGATACATTATGTATATAGAACAAAAGTTGGAAATTACTATCACCTATTCCAATATGACGTATATAATACAGAATATGATGATTCACAAGTTGAAACTTTCATGAATACTGTTGAATTTATTAATGAATAAATAATAAAATAAACAACGAAAAACCGTGGGATAATATCTCACGGTTTTTAAATTACAAGCTCATGCGAGCTAAGTGCTTAATGAGCATTACATTTCTTCTTAGCCTTCAAGAATAATTTTTTAACAAAAGATTCATTTTCTCTACTTTGCTGTTCTTCCTCAATTGTTCTTGCTAAAACTCTAATGCTGGCCATATAATGATACATTTGCAATTTGAAGTTAAGAGACTCATCTCTAAACATCAACTCTTTTGTGCCTCTAGAATTAAATACTTTATCGACCATCATATAGAATGAATTCAAATCAATTACATGTAAGTCATTTATAAACTGTGCACTATCTGAATCAATAGGTTGTTTCCTATCGCAAATGCTGTTGAGTAATTCGCAAAATCTCATATAATCTTTTTGTGATTTCTTAGCTAACTGTTTTAATACATCAAGAGAATAATTAGAAAACTTATCATAATCTGGGATGAAACCTAGAGAGCAAATAACTCTAACATTTTCTGGTTTTTCTATTAGATAAAAGCCATTTTCATCGCACTCTCTAGAGACGATTGATGCCTCAGTAGAAATGTCAATGCCAAGAAAGTCTTTCATACTTTCTAACACATTAATGTCATCTTGTTGAATGAAGCATACAGCACTGTTGTGTCTAATGTTCGTTCTTTTCATTGTATCGCCCTCCTTTAAAATAGTATAATCAACTATTTTTTTAATACAAAAGATGCGCATGTATTATATCACTCGTAAAACAAAAAAACAATATATTTATGTTAACATTCAATATAATTTATTATTTAATAAAAATGATTTGATTTATAACTGAAAAAAAGCCAAAAAAAGAGATTCTTACGAATCTCTTAAAACAAATGGTCGGAGTGACAGGACCCGAACCTGCGACCTCATGGTCCCAAACCACGCGCTCTACCAACTGAGCTACACCCCGATTTGTTACAGATGTAATTATAACACTAGTTTTATTGAAAATCAATAGTTTATTTTAAAATTTTACAATTTTCTTTTTGAATTATTTTTTTGTATGTTCTTATCATATTTTATTCGCTTTTTTCTGTTTTGTTAAATGGTATTTCTTTTATGTAATCATTTAGACATTTTCTTTTCCTTAATTTGCCCATTTTCATTGACTTTTTTAACTCAAAAGTATATGATATTAGTGTATTAAATCGACCTTAAGGTTAGTTATTTAGAAAGGAATAAAATGAGCGTATATTGTGGAACAGATATAATAGAAGTTGCAAGAATAAAAAAATCTATGCAAAAGTCTATTTTTAAAGTAAGTATATATACAGATTTTGAAATTGAAGATATAGATAGTGCTTCAAATGAAGATGTAAGATACCAAAGATATGCTGGTAGATTTGCAGCTAAAGAGGCAGTATATAAAGCTTTATCTCCACTATGTAAACGTGAAGACTATGCACCATCATTTAAAGATATAGAAATTGCAAATGATGAGTCGCTAGGAGGTAGACCATTTGTTAGACCACTGAATGATAAAATGGTTGAACTATTTTCTAAGTATGATATTAAGCTAGATTTAAGTATTTCGCATGTAAAAGAAACAGCGATTGCAATATGCGTAGCAACAGTAGAAAAGGAGTGAATGGAAGATGGAAGAAAATAAGAAATACTACATAACAACACCTATATATTATCCAAGCGGAGACTTTCATGTAGGAACATGTTATTGTACAATTATGGCTGACACATTAGCAAGATATAAAAGATTAAGAGGTTATGATGTATTTTTTATGACAGGCACAGATGAGCACGGTCAAAAAATCCAAGAAAAAGCCAATGCACAAGGTATAACTCCTAAAGAATTTGTAGACGAATTCGTAAGAAGAGCTAAAGATCTTTGGAAGGTATTGGATATTTCTTACGATAAATATATGAGAACAACAGATGATTATCACGTAAAAGCAGTTCAAAAAATATTTGAAAAGCTTTTAGAAAAAGGAGATATATACAAAGGAGAATATAAAGGACTATATTGTACTCCTTGTGAATCATTCTGGACACCTACTCAACTTGTTGATGGAAAATGCCCAGATTGTGGAAGAGAAGTAAAAGAAGTAAGTGAAGAAGCATATTTCTTCAAATTATCTAAATATGCAGATAGACTTCTTGCATATTATGATGAACACCCAGAGTTCTTAGAACCAGAAATTAGAAAAAATGAAATGGTTAAAAACTTTTTTGAAAAAGGTTTAGAGGACTTATGTGTAACTAGAACAACTATTGAATGGGGTATCCCTATTCTTTCAGATCCAAAGCATACTGTATATGTTTGGTTAGATGCCTTAACAAACTATATTACTGCACTTGGATATACAACAGATGAAGATGAAATGTTTAAAAAATACTGGCCTGCAGATATGCACCTAGTTGGAAAAGAAATATTTAGATTCCATAGTATTATTTGGCCAGCAATTCTAATGGCTTTAGACCTACCACTACCAAAGAAAGTATTTGGACATGGTTGGTTAGTAGTAAACGGAAAGAAAATTTCTAAATCATTTGGAAACTATAAAGACCCAAGAATATATATTAGAGACACAAGTAGAGATGCTCTAAGATATTACCTAGTTAAAGAAATAACATTTGGAGACGATGGCAACTTCTCAGAAGATCTATTCGTAGAAAGAGTAAATTCAGACTTATCTAATGACCTTGGAAACTTAGTAAGTAGAGTAACAGCAATGACAGAAAAATATAATAATGGAATTGTTGTTAAAAACGATAATCTACCTGTAGAAGATATAGATAAAGAATTAATAGATTGTGCTAAAGAAACAATTACTAATTTTGAAAACTATATGGATGAATATAAAACAAACGAAGCAATTAGCGAAATTTGGAAGCTTATATCTAAAGCAAACAAATACATAGATTTAAGTACACCATGGATTCTTGCAAAAGAAGAGAAAACAGATAGACTTAACCAAGTACTATATAATCTACTTGAAACAATAAGAATAGTAACTATTCCACTACAATGTTTCTTTGTAGATACACCTACAAAAATATTTGAACAAATTGGTGTAGCAAAAGAGGATACAACTTGGGAATCTTCTAAAACATTTGGAGTACTTAAAGATGGAACAAAAGTAACAAAAGGAGAAATCTTATTCCCAAGAATAGAAAAAACAGAAGAACTATTCAAAGTAGAAGAGGAAGAAGAACCTCAAGAAGATAAGAAAAATATAATCACTATAGATGAATTAGATAAAGTAGAACTTAAAGTTGGTCAAATACTAACTGTAGAAAAAGTTCCAAAGGCTAAAAAACTATATAAATTAAGTGTAGATGTTGGAGAAAAAACTCCAAGAACAATAGTATCTGGTTTAGTACCATATTACACAGAAGAAGAGCTTCAAGGTAAACAAGTTGTAGTTGTAACAAACTTAAAACCTGCAAAATTATGTGGTATTGAATCACAAGGAATGCTTCTTGCAGCAGGAGATGACGACGTAGTAAAATTATTAGTACTAGATAATAATGCTGGGGTACTTGAAAATGGTTCAAATATACATTAAAATATAATTGATGATATGTTTATGAAAATTATAGGAGGTAAACAAAAGATATGAACGAAGACGAGAAAAAGGTTCAAGAAGAACTAGAAGAGACTACTGAAACTGCAGTAGAAGAAACTGTAGGAACTACAGAAGAAGCTGTAGAAGTAGAACAAGAAGAGCAAGCACCTGTAGAAGAAGCACCTGCTCAAGAAAAAGAAGAAGCTCCTCAAGACAGCGAAAAATACTATGACGATATTAACTACCAACAAAAAGAAGTAACTGAGGAAGTTAAAGCTAAAACTAGAGGAATTCTAAGAGAAGTGCTAGATTGGGTAATTTGCTTTGCAATTGCATTTGTTGTATATTTACTAATTAATTACTTCTTTATTTGCGCACCAACAGTAAAACAACAATCAATGCATCCAACTATTAAAAATAATGAAAAAGTCCTAACTATTAGACCTTGGATGAAAGGATCTAAATTTGAATATGGACAAATCATTACTTTTGAAGCACCTATAGACAATAAATTATACATAGATTCAAATGAAACATTATACACAGCACAATACGAAAACTACACAGGAATTACATTATTCCTATACAATTTCTTAGATGTAAATAAAGTAAGCTACATCAAAAGAGTAATTGGTCTTCCAGGAGATCACATCGTAATTAAAGACGGAATGGTTTATAGAAACGATGAAAAAATAGAAGAACCATACTTAAGAGAAATGAACACTGAAATTCAAGAACAAGAATATGCAGATGTTATAGTACCAGAAAATACAATATATGTAATGGGAGATAACAGAGAACAATCTAAAGACTCTAGAAGTTTTGGATGTATTCCATATAGCAGAGTAAACGGATATGTTCTATGCAGAATTTGGCCATTAAACAAATTAGGGTCAATTGAATAATCTAAAATATAGAATTTAAAAGGAGAAATAGATATGTTTGAAAATATTGTTGGACACCAAAAACAAAAAGACATTTTAACTAGAGCTTTATCGTCTGGCAATATTTCTCACGCATATCTATTTTTTGGTAATAGTGGTATTGGTAAGTATGCTTTAGCAAAAGAGTTTGCAAAAGAGCTTTTGCATACAGATAATGTAGACAACCATCCAGACTTTAAAGTTATCTCTAAAATAGAAGATAAAAAAGATATTTTAGTAGAACAAATAAGAAAAGAGTTAATAGATGATGTCTATGTTGTACCAGCTGCAGGAGATAGAAAAGTATACATTATAAATGATGCTGAAAGCTTAAACATAGCTTCTCAAAATACATTGTTAAAAACACTTGAAGAACCACCAAAATATATAACTATTATTCTTGTTGCTTCAAATATAAGTGCCTTTTTAACAACAATACTATCTCGTGTTAACCAAATACCATTTGAAGGCATAAGTAATCAAGAATTAAAGACATATATATATGAAAAATATAATACATCTTTATCAGATAATATAGTAGATTACTTAGATGGATCTATTGGCAAAGCAATAGATTTAATAGAAAATAATACACAAGAAAAACTAATAGCTGTAGATGAATTATATACTTGCATAAAAGAGCAAAACGTTATAAAAGCAATGAAAAAAGCACAAGAAATTAGTTTTGCACAAGACGATACATTAGACTATTTAGAGTATATTTTATACAAGAATAATGCATATTCTTGCGTAAAAATAGTAGAAAATGCAAAAAATAGGTTAAAATTTAACGGAAACTATGATATAATAATTGACAGTATGTTACTAAGATTAATTGATAGCATTAAGGAGGATTAGATGAAGAAAGTAGGAATTAGATTTAAAAGAACTGGAAAACTTTCTTTTTACTTAACAGATAACGATGAAATAAAACTATCAGATAGTGTTGTAGCAGATACAGAAAAAGGTGAAGAAATTGGTGTTGTAGCTAAAGTTGTTGAACCAGAAGATGGTGAAGAACTAGAAAAAATAAAAAGGATGGCTACAGATAAAGATTTCAAAAAACAAAAGGAAATGGACGATAAAGCACATGAGGCTTTAAAATTCTGTAAAGAACAGGCAAAAAAACTTGAACTAGATATGAAAGTTCTTACTGCTGAATATACATTAGATGGAACTAAGCTTACTATCTATTTCGTATCAGAAGATAGAATAGATTTTAGAGAATTAGTTAAAATTATTGCATCAAAATATAGAGCAAGAATTGAGTTAAGACAAATTGGACCAAGAGATGAAGCAAAAGAATATCCAACACTTGGTATGTGTGGAAGAGAAGTTTGTTGTAGAACTCACATAGAGAATTTTGATCCTGTTACTATCAAAATGGCAAAAGAACAAGGATTACAAATTAATATGTCAAAACTTTCTGGTGCTTGTGGAAAACTAATGTGTTGTTTACGTTTTGAAGAAGAGATATATAAAGAAAATTTAAAACAACTTCCAAAAGTAGGCGAGATTGTTAAAGTAAAAGGTGAACAAGATAAAGCAAAAGTTACTTCAGTAGATATTTTAAATAAAATGGTAAAAGTTAGATTTAATTTTGATAGTGAAGATGAAGACAGATATGAAACGTATCCTGTAGATAAGCTTAAATGGACACCTAAGGCACCTAAGAAGGAAGAAAAGGAAGATGTTTCAGATAATGATGATGAAATAGTTGAAGAGTAGAAATGCTCTAGGAGGTGAAAAGAGATGAGATATAAAATTAGTGAAAATTGTATCGCATGTGGTGCATGTGAAATGAACTGCCCAGTAGGAGCTATTTCAATGGGTGATGGAAAAATGGAAATCGACCCAGAAAAATGTATAGGATGTGGAGCTTGTGCATCTATATGCCCAGTTGGAGCACCAAATCCAGAAGAATAATTTAAAACTTTATGATGACAGAGTTAACCTCTGTCTTTTTATATGTCTATCTTACTTTACATAAAATTGAATTTTAAAGCAAAATATGGTATAATTATGGTATTAGAACTTATATTTAATTCTCAAGGTTCTAATTAGAGGAGTTGATTTTATGGAAAGCTATGAATATAGCAAAAAAGAGAATTTTATGGATCGTGTAAAGGAGTTAGCAATTGGAATGATTATATTCATGTTTTTACTTGGATATGACATTATCTATGAAGTTATCTTCCAAAAGACTTGGGGTAGCCCTACATTAACGTTTAGAGGTTTAATTATTAAACTTGTAGGTGTTGATAATATCGCACCAGAAAGTGAACTTTTCCCTAAACTATATGTTGCAATCCTAGCTTTTGATATCATTGTACTTGTTACAATAAAAATACATGAATTCATAGAAAATAGAAAGAACAGATAAATTTCTGCCTTTCTTTTTTTTTGTGCCTAAAATATAAAAAATGATTGTTACAAAAGACTAGTTTTGTCTATGCCAAATAGTTACAAAGAAAATGAGATTAAATTGCTTTGTTTAAGCCAAATAGGGTGGTATAACATTACCCGAGGTGATTAAAATGAAAGAAAATATAGAAGACTATAGAAAGAATGGTCAAATTAATCTAGATGAATATTTTAGGAACAATCCATCTAGTTTTACATATCCATATTATATTGATGGATATGATGAATTAAATTTTTGGGCTCAAGTAAGAAAGGATGATAAAGAAAAGTATATATATGTTAAACCAAGAGATGAGCATGAAGAAAATGCAAATTATAATATCTATGCAGAGCTTGTATATGAAGAATTAGTAAAACAAATTGGAATAAAGAGTGCATCTTTTGACCTTGCTAAATATAAAGGAATGGACACTACAATTTCAGATAATATACTAGACAATTATAACAAGGATATTTTCCTAATTAACGGCTCAGAACTAATAGAAGGTAAAAGATATCTAAACACAGAAGAAAGTTCCTTAGATGACCTTTTTGACGCAATTGAGGACTATTGTAGAGTAGAATATCTAGAAAAGAAAGTATCAAATGAATGCATAGAAGATATTGAAAAGATTTGCATAGCAGATATATTTACTTTATCTACCAATAGAAAAGCAACAGATTATGATTTCTTAGCAGGAAAAGATAAGGATGGAAATGAGATTTTTAAGGTTGCACCAAACTGTCATAACACATATTCTTTAGGTTCAAATAGTTCTATAGATGATATGTATGATATGTTAGAAAATGAAGATATGTTAGCAGATAGAGTAGATACTTTCTATACAGATTCTGGAGTGCCAGAAAACAAACGTAATATAGATTATCCATATTGGGAAGATACTTTATACTATATTATTGAAGAAAATCCAAATATGTTAAACTTTGCAAGAAAGTGTGCAAAGAATATGGATATATCTAAAGCTATATATAGTGTAGAAGAAAAGATTAAATCTAGAATACCTATTGAATACAAAGAATTTATGTATGAGGTGTTTAATAATAGATTACAAAATATATGTGAATGCATAGATATAGATTATTATGAACTAATAGATGAAAAAGAGATAGAAAGAGAGGAGATATAATGTCTACATTAATAATTTCTTGGGATGATGAAAAAATAGTTGAGATAGAAAAAAGAGGAGAGTTATTCTATTCAAGTGTAAACTATGAAAATGTTTTAAGAGCAAAAGAAAAAGGATTTCCAGTATCACTATTAAAACAAATAAGCATAGTATCAGATGAACTAGCACCAGTAATAAAGAGAAGGATACCAAATCCAAAAACATTAAGAAAAAGAATAGCATTTAAAAATGAGGAAGATGATAGAGAAGTTGAAAATGCAATATGTGAATACATTAATGATACAAGATGTAGAAGACCTACAGATAAGTTTAGTATAAGAATAGAGATAGGTAGTAATTAAATAAAAAAGAGATATACATTTAATTGTATATCTCTATATTTTTATCTTATTTTTCCTGTGTTTGGATTTTCTATCCAATCATCTGGTTTATTTTTAGTATCGGAGTTTACTACTTTAAACATAGCAGTTTTTCCGCCTTCTTTTACCTTGTTTCCTGCTTTATCTGCAGCAGTTCCCGCAGCAATAGTAACATATTTAAGTCCACCTAAGTTTCCAGAAATATTAGATAGAGTAACTGTTCTTTTAGAATTTCCATCTCCTGTTATCTTAACATCTGCTTTAAAACCATGAATAGTTATATCTTTAGGTTCTAATGTTATTGAAGTAACTTCTTTGTTGTCTTTGTAGATAATATCAAAAGTTATTGTTTCTCCAAGTTCACAACTAGATTTAGAAAACTCTGCAATTTCCATTGTTGGAGCAACTTCATCTTTTTCTTCTGGTTTTTGCTCTGGATTTTGATTGTTATTATTTCCGTTGTCTGTTGAAGGTGGTAATTGGTTATTACCATTATCTGGATTACTTGGTTGAGGTGTAGGATCAGGTTCAGGAGTATATGATGCTATAATTGTAAATCCAGTTGAATATCCTGTTTCTTTTGATCCACCACTAGCGTTTGATGCAGCACCAGCTACAATACAAATTTGTCCAACAGCACCAACACTACCTTGAATATTACTTAGTACTATAGTTCTTTCTGAATTACCAGAACCGGAAATACTAATGTTTGCTGTAACTCCACCAATAAGTCTAACATCACTTGGTTTTAGTGTTACACTTGTTGCACCATTATAAATAGTTACTGGATAAGTTACTGTTCCACCAACTTCTACTGTACCAGAACTTGGTCCGCCTATACCAAATCTAGGAATAACAGCAAATACAATATTTGAACATGTACATACTAGAACCATTACTAGTACCATACATAAATATAACGCTTTTTTCTTCATATTTATCTTTCTCCTTAAATACATTTTTTATTATATCATAACACAAAAATGTAGTCAATTAAGCAAACTAAAAGATGGTAAATTACCATCTCTTAGTATTATTATCTCTTATTGATTATTTAATTCTTTTAATCTTTCATCAATTTTTTCAATCATTTCAGTATATTTTGCTACTTTTTCCTTTTCACCAGCAATTAATTTTTCTGGTGCTTTAGAAACAAACTTTTCATTTGAAAGCATACCTTGCGCTCTGTTAAGTTCACTTTGAGCAGTTTCTTTTTCTTTTGTAAGTCTTTCAATTTCAGCAGCAATATCTACTAAATCATTAAATGGAATGTATAGTTCAAGATCTTGTGCAATTATTGAAATAGCATTAGGATCAATTCCATCTTTACTATCTTGAATTATTATCTTGTTAGCAAATCCTAGTTTTTCTAAGAACGCTCTACTTGCTTCAATTAAATCGTTGTATTTAGTAGTTACAAAGATTAATTCAGATTTTTTAGATGGATGAACATTCATATTATTTCTAATATTTCTAATTCCAACAATTAATTCTTTAAGCATCTCAATTTTTGCTTCTTCGTCTTCGAATGCAAATTCATCTGTATATTCTGGAAAAGCTGTAATCATAATAGATTCTTCTGTATTTGGAAGTTCTTTATAGATTTCCTCAGTTACAAATGGCATAATTGGGTGTAGCATTTTTAAGCTATTAATTAATACTGTGTATAATGTGAATTGAGCTTCTGCTCTTGTAGCACAATTCTCATCATATAATCTTGGTTTAACAAGTTCAATGTACCAGTCACAGAATTCATTCCATATAAAGTCATAAATTCTTTGGCAAGCAACACCTAAATCATAATTATCTACATTTTGAGATATTTCTTTTGCTAAAGTATTAGTTTTAGAAAGTATCCATTTATCTTCTGCACATAGTTTAGATTTATCATAATCTCCTGTAAATCCTTCAAGATTCATTAGGACAAATTTAGATGCATTCCATAGTTTGTTTGCAAAGTTTGAACCTTGTTCAACTTTAGCAGGAATATATCTAATGTCATTACCAAAAGTGATACCAAGAATTAATGAAAATCTTAAAGCATCAGTACCATATTCTGCAATAACGTCTAGTGGGTCAACACCATTTCCTAAAGTTTTACTCATTTTTCTTCCTTGGTCATCTCTAACCATACCATGAATAATAACGTCTGAGAAAGGCTTTTTACCAACATATTCAAGTCCACTAAATATCATTCTAGATACCCATAGTGGTATAATTTCATATCCTGTTACAAGTGTATTTGTTGGATAGAATGTTTTTAAATCTTCAGTTTCGTTTGGCCAACCTAATGTTGAGAAAGGCCATAAAGCAGATGAAAACCAAGTATCTAATGTATCTGGATCTTGTGTTAAATGTTCACATCCACATTTACTACATTTTTGAGGCATGCTTTTTGCAACATGAATTTCTCCACATTCATCACAATAATATGCAGGAATTCTATGTCCCCAGTATAATTGTCTAGAAATACACCAATCTTGAATATTTTCCATCCAGTTAAAGTATGTTTTATCATATTTATTTGGTATGAATCTTGTGTCACCATTTCTTACACATTCAATAGCTGGTTTTGCAAGTTCACTCATTTTAACAAACCATTGATCTGAGATATATGGTTCTATAGTTGTTTTACATCTTTCACATTTTGCAACATTATGAGTATAGTCTTCAATTTTTAGTAGATATCCATGTTTATCTAGTAGATCTACTACGATATCTCTTGCTTCCATAGTTGTTTTTCCTTCAACTTCTGGAATTAAAGGATGCATCATTAAGTCATCGCTAAATACTTCTACAAATTCTAGATTGTTTTTAATTCCACTTTGGTAGTCATTTGGGTCGTGGCATGGTGTTAGTTTAACACATCCAGTACCAAATTCCATTTCAACGAATGGATCTGCTACAATTGGTATTTCTTTGTTCATTAAAGGTAGAGTACAAGTTTTACCAATTAAGTGCTTGAATCTATCATCTTTAGGGTTTACTGCAACACCAGTATCTCCAAGCATTGTTTCAGGTCTTGTTGTCGCAACTGTTAAATATTCATCGCTTCCTGTAATTGGGTATTTAATATACCATAAGTGTGAAGCTTCTTCTTTGTATTCAACTTCTGCATCAGATATACTTGTTTTACAATTTGGGCACCAGTTAATCATTCTTTTACCTTTGTAAATATATCCTTTGTTATATAATCTTAAGAATACTTCAAGTACAGCATTAGATAATCCTTCATCTAATGTAAATCTACTTCTAGACCAATCACAAGAACATCCAAGTTTTCTTTGTTGTTTTTGAATTGTTCCGCCATATAGTCTTGTCCAATCCCAAGCTTTTTCTAAGAATTGTTCACGAGTTAAATCACTCTTTTTAATTCCTTGTTCTCTTAAGCTTTGAACAACTTTCATTTCTGTAGATATAGCTGCGTGGTCTGTACCAGGAAGCCATAAAGTGTTAAATCCTTTCATTCTTTTGTATCTAATTAGGAAATCTTGTATAGCTGCATCAAGTGCATGTCCCATATGAAGTTTTCCAGTGACATTTGGAGGAGGCATCATAATACAGTATGATTCTTTTGTTTTGTCCATACTAGGTTTAAAGTATCCTTTTTCCTCCCAATTTGAATAAATTTTATCTTCTCTTTCTTTAAAATTAAAATTGTTTTCCATTATATTATCTCCTTTTCATTAAAATTATCTAATTAACAAGTATAAGCAAAATAAAGAAATCATGCTCACGACGGATGCAATAACCTTTATTCTTCCTACCATGTTATTTTCTAAATCATAGTTATTGTCTATACTTTTTATTACCCATCTTGCGTTTAACACAAAGACGATTGAAACTAAAAGACAGACGAGTGCAATAAATATTCCAAAATCTTTAAGCATAACCTTTATCTCCTTTCTACTTAAAAATAATATAAAAAAACAGTCATTCATCCTAAAACTTAAGGACGAATGACTGATAATTCGCGGTACCACCTTAATTCACAAACAAGTTGTGCACTTAATTAACAGATTTACCGACTGTGACGGAGCATACCTACGCAAAATTAATCTTCAATATGCCAGCTCGCAAGCTACCTTCAAATGTGTTTATATAGAAGACCTTTCAGCCTGGTCGAGTCTTCCTCTCTTTATACAACCTTCATTTTACTCCTCTTGGTCATAGCTTTTGTATCAATATGTCACTAGTATAACATAATATTTTCCATAATTCAAGAAAAATTTCAAATATACTTGTATATTTTTTTTGTTTTAGATAAAATTTAAATGAAAAAGTGTTTTTTGTACAAAAAGTATAAAAATAATATAAATATGTCTAAATAAACCGTTAATTCGGTTTACATAATTGAAAAATAAGCGTTTTTATGATATAATTATATGTACAAAAAATACATAAACGGAGGAAAAGATTATGGAAGATAAAGAGATGATGGATTTATTATTAAGATTTAAAAAAGGAGAAGTTAAAGCAGAGGATTTAGATCAAGAAACAGCAGAAAGATATTTAGCTTTTTTAAAAAAACATATTAGATCAAAACTAGACAGAATTAAAGCAATTAATGCAGATACAGAAAGGATTAATAAAGAAACAGAGATAATAGCACAAGAAACAAGAAAAATTGAAGCAGAGACAGAAACAATAAGAGAAGAAAATAGAAAAATGGCAGAAGAAATTCAAAAATTTATTGATGAAAATGCTGAAGATGAGGACACAAATGATATTTTTGATGATGAAAAATAAGTAAAAAAAGGAGGGGATTACAATGGCAGATAATTTAAAAAAAGGACAACCAATTGATGAAAAAACATCTAATGCAATATATGCAGGAAATTTATTAGAAGGAAATGCAGATAGTTCTTTAGCAGAAAGCATAAATAATAATGTAGCAGCCAAAAATAATAATACGACAACAAAAAAAGGAAAAGAAATAGCGGAAGAATATTATAAAATCGAAAAAGAAAGAAAAGGATGGTTACTTAAAATTAAAGATTTTTCACAAAAACATCCAAAGGCTTCAAAAGCTATAGTGGGAACTGTTTTAGGCTTTGTTATAGCAGGCATAATTACTGTAGGATCTACAATCAGAGCAAGAGCTAACCCGATTGTTAATAGTGATAATCCGTATGATTCTAGTTACGTTGATCCATATAATAACAATAGTAATGAAGAAATAGAAGAAGACGACAAAGAACAAGAGCAAGAAGAAGTTGAATTGGAAGCACAAGATCCTGGTGAAAAGATAGATGGCACAAGGACAATAGATAAACATGGAAAGTATTCAAAAGATGGAAAAATTAATGACAAAATGGAAGTTACTAAAAAAGGAAATGATCCAACTAAAGCTCCAGCAAAAGCTGAAACTACAACAGGCTCTAAAGAAAATAAAATTGTAGATAATACTCCAAGTGAAAAGACTGAAAAACCTTCAGGAAGCACTAACTATCAAAAAGGAATGGAGGATAAAAATAAGGGAGCTCAAGCAGAAGCAAATGAGCAAAGAGCAGGAGGAGACACAAGCAGAGATTATAAGCAAGAAAATCAACCTCAAAAAGAAATAAAGAGTGAAGAAGCAAAGCAAAAAGAAACTCCTGTAGAAACAAAATCAGCTCCTACTCAAACACCTGCTCCTGAGGTTGAAAAACCAAGTCAAAATAATCATACAATGGACGATGATGAACTAGCAGACTTATTTAGATAATAGCTAACAGATAACCAAGTAATTAAAAAACTACTTGGTTATTTTTTTGCCTAAAAATAATTTTGAATTAAACTAAAATGAAGAAATTTTATAAAATTGAGTTTACATAATTGACAAAAGTTTTGAAAAATGTTATAATATTATACGTGTTCAAAATTCGGGTGAACAAGAAAAAAATTGTTAAATCTCAAGGAAAATAAGTATTTAAACGGAGGATTTAGTAAATGAAAAATTATGAAGTTATGGAAGAATTATTAGAAGATCTTAAGACTGGTATAGTTAGTCCTATAGATCTAGATGAAGAAACAGAATTGAAATTCATCGCATTCATGAAAAAACATATAAAGAATAATATGGAAGAAATCGAAAACATGAATAAAAGAATTCAAGAAACAGAAAAGGAAACAGCTCAAATCCTAGAAGAAACACAAAAAATCAATCTTCAAAATAGTGAGCTAA
The DNA here is from genome assembly GCA_017534305.1 of Clostridia bacterium. GTDB lineage: Bacteria > Bacillota > Clostridia > TANB77 > CAG-465 > CAG-465. The sequence continues at coordinate 156,851 of JAFWCU010000035.1, forward strand.
AAACAGAAAATGCAAAGCTAGATGAACAGCTCATACAGCTAGCTAATGCGACTGAAGATTATCAGAATAAAATAAATCAAATCAAGAAAAATTTAAATAATTAATTGTACAAACATAATTAATGTAGTAGAAAACGAAGTAATAAATGGAGGAATGAAAAATGTCAAATAAAAGAAAAGATTATATTAATAAAATAGTAGACTTAGATAAACAAGTTGTTCAAGCAAAACAAGATACAGTAAATAAAGACTATGAAACTAAAATTAAAAACATAGAAGCTAAAGCAGATAAGAAAATAGCTGAAGCAGAAAATAAAGCTGAAAAAGAGACTAAAAAAGCTAAGTCTCATAAAGTAAGAAATACATTAGCAACTATAGCAGCAATTAGTATGATAACAGGAGGAGCTATACTATATAATGGTAAAAATGATGTGGATATTAGAAAAGATAATCCAGATGATTCAAGTATAGTTATTAAAGAAGATGATAAAGACAAAGATACTAATACAATTGATGCTGGAGAAGTAATTACAGATTATGACTATGTTAATAAAAATAAAGGTGGAAAAAGAACAAATAGCGGAACATATGATACTCATGGAAATTATACAGATTCAAATGGAAATCTAAAAGATTCTATGAATCAAACACATGAAAGTTCAAAAAATACACCTCAAGCTAATTCTACATCTCAAGCTCCTGCAAACGTAGGAACTAAAGAAGGAGAAAAAAGTGCTGAAGAATATAAAAATGAAACAGACAACAAAATAAATAACCAAGTTCAAAATGGCGGTCAAAAAGAAGAGATTGGTGGAGGAATAACAGTTGTAACTACACCAGATAATGGAAACACATCAAACAATAGCACAACTGCAAAACCTCAAACTGAAGATAAATCTCGTGTTGATGCTACAAATACAGCACCAGATACATCTAGAAAAGTTACTGGAAACATTGTTGAAGCTCCTTCAGATCCAGCTCCATCAAATGAAGCAACAGTATCTGCAAGCTCAACAAACACTGTAAAAAGTAACAGTTCACTAGAAATGTCAGAAGATGAGTTAGAAGATTTAACAAGATAAATAATAAAGATTACCAAGTAAAATTAAGTTACTTGGTAATTTTTTTTGAAAAAATGCTGTACTTTACATAAAAATTGTGATATAATAATGGTACCTAACATCTATATATTTCATTTTATGTATTTGAATGGTGTTTGTGATTATGTAACTTTTTAGTTGCAAAACTCGCTAAATACTTGCAATTTACATAAAAATATGATATAATATAGGTGTAATAATATTGGTCGATATTTGAAGTCACTGCTTCGAATGAGTTAAATGTAAAATATAATGAATCTAGAGCAATCTAGAGTTTTGTCCGTTATACAAACGTTTATACACATTCTTAGTATACTTCATTTTTTTGTATCAATGTTATTCAGGTTTTGGGCGTTGATATGTCCAAATATATACCATATTAATAAAAAATATTAGGAAAGGAGATTGATTAATTATGGTAAACAATAACAATTTGAACAAATCTTTGAAAGGAGGTATTCTAGAGACGTTAGTATTAACACTAGCACCATTGTTATTTTGGATATGCACAAAGTGCGTATTAGGGACGGCAATGATAGTTGGTTGTATACTAATTATTAGAACTCTTTTCATAAAGAAAGACAATTTACAGCAAGAGATTGGTGAAAAAGTAAGATTTTCTACATTTGCAAAGGTAGGAATGGCTATAGTTATTTTAGCTACGCTATTAGTAATTATATTCCATATTCCAACCCATAGAGCAAAAGTGGAGGAAACTCACAATGAGCCAGAACAAACAGAAATCGTTTCTGAAGAGAAACAAGAAGAAGTATCTGAGGATGACAAAACTGAAGAAACTTCAAAACCTACTGCAGATCCAAATGGTAGACAAGTTAAAGGTACAAGGACTTTTGATGCACATGGTGCATACACAAATCCAGATGGTTCTTTAAAGGATAAAATTACTGCTACTAAGGAAGCTAATGATCCAACAAAGAGCGCACCTAAAGCTGAAACTACAACAGGATCTAAAGAAAACAAAATTGTTGACAATACTAATGCAAAAGCAGATGAAAAAACAGAAAAAGTAATTGAAGAAGCTAGAAAAGATGATACTAAGAAGGTTGAAGACTATAAGAACGACATCGTAGTTATCACTACTCCAAAAGCTCCAGAGACAACTATTTCTGATAATAAACCTGCAAATAGCGATAAAGACATTAAAGTCAACAATGATGAAGTAAAAGAGTTACCTTCAATTGAAAGCAAACCTGAAGAAACTACTGTCTCTGAAAAAGAAGTTGAAGACGACAAAGTCGTTGAAATGGAAAAAGACGAGTTAGCAGAATTATTCAAATCAGCTAAAAAAGAAGAAAACTCTATAGTTGACACTAACAAAAACGAAACTAAAGCTGAAGAAGTTAAAGACGTTGAAACAAAAACTGAAGCTGTGAAAACAGAAGAAGTTGTTGAAGAAACTGTAGTTAACAAAGAAGCTGAGGGTGTTGTTGAAGTAGTATCAACTGAAGAAACTAAAGTAGAAGAAAATAATACAAAAAACGTAGAAGTTGTTGAAACAGTAGAAGTTAAAAGTGTGGAAGCTGTTAAAGTAAGTGCCATTGATGGTTACACTGGAACTGTAGGAAGCACAATGCAATTCAAAATTTCTGGCGACGATGTAAGAATCGACGGTTTAGATGGAATTGACTATTCTTTCAATAACGGAGTTTTAAGCATTAATACTGGAAGTGAAGCAACTGTTCTTACAGTTGAAGCATCAAATTCAGTAAACACTGTAGCTTTCGATATTACAATCAATGGTATTGTAAAATAAGCAAAGTGTAAATGCCGATATTTCTTCGAAATTAAATAGGTAAAAAAGGCAAAAAGCGTACTTGATTAGTTTTTGAATGGTTATAGTTTTTTATGCATCAAATAAAACAATCAGTACACAAGAAATTGTTCAGTTTTTGTATGAACGTATAAATAAATAAAAGTGGTTTGATTTTATTAATTTAATGAAAGTTATCGGAACTCTCTGGAGATCTTATAATGGAAATTAATTAATGAAATATATATACGTTTGGGGGCATCAAAGCTTATTAGTTTGAAGTTTTCGAACTTTTAAGACTGATCTGACAGCTTAGAAATACATTGATACTGAAAATTCTCGAAGGAGAAAAACCCATTGGACGTAGTCCTGTACGCTTTTTATTTTATTTATTTAATTGATATCTAATTTATTTAGGTAAACGGGGGAATATTGTATTAGATTCTTAATACAATATTTTTTTTGCCTTTTTTAGGGTAAATACCATTGTTTTCCTTAAAAATAGCAAAAAAATAGGCTATCCCCGAAGGGATAGCTTGAAAAAAAATTATTAAAAAGGATTATTTTAACCACAAGGGTTAAAACAAGTAGATCAGATTCGAACTGACACACCGGCATTGCCGAGCTCTTCCATTGAGCTTACTACACTTATATTATAACATTAATTATTTTAAAATTCAAGTGTATTGTATGATGTGGTATAATATTTCAAGGAGAATAAAATGGAAAGATATAAAAACTGTAAAATATGTCCACGTGAATGTGGAATAGATAGAACAAAATATAAAGGTGTATGTGGAGCAACAGATAAACTAAAAGTAGCACTTGTTTCAACACATAACTTTGAAGAACCATGTATTAGTGGAAAAGAAGGCTCGGGTACAATTTTCTTTTCTAACTGTAATCTAAGATGTGTATATTGCCAAAATTATGAAATATCTAGAGATGGATATGGAAAAGAAATTAGTATTGAACGTTTAGCAGATATAATGATAGAACAACAAGAAAGAGGTGTAAACAACATTAATCTTGTTACACCAACTATGTATGTAGATAGCATTATTGAAGCAATTAAAATTGCCAAATCTAAGGGCTTAACTATTCCAATAGTATATAACTCTAGTGGATATGAAAAAAGTGACACAATAGACAAATTAAAAGGATACATAGATATATATTTACCAGACTTTAAATATGCAACAGATAGACTTGCTAAAAGATATTCTGGAATAGATAACTATGTAATAAATGCAAAAGAATCAATTGCAAAAATGATTATGCAAGTAGGTAAACCTATATTTAATGAAAAAGGAATACTTATATCTGGAGTAGTCATTCGTCATATGATATTACCAAACAATGTTTTAAACACAAAATCTGTTCTAAAATATATTGCAAACAATTTCAAAGATAAAGCATTAGTAAGTGTAATGGCACAGTATTTTCCAACAGGTGAGGTTATTAAAGATTATCCAGAAATAAATAGAAAGATTACTAAAGAAGAATTAGAAGAAGTAGAAAACTATTTAGAAGAATTAAATATAGAAAATGGATATATACAAGAACTTGGAGAACACGAAGAAGAGTATGTTCCAAGTTTTAATTTAGACAATGTATAGTAGATGAAATTATTCATCTACTTTTTTGTTTTCATTTTTTAATTATTGTTTAATTAAGAAAAATACTATATAATTATTCTGGTGATTATATTATGAGTTTTATAGATGAATTGAAAGAATACACACCAAAGTGTGAACAAGAAAAAAAAGACAAAGAATTTATGTTAGAAGCATATGATACTTTTCCTAATATATTTGTTAGAGAAAATAATTTTGTACATTTTACTTCTTCTGCACTTGTAGTAAATAAAGATAGAACTAAAGCATTACTTATATTCCATAACATATATAATTCATGGGCTTGGGTAGGTGGACATGCAGATGGAGAAGAAGATTTGCTTGCAGTAGCACTTCGTGAAGTTAGAGAAGAAACATCTGTTAAAAATATAAAAGTTTTAGGCGATGGAAAAATCATGTCTATTGATGCACTTCCTGTTGCAGGACATATAAAAAGAGGAAAATATGTTAGTAGCCATATACATTTTAGTGCAGCATATATTTTTGAAGCTGACGAGAATGAAACTATACAAATTAAACCAGATGAAAATAGTCAAGTGGCATGGCAACCAATAGACAAAGTAGTAGAACTATCTACAGAGCCACATATGAAACCTGCTTATCAAAAATTAGTAGATATTGCTAAAACATTATAATTAAATTGTTGAATAATGTTTTAAAAGATTATATAATTAATATACTAAAGATAAAAATAGATAATATTGGAGGGAGTATATGGAAATAAGAGAAATCTTTGACACAATTGAAAGTGACTCTAATATGGACGAAGAACTTCAAAGAGATATTCTTGAGAAAATAGATAATATAGCTCGTGCAGATAAATTAGTAGATGGCCTAGAAGAAAAAATTGAAGAACACAAAGATGAGCTTTCAGAAAAAGAGTTAAAATATATTATAAATAAATGTATATCATATAAAAGCGTTTTTTATAGATTTAGAAATGGTGGAATTGTAGACTACGATCAACTAAACGATATTACTTCTAGAATATTTGCTCTAGAAGAGAGTATTCGTGTAAATGATTTTGCTAAATGGAAACAAGAACTTTTAGAATATAAAGGTTCTAAAGAAGACAAAGAAGAAGATAAAATGCTTAAGAATATGCTTATGGTTATACCAGAAGAAACAAATGTTGTAGAAAAAGTTACTAGAATGTTTAAAAGAGCTTTTTGGAAAATAAAACAAAAATCTCAAAAGCATAAAGAAGAATCTGAAGAAGTAATAGAACTTCCACAAAACACTTTTGTAGATCTTGCTGCAGAAGATGAAAGCCTAAATCCAAATTTAATAAAAGATGAACCTATTGAACCACAAGAAGAAATAGATGAAGAAGAAGCTTTAGAAGAAAAATTTGGAGATGATTTCATTGAGCAAGAAGAAACTACTGAAGAGCCAATGGCAGAAGAAGTAGTTGAAGATACTACTCAAGAAATAACGCAAGAAACTCCTGCAGAAGTTGAAGAAGAACAAGTAGAAGTAATAGAAGAAGAGCCAGTTAAAGAGGCACAAGAGATTATTCCAGAACCTGTTGAAGAAGCAGTAGAATACGTTGAAGAAACTATAGAAGAACAACCAAAAAGAAGAAGAGCAGCTGTTATGAATGAAGAAACAAAAAAAGAAGAAGAAGAAAAAGTCGAAGAAGTAGAAGAAGCTCCTAAAAAGAGAGTAAGAAAAGCTGTTCAAAAGAAAAAATAGTAAAGAAAATTAAGCCTACATTATTGTAGGCTTTTATTTTTATGCACAAAAGTTGACATAAAGATTAAAAAGTGGTATAATAATATCGCGATTGATTATATTTTAGTTCATCAGTGATAATTCACGAACAGTCGTAAAAAAATATTCGTCATATAAGGAGGAAAAAAATTATGACAAAACAAAATTTTGTTAAAACAGGAAGTTCCAAAAAGGAACAAAATGAAGTTGCTAGATATCTAGCAGTAAGAAGTAGTGATCGTATTTTGTATGATCCAAAGCAATTATTAGTAATTGATGAAAACAATTTGGTTGAGGAATTACAAGTAATAGAAGACGAAGATTTAGAATATGGAGATATGAAAATAGTAAGAGTCGTATTTTCAGACCGTGTAAACAATGAAGAAGCTCATGAAAAAGCTAAATTCACAATGGATATTATAACATCCTTAACATTAAGCCAGTTTGAAAGAAAACTAGCAAAATGTAACAATGAGTCTGAAGTAGAAGACTTATGTGAATAGAAAAATCAGAGGAAATCCTCTGGTTCTTTTTTTACTTTCAAATGTTGTATTATGTAGTGTAAAGTTGAAAAATAGCGCGATTTGTGGTATAATATAAGTGTAGATATATTTATAGCTACGGAACGAAATTATGTTCTAGATTATGTGAAAAAATTTTTTAGCATTTATGAATGCTTTGCCACATTAAAATCTTTAGAATTTATGTTCGTTAATTAAAAATACAAAGGAAAGTGAGGTTGAATAATATGGAATTATTCAAGAAATTATTAAGGGGAACTAAGGAAGAGGCTATGGAGATTTTAATGAAAGGAGAGTCTACTAAAGGATTTGACAGAGCTGTAGAGTATGCTTATATGCATTATGAATCTTATCTTACAGGTAATACTGTAGTATTTAGAGATGGTGCAAATAGAGTAGCCAAGGTAGATCTTGATACAGTTACTGCAATTCTTGGTGTTGAACCAGCTTTAGATAGACGTTAAGCATTGATTTCCATAAGTTCAGATTATAGTATCTGAGCTTTTTTGTTGCCTATTTCCTTGACATAACTAGATCTCTATGTTATAATATTTTATGTAAACAACATAGATTTACCTTGAAAGAAAATTTTTAAGAAGGGAGGCAAGAATATGTGTAATAATATTCGAGCAAATATTTTAAAGAAACCTCAAGTTAAGGAGGTCGTAAAAGACAAAATAACAGATTGGATTGAAGATAGACCCAATCTAACAGCTAATGGTAAAGCAAAAAGAAATAAGGTGCAAGGTGAAACTTATATTTCATATGAGAGTGGTTCACCACTAAAACTTCATGATGGCACTAGAGTCCATAGCATAAAAACTAAAAAAATAGATGATGAATTCAAAGAAGTAATAATTGAAATTGTATTTCCAAACGAAAGTAAAGAGCATACAGTAAGAATAAAAAGATATGCAGATGATTCATTAGATACTTTGGAAGAATTTTTAGAAAATAGTCAATCAATATTTCAAACAAGGAATATAGACTTAAATTACGACTAATAAATTAGAGATGAATTATTTCATCTCTTCTTTTTTGCAAATTTGGATTTTAAGACACTTTATTATACAAGTGGCTAATGAATAGTGAAAAATATAAAAGTTGAAAATTTCTGCAATATCGCGTAAAATAAGTATATATCAGTTGTAAAGAGGAGTTGTTAAATCATACGAATATGAAATATTACAAAATTATTACATTTTTTTAAAAAAACTATTGTCAAAATGATTATCGTATGATATAATGAACTCCTTTTTGATAGGAGGTTAATGGTGAATTTAGAAATAGTAACTACACCAAATGGCGCTGAACTTAAAAGTATCACTTACAAAGGCAGAGAATATTTACATCAAGGAGAAAACGTTCTAGACGAAGATGGTAATGTATACTGGAAGCGAAGAGCACCTATCCTTTTTCCAATAGTTGGAGCATTAAAGAATAACACTACTAAAATTGGAGAAAAAGATTTTCATATGTCACAACATGGATTTGCGCGCGACATGAAGTTTGACATTGTAAAGATATCAGAAAGGGAGCATACGTACGTATTAAAATATAACGAAGAAACTCTCAAAATGTATCCATATAAATTTGAGCTGTATGTAACATATACTATACGCAACAATAGTCTTACTGTCACATATAGAGTGAATAATGTGGATAATAAAGAGATATACTTCGCGATAGGCGGTCATCCTGCATTCTCAATTAACTTGAAAGAGAACAGGTATAAAGTTGAGTTTGATGATATTGAAGAAGATGTTAGGTTTTTGCAATTAGAGAACGGACTTGTATCATATAATAATGATTATGTGAATAGTTCGTGTATGACAGATAAGAAGATTATCAATATTAAAAAGGACACTTTTGCGCATGATGCGATCATAATGAGTGATTTAAAGTCTAAAAGAGTAAGGTTGATAGAAAACGATAAGGAACTATTAGAAATGGATTTTTCAGGGTTTAAGTATTTGGCTTTATGGTCTAAGAAAAACGCGCCATTCATATGTATTGAACCATGGTATAATACTGCGGACTATACCGATTCAAACGGAATGTTTTTAGACAAAAAAGACATAATTAAACTTGAAGTTAACAAGTCGTTTAAATGTGAATATACAATAACATTTAAATAAATAAAAAAGTGAAATTTGGTTTAGGTATACCGGACATTCGGTATACCCTTTTTTTACTTAAAAAAATAAATATATAAAATAAACATTAAAAAGCAGGGATAACTCCCTGCTATTATACGTATTAAAATATAGTTATAATTAAATATTACTTAATAATTCTTCAACTTTATCTGTTTTTTCAAAAGAAACATTTAAATCTTCTCTACCAATGTGACCATAGTGACTAAGATCTGCAAAAGGTAATTCTTTTAGATTTAATGATTTAATAATTCCTTCTGGAGTAAGATTAAATACTTTTTCAATTGCATTAAGTATTCTATCTTCGTCAACTGTGTTTGTTCCAAATGTATTAATGTATATAGATACTGGAGCAGATACACCAATTGCATATGAAAGTTGAATTTCACATTTTCTTGCAAGTTTTGCTGCTACAACGTTTTTTGCAATATATCTTGCAGCATATGCAGCACTTCTATCTACTTTAGTTGGATCTTTTCCACTAAATGCACCGCCACCATGACGAGCATAACCACCATAAGTATCAACAATTATTTTTCTACCAGTAAGACCACTATCGCTTTCTGGACCACCAATAACAAATCTTCCAGTAGGATTAATATAGTATTTTGTTTTTTCATCTAGTAATTCTGCTGGAATAACTGGAAGAATAATCTCTTTTTTAACAGCGTCTCTTAACTTTTCAATAGATATTGTATCAGTATGTTGTGTAGATACTACAACAGTATCAATTCTAACAGGTTTATCTCCATCATACTCAACAGTTACTTGTGTTTTACCATCTGGTCTTAAAAAGTCTAATATGTTGTTTTCTCTAGCATATTCAAGTCTTTTCGCAAGTTTATGTGCAAGTGAAATTGGAAGAGGCATTAGTTCTTCTGTCTCATCACAAGCATATCCAAACATAATACCTTGGTCTCCAGCACCAAGTGTTTCTTCATCATCATAAGATGAGTTAACTCCTTGAGCAATATCTGGAGATTGTTGTTGTAATCCTAAGATTACTTTGCAATTTTCAACATCAAAACCAGAACCCGCAACAGTGTATCCGATTTTTCTTAGTGCGTCTTTTGCAATTTTTTCATAATCTAGTTTAGCACTAGTTGTAATTTCTCCAAAGATAAATAATGTATCTTTAGAAATAGAAGTCTCACATGCAACTCTAGAATTTTTATCTTCTTTAATTGCTGCTTCTAAAATTGAATCTGAAATGCAGTCACATACTTTATCTGGGTGCCCTGCGGTAACACTTTCAGATGTAAATAAAAATCTACTCATTTTAACACTCCTTTCATAATGAATATATAAAAATAATATTAAAATATATTGAATAAGGCATAAACGAAAAAAGACTAGCACTCGCATGCTAGTCTAAAGCTTATCTTTCGGTCTAGTATGCCGCAGGAATTAGCACCTTACATAACGCAGGTTGCTGGACTTCATAGGGCCTGTCCCTCAGTCTCTCTGGATAAGATATATTTTAATTTGAAACTATTATAATACAGTAGTTTGGTATTGTCAAGAAAAAAGAACAAATATTTGCTTTTATATTGAAAAGAACATAAAATTAAAGTATAATATACATACTAGAAAGAGGTACAATTATGTTTGAAGATAGCTTTGTAATAGTGGATTTAGAAACAACAGGACTAAGTGCACAAAATGCAGAAATAATAGAAATTGGAGCAATAAAAGTAATAGATAACAAAGTAGTAGACACAATGGATGTATTTGTTAGACCATCAAGACCGCTTCCTTGGTTTACAACAAATCTTACAGGAATAACAAACGAAATGGTAGATGAAGGGCTAAGTTGTGAAGAAGCACTTCGTGTTTTTGATGAGTTCTCAGAAGATTTAAGACTTATGGCTCACAATGCTAAGTTTGATATGTCTTTCATTAACAGATACATGGAACTAAAACTTGGAAAGAAACCAAGACAAGATACTATGGACACATTAGCATTATCTAGAAATATACTAAAAGGATTACCAAACTATAAACTTGGAACACTAGCAAATCATTTCAATATAGATTATAGTGGAGCACATAGATCTTTAAGAGATTGTGAAATTACATTAGATGTATATAATAACATACGTAAAGTATGGAATGGGGAAGGTGTATAAAGTGGATAACGTTGGATTAAAACGTGGATATTTAGAACTAATGGATTATAGAGAAGACTACACAAATATCTATGAAAAGGAAAAAGAAGAACTTCTTAAAATATATGGAGATAGAATTTTTAAAATCGACCATGTAGGAAGCACAAGCATAAAAGGAATTAAGTCTAAACCAATTATAGATATATTAATTCAAACTAATGATTTAGAAGATTTTAAAGCATATACTGAGAAAAATGTTGAGGGAGATATTTATACCGTAAAGAAAGAACCAACTATGGGTGGTGACTATCTTATTCGTAAAGAAGAAGATGGAAAAGTAAAGTCTTTTATTCATGTTTATGCTACAGGAGATATGAATGGCATAACATCTATTATGTTTAGAGATTACATGAACTCACATGAAGATGAAGCCAAAAGATATGAAGCGTTAAAAGTTGAACTTGCAACTAAGTTTAAAGATAATAGAAAAGAATATACATACGGAAAAGATAAGTATATAAAAGAGATAATTGCAAAAGCAATAGAAGAAAATAGTAATAAATAGAAATATAAGAATATAGAGATAGTCTATATTCTTTTTTTATCTGTTGCAAAAAAACAAAAATATAAATAATAGAAGGACTATTGTAAGTTTGCCATTACAAAACAGACTTTCTATACATGAATTGCAATTTCTCATAGATTAAAACCTCTACTATCATTTGAAAACCAAGAGTATTCTCCTCTGCTAGATGATCTAAGTCTATCCATTAGCTCTACATAGCTATTTGGTGAGTCAATTATTACATCATTTCCTGGTACCCAATTTGCAGGAGTAAGGGAATTATTTACATCTGTTTCTTGCATAGCACAAACAGTTCTTAATATCTCACTCATATTTCTTCCAATATTTTTTGGATATGTAACACTAGAACGTATCACTTGATTAGGATCAATTATATATACAGAATTTCCATCAAAGTTATTATATAGGTTAGATATCTCACCATTTTCGTCAGATATTATAGCAAAAGGAACAGAGATATTTGTATTTTTAGAAATATCATTAACCCATGCAATATGAGTAGGCAGTGTATCTTTGCTAAACATCAATATATCACAGTTATTATCCATAAAGTTATTATATAGTTTTGAAAGAGCAATTACCTCTGTTGTACAAACAGGAGTAAAGTCATTGTCATAAGAAAAAATGACTAACCATTTACCCATATAATCTGTAAGTTTAAGTGGCCCCATTGTTGAGTTTGCACAAAATCTTGGCGCTAAATTCATATTATTCATATTAACCTCCTTAATGTATAATATGCTAAATTTAGGCATTTGTTAAATACTATGTAATAATTTTGTAACATATGGTTAACTACCCGGAAATATACAAAAGTTTTTTAATTATTTTTTGAAAATAAACTTAATATTTTTAAAAATTTATTATATTATATAAGTACATACAATAGTTGGGGGAGTGATATGTATGGATAAGAAGAAATTACTAGTATTTGTAGCTGCTATACTTGCAGTTGTGTTTGTATTCAATAATCATGCTGTAGTAAAAGCTGAAACAGAATTTTTGGGTGGAAGCAGACCACTACTTCTTTTAGAAGAGGAAGAAGAGGAAGAAATTGTAGAAGAACCAGTAGCAGAAGAAGAAATACAAACTCCAGTAACAGAAGAAGTAACAACTATTGTTTTAAGTGAAAGACCAACTATTTCAGAAGAATACTACTATGAAGAGCCTGTAACTGAGGAACCTGTTATAGAAGAACCAGTAGTAGAAGAAATGAAAGAATATAAAGCTGATGCAACAGAAAAAGAAGAAGCAGCTCAAGTAGAAGTTACTTCAGCTCCTGAAACTACTCAAGAACAAAAAACAGTAAATACAGGAGATATGGATATTGCACAAGTACTTATGATGGCTATATGCTCAATTACTGGAGCAGTTCTTGCTGTAAAGCAAAAAGCTATTAACTAATATAAAAAATCAAGCAGTATAGAAATATACTGCTTTTTTTGTACCATTTTAACAAAAAAAGTATTGTTTTGTCTAAAAAAATCTAAAACCTTTCTATTGCTAGTTATTAGAGTATAATGGTCATGTAAACAAAAATCACTATAACAAAATATGAAAACTAAAAAGTCTATCCATAATATAAAGCAAATTTATAGTGATAATTTTTATATATAACACTTTAAAACTAATAAAAAGGGAGGCGAAAACGAAGGATAAAATCAAAGATTTCCAAACAGCAGGAGAGGTTAACACCTCTCTTTTTTATATAATAAAAAGCGAGTAAAATTCAAATTTACCCGCTATAACTATCAATTATTTTCTTTTAAAATAATATCTAAATAATAGACCAATGCCTGCTGCAATTAATCCAATTATCATAATATAATCAAATAGTGTCATAAATTGTAGATGTATTCCAGTATTTAAGATTATACTAACAACAATTAAGATTCCACCAATTGCACTTAGTATTTTTGCCCATAAAGATTTTGGATTATAACACATCCATATAATTCCAAAGATAAGTGGAAGAATGACAAGACCAAAGCCCATATTAAATCCCCATAAGCTTAATCCAAAAAATCCAGATGTTACACTAACTTTTCTACTCAATATGAATAGACCAATAATTAGCAGTAATGCACCAACTACAAAATATAGAGGATCTCTTTCTTTTTCTGGAGTTTTTTTCTTAACATCATCCACAATTTTTTCTATTGTGCTTCTTTCATCTTTTTCACTCATTTTTTTCACCTCATTATTATTACAATTAATATTATACTATAAAATGAAAAAAAGGTAAACACAGAGAATGTACAAAACATAAAATCTGTGATATAATACTCACACATTAAAAATACACAGATGAAAAAAATAATTTTTAAGGAGGGATGAGTATGTTTAAGAATTTTGAACTACTACAAATTGGAGATCCTATGTTAAAACTTAGGGCAAAAGAAGTGGATATAGAAGCACTTCAAGAAGGAAAGCAGGACGCACTGCTAAAAATAATGAGGATAGTAGCAAACAAAAACAATTATTTTGAGTTAACTGCACCACAGATGGGCGTATTATTAAGAGTGGTTGCACTAAAAATAGATTTGTTTGACGAGAGTTATCCACAAGATATAAAGGATAATGAAGTTACACTAATGATTAATCCAAAGATAAAGCATATTGAGGGCGTATCAAGTAGTGCAGAATATGAACTATGTACAAGTTGTAAAGGAAGAACAATGCTTGTTGAAAGACCAGATAGAATATTTTTAGAGTACTTTACACCTGAAGCAATAAAAGTGCAAATATTTGTTCATGGTTATTCTGCTCATATTGTTCAACATGCAATAGACCATCTAGATGGGAAAGACTTTTTAGTTCTAGAAAATGAAGAGGAAGAAATAATACATAGGCATAGATGAATATTATAAAATAAAATGATGGAGATTTTCTGTCATTTTATTTTTTTTGCCCTTTTAAAACAACCATATTTAAGATATAATAATAGTATCTAAGGAGGTAAACAAGATGTCAGTTAAAATAATGTATTACGTACATGGTACAACAACAGATAATGAAAAACATGTATCATCTGGATGGAAAAACGTTGAGCTATCACAAAAAGGAATAGAGCAAAGCTTTGCTTTAAAAGAGAAAGTACCAATGGATAAAATAGATATTGTATTTTGTTCAGATTTAAAACGTGCAGTAGTATCTGCAAACAATATTTTTGGCGGTATAAAAGAAATTGTTGAAGATAGCAGAATACGTGAATGTAACTATGGAGACTTAGATGGAAAAGATACATCTTTAGTAAAATATGAAGAACACATACAAGTACCATTTCCAAATGGAGAATCACTTAAAGATGTAGAAAAAAGAATAAGTGAATTTTTAAATTATTTAAAAGATAATTATGATGGAAAGACTGTAGCTCTTGTTGCACATAAAGCCCCACAACTTGCTATTGAAGTGTTAACACAAAACAAAACATGGGATGAAGCAATTGAAACAGATTGGAGAAAAACAAAATCATGGCAACCAGGCTGGGAGTATGAAATAAAATAACAAAGAAAAAAGAGGTGTTTATATGATCGAGTATTTAGGTATAGATATAGGTGGAACAAACATTAGAGTTGGAGCAATAGATGAAAAAGAAAGACTTGTATGTTACAGTTCACAAAAAACACTAGAAAATGTAAAGACTGCAAATGACTTATATAAAAAAATAAAAGAAATGGTTAAAGGTATAACAGATTATGAAACTGTAAAAAGAATAGGTGTAGGATATCCAGGTGCAATAGACGAAAAAGGAAATATTACTACATCTAGAAATATACCAGTATTTAAAAACTTTCCACTTAAAGAAAAATTAGAAAAAGATTTTAAAACAGAAGTTATAATAGAAAATGATGCTCGTGTTGCAGCTCTTGGAGAAGCAACAAAAGGAGCAGGGAAAAATTCAAAATCTATATGCTATGTAACTATTAGCACAGGACTTGGCGGAGGAGTAGTAATAGACAATAAGATATATAAAGGAGATACAAATATAGCAGGATACTTTTCAAGAATGATGCTAGACTCAGAAGATATAGCAGAACATAGATTAAGTGGAACTTATCTTATACAAAAAGCTAACAGAGAATTTTTTCTAGGAGTAAATAATGTTCAAGACATATTTATGCTAGCAAAGAAAAATGATGCGGCAAAAAAAATATTAGATGACTTTAAAAAGTATTTAACTATGCTTCTTTTAAATATATTAATTACTATAAATCCAGATACAATAGTTATTGGTGGAGGAATAATGAATGCTAAAAAATACTTCTTTGAAGAAGTAAAAGAAAACTTTAAAGCAAAAGCACATAGCTTTGCAAAAGAAACAAATATAGTACAAGCAAAACTAAAAGAACCTGGAATAATAGGTGCATGCTTGATGGCAAAGAATAAATAAAGATAGAAAAAGAAAAAGGACTAACAGAAATGTTAGTCTTTTTTTGGTATAAAAAAAAAGAAAAGCAAATGCTTTTCTTTAAAATACGTACGGACTTGTTTGATGTAATATTCTTATCTTTTTCACATTAAATTTTACTATTTTACATGTCAGTTTATAATTATTAATTATTTTACCAGAATAATAAATAATTAAAAATAACCAAGCTCATGAGTGGTAAATTCACTTACTATGGAGTAAAATAGAAAATTTAATGTAAAAACTAGCTACTATCAAAATCTGATAATAAAATTAAACATAAATATAATATTCCTTTTGGAATGCTTATATATATAATTTAAGATTATTACAAGAAGTATACCACTTCAACTGATGTAATCTAGATTTCCGCTGGATAGTAACTGCAAATAATTTCATTATTTTCTAATAATAAAAATACTTGCGATAAGACATATTACATAAACTGATCAGGTTCTCACAAACAAGTCTTTATGAGATAATCTCATTTATTTATTTAAAATAATGTTATCAAAAGTAAATACATATTTATTATAACATATAGTTTACATAAAGTCAATAATATTTTTTAAAAAATAAAAAAAATACAAGCCGAAGCTTGTATAATTATTCTGGTGGGAATGACCGGAATCGAACCGGTACGGGATTTGACTCCCGCAGGATTTTAAGTCCTGTGCGTCTGCCAGTTCCGCCACACTCCCGCTCAAGAACAACATTATTTTAACACTTATACTTCCAATTGTCAATAGAAAAAATGTATTAAATTAAATAAAATTCGAAGAAATAATGATTTTTATGTCTAGTTATACTTTATCTATATTTGAAATAAATTAGCTTTTTTACGTTTTATTTGTATAAAATCATTGTCAATAAAAAAATAAAGTGATATAATAACACTTCGAAACAAAGGAGAAGTTATTATGATAAAAATTCTATTTTACGATACAAAGGAATATGATAAAGAACTATTTAATAGTTATAACAAAAAGTACAATTATGAAATTAAATACTTAGAAACAAAACTTAACCATGAAACTGCACCACTAGCACAAGGATATGATGCAGTATGTATATTTGTAAATGACATTGCAGATAAGGAAACACTAGAAATACTAAAGAGTTGTGGAGTAAAACTACTAGTTTTAAGATGTGCTGGATTTAACAACGTAGACATAGCACATCTACCAGAAGGATTAAAAGTAGTAAGAGTTCCAAGATATTCACCAAATGCTGTTGCAGAGCATGCAGTAGCATTACTACTAAGTGTAGACAGAAAAATATATAAATCTTACCAAAGAACTAAAAAATACAATTTTACACTAAATGGTCTTTTAGGTTTTGATATCCATGGAAAAACTGTTGGTGTAATTGGAACAGGTGCAATAGGTAAAGTATTTATACAAATAATGAAAGGCTTTGGAACAGAAGTACTTGCATATGATGTATATGAAGATAAAAAAGCAGAAGCTGAACTTGGATTTAAATATGTATCATTAGATGAAATATATGAAAAGTCTGATATCATTTCTCTTCATTGTCCATTAACAAAAGACAACGAAAATATGATAGATAAAGAGGCAATGAAGAAAATGAAAAAAGGTGTTGTAATCATCAACACAAGTAGAGGAAAACTAATTAATTCTAAAGATCTAATTAAAGCATTATCTACTGAAAAAATTGGTGGAGTAGGACTAGACGTTTTTGATGATGAAGGAGATTTCTTCTTAAACGATATGTCAAACTCATACTACAGAAGCGCAGAATTATCTGTACTACTTTCAATGCCTAACGTTGTAATTACTTCTCACCAAGCTTTCTTTACTAAAGAGGCATTAGATAAAATTGGAGAAGTATCAATGGAAAATATTAAGGCTTTCTTTGAAACTGGCAAATGCGAAAACTTTGTAGAGTAATAATTGTTAAAAATAAATTAAGTGAGTATTATTTACTCACTTTTTTTATTTCCTAAACTAGTTAAAATATTAGAGATTGCAGTAGATCCTAAAACAACACCATTAACTATAATCATAGCGGTTTGGTTTTGTATGTGAGAAAAATGATTTTGTACATAGTCTCTAATTCCATTCACTGTAGTTATAGCGTTGCTTTTTATATCATTAAAATCTGTTGCAAATTCATATTCTACTGGAGTATAACAGTATATTACAACTTGAGCAATACCATCTCGCATTTCAAATCTATGAGTTATTTGAATCATATAATCACCATTAATATTATTAGAAATTTGGTTTTTAATATTCAAAAATAATATATTTATGGTAAAATATACTCGAGGTAATAATTATGAGGAAAATTAAGATTATTTTAATTTCAATTTTTTGCATATTAGTTTTTAATTCTAATGTTTTTGCAGATGAAATAAATTCACCATATTATGGTGTATACAATGCAGAAAATATGGAACTATTGATTGGTCAAAACACACAAGAAAAAATTGCTATTGCAAGTATAACAAAGATAATGACTGCAATAGTAACAATAGACAATATACAAGATGTTAATGAAAAAATAACAATAGATATGGAAAGTATATATGGAAAAGTAGATGAAGACTTAGTTACAGCAGGACTTTTAGATGAAGAAGAATTAACATACTATGATCTACTTGCAACTATGCTTGTGCCATCTGGAGCAGATAGTGCTGTATATCTTCAAAACACAGTGTTTGGAGATGAAAATGTTTTCATAGATAAAATGAATGAAAAAGCACAAGAGATTGGAATGTATAATACACATTTTTCAAACGTTACAGGATTAGATGATGAAAACAATTACTCAACTATAGAAGATGTTGCAAAAATGATGAATTATGCAAGAAATAACCAAACTTTAAAAGAAATAATGTCACTTAAAACATATACAACAACAGACGGAAATATAACAGTAAAAAGCACAATTAGTAATCTTTCAACTAAAGCGGGAATTACAACTCATCTAATACTTGGTGGAAAAACTGGAACAACAGGAGATGCAGGGATATGCCTTGCAAGTTTTTCTAGAGATGAAAAAGAGGATGTAGATTTAATTGCGGTAGTTACTGGAACTAATATGTACTCTTCAACACCATATAACGTTATAGATTCAGAAAAATTATACGAAGAAGTAATAACTCACTATATTTATAGACCAATAGTTTTAAAAGATGAATTGCTTGTTAGACTTCCAACTCATCTTGCAAAAGAAGAAACAATTGAGGTACATGCTAAAGAAGATATAAAAAAATATCTAGCAAATGTAGATTATGATAAAATAGACATAATTTATGAGGGAGAAGAAGTCATAGAGTATAACACAAAAGTTGGAACAAAACTTGGAACTATTACATATTACTATGATTCAAAAGAAGTAGGAAAGATGGATGTAATCCTTGAAGAAGAACTACATTTAGATATAGTAAAATGGGCAAAAGAACATAAAAAAGAATTAGTAATTGGAGTAGTAGCGTTTTTATCTCTTGTAGTTATAGCATTACTATTTACCAAAAAGAAAAGCAAGAAATAAAAAGGAAAAACGATAATAAAAAAGAAAAGAGTGGTTTATCCACTCTTTTAACATTTTATAATTATTTTATTATAACAGCTCCATGGAATGTATCATTTTCGCTATTGTATATATAAACTGTATTGTCTTTGTAATAACACTCAATAGTATCATTATATGTTATTTCTTTTTTAAATACAATATTTAGTGTTGTAGCATTGTCTATTACATCATTAGGAACAACTTCACTTGCAATAGATAGATAACTTAAATTGTTTACATGATGATTTGCATCTAAGTCTCTTTTCATTATCTTATATTCAAATGAATTATCGTACTCTTCTGGCATTACAAATTTTTCCTTTAAATCATCTGGAAACACTCTATCTTCAATTACTCCATATTTTTCCATCATGTCATCTGGAATTTTTAATACTTTATGAGACTCGATGTCTACAAGTGTCCATTTAGAATCAGCACGTGCAACAAGTTCGTCTCCAACATATAATTCAAAGTTTCTAATTGAGTATATTTTTTTAGAAAAAGTAGCCCATGTTTTTACTCTAAGTTCATCTTCATAAACAGGTCTTTTTAATATTTCAAGTCTCCAATATAAAATAACCCAAGTAAAGTGTGTGGCTTCGGTTTGGGTAATACCAAAACCAATTTTTGTACTAGCTATATTTGCAGCTTCTTGGAATATTCTTAAGAAACCCCTGTTATTCATTTTTAAGTTTGCTCCTATATCTTCAACAATAGGTTTTGTTTTAAATTCAAGTACTCCCATATAATTCATCCTTCTTTCAACAAAATGTATTTTATCATAAGAAAAAGAGATATTCAATTAGTAATTAAATTTATCATTTTTTAAACATTTTTCTTTACTACTTTAGACAAGTATGTTATAATAAACAATGTGAGAGGCCCCTTGGTCAAGCGGTTAAGACGCGACCCTCTCAAGGTCGAATCATGGGTTCGATTCCCGTAGGGGTCACCAATAAATAAAAGCACCATTAAGGTGCTCTTTTTTTTATCTACATATATGTATCATCATCGTCAGTAAATAATATTTCATCATCCATATCATCTAACCTTGTATCTCCTGTGTCAAAATCTTGTTCTTCAACACTTTTTTCTCTTTGATCACGAATACATGCATTTTTATATTTTTCTATACTAAAATTACCATTTTCATCTGTAATAAATCCAAATCTTCTCTTTAAAATGAAGATGGCTTCAACAGGGCTTAAATTAACTATAGTTTTATTACCTTTATCATCAAATGAATCAGCAGTATTACTATTTAAGACGTTATATATATAATTTAAATCTAAATCTATCTCATAAAATTTAGGCGTTATTTCTTTAATTAACTCAGAAGTTGATAGAGATTCGTCAACAACAATACTTCTGTAGTGATACATTTGGTATATAGCTTTTCTAATTTTATTTTCTAACAATTCTTTAGTTGACTCAATGCCATTATTATCTTCAATGTATTTTAATGTTTCAAAGTAGTCATCAATTGCATGAGCTGCATAATATGAAGAATTTAGAAAATAATAAAAACTATCTTCTGTTCTATAATTATTTTCATAGTCTAAAAGTTCACGTAGAGTATAGTCACCTAATAGAATTGGTTTAACATAATTGAGCAAACCATCAACCATACAGTAGTATTCTGCAAAAATATAGCTGTTTTTAAACATTGAATCTGCTATATTTTGTATTAAAGCTTCTCTTTCAATATTAAATTTATATTTAATACCAGTTAGTTCAGCAATGTATTTTCCCATTTTAACGGCAATGTCTAAATATCTTTTATACGATAACTTTAAGTTTTTTTCTTCTTTATAATTATATTTATCTAATAAATTTCTAAACTCTTCAGCTCTATTTTCCATGACTTACTCCTTATATGTTTAACATTATATACTAAAATTTTATATTGTGCAAAAAAATACACTAAACTTTTTAGCTTAGTGTATTATATTTTAAATTATATTTGTTATTATTTTATTTCTCCTAAGAAATATTTTTTCTTACCTTTTCTAACAACAACATATTTGTCATCAAGTGCAAGGTCTTTAGAAATAACAGTTTCAAGATCTGTAACTTTATCTCCATTTACTGTGATACTTCCTGCATTTACAAATTCTCTAGCTTCTCTTTTTGAAGTACATATTCCATTATTTGCAAGGAAATCTACTATATTTTGTTCTTCAGTAATATCTATATGATCTACTTTAGCAAAAACTTTAGAAATTAAATTAGAAGGGATATTTTTAATATCTCCACTAAATAGTGCACGAGAAATTTCAACTGCTTTTTGGTATTCTTCTTCACCATGAATGTCTCTAATAACTTCATGAGCAAGAGTTTCTTGAGCAAGTCTTTTTTCTGGCTCTGCATTGTGTTTTGACATTATATCTTCAATTTCAGGTCTAGTTAAGAAAGTAAATCTCTTTAAGTAAGTTTCCATCATTGAATCTTCTAAGTTGAATAGGTATTGATATAATTCGTATGCAGAAGTTTTTTCTAAATCTAGCCATACAGCATTTCCTTCAGATTTACCCATTTTCTTTCCTGTTGAATCTGTAGCAAGAGGAATAGAGAATGCATATACCTCGTCACCTGTTAATTTTCTAATTATTTCAATTCCTGTTGTTAGGTTACCCCATTGGTCTGATCCACCAATTTGAAGAGTAACACCAAATTCATCATGAAGATGTTTAAAGTCTACACCTTGAATTAGCATGTATGAAAACTCAGCATAAGAAATACCAATTTCTAGTTGTCTCTTAACTAAGTCTTTGCTTAACATGTAATTAACATTTATATATTTACCATAGTCTCTTAAGAATTCTATGTAGTTAACATCCTTAAACCAATCTAGATTGTTTACAGTTTTAATACCAAATAGTTTTTCTACTTGTGCTTTAAGCTTTGTATAGTTTTGTTCAATAACTTTAGCATCAGCTTTTTCTCTTTCTCCTGTTCCTCTAGGGTCACCAACTAGTCCAGTTGCACCCCCAACAAGAAGTATTGGTGTGTGTCCAGCTTTTTGAAGTCTCTTAGCTACTAGGAATGTAGAATAATGTCCTATATGTAGACTATCTGCTGTAGGATCTGTGCCTAGATAGAATTTAACACCCCCATTATTTAGTTTGTCAATTAAGTCTTCGCTACTAATGTCTTTAATTAAACCTCTCCATTGAAGTTCTTCATATAGTGTCATCTCTTTTTCCATTTTTCTCCCACCTTTCTTGTATTTAATATACGATTAAAAGTATACCATATTAAAATTAAAAAGAAAAGAAAGAATAGTAGTTTTTTTGCAAAATTTAACGTAAAAAGGTATAAATTTGTTTTCTCTTGCAAAAAATAAATAATTATAGTAATATATACTTGTAATTAAGAGGTGAAATAGTATTATGGCTAAAAGAAAATCATTACTTAAAAATTTCTATCCAAAATATACTTTTGAAAAAGTAGAAGATATACCATATGAATTAATTAAAAGAGATGGAATAAAACTTATTCTTATGGATATGGATAATACATTAATAGATAACAGAAAAGAATATTCTAAAAACCTAAAAAAATGGATTAAAGATATTAGTCTAAAGGCGTAATATTATATATTGTCTCTAATTCGTTTTCTACTAAGATAGTAAAAAGAATATCTAAAGAACTAGGTGTTAGATATTATTACAAAGCAACTAAACCAAGAAGAAAAGGTTTCAAAGCTGTATGTGAACAATTTCCAGACATATCTAAATCTGAAATTATGATGGTTGGTGACCAATTATTTACAGATATTTGGGGTGGAAACAGATTCAATATTAATACTGTTTTAGTAAGAAGAATAAATAAAAAAGAAAATATCATTAGCGCAATTAAAAGACCTATTGAAAGATTAATTTTAATTCACTATTATAACAAAGAGGAGAATAAAGAAAAATGCAAAGTATAATAACAATTATTGTATTTATTGTATTAAGCACAATTCTTGCTATTATTACTACTCATTTTACTCTTTGCACTGATTCAAAAAAAGGTAAAGATTTTAATATTAAAGAATATACTTATAGCTTCAAGAATTTAAGACTCAATCTGAAGTATATAATTATATTCTTTATTTTGTTTCTAGTAATAGTAAAAAGAGCACAGATAAGCATAATACTAATATACACACCAGCCATACTTGGATTAATACTTGCACTAATTACAGATATAAATCATATGATTATTCCAGATACGTCTAGTATATTATTGCTAACTTCAGGGATACTTAATGTATTATTTAATTTTTCAAAAGATACCATAATCTCTTGCATACTTGGAATGATACTTGGATTTGGAATACTATTTGTAATTAACTTTGTGTTTGAACTAATAACTAAAACTGAAGGCTTTGGCTTTGGAGATATGAAACTACTTGGTAGCATAGGGCTATTAGTAGGTGTAAAAAGCATAGTAGTAATATTTTTTGAAAGTATAATTATATCTAGCATAGTAGGTGTAGTGTATATTATATACAAGAAAATAATCCAAAAAAGAAAGGGTGAGGAAACCTCAAAAAAGCTAATAGATACATACTTGCCGTTTGGCCCATCAATAATTATTAGCACAATAATTACACTTGTTATTCCGTCTACAATTGTAATAAATTTTGTAGACTATTTAATAACTATAATCGTAAACAAAATGATATATAAGTAGTAAATTATTAAAAATACAAATAATTTACTGCTTTTTTTTACGTTTTGTAACAATAGCTTCCTTTACTTTTTTACATAATTATTGTATAATTTAGGATGTATAAATAGATTTAAATGAAAGGAAAATATATTATGAATAGACCAGAATTATTAGCACCAGCAGGAAGCTTAGAAAAAGCTAAAATTGCATTTATGTATGGAGCAGATGCAGTTTATGCTGGTACAGCAAAATTATCTTTAAGATCTAGAGCAGAACTAAATGATGATTCTCTAGAAGAAACAATTAAATATGCTCATAGCATTGGTAAAAAAGTATATGTTGCTTTAAATATCTATGCTAGCGATCTAGATTATGAAGAAATAGAAAACCAAATAAACATATTAAAGAAAGTTAAAGCAGATGCAATTATTGCTTCAGACCCAGGTGTAATATTAAAAATAAAAGAATTAGCACCAGAAATAGACATACACATCAGCACACAAGCTAACACTGTAAGCTTACACGCAGCAAAGTTTTGGCAACAATTTGGGGCAAAAAGAGTTATTATTTCTCGTGAATTAAGCAAAGAAAGAATAGAATACATTATGAAGAATAAACCAGATGACTTAGAAGTTGAAATGTTTATTCACGGAGCAATATGTTATGCATACTCAGGGAGATGCTACTTAAGTAAATATCTTGCAGGAAGAGATGCAAACTGTGGAGACTGTGCACAACCTTGTCGTTGGCAATATAAAGTTACTGCAGAAGAAGTAAATACTCCTGGAAGCATTATTAATGTAGACTACGATGAAAAAGGAACATACCTATTCTCATCTAAAGATATGTGCTTAATACGTCAAATACCAGTTCTTTGTGAAATGGGAGTAGATAGCTTTAAAATAGAAGGAAGACTAAAAACAGATTACTACCTAGCAACAGTAGTTCGTGCATACAGAAATGCAATAGACGATTACTACAAACTAAAAGAAGAGGGAAGAGAATCTGAATTTAATGCAGATAAATATTTAGTTGAACTAGAAAAAGTTAAAACTAGAGGACTATCTGAATTCTACTTTAGCGATTCAAATAACCAAGATATTCATGATTATGATGGAAAAAGTGAAAATCTAGAATATGAATATGGTGCAAGAGTTATTGAAAAACTAGAAGGAGATATCTATGCTGTAGAAATTAAAAACAAACTAAGCGTAGGAGATAGACTAGAAATCTTAAGACCAGATACAATAGAAGAAGCTGCTTTTAATATTGAAGAACTTTATGATATTAAAAATGGAAAAGCAATAGATACTATAAATCCAGGAATAAAAGGGCAACAAGTAAAACTTAAAATTCCTTTTGAACTAATACCTGGAACAGTAATTAGAAGAAAAAGATAATAACTATTTATTTGGTTTAGGAGGTGAATATATTGAAAAAAGAAGGAAAAGGATGTCTTGTATTTATTATCATTGTAATAGCTCTTTATGCAATCATTTCTTCAATGGTAAGCTCTGTAAAAGACAAGATAAATGAAGAAACAATCCATATTATTTCTAGTACAGATAATAAAAACATAGAAAAAGTACTTACAGATTATGCTAAAGAAAGTGGAATTAAAGTAAGTGTAGACTATGCTGGAACTCTTGAAATAATGGAAAGACTAAATGCTGGAGAACAATATGATGCAGTATGGGCTTCAAACTCAATGTGGTTATATATGCTAGATTCTTCAAAAGCTAAAACTTCAGATTCAAAAATTATAAATATGAATCCAGTAGTTTTTGCAATTAAAAAGAGTGTAGCTAAAGATTTAGGATTTGTAGGTACAGAAGTTAAACTGGAAGACATTATAAAAGCAATAAGAGAAGGAAAACTTAGATTTGCAATGACTAGCGCAACTCAAACAAACACTGGTGCATGTGCATACTTAGGATTCTTAAGTGTACTAGCTGGAAATCCAGAAGTATTAACAGAAGAGTATTTAAATGATCAAAAAATAAAAGACGAACTTACAGCGCTATTTAGTGGTGTAAACAGATCTTCAGGAAGCGAAGAATATCTTGAGGAAATGTATTTAGATGGTCAATGTGATGCAATAGTTACATATGAAACATCAATTATTAACGTAAATAAAAATATTAGTAATGCAGATGATCAATTATATGGAGTATATACAATTGATGGTGTATCAATTAGTGACTCGGTATTTGCATATTTAGGAAAAACTAATACAGAAAAAGAAGAAGCTTTCTTACAACTTCAATCATACTTACTATCTTAAGAAGGACAAGAAGAATTAATGAAAACTGGTAGAAGAACATGGTATGGTGGTGTTAAAGAAGATGTAGATAAAACAATCTTTAATCCTGAATGGGGAATAGATACTACAAAATATTTAATACCAATTAAATATCCTTCAACTGATGTTATTCAAAAAGCTTTAGGATTATATCAATCAGAGCTAAGAAAACCAACTCATACAGTTTTTGCTTTAGATTATTCAGGAAGTATGTCTACAGATGGAATTGAACAACTAAGAGAGGCTATGGACTTTATCTTAACAGAAGAAGAAGCATCAAAAAACTATCTTCAATTCTCAGAAAAAGATAAAATATCATTCATACTATTTAATTCATATCCAAGTAATACTTATACAATAGAAAATGGGTTAGATACAGAAACAATATTAAATAGTATTAAAACTACAAAGCCAACTGGTGGAACAAATATATATGATACTGTAACTCAAGCTATTGAAGTACTTAAAGAAGAAGATAGAGAAAAATATAATGTATCAATAGTTCTTATGACAGATGGAGAAGGAAACAGTGGAAACTATAATACAATGAAAAACGCAATACAAAATGTTTCTCCTGCAATTCCAGTATACTCAATTATGTTTGGTTCAGCAGATGACGAACAATTAGAAGATATAGCAAATCTTTCAACAGGAAAAGTTTTTGACGGTAGAACAAATCTACTTGAAGCTTTCAAAGTTGTTAGAGGATATAACTAGGAGGTATAAAGATGAAAGCATCATATATAATTTCAATAATTATAGCAATTATAGCTTTTTGTGGATTATACCTAGGACTAGATTTAAACGTAATATTTAGCGCTTTCATTTCGCTTGGATCATACTATGCTTTAACATTAATATTTAACAGAAATGAAGTTTTACAAGAAAGAATAGACCTTGAAAGACTTGAGTATGAACAATTAACAGCTCAAGCATCAAACACTATTAAACAGATTAAAGGATTAGAAGGAAAAATTGAAAATCCAGGAATCCAATCTAATATTTCTCAAATTTGTGAAACATCAGATAAAATATTATTAAGCTTAAAAGAAAAACCAAAGAAAATGAAACAAGTAAGAAAATTTGTGGATTATTATTTACCATTTACATTAAAAATATTAGATCAATATGATAGAGTAGAAAATCAATCACTTACTTCTCAAGAGAGTATAGATTTCATGGAAAGAGTTGAAAGAATGCTTGGAAGAGTAAAAATGGCTTGTGAAGCACAACTTAATAACATGTATGATTTAGATATCATAGATACTAATGCAGATATTAAAGTATTTGAAACAATGCTTAAAACTGACGGATTAGTAGATAATAATATGAACATTATTGATGTAAAGAAAGAGGGTGAATAATATGGCAGAGGTATATGTAGATAACAAAAAGAAAAGAAATCAACAAACAGCAATAGGATTTGGTATATTATTCGTATTAATATTAATAGTTCTTGCTGTTGTAGGACTTAAAGGTTTGAAAGAAGGTAAAAAATACAAAACTACTACTATTTATGGAGCAGTAGGTGGAGGTAAAGAAAACTTCTTAGCAGATGAAGATTTTAACGAAATATTAGCAAAAGAATACGGAATTAGCGTAGTAAATGACAACTGGAGTAACGGAAAACTTGTTAAAGAATCAGTTGTAAGAAAAGAAGATGGAGCACACTATGACTTCATATTTTTCTCAGATCAAAGATTCTATGAGTATTATAAAACTGCTGCTAATAAAGAGGCCGGTGAAGCTCCAAGAGAAACTGTTCTAAATGGTAGCTTAACATTAAACACACCAATAGTTATTTATAGCTGGGATGTCGTAGTAGATGCTTTAATGAGAGAACAAATAGTAACTCAAAAGGATGGAGTATACTACATTACAGATATGAACAAATTATTAAACTACATTTTAGAAGGTAAAAAATGGAAAGATATTGGACTAGATACTTTATATGGTTCAATAAATATAAATTCAACAGACCCTGTTACATCTTCTCCAGGTGCAACATATTATGGATTATTATTATCTATAATGTGTGGTGGTGAAGTTAACGAGGCAAATATTGAAGAAAACTTACCAAAACTAAAACAATTCTATGAAAAATCTGGATATATGAGCTTTGCTCCTGCAGATCTTTTTGATAAATACCTAAAAACAGGCGTTGGCGCATATCCAATGATTGTAGATTATGAAAAGAGTATAATAGACCTTGCAAACTCAAATCCAGATGGATTTGCACAAGTAAAGGATAAAATAAGAATATTATACCCAGTTCCAACAATTTGGAATTCACACTGTATTGCAACATTAACAGAAAAAGGTAATACATATTTTGAAGCATTTTCAAATAAAGATATACAACAAATTGCATGGAATAAATATGGATTTAGAACTGGTGTTACTGGTGGTAACTATGATGTAAGTAGTGTTGGAGTAGAAGGACTACCACAATCAATTGATACTGCAGTATCAGGACTTAGAATCAATATTTATAATAGATTAATAGAGTACTTAGGACAGTAAGGAGGATTAATAAGTATGGAAAATGAAAACTTAGTATTAGAGGTAAAACCTGAAATCTCAACTGTAGAGATTGAAAACGAGCTAGTAGCTCACAAAGCAGTTAGTGAAGAAGTAGTAGAAAATTCACTAAACTATGAAAAATTATCTGATGCAGAAAAAAATGCAATAGATGATTTCATCTCAAAAGTAGATGTTAAAGACACATCTGTAATTCTTGCATATGGTGCTAGTGCACAACAAGAAATTGCAAAATTCTCAGATGAAGTATTAACAAATGTTAGAACAAAAAATACAGGTGATGTAGGAGAACTTCTTACTGATCTAGTAGTAGAAATTAAAGATTTCGATAGTGCAACAGATGTTAACAAACCAACTGGACTATTTGGAATATTTAGTTCACTTAAAAAGAGAGTTGAAAAACTTCTTGCAAAATATGATAAAGTTAACAACAATATTGACAGAATAGAAAAAAGACTTGAAGGTCACAAAGTTCAAATGTTAAAAGATATAGCTATATTTGATGAAATGTATGACAAAAACTTAGATTCATTCAAACAAATATCTTTATACATTATTGCTGGTGAGAAAAAACTTCAAGAATTAAAAGAAGTTGAACTTCCAAAATTACAAGCTCAAGCACAAGAAAGTGGAGAACAAATAGATGCACAAAAAGTTAACGATTTAATGGCAATCATTAACAGATTTGAGAAAAAACTATATGATTTAAAAACAACAAGAATTATCTCAATTCAAATGGCTCCACAAATTAGAATGATTCAAAATAATGATTCTGAACTTGTAGAGAAAATTCAATCATCAATTACTAATACAATTCCACTATGGAAAAACCAAGTTGTTATTGCACTAGGACTAGCTAATGCAAAAACTGCTTTGAACACACAACAAGCTGTAACTGAAATAACTAATGAAATGTTAAAGAAAAACAGTGAAAATCTAAAACAAGGAACTATTGAAATTGCTGCCGAAAGTGAAAAAGCAATTGTTGATGTTGAAACTCTTAAGAAAACAAATAGCGACATTATAGAAACATTAGATACTTTAATCAAAATTCATGATGAAGGTGCTAAACAACGTAGTGAAGCTGAACTAGAACTACAAAAAATCGAAAAAGAATTAAAAGATAAACTTGTAGAAATAAGAGACCAAAAACAAGCTCAAGCTGTTGAGGAATAATAAGGCAAAAAAGATACGGGACTTAACATCCCGTATTTTTTATTTTCTATTCTAATGAATACTCATCAGTAAGATTACCAACAATTTCTTCTACAGCGTCTTTTAGTGTTATAACACCAGCCATT
Source organism: Clostridia bacterium (assembly GCA_017534305.1). Classification (GTDB taxonomy): domain Bacteria; phylum Bacillota; class Clostridia; order TANB77; family CAG-465; genus CAG-465. Next base: position 187,202 of record JAFWCU010000035.1, read on the forward strand.
CTATTTTCATCTTTAACAATTACCATAGCTTGTTTTTCAGATTGCATCATTCTAAAAATATCATCTATTTTATCATTTATATCAACAAAGTATGGCGTATGCATAGCTGTTTTATAGTCTAATTTTCCATTTTGTGAATATCTAATAAGCAATTCTTTTACAACAAGAATACCAACAATATTGTCCATCTTATCTTTATATACTGGTATTCTTGAAAAATTACAATTCTTTATAATGTGTAGTAGTGCTTTTTCACTAGTATAAGTATCTATAGCAATAACTTTCTCACGAGGTGTCATTACTTTTTCAGCTGTAGTATCATCAAACTTAAATACTTTAAGAAGTAAATCTTCTTCTTCCATATCTATTATTCCTTCGGTTCTTCCGCGAGAGATAATAGAGATTATTTCATTTTCTGTAATAGTATCATCAGTCTTCTTCTTTATACCTAAAAGCTTACATACAAAGTTTGTAGTTGTACTAAGTAGTATTACTATTGGATAGAATATCTTTTGAAAAATAGTAATAGGAAAGCTACAGAAGTATGCTACCTTTTGTGGAGAAACAAGAGCTATTCTTTTTGGAACAAGTTCACCAAGTATTAATGTAAAGAAAGATAATACTAAAGTAACAAGTATAATTAGTATTGTTTCAGTAGAAGAAAGACTAAGTGGAATAAGTGGAGCAACTACTTGTGCAAGTTTTTCAGCAAGAGTTTCTGCGGCAAAAGCACTAGACAAGAAACCAATTACTGTAATACTTATCTGTATAACTGCTAAAACATTACTTGAATTTTCTAATAATTTCTTAACTCTTTTTGCTTTTTTATTTTCTTGCTTAATATCATTATCTAACTGGATTTTATTGATAGATACAAACGCCATTTCAGATGCAGAAAAAAATCCATTAATGAGTATTAAAACAAAAAGCAAAACAATTTTCAATATCATATAATCAACATCCTTCAATAATAAATTATCATATAATATGAAAATATACAACCAAATAGATAATATATAAGCACATAAAAAATATTATACTTTTATGTTGCGTATTGAAAAATAAGACAAAAATAAATATTACAATTACATAACAAATGAAAAAGCGAGCAATTGTTCTTGATTTTTCTTAAAAAGTATAGTATAATACAAATAGTAAAAACGAACATAAATTTTTTTAGTAAACAACCTCTACGGTAAAAAGGATGCATTTTTAATGCATCCTTTGTTTTTTATTTATATATAAATAGTAGTGGATTCATACCACTAGACTCTTTAGTATCTTTTCTAACTGCAAAATGAAGATGACAATGCTTATCATTCACTACGGTTGAAACATCTTCTCTACCAGTTATTGTACCAATAGCTTGTCCTTGATATACATATTGACCATTAGATACGTATATAGTAGTTAAATTTGAATAATATGTATATAAATCATAACCTTTTATATTATGCTTAATCATTATATAGTTATCTTGGTCTTCACTATAGCCAACGTCAACTACAATACCATTTGCAGCACACAAAACTTCTTGACCACTATATCCATTTAAGTCTATAGCTGGATGAGATAAGTCATAGTTTCTGTTTGTAGAAGAATTATCTAAAGGCTTAATTATAGTTCCTCTTAAATCTTTGTAATAGTTGTAACTTGAATAATATAAAATATTATTCCATAAACCAAATTTTAAATCTAAATTAAATGAAGAAGAATCATCTTGTAAAGCATAATGCATTCTTTTTTCATCTAGTTTGGCTTTTAAAAAGCTTACAGGCTTAAATATCCATATAAGTAGGATAATTAATAGTATAGTAATTATCTTACCTTTATGCTTATATTTTGGCTTTGTAGAGGCTATAAAATCATCTACTTTAGAGTTGTGTTTGTTAATTCTAAATTTTTCTTTTGTATCAGATTTATTTTTCTTAGTTTTACTAACTGCATTATTTTCTTTAGGACTTTGAGTGTAATCTGGATCAACACCAATATACTTAATATCGTCTGCCATTATTCTTTAACAACAATACCTAAAAGCTTAACAAAGGCAAGGCTTTGTGAACCTGTAAGTATTACTCCTTTTATATCTTTTGGATAAACTGTAATTCCAGATATTTCACTATCCCTTAAATCTAATCCTGAAAGTTTTGTATCACTTAAGTTTGCAAAACTTAAGTCTGAGTTAGTAATTTCTAAGTTTTTATGTTTTACATCTGTAAAATTTGAATATCTCATAGATGAATTAGATATATCTACATAGTTCATAGAACTATTATCTAATACAATATCATTTAATACACATTCTTCAAATTTAACGTTATCCAAATATGAAGAAGAAGCTATTGCTCCTGTCAATTTAGAATTTTTAAATAGTACTCTTTTGAAAGAAGATTTTTCAAAGTTTATTCCGGTTAAATCGCAAGAGTCAAAAACTACATCTTCAACTTCGCATTTTGGAAGAATGGTACCACTAAATTTAACATTTTTAAAATAGCTTTTAGAAAGTATTACTTCATCTAATTCAAAATTTGTTATTTCCTCATTTTGTATTCTACAGCTATCTATTTTATCTGAGTATTTAAGATAGCCAGTAGGATCAAAAAGAACATCTAGCTCTATTGGAAGTCTAGGTCCTGAAAGCATTTTAATCACATCCTTTAGATAATAATAGTATATAGACTTGTATGCGTTTTGTCAAATAATAATAAAATTAATTTAAAAGTGTGGAAATAATTTATTATTTGGTATATAATCAAAAAAAAGATTGCATATTTAGGGGGAAAATATGGAACTAAATCAAAAGGTTGGAAATATGCTGACACCGGAACAAAAAGCAAATTTTCAAAAAGATAATGGTAAGTTCAAATTACTAAATCATATAGTAATAGTACCAATTATCTCAACACTTTTGGGAATCTATTTAGAAAACTTTATTATAGTTGGTGTTTCAATTGCACTAATTATAGCGTTTTTGATACTAAAAACGTATTCATTTACACACAGAAACTTAGTATACGAAAAAGAGATAATTCCTATAGTATTAAATGAAATATTTGAAGACGTGTTATGCATGGATAAAGATGAAGAAATTAAAGAAAATTTTAAAAAATCACAACTTGTGGATGATTATGACAAGGTAAAAGTAGATAGAACTGTAGTTATTAGACAGCCTAATTACGTTGTTAACGTATCAAAAATTAATATTTTACAAGAAAATGTTGAAGAAAATGATGGAGTAGTAGATAAAGAAATAGAAGACAAGATGAGTGGACTTTTCGCATATACTAGACTTCCTTCAAAATCTTTAATAGACTACAAAGTAATTAGAAAAGGACTAAACGCTTCACTTGATGATTTAATTAAAATTCCAAACATGGATTTTGATAGAGCTTATGATGTATATGCTAAAAGCCCAGTTGAAGTAAGAAATGTTTTATCTTATGGTGTAATGGCAAGGATTCTAGATTTTGATACAGAGCTTGGAAAAATTATTAGCTTTTCTATAGTTGAAGATATGTTATATATTGCTATAGATTATCCAAAATTCTTAGAGTTTAAAGGAAAAGGAAGAACATTTGTTATTGAGTCACAAGCACAAGAAGATTTAAGAGAATTAGAAATATTAGATATGTTCATTACGTATATAATGAATATGTATCAAAGATAAAATAAGACTATTAGTAAAAATAATAGCCTTATTTTTTTATGCAAAAATTACAAATATAAATACTATAGATGGCTAAATATATGCAAAAAATGACAAAATGTAATAATATATAAATATTAATGTTAACAATAAAATATTAATATCAAAGGTTATTAATATAAAGATTTTATCTTGAATTTAATTAAAAATAGCTATATTGCATTATTAAAAAATATAATGTTATAATTCAGTTGTAATTAAATAGGAGGAAAATTTATGTATTGTTCAAAATGTGGAAATGAAATTAAAGATGGTTCTCTTTTTTGTGATAAATGTGGAAATAAATTAGAGATGCCACAAGAAGCAAAAGAACCAGAAACTACTTCGCAAGAAGTAGTAGAAGAAGTTACTCCAAAACAAGAAGGAGTAACAGAAGATAGACTAGATGAAATACTTAGTATGTTAGATGAAAAAGAAGAAAAGGTTGAAGAACCTATTGAAGAAAAAGTAGAGGAAAAAACTGAAGAAGTTGAAATCCCTATAGTTGAAGAAACTAAAGAAGAGGTTAGTCAAGATAGATTAGACGAAATTCTAGGTATGCTAGATGAAAAAGAGGAATCAAAAGAAGAGGAACAAACAGTTGAAGAACCTGTTCAACCTCAAGAACCAGCACCTGTTGTAGAACCTCAACCAGTTCAACAAACAATAATACAAGAGCCTGTTGCTACAACAATTGTACCTGAAGCAAATAGAGTAGCAACTGAAGTTGTTTCAAAACCTGTTACTCAAAAAGTTGAAGAACCAAAAGCACCTGAAGCTAAAAGTAATTCACCACTTGGCTTAATTTCAATGATAATTGGTATTGCATGTATACCTTTAGCTTTCTTTATTAAATTATGGACTATTCCTGTAGCTATTGTAGGCATCATAGTTGGAGCATGTCATAAAGGAAAAGATAATAAAAAGACAGCAGGTATTGCTTTAAGTGCTGCAAGTATTCCAATTGCTGTTATTGTAGCAATTGTTGCAGGTATATTTGGACTTGTTGGAGGACTATTTAATTTAGCCGGAGACGCTATAAAAGAAGAAATTAAAACTCAAACTCAAACAGAAATTGAAACAAAATCATTGGTATATAAAGGCGATGGCTTTACTTTTAACTATAACTCAAATTGGAGCATTGTAAAAAATGATGACGGTGACTATTTAGATTATAAAGATCAAGGAGATTACCTAGTTCCAGTAGAAATTATTAGTCTTGTTGATGAAGATGGTGCTGATGATGTATCTACAAAAGAAGGAAGAAATTCTTTTTACTCATATTTATTGGATTATTGGATCCAAGAATATGAAGGCACAAATGTTACAATAAAAGGAGATTCTAATTTTAAATATCTAAAAGATGATTTGTATTATGCAACGTATACATATGAAGATAAAGATAATAATAGAAAGGGACACTATATAATTATAGCTTCAAAAGATAATAACTCAGTCTTAACAATGGTAACTTCGTGTTCAACAATGGACCCTGAAGAACTAATGGATGAAGTTGAGATAATTTTAAAAACTTTAGAAATGGTCAAATAATAAGTTTTAATAAACTAATTTGAACAATATTTAAACATAAAAAAAGGGATATTAGAATCAAATCTAATATCCTTTATTTTTTAGTTTAATGTATGTAACTATTTATCTTTCTTTTTAAAACTAAAAATTCCTAAGACTTTTGTAAATCTATCAACTATTTTATTACTGTGAGCTTGAGCAACAAGTTTAAAACCTGCTTTACCACCAATTGTAAGCGATGCAACTAATGCTGAAATGATTACTTGCATATTTATTGGTAAGTTATATCTCTCAGTAATTTTTAATGCAATTATTGTACCTACGGCACCACTTATGATACCACATACGTCACCAATTACGTCGGCACATATACTAGATAGTTTGGGAGCATTCCTAATAAGTTTTATTGAAGTTTTAGCTCCGTCTAATTTTCTACTTGCTTTAGAATGGAATTCTTTTTCCTCAGCATAGTTAACAGCCATGGAAATCATATCAAAAAGAATACCAAGAGCTATAACAAGTAATAATACTAAAATTGCAATAGGTATAGGTAGTATATTTACTGTCTCAGTTGCAATAAATGAGAAAACTATTGACAGTATAAATGATAAAAGCGACACTGTCGCTACCCATTTACCAGTTGAACTATTATCTTTCTCATTTTTTGAATCTTGCGATTTCATATTTATATTATCTCCCCTTAAAAGCAATAATAAGATGGTGATTTTTTAAGTAAATACTATGGTTTAGGTCCAGTAGAATTTCTCTGCAATCTACTAACCATTGCTAGTTAGCCGTTTCCGTTTAAAGACAACACATGGGGGTTACCCCTACCATGAACTGGATCGCCACTTAAATCCATACTTTAATCCTTAAAAAATCTTATCCTTTTGGACAAACATCCTAGAAGTTTTCCTTTGGTGTGCACTGTACAATTACTAGTCTCTTTTGCAGTGTAAATTTCATTACCAGGTATCAAGTTATAATTGGCCACATATAACTTCATACCATTTTAACGGGTAAATCCCAATAACACCACTCAAGACAGGCTACGCTACATATTGTGTCTTGGCACTCAATGTAGGGTTTTACTAATTGTGTCTATCATCATATTTAGAACTTTTAGCCTCAGCGAAAATAGGATGCGGTATTATATGCCATTATAATCTACTCCTAAATTCTTTACTCCCAGAGTACACGCAAAACTGGGCGTTTCGCGCATAGACCAGAAACTTCATCGGTATGCCTACTAGTGGATTTTTAGCCCCACCCTCGTAAAAGTTCGTGCAACTAGAATAATGCACCATCACATATTATTATACCACAATTGAATCAAAAATGCAAGTTGATTGCACATTAAAAGGATTACATAAAACATATAACACAGATATAGAGCCAGTTATATGAATTTTTGTTTTTTTATAAAAAAGAAGAAAATTATAAAAAAATACAAAAATTTATACTTTTATCTTTTCTTTTTTGTAATTTATGGTAAAATCTTTGTCAGAGGTGATATATACTATGGCAAGAAAGGGAAACAATAAAAGTTCCCTTCTCGAGATAATTATTGGGCTGGTTTTATTAGCATTAATAATTTTTGCTGGTAGCAGATTAGACACGTCTATAATTAACGACTTCTTGAACATAGAATCAAACTCGCTAGAAAATGTTGAGACTTTACCAAGTCAAAACACAACTCCTACTGCTGTGGATGGTAATCTAGTAATTGACTATATTGACGTTGGCCAAGGAGATAGTATTCTAATACGTCAAGGTGAGCATGCTATGCTTATTGATGGTGGAACAATTGAATCCAAAGATACTATTTTAGACTTTCTTGAGGACGAAAATGTAGATCATCTAGATTATATTGTGGGAACACATCCACATGAAGATCATATTGGAAGCTTAGATGATGTAGTTACAGCTATAGATTTTGATACGATACTTTTTCCAAAAGTTACAACTACAACAAAGACTTTTGAAAACTTAGTACTAGCTGTACAAAACAAAGGGAAAAAATTTAAGACTCCAGTAGTTGGGGAGGAATATTCTTTAGGTGAGGCAAGATTTATTATATTAGCTCCAAATTCAGTCTCTTATCAATCGCTAAACAACTATTCTATTGTTATTAAGATGACGTATGGTACAAATACTTTCATGTTTACAGGAGATGCTGAAACACTATCAGAAAAAGAAATATTAGCTTTAGGCTATGACTTATCTGCAGATGTGTTAAAGCTAGGACATCATGGTGCGACAACTTCAAGTTCGCAAAAATTCTTAGATGCAGTAAATCCTAAATATGCTATAATATCATGTGGTAAAAATAACACATACAAGCATCCTACCAAAACAACAATGGACAAAATGGTTAAAATGCAAATTGATGTTTATAGAACAGACGAACAAGGAACTATAGAACTTGTAAGTAATGGTGAAACTATTACATTCAACGTTGAACCAGGTAGCTATAGTTATATGGGAGGTTAGCTATGCAAGGTATTGTAGATAGAATAGAGGATGATATTGTAGTAATAGAAGCAGAAGGTACTATGTATAACGTAGATATCGAACTTGTTGAAGACGAAATTTCTGAAGGAGACGTAGTAGATATTGAATTTGCGGATAACGAGATAATCTGTGTAACTAAAGATTATTCACAAACCAAAGAGCGAGAGGCGTATATAGAAGAGTTAACTCGAGATATGTGGGAATAATAATTAAGGAAATAAAACATAAATATACTGTAGGAGGTATGTTTATGTTTTTTTCTTATTTACTACAATTATTTACGAGTCTTTTTGGACTATTTGGATATATATCACAAGACAAATTATATCCAGAACCTTTAAGTAAGACTGAGGAAGAATATTATTTAAGAAAATACTTTCAAGGGGATAAAGATGCAAGAAATATTTTAATTGAACACAATTTAAGACTTGTTGCACATATTGCTAAAAAGTTTACAGATGATAAACAAGAACTAGAAGAATATATTTCAATAGGCACCATTGGACTAATAAAGGCCATAGACAGCTTTAAAGAGAACAAGGGGTATAAGATTAGTACTTACGCTTCAAGATGCATAGAAAACGAAATATTAATGAATATACGAAGTTCGAAAAAGATAAAACAAGAGGTTTCACTAAATCAAGTAATTGGAACAGACAAAGATGGAAATGACATGGAACTAGAAGATACACTTGTAATACAAGAGAAAGACTTTGCAGATTCAATACATGATAGGACAATGCTAAAACAAGTATTATCTTTTATGGATAAAAATCTAGATGATAGAGAAAAGTATATTATGAATAAAAGATATGGAATAGATGGAAATAAAGCAAAAACACAACAAGAGTTAGCTTCAGAACTTGGAATATCTAGATCTTATGTATCTAGAATTGAAACTAAAATACAAGATATGTTAAATAAAGTATTTAAATCCCAGTAATAAAAAACTATACAAAATATTACATAATTAGTGCTAAAAATATTGTAATAATACTAACTTTATGCTAAAATAATCTACGATAAAATAATTAAAATGGACAAGATTAATTAGGAGGAAACAAAAGTGAAAAGCAAGAATTATCTAGGTAAGCCAGATGAAAACAGAGGAATATTAATAGCTCTTGCAATATTTGTAGTTATATTTGCAGTAGTATTTATAATAAATGCAATTTCTAAAAGTCATGATATTGAAGAAGTAGTTTTTGAAGAGGATTTTGCAGTAGCAGAAAAAACAACAGCTACAATTAGTAAATTAGAAGTTACAGAATCAAAAGTATTAATTGAAGGATTATTAAAAGCAGGATTAACACAAGCAAGAATAATAAAATTAAGAGACGTAGATTTAGTATTAAGAGCAAATCAAGAAGATAAATATGAGTTTAATCTTGGTTATCATATATCTGCAGAAGATATAGATTTCTCTACCAAACTTAAAGATAGTGTAGTTTTAGACTTAAATCAAATTGAACCAGGAGAATATAAAGTTTTCTTAAGAGTTAAATTTGAAAGCTCATCAAACGAACAAGGTTACGCATATAAATATTATTCACTAGCTAGTAGTGAAGAACTTCAAAATATAGAACAAGAAGGTTTAAAAATTTCTTTGGACAAATATAAAGGAGTTTTAGACTATTTAACAATAACAAAAATACAAGTAACTGAAGAATAGTTAAATAAAGAACAAAAATAAAGGAAGGATTTAATCCTTCCTCTTTTTTAGTCAATATCACGTAAGCAATATGCTTTTTTTGCTCTCATAACAGCAGAGTGAACTCCTTCTTTATAAACTCTCATATATGAAGTGTTATCCCATCTACCATCTATTCTTGTAGCAACTCTTTTTAAAGTTACTGTTCTATTTTCCATATCTATATTTTCAACTTTATACATTTTAACAACATCACTATCTAAAGCATAGTTTGCTTCTATATATATACCTTTAGTAGATATTCTAACTAAGCTTTTAGATTTAAAATATCCAACACCAGTACGCATTATCTTTTCAAGTTTACCTGTAGAAGCACAAAATGCAGCTGCAGCACCATATCTTGCTTTTGGTTGCATAAATCTAAATGTTTGAATCCACATAGCAGGATATCCTTTTTTAGTAATAGTGATTGGCTTAACTAGTCTTTTAACGTCATCTTCTTGAGTGATTTCTTCTAATTTTTCTTCCATAATTTATACCATCCTTATACATATGAATTATACCATAGTATATGTGCAAAGTCAAAAAAATTATTTTTAAAAATTTTCTCAAAAAATGTATACATATACTAAAATTTTTGTTATAATTTTACATGAGTTAAATGAAAAATATGGAGGTAATATATGCAGCTAGGAAAAAGCTATATCGAAGATATAGAAAGAATCTGCAGAGCTGCTGATGATTATGTGGCCGAAGGAAATAATGATGAGGCATATAGAAAATATAAAGAGGCCCTAGACATTATACCAGAACCCAAAACTGCATATGAAACAGCTACTTGGATTTTTGTATCAATTGGAGATTTATATTTTAAAACTGGAAGATATGATTTAGCAAAAGATTACTTTTATGAAGCAAAAGAGTGTCCAAATGGTGTAAGTAATCCTTATGTACTATTTAGACTTGGACAATCATTAGTAGAAACTAATGATGAAAAAGACGCTAAAGAATTTCTACTTCGTGCATATATGTTAGTAGGAGATGATATCTTCTGGGATGAAGATGAAAAATATTATAATGTAATAAAGGAAATGATTAAAATAGATGAAACGGATAGTGATATACTATAATTTGTAGTAATTTGCTATTCGTTTTTTCTTGCAATATGACATAAAAAATGGTATAATTCATGTGTCAACTAAGATAAAAAGATGTTTAAAAATAATTTTTTAAAGGAGGCGGTATTATGATTATAATGCTAATTGAATTACTATTCGTATATTTATTAATGCGATTTATTGAAGAGATAGGCCTTAAAGGTTCATGCATATTCTATATGGTGTTAAACGTAATAGGTGCTTTAGTAGCATCAACTGTTACAGTAGCATCAGTACTTTGGGCAGCATTTTACGGATTAATATATGGCGTTATTGCATATATAGCTGCAAAATTTTTCTTGTTCTTAATTAGAGTACTTGGTACACTAGGCGTTTTTTTGGTAATAGCTATATCTATATTAATAATACTTGGAATGTTAGGAATAGTAATATAATTAAATATTAAAAAGAGAGCTTAATGCTCTCATTTTTTTGTCGAAATTTTTGGTACGATTTTCTTTGACATTCCACTATTTTAGGGGTTATAATTGAGTCAGCCTTAAAGGAGGTGAGAAGTTGCAGGTAAAAAGACGGAAGTTTATCTTGCTTTTGTTATTATTCATAATAATTACGATTTTTACAATTTTCAGTTATTCAAATATATACAAGATTAATGTAAGTGATTATCCTCCAAAAACAATTAATCTAGAAAATATCAATTTATATCAAGACGACAAAAATTTTATTCAAAAAGATGAATGGACATTATCCATTCCAATTTTAAATCTATATAATATCCCCATAATAGATAGTATTGAGGTAGATAAATTAGAAGACTATATAGGTCATTTCCCCATAAGTTCATATTTAAAAGGCAATATTTGTTTAGCAGCACATAATGATGGCTTTAAAAATAATTATTTTAAAGATATTAATAGCTTATGTACTGGAGACAAATTAATATATTCATATAATAATATAGAAAAATCATACTATGTAGATAGAATATATACTATATCTAGTACAGATTTTTCGTTTTTAAACTTAGATCAAAAAGATAAATTAACTCTTGTTACCTGTATTTCAAACTCACCTCTTATAAGGCTTTGTGTAGAAGCAGTAAATAAGGAGTGATTACATGACAAAGGTATACGAGTATAAAGATTCAATGCTTGGATTAATACACAAAAAAAGAAGAAGAATATTTGCATATTTAAGACAAAACCAAATTAAAAGAATTAAAGCAATATTACTCATATTAGTAGTTGTATTTTCAAATTGCTCAATTTTTGCAGTAGAAAATAACAATATTAACTATGGAAAATATAAAATAAATGTTGTTAAAGACCCCTTTATGTACGTTATATTTAATGGAGTAATGCAACCAAATTATATGTATAGTTACTCAGATGAAGAAGAAAGATGTGTATATTGTTTAGAAAGAGGAAAAGTTGGGCCTGAAAGCAAAGATGAGTATTTTGTAGATGCTAAAGAAAAAATAACAGATGAAATGCTACAGCTAATATTATTAAATTGTTATCCATACAAAAGCCCAGAAGAGTTAGGCCTAATGTCAATTGAACAAGCAAAATTTGCTTCTCAGTTTGCTATTTGGTGTTATACATCTGGTGTGAATATAGATAGCATAGAACCTATTAGTGATTTAAATTTAGACATGATACAAGCAATTAAAAAAATATATTATTCAAAAGATGGTAATTTAGATGACTACAAAGTAGACTTAAATATCAAAGAAGACAAGATGCAAATAGAAAATGGATATATAACTAAAACTCTAGAGCTAGATACAAAGAATATCTTAGAGTATAACATCACAACTTTAGATAGTAATATATCCATAAAAAAAGAAGAAAATAGGTATAAGATATATTTACCATTAGATAAGATAGAAAATAAATATAGCACATCTTTAAAAATAGAATACAAAGCAAAAGAGAATATTTCACTACTTGGTAAAAAAGAAGATGCAAATAATCAAGATATGGCTGTACTTTTAGATACTACATTTAATGGTCAAGATAGTTATATTTTAAATTTTGCAGTAACTACAACAGATTTTACTTTGCAAAAGATAGATAAAGATACAAAAGAACCATTAAGTGGAGTGGAATATAGCATTACAGATAATAACAATATAGACTATGGTACAAAAGTAACAGATGAAAACGGAAAACTAACTTTAAAAATTAAATATGTTGATGGTGCAAATATAATTGTTAAAGAGGTAAAAAGCAAAGAAGGATATGTGTGTGATACAAATCCATATATATACCAATTAAAAGGATGCCCAGTATGCAATGAAATACTAGAAAACGAAAAAGAAAAAGGGATAATTCAAATAATAAAAAAGACTAAGGAATACAATAAAGCAACAGATATTAAAGAGAATTCTCCTCTTCAAAACGTTGAATTTGAAATATTAGATAGCAATATGAATATAGTCCAAAAAGTAACAACAGATGAATATGGATACTGTAAAACAGAGAGAATTCCAATTGGAAAGTATTATATCAAAGAGACAAAAACAAATCCAAATTATGAACTGTTAAAAGAATTAGTTGAAGTAGAAATAAAAGATAATGATGATCAACTGCTAGTTCAAATATTGAATGATAATGCTACTATTTTAAATGAATTGCCAGTTACAGGAAAGTAATAATTATTATTCATAATTAATAAAATTAATGTAATATATTGTAAATAACCACATTTTAATATATAATCTAGGCGGAGGGATGTTTATGCCAAAAACATGGTATAAAGTTATTTTAGGAGCTTTGGGAGTAGTACTTGGTGTGCTTCTAATAGGCTTCATAATAATTATATTTAGTGAATATTTCCCAGAAGATAGGGAAAATGTAGTTATAGATGGTCAAGGATCAAAAACTATTAAAGAAGGAGATGCCCTAAACCTTATTACATATAATTTAGGTTATTTATCTTTAGATAATACCCAAGATTTCTTCATGGACGGAGGTAAAGGTGTTCGTCCAAAAACTGCTACAAACGTTACAAAAAACTTAGCAGCAGTAAAAACACTTATATCAAATCAAAATAATGATATTTATCTATTTCAAGAAGTAGATAAAAAAGCAAAAAGATCATATAACATTAATGAGTACGATGGATTAAAACAAGATTTTGACGGAGCAGCTGCTTACGCTGCAATGTTTAATTCGCTTTATATTCCATACCCAATATTTAATCCTATTGGGCATGTTGAAAGTGGAGTAGTAACATTAAGCAAATTTGGTATAACACAAGGAACAAGAATAGCATTACCATCACATAGCAGTTGGCCAAAAAGAGCAGTAATGTATAAAAATCCAATACTTGAAACAAGAATTCCACTTGAAGGCTCAAGTAAGGAATTAGTTGTATATAATGTTCACCTAGATGCGTATGGTTCAAAAGGTGAAAATTCAGACCAATTACAAATATTAATAGACAATATGACTGCTGAATATGCTAAAGGAAATTATACAATAGCTGGTGGAGATTTCAATCAAACATTTCCACAAACAGACTTAGAACAATTTCCTCTAAATGATAGTAAAAATTTCTATCCAACACAATTATCTCAAGAACAATTGCCAGAGGGATGGAAATTTGTAACAGATGCAACTAAACCTACATCAAGACTATTGAATGAAGTATATAGTGGAAATTATGATAATACACAACTATATGTAATTGATGGATTTTTAATAAGTCCAAATATAGAAAGTAAGAGTGTAATCACTATTGAAAACAATTTCTCATATAGTGATCATCATCCAGTAAAAATTAGAATTGAATTAAAGAAATAACAAAAAAGAGAGGTTAATATGGAGATTAAAGAGAATATTTACTATGTTGGAGTTTTAGATGAAGGTCTTAAAACTTTTGATGTAATAATGAATACAAAATATGGTTCATCATATAATTCATATCTTGTTAAAGGTAAAAATAAAGTTGCTTTAATTGAAACTGTAAAAAGTGAATTTGCAGATGAATTTATTAAAAATATCGAAAAATATGTAAAAGTTTCAGACATAGATTATTTAATAGTTAATCATACAGAACCAGATCACGCAGGCTCTATTGGAAAATTATTAGAACTAAATCCTGAAATTGAAGTGTGTGGAACTAAAATGGCAATAGATTTTGTACGAAACATTATTAATTTTGATTTCAAATCTAATGTTTTAAGTGCAAATGATAGTATAGATTTAGGCGGTAAAGAGTTTAAATTCTTTGCATTTCCAATGCTACATTGGCCAGATTCAATGTACACATATTTAAGAGAAGATAATATGCTATTTACTTGCGACTCGTTTGGAGTACACTATGCAAGTAAAGAACTATACAATGATTTAGAAGAAAAAGGAGAAGTTTTAGAAGATAAAACTATAGTAGAACAATACAAATATTATTTTGATTGCATACTTGGACCTTTTAAAACACCTTTCCTACTAAATGCATTAAACAAAATAAGTCTAATACCAATAGATTATATTTGCCCAGGACATGGTATGATTATACGTAAAGATATACCAAAGTATATTGAAATGTATAAATCATGGTGTACTCAAACAGAAGAAATTAAACCTAAAATTACAATATGCTATGTATCTTCATATGGATACACTAAAAGAATAGCTAGAGCATTAGTAGAAGGAATTAAAAAATCTGGAAAAGATATAGAGATTAAGGAATATGATCTTCAAATAGATTCTATGGAAGAAGCTAAAAAAGACCTTGCTTCTTCACAAGGAATCGCACTAGGTTCACCTACAATTCTTTCAGATTCTCTACCACAAATATATGATGTAATGTCTGTATTAAATCCTATTAAAAATAAAGGAATGTATGCATTATCTTTTGGATCATTTGCATGGAGTGGTGAGGCTTCAGTAAACATTAACAACAGATTTGAAGCTTTGAAATTTAACATTGTTCATGAACCAATTAGGATAAAACTAAATCCTTCAAAATATGATATAGAACAAATAGAAATGATTGGTGAAAACTTTGCCAATACAATAACAACAAAATAAACAAAAGTGCAGAGCAATCTGCATTTTTGCATTTGAGGTGAAAAATGGTTTTAATATATACAATTATTGGTATAACACTTATACTTTGTATTCTTATTTATGTTAGCAATAATATGCTTAAAGTAACAGAATATAGAGTAGTAAATAGCAAAATACCAAAAGCATTTAATAATTTAAACATTGTCCAAATATCTGATACTCATTCTAAAATGTTTGGAAAAAATAATGAAAAGCTCATAAAACTTGTTGAGAGCACAAATCCAGATATTATAGTTATGAGTGGTGATATAATAGCAGGTAAAAAAGGTGACATACAAAAGGCGATAGAAATGTTTAAACCTCTATATCAAAAATATCCTGTTTATTATTCTATTGGAAATCATGAGTTAATGCTTGATAAAAATAAACTTAATAAGTACTTAAAAATGCTTGAAAATAATGGCGTAAAAGTACTAATAGATAATAGTTCATATTACGAAAAAAATGGAGAAAAAATTAGAATAATTGGAATTAATTACGACGAAAATGCAAATATGGAGAACAATTCTATTGACAAAAATGAAAACTTTGTTAAAATTATTAAGGATAAATTTAATGATATTAACAAAGATGAGTATAACATTTTAATAGCACATGACCCAGAAAACTTTGAACTATATGAAAAAATAAAACCTGACTTAATCTTTTCTGGACATGACCATGGTGGCTTGATTCGTTTTGGAAAAGTTGCACTTTTATCTCCAAGAAAAAAGTTCTTTCCAAAATATGCATATGGTAAAAACACAATTAATGATACTACAATGATAACAAGCTCGGGTATAGGAAACGCAAGAATTCCAATAAGATTATTTAATAGACCAGAAATAGTAAAAGTTATATTAAAAAATGAATAATATCTTGAAAAACACTCAAGATATTATATTTTTTTCTGTTATATTAATAATAAAAATAAAAAAATGTAAACAATATTAAAATTATTGTTGCAAAATTATGTAATGTGTGTTATAATCAACTTATGTGTTTAAGGGGAGGAAAAGAATGGAAGAGTTAGATATAATGGAACTGTTATATGCTCTAAAAAACAAAATAGTATATATAATAGTTACAGTATTAATATTCGCCGTACTTGGTTTTGTATATTCTAAATTCTTAATTACACCAATGTACAAATCAAGCACTTCATTCGTACTTTCAAAATCTACAGAAAGTACAACACAATCAGGAACAACAGTTAGTGAAGGTATCACTCAAAGTGATGTAACACTTAACTCAAAACTTGTTTCAACTTATAGTGAGATAATTAAATCTAAAACAATAGCAAAAGAAGTTATGCAATCACTAGGATTAGATATGAGTGTTGGTGAATTCAGATCAAGAGTAACTGTATCTTCTAAATCTGATACAGAGCTTATTGAAATCACAGTAGCAAACGAAGATCCTGAAACTAGTGCAGCTATAGCAAATTCTCTTGCTGAAGTATTTAGAGATAAAGTATATGAAGTATATAAAATAGATAACCTATCAGTTATAGATGAAGCTGAACCAAATCCGGTTCCATATAACATAGGTACTGTTAAAAATATTCTATTATTTGCAATCGTAGGATTAGTGCTATCATGTGGAGTTATCTTTGTTATCGTTTACTTTGATGATACAGTAAAAGAAGAAAAAGATGTAGAAGCATTAGTAAATATTCCTGTTATTGCAGCTATACCAGTATTAGAAGATAGTGAAGGAGGTAAATTAAAATGGAAAAAAGCGAAATAATTGTAAATGATTTTCCTCGTTCACCAGTAGCTGAATCATTCAGACTATTTAGAACAAACTTATTATACCTATTTGAAAATGACGAAAGCAAAACACTTTGTATAACAAGTTCAAATGCAGGTGAAGGTAAAAGCTGGGTTAGTGCTAACCTTGCAATTTCATGTGCACAATATGGTAAAAAAGTTCTAATAATAGATGCAGACTTAAGAAAAGGTAGACAACATAGAATATTCAAAAAATCTAACAGAACAGGTTTATCTGATTTATTAAAAAATCTTAGAGGAAATATTACAGCTGAAGATATAGATAAAATTCAAGAAGAATTAACTTTAAAAATTCAAGACACAGATATACCAAATGTATATCTGTTAACATCTGGCCCAGTACCATTTAATCCATCAGAATTATTAGGTACAGCAAACATTGATTTATTACTTGAATTATTAAAGAAAGAATTTGATATCATTATAATAGATACTCCACCAGCTGCAATCATAGCAGACGCATTAATATTTGCTACAAAAGTAGACCACATGTTTCTTGTTGCAGCATCTAGAAAAACTAAGAAAGAGTATTTATTAACAACAAAAAAATCTGTTGAATCTGTAGGTGGTAAAATTTCAGGAATTATATTAAATGAAGTTGCTGCCGGAAGAAGAAAAGAATATTCAAAATCATATCAAAAATACGTTATTGAAAAATAATATACAACAAGATATACACAGAGTAAATAGCAGTATTTACTCTGTTTTTTATTAAATTTTAGAATGGAGGACAAACTATGATAGATATGCATTGTCATATCGTTCCCTTTACAGATGATGGTGCTGTAGACAATGATGCAAGTTTAGAAATGGGAAAACTAGCCATGGAGCTAGGGTACACAGATATAATTTGCACTTCGCACTACATCATTCACGATATAGAAAATGACTATAGTGAGTACAGGGATAACGTGGAAAAGTTAAATAAATTGTTTGAAGAAAACGGTATAACTGTTAAGCTTCATCCAGGTAATGAAATTTTCTTTACTAATGACATTGTAAATCTAGTAAAGGATAAAAAAGTTAGTTCACTAAATGATACAAAATATGTATTAGTTGAATTTCCATTATTTAATAACACATTACCAATGAATGCTTATGATGAGTTTAATGCATTACAAGATGCAGGTTATACACCAATTCTTGCACATCCTGAAAGATATGATTTCGTATCTAAAGGAGTTGAATGCTTAATACCATTAGTTGAATCTGGAGTATTACTTCAAGCAAATATGGGAAGTATAAACGGAAAATACGGAAAACATGCACAAAAGAATATAAAGAAAATGTTAAAACTTAATATGGTACATTTCTTTGGCACAGACTCACACAATACTTCTGTATATGAAATGCAAGAAAAAGCATTAAAGAAAGTTAAAAAGATAATAAAAGATGATGAACTTATTGAAAAGATTTTTGTAGAAAATCCTCAAAAAGTTTTAAACAATGAAAAAATAAGTATATGGTACCCAAAGAGCAAGTAAAACACTTGCTCTTTTTTATTGTAAATATTTAATTTCTATGATACAATTTTGTTGGTGATTATATGGACAAAATCGAAAAGGCAATTATAGTTGGTGCAAATATTGACCAATATGAAAGATTTGAAAAATCAATGGATGAACTAGAAAATCTAGTTTTAGCTTGTGATATAGAAGTTGTAGGAAGAGAAACACAAAATCTACTTGAAGTAAATAATGCAATGTACATAGGAAAAGGAAAAGCAGAAGAAATAGCTACAAAAGCTGAAGCATTAAAAGTAGACTATGTTATATTTAACAACGAATTATCTGGAAGACAGATGAGAAACTTATCTAAAATAATCAAAGCAGATATACTAGATAGAACTGCATTAATATTAGAAATATTTTCTAGACGTGCTCGTACTAAAGAGGCAAAACTTCAAGTAGAAGTGGCAAGACTTGAGTATATGATGCCACGTCTTGTTGGAATGCATGAAGCACTTGGAAGACAAGGTGGTGGTTCATTCTTCAACAAAGGTTCTGGTGAAAAGAAAATAGAACTAGATAGAAGACTTATTGAAGAAAAACTAACAGACTTAAGACACGAACTAGAAGAGTTGTCTGTAGATAGAGAAGTTCAAAGAAAAAAACGTGAAGAATCTAATATTCCGCTTGTATCTCTTGTAGGATATACAAATGCTGGAAAATCTAGTTTAATGAACTATATGATAGATAGATTTGTAAAAGACGAAGACAAAAAAGTTTTTGAAGAAGACATGCTATTTGCAACTCTTGAAACATCTGTAAGAAAAATTGAATTAGAAGATAACAGAAAATTCTTGCTTTCAGATACAGTAGGATTTATTAGTGAACTTCCTCATGATTTAATAAAAGCATTTAGATCAACATTAGAAGAAATTAAAAATGCAGATTTACTTGTTCAAGTAATAGACTATTCAGATAAAGATTTTGCAGAACACATGGAAGTAACAAAAGAAACTCTAGAAAAGATTGGAGCAGGAGATATTCCAGTGATTTATGTGTATAACAAATCTGAACTTATGCTTGAAAAACTACCACTTGTAGATGGAGATGAAATCTATCTTTCAATTAGAGAAAAACGTGGTATGGATGAGCTAATAGATATGATAATAAACAAAATATACAGTGAGTATAAAAAAGTTAAAATGCTTATACCTTTTAGTGACGGTAGTGTAGTATCATATTTAAATGAACATGCAACTGTAATGAATACAGATTATGATGAAAAAGGTACAATTCTTACAGTAGAATGTACACCTGCTCAATATAACAAATATCAAGAATATATAGTTGAAGAGGAGTAAGAAAATGGAAGAAATTAAACAAATACTTTCAAGAATAAAAATAACAAATATTTTATCATCTCTTGCTATAATCATTATTAGCTTTATCATATACAAAGTCATAGTATATCTTTTAACAAGAGGTGGAGAAAAAACACAATTAAACATGTTTACAAGTAAAAAAAGCAAAACATATATGAAGCTTTTAAGAAGTATAATTAGATATGCTTTTATCATAATAACAGCATTGATATTGCTTCAAGTAAATGGTGTTAATGTAAGTTCACTACTTGCAGGAGTTGGAATCTTTAGTGTGGTTATTGGTCTTGCAATACAAGATGCTCTAAAGGACATAATTAGAGGAACTAGTATTTTATCAGACAACTATTTTAACGTAGGTGATGTCGTAAAATACGGAGAGATTGAAGGAAAAGTAGTAGCACTAGGACTAAAGACTACAAAAATTGAATCATTAGTAGATAACAATATTATTTCCATTGCAAATAGAAATATAGAACAAATTGAAGTCTTAAGCGGAATAATTAATGTAAATATTCCAATGCCATATGAAGTTAAAGTTGAAGAAGCAGAAAAAGTAATAAACGAAATAGTTGAATGTGTAAAATGCAACAACAACGTCAAAAACTGTTGGTATAAATCAGTTAATGAACTAGCAGATAGTTACATTAATTACTTAATTCAAGTTCAATGTGTTCCACAATTTAAACGTCAAGTAAGAAGAGATTCACTAAGAACTGCATTACTAGTACTTGAAGATAATAACATTGCAGTACCATACACACAAATAGATATTCATAATAAATAATTAAAATTAGAAGTATAGAAATATACTTCTTTTTTTTATACAAAAAGAATAGTGGCAAATAATATAATTATGGATATAGTTGCAAATATAATAATTGGATTTACAAATGGAATATTTTCAAGTGGTGCTGGTCAAATACTTCTTCTATACTACATATATTTTAAAAAATATGATTCTAAAGATATAAGAAACCTAAGCCTTATAATTATGCCATTAATCTCGATTCCATCTTTGATTTATTACTTTTTAAAAATTGATATTAATACAAAAGAAATTGCTATTTTATGCATAATCTCAATCATATTTGGAACATTAGGAAATACAATAATGAAAAAGATGAATTCAAACATCTTAAACTTAATTTCAGGAGTTATATTGGTAGCTATTACAGCAATTAATATGTGGTGTGTAAAATGATCTATTTAATATCAATCATATCCTCTTTTTTATCTGGTTTAGGTGTTGGTGGGGGATCATTATTTGTTTTGATACAAATAATGGCTAAAAAACAAGATTTGAATCAAATAAGGGCATATAATTTAGCAATGTTTATTTCTATTGGACTAGTACTTGCAATAAAAAACAAAAATGAAATAAAAGGATTAAAAATTAACAAGTTTTCAATAATAGTATTTGCAGCTGTTGGCTCAATTATTGGTGCAAAAATTGGTAATAAAATTAATGAAAATATAACCAAAAGAATATTTAATATTTTTATGCTAATCATTGGATTTTATGAAATAATTGTCAGTTTAAAAAGAATTAAAAATGCCAAGAATAATAATGTGAAAGGAGATAAGTGATATGAATTTTTTAAAAGGAACAATAATTGGTATGGTAGCAGGTGCATGCATCGGTTATATGGAAAATGAATCAATTTGCAAAATTATGAAAAAGGGTGAAAGAGAATTTAAAAAAATTAAAAGAAAATTTGGAATGTAATAACAAAAAAGCTAAGGTAAATCACATTACTTTAGCTATTTTTATGTAAAATTAAGATATTTTGCACTTTTTCTAATACTACACTTGATATTTCCATCTATTTAATATATAATTATATGTGTATAAATTTAATTATGTAAGATAATGGGGGAGTTATTATGCAATATAAAAAAGTTATAACTTTATCACTAATATTTGCTGTCGTTTTTGCAATCGTTAATGAATTCGTATTTGCAGCATCTACAGCAGTAACAGGAGACGGTATATTAGATGGTGCTTTAAAAGTACTAGTTATGATACAAAAATACTCATGGCCAGTAGTTACATTACTTATGGTATGGGCTTTATACAAATACTATGTAATGGGTAATGAAGTTCTAGCAGAAAAAGTTGTAGGACAAAGAATGGTAGTAGGAATTGCCATATTTATGGTAATTGTTCAATGTTTACCATTAGTTTATGCATTCTTTATTGTTTAGAACAAAGGTTAATGATTATAGACATATTATAATTAATATGCAACCTAAAATTTAATTTATTGAAAGGGAAAGAGAATATGAGGGTACTTTTTGGAATTAGTAACGATGCCACAATAGCAGGTATCGCTAAATACTATGAAGAAAAATATAATGAAAAAATAGAATATGATGTGGCTTTATATTTCAATGACTTTAGTAGCAAAATTGCATCTGGAGATTATGATAGAGCTCTACTTAGTGAAGAACTCGAAAAAATGCCAACTAAAAGTTATGCTGAAGCCGATAGATTAATATTTGAATATTTAGATAGAGTATTAAATAATTTTGACGCTAAAGATTTAGTTTTACTATGTTCTGAAAGAAGAAAATTAGGAGACGATTTCTTAGCTAGATTATTTGCTATTGGTGTATATACAACACTTACTGGAACAGATAGAACTAAAGGTAAAGTTTGTGAAGCATTACATAGTCCATATACAAGAAGAGATATGAGAAAGTACTATGATAAATCACAAGCAGGTAATGTTTTTAATGCATCTGAAGTAAGTGAGCTTGAGCTAAGAAAAATACTAACATATTTCAAAAATTTAAATGGTGATTCTAGTAGATATGTTGAAATTTTTGATAGAATTAACCAACAATATAATAGCGAACAAATGGCTATTATAATTAGAGTTTTACCTAAAGATGTTAAAGATTTCTTAGAAAAAAATAGTGAAACATACAAGAGTTTGGTTGCACAAAGTCAAATTCAACCTGCTCCACAACCTCAAGTACAACAACCACAGCAACAACATATTCAAACAAACAATAATAACTATGAAATCAAAAAAGGCGATGACATAGCAAAACAAATAGTAATAAAAGAAGTACCAAAAGAAGTAGTAAAAGAAAAAATTGTTACACAAGTAGTTGAAAAGAAAGTTGTAGAGCAACTATATGATGTTCCAAAAGATTATAGAAAAACTGTAATTTTTGTTGGAGCACCAAAAGTTGGAACATCTTTCTGTATCAATGCAATAGGAACATATCTTGCAAAACAAAAAATAAAAACAGCTATTGTAGATATGACTAGAAAAAGAGATATGTACACTATATACACATATGATAACACTGGTAAAAGAAACATAGCTGGAGACAGTATGAAATATGCTTCAAATGGTAAAAATGAACCATTAATTTATGATAAACTAAGCATATACACTGCAGTTCCAGGTGAAGATAGAAAATCATACAATCCAAACTTACTTGTTGAAACAATTTCTAAAAATAATAATGTTGTATTAATAGACGCAGACTTTAGTACACCATTAGATTATTTTAGACTTGCAAACGACATTTATATTGTTCAAGATATGAATATACTAAATGTTAACCAAATAACTATGTTTTTAAGAGAACTTAAACAACGTGGAATTGGTATGGAAAAGGTTAAAATAGTAATAAACAAGTATGTAGATTGTTCTTTATCTTCAAAAGATATAATTGATGGAATTGCTACATATACTAGTTATGACTTAAAGATGTTTGACGAACTATTTAATCCAAAAAGAATACAATACTTTGTACTACCATTTAATGTAGATAACTATAAAAAATATATAGATATGGTATACAAGTATTCAAATAAATTTGCAAGTTTTTCTAAGGATTTCCAAGAAAACTTAAATGCAGTAATAAATAGTATTTATCCTACAAAAGGAGATGTTAGTGTACAAGAAGAACATTATACTGAAGAAACTAACAAAAAGAGCGGAGGATTTGGACTATTTAGAAGAAAATAGTAAACTAAACAAAAAATTGTTTTGATTATATAAATTTAAGGGAGTGTGATAGATATGAATCAAGATACAACAGTTTTTAAACCACAAAAAGATGAATCAAAAAGAGTAAAGGAAATTATGGAACAAGTAGTTGCTGCTCTAAAAGACAAAGGATATGAGCCAACTAGCCAAATTATAGGTTATATATTATCAGGAGATCCTACATATATAACATCTCACAATAATGCAAGAGCATTAATTTGCAAAATTGAAAGAGACGACCTATTACAAGAAATGATTAAAAAATATCTAGATCTATAATTTATAGGTGAAAAATGAAAAGAATATTAGCAATAGATTATGGAGATGTAAGAGTAGGACTTGCAATTTCGGATGAACTTGGAATAACTGCTCAAGGATTAGATAATCTTGTAATCAATGGTAGTGATAAAAAATTCATATCAGGCATTAGAAAATTAATGCAAGAATATGGCTTTGAAGAGGTTGTTATTGGATATCCTAAAAATATGAATGGAACCAAATCTCAAAAAACAGAAAAGGTAGATTCACTAATTCCACAACTTGAAGCTTTAGGACTTAAAGTTCATACTTGGGATGAAAGATTAACTACTGTTTCTGCGTACCAAACAATGAGAGAGATGAATATATCTCAAAAGAAAAAGAATACTTATGCAGATAGACTTGCAGCCACTTATATATTAGAAGGATATTTAAATTCAATATCTAAATAAGCAGGAGGAATTAAAATGGAAGAATTTGGAGGATGCTCAGGTTCATGTAGCTCATGTGCTGGATGTGGACCAATGGACATGGAATCATTACCAGTTTTAACTTTAACAGATGAAAATGGTAAAGAAACAACTTTTGAAAAATTAGACGTTGTTGTTTTAGAAGATGGAAGATCATTTTTAATAGTTTCAGAAATTACAGAAAATATCAGCGAAGAAGTTGAAATTGTAATTTTAGAAATAAAAACAGAAGATGGTGAAAATGTATATGATACATTAACAGATAAAGAACTTCAAAAAGAAGTATATAAAAGATTCTTAAAACAACAAGGAATAGAAGAAGTTCAAGAATAAAAAGTACAAATAGATACCAAGAAATTGGTATCTTTTTTATGCTTAAGTGAAAAATATTAAAACTTTGTGACACTAGTGAATTTTTGGTGAAATGCTACATAATATGTTTATTTTATGCCTCTCTTGTGATATAATTACAATCGGTGATAAAAAAATGGAAAGCGCATACAAATTATTTAATATTAGTGAAGAATTAGAAAAATTAGCAAGACAATCTGAAGATGAATGTAAAGAAGTCTTCAAAAGAATAGAGGAGAATGCTTTATACAATCAAGCAAGAGTATTAAAAGCATTTCAATCTGTACCAATTACTACTACACATTTTGGTAAAAGTACAGGTTATGGACATGGAGATCCAGGAAGAGAAGCAATAGAAACTGTATATGCAAATCTTTTTGAAGCAGAAGCAGCTTTAGTTAGAGTTCAATTTGTAAGTGGAACTCATACACTAGCTACTGCACTTAAAGGATTACTAGAATATGGAGATGAGATGCTTGCTGTATCTGGAAGACCATATGATACTCTAGCTACTGTAATAGGACTTGAGGGAGACAATGAAATGTCTCTATTAAAAAGAGGAATAAAATATGCTCAAGTAGACCTAGATGAACAAGATAATTTTAAATGTGAAGAAATAAAAGAATACCTAAGAAACCACAAGGTAAAATTAATACATATTCAAAGATCTAGAGGATATGCAGTAAGAAAAGCATTACTAATTGCAGACATAGAAAATGTTATAAAAGAAATTAGAAGTGTAGATAAAGATGTAATTATATTTGTAGATAACTGCTATGGTGAATTTACTGAAACTAAAGAACCAACTGCAGTAGGTGCAGATATTTGTTGCGGATCATTAATTAAAAACGCAGGTGGCGGACTATGTGAAATGGGTGGATACGTTGTAGGAAAAGAAGCTCTAATTGAAAGAGTAGTTCAAGAGTTATATTGCCCAGGACTTGAAAGAGATAATGGTGCTACACTAGGACAAAACCAAAATATAATTCAAGGATTATTTATGGCACCAACTGTTGTAGAAGCAGCCCTAAAAGCAATGACTTTTGCTTCTAAATTATTAGAAAATCTAGGAATGGATGTATTCCCTAAATATACAGATATTCGTAGCGATATCGTTCAAATTATTAACTTTGGAGATAGAGATAAACTAATTAAATTCATCCAAGGAATTCAATATGCTTCTCCAATAGATAGCAATGTTGTACCTATGCCATGGGAAATGCCTGGATATACAGATGAAGTAATAATGGCAGCAGGAACATTTATGGAGGGAGCTTCTATAGAACTTAGTGCAGATGCACCTATGAGAGAACCATATGCTTGCTATATGCAAGGCGGTTTATCTTACGAGAGTGCAAAACTTGCAGTATTAATTGCTGCTCAAAAAATGTTAGGAGAATAATATGAAAGTAGTTGTAGTTGGTGGTGGAGCTAGTGGAATGATTGCAGCTATCACTTCAGCAAAGCAAGGAAACGAGACAATACTTGTAGAAAAAACTAGTAGTCTTGGAAACAAAATAAAAATCACAGGAAAAGGTAGATGTAACGTTACTTTTGATGGAGATATAGAAGACTTTAAAGAGAATATTAAGCATAATAATAAGTTCATGTATAGTTCATATATGAACTTTTCAAACAAAGATGTTGTAGAGTATTTTAATTCTCAAGGAGTTGAAACAAAACTAGAACGTGGAGGAAGAATATTCCCTGTGTCAGACAAAGCACAAGACATTGTAGATGCTCTAGTAAATGACATGAAAGCAAATAATGTAAAAGTTATGCTTAATACTGAACTTAAAGACTTAATAATAAAAGATGAAACTTGTGTAGGTATAAAGACTCAAAAAGAAGAAATATATGCAGATAAAGTAATTATAGCTACAGGTGGTAAATCTTATCCATCAACTGGAAGCGATGGCAAAGCTTTAGATATACTAGAAAAAAATGGTATAACTATAACTAAGCTATTACCAGGACTTGTACCACTAAGAAGTGAAGATAAAATATGCAAAGAGCTTCAAGGATTAACTCTAAAAAATGTATCATTAAAAATAATAGATAGTGGTAAGACTATATACGATAGCTTTGGCGAAATGCTTTTTGCACATTTTGGACTAACTGGACCAATAGTTTTAAGCTCTAGTAGTATTTTAAATAGAGTAGAAGATATAGATAATAAGCTAAAAGAACATAAAATAACAGCATCAATAGATTTAAAACCGGCATTAGATATAGATACTCTAGATAAAAGAATACAAAGAGATTTTCAAAAATATACAAACAAAGAATTTAAGAATGCTTTAGATGATTTACTACCTCAAAAACTAATTCCAGTTATAATTTCAAGAAGTGGTATAGATGAGAGTAAAAAAGTTCATCAAATAACAAAAGAAGAAAGAGAAAACTTAGTAAAATCAATAAAAAATTTAGAGATAAATATAACTGGATTTTTAGGATATGATGTAGCAATAATTACATGTGGCGGAGTAGATGTAAAACAAATAAATCCAAAAACAATGGAAACAAAATCAATTAAGAATTTATTCATTGTTGGTGAGGCATTAGATGTTGATGCACTTACAGGCGGATTTAATTTACAAATTGCTTTTTCTACAGGTGTTGCTGCAGGAAATAATTATTAATAAAAAGAATACAAGAATAGAGAATAGATTAGAATATAAATATAAATAGTTTTAGATTTAGGAGGAAGATAAAATGGAAGATAGAAGTTATGACATATATAAAGAAAAGAAGAATTCTAATGTAGGACTAATTGTTGGAATTCTATGTGCTATGGTTGTTGTATCAATAATTAGTTCTGCAATAACATATAGCCTAATGAGTAAAGGACAAATGCAACTTATAGGAGCAAACAACACTACATATACTGTTGAAAATGTGGAAAATCCAGTTGTTGCAGTTGCAGAAATTACTGGACCATCAGTAGTAGGAGTAAGTGTTACATTTTATGAGCAAAGCTTTTGGGGAGAACTTGCTGAAGGAGAAGCAGAAGGATCTGGAGTTATATACTCAGAAGATGGATATATAATAACAAACTATCATGTAATTCAAGAGGCGGTGAATTCTT
This sequence comes from Clostridia bacterium, assembly GCA_017534305.1. Taxonomy (GTDB): domain Bacteria; phylum Bacillota; class Clostridia; order TANB77; family CAG-465; genus CAG-465. The sequence goes on from JAFWCU010000035.1 coordinate 215,557, forward strand.
CAAATTCAGCAGTTAAAGTTACACTTGCAAATAAAGAAGAATATGAAGCTACAATTGTAGGTGCAGACGAAACAACAGATTTAGCATTGTTAAAAATTGAAGCTACAGGACTAACACCTGCAAAATTTGCAGATTCAGATAAAATTAATGTAGGTGAATATGCTATTGCTATAGGAAATCCACTTGGAAAAGAATTTGCAGGAAGTGTAACAGTAGGATATATATCTGCAGTAAATAGAACAATAACAGCAGATGGAAGAACATATAATGTTATACAAACAGATGCTGCAATTAACCCTGGTAACAGTGGTGGAGCATTAGTTAATTCTAAAGGTGAAGTTGTTGGAATAAACACTGTAAAAATAAGCGATGAATCAGTTGAAGGATTAGGATTTGCTATTCCAAGTAATTATGCTTTAAAAATTATAGAAGAACTAAAAGAAAACGGAAAGATAGTTAGACCATATATTGGAATATATGGAATAGATTTAGATAAAACATTAGCATCAAAAAATAATCTTGTAGAAGGTGTATACATATATAAAATTAGTGCTAATTCACCAGCTCAAGAGTTAGGATTACAAAGAGGAGATGTAATTGTAGAATTTGATGGGCAAAAAGTTTTAACAATAAATGAAATAAATACAATAAAAAATGAAAAAAATATTGGAGATAAAGTAAAAATAAAAGTATACAGAGATGGAGATTATAAAGAAGGAGTTTTAACACTTGGTAGTGATGAAAACGTATCTACATCAAATGTAACAAATTAGATAAAAGATAGAAGGAGCCTAAGTTTAGGCTCTTTTTTTGCTTTTAAAAAATATGTCGTAAAATGTTATGTAAAGTATTGAAAAATAGAAAAAATGGGTGTATAATATTTTGCATATAAACAATATATTAATTGGCTTGATTAAAGTCAAAAAAACATGAGAAAAAATTATTTAAAAAAGGGAGGAGATATTTTTTATGAAGAGAATACTCAAAGTATTTGTTTTGCTACTATTTTTAGGAGTAGCTTTTATTGTGGTGAATTTACTATTCACAAACAGTTTTAACAAATTAGAGCTTCCAATTTTATCATCTACTTCAAAGGAATTTGGAGAACTTGTAGATGTAGAACAAAAGGAAGACAACTTTGAAATTTACAAGGAAACTCTTAATTACTCAGAGTTTATAGACAACGATGTTAATTCAAAAATCGAAAATGATGTAAATGCTTTAATAGCAACTACTACTGACAAAGAAGGTGTTAAAGAACACGAAAAAGCAGTATACAAAAATGTTATTGATACATATGTTATTAACGATACTATTGTTAGCGTAAAAGTTACATCATCTGTCAAAAACTTATATGAAGACAACTATACAAAGACAGTAACTTTATATAATTACGACACCAAAAACGAAAGAGCAATATCGCTAGATGATTTTTTCAAAGACGGATACAAAGACACTATTGCAAAGGACTACACAGATAAATATTTATTAACTAAAACAGGTGCAGATTTTTATACAGATAATAAAAAATCTGGATCATGTAAATATTTAGATCTTAAAGATTTTGCAATCAGTAAAACTTTAACAAAAGAAAATTTCAATGTAAGTGAAGAAGAATACAAAGAGATTTTCAAAAACTACATAGACCCAAATAAAAAAATGATAGCTATTACTTTTGATGATGGACCATCACCATACAACACATATGAAATTGTTAATATACTTGAAGAATATAACGTTCATGCTACTTTCTTTATGCTAGGACAAAATGTACAAGCATATCCTGAAGTAGTAAAAAGAGTATATGAAACTGGAAATGAAGTAGCTAATCATTCATGGAACCATCCACAACTAACAAAATTATCTGCAGAAAACATTGCTAAACAAATTAATGATACATCAGATGCTATATACAATATTACTGGGGAGAGACCAAAACTTGTAAGACCACCATATGGTGCTATGAACGACACAGTAAAATCTACAATACAAGAGACATTAATTCTTTGGAACATTGACTCACTAGATTGGAAAACTAAAGATCAAAATCAAATAGTTCCACTAGTTATGAGTGATGTTGAAGATGGAGATATCATCCTTCTACATGATATTCATCCAACAACTACACCTGCAGTAAGAAGAATTGTAGAACAGTTGTTAGCACAAGATTATCAAATAATTACAGTTTCTCAAATGTTAGAAGCAAAAGGAAAAGACACTGTAAACATTAAGTATTTTTATAGTGCACACTAAACATATAAACTACTAAGATTAATCTCTTAGTAGTTTTTCTTTTTTAGACAGGAAAAATGTGCTTTAAACTTTTGCACTATTTATTTTTTTATAGTATAATAATGATGTTTGAGGAGATAGATATGGCAAAAAAAGTAATAGTAACAGAAAAACCTAGCGTAGCAATGGAATTTGCAAAAGCTTTAAAGATAAATACTAATAGAAAAGACGGATATATTGAATCAGACGAATGGATAATAACATGGTGTTATGGACATTTAGTTACAATGAGTTATCCAGAGGTGTATGATGAAAAACTAAAAACATGGAGACTAGATACACTTCCTTTTCTACCAACAGACTGGAAATATGAAATATTACCAGGTACCGCTGGCAAGCAATTTTATAACATTCAAAAAATACTTCAAAGAGAAGATATAGATACTATATACAACGCAGGAGACTCTGGACGTGAAGGAGAGTACATACAGCGTTTAGTATACATGATGGCACATCCTAATCCAAATGCCAAATTAAAAAGAGTTTGGATAGATTCTCAAACTGAAGATGAAATATTAAGAGGTATAAGAGAAGCAAAAGATTTAGATGAGTATAACTCACTATCAGACGCAGCATACCTTAGAGCAAAAGAAGATTATCTAATTGGAATAAACTTTTCTAGACTACTTTCTTTAATTTATGCAAGAGGACTGGCAAAGAAAATGGAAGAGGATAGAGCTGTAATTTCAATTGGTAGAGTTATGACTTGTGTATTAGGATTAGTAGTAAATAGAGAAAGAGAAATTAGAAACTTTAAAAAGGTTTCTTTCTACAAAATTCGTGGAGCATTTCAAAAAGAAGAAAGTAATCTTCTTGCAGATTGGAAAGCAGTGGAGGGTTCAAAGCTTTTAGACTCTCCAAGATTATACAACGAAACAGGATTTAAGAAAAAAGAGGATGCATTAAAGTTCATTGACTATTTAAAAGGCAAAGAAAAAGCAACAGTAGAGTCAATTCAAAAGAAAAAGAATAAAGAAAATCCACCGCTATTATTTAATCTTGCAGAAGCACAACACGAGTGTACTCGTAGATTTAAGATCAGTCCAGATCAAACATTACAAACAATACAAAACTTATATGAGAAAAAACTTGTTACATACCCTAGAACTGATGCAAGAGTACTTTCAAGTGCTGTTGCAAAAGAGATAACTAAGAATTTAAATGGACTATCTAAACTAAAAATAGATGATGAGATAACTCAAGCTATACAAACTATGGCTAAAGAAAAATATAGCACAAAACTAGAGAAGACAAAATACGTAGATGATTCTAAAATCACAGACCACTATGCAATAATTCCAACAGGACAAGGTGGAGAAAACTTAGAAGGCTTAACAGAACTAGAAAAGAATGTATATATATTAATTGTTAAAAGATTTCTTGCAATCTTTTATCCACCAGCAGAATATAATAGAATTACAGTAACTATAGATGTTGATGGTGAAAAATTCTTTGCAAATGGTAAGGTTTGCACTCAAATGGGCTATCTTGAGTTATACAAAAATGATAAGATAAAAAAAGATACAAGCAAAAAAGAAGATAAGTCTGATGATGACGAAGAAGATAAAGAAAAGGAAGAAGAGGAAACATTAGACGATGTTGAGATTCTTTCAAAGCTAAAAAAAGGTGATGTACTTATTGCCACAGATTATACAATTCGTGAAGGTGAGACAAAGCCACCTAAAAGATATAATTCTGGAGATATGGTTCTTGCAATGGAGAATGCAGGAAAACTAATTGAAGATGAAGAACTTCGTGAACAAATAAAAGGTAGTGGCATAGGAACATCTGCAACTCGTGCAGAAATAATTAAAAAGCTTATACGTATAAACTATATTGCAGCAAACTCAAAAACACAAATTTTAACACCAACAAAAAGAGGAGAAGCAATTTATGATATCGTAGCATCCACTATGCCAGATATGCTAAATCCAGAACTTACTGCAAGCTGGGAAAAAGGTCTAACTATGGTAGAACAAAAAGAAATAAGCGCAGATGAATTTATGGATAAACTTGAAGCATATGTAAGAAACAAGGTAGTAAAATTTAAAAAGAGCAGAAATGAATACTTGTATGGGTATTAATTATTGCTTTTTTAGGATTTTATTGTATAATTATTGTATAAGATTTTAAAAGGAGAGAAAATAATATGGATTATCAAGAAATTGAAGACAAAATGCAAAAAGCAGTAGATTATTTACAAGAAGAATTAGTAGCAATCAGAGCAGGAAGAGCAAACCCTGCTATACTAAATAAAGTTACAGTAGATTACTATGGAGCACAAACTCCACTAAATCAAGTTGGAGCAATCTCTGTACCAGAAGCAAGACAAATTCTTATCACACCTTGGGATAAATCTTTAATTGGACCAATAACAAAAGCTATTCAAATGGCTGAACTTGGAGTAAACCCAATTAATGATGGAAATGGCGTAAGATTAACATTTCCAGAATTAAATGAAGATAGAAGAAAACAAATCGTTAAAGAAGTTAAAGCTTTAGGTGAAGATGCAAAAGTTGCAGTAAGAAACGTAAGAAGAGACGGAATTGACGATGCTAAAAAACAAGAAAAAGCTGGAGAAATCACTGAAGATGAATTAAAAGGTGCTGAAGATAAAATCCAAAAAATTACAGATAAATTTACAGCAAAAATAGATGAAATGATTTCAGCTAAAGAAAAAGAGGTTATGGAAGTATAATCTAGTAAGGAGAAGGAAAATTGAATAATGCAGTTAAAAGAGTAGCAACAGCATTAATTATGATGACTGTTGTAATCGGTGGACTTGTTTTAAATAGCCAAATAATATATTCAATATTTACTACCCTACTAGCTGTTATAGGAGTATATGAATGTAATAGGGTTTTTAAAGCAAAAGGACATCATCCAATCCCTTTGGTTGGATACTTAAGTTGCCTAATTATACCTTTACTTGGTAATGTTCCTACAGACTGGGTTTTAAATGTAGTTCTAGTAGCACTTCCTTGTCTAATATTATATACATTTGCATATATAATCTTTAAGAAACTTGAAGTGACAGTTATAGATGTAGCAATTACATTTTTAACTATACTGTATTCTCCATTCATGTTTGCATTTATTAAGCTATTACTTGCACAAGCAAATGGTAGAATATTCTTCCTACTTGCAATTACATATGCTAGTGCAACAGACACTTTTGCATACGAAATAGGATCAAGATTTGGAAAACACAAATTATGTCCAACAGTTAGTCCTAAGAAGAGTATTGAAGGTTCAGTTGCAGGAATTATAGCATCAGTAGTAATAAGTGTTTTAATATGCTATATAACTAATACATATTTTGGCACTAACTTTAATCTACTATTAATGGGAGTTATGGGAGTTGTATTTAGTGTTGTAGGTCAATTTGGAGACTTAGCAGCTTCTAGCATTAAACGTTATTGTGGAGAAAAAGATTTCAGTCAAATATTACCAGGACATGGTGGATTATTAGATAGAGTAGATTCTGTACTATTTATTGCACCATTTTTATACATATTTTTATATCTAACAAAACTATTATAAGGAGGCATAATTTTGGTAGGATTATTAATAACTATTATAAAACTATTAGTAATTATCCTTTGTGTTGCAACAATACATGAATTTGGACACTTCTTAGCAAGTAAATGCTTAAAAACAGGAGTAGACGAATTCTCTATTGGATTTGGACCAAAGGTTTTTCAAAAGAAATTTAAAGGTACAATGTATTCTTTAAGATGGTTACCACTTGGAGGATATTGTGCAATTGAAGGTGAAGGTGGAGAAGAATCTGAAGAAGATAAAAAAGATGAAAACAAAGAGCCTGCACCAACATCATATCAAGCAAGAAAATGGTGGGAGAAAATAATAATTCTTTCTATGGGAGTTATATTTAATTTCATCCTTGCAACAGTTGTATTCTTATGTGTTTATCTACCAGGTAATGTAGCAACAACTACAATACAAGAGCTAAGTGAAGACTCAGTATTAATTGAAGCTGGTCTTCAAGCTGGAGATAGAATAGTAAGTATAAACGGAAAGAAAGTTGAACTTTATAGTCAATTATCTAATTACGAATTAAAATCTGGAGTTACAGATGCAACAATAGAATATGAAAGAGATGGGCAAATTTACACTGCACAAGTTAAAAATGCTCAAACAAAAGAAGGAAAAATTGGTATTACATTTGTTCAAAATGAAGAAGGTGTAAATACTAACCAAATAGAACTTGTAGGAGCAGGAACACCTGCTGCAAAAGTTGGAATTAAATCTGGAGATATTATTCTTTCAATAGATGATGTATCTACACCAGATGCTAAAAATGTCGTACAAGAAATAAAAAATAAAGGCGACCAAGAAATTAAAGTTGTAGTTCAAAGAGGAGAAGAAACAAAAGAATTTAAACTTGTAGCTGAATCAAAAGAAGTTATGGATTTAGGTATAAGAAGTGTTTCAACAACAAAATCTAGTATCAAGTACTCTTTCATTGAAACTACAGAAAACATTAAAAATATCGTAGGATCATACGTTAAATTATTTACTGGAAAAGTATCAATAGGGAACATGTCTGGTATTGTTGGAATAGGTGAAGTAGTATCTAAAAGCTCAGGACTTTTAAACTTCTTCTATCTAATGGCAATGATATCTATGGCAGTAGGTGTTGCAAACATACTTCCTTTCCCACCACTTGATGGAGGAAAAATAGTAATTGTATTAATTGAAGCAATTACTAGAAAGAAAGTATCAGAAAAAGTTGAGCTAATTATTTCATATATAGGTTTAGCATTACTTCTAGGTTTAACATTATTCATAACCGTTAAAGATATAATTAGAATAATTTAGGAGGGATTTATATGGTAGCAAATTATACTGTATTAATTTTTGCAGCAATAGCTGTAATTGTAATTGCAAAACTTCTAGCATGGCCAGTAAAGAAAATAATAAAACTTGCAATTAACTGTGCAATAGGTGCATTACTTGTATTCTTAGTTAATACATTTGGTGGTGCAATAGGAATTTCTATTCCGTTTAATATTATAACTGCATTAATTGCTGGTGTATTTGGAGTTCCAGGAGTTATATTCTTAGTAATTCTAGGATTCTTTATATAATAAAAATAAAATATAAAAAAACAAATAAAAAGACATATTGTATATTAAATTCATTAATTACCAAAATATTATTAGGTGATTATATGAAAAAAATAGCAATATGTCTTTTTTTATGCATAACAATATCAATATGTATTGTATATTCTAAAGAGGCACAAAGCTCTATTTATACAGATGTGCCATCTGGAGATAATATGGTTGAACTTTTAGCAAGACTAATTAATGCAGAAGCAAGAGGAGAAAGTTACTCAGGCCAAGTAGCAGTTGGTGCAGTAATAATGAATAGGGTGAAAAGTCCACTATTTCCAAATACAATTGCAGGAGTTATATATTCTCCCGGACAATTCTCATCTGTAGCAGATGGGCAAATAAATTTACCAGTAGAAGATGAGAGTATAATTATGGCAGCACAAGACGCAATAAACGGAGCAGATCCAACTTCAGGTGCCCTTTATTTCTATAACCCAAGCAAAACAAAGTCTAAATGGCTTTTCTCTCTTCAAACAGTAACAACAATTGGAAAGCACGTGTTTGCAAAGGAGAACTAATGGAAAAGTTTGAAAAACTAGTAATAAAAATCAAGAAAAAGCTTGGAGAAAAGAAAGTAGGAATAATATACTTTGCAGTACTTGCAATTGTTTCACTTATATTTATGAACATTCTTAAAGGATATAAAATTGAAAGACAAGAAACAGAGGATTCATATAATAAAGCACTATATAATTTTATCGGAGATATAAGTAACATTAAAAATGAAATGCTAAAACTAAAAATTACTTCAAATGATACATATACATTAACAACATTAGCTTCAATTTTTGCAAAAGCAAATAGTAGTATATCTAACTTATCTTCATTACCGCTATCTCCAAATATAACAGAAAAAATAAACATGTACTTAACTCAAACCAGCGATTATTCATATACACTTATGCGAGCTATATTAAACAATAAAGAGATAAAGGAAGATGAAATAAGACAAAATATAGATACGCTTTATACCAAGATAGATGAACTAGATAAAGCATTAAACTCTTTATACGTACAAATAAATGAAAAAGCTATAAAATGGAATGAATTAAAAGAAGAAGGAGACAAGATACTAAATGAAAAGATAACAGATTTTGACTCTAGTATAAGTGGAAAAATAATTAAACCATTTACAGACTATGAGGGCATTATTTATGATGGTGCATTTTCTAATCATATATTGTCTTTAAAACCAAAATCACTATCAGATAGAATAATTTCACAAGAAGAGGTAGAAAACCTTTTAAAAGACAAATTTGAAACAATGAACGTACAATTTGAAGAAGAATTGAATGGACAAATTGAATTATACAAATATAAGGTAGATGAAAAGGATATATATATAACAAAACAAGATGGAAAACTATACCAAATGATTGGAAATAGAAATATAGAAGAAAAGATAATTGAAAGTAAAGAGGCAATAGATAATGCAAAAGAGTTCCTAAAAAAATGGAACATAGAAAGCATCGAACAAACATATTACCAAGAAATGGATAATACTCTAACAATTTCTTTTGCAGCAGTTCAAGAAGATGTAATTTGTTATCCAGATTTAATTAAGGTTAAAGTTGCACTAGATAATGGTGAAATCTTAATGGTAGAAGCTAATGGGTATATATTTAACAATCATTTGAGGGTAATTAATCCTGTTAACACAGAACAAACAGCAAAAGAAAAAATTAATCCTAACTTAAATATAGAAAAAACAAGACTTGCTCTTATTCCAACTGAATCTAAAGATGAAGTACTATGTTATGAATTCTTAGGAAGTATAGAAGATAAGAGATTTTTAGTATATATAAATGCAGATACACTAGTTACAGAAAAAATATACATATTACTAGATACATCAGGCGGTACTCTTGCAATTTAGTACAAAAATGTGGTATATAATAATTGGTGATATTATGATACAAAATGCAATGAAATGTAAATTTTCATCTAAAGATTTATTTGCTGCCAAAAGAAATGAAGATGGTATGCTAGAGTTAGATGAAATGATAGGTGACTTTCCAACATATTCAAGAGAAAAAGTAGGTACAGCAGAAAGACAAAAGAACTGGTTTGAAACAAAAGATGGAAAACAATATATGTTAAAAACTAGTGTAGATAGAATAGATAACTATTCACATTATGCTGAACTAATTGCTATGAAACTTGCTCGTCAAGTTGGACTTGGATATGCAAATTATGATTTAGTAAAATATGATGGAAAAGTTGGCGTAATAACAGAGTCTATACTAGAAAAAGAAGATGATGTATTACTAAGCTTTGAAGATTTAATTGGAACATCAATGGCTCATCCAGACAATCCATCAATAATAGATTATCCAGATTCAATGAGAATGCTTGCAAAATCTTTAAAAGAAAATGGATATAGTGAACAAACTCAAAAGAAAATAATAAAAGACCTTGGAAAACTTCGTGTTTTCGATTTTCTAGTAGGTGCAGAAGATAGACATACAGAAAATATAGGCTTTATGGCAAACAAAAAAGATAAAACAAAACTTGAGGTATCTAAAATATTTGATACAGAAAATTCACTACTATTAGCAGATCATGTAGAAGATGTAATGGCTTATGCTTTTGATCCAAAACGTTGTGAACAAGCAGCAAAAGATGTAATTCCAAAAGTTGCACTTGTTCCAAACGAAGATGCACAAGGAGAAGAAATAGCAGATGCAACTTTAGAAGTTACATTAAGTGATGATTTCGAACTAGAAGATTTTCTATCATATGCTACAGAAACAATGGATGTAGATAAAGCAACAAAAGAACTAGAAGAAGAACTTGGTACAACATTACCTATAGAGGTTAAAAGGGTTGCTAAAGCAGTACTTGAAACAAATAAAAGACGTGCCAAAGATTATCTATATGGTGAAATGGAAGTAGACTACGATTCAGATTATATAGATAAGAATAAACAGATAATAAATGATGCAAGAGAAAAGCAAAAGAAAGACATTGAAGATATTGGCTAGAGTTTACATAAACATTGACTTTTATACTAAATTATGTTATAATATTTATTGACATCATTTAATATGAAAGGAAAATTAACGAATGGGGGTTTTGTTATGAAGTACAAAGTAATGTATGATGGAATAGTGATCGGAATGTACAACGTTATTAGTAACAGTTGTGTTGAATATACAATAGATAAAAATGGAATAGATGAGTTAAAAAAGAAAGGTATTGAAGTTTTACCAATGATTTCAAAAGATTATACAGGTAAAAGTTTTCCATTCTTTGATAACAGAATCAGGAACTGTAAACGTTTCGAAGGGGTATCTATTGGATATCAAACCGATCCTGTTGTATTAGAAGAGATGAGTTAAAAACTCATCTCTCTTTTTATATTTTTTAACCAAAATTTCATTGCATTACATTACCCTTTTTGATATAATAACCATAGTAAAAACAAACAAAGGTTTAGAGGTGAAATATGGAGTATATTTTAATTGACCCTAGGATGAGAAATGTGGAAAAAAACACATTAAAATACCTAGGATATGAGTTAGTACCAATACAAAGAAGCAATAATGTATATCCAGAAATATCTTCTCATGTAGATATTTTTACTACAAAAATTGGAGATACATTAGTAGTAGAAAAGTCTCAGTTTGAAGACTTAACTTTTATGCTTAAAAAGAGTGAATATAATATCGTATGTGGTAAAGAGCAAATTGAAATGCATTATCCAGATGATATCAAATATAATGTAGCAATAATTGGAAACTATGCTGTACATAATTTTAAATATACAGATAAAAAAGTATTAAAACTACTTCAAGAAGGAGGCTACGAGCTAATTGATGTTGAACAAGGATATACAAACTGTTCTATAGCTGTAATAGATGATACAAGTGTAATTACAACAGACAAAAAAATAGCTGAAAGACTAAGAGCAAATAATTTGAGCGTACTACTTCTAGACTACACTCCAGATATAAAGCTACTAGACGAGCATGGAAGATATAGTTCAATGCAAGGTTTTATTGGTGGAGCAATTGGAAAAGTAGATAATAATATCATTATATTTGGTGATTTAGAAAAAATTGACAGAGATGGAAAAATACGTAAGTTTATAACAGATAGACATTTAACAATAGTTGAATTTAATGGACTAGATGTAATAGATTATGGCGGAATATTAGAGGTGTAAAATGAGCGATTTATTAAACGGACTAAATGACAGACAAAAAGAAGCGGTTGAATACTTAGATGGACCACTTCTAATACTTGCAGGTGCAGGTTCAGGAAAAACTAGAGTTTTAACATATAAGATTGCATATTTACTTGAGAAAAAAATAGTAAAACCTTGGGAAATACTAGCAATCACTTTCACAAATAAAGCAGCAAAAGAGATGAAAGAAAGAGTAGAAGGATTAGTTGGAGCAGAGGCACAAGATATGTGGCTTGGAACTTTCCACTCAGTATGTGTAAGAATTCTAAAAAGAGAAATAGAGCTATTAGGTTATAGTCGTGACTTCAACATTTTTGATGAAATAGACAAAGATAAAGTAATAAAAGAAGTTATGAAAAAGCTTAATATTGACGATAAAATCTATCCTACAGGACTAATTAAAGCAGAAATATCTAAAGCAAAAGAAGTCATGAAGGATGATAAACAATATGCAAAAGATGCTCAGGGAGACTTTAGAAAAGAAGAAATAGCTAAAGTATATACTATGTATCAACAAACTCTAAGAACAAATAACTCAATAGATTTTGATGATATCATAATGCTTACAGTACAACTTTTCTTAGAGCATCCAGATAGACTAGCATACTACCAAGAAAAATATAAATATGTTTTAGTAGATGAGTATCAAGATACAAACAAAACTCAATTTTTACTTATCTCACTTTTAACAGCAGGAACAGGAAATATATGTGTAGTAGGAGATGAATCTCAATCTATTTACGGATTTAGAGGTGCAGATATAACAAATATCCTAAACTTTGAAAAAGAATTTCCTAGTGCAAAAATAATAAAACTTGAAGAAAACTACAGAAGTACAAAAAATATTCTAAATGCTGCAAATGAAGTAATTAAGAACAATTCTTCTAAAATAGATAAAGTACTTTGGACACAAAACAAAGAAGGAGAAAAGATTAATTACAAGACTCTAAATAATGAGTATGAAGAAGTTGAGTATGTAGTTGAAACAATAGATGATTTATGCAGAAAAGAAAACAAAAAATATTCAGACTTTGCAGTATTATTTAGAACTAATGCACAAGCTCGTGTACTTGAAGAAGTATTCATGAGAACAGGAACTCCATATAAATTAATTGGTGGAATAAAGTTCTATGCAAGAAAAGAAATAAAAGATATAATTAGTTACTTAAAATTAATAAACAACAAAAATGATAACATAGCCCTAAAACGTATTATCAACGAACCAAAAAGAGGAATTGGAGATACAGCTTTGGACAAGCTAGATAATATGGCACAAGAAAAAGGAATGTCAATATTTGAACTTATTCAAGACAATATGAATCTAGCAGGACTTAGAAGTGCAGGAAACATCATACTATTTAGAGATATGATGAATGACTTAATGGCAAACAAAGAAACATTTAAAGTATCAGATTTAATTAAAAGAGTACTAAAAATTAGTGGCTATGAAGATATGTTAAATGCAGAAGGAACAAAAGAAACAGAAATACGTTTTGAAAACTTAATGGAGTTCATTGGTGTTGCAATAGAGTTTGAAAATGAAAATGCAGAAAATACATTAGAAGACTTCCTAGATAGTATCGCATTAGTATCAGATGTAGATAATCTAGATGAATCAACTGAAGCTGTAACACTTATGACTATGCATAGTGCAAAAGGTCTAGAGTTTGATGATGTATTCTTAGTAGGAATGGAAGAAGGATTATTCCCATCTAAACGTTCTATAGAAGAAGATGCATCAACTGAAGAAGAAAGAAGACTTTGTTATGTTGCAATAACTCGTGCAAAAGACCAACTATTCTTAACAAATACTAAGAAACGTACACTTTATGGTTCAACAAGTTTTTCACTTCCATCTAGATTTATAGATGAAATACCAGATAACTTACTTACTGAAGATTCTGTAGAAAATAAAGAATCAAGAGGAATAAGAAGACAATCATCATTCTTAGATGATGAATATAAAAGAGTGGAAACTTATCTATCTAATAGAGATAGAGTTCAAACAACAAGAGGAACAATGAAACCACAAAATAAACCTAAAGTTGGAATTAGTGTTGAATCATTCTTAAAAAATCTTGGGGGAGCAACTGCTGCACCACAAAAGCAAATGCAACCAGGAGAAATGAAATACAAGGTTGGAATGGAAGTAAAACACAAAAAATTTGGTGTTGGAACTATACAAAATATTGAGCCAGAAGGTGATGATTTCAAACTAGAAATTATGTTTGAAAACTCAGGCTTCAAACGTTTAATGGCAAACTTTACACCACTTGAAATAATAGAATAAAATAGGAGGGAGAAAAAATGAAAAAGATAACTTTTGTTACTACAAATAAAGGTAAAATTTCTACAGCAATGAATTATTTAGGAGATGCAAATATCGAGGTTGAACCATATAACTATGAACTAATTGAACCTCGTACAGATGATATCCAAGAAATAGCAAGACAAAAAGTATTACAAGCATATGATGTTGTAAAGCAACCATGTATTGCAATGGATTCAGGTTTTTATATTGAAGCATTAAATGGATTCCCAAGAGCATTTGTAAACTTTGCACTAGATACAATAGGAACTCAAGGCATACTAGATATTATGCGTGGAAAAGAGAATAGAAATTGCGCTTTTAAAGAATGTGTTGCATACTATGATGGAAAAGATATAAAATACTTTTTCTATGAACACAAAGGTACAGTAGCAGAAGAATATAGAGGACATGACAATGAAAAACAATGGTCACCTCTATGGCATATCTACAAAGATTCATTTGATCCTTCAAGAACACTATCTGAACTATCAGATGAAGAAATAGATGAACGAAGAAAAGTAACAGGTTCATCACTTCAAGAATTTGCTAAATGGTTTAAAGAACAATAAAAATACAGGACTAAGTCCTGTATTTTTTTATACATTTACATATGCCATAATAAAAGTAATAAGTAAATAACATATAGGCAATGCATAACTTATTTTTCTGTTTTTAGTGAAACTAAATATTGAAACTAAGATAATAAACAAAGGTATAACAAAAAATATAATTAGTAGATTTCCGTTGTTTAATAAATTAAAATGATTAAATACATTATTAGGCATCATTATTGCTTCAAAATATAGTGGATATAAACTAAAAACCAAAGTAATAATTTCAATTACAAATAACGCAGTTTCTAATTTAACCTTTGAATATAGTAAAATTACAAAAATTACTATTAAAGTAAAAGGTAAAAAATTAAATAAACTCAATATACTAAAATCCATATTGTACTCCTTTTATACATCAAAATTAATTTTTTTCTTCTTGCTTATGCCTTTAAGTTGAGCATTTATTCTATCAATTGTTTCATCATCACATTCATCCATGCAAGTATAAACAGCAGCATATTCTTTAGCTTTCTTTAAGAATTCATTGTTTTCTGTTTCTTTATACTTTTCAAAATAAATGTAAATTAAATCTTCATAAGCTTTGTATATTCCATGTTCTATACATTCTTCAAGAAGTTTAATGCTTTTTTCTAAATCTTTAGCAATTCCAATATCTGCTTGACCAGTCTCGTAAAAATAGTGTGCTAAGTTATATTTTGACCAGAAGTTTATTGAATATACTGTTGCGTCAGTTGCTAAGGTGTAGTAATCAAAAGCTTTTCTTAGATTCTTCTTAGTGCCAAGTCCAAGTCTATACATTTGACCAAGTTTGTTTCTTGCCCAGCTTTCGCCCTGAGCCGCGCTAGATTTATATAACTCTTTTGCTTTTTTAATATTACCTTCTTCTTCAAGCATAATGCCAAGGTTGTTTATTGCATAAACATAGTTTTTATCTGCTGCAAATTCAAATAGCTTCTTTGCTTTTTTTAAGTCTTTCTTTATGAATGGAACATCACCATTTTTAAATACAGTACCTAAGCTATTTATTGCACTAATGCAATTTAGATGTCTTGCTCTGTTAAAGTATTTAAATGCGTTTTTTAAATCTTCACGGCTTCTAGTACCAATAAATCCATTGTAGTATAAATGTCCAATAGCCCATATTGCATTAGGATGGTTTTTAGCTGCAGCTCGCATAAAGAAGTTGTAGCTTTCTTGGTATCTAGGGTATCCTGCAACTTGTCCGTATAACTCTAGTGAACCCATTTCAAAACATGCATATGGATTATCTTTTTTAGCAAGTTCATGTACTCCACGAATAGACCATAGTCCACCTCGAAGTTGAACTGTAACAAACTCTATTGCGTCGTCAGATGATACTTCAGATGAGTATAGGAAATCATCTAGAGTATCCATAAATTTATCTTCAATATACACTGGTTGTTTTTTATCTAATATAACAAAGAATAATACTTCAACAAAAAACTTGTATAGATTCTTTTGGTCAAGAAGTCTTTTAAGTTGTCCAGAGAATTCTTTAGTTACTTCTAGATCGTTTTTAGAGATATTATATAATCTTAAACAAACTTTATGAAACTTAGTATTTGAGTTAATAACATCTATTGGTTGGTTAAAGTAGTCCTTAGTAATAAAGACATTCTTGTTATCTATAGTAGCTATTATATTTAGTATTATATTCTTAAATATAGTTTCATCTTTTTGGTACTTTTGTCTCCATTCTACATATATGTTTTTGTATGTAGAATTAATTGCTCTAACCCCAGTACAATAGTTATTTACTGTTGTATCGGATATTGAGTCAATATCAAAAAGGATACAAAATATCTCAGATTGAATAGTAAAATTCTTGTTATTTGTTTCTTCTTTTAATATTCTAAATAAGTTACCCAAAGACAAATGTCTATTGTTGTTATTTAGTTTAACATAGTTCTTTTTACTCATGTTTTCTCCTTGTGAATTTAGTGTGGATTTATCTTTTTTGCTGTAGTTTAATATGTGTTGCAAAAAGATATTTTTTTGCGTATAATAATTATATACACAAGAACATTATAGCATAAAACAAGTAATAAAGCAAAGTTTGACATAATATTACTACAATTTATACTATTTTTTAACTCTTGTGAAAAAAGTGAGGATTTTTTATGAAAGCAAAGTTATATATAAATAGACAAAACCTAAAAGAAAACATAGAATATATAAGAAATAAAATAGGAAATCGTAAAATAATAGCAATGGTAAAAGCAAACGCATATGGAACAGGAGACACACTAGTTGCTCAAGAACTACAAAACATGGGAGTAGATGCTTTTGGTGTTGCAAATATTGAAGAAGCAAAAAGAATAAGAGAAGCAGGTATAAAAGGAATGATTCTTGTTACTTGCGTTGTGTATACAGATGAGCTTAAAGAGGCAATAGCAAATGATATCTCTATGTCAATAAGTGATATAGAAGAATTAAAATACATAGATGAAGAAGCAGCTAAGCAATCTAAAGTTGCAAAACTTCACATTAAAGTAGATACTGGTATGACTCGTCTTGGCTTTACACCAGAAAATGTATCATTGGCGATAAAAGAGATTGAAAAATATGAAAATATAGAACTTGAAGGTATTTATACACATTTATCTTGTGCAGATTCAGATGAAGAATATACATTAGACCAAATTAGAATATTTAGAGAAACTGTTGAAGATGCAAAAAGAATTGCAGATTTCAAATACATTCATATTTTAAATTCAGACGGAACAGAAATGTATACAGATGAACCACAAATTGATACACATGTACGTGTAGGTATCTCAATGTATGGATATAGTAAAAATATGCAACCAATCACAAAGCTTACTGCACCAGTTATTCACATTAACAACATAGATAAATATACAAAAGTAGGATATTCTGGCACATATATTGCAAAACCAAATACAAAAATAGCAGTAGTAAAAATTGGATATGCTGATGGTCTATCTCGTTGTTTATCTAATAACATATCTGTTGTTGTAAATGGTGTAGAATGTGCACAAGTAGGTAACATTTGTATGGATATGATGATGATAGATGTAACAGACGCTCCTGTTTCAATAGGAGACGAAGTAGTAATTTGGGATTATACTAATGATTTAAAAGATATAGCAAAATTATCTCATAAGATTGTATATGAAGTAATATCTAATCTAGGAGATAGAATTGAAAGGATCGTGGAATAGTGGAAATAACAATTAAAGGTCTAAAAGTAAATTATATTAAAGAAGGACCAGAATCTAACACTAATATTTTAATACTACACGGATGGGGAGTAGATCATACAATGTACAAGGATATGATTGCAGAACTCTCTAAAAAGTTTACTACATATGCAATAGACTTTCCAGGTTTTGGTAAAAGTGATGAACCAGATTCTTCTTACACAGTAGAAGACTATGCAAAGCTTACATTAGAGTTTATTGAAAAAAATAATATGAAAAATGTAGTACTAATTGGTCATTCTTTTGGTGGAAGAGTAATCATTAAACTTACTGGAAAGTTAGGCTTTGAAGCTAAAAAAATAATATTAGTAGATAGTGCTGGAATTAAACCTAAAAAGACTTTAAAAAGAAAATTAAAAGAGGTATTATATAAAGTAGCAAAGGGTACTATTAAATTATTCTTAGGAAAGAAAGCAGAAGGCGTAATTTCAAAACTAAGAAACAAAATGGGTTCCTCAGACTATGTTAATGCAAACGATAATATGAAGGAAGTATTCAAAAACGTAATAAATGAAGACTTAACAGAATACCTTCCAAATATAAAAGCATCAACACTACTTATATGGGGAACATTAGATACAGAGACACCATTATCTGATGCAAAGATTATGGAGTCTAAAATACCTGATGCAGGACTAGTACAAATAACAAATGGAGGACATTTTAGTTTTCTAAATAATCCAGTGTTATTTAATGCAGTTGTAAATAAATTTTTAGAGGGGTGTGATTAGATGGTACTAAAAATATGTGTGCTATTATACGTAGTTTCTCTAGTGCTAATTGTAGTTAACATTAACAAATTTATGCATATATTTCAACAATCATTTTATGAGATAGATGAGTTTTTACCAGCAATAAGAACAACTAAATCTTTATACATAAATGGATATAATTTAGTATTACTTGCATGTGCCGTTGCTTGTTTTTATAACATTTACATGATTGTTCCATTTACTCTAGTAAGTGTTTTTACAGCATATAAAACAGTGTCAAATAGAGCAGTTGCAAAGAAAAAATTTGTATATACAAATAGAGTAAAAATAACTTATGCAATAATAGCAATTATTATGATATTAATTGCATATGGAGTATGGACATTACGAGAACAAGGAATTATTCCAATCGCTCTATGTATTCTATCATTATATAGATTTGTAGCTATAGATTTAATATTCATTGGAAATTTTTTAGCAAAGCCAATATTAAAAATATTTAATAGCAGATACATTAAACAAGCTAAAAAAATAATGGAAGAAAACAAGAAAATGGTTACAATAGGTATTACAGGAAGTTATGGTAAAACATCTACTAAAAACATTGTAACTGCACTTTTAGAAGAAAAGTTCATTACAGTAATGACACCAAAAAGTTTCAATACAACTCTTGGTGTAGTACGTACAATTCGTGAGCAAATTAAACCATATACAGAAGTATTTGTATGCGAGATGGGGGCTGCTCGTCTTGGAGAAATTAAAGAAATATGTGGAATAGCAAAACCAGATATATCTGTTATTACTTCAATTGGGCCACAACATTTAACAAGTTTTAAATCTATGGATAACATTGTTAAAGGTAAATTTGAAATAGTAACAAATGCAAAGGTTAATTCTACAGCAATACTAAATATAGATAATGAATATATTAACCAAGGAATTGAAAGATTTGGAAAAGATAAAGATATTATTTCCTTTGCAGTTGAAGGAAAAGATGCAAAATATACTGTAGAAAATATAAATATGTCAGACAAGGGTAGTGTTTTTGATGTCGTAGCACCAGATACAAAAATAACAGTTGAAACAAAACTACTTGGAAAACACAACATTGCAAATATCGTATGTGCTATAGCAATTGCACGTGAACTTGGTATGACAAATGAAGAAATTAGACGTGGAATAAGAAAAATTAAACCAGTAGAACACAGACTAGAACTTAAGAATATGGGAGGAATTCTTGCACTAGATGATGCATTTAATTCTAACCCAGCTGGTTCAAAAGCTGCAATTGAAACATTATTAATGTTTAAAGACAAATACAAAGTATTAGTAACTCCTGGAATGATAGAGCTAGGAGATAAAACAGACGAACTAAACGAAAAATTTGGTGAGTATGCAGCAGACTTAGACTATGTAATATTAGTTGGAAAAGTAACAACTAAAGCAATAGAAAAAGGCCTAAAAAATAAAGGCTATGAAAACTATATAGTTGTAAACGATCTGTATGAGGCATTTGCAAAACTACAAGAGATTCAAATAAGTCATGAAAATCTACTTGCACTTTTTGAAAATGATTTACCAGATAGTTACATTAAGTAAGAAAGGAAGTAATTAGTTATGAAAACAGTAGTAGGAGTATTTTTTGGAGGAAAAAGCGTAGAGCATGAAGTATCAATTATTTCAGCATTACAAGCAATGGAAAATTTAGATCAATCTAAATATGATGTAGTACCAGTATATATTTCTAAAGATAATAGATTTTTTACATCTGAACTATTAACTAAAATTGAAGAATTTAAAGATTTAGAAGAAGTCAAAAGACTTGCAAACGAAGTATATCTAACAAGCGAAGAAGGTAAACTTGTGTTAAATGCTAAAAAAGGAATATTTAAGAAAGCTCTTGCAAAAATAGATGTAGTATTCCCAGTAGTTCATGGATTAAACGTAGAAGATGGAACTCTAGAAGGACTACTTGAAATGTACAATATTCCATACGTTGGATGTGACGTATGCGCATCTGCAGTAGGAATGAACAAAATAATATTTAAGAAAGTATTAGAGGCTTCAAAACTTCCAGTAGTAGAATATGTAACAGTAAACGCACAAGAGTTTGAAGAAGATCCAGATATGACTTATGAAAAAATAACAAGAACACTAAATCTACCAATAATCGTAAAACCTGCAAATCTTGGCTCAAGTGTTGGTATTGAAGTTATTAAAACAAAAGAAGAATACAAAGAAAAAATGCAAAATGTATTTGTATTTTGTGAAAGTGTTCTAATTGAAAGATGTGTAACTAACTTAAGAGAAATTAACTGTTCTGTTGTTGGTAACTTTGCAGAACAAGAATGTTCAGTTTTAGAAGAACCAATCAAAACAGATGAAATATTAAGTTATAAAGATAAATACATGGGAGATGGAAAGGGTAGCAAAGGAGTAAAAGGCGGAAAACTAGGTATGAAAGCAGGTGGACCAAAAAGCTCTGGTATGGCATCTCTAACAAGAAAAATTCCTGCAGAACTAACTAAAGCTCAAGAAGATGAAATATATTCTCTAGCAAAAGAGACTTTCAAAGTATTAAACTGTGAAGGTATTTCAAGAATAGACTTCATTATAGATGGAGATAATAATAAAGTATATGTAAATGAAATTAATACAATACCTGGATCTTTATCTTTCTATCTATGGGAGCCAAAAGGCATACCATTTAATGAACTTTTAGATAAAGCTATAAGATATGCAATTAAGAGAAAAGAAAGAAGAGACAAAATTACATATTCTACAAACGTAAATATTTTAAATATGACTGCAAAAAAATAATTCAATATTCACAATTAAAATTATTTATAGTATAATATTCTTGAAATTGTGACAGGGGATAAAATTATATGAAAGAAACATTATTTAATATATTAAAAACAATGGTCTTGCTAGCGGCAATTGCAGGACTATTCTATATTTCTAACATGAGCACAACAAGTGCAAATATTATTAAAACAGATAATCCAAATCTTACTATATTTGGAGATAACATAGATAGTAGTTATCAACCATATATTAAAGATGGAAAAGTATATATAAGTACAAAAACAATAGGAAACTTTATAGATGAAAATATTGTTTTTGCAAGTGATACACAAAAATTAATAATAACTACAGATGATGGACTATACAAATTTAAATTTAATAATACAACTGCTACTAAAAATTTAAAAGAATACAACTGTGGAGAGGCATTAATTAAGTATAATGATTCGGCATATATAGCAGTTGATGCAATTAAAGACATTTATAACATTAAAAGTGATTACAACGAAGAAACAAATACTATAACTATAGATAAAAAAGGTACAAGTGATTTACCACTAAACTATAATAAAGTAAATGTTTATTCAGACTTAAGAACAGATTCAAATATTTTAGAAACTATTGGTGTAAATAACACAGTAACTGTTTATACAGAAAGCTTAAAACACAACAGATGGTATAAAGTAAAGACAGATAGTGGAAAGATAGGATATATAGAAAAATCTGCTGTTACAGTAAAAACTGAAGAAGAAATAGAGCAAGAACAAAAACAAGAGCAAAAAGCCCAAGAAAAAATTATTGGCTTTTGGCAATATGGAAGTAAAGTTGAAACTCTTGGAGACAAGATTGATACAGTAGATGTTGTAATGCCAACATGGTTTGCACTATCTTCAGAAGAAGGTAGTATTGAGATAAAGTTTAGTAAAGAATACTACCAAAAAGCAAAAGCTAATGGATATAAAATATGGCCAATTATGACCAATGGAATAGACAGTGAATCAAACAAATATGTTGAATTTACATCTAAATGTATGAATAGTGAGCAAAGCAGAGAAGTGCTAATTAAAAATATAGTAGATATACTAAATACATATAACATTGATGGTATTAACATAGACTTTGAAAATATGAGAGAAGCAGACAAATATATGTATACACAATTTTTAAGAGAGCTTCACCCTGTTATGAAAGAAAATGGTAAGACTTTAACTGCAGATATATACTTTACAAGCTATATAGATAGAATGGGAGTTGGACATGCGTGTGACTATGTTATGCTTATGGGATATGACCAAAGAGGTAACTGGTCAACTGAGGCTGGATCAATTTCAGAAATATCTTGGGTTGAAGATCAAATTATTTCTTTAATTAATGATTCTCAAATTGAACCATCAAGAATTATACTAGGTGTTCCTTTCTATACAAGACTTTGGAATGAAGCACAAGATGGAACACTTACTACAAATGTTTATAGTATGCAAAACTCACAAGACTTCATAGATAAATATCACTTAGAGAAAAAAATGGATGAAGAAGCAGGTCAAAACTATGTAGAACTTAATGATACATATGTAACATATAAACTATGGATTGAAGATGCAGACTCTATGCAAAAGAGGGCAGATTTAATAAATAAATATGAATTAGCTGGTGTAGCCGCTTGGCAAAGAGGATTTGAAACTCCAGATATCTGGACAGTTTTAAATAATGCATTAAAAACAAAATAGTAAAAAAAAGGCTATTTTAAGTAGAGGATAAAACCTCTACTTTTTTTGCTATTTTTAAGATATTATATGATTATTAATAAAATTAACAACTTATTTAACATAAAAAGCTTAACAAATTAAACAAAGTGTGATAAAATAGAACGTATAGGAATTTTTGTGATAGGAGTTGAAATCATGTTAATAAACGCAGAGGAAATTAACAACGTACTGTTCGATGCTGGAACAGATATATCAAACAGAGGTAAAAAATACTTTGAACAAGACAGAGTTAAAGTTGCAGACTTTAACAAAGTATCAGATAACAATTACGTTGCTAAATCTTATGTTGAAGGAACATATATATACGAAACAGAAATAAGAAAAACAAATGGACTATTATCATATAAGTGTGAATGTCCAACGCATACTAAAAAACAAGCAACTTGTAAACACGTAGTTGCTATGATTTTTGATATGTACATAAACGAATCATCATATTTAAATTGTGCTAAAAAGAACGAGTCAGCAAACATAGATGATGATGTAATAGAAAATAAATCATATAAAGATAAGATAAATGAGCAAAGAGAAAACAATGGTCTTATGACATACTATGAAAATCTAGAATTAAATAGAAACATAGATAAAGAAAGTGTTGCCATAGAATCAACTCTTGAGTTAATAGATTTACCACAAAAAGAACTTGAAGTATCTTTTAAAATTGGTAAAGACAGAATGTATATCTTAAGAGACTTGTATAAATTTAGTGAAGATATGCATGCTGGAGTTGTTGCAAAATATGGCAAAGAATTAGAATTTAAACATTCTCTTGAATCATTTAGAAAAGAAGACCAAGCATTAGCTAAGCTTATTGTTGCCAAAGCATTAGAATATAATGAATTTTCTAAACTTGGAACATATCACTTTACAATAACTAAAAAATACAAAACAAATTTTAAATTAAAATATTCTCTATTAGATGAATTATTTGAAATTTTAAAAGATAAAAAAATAGCTATTACTGGTTATGACTATGAAAAAGCATATGGAATGATTACACTAGAAGACAGTGACCCTTCTTTTGATATAGATATACTAGAATCAGAAAAAGGAATAGACATTGTTTCAACAAGTGACAAATTCTATGTGTTTGAAGGACAAGAATACTCATATGTTTTATACAAAGATAAACTTCATAGATGTAGTGAAGACTTTAAAACAAAAGTATTACCTTTAATAGATAAAATATCTAAAGATCCTGAAGGAAAAATAACAATATCACAATCAAGTGCTACAAGCTTTTGTGAATATGTAATACCAGCTTTAAAAGATAGTACAAATCTAAATATAGAAAAAGGTTTGCTAGAAAAATATAAAGCAGAAAAACTTGGGACTAAAATATTCTTAGATTTAGATGCAAAAGGAAACATAGTAGCAGAAGTAAAATTCTGTTATGGAGATACAGAATTTAATCCTTTTGATAGAGACCTTAAAGTAGAATGCAACAGAAATATTATTGAAGAAGCAAGAGCAAAAGAGCTATTCAAAATGTATAACTTTGTAATTAACTTTAAAAAACACATAATCTACCTTGCAAATGAAGATGATATATATACTTTCTTAACAGAAGGCGTAGATAAGTTTATGGAAAAATTTGAAGTATTAATTACAGACAAACTTAAAAATAGAAAAATAATCTCTCAAAAAACATTTAATATGGGAGTAAGAATAGAAAATAACTTCTTAGATGTAGACTTTAACGATTTAGGACTTGATGAAGATGAATTAAAAGATATATTCAAAAGATATAAACTAAGAAAGAAATACTATAGATTAAAAGACGGAAGCTTTATTAATATAGACTCACAAGGAATTGACACATTAGTAAATCTTGCTAAAACATTAAATATAACAGAAAAAGAAATTGCAAGTGGTTCTGTTCAAATTCCAAAATACAGAGCATTATACATAGACAATATTGCTAAGACTGCAATGAAAGATATCACTATAGATTTAGATAAAAACTTTAAAGATATAGTAAATAATGTAAGTGATGTAGAATACGAAAAATTTGAAGAACCAAAAGAGTTAAAGGGAGTTCTTCGTTCATATCAAAAAACAGGATTTAACTGGTTAAAGACACTAGAAAAATATGGATTTGGTGGAATACTTGCAGATGATATGGGACTTGGTAAAACAATTCAAGTTATAGCGCTACTTTTAGATGAGAAGAATCACAGTGAAAGAACATCAATAGTTGTATGTCCAAGTTCATTATATATTAACTGGCAAAAAGAAATTGAGAGGTTCTCTAAAGACATTAAAACATTAATAATATCTGGAAACGCAGAACAAAGAGAAGAACTAATAAAGAAGATTAATAAATATGATGTAATTATTACTTCATATGACCTACTAAAAAGAGACATTGAGCAATACAAAAATTATAAATTTAAATATGTAATTGCAGATGAAGCTCAATATGTAAAAAACAATAATACTAAAAACGCAAAAGCGTTAAAGGAACTAAATAGTGAATCTAGATTTGCATTAACTGGAACACCAATTGAAAACTCTCTTGCAGAGTTATGGTCAATTTTTGATTTCATCATGCCTGGTTACTTATACACATATAAAAAGTTTAAAGATGAATTTGAAACACCAATTATTAAAGAAAACGATAATGAAGCAATGCAAAGATTACAAAAAATTGTTGCACCATTTATTCTTAGACGTATTAAACGTGATGTACTAAAAGAATTACCAGACAAAACTGAACAAATCATGTATTCTAAGATGGATGAAGAACAACAAAAATTGTATACTTCATACTTAGCATTAGCAAAAGTTAAGATGAGACAAGAAATTGAATCAAATGGCTTTGAAAAATCTAAGATGAAAATTTTATCTTTAATTACAAGACTTAGACAAATATGCTGTCATCCACAATTGTTCTTAGATGATTATAAAGGTGAAAGCTCAAAACTTAACCAATGTATGGAAATAATTGAAGGAGCAATAGCAGCAAAACATAAAATACTACTATTCTCAGGATTTACTTCTATGTTTGATATCATCATACCAGAACTAGAAAAAAGAGGAATTGAATACTCAATGCTAACAGGTCAAACCAAAGTAGATACAAGAATTGAAATGGTAGATGAGTTTAACAAAGATGAAAATATTAAAGTATTCTTAATTTCACTTAAAGCTGGTGGTACAGGTCTAAACTTAACTGGAGCAGACATGGTAATTCACTATGATCC
The DNA here is from genome assembly GCA_017534305.1 of Clostridia bacterium. Lineage (GTDB taxonomy): Bacteria > Bacillota > Clostridia > TANB77 > CAG-465 > CAG-465. The sequence continues at coordinate 241,803 of JAFWCU010000035.1, forward strand.
TTGGTGGAACTTATCTGCACAAAACCAAGCAACAGATAGAGCATACAGAATTGGACAAAGAAATAACGTTCAAGTATTTAAGTTAATAAGTGAAAATAGTATTGAAGAAAAAATACAAAAACTACAAGATAAAAAACAAGATTTAACAGACTCAGTAATTAAATCTGGAGAAACATTCATTTCAAGAATGTCTAAAGATGAAATTATGGCATTGTTTGAATAAAAAAGAAATTAAAGTATCTCATTTTTTGAGATACTTTTTTTGACAAATAACTGTTTTTTGTAGATATTTTACGACCGAATATTTCTTGAATTAATTGATATCACTAGCTTTTAAGAGTATAATACAGATGTGTGTACACAACAAAAGAGGACCTCTAGATAGGAGTAAAATGAATACAAACAAAGCAATTTTAAAACCAACAAATGATTATGTATTTAAACGAATATTTGGATATAAAGGAAATGAAAAAATAGTAAAGGGATTTATTGAAGCAATAATAGGAGAATCTTTTACAGATGTTTATATAGAAAATCCTATTTTGCAAAGTGATGATATAACTGGAAAAACTGGCATTTTAGATGTTAGGTTAAAAGCAGATAATTCAAATGTAGATATAGAAATGCAAGTAGTAAGAACAGAAAACATTCAAGACCGAGCTTTGTGGTACTGGTCAAAAATGTTTCAAGAGTCAATAATAAGAGGCGAAGACTATAGTAAAACTAAAAGAACTATTTGCATAATAATAACAGATTTTAATATAGAATCATTACTAAATAACAATAATTATCACAATAAATATATGGCACTAAATTGTAGTAAAATAGATGATTGCTTGACAAATAAAATGGAAATTCATATAATTGAATTAACTAAAATAGATAGTACAAATTCATTAGGTGATATCTTAAAAGAATGGTGTACTTTTCTGAAATATCCAGAAAGAATAGGTGATTTGGTTATGAATGAAGATGAAAATATAAAAGCTGCTAAAGAAGAACTAGATAGAATAAGTTCAGATGATTTAGAAAAAAGACGTGCAGACGAAAGAGAAAAAGCAATTATGGATCATAAGTGGTGGAGAAATAGTGCTATTAAAGAAGGAAGAGAGATAGGGATTAAAGAAGGAATAAAAGAAGGAATAAAAGAAGGAATAAAAGAAGGAATAAAAGAAGGAAAAAAGGAAGTTGCTAAATCTCTCATTAAAGAAAAAATGCCAATAGAAAAAATAATATCAATTACTGGTCTTTCAAAAGAAGAAATTGAAGAACTGCAATAAAAAACATAATAAATATAAGAAGAGCTTATGCTCTTCTTTTTTTGACTTTATTAGAACAAATAAATATGTAACTATCATATAATGCAACAATTTTTTTAAAGCTTAAGTAGTATTCTTATATTAAGAGGTGGTTATATGATAGAGGAGATACTAAGAATTATGCCAAGATTTATAGCAGAAGAAATAGTACATCTTAATTTAAATAATAGTATAACTGAGATAAGAATAAGAAGTAAAAATAAGATAATAGTTATTTGCGGCAAAAACGAATTTGTACTAGATTTAATTGCTTCACCTAAAATTATACTAGATATACTATTAAATGTTTCTAAAATGTCAATATACGCAATTCAGACGGATTTAAATAATGGCTTTGTGGTGATACGTGGAGGACATAGAATTGGGGTATGTGGTGAGGTGGTTTATGAGAACGGAAAAATAAAAAACATTAAAAATATATGCAGCTTAAACATACGTGTAGCACATCAAATTTTTGGTTGTGCAGACACAGTAATGCCACAAATTATAGTAAATGGAATATTTCAAAATACATTAATTGTATCACCACCAGGATGTGGAAAGACTACTCTTCTTAGAGATATCATACGGCTGCTAAGTAACGGGATAAAAACGCTTGGATTTAGTGGTAAAAATGTTAGTCTAATAGATGAAAGAGGAGAAATTGCCTCGTGTTATGAAGGGGTGCCAACCTTAGACATAGGAATAAGAACAGATGTAATGAGCAATATAGATAAAAGTACCGGCATGTCAATGGTAATAAGGTCAATGGCACCAGACATAATTGCAACAGACGAGATAGGAAGTAGTGATGATGTCTTATCTATTAAGGCAGCAATTCTTTCGGGAGTAAAAGTAATATTTACCATGCATGGAGACAGTCTAAAAAGTGTATTAGAAAATACAAATGTTAAAGAACTTATAGATATGAATGTGTTTTCTAAAATAATACTTCTGTCTTCTGGAAAAATACCAGGAATAGTAGAAAAAATTTATGATGGAGGTGCATATGTTACTAATTAAAATAATTCTTGGAATCGTAATAGTATGTATCACAGGACATATAGGAATAGAAATGTCCAACATGTTAAAAGCAAGAGAAGAAATATTAACAGAGTATATAACATTTGTAACACTGGTAAAAAATGAAATGATATACATGAGAGATACACTTCCACATGCTTTTGAAATTTGTAGACAAAAGCTTAAAACGAATTTAAAAGATGTAATTGGTGCAATAGTAGTGGATATGGAAAAGTATGGAGTTGAGAAAGTGGATATCTCAATAGAATCTAACGTGAATAATTTAGATGCACTAGAAGAAGAGGAAAGACAAATAATATCTTCTACTCTTAAAAACTTAGGTAGAAGTGATGTGGATTCGCAAATTAATATAATAAACAATAGTATAGAAGTGGTAAAAAGACAAATTAAAGAGGCAATAGATAAAAAGAATAAAAATACAAAAGTATATAAAACAGTAGGAATTATTACTGGGCTAATTGTAGTAGTTATATTCATTTAAGGAGGCTTTATGGATATAGAGTTATTATTTAAAATTGCAGGAGTAGGGATACTTGTAGCGGTATTAAACCAAGTGTTATCTAAAGCTGGAAGAGAAGATCAAGCAATGATGACAACACTAACAGGGATAATAATAGTGCTAATGATGGTAGTAACAAAGATAAATGAATTATTTCAAGTAGTAAGGGATACTTTTAAATTATGATTGTATTAAAAATTGTAGGCTTTGGCATTCTTGCAAGTTTAATGGTGGTAATACTAAAAGAAAATAGTAAAGAAGTGTCAATTATTTTAGTTATTGCTTCATCAATAGTATTATTGCTAGCAAGTATAAATTACTTAACACCTATTGTCTCAATGGTAGAAAATATTGTCTCGAAAACTTCAATAGATAGTAGCTATATTATAGTTATATTAAAAGTTACTGGAATTGCATATTTAATAGAATTTGGAAAAGATATATGCATTGATGCTGGACAAAACTCAATAGCAAATAAAATGGAAATAGCAGGAAAAATAATAATTGCCTCCCTTTCTGTACCAGTTATTACATCTGTATTTGAAGTAGTGGAAAAATTATTATGAAGATAATAGTAAACATAATGGTATTAATTCTATCTAAAAACATATATGCAAAAGATGCTGTATCTGAATCATATAATATAGATGGTTATATTAACTCTTTAAATGAAGTAGTACAAAAAGAAGAGGGAATAGATGTAGATTTAAATAGTATTTATTCAGATATAATAAACGGGAAAAAAGAAGCAAGGCAAAACGTTATTCAAAAAGTAATATCATTAGTTATTTCTCAAATAAAAGAAACGCTCAAAGCATCTATTGCTATTGTATTAATAGTACTTCTTGAAATAATACTATCTTCAATAGAATTAGACAAAAATAGTCAATCAGTAAAAATAGCAAAACTAGTAATAATAGCTTCAGCTGCTACAATACTACTCAAGAATTATATTGAGGTTCAAGAAATACTAAAAAACACAATTAAAACTATACTATATCTTCTAGAGCTATCCACTACATTTTTAACAGGGGTACTAGTTGCAACAGGTAAGATAACAACAACTGGGACAATAGCTCCGTTAATAATGTTTGTAACAAGTACAGTATTAGCAATAACAAATTACGTTTTTATTCCACTATTTAATTTATCTATTGTAGTGCATATTACATCTGAAATATCTGAAGAAATAAAGTTAGAAAAACTAGCAAACATTTTTAGAAAATCTAGTATGTATGTATTTACTACATGTATTAGTATATTTGTCTTTGTTTTGGCACTAGAAAATACCATTTCTAAATCATTAGATAATGTATATTTTAAAACCACACAAACGGTGGTAGCAGATAGTGTACCAGTGGTAGGGAAATTCCTGGCAGATAGTTTAGAAACTGTTCTAGGTGCCACAGAACTTGTTGGAAAAGTTGGAGGAACACTCTCAATCATATCTGCTATTTTAATAACTCTAGTGCCGGTAATAAAAATTGCAATTATTGCTTTTGTATATAAAGTAATTAGTTCAATATGTCAAATGGTAAATAACAACAAAGCACTTGGAAATGTAATAGATTTTTTTGCAAGTATATATAAAGATATGCTAGGTATAATCATTGGAACAATGGTTATATTCATATCTGTTGCTGGAATTATAATGCATACAATAAGCAAAATTACATAGGAGGAAAAAATGATAGAAATAGTTAAAGAATGGATAGGATCAATAATTAGTATTTCTTTTTTGGTAATACTTGTAAAGTTAATAGTGCCAAATTCAAATTTGAAAAAGTATATATACTCAATACTAGGGTTAATAACAATAATAGTTATTTTTAAACCATTAGTGAATAATTCAAACATGGAAAACGTACTATTAGATGCGACAAAAAATATTGAGTTAAATGCTAGTAACTATAACTATACAGACATTTCTAATTATGAAGAAATAAATAAAAATAATATTAAAGAGGCGTTCAAAGAAAAGCTTGAAACAAGCATTATAAAATTAATACAAGAAAACACGAATAATAAAAAAGAAAATATTATAGTAAATGTTGAAATTACAAAAGAGTACAACATAGAAAAAGTAGTAATAAATTGTGAAGATACAAATAAAGAAGAAATTAGAAATATGGTATCTTCAAACTATGATATACCAAAAGATAAAATAATAATAAACTAGGAGGACATATGAATTATTTAGAAACAATGAAAAATATTCTAAAAGATAAAAAGAAGAAAAAAGAGAATATGATATTCATAGCAGTCTTGTTAGTAGTGTTACTAATTAGCATAAATTATATTTTTAGTGATACAAAAAAAGAACAAAAGGGAATAGAGATAGACAATAATACAAATGAAAAAGTAGATAATAATACCCAGTCACAAAATACAAACACTTTGGAGGAAAGATTAACCCAAATTATTAATCAAGTAGATGGAATAAGTGATGTAAGCTTAATAATTAATTATAAAGATAGTGGACAAAGTGAATATGTTTTTAATACAAAAGAAACTATAGCAGAAGAAGGAAATGTATTAAATCTTGAAAAGGAAGTTGCATATAATGAAAGTAGTGGACAAAAAAGTGCAATTAAAACCACACAAAATAATCCTCAAATAGAAGGAGTAATAATAGTAGCACGAGGTATAGAAAATAGTGAAAATAAACAAAAGATACAAAGTGCTATAGCAAGCCTTTTAGGTATTGCGTCATATAAAGTGCAGGTATTAAATAGGAGGTAATATGAAAAACAAAGAAAAGTATAAAAAAATAGGCCTTGCGTTTGTATCATTTTTCTTAATGGTGTCAATAGCAGGTTATATAAATTACAGGTATGATCCAGAAAGAGAAAAAAATCTTGGTCAAACAGTATATGTAAGTACAAATAATGACGAAGTTAAGATTTATGAAGAAGAAAAAGAACCAGTTAAAGATATAGCACAAGAAGAAACTGTTATTTCAAAGTATAGAGAAGACAGAGATAACATGTATATGGAACTTGCAAATAGCTACTCTTCAGTAGTTAATAACAATAACACTTCTCAAGAAACATTAACTGAATATCAACAAAAACTAAGTGGACTGGTTCAAGAAAAGAACAAGATCCTAATATCAGAAAATATTATTAGAATGAAAGGTGCAAAAGATGTAGCCATAGTTATAACAGATAGCTCACGTGCAAATGTCATAGTTGAAGCGGATAATTTAGATGATAGTTTTATTGCTCAAATAGTAGATGTCATAGTGGAAAATTTTGCTATTTCTCCAGAAAATATAACAATAGAAAGCGTAAATGTGTAAGATTTGTGAAAGATGCTATTATATCAATGGTTAAACTTGCTAATAGTTAAAAATAATGATAATATAATATAAGTATTGTTGAAAAAAATATTTTTTTATGATAGTATTTTTTTATGAAATTAAGTTAAGGGGAGAGAAAAATTAATGAAAAAAGCAAAGTATATTATAATTATTGTTATTTTAATAATAGCTCTAGGTTTAACAGCTGCTTATGCTATACTAGGGCCAAGAGGGTTTAAAACTACAGAAAAGGGAAAAGCATTTTTAGATGATGTACTAACACTACAATCTAACTTATCATATTATGTAGGCGCTTCATATTCAGATTCTTTTGGAGTATATACTAAAGAAGAAATACTTTTAGGAAAGACTGAAGATGGAGAAAAAATTAAAGATAACGAAGATAACGTATTACCTACACTAGTAAATGAAGAAAACACAATTGAATACAAAGGTGAAAAAGGATACGAATTAAACATTGAATATGTTAATACAACTTTAAAAACTAAAATACCAACATACGAAGGAGTTACATTCTATGTTGTTGAAGGAGATTTAGTTAAAGTTAAATTAGATTCAACACCAGATTGGTGGAATAGCAACTACGACGGACTAAAAATATAGTAAAAAGGGGAGATCCTAATGAAGAAATTCTTTAAAGTGATTGGCATATTAATTGCTATTGCTATATTGGTTGCGCTAGGATACTTATTAGTTAGAAAAATCAAAGCAGATACATTAGCTCAAAGAGATTTACAAATTGAGGCAAATAATATTCAAGCAGAAGCAGAATTTCTTTGTGATAGAGCAACAAAAAAATTAACTACTTTAATTGATGAAATTGAAACAAGTCTTAAAGTAAATATTGAAGTAGCAGATATTGGTGGGTTAAATGAGAATGATATATATTTTGTAACACCAGTAGGAACAAATTATATGTATATAACTAAGACTAAAGTTGAAGATAAAGATACATTTGCAATAGCTACAGACAATGCAAAAGATGCAAAATATATTGTATCTCTTAAAACTTTAGGATTAGATGAATGTGTATACACAAATATAAAAGATTATAGTATAGATAAAACTGGAAAAATTACATATAATGAAAACAAATAGTAATAAAGAGGCAAATTATTTTGCCTTTTTTTTATAAATTATATAAAAATAAAAAATCTTATGATATAATTAAAAAGTAATCTAGGAGGTAAGATTATGGAAGAAAAAAAACTACCTATTGGTGAATTATTTATAAGAAGAGGAATACTAACTGAAGAAGAAGTAAACATCGTTTTAAACTACCAAACAGATCATCCAGAACTAAAATTTGGTGAAATTGTTGACGTTTTAGACATGTGTGATAAACAAGCATTACTAGAAGTTCTATCAGATAATTTAGGGGTTAAATCTGCAATTATTGAAAGAAAATTATCTATTAATCCAACAAATTTTCTTCCTTCAGATATTATAATAACATATAGAGCTCTACCTTTTGAAATGGTAGGAGATACAATTTGCGTTGCTTTTGCAAATCCACAAGATAAAGAGCAAGTAGAATATGTAACTAAATTAATAGAAAAAGAAGGATATAAAATTGAAGTATATATATCACTTTATACAACAATTCTTGCACATATAGAAAAAATTAAAAACTCTAAACAAGTTAGAATGATTTTTAGTGATACAAATTCAGAACCAGAACTAACAGAGTCAGACATAGAATCAACTATTATTGAGGATTTAAAAAAGAAAATGGGAAGATAATGTGATAGCTATGTGAAACTTTAAGCCAGAACGTATAGTTCTGGCCTTTTTTGTTTGACATAACTAAAAAACGTTTGGTATAATTAAAGTGTAAGTTACAACAAAGAGAATAGCATAAAGTTATGCTACAGATTAATAATATGAATAATTTCATAGGGAGGAGATATGCATGGTATTGCAAAAAATAGTACTTAAAGATGGAGTGTTTGAAAGTATAGATTCTGAAGAAAAGATTACAAATTTTTCAAACAAAAGGATTAATGTAGGTAACTGGTGCTTAAAAGTAGAAGATGATGGAAGTGTAGTATTTAAGAAAAATTATTGGAGCTTTTTTAGACTATTTAGTGTTGTGTATTCTATAGACAGAAATGGCCTAGAAAAACTTGTAATAAAAAGAAATGGCGAGACTATAAAAACTATTAAGAAGAGAAAAGTTTTACCACATGGACAGAAGTTAAAAGACGGGATATTCTATATAGAAACTGCAGGAGATTACATTGTAGATATACTATTTAAAAATACTCATTTAATAGACTTTAGAAGAAAGAATTATTTAACAGAAATAGTATATAAAGATCCAAATGGAAAGTATGTTTTAAGAACGGCAAAAAGAAGAATAGGATATTGTAGAACAAAACTAGACACTGATGGTAAAAAACATCTTGTAAATAAAACAAGAAACGAAGAGGTCAAGCAAGAAGAAGTTTCAATAGTTAATGCAACATGGGTAATATTAGAGATTGACAGAGAAGAATACGATGAAAAGTCTGGAAAACAAATATCAAAACACACAAGAGAACTTATCACATTAAAAGATCCTTTAAGTATTAAAAATTTAAATGTTGAACAGTTAGATTAAACTGTTCTTTTTTGTTGACATAATTTGAAAATATGATATAATTATTTCATAGAAACAAATGAAAAGGATGCTAATAATTTAGCAAAGGTGAGAATATGAAAACAATTGTTGTTGAATTAAAAGGAGGTAAGTTCTACGATGTAAGAGTAAAAGGAGAAAAGAATATAATATTTACTCCTACAAAGTTTGACTTAGATGGTTGGCATTGTGAAATCGATTCATATGGAGACATTACATGTGAATATATAAGAGTAAAAAAGGACGATCATTATATTGTGACCTACACTTTAACACATGATGGCATTGAAACTGTTTATAACAAAAGAACGGGTTATCCATCAAATATGTTAGAAGAAAGAAAAGTAGGAAACACAATAAAAAATGGAACAATCTATTTGTTAGATTTACCAAAAGTTAAAGCAAAATCTGCATACTTCAAACCTAAAAGGAGAATATGCACTATGCGTGATAATAGTAATCTTTAATGATTACTATTTTTTTGTTCTATATACATGTTAGCAGGAGCTGGAATCTTAGTTATAGTATCAACTTTAATTACAGGTATTTCTCCGTTATAATTTCCCTTAATTATTTTTCCGGTTACTTCAATCCATTCATTTTCTTCAAGTGACATTACACCATCATACATGGACATAAAGCCTGCAACTTTTGTAGAATTTCCATCAACCATATATCTTCCACAAATGAAAAAGTTTTTATCAAAATCTGCAAGGGTGTAATAGAATCCTTGTACTTTTATTGTTTTACCAACGTTTTCATCTATTGAGTTGTGTATTTTTTCTAAAGTAGATACAAAATTATCTTCATTAACATTAAAATCATAGTTTTCAAGAGTAGAACTTGTTAAAACTAATTTATCCGTACTAAATAAGTGAATTGCTCCAAATAAAAATAAGCCTAAAACAACTAGGCAACAAATAGCCTTAAAATAATTCATTTTTATATTTAAAATATACATTAAATACCTCCATAGTGTCTATAATATATATATTTAAAACATATCGTTTTATGATAAAATCGTGAAACCTAGCTAAATAAGTGCTATATTTCTTTATTTTTTTTCGTATTTATGATATAATTTGCTTCGTAACAAGGGGGACTTAAATATGAAACTATTAGAGAAAATATTTGGAACATATAGTGGAAGAGAAATTAAAAAAATCGAACCACTTGTAGATAAAATAGAAGAATATGAAGAAAAATATAAGTCTTTAAGTGATGATGAACTAAGAGCAAAAACAGATGAGTTTAAAAAGAGATTAGCAGACGGAGAAACTTTAGATGATATCCTTCCTGAAGCATATGCTACAGTTGCAGAAGCAGCTAGTAGAGTACTAGGAATGAGACACTTTAGAGTGCAACTTATTGGTGGTATTATTATTCACCAAGGAAGAATTGCAGAAATGAAAACTGGTGAAGGTAAAACATTAGTTGCTACCCTTCCTGTATACTTAAATGCACTTGCTGGAAAAGGTGTACACGTTGTAACAGTTAACGATTATCTAGCAACAAGAGATAGTCGTTGGATGGGTAAATTATATAACTTCCTAGGAATGAGTGTAGGCTTAATTGTAGCAAACATGACACCAGATGAAAAAAGAGCTGCATACAACTCAGATATAACATACGGAACAAACAACGAATTTGGTTTTGATTACCTAAGAGATAATATGACTATAAACAAAGAAGAAATGGTTCAAAGACCATTAAACTTTGCAATCGTAGATGAAATAGATAGTATCTTAATAGATGAGGCAAGAACTCCACTTATCATATCTGGTATGGCTGGGGCTTCTAAAGAGATATACAAAAGAGCAGATGCTTTTGTTAGAAACTTAAAGCCTAGAAAAATAGTTGAATCAAACGATAAAGAGTTCGATGGTTCAGATGAAGATTATGATTATATTGTAGACTTAAAAGCCAAAACTTGTGCCTTAACTAATACAGGTACTAAAAAAGCAGAACAATTCTTTGGAATTGAGCAATTGTCAGATTCATCAAACCTAGAAATATCTCATCACATTAACCAAGCATTACGTGCATATGGAATTATGCATAAAGACACAGACTATATAGTTAGAGACGGAGAAGTTCTAATTGTAGATGAATTTACTGGACGTATAATGGAAGGTAGAAGATATAGTGATGGATTACACCAAGCTATTGAAGC
>JAFWCU010000004.1 GCA_017534305.1 Clostridia bacterium
CCACCTGTAACCTTTTCTATATTATTTATCTTGTTTCCTAAATTATTTTCTAATATTAGTCTTTCTATCTTTGAAATTATATTCATGTAGATTCACTCCATTGTTTTTCTTTAATTTATATGAAATATATTTTTAAAGAATTTTATTATTTTTTTATAAAATTTTTCTCTTTTTACTTCCATAGGTAAATTATTACTATTATCTTTTAGGACTTCTTTTTTTATTTCAGTATTTTCTTTTTTCTTAAAAATATCTCCATTATATTTTGCTTTTTTTTCTTCTTCTAATTTCATTCTATCATAATTTTGTTTTGCAATAATCTTTTTCCTTTGGATTTCAGTTGCCCAATAATCTCTAAATAAAAGTATAATAATTCCTTTTGTTATATTTGATACATTTTGTTCCTCTAATGTTTTATTTGGGTCATAAACAAACGTATGATCTTTATTTGAATATGTCTCAAACAAATCAATTTTAGTCTTTGGTATTTTATTATAATCTTCTATTGGAATATGTTTTAATATTTCTAATACTTCACTATATGCTACTCCATATTTACTATCCACCATATTATAAATCTCCTATTTATTCTGTGAATTTTCTTGTTCCTCTCTTTGTTCTATTAATGCTCTTTGCTGTCTTGCTTGTGCTTGCTCTATCTCATCTAATGATGTAAAATTTGGTACACCTTGTATTGATTCTTGTACTAGTCCTTGTATAGATTTTGTCTGTGTTTCTAATTCCTTATGTTTAGTTACTATATGTAATTGTTCTAAAGTTTGTTCTCCTATAATGGCTCTTGCTATTTCATAATCTTTTTCAGTTGATAGTTGTTCTGGGAAATGTGCATCTTTTCCATAAATTACAAGTAAGTCTTGTCCATTTTCTCTTGCTAGTTTAGTTTCTTCTGCTACTATTTTCCAAAACTCAGGAGATGGATAAGGGATTCTTTTTTTCAATTCATCTAATGGCATTTTGCTTTCAACTTTTGAAGCTATTTTACCAAAATTTATTTCTAATGGAATTCCTTTTTCAATGGCTTTTCTACAAATTGCTCTTGTAATTTCTTCTTCCTTCGCTCCAAAACTATCTCTTGCTTGCATAAACAAATCTGGATGTGCAATAACGTCTGGTAAATCTTTATCCATTGCAGATATAATTGATTTTGCATATAAATCTAACACTTCATCACTTATTTGTTTTCCACCTTTTCCTCTAACAATACCATGTTCTTGTCCATTGTCATCTATTACAAAATGTTGTCCTAATACCATTTTATCTGTTTTTGATTTTAATTCTTGTAAATGTGCTAAATCTCTATCAGAATATTCAAATTCAAAACCAGATTCAATTTCTATTTGTCCTTTATATTTTTCTTGCAAATAATGAATAGATGTCAAATACGTCCCAACTTCTGCAATATCCATTCTTGAATTTGCTTTATGATTCATACCATCTGGTAACGGAATATGGTCAGTAAATGCTAGTTTTTTAATTCCACCTTTTATTGCATGCTCAACCCATTCTTCATCTCCTGTATCTTTTGCTCCATGTCCACATCTTTGGGTATGTGTATGAAAGCAAAAGTCTTGTGTTGGGTTTTTATTTACTTGTTCTTGCTTACTCTCTCTTATTCTTGATATATGTTTCTGTATTAACTGCATTTCTTCTAAAGTCATTTCTATTTCTTTATCCATATCTTTACCTGAAAATGTAAAACCTGTTTTAGTATCGTAACTCATACCTGTAACAGATGCTTGTTTTCCATCACAAAAATCACAACATAATTCATCGGTTATACTCCAAGATGTTATTCCTCTTATTTTTCCATCTCTTACAAATTCGCTCATCATCTTCATCATATCATTTTGTAATTTTTGTTCATATTTTCTAATTGCTCTTAACTCCTCTGGTGTTGCGCTTTCATAATCAACTCCATCTAAACCTTTAGAAATATCTAATTCTGTTATATCTACTGGTAAACCGAATTGTTGTAATTCTTCAATAGATTTTCTTAACCCCTCAAGATCATTTATACTTGTATGACATTGTGTACCAATATGGTCTATAATTTTACAATTATTTTGTCTTTCAAATTCTTGTATTTTCCCAATAACTTCAAATATTGTTTTTCTCTTTTCTGGATTTTCAAAGTTCCAGTCATTATAGCCAAAGTCTACATCTGGCATTTCTTGTTTTAATTTTAATGCTATTCTACATAAATCTTCAACACTTAATTTTGACATCCAGTTATTTGTTCTTTCTGAAAATGGTGCATTATAATCTACAAACTCATTAAACATATCTATTGTAGTTGGAACACCCATTTGACCATATTCATTTGCAACTGATGCTATTGCTCTGCCATAATTTTCTAGTGCAATTCTGTAAGTATCTGCATTTTCCCCTATTAATCTATCTGGGAAATCCTTAAAAAATACTAATGCATTTATTCTTATATCCATATTATGAGCTCTTGCAAATTCATAACCTTGTATCAATGGTTGTAAATTATACTCATTAGGTTTTGCTTGTGCCTCATTTTCAGTTCTCATAATACCAGCTACTGTACCAAATTTTCCTTGTCCATCAAGTGTTAATCTATTAAATCTATTCTCTCCATTTTCTAAATTTCCAATAATATATTCATATAATGCTTCTACTTTTTGATAAGTTTTTTGTTTATCAACTTCTATTACTTCACCATCTGGATTAATAGTTTGTCCATCTTTATCTACAAGAAATGTTAAAATACCATGCGTTTGATGTGCAAAATATTTCTTCATATCTAGAATTGTGTCAATATATGTACTATCTACTTCTTGTCCTTCAAATAGTTTTTCTAGACTTTCTTTAGTGTCCCAATTTGCCCTTATTTGCATTGCATTTGCCAATAAGAATTTTAGAAACGCTTCCTTATCGGGTACACTAGTTGCTTTATCTACAACTCTTTTAATCTTTTGAGTAGTATTTAACCCCTGTGAATTCATTTCTTTAGACAATCTATTAGCTTGTAATATACCGTCTAAATATTCATAAATGTTTTCTACTGCTTCTTCACGGCTTTGTGCTTGTTCTATGATATTAAATAGATCAATATTCTGACTACTTAATGTTATACCTCTGATGTTATCTTTGTCAGTTAAACTTCCAATTAAATCAGACATATTACTTCATACCTTTCAATTTATATTTTTGAATATTTAAAAATTATACTATTGTTATGTATTATTTTTTTAGAAATATTATTTCACATTAACAGCTCTAAAAATACTATCATATTCATTTTGTAATCTTCCTATATCACCATTTTTAGAACTGTGGCTCATTATAAATTCTGATACTTGTCTAAAAATATACTTCTTATCGTCATTTGTAAAATCTTGCTTATTTTCAACGTTTACTCCTGCTTTTCTTAATAATTCAAGCTCTTTATTATTAAATAGTTCCATCTTTTACATCCTCTTTCTATTGTTTAATTGCTACTAATATTTCATTACTTTCTACAACTCTTTTAGCATTGTCATATTCAAATTTCTGTCCTTCTGTATAAATATGGTAATTTTCTTCCTTTAGTCTTTTTCTTAATTGTTGCAAAAACATTCCTAAATCTTGTTTTTCTATTCCATATTCTTTCGGATATTTTACATTTATTTCATAAAAGCTATACCTAATATAGTTTTGATTATTAATTTTCTTTTCAATTAATGTTGTTTCAATCACATTTTCAATCTGTCTTTGTGTCAATTTAATCCCTCTTTTCTAGGTTTAATCGTATTATATCATAAAAATATTTTTTTGGAACAAACTCACGCTATAAATTTTACTAAAAAAACGACAAAAGCCAAAAAGGTCGCTTGTTTCAACCCTTTTGGCTCTCAACTTTTTTTATTTAATTTTTAGAATCCAGTTCTTGGCAACTTTTTAACTTCTAATTTCTTTGAATATGAAATTGTAGGCCATTCTGCTTTATCTTCTAATTCATGTTCTTTGTAATTTCCAGTTAATTTTGTATAGTTTACCCACTTGTCTTCTGCTTTAACTGTTGGTAATACTTTGCAGAATATGAATGGTTTTTCTACTGCTTCAAATCCTGGCATTACTGTTCCAAATTCTACTTTGTAATCAGTAATATATTCATCTTCTTCTAGCTCTACTTTTGTAAAATCAATATAATTATTCTTTTGTGTATTATATTTTCCATATTCAATATAGTCTTCTGATTTATTAGTTTTGTATTTTACACTATATTCTAAATCTTCATTATAAGTACCAGTAAATAGTTTTGTAATTCTAATATAATCTGTTGGTAAATCATCTGACCATGTGAAATTATCTAATGCTACATTTGATGTATTCTTTAATGAATTAAAGCTATATTTAATTTCATCATTTGGTTGTGCTTGTACTAAACCTGTTTTATCAATATCTAGTCCAACTTCAACACTCTTATTATCTATTGTTACAGGAATTGTTTTATTATGTTCTCTAATTTGAATTTCGTATTTTTCAGTATTTAATAAATAATAGTCTGAACCTGTATCTTTCTCTTTTACATAGTAATTTCCATATTCTAATAATTTACTTGTTGCTTTTCCATCTTTTGCAGTTGTAATTGTATCAACTAATTCATCTTTTTCTGTATATATTTCAAATACTGCATTTTCAAGTGGTGTTCCAGCGACTTCTTTTGTTAGCATATTACCATCTTTACTAACTTTTGTAATTTCAATTTTGCCTTTGATTTTTTCATTTTCAAAAGTAATATCTGTTATTTGATCTTGTGTTAATGTAACTGTTTCTTTTTTATCATTTAATACGTAGTTTTGTAATGTCTTTGTTTCTTGAATTGTGTACTTTTGGTCGATTGGTAATCTCTTTGTTGTTGCCTCTCCATTTTTGTCTGTTTTTAAAGTTTCAACTACATTTCCTTTTTCGTCATATACTTTAAATTCAACATCTTTTAGTTTTACTTCTTTGTTATCCATATCAACTTTAATTGCTCTAATCTGTCCTTTTTTCTTTTCATTTGTGAATGTCATATTTGTAATTTCATCTTCTTTTAGTGTTACTTTTTGTGGTGTTTCATTTAATACATACCATTTACCTGTTTTTGTTTCTTGTACTTTGTATTCTTGGTCTATTGGTAATCTTTTGCTTGTTGCTTCACCATTTTTGTCTGTCTTTAAAGTATCTACTACATTTCCTTTTTCATCATATACTTTAAATTCAACATCTGGAATTTTTACTTCTTTATTGTCTAAATCTACTTTGATTACTTTAATTTGACCTTTTTTCTTCTCGTTTGTAAATGTTATATTAGTAATTTCATTTTCTTTTAAAGTAACTGTTTGTGGTTTATCATTTAATTTATACCACTTTCCTGTTTTAGTTTCTTTAATTGTTAATTTTTCGTAATCTCTTATTGGATAGTCTTTAGTAGTAGCCTCTCCATTTTCATCTGTTTTAATCGTTTCTAAAACATTTCCGTTTTGGTCTTTAACTTGAAATTCTACATCTTTTAATTTTACTTCTTTATTATCTAAATCAACTTTAATAACTTTAACTTTTCCTTTTTTTAGCTCGTTTTCTATTGTTGTTTTAGTTTCGTTATTCCATTCGATTTTAATAGGTGTATCTTCTGCTAAATTGTACCATTTTCCAGTATTTTTCTCTATTACTTTATAATTTCCAGTACGAAGATTTTTAATATGTATTTCTCCATTTACATCTGTTGTATATGTTCCAATAACCTTATTAAATTCATCACTAAATAGGTCAAATTTGACATTTCCTAGTGCAATCTTATGATTATCTTTATCTACTTTGTAAATTGTCAAATCTCCTTCTTTATGTTTGTTTGTAATTGTCTTGTCTGTTATTTGATTATAATAAGCTGGAATGTTAATTGTTTCTTGCTCTAGTACATAGTCATCATTGCTTTTAATCTCTTTTATCACATAATTTGCTTGATATAAGTTATTAAAAGTAACTATTCCATCTGCTCCAGTTGTTGCTGTTCCAATTTCAGTTCCATCTTCTTTTGTAATTTTGAATGTTGTATTTGGAATTGGATTATTTGTATCAGCATCAATTTTCTTGATTTTAATACCTGCAGTATTTCCTTTTAAACTTAAATTAGTTGTGCTACTTGTTAAAGCAAGTGGATCTCCTGTTATTGTATAATCTTGTAAAGACTCATCAAAACTTGAAGCATAGAATACTGCATAAGATTTAGATGTTACACTTATTCTTATTTTCCCATAAATATCTCCAGTTTCAACATTGTTCTTTGGTATTTTTACTTGAAATGTCTCCCCTGCACCAAATGTGTTTTTACCATTTCCGTTTGTATCTGTAACTATTGTTCCATTTGGGAATCCAGTTATTGCAACATCATAACTTGATATTTCAATATTTGCATTTACTGTATAATTTTGAACATAGTAATCTCCAGCTACAAACATACCTCCAGATTTTTCTGCATTTGCTACTGGTGTTCTATATGTTGCACTTCCATTATTTCCAATATCAACTAATCTATGAATACAATCAACAATTTCTTGTCCTATATCATCAGTTGCATAGAAATCATCCACATTAGATTGACCTAATACGCAATATACAGCCATTTTTGTTGTCTGATAAGCATATCTATAATCTCTAACTCCCATTTCTTCTACTGACTTATAAGGATAGCCATTTGTAACTACTCTCCATACTTTATTGTAAGTTTCTCTGTCTGCCAATAGCTCTGTAATTGTAACACTATATTCTCTTACATCATCTACACCTAGTCTGTCTTTGTGCATACAAAATGCTGGATAAAAAGTACCATTATCGTAATATCCTACTGTTTGTGTTATTATATAGCCCTTACTTGGCACTCCATAACTTTTTAAATGATATGGAATTGTACCTAAATTAACAATATCAAGGGTTGTTCCTATATCATTGTTATTTACTGCTAAACTTTTTACCATTGGAAATATTGGTAATAAGTTTGATAGCATTGTTAATACTAATAGCACTGTTGCTATTATCTTTTTTCTAAATTTTTTTAACATAAATAAATACCTCCTCTTAAATTTGACAAACAAAAAAAGAAACCAGCAGGGGAAAAACTGATTTCTTTCTTTATTTAAAATTTATCACACTAAAATAATACTACCTTCAAAACTCAATGTCAATGAACGTTTTTTGAAACAATTTTGAAATTTTATTTAACTTTTATATATGATCTTGTTTGAAATAGGCTTTCTGTTCCGTCATTTGAAATGTGATATTCTTTTACTGCATAATAACAAATTGTAAAACCATCAGAGTCATAAACTGCATTTTCTACATTTGTTTTATTTGCTGTAAAACTTCTTAATCCACTTCTTGCTAAAGAGCTATCTTGAACTACCTTAACATTAGTATATCCAAACTCTGAAATACATGTATCTATTAAAGATTTTAACTTACTCATTTCGGCATCATCTCTAACAAATCCTTTATAAGAGCCATTTATACTTTCTTCATAATAATCATATTTAGATAAATCTATTTTCTTTGTTTCTACTTTTGGTTCTTCTACTGGTTTCGGTGGCTCTGGCTCTACAACTTGTTGTGGTTGTGGAGCTGGTTCTTCATTTTGAGTTGGAACAGTAGGTGTAGTTTCTATATTTTTTGCTACTGTTCCACTTGTTTCTTTTGTAACTTTACTTGTAGTTTTTTCATTTGTATTTTCTATTTTTTTATCTTCTGTTTCTTGCTTATTTTCTTCTTTAGTTTCTTGTTTTATATCTTCTTTTTCTTCTGTATC
>JAFWCU010000005.1 GCA_017534305.1 Clostridia bacterium
ATAGTTACCTGTAGCATTTCCATCTACACGAACAAATTCATATTTGTTACCATTAGCGGCGTTAATTTCATCTAGTTTGTTAACTGTAGTATATGGCTCGTCAATTCTGTCAGACATATTTTCTTGGTCTGCTAGAACTGTATCTGTTCCAAGTTCTACATAGTTAACTTCAACCTCTGCCATTTTCTTTTGGTAGTAGTATGTTACTACTTGTTTATCTAATGTATAGTTTCCAGTAGCATTTCCATCTACTCTTACAAATTCGTATTTATTTCCATTAGCAGCGTTAATTTCATCTAATTTGTTAACTGTAGTATATGGCTCGTCAATTCTATCTGACATGTTTTCTTGATCTGCTAGAACTGTGTTTGTTCCAACTTCTACATAGTTAACTTCAACTTCTGCCATTTTCTTTTGGTAATAATATGTTACTGTTTGTTCTTCTCTTGCATAAGTACCATTTTTATTACTTGGCTCTGGAGTTACTAACTCATATTTGTTTGCATTTTCTGCATTGATTGCATCTAATTTGTTTGATGTTTCATATCCAAGTCCAACTATTCCATTTAATGTTTCTTGTGGACTTAGAACTGTACCTGTACCTTGTTCTAAGTGATTTACTTTAACAACAGCAGGTGCTTTTTTGTATTCATATATTACATATACTGTTTCAACTTTCATTGTACCTGAAGTATTTGTTGTACTTCTTACAAAGTCATATTGTTCAGTATGTGTATTATTTATTTCTGTTAGTTTATTTGATGTATTATACTCATCATCTACTTTTCCGGTTAATGTCTCAGTTTCATATAATACTTCTGTTACTGATTCTGGATCTGATACATCTGTACCTTCTTCTACATGTAATACTTTAACTTGTGTATCTTTCTTTATATAGTAGTATGTGATATATATTGTATCTTCTATCATGAATCCAGAAATATCACCTTCTACTGAGTCATAATTATATTTGTTTCCATTTGTAGCATTTACTTCATCTAATCTATTTGTAGTGCTATACTCATCATCTATTCTTCCATTTATTGTCTTTTCTGGAAGTAATTCTGTTAAAGTTCCTTTTTCTAGATAATTTACTACAACTTTAGTTGGTTTCTTAACAAATCCAGCATTTACATTTGATTGTGTTAATTCTGGTAAATCTAATGAGTTAAGTTTAGTTATTTCATCTGTTGTTGCAGATGTAACATTGAATTTACTATTTGTAACAGGATTTGATCCAACTTCCTTTTCAGTTAAAGTATATGTATCATCTGGTATAGTTACTTTAACTAAATAATTACCTCTTGGAAGATCTTCAAATTTATAATATCCATCATCATTTGTCATTATACTTGGAATTACAATGCCTTCAACATCTGTTACTTGATTTCCATTTTCATCTGTTAAGGAAACATTAATGTTTTTAAACAAAGGTTCATTAGCATCTTTAAGACCATTTGCATTTAAGTCTTTCCAAGCAATACCTTCAATGCTTCTATATATAACTTGTGCTGTAACATTTGATGTTACCATTTCTTCAGTTTCTCTATATACTTGAGCAGTAGCGTTATTTTCATATTTATCTAAACCTTTATTTCCATTAGTTTTTAAATAAACATCTACTCTTAAATTTTCTTGTTCAACCATTTCACCAATTATAGCAAAAGCAGTAACTTGTCTTGCTACATTTTCAGTGTTTAAAACTGTCCAATCATCTGCTAAATCCGAATCTTTACTTGTTACACCATTTCTAACACTTTCATCTGTAGTATATGAAATTCTTAAATTAGAGTTTGGAATTACATTTCCATTAGCATCATATTGTGTAACAACAATTCTATCTAATGTATAATTTCCATTATAACTAGTTCCTCTACCATCTCCATTATATGGAAGTATATCCAATAATTGAAAATCTGGAATTGTACCATCTGTATTATTTTTATATGCAATTGTAAAATGTATATCTCCATTTCTTTCTATAACTGGAGTTTGAACTGTTTTATATAATCTATGTGAAGATAAGTTTATTATTTGAATTGTAGTTGTTGATGTTCTTTTTTCTATAGGTGTAGTACCAAGTAAGTTTGGATCTGCAAAAACAACAGCCTTAGTTGTATATTGCATTCCATTTGGTGCCTCATCATAAATCTTAGCATCATATGTTAATGGTAAGATATCTTCGCCAACAGTACAATCATTAATGTACCAAATCAGTTCAGTAACTCCACCACCTAAATCATTTATTTCTGGTTCACCATAGTTACAACTATTTGGTACATATGTTAAACCATTAGGTAGAGTTGATGTTACAGATACAGTTACACCAGTTATTGAAGAAACTTCAGGAGTACTTATTACTGGCGAAATTTTATATGTAACAACATTCTCATTTTTACCAATATCATAGTTAACTTTTATTGATTCATCTGATTTATTAATCGGGTCAATTTCAATTGTTTGATCTGCACCTATTACAAGAAGAGTATTTCCCCATTGCCATCCACCATTATGTGTACCAGATTTTATTGTTCCATCTTCATTATATTCTGTTTTAATATAATTTTGATTTTTCCATTGCCAAGTTTGTCTAGGATATGAAGAATAATCCCCTTTTATGTTATATATACTTCTATCTAATTGTTCAACCCATAATCTTGTATTTTGAACAAAGCCATATGTTTTACCAATTTCTGCATTTTCGCGAACTTTAAGAGGAAACTTAGTAGTATTGTTGTCTCCAGTATTAACTGCTAAATATCCGCCTTCAATACTCTCATAATAAACACCTACACATATTTTATCTGCAGGAATATCCTCTATGCTATCATATACATTCATATTTTCTATATTTGCCGCATTCATTTCAGCTTGTGAAGTCCAGTTTGTTCCATCAGGTTTAGTAACATAATATACATTAAATGCCATATTGCCACCATATGAACTAACCTTATATCTACTTCCATCATCCATATATATAGGTTCAAAAGCAGAACCATCAAATTTAACAAATTTTTCTGCAGTATAAACGTCATCATCGTTTGTTATGCTCATAGCAAATTTAGTACAAACGTAAATTTTTTGCCCTAAGAAAACATATCCATCTCCTTGGCTCACTTCCGTTGTAAGTTTGCTCTCATCCCATTTATTGAAGAATAAATTATGACTATAACTTCCAGGTTTATATAAGACATGCTGTACTCTATTTGAATCATCTGTAGTTATCATTTGGGTTGTTGTCTCAGTACCTGAAACAGAAGTAGCTTTATAATTTGTATCTGTTAATGTTAAGTAATAGTTTCTATCTTCCATTGTTGTAGCTTCTTTGTTTGGAATAAATACTTGAAAATATCCTATACTAAAGAAACCAATATTACTTGTATATTTAATTGAAACGTGTGGTTTTCCTGAATAGCCATATGCATCGTTTGGAAATACACCATCAAAATCATAATTATTAAATGTAACATGAAGTGTTCTTCCATCTTGAACCATACTCATATTTCCAGAATTATATACACTGTCAATTCTTAAACTAGTTCTTTTTCCATATGGCAAAGCAGGCTCATAGGTATGATAAGAATTACCAAAATTCATTCTTCTTCCTGATATAACACCATTTGTGGTGTTTTGTGCAATATGATAATTCCACAAAACTGGAGTAACTTCATCTGTTATATCTTCTAAATCTTCGCTTTCAAATTCACTTCTTTCAAGTAACATATCCACATCCATTGTTATATTTCCTTGCGGATATTCTATTCCTTTTAATCCTTTTGATTGTTGTGAATTATATAATTGTAATGCCAAAGAATAGCCATAAACTCTACCTAAAATGTCACCTTCACCATAATCTAAAGTAACTTTTTTGGCTAAATTGCCGTTTCTAACTAACATGACATTATAATTTGGTGCTGCACTAACTGTTATACTATTTGGTATTGTAGTAACATAATCACTTTCAGCATTTCCATTTAACCATGTTTTTATTGTTGGTTGAAAAGTTGTTCCATTAGGAGCACCCATTATAGATAACACTAAAACCAAAGTCTGTTTACCAGGAACTGTTAAAGCTGCAGAGTCTAGTTCATATGTACCTGTTAATGTTAATCCATCAGAAGAAATTTGAGGATTTTTTATCCACGCCATAGAATCTACATCCCATTTAGCTGTTTGTTTATTTAAGCTATTTGGTAACTTTGCCTCAAAATATATAGTTCCTCCATTGTAACCTTCTCCGCCATCAGTAACGGTCATAGTATTTTCTAACGTCCAAGTTACTTGGTCAAATGATCTTACTATATTATTATCTTCACTCGAATCGTTACCAGGCTCGTCATCATCATCCCATGGGCCTGTACCAGTTTTTGTTTGTATTATTTGGGCAGAACTTATTCTAGCACCATTATCTGGCAATTGTTCTGCTGCTTTTACTTGCATATTTAAGCTAATTACTACTGTTAAAAGCAGTAAGCAAAATATAACTTTAAGCTTCTTCATATATACTCCTCCATTATCTATATTCTTACATATTAATTCTACAATAAACTTGAACTTTATTTAATATTAAAATTAATATTAATAACAATTAAAAACATTTTTTATATTATTTTAATATTATTGTTATTCTTTTGAAACAAGCAACAAAAAAGACAAGGTTTTACCCTTGCCTTTATATTATTTATTATTTTACTTTACTAATAGCCAGTCCATCTCCTACCATAATAAGTTCAGATTCAAGTCTTGGATCTTCTTTCATAATTTCAAGATATTCTCTAAGTCTATTAGTTGCTGTTCTATGTTTATGTTCGTTATAATCAGATAAAGTTCTTCCACGATAAAGCATATTATCTGCTATTATTATTGTTCCACTATGAGATAATCTAATTGCTTCTTCAAGGTATACTAAATATTGTCCTTTTGCAGCATCTATAAATATAATATCATACTTTTCTTCTGTAGGAATTTGTTTCATATATTCTCCTGCATCAGTAAGTACTACTTCAATCTTATCTTCAAGTCCCATTTTAGCAATATTTTCCATTGCTTTATTATACATATTTTCTTTTATCTCCATAGTTTTAACTTTTGCATTTTCACCATAAAGATATTTTGAAAAATGTATAGCAGAATATCCCACTGCAGTACCAACTTCAAGAATTCTGTTTGGTTTAGTCTCTTTAAGTATATTTTCTATATACTCAAGCGAATCATCTTCAATAATTGGTACATGGTTTTCTATCGCTTCTTGTTTTATTTCTTTCAAAATAATTTCTTTATCCAAAATAATTACTCCATTCTAATTTTTTCTAATATATCATCTTTAGAATCGCCATTGTATAGTATTCCGTATAACACTTCTAAAGATTTAATGTGGAAGTGTTTTTCTTCCATTAGTTCAGTAATTGTGCCTAAAGTATATATTCCTTCAACAGTTTTAACAGCCATAGTATTAAAAGCTTCTTCCATGCTTAACCCTTTACCTATATGTTGTCCAAAAGTAAAATTTCTAGATTTTGGGCTCATACAAGTAAGTAACATGTCTCCAAGCCCTGCATATGTAAATATAGTCTCTCTTTTGCCACCAAGAGCAACAATTGCATCTCCTAAATCTCTAACAAGTACTGCTAAACAACTAGATTTATATGATTCAAGCATGTCCATACCATCTAGCATTCCCATAAAGATAGCAAAAACATTTTTCATAGATGATGCAACTTCTATTCCTATAATATCATCACAAGTTACAACAACTAATCCACCATTTTCAAATGCCTCTTTTACTATTTTAGTTGCCTCAGGATTTGGTCCTGCAATATTAAAACCAGTTTTTGAACCATTAGCTATTTCTATTGCAAATGAAGGTCCGGCAAGCATACAAATATTTTCATTTTTTGTTGCTTGATACACAATATCTGACATAAACAAATTAGTTCTTGGTTCAATTCCTTTAGATACAACAACAAGAATTTGATCTTTTCTAGCATGGAATGATACTTCTTCGCTAACTTGTCTTACTGCTCCAGCAGGAACAGCAAGAACAACTATTTTAGCACCTTCCATACAATGAGCTAAATCTCTTGTAATCTCTATATCTTCATCTATTTTAACTCCAGGAAGTACCCCAGGATTTTCTCTTTGAGTCATAACAACATCTGCTTCATCTTTAAATTTAGCCCACATTGAAACTGTATTTTCTTTATTTTTATTAAAAACTTTTGATAGTGCAATCGCATATGCTCCTACACCAAGTATGGCTATCTTCATAAATTATTATCCCCTTTATATTCAAATTATTTCCTTGATAATAACTCCTTCTGGCAATTATTAATTACTTTACTAATTTTATATTATTTTTCTTTAACATCAATTTTAATATGAACATCTCTTAATTGTTCTTCAGTTACATAGTTTGGTGCTTGCATTAGAAGATCTCTTGCTTTACTATTTTTAGGGAAAGCAATAACTTCTCTAATGTTTGTTTCTCCAAGAAGTAACATGATCATTCTATCAATTCCAGGAGCTGCTCCAGCATGAGGAGGTGCACCATATTTGAATGCATTATATAATGCTCCAAATTTGTTTTGAACTGTTTCTTCTGAGTATCCAGCAATTTCAAATGCTTTAGTCATTATTTCTGTATCATGGTTTCTTACAGCACCAGATGCAAGTTCATAACCATTTCCTACCATATCGAATTGGTAAGCTAAGATATCAAAAGGATTGCTGTTATTTAATGCTTCAAGTCCACCTTGTGGCATTGAGAATGGGTTGTGACCAAAGTCAATTTTACCATCGTCTGTTTCTTCATAGAATGGAAAGTCTACAATAAAGCAGAATTTGTATAGATTTTCATCTATTAATCCTAATCTTCTTCCTAGTTCATTTCTAATAGCACCAGCATCTTTACATGCTCTTAAATATCTATCTGCTACAAAGAAAATACCATAATTTTCTTTAGCTTGTGTTTTTTCTAGTAATTCTTTTTGTAGTTCCTCGTTTAAGTATTTAGCAACAGGTCCAACTAAAGTTCCATCTTCATTTATTTTAATCCATGCTAAACCTTTCATTCCTACTTCAGCTTTAGCATAATCTACCATTTCATCAAAGAAACGTCTTGTTACTGAACTACTATCAATAGCAATAGCTTTAACTGTTTTATCTTTGAAAGCCATAAATTCTGATTTATCAAAAATATCTGAAACATCAATTAGTTCTAATGGGTTTCTTAAATCTGGTTTATCTGTACCATATTTATCCATAGATACTCTGTATGGTATTTTTTCAAATGAATCTTCTGTAATTTGTCCATGTCCATAAGTTTTGAAAACATGAGTTGTAACTTCTTTTAATACTGCAAGTACATCTTCTTGAGATGCAAATGACATTTCAAAGTCTAATTGATAGAATTCTCCAGGAGATCTATCTGCTCTTGGATCTTCATCTCTAAAACATGGAGCTATTTGATAATACTTATCAAAACCTGAAATCATAAGTAATTGTTTAAATTGTTGTGGTGCTTGAGGTAATGCATAAAATTCACCTGGATGTAATCTAGATGGAATTAAATAGTCTCTTGCACCTTCTGGTGAAGATGAAGTTAGTATTGGAGTTTGAACCTCAATAAATCCCATTTCATCCATTTTATCTCTTAAGCATTTTAATACTTTACTTCTAAAAACTATTTTTTGATGTATTTCTTCATTTCTTAAATCTAAGAATCTATATTGAAGTCTTAAATCTTCTTTTACTTCATGAGATTTTTCTACTTCAAATGGCATTGGAAGTAATACATTGTTTTGTATAGTTATAGTTTTAATATCTATTTCAACAAGACCAGTATCTAGTTTATCATTAATATTTTCTTCTGGTCTTTTTACAACTGTTCCTTCTACTGTAATACTCGCTTCAACATTAATCTTTTTAATTTGTTCAAGTAATTCTGGATTTTCTGTTGTAAGTTGTGTTACACCATAATGGTCTCTTAAATCTATAAATACACAACCACCTAAATCTCTAATTGTTTTAACAAATCCAGATAGTTTTACTTCTTTTCCAACATCTTCTAATCTTAATTCATTACATGTATGCGTTCTATATTCACTCATTTTTTAATCTCTCCTTAATATTAATATAAACAATTTCCTGGTGTTCTTGGGAATGGTATTACATCTCTAATATTAGACATACCTGTCATATACATTACAAGTCTTTCAAATCCTAGTCCAAATCCAGAATGTATAACGCTACCATATCTTCTTGTATCTAGATACCAAGAATAATCTTCTTCTTTTAATCCTAATTCATGCATTCTCTCAAGAAGTTTATCTAAGTTTTCTTCTCTTTGAGAACCACCTATTATTTCTCCAATTCCTGGAACTAACATATCTACAGCTCTTACTGTTTTTCCATCATCATTTAATTTCATGTAGAATGCTTTTATTTCCTTTGGATAATCTGTAACAAATACAGGTTTTTTAAATATTTTTTCTGTTAAATATCTTTCATGTTCTGTTTGTAAATCTGTACCCCATTCAACTTTATATTCAAATTCATCATTGTGTTTCATAAGTAGATCTACAGCTTCTGTATATGTAATTCTAGTAAATTCAGAATTATATATGTGATTTAATCTTTCAATTAATTCTTTATCATAAAAACTATTGAAGAATTTAAGTTCTTCAGGACATTCATCTAGAACTTTTCTAATAACATATTTAATCATTTTTTCTGCAAGTTCCATATCACCTTCAAGATCACAAAAAGCCATTTCAGGTTCAATCATCCAAAATTCTGCAGCATGTCTTGCAGTATGAGAATCTTCTGCTCTAAATGTAGGTCCAAATGTATAAACATTTGAAAATGCCATAGCCATAGCTTCTGCACTTAATTGACCAGAAACTGTAAGTGAAGTTTTCTTACCAAAGAAATCATCTGTATCTGGTTCATTTTTTGTATCATCTAGAGTTGTTACTCTAAACATTTCTCCTGCACCTTCACAGTCTGAAGATGTAATAATTGGAGTATGTACATATACAAATTCATTTTTTCCAAAGAATTCATGAATTGCTTGTGCTATAACGCTTCTTACTTTAAATACAGCAAGAAATGTATTTGTTCTTGGTCTTAAGTGAGCAATGTCTCTTAAAAATTCCATTGAATGTCTTTTATTTTGTAGTGGATAATCTGGAGTTGATTCACCAGATATATTTATTTCATTTGCCACAATTTCAAAAGGCTGTTTTGCACCTTCTGTTACTTTTACAGTACCATTTACAACAATACTTGAACCTATATTTAAGTTTACAATATCATTATAATTTGGAAGTGCACCTTCTAGTACTACTTGAGTAGATTTAAAATAACTACCATCATTTAGCTCAACAAAAGCTATATTTTTTGAATCTCTTAAATTTCTTACCCAACCAGCAACAACAACATTTTGTCCGTCCATATTATTGTAGCCATTATTAATATCAGATAATTTTTCTCTGTCTTTTAAATTAATCATATAAATCCCACCTTTTATGTTAAAAATTGAACACATTTAACGGTGAAATTATATCACAAAATAATAACTTATGCAATTGAAAAAGCTAGAAAATAAGTGTTTTCTATAAAAAATTTATACATAAAAAGGAAGTGGTTTCCCACTCCCCTTATTTTTCTAATTTAATTATATATTTTTCTATATAATTATGCTTGTTTTGAAGCTTTAACTTTTCTAACAGTTACAAATGAAATTCCTGCAACGCAGATTACTCCTAAAACTGCTAGTGCAATTACTGGAATATCTCCTGTATTTACGAAGTCTATAATCATTTCATCTCCTGTTACATATACTCTATGTGGAGTTGTATCTATATTATATTCTTCTGGTGCTTCAAGTTCAGTATAAGTATACCAACCTTGAGGTACATTTTCAAATACATAAATACCATTTTTATCAGTTACACCAGTTTTTGGCTCATATAATCCTTCTTCTTCACTCTTAAGTTCAAATTTACAGTTTGGAACAAGATTTCCTTTATCATCTGTTTTTACAAACTTAACATTTGTTGTAGGTCTATAGTTTTCAACCTCATGTATATCTGGTACAAATCTTTTCATTTCTTCGTCATAATGACCAGTAAACTCATGTGGTTCTGTATTTAATTTGTATAATCTTCCATCTTCTTTATATACATCAGGAGCATCAGTCTCTGTGTAATAGAATTTAGCGTCTGGATTATCTTTGTATGGTACAAATGCATCACTTGGAATCCATGCTAAACCATCTTCACCTGTAATAGCGGAAACTAAAACTTTTCCATTTTCATCTGTAACTTCAAATCTACAGTTTGGTACATTTTTTCCAGTAAAGATATCTGTTTTATGTAAGAAAGTTGTCTTAGTTGTATCATCAAAAACAGGTTTATATAATGCGCTTTCTAAATCAGAACTACTAATTGTAAATTCTATAGCATCGTCTTGTACTACATAATCTTCAGGAGCTTTTGTTTCTTTTAAGAAATATTGTCCTTTAGGAATTTCTTGCAATTTAAGAACACCAGAATTATTTGTTACAAATTTTGCAACGCTCTTTTCTCCAGTTTCTAAATTAACTTCTTGAAGTTTTCTAGTACCATCTTTATCTAGCCATAATTCATATTCAGCACCAGAAACAAATTGATATCCTTTAGCTTGAATATATTCTGTTAATTGTTCATCAGTCATATTTTTGATGTCTTCAATTATTTCTTGAGTTTTTTCTTCTAAGCCATCACTTTCAACTTTAGATCCAATTAACACTAACTTATCATCAACTGTTGTAGATAGCTTAATTAATTTTGCATATCCATATTCAACATTGTTAACAACTTGTGGACCTGGAGTTGTTACAAGTGGTGTAACGCCATCGCCATTATATTCTAGTTCAAAATCTACTTGTTCTGTACTTAATGCATATGGATAAGATACATATAATTCTTTTACATAGTATTCACCTTGAGGAAGTTCAACAGTTTCAAGTATACTGTTATCATCTGTTTCAAGTAAATCTACTAATGTATCAGCAGGGATAGCCATTTGACCATCATATGTTTCAATTGGTTGTTTAGTATAAACACCAAATACTGCGTGTTTAGATTCTTCACCATTTGAATATTTGAATTGTTCAAATATTTTTTCAAAAGTAAAGTTTAGTTTTTGTCTTACATCTGTAATTTCTAATGTTGCTGTAGCAGATTCAACAAGTTGATTTTCATTTTCTGCAAGAACATATTTTGGTGTTGTATCTAGAAGATATCCATCAGGAACTTCATATTCAACAACTTTATATTTTCCTGGGAATAGATCCATTCTAGATTGAGCAATACCCTCGCTATTTGTAGTTATATCATCTACAAGTGTTCCATTTTCAGTTCTAAGAACTCCATCTGGAGTATAAATATCTTCATCTGCATAGATTTTATATGATACGCCTTCAAGACCAACTTGTGAATATACAGGTACAACTTTATCTAAAGATACCTCATCACCATTTGTCTTAGTATATCTAACTTCTTCTGTTTGAGCACCAGTTACTTTTTCACCAGTCTTATATATTCTAATATTTACATATAGTGGTTGGTCACTCATATCTGTACCGATTTCTAACTCACCAGTATAAACTTGTCCTGGATAGATATCATCTAATTCTAATCCTGTAGCAACTTTGTTTACAGATACTGGTTTACCACCTTTTGTTGCATCTCCTAAATCTACTTCATTTTCTGGACGTCTTAGATTCTTTTGTAAGAAATATCCTTTAGGTGCATTTATTTCATAGATTATATATTGACCAGGTTGTAATTTTTCTGGTGTATATAAATATCCATCACTATTTGTTTTAAATTTGTTGATACGTTTACCAACTCCAGCTCTCATTTCAACAAACTCATCTTTTTGTACATCATATAATTGGAATTCAGCTTCAGATAATTCTACAATTTCATTTGTTGTAGCATCCTTTTTAGTTATTTTTAACCAAACTGGAACTGGTTCATCTGCTTCGATTCTATACTCTTGTTTGCATTGTGTTGGTATTTCAACAGCTTCTGGTTGAGTATAGAAGCTTGTATTTTCACCATTATCTGCTTCTTTATCCTCAGTTATTGTATATTTTCCATAAGGGATAGTATTTGGGTAATATGTTGGTTTACTATCATGTACAGCTGTAGATGTATGAGTATCATCATTTGTTTCAATGAATTCACCATAACCATTATCATCTAACTTAACTGTATAATAAATATCTGGATTTGAATCTAGAGTAAGTCTTAATATTGCACCAGCTGAAGGTACTTTATCTGAATCATTTTGTGCATCAACATTACTTCTATCTTCATCAAATTTTAATACATGTACTCTACCTCTAACAACTGTATCATTAGATGTATCAACATGTGTTGTTAATCTTTCAGTTTGAGCAGCTGGATCTTGAATGAAATAATATTCATTTGGATCAGTTAAATATCCTTCTGCATATGAATACTCATAAATAACTCCATCTACTTCTTCTGTAGATTTAACTTTTTCTTTAACCATATAGTTTCCAACTAATAGTTCATCTGATGTAGCTGTCCAATAACCATCATCTAAATGATCTACAGTTATATCATATACATATTCTGTATAATCATCTGTCATAGGGTCATATCTCCATATTTCATAGACTGCCCCCTCTAGATTTGCATCACCTTGCATATAAGTTTTAGGATCAGCATCTGTTCTATCTGTATCCACTTTATGAATTTTGATTACCATTACTTTAGGGATATCTACAAGATTTCCTTCAAGATCTAACCATTTTGTTTGTGGATTTTGATTTAATATTGTAGTTTCAAATGTTCCATCTTTTGGTTTATATGGAACAGTTTTAACTTTTTTATCTTCTCCAACTTTAAATGTAAATTTATCACATTTTAATGTTATAGGAGAAACTTTAGTTTCTTCAACTTCATATGTACCATATGGTAAATCTTCTATAATACAATATCCTGTATCTCTAGTTGTTTCTGCAGTACATTTTCTAGAGAACTCATGATCTGTTCCCTTAGAAGATATTAATGTTGCAGTAAACTCGCATTGATCTAGTGGAAATTGTGGTGTATTAGAAGTTTCGCCAACATGTTTTATTATTTCAAGATGATTTCTTACAGGTTCATTTTTTACTCTTTGAGTTAATGTAACAACATCTGGACCTTGTTCAGCGTTATTATAATACTCGCTATAAACTTTATTTCTGTAAGTAACTTCTTCTCCTGGAATTACAGCATCTGGATCAATTCCTTCAGGGAATGTTGTCTCTTTTAGATAATATTGACCAGTTCTCATTTTTTGAGAAATAGCATATCCATTATCATCAGTTGGTCCAATTTTAACAACATCACCATTTTTATCTATATATTGTCTTGTACATGCTTCATCCAAGTACACTGTAAATATAGCACCAGATATTTTAGCATCTGTAGCCTCTCCATCTCTTAATAGAATTTCTTTATAAACTTCTATTTTCATTTCTTTTGGAGCATCTTCTATATTCATTGGAATTGTTTCGTTATGACGTTGAATAAACACTTCTCTATCTGCAACTGTATAAGCAGAAGCAGGAGTTACACATTCACTTAAAGTATATTTACCATAAGGAATATGAGTAAATTGACATACGCCATCACTTCCTGAAGTATTTGAATAATATACTTGGCTATTATCTTTTATTAGAGTCAATTTAAATTGTGCTCCCTCAAGATTAATAATTGGATCATAATCTGTTTGACCAAGTGTTTTAACTATTCTCAAATTTCCATATATAGGAGATTCAGGAGTTTCACAAGTTCCATTGTTTGCTGCTGCAGCATATTGCCCTGCATAAGTAACAGCTACAGGAACTCTATCTGTATTAATTAAGAAACCTTCAGAAGGTTCAGTTTCAACATAGTAATAGTTACCTATAGGTAAATCTGTTACATAATCTGTTGTACCATCTGCTTTAGTTACAATATTATCTCTAACTACTTGGTTTGCATTATATATTACTGTATCGCCTTCTTTAATTTGTTCAGCAGCATATAATGTAAATTTTGCTCCTTGAATTGTAGCATCTCCAAGTGTTGCTCCTCTATGATCACCATCATATTTTGTAATAGTAACAGCTCCTCTTGGGAAAGAGTTATATCTTGTAAATGTAGCTGTTTGACCAGCACTTACCCCAACATTTACTGTTCTATTTGCTTCTTCATTTTTCATATTAGCTGGTGCTTGAGTTTCTGTAATTGTATAAGTACCAATTGTGATATTATTTAATACAGCTCTACCATCACCACCAGTTGTTATATCCCAAGTTCCACCTGGTCCAGTAACATGGAATGTTGCTCCACTTCTTACTCTTCCGTGATTATCTTGTTTTACAACTGCTAAATTACCAACTGGAGTAATTGATCCACCAGCTTCTTCTCTGTTATATACAGATGAAGCTCCTCCACCAACTACAACAGTTTGTCCATTACTACTTGTATTGTTAGGACCATCATATACGTCAACCTCTTCCCAGTTTTGTCCTGACATTTCCGCATAGATATGTGGATATACTGTGCCAGATAATGAATTATTGTCTACAACAAGTCTCCAATTATCTCCATCTCTTTGTAATCCACCCATATCACAAGAAACACCTGAGCCACCTCTAATATAAATCCAGTTAGAAACCCAGTTGCTTCCTTCTAAGTGAAAATCCAATGAATGATTATTCATTAAATTCCATACATCAGTACCATTAGCGGCATTTAAAGCATTTTCATATACTGCAATAGCTCTGTTTACATAGCCATTACCTCTATCTAGGCCATAGATATCATAATCTCCATTTAATGCCCAGATTACAGTTTGTTTTATTTGACGAGCGTTTTCATCGCCTAAGTCATTTACTTCACCTGTAGCTATAACATAAGCCATAGCTCTACCAACTCTAGCATCTCCACCTGTTGCTTGTGAATATTTTCCTAATCCATTATATGTATGATTTCCATTGAAAACAACATGTGGCTCAATACAATATACTGTTTCGTTTGTTTCTTTAAAATAGAATCTCCAGTATAAGTTTGGTGTGCCTGGATGCCAAGGTAAAGTAATAATATTTGTACTACTTGTTTGAGTACCACCAGTTGTATAAGCATATACTTTAGGACCAAGTACAAGCACAACTGCAAGTAATACAAAAGCTAAAAGAAATTTTACCTTTTTCATATATATCCCCTTTCTTGCTATAAAAATTATATATTAAAATACAATTCATAATAATTATATAATATATTTGTATATATGAAATCCAAAAAGGCTAAATTACATCATTTTTTTCACTTTTTGCAATACTAATGTAACACAAAAAAAGAAGTGGTTTCCCACTTCTTAATTTTACGTATTTAGAATTATTTTCTTAATCCTAGTTTTGCAATAATATCTCTGTATCTTTCGATATCTCTAGATTCAAGATATTTTAAAAGTCTTTTTCTTTTTCCAACCATGATTAATAGTCCACGTCTTGAGTGTTCGTCATGTTTGTGAACTTTAAGGTGTTCTGTAAGTTCGTTGATTCTTTCTGTAAGTAGTGCAATTTGTACTTCAGCAGAACCAGTGTCTTTTTCACCTCTTGCATAAGTTGTTAAAATTTCACTTTTTCTTTCTTTAGTCATTGACTTTTCCTCCTTCTTAACATGCCTATTGCCAAGATGTACTGAGGTATAAAACGTATCATCTGAGCTATAGGTGATTTATAATAAATTACAAATGTAATCTATTTACTAATTACAAGCATTTAAGTATGGCCATGGGTTAACTGATACACCATTAAGTTTAACCTCAAAGTGTAAGTGGTTACCTGTAGCCCAACCAGTCATACCGATACCACCTATTGTGTCACCAGCATTAACAACTTGACCAGCTGTTACATAAATAGCACTTTGGTGAGCGTAAATTGTAACTAATCCATTACCATGGTTAATTTTTACACAGTTACCATAACCAGATGAATCCCAACCAGCAAATACTACTGTACCACCCATATAAGCATATATAGGAGTACCTGTAGATCCAGCTAAGTCGATACCATTATGTCCATAATATCCCCAATAGTCACAGTTAACTGTGTGAGATACTGTTGGCCAACATTTTGTACCGTCAGCAACAGCAGCCACAGCTCCTGTATATACAGAAGCAGTGTATTGGTTAGAAACATAAACTGGTTCTTCATAAACAGGTTCAACCGGTTTATTTCTATCAATTACGCTAGCTAAGATATCGTCAGCTCTATCTGTAGAAGTTATACCTTCAAGCTCTGAAACTTTTTCTACAGTAATTTTAGCATCAACGTTATCTATTTCAGCTTTAAGTTTTTCAATATA
This sequence comes from Clostridia bacterium, assembly GCA_017534305.1. Taxonomy (GTDB): domain Bacteria; phylum Bacillota; class Clostridia; order TANB77; family CAG-465; genus CAG-465. The sequence goes on from JAFWCU010000005.1 coordinate 16,419, forward strand.
ATCTTCAGCTTGTTCTTCAGCTGTAAATTTCATTTCCTCACCATCTACCACTAAATCATAGATAGTATATTCTGTTTTAATTTCAGCTCTAAGATTTGTATAAACGTTTTGTTCTTCTAAAACTGAGTCCTTGATGTAACTTTGTTCAAATGTAGGCTCACTTTCTAGATATACTTTAACATTTTCGTCTATACTTTGTTTTTCAGCAACTAAGTCATTATATACTTCATCAAATTGTTGTTCGTCTGTAAAGTATCCTACAAACTCACCATTAATATATGTCTTAACTGCTGGTTTATATGTATTAAGTACAGTTAAATATACTGCAGTGAATATCATAGCAATAGACATTGCTGTAAATAATACGAATTTTAGTGTACTGAGCACACCTTTCTTTCCCATAATTAAAATTTGCACCTTCCTTTTATATAGGTTACACACACATTATATTATAACATTTTTAACCTATTTTGTCAAATTGCACTTATTTTTTATTGTTCCAGAAGCATGTATATTCTAGCACAGTCGATTTTGTTTGTCAAGTATTTCCATTTTTTGTAATATTGGTAACAATTTCTTAACCTTTATATAATAAAGTATATTAAATTGTACTTTATTTATTATAATATGTTGCTAAAATCTTGTTATTTAGATAAAATTATAGTATAATAGTATTAGATGAGTGAATAATTTCGCCAGCACAAAGGAGGGATTTTTTATGTTACCTATGTGGGCAATATGGCTAATTGCCAGTGGTATTTTCTTCTTAGGAGAAATATTTACCATTTCATTCTTATTATTCTGGCCAGGTGTTGGAGCATTTCTTGCTTTCTTAACAAGTTTAATTGCGCCAGAAAATTTAGTAGCACAAATTATGGTATTTGTAATTTCTACTGTTCTTATGATTCTATTTACTAAACCATTAGTAAATAAACTATTTAAAAACAAAGACAATACAAATATGAATAACAGTGCAGTACTTGGCAAAAAAGGTATTGTTGTTAAAGCAATAAACAACGCAAACCCTGTTGGACAAGTAAAAGTAAACGGCGAACTATGGTCTGCAATAAAATCTGAAAAAGATAAACCTATCAATGAAGGTGAAAGCGTTATCATCGAAAAGATTGATGGAGTTAAACTTTTAGTTAGAAAACCATAAGGAGGTAATTATATATGGCTTTTGTTTTTATTATTATTCTTATTTTAGTTTTCGTAATAGTAGTTGCTGCTGCATCTATTAAAGTCGTAAAACAATCTGAAGTAAAAATTATCGAAAGATTCGGTAAATATAGCTTCACTGCTGAAGCAGGTCTTAACATTATACTACCATTCGTAGATAAAGTTAGAGCTGTTGTTAGTTTAAAACAACAAACAATGGACGTTACTCCACAAAGTGTTATCACTAAAGATAACGTTACAATCACTATCGATACAGTTGTGTTCTATCAAATAATGGACCCAGTTAAAGCTGTATACGAAATTGAAAGTTTACAAAAAGGTATAGCATACATTGCTATCACAACAATTCGTGATATCGTTGGTAAAATGGATCTTGATGCTACATTCTCTTCTAGAGATGCAATCAACAATCAATTAAGAGATGTTCTTGATGAAGCAACAGATAAATGGGGATGTAAAGTTGATCGTGTTGAAATCAAAGATATTAAACCACCTGCAGACATTAGAGATGCAATGGAAAAACAAATGAACGCTGAAAGAAATAAAAGAGCAATAATCCTTGAAGCTGAAGGTAAACGTCAAGCAGACATTACACTAGCTGAAGGTACAAAACAATCTACAATTCTTAACGCAGAAGCTGAAAGAGAATCTTCAATCAGAAGAGCTCAAGGTATTAGAGAATCTAAAATACTTGAAGCTGAAGGTAATGCTGAAGCTATTAAGAAAGTTGCAGAAGCTAAAGCTGAAGAAATTAAAATGGTATACGGAGCTATAATGGCTGCTAAACCAGATGATAAACTAGTAGCAATCAAATCATTAGAAGCTTTAAAAGATGTTTCAAATGGTACTGCAAACAAAGTATTTATTCCATTTGATGCAACTAAAGCTATGGGTGCTCTAGGAGCTTTAAGTGACGTAGCAGATAAAAAAACTAAATAGTAGATTATAAAAAAGGTAAAATAAAAGAGTGATAATTTAATTTATCACTCTTCTTTTTTGTCTAATAATAAGTTACTATCGCACCATCATCTCTATACTCTACTCTAAATCCTAGTTTTTCAAGAATCTTTCCTTGAGTTTTTCTTGTTGAATTTAAAGCATAAATATAATCTATTACATTTTCCTTATAAGTAGAATCTAGTTCATTTATATCTATTAGTTCATTAGCTGCAAGTATTATTATTAATTGAGCTTGTGTATCGCAATATTGAGATATTGTCTCAGATAAATTACTGCTATCTAAATCGTTTACCTCATTAATAAATAATGCCAGTTTCCATCTTTTCATCAATTTTAAATTTAATATCCAATCATATGAATCCCATCTAGAAAGATCTTTTACAGCGTCATCTAAGCTATCTGAATAATCATATTCTTTTAACTTTTCAAAATATGAATAAACTGTCCATTTTTCATCAGAATCCATATTGTTGTATTTATCTACTAATTCTCCTTGCCATGCTGCAAGAGTATCATCAAATTTAGAAAAACCACTAGTTGCATAATACACATTTTTTATATTTGATGAAGCATAGTTCTTATCTTCTTTTATTATTATTTTTTCAAACATTTCATCTTCTAAAGATGTATAATCTTTTATCGTATTTTTATACATCGAAGCAGAAAGTGTTGTATAATCTTGTGCTGCTATTGCATTATATAGGTTATTAAGTTTTGTAACAGGAATAGCAAAATTTAAGTTTTGTGCATTGTCATATCCAGCATATGTTATTCCAACTACTTTACCTGTTTCATCTAGTAGTGCTCCTCCACTACTTCCATGAGATATTGGAGTTGTTATTCTAATGTTTTCAACATCATCCAAATTACTAATTGTTCCTTGAGATACAGTATTTTTCTCTCCTACTGGACTGCCAATAGCGTATACCTTTTGTCCTATTTTACATGTATCTGAACTTCCAATTTTAATTGGTGTAAGTTCTCCGTCTATACTTAATATTGCAATATCTGCTTCTTCATTAAATATTTCAACTGTCTTAGCGTTAAATTCTTCATCCCAATCTGTTACAAGTTTTATTTCATATGCACCCTCTATTACATGATAATTTGTAACAATATAATCTGGTCTATATGCACAAAATCCACTTCCAGTTGCAAGTTCATTTCCATATTTGTCATAAACCTCAACCATTACAACAGAGTCTTTTAAATACTCTAAATCTACTCTAAAGAATTTAAAGTATATTCCAACAGATGCAATTATTAATACTAAAAGAGTACATGCAGCAATTGTAATAATACTTGGTCTTTTTCTTTTTTGTTTTTCTTCCTTTTTAACTTCCTCTACTATAGGTTGTACTTCTTCTTTTTTTATCTCATCATCTTGAAGAATATCTAGTCTCTTACTTACTTCTACTTTTTCTACTTGAGTATTCATTCTAAAGTATAAATAACTAATTTCATTCCCATCAAGTGAAATATTATAATTATCATAAGAATCATTTTTTACATTATCTCTAAGCTTAATTATCCATTTAGAAAAGCCAAGTATAAAAGATATTGTTTCAAAGTATTTTTTATTCATAAGAATAGATGAGTTTGATCTTCTCTCTAGTATTAATCTTGAAAATATAGAAGAATAAAAAACTATTAACTCTTCAAAATCTTCATACTTTTTATCTACTATATCCGAATACTTAATATCTGAAATATTTTCAATACAATTATAATATTCATGAATTAAAGTAAATATTTTATCTCTTTGACCAGCTATGAAGTATTCTTTTAATTTTTCAATCTTTGTATCATCATTATTTAAAAATGTAATCTTTTTACTATACTCAGGAAAAATCTTAAGTATCTCTTCTATGTTATTTGCAAATTCTGGACTTACATCTATTAAGTCACCCTTAACATTATACAAATGTAGAGGTTTTCCACAATACTTACAATAAACATCGGTATTGTTGTTTTCAGACAAACAATGCATGCACTTAATTTTTCCTTGATGAGTAATTATATTTGCATTTTCCATATAATATAACCTCTCTTCAGTTTATAAAGATAATTACACCATATAATACTACTTTTTCTACCTTTAAATACAATTTCACATTTATATGATATAACATAAAAAAACAATATTCAATAGAAAATAAAAAGAGTGATAAAATTAATTATCACTCTTATTTTCAGTGTATAAAACACCTTCTTTTACAATTTTTACTATTCTACTTGTTCCAAGTCTTGATGCACCAAGTTCAATAAATTTTTGAGCATCATCTATAGAACTAATTCCACCTGCTGCTTTTATTTTCTTTGTAGATATCATATGTTCTTCCATTAGTTTAACATCATCAAATGTTGCACCACCTTTAGAAAAACCAGTAGATGTTTTTATATAGTCTGCTTTAGAATTAGATACAACCTCACACATTTTAACTTTTTCTTCATCTGTTAAAAGACAAGTTTCAATTATTACTTTTAGTATTCTTCCATCACATGCCTCTTTAACTTTATCTATTTCATTTAAAATGTCTTCGTATCTACCATCTTTAACCCATCCTATATTTATAACCATATCTATTTCATCTGCACCATTTATAACAGCATCCTTTGTTTCAAACCATTTAACATTAGTTGTATTATACCCATTTGGAAAACCTATTACAGTACATATTGCAATATCTGCTCCTTGTTCTATCATATATTCTTTAGCTTGTTTTACAAAGCTTGGTGGAATACATACTGATGCTGTATTATATTTTATTGCATCATCACACAAAGACTTAATTTGCTCCCATGTACTTTCCTGTTTTAGTAGAGTATGATCTACCATAGATAAGATTTTTTCAATGTTCATAACATTACCTCCTATAAATTATTATTTTTTCTAATATTATGTAAATTACACTGTATTATGATTATACCACAAAAGAGAAAAAAAGCAAGATTTATATTTATCTTGCTCTTTTATAATTTAATTATTTTTTATTCCCACTCTATTGTTGCAGGAGGTTTAGAAGTTATATCATAAACTATTCTATTTACATGAGCAACTTCATTTACTATTCTTTGAGATATTATTTCTAAAATTTCATATGGAATCTTTGCAAATTTTGCAGTCATGAAATCATCTGTAACCACTGCTCGAAGCGCTATTAAATAATCATAAGTTCTTTCATCTCCCATAACTCCTACAGATTTTGTATCCGTAAGTACAGCAAAATATTGAGATAACTCTTTTTCCATATTATGCTTTGCAATTTCTTCTCTAAAAATATAATCTGCATCCTTAAGTATAGCTAGCTTTTCTTCTGTTATATCTCCAATAATTCTTATTGCAAGTCCTGGTCCTGGAAATGGTTGACGATTAACTAAAAACTCTGGAAGTCCAATCTCACGTCCAACTTGTCTTACTTCATCTTTAAATAAATCTCTTAAAGGTTCAATAATTTCTTTAAAATCTACATAATCTGGAAGTCCTCCAACATTATGATGAGATTTAATTACAGAGCTTTTTCCAAGTCCGCTTTCAATAACGTCTGGATAAATAGTTCCTTGTACTAGATAATCCACTTTTCCAATCTTTTTTCCTTCTTCTTCAAATACACGAATAAATTCTTCTCCAATTATTTTACGCTTTTGTTCTGGATTTGTAATGCCAGCAAGTCTAGTTAAAAATCTTTCTCTTGCATCTACTTTTATGAAATTAACATCAAACTGTTTAGTAAATATCGCTTCTACTTCTTCTACTTCGTTTTTTCTAAGCAGTCCATGATCTACAAATATGCAAGTTAAGTTTTTTCCTATTGCCTTAGACATTAAAACTGCAGCAACAGATGAATCCACTCCACCAGACAGTGCACATACTGCTTTTCCTTCTCCAACTTTTTCTTTAATTTTTTCTATTGTACGTGTTGCAAAAGTATCCATTTTCCATTCACCTTTACAGCCACAAATATTTATTACAAAATTCTCAATTATTTTATCTCCATTATTTGTATGATTTACTTCAGGATGGAATTGTACAGCATAAAAATTTTTATCCACATTTTCCATAGCTGCAATTTTACATGTATCTGTTGAAGCTATAGTCTTGAAACCTTCAGGAAGAACATCTACATAATCTGTATGGCTCATAAGACAAATGTTTTTCTCATCTAAGCTAGCAAATAGTTTAGAACTTGTATCTAAATTAGCCTCCATTTGTCCATATTCTCTTTTTAAAGCTCTTTTAACGCATCCTCCTAAAGTATGACTCATAAATTGCATACCATAGCAAATGCCCAAAATTGGAATTCCTAGTGAAAAAACATCTTCTACACATTTTGGCGCATCTTCTTCATAAATACTTGCAGGTCCACCTGTAAAAATTATTCCTTTAGGATTTAGCTCACGAATTTTTTCAATAGAAATTGTACAAGGATGAACTTCACTATAAACATTTTTCTCTCTAACTCTTCTTGCAATTAATTGGTTATATTGTCCACCAAAGTCTATTATTAATATTAACTCAGACATTTTTATCCTCCTACTCTACATCTTTAGTAATAACATCATGTGCTCCGCCTTCACGTATACTTACCGAAGAAACTAGAGTAAGTCTTGCTTTATCATGAAGCTCAGAAATTGTTATTGAGCCACAATTACACATTGTAGATTTAATCTTTTCTAAAGTAATTGCTAAGTTATCTTTTAGCTTACCAGCATAAGGTATATATGAATCAACACCTTCTTCGAAAGTCATAGTAGTCTTCTTTCCACCCATGTCATATCTTTGCCAGTTACGAGCTCTATTTGATCCTTCACCCCAATATTCTTTATAAAAACTTCCATTTTTCTTTACTACTCTTGTTGGAGACTCATCAAAACGAGCAAAATATCTGCCCATCATAACAAAGTCTGCACCTAAAGCTAATGCTAGTGTTATGTGATAATCATGAACTATACCACCATCTGAACATACTGGAATATATATGCCTGTTTCTTCAAAATACTTATTTCTTTCTTCAACTACATCAATTAAAGCACTTGCTTGTCCTCTACCTATTCCTTTTGTCTCACGAGTGATACATATTGATCCTCCGCCAACACCAACTTTAACAAAGTCAGCACCAGCTTCAGCTAAGTATCTAAATCCCTCTTTATCTACTACATTTCCTGCTCCAATTTTTACATCATCACCATATTTTTCTCTTACATACTCAATTGTTTTCTTTTGCCATACAGAATATCCGTCTGAAGAATCAATACAAAGTACGTCTACTCCTGCTTCAACAAGTGCTGGAATTCTTTCTTCATAATCTCTTGTATTTATACCTGCACCTACTATATATCTTTTATTATCATCTAAAAGAGAATTAACATTTAGTTTGCTATCCTCATAATCTTTTCTAAATACTAAATATTTTAAATTATCTTCAGTATCTAATATTGGAAGACAACTAATCTTTTCTTCCCATATTTTATCATTTGCCTCACTTAAAGTAATTCCTTCTCTAGCATAAACTAAATCTTCTTTTTTAGTCATGTACTTTTCAATTTTTTCATCTAAGCTATCTCTTGTTAATCTATAATCTTTGTCTGTAACAAGTCCTAAAAATTTTCCTTTACCTGTTCCATCTTCTGTAATCATAACAGTAGAATGTCCAGTTGTCTTTACAAGCTCTACTACTTCTCCTAAAGTAGCATCTGGTTTTACGTTTGAATCACTTACCACAAAACCAGCTTTATTCTTTTTTACTTGCTCAACCATTTTTGCCTGCGACAAAATAGATTGAGAGCCAAAGATAAACGCGATTCCTCCTTCTCTTGCAAGCGCAATCCCCATGTCTTGACCTGACACAGATTGCATGATTGCAGAAACCATCGGAATATTTGCACATATCTTTGGCTCTTCTCCTTTTTTAAACTTAACTATTGGTGTTTTTAATGAAACATTTTCTGGGATGCATTTTTCTGTTGTTAAATTAGGTAACAAAAGAAATTCGCTAAAAGTCCTAGAAATGTCTGTTAGAATTTTACTCATTTCTATCCTCCTTCTATAAATAATTGTGATTATTATATATTGAATGGAAAAATAATACAAGTAAAATTTAAAAATTTATGCAAATTATTTGCAAAAATAAAAAGGAAGAAATATTATTTTCTTCCCTTTGCTATCTTTTCTAGCTTTGTTTCTTTTTCTAAAGCTTTTTTTATCATATCTGCTCTTTTCTTATCTTGCTTTTTATCTTTTTTTAATTCATTTTCATAAGCAAGCTCAATTGCAGTTTTTGTTTGTTTTTTACTTTTATCTGTTCCATTAAAAGTAGTAAATCTATTATATTGTGTATGGCAAATTGCAAGAGCAAGTGCATCTGCAGTATCATCAAGTTTTGGCATATTTTCCATTTTAAGATGCTTTTTTATCATATCCATAACTTGAGACTTAGTAGCTCTTCCATAACCCGCTACAGCCTGTTTTGCTTGAATAGGAGTATATTCATAAATATCTATGCCTCGTTTAGATATACTATTAATTATTACTCCTCTTGCCTCAGCAACTTTTATACCAGTTGTTATATTTGTATTAAAATACAAATCTTCAATAGATGCTGAATCAATTTCAGGATATCTATCTAATATACTTTCTAAATCTTCTTCTATTTTGTTTAATCTTTTAGGAAAATAGCTATTTTCTTGAGTAGTTATACAGCCATACTCTATTACTTTATACTTGTTGTTTTTATACTCTATTAAGCCATATCCTATTCTTCCAAATCCAGGATCAATTCCAAGTATTACCATATAAGCCTCCTTTAGTGGTTAGTTTTATACACTTCAAGTATAAGAGATGCATCATTTGCATCTATTAGATTATTATCATCCATATCTCCAATTAATATATCTTCAGCAGTAGCATTTTGAGATTTATATATTTCAAGTGCAATAGACGCATCATTTGCATCAACAACGCCATTTTTATCTAAATCTCCTTTTAACACACTAATAGTTGTATCTATAATATTGCCTGAAGAAATTAAATCTGTATTTTGTAAAGTATATCTTTTAGCCAAATTAGTACTGCTCAAAGCTACACTTACATATACTTTTTTATTAAATCCTACATCTGCATTTTCAAAAAATGCAAGAACAGAATAGTCTCTTCCAAGTACAAGTGAATCTTGTTCAAGCAAGCCTTCAAATCTAACATTTGTTACTGTTGCATTTGTTTGACCATCTTTATATTTATCTTCTACTTGTGCACTTACTGCTCTAATTATTATTGGATTTACTGTAACATTTATTGTTTTTGTAGCCATTGCATACATGGAGCTTTCTGGAAGTGTTATTTTAATTGTTGTATTTCCAGCATATTCAGATGAATTAACAAAAACATTATTTTGATCATCTATTGTAACTTTTGCAATGTCTCTATTATCTGATGAAATAATAAACAAATCTTTATCTAACTTAAGCTTAGTAAGTAGCTTTACAGAATCTGAATAATTCATAACCACATCATTTACATTTGAAAAATCATATACTTTTTTAAGTGTACACTTATCATATTCTAAAGTATAGTATTTTACTTGTGCACCATTATTATCTGTTGAATAATTAACACTTAAATTATATCCTTCTATATCTGGATAAGAATAATTGTTTTCTTCACATACAAATAGTTCATCGTATCCCTCAAAAATGATGTTTTCATTATATCTTTCTAAATATGTATTTTTAATACTATTTATTTTATTTACAAATTCATCTTTCTTTGCTGCAATAATTTCTTGTGGATTAGCATTAAAATCTATTTGCTCTACTGTATTTCCATTATCTACAAAGAAAACATTAATATCTTCGCCAAGAGTTGTAATACTATATGAATTTGATGTTATTACATTATCTAAAGTATCATATACCATAGCATATACATCATATGAAGTATTAGGTAAAAGTCCTCTAAATTCTTGTTCAAATCTCATATTTGAAGTACCTCCTACAGGACTTGCCTCTTGTATAATACTAGTAACTTGTTCTCCGTTTTTCTTTTTTACATACCACACAACTTTTCCCATTCCACTTTGTGTATCTTTAGCCGAAATTGCTAATTTTGCACTACTTTTTGTAATACTAACAAGTGAAATATTTGATGTAATTTCTGGTTTTGTATTATCTATAAATCCAACTTCTATACTTTGACTAGTAATATTTCCATTACTATCTTTAACCCAAATATAGTTTGTACCATTATACTCTGTATCTATAGATGCAATTAAAGTATTTGAATTTCCAGCAGCAACCCACTCCGAATTAGTTGGTGTAACATTTGATCTAGTAATTGCATAGTTTGTTATCTTTTGTGAACTAACAGCTTTAACATTTATTGTATTTTTAGTTTTCCATGTTGTATTAATTGCATTAGCACTAACTATTACAGGCTTAGAGAATTTAGAACTATTAAAGTTAACCATACCATAGCCATAATAATTATCTTTTCCAGCAGTACCTAAATCTTCAACATTTGCATTAAAAACTCCAATAACATAGTCATAAGTACAACCAGGATTTTCCGATTTAACTAAAGCTGCAGCAGCCGCAAGCAATGGGCATGCATATGATGTCCCACCACCTATATAATAACTATCTATAGCACTATAATCTGGAACTTCAATATCTTCACCAGGCATAGCATAATCCACACCTGTACCATAATTTGAAAAGCTTGATATTTCCTTATTTTTATCTATTGATGATACACCAAGAGCATGTGAACTAATTGCAGGATATTCTATTGGAGAAATTCCAGCATTTCCTGCTGCGCAACATACAACAACTCCTGACTCTTTAACTTTTCTTAAAAAACTGTCAAAATCTCTTTTTGATTGAGTTGACATTAATTCAACTTTTGAGCCAAGACTAATGTTAATAACATCTACATTTTGGTATATTTCATTAATTCCTTTATATACTGTAGAAAGAAGTCCGTTACCACTACTATTCATTATTTTTAATGGTACTATTTTTACAGTATTTGGTGTACATTCTGCAACAAGACCTGCAACATTTGTTCCATGTCCATTATCATCTGAAACATTTGTAGTATAAGGTTCAGATAACAAATTTTTAGAATAAGTAAAATCTATTCTATCTGCAGTGTTTTGTCCTTTAAACACTTCATGTGCTGAATATATACCTGTATCTAGAACAGCAACATATACATTTTGACTATCTCCTTTTAGATTTAAATAACTTGTATATGTATCCATTCCAGTTGTTTTTCTTCCCCATGCATAATTTACTGCATGAGTAACACCATCTATTTGTGTTTCTATATCATCTTCACATATTGATACTTTTTCATCTTTTGCAACACTTTGCACATCACTATTATTAGTTAAATATTCATATCCATTTTTTGTGTTTTGTGCATTATCATATCTAACATAATATAATTCATCTGTAAGAGCAATTGTCTCAACTATTGATTCATCTTCATTAAAAATTTCTGGTTTTTGTGTTTCAACTATTAAAACATTTGTAGAATATGGATTAGATATTTCAATAGTTCCATCCTTATATTCTACTTCTCCAGTTAAATTATCTCTTAGAAACTTTTTAAAACCACTTGATGCTATAACAGCTTCAACTTCTTCTTGTTCTACCCCTAAAAATTCATTTAAAGGAATAGTTTCATCATCTACTATTGCTGTTTTTTCCTCTAGATTAAGCTTAACATCAAAAAAGTCTTCATTTATTTTATTAATAGTTTCAGCCTTTATACAAATAGGTGTATCTTGTCCATCAAAAAACACATCTATTTCCATGTTTGCTTTGTTATTTATATTAACTTTTTCTTTTTTACTAAATATAGCAAATGATACACATACTATCATAAAAATTAATAGTAGTATCACAAGCTTTTTAACATTTACTTTTTTCATATAACCATACCTTTTTATTCTATTTTATTATTTCATAAAAACCAATATTTTTCAACCATATTTTATACATAAAATATAAAATAAAAAAAGATGACTTATAATAGTCATCTCTTACATAAACATATGATATAGTCTTACCATTTCTGCATTAGTAAGTAAATCATATCCCATAGCATCTATTGCAACGCCATGCTCATTATATACTTTTTTAGTTCCACCATTAACATACTTACCTACATCTTGAAGCAACTCTTTAACAAGATTAAATGATATCTTTTGAGATGCTCTTGTAATACCGGTAAGTCTTAAGTTTGCTTTAATAAAATGAGCCATATATTTAGGATAAATAATACCAGTATAATTTGGATTATTTTTAGATGAAATTCTAAGTCCATATGGTGTATACAATTCTTTAAACACTGTATCTAGTATTCTATTTGGAATTTGTCCAGATACACATGGGAAAGACAAACTTAAAACATAGATCATTTCAACACATGCATAATGTTCACTATCTCTTAAATCTCTTTTCATTATTCCCTTTTCTGGAATCCAGAATTCATTTTCAATAAGTTTTGTAAAATAGTCTTCTTGAATTTCCATTTGTTTATCTGTATCTCCTATCCATGTAAGAATATTTAGATAAACCTTAATGGCATTTAACATCAAAGCACAAATTTCAATTGTTTTAAAATATGTCACTCTATTTTCTGGTTCAACAAAGTTATATAGTATTTCTTTTACTGAATCCATATAAAGTTCAATTCTTCCTTCTTTTTGCAAAATTCTATTTACAGATTCAATATACCAAAGCTTTAAAATATTTAATTTATATCTAAGATTTTCATCTAACTTAATTTTAGACATTTCCTTTGTTATCTTATATACTGTTAAAACAACATGTTTAGCCTCTTTAATTTTTTTGTAATACAAATACTGTCCTTCTATTGAACGAACAATATCTGTAAGTTGTTCTATATCTTCTTCTAATTGTTTTTGAGATATAGTATTAATTCTATTTATATAATCTTCACTAAACTCTGTTTTATATGGCAAAGATGAAACAAGTAAAAAATTGTTATGAGTATTTAAAATAGATTTAGATAAATCCATAAGTTCAACAAAATTTTCACTCACTCCAAATGTTATATCTTTATTTCTTGCTTGTATATTATCCATTATTTCTGCTACATTAATATTTGAAATATCTACATCTTTATATGAAAAATATACATATATTTTTCTTTCACTAAAGCCCTTAACTTCTGTACTTAAATTTCCACATATTGCTAAATCTTCAAAATACACTTGTTTCTTATAATCTGAAGTTATATTTTCATGTTTTACGTCTTGTAGAACTTTATCCTCTATAGTCCATTTCATATCTTTAGACTTAATAGCAAGATTTTCTTGATTTGAAATACTTAAAGCTATAACTGTTCCGTCCTCTGTTTCTCTTTGATTAAATTTAAGCATAGAACTATTTTTCATATTAATATAGTCTCTACATGTAATAAGAGGAACAACTTTAAAAATTGCATTTTCTCTTGCGTCATTTTTTATTGTATATTCAACACATAGCAGTCCTGTCTCTTTCTCAAAAGCAAATCTTTTAGAAAACTTAATATCTGCAAAACTATATTCAAAAAGATTAGACTCTAAATCTGCACTATCAATATAATCTTGAGTGTTTAAATCTTTGCTTTTTGTTTCAAGTTCAACAATCTTATATGTGTTACCATTAAGCTCAAAAGTCTCGACTAGATTTTCTAGCAAGACTTTTGAATCTTTAATATACATTCCATGATATGGTTTTGTAGACTTAAGAGTACCACTCATACAAAAGCAAACTTTAGCATTATCTGATAGAGAATATTCAATATTTTTTGCTCTATCATAATTATTTATTTCTCTTTTGTATTTAAACATTAATAATTACTCCTTTGTAATCTCGTCCTTAATTTTATTTATAGTTGCTTGAGTCTTTTCTGTTGTTTTTTTCATTTTTTCTGGACTCATTTTTTTATTATCCTTAACTTTAGAATCTTTAATTTTTTCAGCTTTTTTCTTAGCTCTTTTTCTTTTAAAATCTTGAATTTTAGATTTAATTAGTTTTCTATTAGACATTAATTGCTCTCTTTTCATGTGTTTTTTCTTAAGAGAAACTATATTTAAATCTCCTGTAGCTTTTGTTAAAGATAAAGTCATTATAATTTCTGCAAGTCTATCTGCATCATGTATTAATGCATTTTTAGCAGTAACAACAAAATCTTCTTGTATTACACAAATAGCTCTATTTTGAATATTTTCTATATCTACTTTAACTGCAGTTGAATCTTCTTGGTTAAAGTCTTTGATCATTTCAGGTGTAATTTCACCATTATTAACAATAGCATAGTCTAATACATGTTTTCCAAGATATCTTTCAATCTCATTTATATATCTTGCAAGTGTATATCCTTCTGTTTGACCTGGTTGGTTCATAATATTTGCAACATATACTTTTTTAGCTTTAGATTTAATGATTGCTCTGTTAATATCTTCAAATAATAGGTTTGAACAAATTGATGTATAAAGTGAACCAGGTCCAAGAACGATAATATTTGCTTTATTAATTGCATCTATTACTTCTGGAACAACTTTAAGGCTACCATCTTTTAAGAAAATTTGTTTAATTGCAGTTCTTGTTTCTCTTACTCTTTCAGAGATATTTTCTTTACCTACAACAACCTCACCATTTTCTAATCCTGCACATAGTATTAAATCATCTGTAGTAACAGGATATATATCTCCTTGTACTTGGAATATATCTGATAGCTTGTCTATAGCTTTTGGAAAGCTTCCAGTAATATTTGTTAATGCATTTATTATTAAGTTACCTAAAGTTGAACCCTTTGTTTCATCATAGTTATATGTTAATAATCTAGAAAAATCTGATTCGGATGTAGAAAGTGCACTAACACATTTTCTAATATCTCCAGGTGTAACTCTTTCTTCTTTACTCATAGCAGATGTTAGTGTATAGTCATCTGGTGATACATTAACTACTGCAGTGATATTTGAAGTATATTCTTTTAAACCTTTAAGTAAGTTTGGAAGTCCTGAACCTCCACCAATTACAACTACTCTTGGTCCTTTTTTTAATTTTGGATCTCCATATAATAATTGTCTTATTCTAACATTTTTATTTCTTCTAGAAATATTTTTTAAGTTAAGAAGTAAGATATTTCTTTGAGCAAGAATAAATGAGAAAAAGATACCAAATATCGCAACAGATATTAACAATACATATGCAATAAGCATTGTACGTGTTAATGTTCCTGTGCTTCCAAGTTGTATTCCACAATATATCAATAACGCAACAGAAACCAAAAGTGCTAAAATATATCTTTTAACTCTTGCTCCTGGTTTTAACCATTCAATTAAATCTCTCATTCTATTTTCCTCCTAGTGTTACAACTTCTTCTTGTAACATTACTCCGAATTTATCATAAACTGTCTTTTTAATATACTCTATTAAATCTAAAACATCTTTTGCTGTAGCATTTCCACTATTAACAATAAATCCCGCATGTTTTGTTGAAACTTCAGCTCCACCAATTTTATATCCTTTAAGACCTGCTTCATCTATTAGTTTAGCAGCAATATAGTCTGGTCCTCTTTTAAATGTTGAACCACTACTTGGATATTCTATTGGTTGTTTTTCACGACGAGAAGCATTATTTTCTTCCATCTTAGCTTCAATTTCATCTATATTTCCTTCTTGAAGTTTTACTGTAGCAAACACTACAATATACTCAGGATGTTCAACAAACATAGAATGTCTATATGAAAAATCACATTCCTCATTTGTTATAATATGTCTTTCAAAAGTATTTGTATCTAAATATTCCACACTTTCAACAACATTAATCATCTCTGAGCCATAAGCTCCAGCGTTCATTCTAACTGCTCCACCTATTGTTCCAGGTATTCCTGCAGCAAATTCCATCCCAGTTAATCCATTATCTTTTGCAAAATATGCAAGTTTAATTAATTGGAAACCACCAGAAACTTTAATTCTATTGTTCTCTAACATTTCAATTTCTGAAAAAGCGGCTCCAACTTTTAAAACTATTCCATCAAATCCTTCATCTGTAAATAATAGATTTGAACCATTACCAATTACGCAATAATTAATATTATTTTCTCTTGCATACTTAATAACGTCTACTATTTTAGATACTGAGTCTACTTCAATAAATACTTTAGCATCTCCACCAACTCTCATTGTTGTATGTAAAGATAAAGGCTCATTATACTTTATTGAACAATTTGAATTAATATTTGCATCCTTTATTACATAATCCATATTATCTATCACCCCTATATTATAGCTTCAACAAAAGCTTTTGCATCAAACTTTTCAATATCATCTATTTGTTCACCAACACCAATATATTTTACTGGTATTTTTAACTCATCGACAATACTAAATACAACGCCACCTTTTGCAGTTGAATCTAGTTTAGTTAAGAATATTCCACTAACATCTGTTTTTTCTGTGAATAATTTTGCTTGAATTGCGCCATTTTGTCCAGTTGTAGCATCAAGAACCATAATTGTTTCTTTATGTATATCCTCACCTATATTTTTATCTATTATTTTCTTCATTTTTTCAAGTTCATCCATCAAGTTTTTCTTATTATGCAAACGTCCTGCTGTATCACATATTAATACATCATATGTGCCTGACTCACTAAATTTCTTAGTAGCATCAAAAATAACTGAAGCTGGATCTTGCATTTCTTTTCCTGTAACAATATCTACATTATTACGTTGTGCCCATACTTCAAGTTGTTCTATTGCTCCAGCTCTAAAAGTATCTGCTGCTGCAAGTAAAACTTTCTTTCCTGCTTTAGTATATAATTTTGTAAGTTTACCAATAGATGTAGTTTTTCCTACACCATTTACACCAACCACAAGTATTACTTGTTTTTGGTTAAGTTCAATACTGTCTACTTTATCTATTTCTTCTGCCATTAAAATATCTGTCATTTCTTTTCTAAGTAATGTTTTAATAGCCTTTTCATCCTTTTCTAATTGTTTTTTCAAATCTTTACGAAGGTTATTACAAATTTTTGTACTTGTTTCAAAACCTACATCAGATAAAATTAAAGTTTCTTCAATTTCATCTATTACTTCTTCTATATCTTTCTTATTTGAAAATATATTACTCATCTTTATATCTAAAGATTCTTTTGTCTTCTTTAAATTTTCCTTAAGTTTGTTAAAAAACATTTTGCCCTCCTATGTATATTTCCTCACAATAATTATACCATATAACGATAATATTTCAACAAAAGAATAAAAAAAGAGTCGTTAAAATTTAACGGCTCTTTGCGAAAAATCGCTTTGATTTATTCAGTAGTTGCAGGTTTAGAATGAGATGACGCTTTTTTGCGTCTAAATGGATTTCTAAATCCTTCAGCTGCTGCTGGTAAAACACCTAGACCTAAGATGAATAGAATTATACATCCAACTGCTTGTAATGCTGTGTCTCTCATGTACTCAGTATTCAAGTTAAAGTTCCAATTGGTTAAACCATAATGTTGTTTCTTTAAGTTTTGTTGGAAATACAAAATTTCTTTTACAACTTTGTCGTCAGTGTCAATCTCTGTCTTAGTTTTTGGCATTACATCATGTTCACTATCATTGATATTTGTAGATATTACAAGTTTATTAGTATCTTTAAAATACGTATATACGATATACTTCTGATTTCTATACACATTTTTTACGACACTATTTACCATTTTATCCACATAAGTATCATTAACAGTAAAAGATGTTAGTTGATAGTCTAATACAATAGCTATCTTTTCTTTTTTTGAATCTTCCTCAATTGCGTTACGTGCGTAAGTCTTGTCTGGCTCTTTCATTGATCCAGATAAATCCTGAACATAGTCAGCTCCTTTCATAACTGGTAACTTTGGAACAACGATTGTGTTAAAGATATTCCATACCATCACCCCTGAAATGATTATTAGTGCTATTCCCACTATTAATCTTGAAATAAATTTGAAACCTTTATTCATTAGTTTCATTCCTCCTTTTTAATTAATTTTTTTTCACAGACTCTGCTTTTAAACGCTTTTTAAATTCAAAAATTTCATCCCTCCTTTTCCTATGTACCATACTTGATGTTACATTTAAAAAACATAACTGCAGAATTATTATATCACTGTTTATGTTTTATGTCAAGTATTTTCTTTTTAACTATTATTATTTAACCAAATTAGCAAAAATAATAAAATAGCATAATATACATTATGAGGTGAAAAAATGAATATTATAGTTCAAAAATATGGTGGAAGTTCTCTAAAAGACAAAGAATGCTTAGAAACAGTTTGTGAAAATATAATTAAAGCAAAAGAAAATATAGATAGTCTTGTAGTCATAGTATCCGCACAAGGAAACACAACAAATGAGCTTATATCTAAAGCTGAGGAATATACAGATTTAGATAGTTATTCAATAGATAAAAAAGATTTAGATTTTTTACTTTCAACAGGAGAAATGCAAACTGCAGCGCTTCTTAGCTTAATGCTAAATAGTAAAGGATATGATAGCGTTTGCCTAAATGGTGCTCAAGCAGGAATTATAACATCTTCAGACTATTCAAATGCAAAAATTCTAAATATAATTCCAGATAATATTATATATAATTTAAATGAAGGAAAAATTGTAATAGTAACAGGTTTTCAAGGCGTAGACAGACTGGGAAATATAACAACCCTTGGACGTGGAGGCTCAGACTTAAGTGCAGTAGCGCTATCTTGTGCTTTAAAAGCGCAAAAATGTGAGATATATTCAGATATTGACGGAATATTTACTGCTGACCCTAAAATA
This sequence comes from Clostridia bacterium, assembly GCA_017534305.1. Lineage (GTDB taxonomy): Bacteria > Bacillota > Clostridia > TANB77 > CAG-465 > CAG-465. Next base: position 35,381 of record JAFWCU010000005.1, read on the forward strand.
ATACCAAACGCAAAACTATTGAATTGTTTGTCTTATGATGAAATGATTGAAGCAACATCTAATGGTGCAAAAGTGTTACATAGTAGAAGTGTAAATATGGCAAAAAAATATAAATTAAAAATTATATCTAAAAATACATTTTCTAAGTCATCTGGATCATTAGTTCAAGAAACTAGTGAAAGTCTAAATGTTAAAATGATTACACAAAAAAAGAACCTAAGTAAAATATGCTTAATAGGTTCTATGTTAAATACTAATATAGATGTAATAACTACAATTTATAATACTGCAAAAGAAATGGGCATTCATATTTACATGATATCACTAAATGAATTATCTATTAATATAATAGTTGATACAAACATTGCAGATAAATTTAGCCAAGAACTACATAATAGACTAATAAAAGAGGAATAATAATTATTCCTCTTTATTAACAGTATTATCTTCAGCCTTCATTATTGTTTCTTCAGGCTTTTTATCTTTTTTCTTAATTTTTAGTGCTTTAATTATTTTTGGTTTTTCTTCTTCATTTTGCTCTGACTCAAAATTAATATCAAATTTATAATCGATATAAACTTTAGCAAGAGCAATAATTGGTGTGGAAATTAACATACCTATAGCACCAAATAGTCTTTCAAAAACTAAAAGACCACATATTACTACTACTGGATGTAGTTTAACAGATTTTCCAATAATATTTGGTTGTAATATATTTGCATCTATTGCTTGTATAATCATAGATGATACAAGTGTAATTAATGCAAGTACAGGTCCACCAACAGTAAATGCATAAAGTGTTGTAATACAATATGAAAGTGCAGCACCAATATATGGTATGAAATTCAATAATGTAATAATTATACCAAATATAACTGCATATTTAAGTTTCAACACTGCGCATAAAATTGTTGTCATTACACCTACAATAACACTATCTATTAATAATCCTCTAATGTATGAATTTAGTATATCATCCATTTCAGTAAGCATTTTGTATGTCTTAGAATTTTTCTTATTCTTAGACATCAAAACGAAAATATTATTTTTAGTTTTATCCATGTCTTTAACCATAAAGAATGAAATAATTATTGCAGTTAGTGAACTAATTACAAATGATATTACTTTTTGAGCAGTATCTATAGAATAGTTTACAAGTTCATTAGAAAATCTAGATAATAAATCTAATTGTCCTAAAGATGTAGGTAATCTATAAGTACTACTTGAAAATCTATACTCAATTATATCATTAATCTTTGTCGTTATTGTTCTATATAACGATGGTACTTCTTTTACAAATTGAACTACCTCTGTAGCCACAACTGGTATTATATAAGCAAGTGCAACACCTACTATACCAAGTATTATTACTAAAGAGATTATAGCAGCAAAGCCTTTTCCAATTCCCCATTTATGTAGTTTATTTGCAAGTGGTCTTGAAACCCAACAAATAATAACACCAACATAAAAAGGAGCAAGCGCTACTAATATTTCGCCAATTTTTTCTAAAAGACCAAAAGTTTTCAATGCATAGCATATCACAATAAATGTTGCAATATACATAAGTTTGTTTAAAAATTTAAAGTCAAACTTTTTTTCTTCCATTTTTCCTCCTACTAGAATTCGTATTCTACTACTTTTCCAGTTTCCATTGTTTGTTTTACATCAATTGCTCTTTGATTTGAACTTCCTCTAAATTTAAGTCCTTCTTCCTTCTTGTCTAGTTCAAATTCTCCATCAATTAATATGTCTGAAGCTTTTAGAAGCTCCAAGTATTTATTTTCTGCATTTGCTTTTTCAATTAGTTCTTCGTATTTAAATCCTGTATATGTTATTACGTTTAATTTTTCATTTTTTATTTTATTTAAAAGCTTAACAAGTTTGCCTGCCTGCATAAATGGTTCTCCACCACTTAAAGTTACACCTTTAAGAAGTGGATCTGAATCTATCATAGAAGCAATTTTTTCTATTGATTCATCTCTACCACCGTTAACATCATGAGTTTGAGGATTGTGACATCCTTTACATCCATGTGGGCAGCCTTGTGTAAAAACTACAAATCTAATTCCAGGGCCATCAACTATTGATTCTTCAACAAGGCCTGCAATTCTTATTTTATCATCATCATTATTATAATAATACATCATGTTTTACTCTATCTTGTTCTTCTGCTCTCTTTCCATCATTGAATCTGTCTAATGTTCCAACTAAATAACCAGTTATTCTTCTGATTCTTTCAAATGGAACATCGTTTTTGTACTTGTAGCTAAGATTTACATAGTCTCCATCTACGTTAAGATTTAATACTGCTATTTCTTGTTCAGGGTTTTTGTCTTGAACATACTTGACATATTCGTCAATCTCTTCTTGTGTTAAATTTCCACCTTGTGTGTTTATTACCATATAGCATACCTCCTCTAAATACTACTATGATTATATCAATAAATTAATAATAAATCAACTATTTTATTATTATGTAAAAGAGTATCAAATAATTATGTTTACTTAATTACAACTTTTCTTTATTATTATTTGATTTTTGCAAAGAAATATGTTATAATATCACAGAAATAATAATAGAAAGGGTAGATTAACTATATCTACAGTGGTGATAAATATGAGTGTATCTACAAAAACTTCTCAAGATTTAAATGAATTATTTACTAAACTATTATTCTTAATACAATCTGGCTTTTACGAATATGGCTATTGTTCATTTTACATTGCTTCATCTGGTGGCAACTCAATAGAAATATTTGCAAATGATAAAACTTTATTTAGAGGAAATGACGCAGCATGTCAACGAGTATTTAAAGAGCTACTAAAAAGATTAAAGAAACAAAATTATAGAATAACAGGAGATAAAGAATATTTGACTATTAGAAGAAATATATAAAAGGACTACTTAAACTTAAAGTAGTCCTCTTTTTTTATCTTATTTAATTACAACAAGTATATTTTGCAGGTCTTTTTATTCTTTCTGTTATAGTTTTAGCATCACTAAATTCTGATCTTCCACAATGTGGACAAACATCTTTAATTATTCCTGTATATCCACAAATTGGATCTCTATCTACTGGATGGTTTACTGAACCATAACCTACACCAGATTCTTTCATACAACGAATAATTTGTTCAAAAGCTTCTAGATTTTGAGTTGGGTCACCATCTAGTTCAACATAACTAATATGTCCACCATTTGTTAAATTATGATATGGTGCTTCAATTTTAATTTTATTGAATGCACTTATTTTATAATATACAGGTACATGGAATGAGTTAGTATAGTATTCTCTATCTGTAACTCCTTCTATTACGCCATAACGTTTTTTATCTATTTTAACAAATCTTCCAGAAAGTCCCTCTGCAGGAGTAGCAATAAGGGTAAAGTTCATATGAGTTTTCTTTGTTTCCTCATCTACTCTTTCTCTCATATGAGAAATAATTTTAAGGCCTAACTCTCTTGCTTCTTCAGTTTCTCCATGATGAGAACCAATTAATGCTTTAAGGCATTCAGCAAGTCCAATAAAGCCCATAGTTAAAGAACCATGTTTTAATACTTCTCCAACCTTATCTGTGCTTTTTAATTTATCTGAATCAAGCCATACATGTTGTCCCATTAAGAATGGATAGTTGTATACTTTTTTATTTGCTTGAATTTTAAATCTAGCTTTTAATTGATCTATTACTAAATCCATCTTTTCGTCTAACATTTCAAAGAATTTTTCAACATCACCATTTGCTTCAATTCCAAGTCTTGGAAGGTTAATAGATGTAAAGCTTAAATTTCCTCTACCACATACAACTTCTTTTTTAGGATCATATGCGTTAGCCATAACTCTTGTTCTACAACCCATATAAGCAACTTCAGTGTTGTAATCCCCTTCTCTATAATATTGTAGATTAAATGGAGCATCTATAAATGAGAAGTTAGGGAATAATCTCTTTGCAGATACTCTACAGCTTAATTTAAATAAATCATAGTTTGGATCTCCTGGATTATAGTTAATTCCTTCTTTTACTCTAAATATTTGAATTGGGAATATTGGTGTTTCACCATTTCCAAGTCCAGCCTCAGTAGTTAAAAGCAGTTGTTTCATAACAAGTCTTCCTTCAGGAGATGTATCTAGTCCATAGTTAATACTACTAAATGGTACTTGAGCACCAGCACGAGAATGCATAGTATTTAAATTATGAACGAATGATTCCATCGCTTGGTAAGTAGCTTTTTCTACTTCTTTATCTGTATATTTAACAGTAAATTTTTGTATTTTATCTATAGTTTTATCATCTAAATATTCGCTTAAATATTTTCTTTCAATATCTAAATATCCATTAGAATCTTGGTAAGTTGCAACTTTATCTTTATCATATTTAATAGACTTTACAACAAGTTCACCTATAGCTTGTGGGTCTTCTAAATCTGTTAATAGTTCTAATGCCTTAACTAAGTTTTTAAGATATTCTTTTTTATATGTAACTCTTACGCCTTTTGCCATTGCATATTCAAAGTTTGGTATACTTTGTCCACCATGTTGATCATTTTGGTTGGATTGTATTGCAATAGCGGCAAGAGCTGCATAGCTTCCAATACTTTGAGGCTCACGTAAAAAACCTTCACCTGTACTAAAGCCATCTTTAAAAAGCTTAATTAAATCTATTTGACAGCAAGTAGTAGTAAGTGTTAAGAAATCTAAATCATGGATATGAATATCTCCATTTTTATGTGCTGCAGAATGTTCTGGTTTTAAAATGCATAAATGATAGAAGTTTTTAGCTCCTTCTGAACCATATTTAAGCATTGTTCCCATAGCAGTATCTGCATTAACATTTGCATTTTCTCTTTTTGTATCATTGTTAATTGCATCATCATATGTAAGGCCTCTAAATGTTTCAATTATTTCAAGGCCTCTTTCTCTTTCTTTTTCACGTTCTTCATCAAAAGCAATATATGAAGCAAGAGTCTTCTTGTGTCCTTGCTCTCTTAATACTTTCTCAACTGTTGTTTGTATTTGACGAGATGTAATTTCTCTTGAATCATGATCTTTATATAATTCTTCTAAAACTATATTTGCCAATTCTTCTGCACGTTTATAGTCTCTTCCACCTATTTCATTTGCTGCTTTGTATATAGATTTTGCTATTCTTTCTACATTAAAATTTACTTTTCTTCCATCTTTTTTTATTACATTTGTTATCATATATATTCCACCTCTTATTGACAGTTCATTTGTGATTATATCATTTACCTTTTATGATTTCAATATAAAAAATCGACTAATTTTCCTCTATTTTTCCATAATTGTTAACTACTACATTTGTAATTGCTTCTACATAGCTATTTGTATTAGTTTTAATATTTTTTGCATCATTTGGACAATTTATAAATCCAAGTTCTAGTAGATAACTTTCAGCTGCAATATTTGAATTGTGATAAGGATTATCTCCCGCTTCTTTATTTCTACCATCAACATATGCACCAGTCATTATTCCACCTGTTTCTCTAACTGCAAAATAATATGGGGTATCTGTAGTAATTGTTTTATATGGTTCATATCCTATTTCTTTTGCGTAATCTATAGCTTCTTTAACTTCTGCTTCTGTATAAGTTCTAACATATACACCATCTAATACTTTATTTATATTATTTTGTGAGTAATTTACTTTAACAGTATTTTTTACACTATCTGCAAATTCTTTTGCCATAGTAAGATTCATATGATTTGCAGTATATATTTCAACACCACCCACACTATTATCTTTTTCTGTATAGTTTAAATGTACAGATAAGAATAGCTTTGCATGTGTTTTATATGGTGCAACTGCTCTTCCATCTTCTCCATAAGCACCTATATATTTACTATCATCTACACGAGTCATATATACTTTATATCCAAGTTCTTCAAGTCTTTTTTGAAGAGCTAAAGATATTTTTAATGTATAATCTTTTTCTTGTATATCTTGGAAAACAGCACCAGTATCTCTTGCACCATGTCCTGCATCAATTACTATATCATAAACATCTTCTGGTAAAGATTTAATATCTGTTACAGCTAAAGCCATATATTCTTTTTCATTAAATGCAGAAAAAGTAATAATATCTTTATAATTCTTTCCACCAGTAGTAGTTGTATAGTACTCCTGATCTGAATATGAAGTAGTATTATTTAACGAATAATATTTATTAATTTCTTGTGATTGTTCGTCTACTACAACATCTTTACTTGCTTTAACAGCAAGATAATACTCGCCAAGTGGTATATCATCTAAATCTATTCCTTCATTAATATTTTTACCCAAAGTATAATATAGCTTATTATCTTTAAATGATACAACAAGTGGATATTCAGTAACTGTTCCATCAAGTGTAACCATAGCTAATGTATACTTAAAACTTGAATCTGCATTTTCAATAACGCCTCCAAGATTTAAATGTTTACCATATATTGTATATTTTGTAAGTGTTGCATAACCATCCTCAAATTTAGAAAATAATTCTGTTTTTGCTCTTAGTTCTTTTTCTTCTTTAGACATTAAAGTATCTGTATCTAGTAATACATGATAAAGTCCCATTAGTAACACCATAATAACCATTATAGCAATTACTTGAACAAATCTTGTATATACACTTTTGCCAAAATATTTCATATATATTATCACCTACTCTTTTTCTAGTATTTTAATTGCAACTTTAATTCCATCAACAGCTGCAGTCATTATTCCTCCAGCATACCCTGCACCTTCTCCACAAGGATATATACCATATACATTAGACATTAATGTATTTTTATCTCTTGTTATTTGCACAGGTGAAGATGTACGAGTTTCAACAGCTGTTAAAACTGCATCTTTATCTGCAAATCCATGCATTTTTTTATCTAATTCAATAATTGATTCTTTTAATGTTTCATTAACAAATCCAGGAAATAACTCATTTAAATTTGAAGGCATAACACCTGGTTTGTATGTTGGTTCAACTTTTCCAAAAGAAGTAGTTGTAACGCCATCAAGATAATCTCCTACCTTTTGGGCGGGAGCAAAATAGTTAAGCCCACCCATTAAAAATGCTTTTTTCTCTAAAGCTTCTTGGAAATACATTCCAGCAAGTGGACTTGTACCACCACAATCTTCTGGTTTAACTTCAACTAAAAGCGCACTGTTTGCATTTTTACCATCACGCGCAAACTTACTCATTCCGTTTGTTACAACTGTATCTTCATCTGAAGATGAAGCCATTACTTGTCCACCAGGACACATACAAAATGTATAACAAGCTCTTCCATTTTTTGCATGATATACAAGTTTATATTCTGCAGGAGGAAGTTCAAACTCACATTCATCACCATATTGTGCAAAATTAATATCTTTTTGCAAATGTTCAATTCTTGCACCTATAGCAAAATTTTTAGGTACAATTTGTATATTTCTATCTAATATCATTTTAAATGTATCTCTTGCACTATGTCCAATTGCAAGTATTACTGTATCTGTTTTTATTTCTTCTTCACCACATTTAATTCCAACTATTTTTCCTTTATTAACCACTAGATCTGTTACTTGAGTTTCAAATCTAAATTCTCCACCTTTTGAAATAATATATTCACGCATATTTTTAACAATCTTTACTAAATTATCTGTTCCAATATGTGGTTTTGCAACATACAGTATTTCACGAGGAGCACCGAATCTAACAAATTCTTCTAGTACTTTTCTTGAAAAAATTGATGTATTTCCAGTGTTTAATTTACCATCTGAAAATGTTCCTGCTCCACCCTCACCAAATTGAATATTAGTTGAAGTGTTAAGATTTCCTGTTTTAATAAAGTTATCCACAATTTCTACACGTTTATCTACATCAGCACCACGTTCAAAAACTATTGGACAAAAGCCATTATCCACTAAAGTTAATGCACAAAATAGTCCTGCAGGTCCTGAACCTACTACAGCAATTTTAGATTTAGATGTACGCAAAACATTAATTTGAGGATATGTTTCATCTTCTACAACAGTTGCACCTTTAATTATACGTGATACTTTTAAATCTACATCTACTGCATAATTATAATAAATATCCTTTTTATTCCTTGCATCAATTGAACGTTTAAAAATATATGCGCTTTTAATTTCATGTGGTTTAATATTATACTTTTTAAGAGCTAAATCTATTACTTGTCTATCCTCTAAATTTGCCCTTATTTTGATATTAGATAATCTTATCATATTATTCTCCTAAATACATTGAATATTTTCTGCTAGCAGCTTTTTTAAAGCCAACAGACTCATAATAACTATGAACTCCAGTCTCAGATTCCAGACATGTTAAATTAATTGTTTTATACCCATTTTCTTTAGCATAATCTATTACATAGTTCATTATAATCTTACCATAGTTTTGTCTTCTATAAGCTTTTTTAACAGCTACATTAAATAATTCTATAGCTGGTTGAAAAGAAAAAGTAAATAAATCTAATTTGTACATTGTAATTGAAGCTACAATTTCATCTTTTTCTTTTATAACAATTATTTCATATGATGGACTATTTTCATCATATTTAGAATAAAGCTCCAAATCATTACTTCCATCAAAAGCATCATCTATTAATTCTTTATATGATGCTAAATCTGATTTTTTTAATTTTTCTATTATCATATAATTCTCCTTTTTATGACAATATTATACTATAAGTTGAGAGTAAAATAAAGAAAAAAGAGTACACAATTAAATGTGTACTCTAATTTTATTAATTCTTAGTCTTTAATGTATTTTTTTACTAAGGTAATTCCACTAATTGATGCTACTGCAATTACTAGAACTAACGCCATATTCATATCTGAAGTATCTACTGTTTTTGGTTCTTCAGGTTGTGGCTCTGGTTCTGGAGTAGGTGTTGGAGCTGGATCTTCATGTGGATCTGGATCTGCTGGTATTTCTTCATCTTTATCATAAACGATTTCAAATACTAGTTCTCCATCTACATATGTTGCTCTTACCTTATCTTCTCCTACTACATGATATCCATCAATTTCTGGAGCTTCTAAGTAGTAATCTTCTCCTACTAAATCTTTACTTACTACTTGTTGTCTTAATACATTTCCATTTTTATCTACGAACTTAACTATTATTGTTCCTTCTACTATTTCTGGTTCAACAGGTCTTAGTACAAATACTAATTCTATTGTTCCTTCAATGTATTCTCCATCTAAAGAATCTGGTCTAGATATTACTTCATATCCTTCAAATGTTTTTTCTTCAAAATGGAATGTTTCTCCAACTAATCCATTATCTGTTTCCCTAGATAATTCTTCTCCATCCTCTGTTATATATTTTACTATTACATCTCCATGTTTTTCTTCTTCTATTTTTCTATATTCATATACTACTTCTCTTGTATTTCTTTGATATGTTCCTCTTTCATTATCTGGTATTACTACTAACTCATATCCTTCAACATTTCTTGGTGTTGCTTGATATTGGTCTCCTTCAATACCACTTAATTCATATTTATATAGTTCTTCTCCTGTTCCTTGTACTATACCTTTTACTGGTACTTTTCCAAGTCTTATATAATAGTATATATATTCTTGAGGCTCAACTGTTAAGTTTGCACTTTCAACTTCTGGTGTTGAATGTAATACATAGTATAAGAAGTGTTTTTTATCAAAATCTATATGCTCTCCTTCTGTTCCTTCATATATTTCTTGATCTAATAACTCTCCTGTTAGAACATCTACATATTTAACTATTAATCCTCCAGAGATTTTCTTGTAATAGAAAGTTTTAGTTACATCTTCTCTTCCCATTACTCCTGTTTTAGATTCAGGTTCTTGTACTAAAACATATCCTGGAATGTTTTGAGCAAATGCCTCATATTCTTCTTTTTCCATGTATTTCTTAATTACATCTGGTATTATTTTTTCTCCAGTATTTGCATCTATATGCTCTGTAATTAAGTTTGCTTGTTTCTTGTATCTATAGATTATCTCTTGTGGTTCACGAGCCATTTGTCCTTCTGGCTCTCCAATTACATCTATATATACATAGTCTTCTATTTCTTTTTGTTCTGTTTCATAGCCTTGTCCTTCATAACCATTCATTGTTATTGTTGGACTTATTTCTTCTTCTGTATAGTAGTCTATATATCTTACTACTAGTGAAGTATTCTTTCTATAGTAATATGTTACATATATATCTTCTATATCTATTGTACCTTCTGTATTTCCACTATCTCTTACATAAGTATAATTAGATATATCCTTCTTAACAGTTTCATATTCACTGTTTTGATCATATGTATCAAAGTTTTGTGTAGATATTTCATTTCCTGTAACTTCATCTACATATTTTGTTATTACATTTGCTTGTCTTATATAATAATATGTAACTGTTATTGGATCTTCTGTTAGTGTATATTCCTCAGTTGCTGGCTTTTCATATAATCTATAACTTGGGAATGTTCCTTCTCTTGTATTAACTATATCTCCTATATATCCTTCAACTGTTATACTATCTAGCTCTTCTCCTGTGATTACATCTACATGTTTAATATATAACACTGTATCTTGTTTTGCATATACATATATTACATAAATTGTATCTACTGCAAAGTTTCCATTTGCACTTCCTACTATATGATCTAATGCATATTTATAATTGCTTGTTGCATTAATTTCATCTGTTCTTGCAACTGATTCATATGGATCATCTACACGTCCAGTTTTTTCCTCTGTAGGATATAGAACATTTGTAACTGTTCCAGGATTTGTTATATCTGTTTCACTATCTACATGTAATATTACTACTTTTGATTCTTTCTTTTGATAGTAATATGTTATAACTTGTTTTTCTAACGTATAGTTACCTGTAGCATTTCCATCTACACGAACAAATTCATATTTGTTACCATTAGCGGCGTTAATTTCATCTAGTTTGTTAACTGTAGTATA
>JAFWCU010000036.1 GCA_017534305.1 Clostridia bacterium
CATTTTCACATAAGGACATTCCAAAAGCAGTAAACTATTGCTCTGATATTGTTGAAAGTTTAGTAGGAGAAGTTGGGAACAGAGAGGCTATATGGGTAAATGGTGAAAAGTCAGTTATAAAAGCTGGAATAATGTCGGTTGTACTTGGTAATGAAAAACATAAGGAATATCAAAATCTACCAAATACATATCATTTTATTTCAAAAATGTGTGCTGAACAAAGCGATAAAACAATGCTTATGGACACATATTTAGATACTTTGCCAGATTCACACCCTGCAGTTTCAAGTTTTGCTGCGGCAAGAATTGCACCATCTAAAACAAGAGCTAGTTTCTTCACTTCGGCACTAGCAACATTAAGTATTTTTATGGACGACTATGTTGCAAGTATGATTAGTGAATCGGAAATAGACTTAAACAAGTTTAATGAAGAAAAATCAGTATTATATATGATTTTGCCTGATGAGAAAACAACATTTTATGGATTATGTAGTTTGTTTGTTAATCAAGTTTATACAAAACTTGTAGAACTAGCAGACAGTAAAGGTGGAAGACTTAAAATTCGTACTAACTTTATACTAGATGAATTTCGGAAATTTTAGTGCAATACCAAACTTTCGGTGGCTTTCTAACAGTTGGTGGTGGAAGACGGAATAAGATTTAATCTGTTTGTTCAATCATTCTCACAACTTAACGAAAAATATGGAGATAACACAGCTCAAAACATTTTAGATAACTGCTATGTATGGAATTATCTTAAAACATCAAATGAAGTAACTGCAGAAAAGATTTCAAAGAAGATTGGAACTTACACTACTTCAAGTTGGAGTGAAAGCAATTCTTCAAGTGGTGGAGCAGTAAATAAATCTAAATCTATGAATTTAACACAAAGAGCATTGCTTACAACTGATGAAATTTTAAGAATTGAAAGGCCATATTTATTAGTTATGTGTAGTGGACTTTCTCCAGCAATGACAAATTCGCCAGATTTAAGTAAATGGTACTTTAATTCGATTTTAGGATTAGGTAATAAAAGTTGGAATACAAAAGTTAGGGAATACCGAGAAAATCATAGATTTATCCGAAGAATAACACCATTAAAATTATGGGATATAGCAGAAAAAACAAAAATGGCAAAAAAGACTTTGCAAGAAGAAAAATTACAAGATGAAAAAGAAAGAAGAATGAAAGAAGTTAATATTGAGGGGAAATTATAAAAACATAGATGGAGGATTAAAAATGAGAAAATTATTTAATTTCAAACAAAGCAAATTAGTAAAAACAATAGGAGCAGTTACAACAGGAATGAGTTTAACTGCTAGTAAAGTAAATGCTGCAGAAGTAGTATCAGAAGTAAGTGGTGGAGGAGAAATCCAAAGTAGCAAATTAGGACAAGGATTACTAAATATAGTAAGAGATGTAACAGGAACTATGCAATGGATTCTTCCAGTAGTACGGAGTATGTTTCATACTATTTTATGTATTTAAAATTATGACAGGTGATGAACAAGACCAACAGAGATACAAAAAGGCTATAATTAAAGTTTTAGTTTGTATTGTAATTGGTTTATTAGCTGTAACA
>JAFWCU010000006.1 GCA_017534305.1 Clostridia bacterium
ATTATCATTTAATTCAAAAGTAAACTTATATGGCATTGAGCTTCCAGATCCACTTATTATCTTATTATCTACTACATAATATGATTCTTCTGATATCCACATATAAGCATATCTATAATTATCATCTTCCGTTATACCAAACCCATTGTAATCAATAAACATTTTATACCTATCTTCATTCTTCTCTGGATTTGTATCATTATCAATAATATATTGAACTGCAGTATCATATAAATGTTCATTATCAGTTATATAATTTTCTTTATTACTGCAACCTGTAATTATAAATAAACTTACGATCACCATTAAACATAAAAATATTTTCTTTTTCATATATTCACCTTCTATTTAAATTATACCATATTCTTTTACTTTTTAATATACTCGTAATATTACTATTTTCCGAACACAAAAAAAGAGGTTAATCTCATAAGAGACTAACCTTATTTTGTTGCTTTGAAATATACAAATTGTGTAGTTAAATTCCAATCATATTGAGCCCACATATCTGTGGCTTCACTTCCAGGATCTAACATATATATTTTATCCCCTACCACATTATCTATTGCAACCCAGTGTTGCGATGTTTCTGTAGCACCTGCAACTTCAGCTGCAAGGTAATAACCACTTTCTTGATATCTTCTAATCAATGCTAGTTTTTCTGCTTTTGTTTTACCTTTTAACATTACTCTATCTTGATAAACAAATCCAGGTACAACTTTTGATATTGGACCATATTGAAGATTTGCTCCATCAAATCCATATACATTATTTAAAGCGGTTACAAATGTTCCCGGATTAAATGGATAAATATCTTTTGTAGGCACTCCACTCTTTTTAATTAAAATTGATACTGATGTTACAAGACATCCAACATCTCCAATTGTTTTATTTGTATTTCCAATTCTGATGTTAGACCATTCTCTACCTTTTTGCTTCCATGTAGCTATTTCCCCACTTGATCCATATACTCCATATATCGCAGAAGCCCACATTGTTATATATTTATCGCTTGATAACTCATCATATTGTTTTAATTGCGTTGCATTAAAATTGTATTTTGATTTAAGTTCATCTGGAGAACGTGAGTTTATATTTATATGCAGAACTCTCTTTTCAACTTCCGATTCTGATTCAACATCATAATGTTTTATATCTGAAGCAGTAGGTCTTTGATAATTACTATTACCACTTATTTCTACATGAACTCTTGAATCTATTGTTTTAACTTTATATTTTTCTACTTTAGTTTCATAAGTAAGATAATTCATATCCCAAAATACTTCTTCAAGTATCTTTTTCTTTTCAGGAGTAATTGTCATTACTTCATCGTTATTTCCGTTTGATACTCTAACAGCATAAATTGATAGTATATCCTTCCATGGAGCTTGATTTGATTCAATTATAACTTCATCATGAATTTCTCTACGTTCAATTTCAGCTATCTTACCATCCATCTTTTCGTTTAATTCAACTATACAATCACTCATCTTAATTTGATTACTTGAATCTGATGAAAAGAATATACCGAATATAGAAGTAACTAATAATCCAATTAAACAAATTATTACAATTGCTATTACAGCAGCAGCTCCACCAGCAGCTAACATTGCAACTAATGACTTTACTCCTGCTATTATTGCCTTAATTGCTGATATTGTAGCTTTAATTGCTGCCTTAGTTCCTTTTACTGTTGCTTTAGTAGCTTTAATAGCAAGTTTCTTTCCTTGTTCTGCCATTCTCTTACTTACTTTAGCAGCTTCTTTAGCAGCTTTTTCAGCCTTTTTGGCAGTATTTTTACTAGTCTTAATAGTTTTACCTACTTTATCTGTTTTTGTTGCTTTAGATAGCTTTTTCTTTTGATATTTCTTAATTGCTACATCTTTAGTTTTAGTAACACCTTTTTTAGCAGCATATACAGATTCATCTTTAGCTCTATTAGAAACATATTTAATCTTATCAGAGCCATAATCAACTATATTTCCATCTTCACTAACAACATCTTTAGATTTTTCATTAGCATATACAATTGGATCTTTTATTCTTTCAGTCCATGCTATTGTTTTATCTAAAGTTTTAACTGACTTAGGTTTTATATCTTTCGTTTTTATATCGCTCATATTTTTCCCTCTCAATCATCTCTTCATAGATTTCTATGATTTTCTTTAGTAGATAAATAAAAAAGGCTATTACCAAAAAGCTTGATAATAGCCATATCATTAAAGGACTCATTCGCCCTCTCCTGGTTTTGTTGTCATGAGTTTATATAGTTTTGTATTTGTTGGGAATTCATTTATAAATGGAACTAAAGAACTTCCAACTTTTAATAATCCTTGTCCAACTCCTACATTCGTTATATAACTCATTTGTGTATCTGAGATTGATAATAGTTTTGCAAGTTCCGTTCTATCAGTTGCAGCTTGATTTAACATTACAATGAATTCTGAGTTAGCTAGCATAGTTCTAGCTGTATGAGATTGTAATAAATCATCTACATTTTGAGTTATACCAGTACAATATGCTCCATACTTTCTTACACGTTTCCATAAAGTAAATAAGAAGTTTGCTGAATATTCATGTTGGAATAATAAATATATTTCATCTATGAAAATATAAGTATTTCTTCCTTTACTTCCATTTGCTGTTATTCTATTTAAAATGGAATCTAGGACAACTAACATACCAATTGGTAGTAATTGTTTACCTAAATCTAATATATCGTAGCAAATAATTCTACTATTAGTATCTACATTAGTATTTTTAGCGAATGTATTAAGTGATCCATCAGTAAATAGTTCTATAGCTAGTGCTATTTGTTTTGCTTCCTCTTCAGGCTGTCTTAATAGTTCTTCTCTAAAATCTTGAAGTGTTGGTGGTACTCCTTGATAGTTTCCTTGCTGATAAACTCGATAAACTTTAGCAGTACATCTATCAATGATAGATTTTTCTTTTGGTCCAAGATTATTACCTCCCATTAAGTGTTCACATAAAGAAAGAATAAATTCTGATTTAAGAATAACTGGATTTGCTCCATCTCCATAATCTGCATTCATATCCATTGCATTGATGTGATTATCACTCGTTGCTGATATTCTAATTACTTGTCCTTTCATTTGATTAACTAACTTAGGATATTCACGTTCTGGATCAATTATAATGATATCTGCGTTTGGATCTCTTAAAGCAATTGAAACTATTTCATTCTTTGCAGTAAATGATTTACCTGAACCAGACACTCCTAAAATAAATGAGTTACCATTAAGTAATTCTCTTCTATCTGCAATTATCATATTTTTAGAAATTACATTATCTCCATAATATATACCATTCTCATGATTTATTTCTTGTACTCTAAAAGGCATGAATACAGCAAGTGATTCTGTAGTTAATGTTCTTAATGTATTTATCTTCCTAACTCCAAAAGGCATAGATGTATTTAAACCATCTAATTGCTGATATTTTAATATAGCTAATTGACATAAATGTTTTCTACCAGTTGCAAGTAAGCTTTCGGTATCCTCATCTAATTCTTTTTTAGAATCAGCTATTAATGTCATAGTAAGTACACATACAAACATTCTTTGATCTCTGGTAGTTAAATCATCTAAAAATTCTTTTGATTCTTGTCTTTGTTGTTCCATATCATATGGAATAACAGCACTAAAGTTATTATTGTTATTTTGTCTTCTTTGCCAATTAGTTATATTTGTTTCTACTCCAAGTCTTCTATTTTCTACTTCTCTAATTGCTTCATCCATTGGAATAGGAATAACATCAATCGATAACATTAAATTTCTGTTTAAGTCAGTAAGCTCCGCAACCATATCATCTTTTATGTAAGATGCATAATCCTTTAAAAAGAATACTCTTCCAAATTTATTTCCCATTTCAAAATAATCTTTTTGAAAACTAAATGTATCTGGACTTATATAATCTTTAAAAGAATGTCCTTTTCTCATATTATCTAACATATCCCAAGTGAATATGTTTTCTTCACCAATTCTATAAAAATCATGTGCTAATCTTAATCTTTCTTCTGCACTTAATTCTAAGCATCTAGATCCAAGTTGATTAAAATGATTATTTAAATCAGCATTGATTCTAGCAAAATAAGTTCTTGCTTCTTCTATATTCTTTTTACTAACTGAAATAGTTAAGAATTTTTCTTGAATGATTGAATTAGCTCCTAAAGCTTTTTTAAGAAGCATTTCATTGTATTCTTTTCTATACTCATCTAAATCATCACCAGATAATGGAATCATTATGTTTTTCTCAAAATCAACTCTATTTAGTCTTCTGTTTAATACAGTTATTTTAGAAGTCGCTCCAGGATCTAAACTGTTCAATAATTCTGAATACTGTAAGAACATAGCTTCTTTGTCTGGTCTTGAAGCTACTGCATAGTTAATATCAGTAAATCTAAAACATTTAGTAAATTTATTCTTTGATACTTGAAATATTCCATCTTTATAGATTGTTTGGACAGGGATACAATCTTGTACACCTTTAGGAGGATTAAACTTCTCCTTGTCCTGCTTGAATAGGTTTCTTATTGTTTTCATCTTTCTTTTCATCTCCTATTTGTTCTTTTAATAATTCATAATAATAATTTGTTGGTTTAAAAGTTAATTCTTTAGATGTTAAAAATTCACTTCTTATATAAGCAAGAACAAATTCTTCTGCATTCATTCCGTTATATTTTATGAATCCAATTGCTGCAAAAGGTGCAGCTCCTAAAATACATAACCATGAAAGTGTTTCTATTCCAAAATACGGTTTAAAGACAAAGTATAATAATACAGCTACTAAACAAGCTGCGATTGAAAATATAAATTGTCTTAAAGATAATCCAAAATAAACACTTTCTGTATAATCTCGTATCTCTTTATTTATTTTTACTTCCACTAGTTTCCCCTCCATAGTAAAAAGAGCATTAAGCTCTTCTAGGTTCTTTTATCAAACTAATTACATCTGCAATTACTCTTTGTCCCCAATTACTTTCAATATGACCATTTATAGCAATAGCTTGATTAGGTTTTAACTTATCAAATATTTCACCATCGTCATAAATATAAACAAAAGCAATATTTGGATTCAAATTATAATCAAGATCATTTGGTAATGCTAATTTAACTCTAATAGACTTCATATTGTTACATCTTATATCCTTTTGACGATTTATAATTCTACCAACTAACATTACTTCATTATGTGATTTAACTTGTTTTGCCATAGTATTTCTCCTTTCTTGTTTAGGAATAATAAACTAAGTCAAAATTAATTGCAAATGACCAATTTTCAATTTTCATACTTATTTTTAAGCGAAAAAATTATTTTCTCTAGGCGAAAATTTAGTTTTCAAACCAGAAGTAGAACAAAAAAGGCTTAAAAATACAAATTTCACTTTTTTTCATATTTTTTATCTTTCTCTATCATTTTTACTGAACATAGGCATTATATTTGGAGTATCAAGATTGGTTTTACTATCTAAATATTTCTTATCTATATGATTGTTTTTACAATATTTAATATAACTTTTAACTCCATTTTTAAACTCTATATCATCTGGATACAATTCATGAATTGAATTCCATAAGGAATAATGTAAATCATCACTCATATATCCGATTCTGTATCCGTCTTCTAAGAGATTATATACATAATAATCAAAATTGAAATCCCATTCTGGTACATAATTGTTTTTCATCATACCATCTCTATAATGAAATTCAATTGCTGTATCTACACCATCACTACACATAACCCATAAGTCTTCATTTTGAGGATTTATTAAAATATAATCTATTTGTTTGTTTTGATGTTCCATACTATCTCTTAAGAATTCTGAAACATCATTAAATACTTCTTTAACTTTATTATCCATAACTACCTCTCATAATCTTTTTTTTGCTTATTTAAAATAATTGAAAGTATTTTCTTTTCTGTTTGATCAATACTATCTTTATCAAACACCTTTTTATAATGCATTATTTGATTATCTGTTAATGATTTAAAGTCGCCATTTTCATAATCATTTCCAAGAATTAAAAAAGGACCGGCAATTATGTCGTATCCTATATCTCTATTTAAAGGCATGCCATTAATCTTACCTTCTTCATTACAAATGAATATTACATTATTATCTTTAAGAAAATCTACACACTCTATATATCCTCCAACAAGATTTTGTTTTGCTTCTAAAGAATCATCCAATTCAATTTCTTCTGGTAATTCATATGGTTTAACCAATAACCCTTTAAGCTTTTTCATATTCACCTATGGGTTTTAATATATCTTCAAAATCATTGCATAATTCTTGAGCATTTTCATACTTAAATAAGTCATCTAATTGTACGGAATAAGCATACGTTCAATTTCACGTCTTAGTTTATTTATAAACGATTCATTAATTTTATTTTTTACATAAAATTTCATAAAACGCTTTTCAATACTTTGATTATTTAATAGCACTCTATATTTAATTCCTTTTTCGTCAATAATTACATTTAAAACGATTCTCTTATATTTATATTCTATATTTGTTTCATTTTTATTATTTATTATAGATAAATCTCTTGCATCATTGAAACATATATCTATAAAAACAAATGATATATTTTTACTACATATTGATTTCATTTCATCTTTATCTACAACCAAGTCTCTCATAATCCCATCATCTCCCTCACTACTCGATCAGACATTTTTATAGTTCCTACTAGAACTAACATATTAAATACAAGTTCTCCTATATAAGTCCAAACTTGTGTAACAGCTGCTGCACTTGCATCCACCACAGGTGGTGAACTTGCAAACAAAGAGAAAATTATGCATGAGAGTACAATTATTACTCCTTCTAAACAAACAGCAGCATAACTTTTTAAGAAACTTTTACCAATTGATTGTGTAGGTTCTCCTGCAAATGTAGAAAGTGGTACTGGTGCTAGTGCTGTATAAAGATATAACTTAAAGAAACGTCCATATACAGTCATAATCATTATGAAAGATAAAATAGTAACCACAAGTCCACCAATCAACGTAACAGCCCATAATGGAATTGATTCAAAGAAACCACAATCTTCTATAGCAGATATTATTGATGAAGGTAATACTAAGTTGGTTGATCCACTTATATTAGAAAGTGTCATTATCTTTGATACCATTCCTTGAGATATTCTAAAAATTGCTAACATTAAATCCATTCCATATGTTACTACAATCTTTGCAACTGCAAATCTTATGAATAATCTTAAAGCATGTTCTGGTTTCTTTACTTCAGATAAAGAACCACATGTCTTCATAACTCCTACAACAAAAAATAGAACTAATAAAGCTAGCCCTATTGCTTGCATTCCTCCATGAATTGTTTTAATAACATTCCATATGGCTCCACCCTTAAAAGTTTCAGGAGTTTGAGTTACTAAATTCCAAATATCAGCTAATTTTGAATTCCATGTATCCAAAGCATTTTGGATGTTTTGAACTATCCAGTTATCACTCATTATCTCTCCTCCTTATTAAGAAGAGGATATTTCTATCCTCCTGTTATCATATTCAATATTTCTTTAGCAAATGTAATAACAATACCACCTGCTAGAGTTAAGAATCCATTTGCTCTTTGACTTGGATCATGGCTTTTAATTGATAATCCAATTTGAACAATTGAGAATCCTAGAATAATCATTCCAACAGCTCTAATAAGTCCAAAGATAAAGTTTGATAAATTATTAACTACTGATAGAGGATCATCTGCCGCTAAGACTACTGTAGAAGTTCCACAAATAGCTAATAATAAAAGAGTATATGCAAATACTCTAAATCTTTTATAACCTTTTTTCCCTAATCCATTTTTAAATTTTTTGAAATTATTCATTTTTTTCATTTATATCCCCTTCTTTACTTTTAAAATAATTATCAATTTCTTCAGATGATATGATTTCATATCCATCCAAAAATTTTTGTTCTTTTTTTGTTAATTCAATTTCTTTATTAATTCTTTTAACATCAGTTAAATCAATGCTTACAGAAGCAATAGATTCTGTAACTTCGCCATGAATATATGGCTTAGCTTTACCATCTCCAGAAAGTTCTACATTAGGATGTTTTAAAACATCATATTTTAAATCCATCACTGGTCTTTCTCCTCTTATAAATAGAATTGCATATTTATTGTCCAAAAGTCTTACTTCGTCTGGTGTAAGAAGTTCTCTACCATTTAATTGATAATTAGTTGAATAATTACCTGAATGTCCTGTACTTTTTCCATAAGTATTTAAATCAATTGTTTCTTTTCCAAGCAATTCTGACACATATTTATGAGTTGATTGCTCATTACCACCTAAATATAAAAATTCATCACAATTTCCTACAATTGATTCCCATTGTTTTTCAAATAATGCTTTTAATTGGGCGAGGTTCTGTAAAATTATAGATACAGATACTTCACGAGATCTCATGACTGATAAAATCTTATCAAAGTCATCTGGTAAACTAACATTTGCAAATTCATCCATTAAAAAATGAACATGAACTGGTAATCTACCGCCATGTTTATGGTCTGCACAATAAAATAATTGTTGAAACAATTGAGTATACAACATACTAACTAAAAAATTAAATGAAGTATCATTGTCTGGTATGATAGCAAACAAAGCAGTCTTTTGTTCTCCAATAGTTTCTAGTTCTAATTCATCTGTTTGTGTTAAAGCTGACAAACTTGACAAGTTAAATTTTTCAAGCCTTGAAGCTAATGTTACTTGAATAGATTTTAATGTCTTTGCTGAACCACTTCTATAGTCTCTGTAATACTTAAGAGCTATATGGTTTTTATCTTCCATTTCCAACTGATTAAATAATAAATCAAGTGGGCTTACATAACCATCATCATCTTCCCTAACTTCTCCAGCTCTTAACATTTCCATTACCATCGGAAAATTCTGTTCTTCTTCTGGAGCTTCATACCATAAATAAAATACAAGTGCTAATAAAAGCATACTAGCAGCAGTATCCCAGAATGGATCATTTGAATTACTTCCTTTAGGAGTTGTTGCTTTAAATAAATTAGTAACTAATCTTTGAACATCATTATCTGTTTGAAGATACACAAACGGATTATAACAATGACTTTTTTCCATATTAATTAAATCTAACACTTTAACAACATATCCTTTTTCTTCAAGTAGATGTCCTTCATCTCTTGCTATTTCACCTTTTGGATCTAGTATTATTAAAGAAGTATTTGCTTGCATGACATTTGGCTTTGCATAGAAACGTGTTTTACCTGCACCGGATCCACCTATGATTAAGGTATTCATATTTCTTCTATGCTTTCGGCTATCATATCCTATACAAACATTTTGAGTAAGAATCTTATTTGTTGAATAAGGTACTTGCTCATATTTTTTATTTACTTCTTTAGCTTCTCCCCATCTAGCTGAACCATGTTCTTCTCTTCTTCGATAATTTTTTTTAGTTGATAAATATATTCCAATTCCTAATACATAAGCAATTAAAAATATAAATATAGTTTTTATTGAAGAAGAACACCATGTAATAGAAAAAGGATTCTCCATTGCTTTAGGAAAATCCTTTACTATTGCTGGTAATCCTCCACTAATGGAAGGAGCTATTAATAATGCAATCCATATTATTGGAATTAAACCTATTAAATATAGATATTTATTATTATCTTTTTTCATCTTGCGTCATCGTAACCATCTCTTCGATAGTATCTTTTTTTTTCTGGAGCATCGAGTACTTTTAAAAGTAGTTCATCAACAAATTCTGTATCCTGTCCTTCTCTTAAAAGTTTATTTCTAAATTCATTTAACGCATTAATCAATATACCATGCTCAAGTTTATCAAGTTCTAATATTTTGAAGAGTTCTTTTGTCATCTTTCTTTTCCTTTTGATTCTTTATTTGGAATAGCTTTAGTTACTTCAGACTTAACCTCAGATTTATCCCTTCTTTTAACTTCTTCTTTTGCTTTTTCAAGCTTTTCTCTAACAGAAGGTCTTTCTTTCATCTTACTACCCTTGTCCGAAGTCTTTTGCTCTATCGAGAAAGGCTTTGACTGAGGGCTTTTTTCGGTCTTTGCCAAATGGGGGTTTAATGATTGACCATCTTTCTTGATAGGTTGCTTAGACAATTCTTCTTTAACTCTAGTTTCAATTGTTTTAGTTTGTACTCCCTTAGTTTTTTCTTTCATCTCTTTAGTTTTTTGAATTTCACTACGAATACTAACTTCATCATATCTAGCAAGATTAAATCTTTGTACTATTCTATTAATCTTAGAAGCATCTTCAGACTTAACCATAATATCTATGATTCCATCTTTAGCTTTTTTGTTAATTAATGCACTATAAAGAACTCCATATCTTTTTGCTTCTTCGGTAAACTTTTTAAAGTCTTCTTGTCTTACAGAGAAAACTTTTAATTCTTTTCCTGACTTCAACATATTAGTCAGATTTGTTTTACCTGCAGTTTTTCTTTTGTCTTTCATTGTAGCAAGAATCAATGCTAATATTTTTTCTCCACCGGCTCCAGTTACTCTTAAACCAACTTCAAAACCTTGTAGATACATTCTAGCCATTGTTTCAGCTACATCACCTGATTGACTCATCGTACCACTTCCTTTTTATTCTCTCTTTCTTGTTCTTCTACCAGTTCTATTCTGTTTCTTATTTCACTTATTAGTTTAATCTCATTCTTAATATCTTCTCTATTAGGATCTTTATATAATTCATTTTTTAGATTTTTATATAAGTTAACAAGATCTTCTTCTGAACTGATATTATTCTTTGCTAATAAAATAGCTTGTTTACTAATACTATCCATTTTCATAACATCTCTTTGCATTTCAAATGAAACTTTATTTCTTTTTATATATGATGGATATTTGTTTAATAATTTTAAATATTTAATGTATTGTATAGCCAACCCCTTACAATTCATTTCAAATAAAGAATCTATAATCTTATCTCTTTGAAAATAATTCTTATAATATGTTTTCTTTTCTGGAAGATATATTCCTAAAATTTGTTTCTTAATATTATCAATTGAATAATCATTACCAAATCTTCTTTCGATTCTTATATTTCGATTGTATTCTAAATTCCTAACACTCAACTTATTAGCTCTTTCACTTACTTCATAATTCATATTTTCTAATATAGATATAAATTCAGGATATGAAGAAGCAAGAGCAATTGCTAAATCAACATCCGATTTTGTTTGTTTAGAATAATTGTTTTCTTTCTTTTGATAATTTAAATAATTCATTCCACCTTTAGTTATTTTTTCTTCCATATAACTCAAACTATGTTCCATACATATTTGATCATTAAGTCTTCGTAATTCAGCATAACTGGTTCTAGTACCATAAAACTTATTACCATCAATAAAAGAAACAGAGTTAATAATAAAATGATTATGAACATGTTTAGTATTTAAATGAGTAGCCACTACAACTTGAAATCTATCTCCCCACATTTCAGTTGCAAGTTGTAATCCTACTTTGTGAGCTTCTTCTGGAGTAACTTCTCCTTCTTCAAATGATTGAATAGCATGAAAAGCAATTATACCTTTTTCTTTATTATATTTTTTCTTAACTATAGTAAATTCTTCTTTAGCATTATTTGAATCACAATTAATACCACTAACGTATAATTTTTCTTCTGTCTTTGAATCATTTGATACATAATCTAATTCTTTATGTAATTCTAAATAGATATCCTCGCTCACTTTTTCATTATTTGCTACATAGCCAATAACTCTTGATAAGTTATTTTTAACACTCCATATTTTACAAACAGCCAACTATAAATATTTTTTCCTTATCTCATTAATTGTGCTGTTTAAGTTAGTAACACATACTCTTAAACTTGTTTCATCAATTGTATCAAAAGTATTAGCATACTTAGCTATCTGATTTATATTGTTACCAATATTATTTAATTTAAGAAGAAGTGTCATCAATTCTTTTGATGGTTTCTTCTCTATAACTTTTACTCCACCTAAAGACAATCTAACAATTTCAGATTGATTAAGTCCTGTTAGGTTATGCATTTCTTCTAATTTATATGCAAGTTCTGGAGATAATCTAAATGATTTTATAACACACACCTCTGCCATTTCTTTTCCTCCTAAAATAACAAGGGGATTGGGGATTTCCCCATTGAGTAGAATTTGTAGTTGTAATACAAATTCAATGCTTGCTAGTAAAGAAGAAAAAAATTAATCTTCTATATTATTTTCTTCTTCTATATTATCTTCAGGATTAATTTCTTTATATTTATCATGCATATATGGAATATCATCTGCATCTACATAAATATGATCAATATCATCAAAATCTAATCCTTTTTCTCTCATATCACTACTGAAATATTCAAGTGCTTTTGAAATTGCAGCTTCTTTTGTTTCAGCATTTACTTTTAAATCTGTCTTTATTTTAGTTGACATTGTTAAATAATACTTATTCATTTTATCCTCCTATAATGATTAAGGAGCCACCTAAGTGACTCCTATTTTTTTGTTTTTAGTCTCTTTCAGGTTCATCTTTTGATTTAGAACTTAAGAATGTTACTTTCTCAGCTACAACATCTAATTTGAATACTTTAGAGCCATCTTCCTTCTCATAATTATTTGTTTGAAGTCTTCCTTTTACTCCAACGATGTCTCCTTTTCTACAATATTCAGCTGTGTTTTCAGCTATATTTCCCCATAGAGTACATTCAACAAAATCTGTTTCATATTCTCCATCAGCATTCTTAAAACTTCTTGGAATAGCAAGAGTCATACTTGTTACTTTCTTATCGTCTTCTAAATTTTTCACTTCTAAATCACTAGTTAATCTACCTACTAAAACTACTTGGTTTAACATTTAAAATCACTCTCCCTTTTTATTCTTATTCTTTGTTTTACCAATCTATTTAGTTATTATTTCTTTTTTACTACTTTCTCCCACCTCCTCTAATCCATTCAAATAAGTGACTAATTTACCAACCTTTAAGGCTTTTTTAATTCCTATTGCTATGGCAATTTCACTTCTATCCATACTGGTCTTTTCTACAAGCTCGTCTGTGTTTAACCTAATTACTTTAGGATCTGTGTTATATCCATAACTACCGAGTGATTTAAAGACCTTGAATCTTTCTCTAATTATTTTTTCCCTTTCCATTCTTTTTCCTCCAAATAAAAAAGAGCTATTTAAGCTCTCCAATTTTTTTCATCAAAATCAATATTATGTTCTTTTTTAATTTTTATTTGCTCATCTTTTGATATATATTCTACTTCAGAATAATATCTTACTTCCTCATAATCTAATCCTGGTCTTGGGTTTGGATGGATAATATCATTTAATTTTTTATATATTTCAAAAGTAATTTCTGATAGTACATCTTTTGTTTCCCAAGATCCTGTTTCATGTACAGCTGCAACTAATGAATATAATCTTAAATCTTGAACCCAAACATTTCTTCTAAAAGTATTTTCATCTACTTTTTCATCTGGTTTTAGTTCATAATCATAATTAACTTCTGTTTTATATGGTTCAATTTCATCTATACTTTGAGTTAGAGTATATAACCATTTAATTAGCTCATTTACATCTTCACTAGTACTTTCATACATAGTTAAGATTTTAGAAAACTCTGAAAAAAAGTAATATCTTTTACGGTTAGATTTATCGATTATTCCATTAGAATAATCATATTTAGACATATAATCCCTCCTTAGTGAAAGATTATACTATAAACCTTTATTTCTGCAATTCTGCAATCAAGATTATTTGTTTATTAGTATTATGTCTACATGTAACTAATGTTAATGTAGAAGTATTATTATCTCTATCTATCTTAGCTTTACCTGTTTTTTCTACATCATAAATCTTAACAAATTTATAATTATAAGTCTTACCTTGATAATAGATAATTGCTTCATCTCCTACATTAATTTTATCTAAATTTCTAAAGTATGAAATATTAGCTGTACCAGAATGAGCTGCTAAAATAACATTACCATTTATGACATCAGGGCTATCAGATTCTTTTAAAATTTCAACTCCATAATTGATATTATTATATTTACTAGTTCTTTCTACTAATCCTTTTTCTAAATTAATCTTAGGAATTTTTAATACTGCTATATATTCATATTTAACTTTAGATATAGTTTCTTGCTTCACTTCTTCAGAAGTGGTTTTATCAATTTTATCTTCTTTTTTCTCTTCTTGAATATAAAACTGTTCTAATGCTTTTTCTTCTTCCTTTTCTTTCATAATTGGTTGAACTAAATCAATTGTTATTAATCCAAATCCAATTACAAAGATTAAAGAGCCGATTATAATAAACCAGCTCTTCTTTACTTTTTTATACTTTTCTGATATATTATTTCTATCAAGAGAGGTTTGCTCAGCACCAGACTGAGTGAATCTCTCTTTTTTATTTTCTTTTATTTTTCTTGTTTGCATAAATAACAACTCCTGCTCCAATTATCATTAATCCAATACCAGTAAATATTCTCTTATAAGTCATATTCTTTTCAGTGTCAGGTACTTCGATAATTTGATTATCTTTCATTGTAGCTTTAACAACTTCACCATTTTCTTTAATTTCAAACCACATTTTTTCTTCATTTAATTCATAACCTTCTGGTGCTTCTTTTTCAAGAATATAGAATTTTCCAATAGGTAATTTATCAATTACTATCTTTCCATTTTCATCTGTCTTACCACTATAAATTAAAATATCGTTTTCACTATATATTTCTATAGTTGTATTAGGTAATGTTTTAGATTCAGAAAAATCTGTTTTAGTGAACTCTAATTTTCCAGTTGGAACATAGTTTTCTAAAATAGTTTCGTATGTGATTACTGGTGTATATTGATCTTTATATTTTAATGTTATTTTATGCTTTGATTCATCTAGAATATATCCTTCTAGTGTTTCTATTTCTTTAACATAATATTCTCCAAGTTCTAAATCTTCGAAAGTTAATTTACCATCTGAATCTGTAATTCCACATTTAATTTCTTTATCATATTTAGAATAAAGACAGAACTTAATTCCCTCTAATGGTTCTTCAAATATAATTAAACCTTCTTCAACTATTTGAACATTATGTCCTATTTTTTCTATTTTTATTTCACCTTTTACTCTTTGGTTTTCAAAGTCAGTATCAAATATAACTCCATATTCAGAATCAGTTCTTAGATTGGCATCTTCATCTATAGTAAATTCATGTGATTCACTATTCCATAAATATCCATCTATTTTTTGATCTACTTCTTCTAGTTTATAAGTACCTCCATTAAGTACAAAAGGTGTAATAAATTCACCATTCTCATCTGTTTCAAATTCACAAATAGTAGCTTTTGGATATGATGTTGTTTGGCATACATATTCATTTGTTTTAGTATCCAATATTTTGAATTTTATTCCAGCTCTTTTAATTACTTCTTTAGTTTCTTTATCAATTTTAACTACTCTTAATTTAGCTTTGTATTCTCCATTTGATATAACTTTATTAATCCTTACATCAGCTTCTGTAACTGTTAAAGTTAAATCATCCATTTTCTTATGTGTTTTTGGAGAACTCATTTGTCTTAATATATAAGTTCCATAAGGTAATTTAAATTCAATAATACCTTCATTATTTGTAGTTAAATTCATCACTAATTCATTGTTCTTATTGTATATAGCAAAGTCGATATTTTCTTCTGGAGTCATAACTCCTGTTTCATCACTAGCATATACTTTTACAAAATTAAAATGATTCTCAATAACTTCTTCTTTAACTGTTACAGTTGGTTCTAAACTATCTTGAGTTATTTCAAAATCATATTTTGTATTATCTAATTTATATCCCTCACTTGGAGATATTTCTTGTAAGTAAAACTTACCTAATTTTGGAAGATAACCTGATGTAACTTTTCCATCATCACCAGTTGTTATTTGAGTTATTAATGTTCCAGTTTCATCATATATTCCATAAACAGCACCTTTTAAAGTTGCTTCACCTTGTGGCTCTATAGTAACTTTATCTTCTTTATTAATTGTTACCTTTCCACCTAATACTTTTACATTTAGATTAATGTTAATTGGGTCTAAATCTCCTCTTCTCATTAAGTTTTGAGATGAAGTAGCAAAGTATAAATAAATTGTTTTATGAGCCATATTAGCTTCACGAGATAATGTTATTTTCATATCTCCTACTTCAGTTGGATTAACATATAAAGTATTGTTATTAATA
>JAFWCU010000007.1 GCA_017534305.1 Clostridia bacterium
ATAATATGCATCCTCAACATTTCCAGAAATAGTAGTGTCTGCTGCAATTGTAGTGTTTTTGTTATAATAATCTACATATTTTACTGTTACTCCGCCAGAAATAATTGTTACTGGTACTTGAATTTCTCTTGAGTTTCCAGCCACATCCCACACAATGAATCTGTATGTTCCAGGTCTTGTTACAACATATTCTGCATGGTCGCCATTTGTTACTCCATTTTCTGGATTAATTATTTTTGATACTCCAGATGCATCATCTGTTGCATCTATTGTAATTGTTGCTCCTCTTACAGTTGCTGTAGGTTGAGTAACTGTTGCTGTACCATTTGGCTTTACTTTATCTATGTTTGGTATAACTATAGTCTCAGTTGTTTGAGCTCCACTATTATCTGTAGCAGTAAATGAATATGTTCCATTTTGTTCTACAGAGTAAATTAGAGTATCTACATTTTCTGTTATTCCATCTGGTTTTGTAATACTTACAACTCTACCATCTGAATCTTCCCCTGTAGCTGTAATTGCTACATCTTGGTTAGTCCAGATTGTTACATCAGGCTCTAGAGTCAAAGTAGGCGGTACATTTGTATGAATTAATATATGAGTAGTTTCACCTATATTTCCAGCATTATCTATTGCTTTAATATGTAAATATGTATTTGGTCCATCTGTTAAAACAAAGTTCAATGTACTAGATGTTGTATCTATACTATCATCTACAGTTGTAGTAGCATTGTTATCTACAACATAACTATATCCTTTAACTTCACTCTTATATTCCGCTGTTTTTTGGCTAGAAGTAATTATTTCTCCAGTACCTCTTTTTACGCCTTGAACATAATAATTATATATTGAGCCATTATCTACCCTTGTAACTGATGTTGTTACATTAGTTTTATCTGTAATATCTATACTTTCGGCAGAAACATTAGCAGGTTTAGCAGTATCTCTAACATTATTATCCATTGATGATGTTTCACTTGTTAATTGTTTTAAGTAGAAAAGAGCATTCGCTAAAACTTTTCTTTCATCATCTGTTGCTTGACAATTTGAGTGTCCTGTTTGTATCATTACAGCATTATTGTTTCTTGATATGTAAAATTTTGGATTACCTGTACCAGGATAATTTGATAATTTTCTATCATCACCATATTCGCTTCCGTTAGTCAATTCCATTGCAACAATACCACGTGAAGCTGTAGCACATGTATGTGTTTGAGGTATTGTTAATTTAGTACCAACAGGTAAATACCATGGATAAGATGTTAAAACATCTTCTCTTATAACTGTTGCTTGTGTTGAAATATATCCCCAATTAGCATCATAATCATAATTACTAGTTTTTGTACCAGGTCCATTCCAACAACCAGAATCAATGGCAAAATAATCTCTAATTATATTCATTCCATGCTCATATGTGTAACCAATTGTATCATGTCCTGTTACGACACCAAACCCAGCGTCTAAATAATTTTTAATTACAGCGACTGCCGCATTATTTGGTTGATTATCTGGGCTACCATTTATATCCCAAGTACCAACCATCATAACATCATAATTCCATATTATACTTGGATTATTATTAAAATCTGTGGATGAAACTTCAGTGACTTTAATTAATTGTCTTCCAGATGCTGGATCTATACCAACAGCCGAAAAATTAGTAATTGTTCCACCTTCATTCATTGTTCCACCTTCCATCCACACTTTAAGTGAAGCAGATTTTGGAAGAGTTGAACTTCCACCAGTAGCATAATTAAATGTTACTCTTGGAATTCCCTCGGCATCCGGATAAACATTTAAAACCTTTACTATTTCAGTATCACTAGAAAAGTCTACTGAAGATATTGGTTGCCATGTTCCATCTCCTTCTTGTTTGTATACTTTATACATATAGTCTGAACTATTACCACCATCAACATTCCATTCAAGACCCACACCTGTAGGATAGTTAGAAGTGGTAGTTAAGTTTAGAGTTGCAGCAGCAAATATACTAAAACTTGTTACAGCAATTGCCGCAACAGCACATAACACTGCTACAATTTTAAACTTTTTGCTATTGAATAATTTTTTCATATGTTCACCCCTTAACAAAAATTTTTATACAATTTTAGTTTATAATATTAGAGAAAAATAATCAATCAAACATATTCCATAAAAGCTCGTAGTAATAGCATTTTCACAAGCTTTGTAACATTTTAGTAACAAACGAAAAAAGAGATGAATTTCTTCATCTCCCTTCCCGTTTTCATATATCTTTCAATCCCTCTATTTGATTGCCTTTTTCAAATTATAATCTTGTATACTTTGGTGTAGAGAAATCATATCTTGTGATAGGTTCTCCACTTGGTAAACTTAGTTCCAAAGTATTTGTAACTAAATCTGAGTAACTATATGATAACTTGCTATCTGTTTCAGAATCTCTAAATACAAATAAGTTAGTATAAGTACTATCGATATACCCCTTTCTTTCAATGCATTTGTTTCTTCCTACATTAGCTTTTACACATATTTCTTGACCAACATAGTTTTCAACATCTTGTCTAATTTTCATTAATGAATCTTTTGAAACCATATTTATCACCTCTTACGTGACGAATTATATCATTTTTTAGTGCAGTTGTAAACAACGCAAAAGAGGTGTGTTTCATTTCTATGTAAAGTAAAACACACCTAATATATTTATTTTAATAATTATAGTTATCACAAGAAAAGT
This sequence comes from Clostridia bacterium, assembly GCA_017534305.1. GTDB lineage: Bacteria > Bacillota > Clostridia > TANB77 > CAG-465 > CAG-465. The sequence goes on from JAFWCU010000007.1 coordinate 2,714, forward strand.
TTTGTATCATTTTTGTTACTTTTTGTTTTTGATGTACTCCAAAGCCCCTTGTAATTGGGCATCTTTGTCTCTTGGAATAAATGTATTATTTTTATATTCTTCATCTACTTCAACAACGTGAGTAGGAGTAATACCATTGTCTTGAATTACAACACCACTTGGAGTAAAGTATTGAGCTGCAACACAATCTATTGAGCCATGATCTTTAATTCTTAAAACATATTGTACAACGCCTTTACCATATGTTTGGGTACCGAAAACTTCTCCTCTATTTAAATCCATAACAATGCTTGCAAATATTTCTGATGCACTTGCACTATTTTGGTTAACTATTACAGCAAGTGGAATATTTATATTTTCGGCATCTGTTGTACTAAAAACTTTTTCTTTACCATTTTTATCTACAAGTCTTAAAACATCTTCTTGGCCAACAAACATATCTAAAATTTTCAAAGTATCATCTACATAACCACCAGGATTATTTCTTAAATCTATAACAAGTCCTGAAATTCCTTGATTAGCTATTTCATCATATGCTGTTCTAAATTGTTTGTATATATCATTATCAAAAGCAAATATTCTAATATATCCAATGCCATCAATTATTTCAGAAGTTACATTGTTTTCTTGAATCTTTTGTCTAGTGATTGTAAACTCTAAGATTTCATCACCACGTTTAACTCTAAGTTTAACATCAGTTCCTTCTTCTCCTCTAATGTTATTAACACCTTCAAAGTAAGTATCTTCAGTAATCATTAGATCATCTACTTGGAATATTAAATCTCCACCCATTACGCCAGCTTTTTCTGCTGGTGAATTTGGCATAGTACCTAGTACACGAATCACATCAGTTTCTTCATCATATGTCAAATGAACACCAATACCAACATAGTCTGACTTTCCACTTTGAAGACTTTCTTGATATTCTTCTTCAGTTTGGTAATATGTAAATTTATTACCTAATCCTTTTACCATACCAGAAATTGCTCCATCTATCATTGCGTCAGTATCATACTCATATAAGTAATTCTTATCTATAAGAGATGCAGCATATTCAAGTCTTTCCATTTGTTCTTGTGTAAATATCTTACTTGTAGCCACATTGTTTCCTTTAATAAACACAGTATATAAAGCAAAAAGAATAAAAGCACTAAAAACAATAGCTAATGTAAAACTAGTAGTATATATAATTATTTTATTCTTAGTTTCTTCTTTTTGTTCAGCCTTACGTATTTCTTCATTCAAATTATTATCTAACAAAATTCATTCTCCTTTTCTAATCTTTTTATCTACCCATTATTATATATTATTA
>JAFWCU010000037.1 GCA_017534305.1 Clostridia bacterium
AAACATTGTTTCTCCTACGTCTACTTTTCCATTCTTATCATATACATCTCCTGCTGGAATGATACAATAACTGATAATCATTAGTTCTTTCTTTCCACCTTTTAATAGTACTACTGTTCCTATTGGTAAGAATCTTTCTCCGACTTCCATTTCTATTTCCTCCTATTTTATTCTATTGTATATCAGCAAGTTCACTTGCGTTTCTTGCTGTATATCCACCATCTTCATCGCTGAAATTTTCTTCTTGCATGTATGCATCTTCTACTGCTGGTTGATCATAATCTACTTCTACAGTATCTTCGTCACCGGCCCATTCTTCTGCTGCATCGAAACCTTCATCATAGTTTTCATCACTATAATCTTCATATTCTTCATCATATTCTTCTTCGTCGTCCGAACTTGTTTCATTATTCTTCTTATAATCCATATAAGCTTTTGCTCCAAGTCCTGCTGCAGCAGCAACACTTAAACCAGCGGCGATTGGAATAACTGAATTACTTGATTTATTTTTAGATGCTGTTTTAATTTCTTTATCAAATGTAGGAATCTTTCTTACACTTGTTGAAGAATCAATTTCATCCATATCTATATCATCGAATTCTTCTAGTAAATCTAATGCATCTGCACTTGTTAAGTCATTGCTTGCATTTGCATCAGCTGTCATACTAGAACCATCAAATGCAACTCCTGAGTGGTTAGTTGTAGCAGCTTGTGCTGTATAACCTCCTCCACCACCATTTCCAGGATTTGCTTGTGTATATACTGTATATGTTCCACCATTTCCTCCACCAGTACTTGGACTAGCTGTACTAGGTACAGTAGTTGGTGCTGATGTTGTTGGTGTTGTTTTAATAGTAATATTAGTTGCAGGGGCTGTTGTTGCTGGAGGTGTAGTTACTGTAGGTAACGTTCCAGGTGTAACAGTTGTTGTTGATCCTGTTATGCTTCCTGTATTACCTCCTCCAGAATATCCACCTGAGTAACCTCCTGAATATCCACCATTATTATTTCCACCACCACTAACACTTTGTTGAACTGTTGTTGGTTCATTTGTTGGTAATGACGTAGAAGTTGGTGCTTTATATGTACTTTCTTTAGTAACTGCATCTATTGTTGCATTTGCAGTATTCATTAATCCCATTGTTGTTGGATTATTAATTACAGTTCTTACACTAGATTGTGTACTCTCATTATAAGCGGAACCTGCTCCAACTGCTACTACTCCAGGTACTGCTGGATTCATTGATCCTAACTTAGTAGCAGCAGATCCGGCTACATTCTTTAATGTAGTTCCAGTTGCTTTTAATCCACCAACAGCAGCATCTTTTGTTGCACGTAAAATTCCTTCACTCTTAACATTTGCTACAAATCCTTCTTTAGCAGATGTAGCACCATTTTTGATGCTTTCTTTTGCAGAGCTTAGTCCTTCTTTTACAGAGTTATATTTTGATCCAACGCCATCTTTAACTGTTGTTCCTAATCCTTTATCTTTAACCGTAGTATACGCATTTTTAATTCCTTCTTTTGCATTGCTATATCCTGTCTTTATTGCATTTCCACCTTGTGAGAATGGGTTTTCTTGTTTTAATGTTGATAAATTATCTTTAAACTGATTTTTTGCAGCATTTGCTGCTTCAGTCTTAGCAGTAGCATCTACAGCTCCAGTCTTCAATGCTTTCTTAGCTGCCATTCCTTTAACTAAACTATCTGTTCCAGATTTGATTGTGTTAACAGATGATTCACCAAATCTTTTTCCAGCTTGAGTAATTGGATCTCTATATCCTTCATAATTAGACCATTTTGCACTTTTCGCATTTGCAATTTTTTCTGCATCACCTGTTTTCATTGCCTTTTTAACATCAGCATTCTTTGCTAGTTTTTCTCCAAGTTTACCACCAGCAAAAGCAAGTCCACCTTGAACTAATCCTGTTGTTACACCTTTTCCAAATGCAGCATCATATTCTAGACCAGCATTTAATCCAGCTTCTGTTCCAGAGCCAAGGCCTCCCATTGCACCAGCAACAGTTGCACCCCAAGTCGATCCGGATGCAAGATTTCCCAGTGCCATGCCGACTTTTGTCGTACCCAAACCTGCTGCTCCTGCAGCACCTGATAAAACTCCGCCAGCATATAGATATCCAACAGTTTTTCCAGCTATCTTCAATCCACCAGCTATTGCACTATCTTCTGTAAATGCACTAGCTTTAGCAAAATCACTTTTATAATAGAAGTTTAATGCGTCATGTGACCATTCTTTTTTAACAAAGTTGGCACAATCTTTTTGGAATTCTTTTGCTCCTAATTTTCCAGCTCCCCATCCAACGATTGATACAACTCCATCTCCTAGGTCTTCAACTACTGAAAGTAATCCTTCAGTAACTTTTGCTGCACCCATACAAACAGTGCTTAGAATCTTTTCTCCTAATCCTGATTCTTGATATTTCTTTATAGCATCAGCTTTATCATTAACTTGAGTAGAAATTGATTCTACAGTTTTCTCTATTTGATCAAAAACAGTATCATAATTGCTTACTTCAATTGTTCCTACATACTCGGCTAACCCTCTAACACTATTTAAATTGTTAAAAGCCGCGTAGACTTCCTCTTGCGCGGTTGGTACCTTAGTATGAGCTATTGTTTTAATTTCTGACGTTACATCTGAAACTTTATTAAAGTTTGCAACAAGTTTCTTTTCTTCTCTTGGATTATGACCTGTTGCCCATGTTACAATACCATTCCATGCATCTGATAACCAGCCCATATTTAACTCTCCTTTTTCTGATAATTTATTATCTTATATCTACTACTCCATTTACTCTGCAGGCATTATATGCCATATTATTGTAATTTTGTTGTATTTTGTTATGTGCATCAACTGATAATTCATATAAAGTATCAATACCTTGAGTAATTTGTGGCCCAATTTGCGTAAGAACTTGTGCAGTATCTTCAATAGTATCATTCATTTTAGTTCCTTCAACAACAATTGCCTCATCAGCATCTTGACTAATGTTTCTTAGTGCTCTTGCAACACCATTCATTTGCTCTTCAAAAACAGCTTTAACATTCTCAATTGCTTGTTTTACTTCTGCTGGATTCAAATCTCCATTCGCATTAGCAGCTTGTTTTGTAATAACAACCTCGTTATTTGAATTGTATCCTCTATATGTTCTAGGTGATTCTAACATATTTTCATCTCCCTTATTCTTTTATGCAATGCATAGGAAAGAGAGAAAAATAATTTTCTCCTTTTACTATACATTGCATTTAGCAATGTATTTTTATTATTGTTGATATTGTTGCATTGTAGCAACTGCGTTTTCAATATTTGTTTTAGATTTTCTCATTTCAGCTAAAGTTGTTGGTATATCTTTGTCTGCAAATTCTTTCCATTCTGCGCTCATCTTATCATACCAATCAAGCTTAGTTTCATCATCGGTAACATTAAATGCAGCGTTTAAAGTATTAATAGCTCCATCAATATTATTAATAATTTTTTCAATTTCTTGAGCATCAGCCATTGCTTGCCCAAAGTCAATTGTAATATTTCCTCCTGCCATGTATAATCCCTCCTTTATTATATTTTAAGCTGACCTATTAATTACATAGTCAATTGCATCTTGTCCTTCAATAGTCTTTCTTTGAAGTGTAGCACGATTGTTTTCAACAAATTGTTCAACTCTTTGAAAAGTCTCTTTTTTGTCATCATATAATTTCTTTAATTCATCTGCTACTGGACCAGTCATAGTCCCATTATTGATGTTTTCAATTAGAGCAGTCATTTTTTGGTAGTTTGAAGAATATTCTTCTCCTGCTTGTGCTATTTGTCCAACTAGTGTATTTAAATTCTCTACGTCAAACTGTACGAAATTTGTACTCATATTCTATTTTCACCTCCTATTGTTTACTATAGAATATTGTTATTCGCAACCGAACCTATATCCTATGATTTAATTGTATAAGTTTTTGTTATGTTTATCAAGTATTTTCATAAAATTATACACTTTTTTTGACATATCCTTTTACAATAATATGGACATTTCTAATATTACTTTTTCTTCTTATTACATATTATATAGTGTAGAAATTATTTCTATGGAAAGGAGTTGTTTATGAATCAAGATAATATAAAAGAGATACTTTGTAAGATTTTAATGTTACAAAAGCAAGACTTTGATGCTGAATTATCTGGATGTGATAGACCTTTCTTAGGACCTACTCCAGCAAGTACTACATACAATACACGCCCTATTGAATTCTATAATTCATATACTGGCGAATTGTGGGAATTTCCTTATACTACAGGTACGACAACTACTACAAGTAGCACATTTAGAGTTGAATCATTAGAAGATAATACAGTTACAGTTAGATTACTTCAAGATGATGGTGCTATACCTAGAGCTTATACTAATACTAATCAATATGTTACAATAAGACTTAGTACAATTGGTGCTATTCAATGCCTTCCAGATACTTTTGTAACATTATAAAAAAAAGAATATTCAAGATATTCTTTTTATGGAAACAATATCGTCTAACGATATTTTTTCATTTTGGATTGTTTTAATAAATTCATTATTATATTCATAGATATATGTTCTATATTCTTTTAGTGGCGTTTTAATTAAAACTTTTAAGTTATGTAATGATTGGCTCTTGAAAAGGTTTAGTATTTCATTTTTTATATCTTCTTTATTAGTTACATAACAATACTTTTTATTATTATTTTTAGTAGTTATTTTTTCTTTATAAATAGATGGTAATTTACTCATTAAATCTCCTCTATACATTTTATGTTTTTTCTTCATAAAAATACGCTCTTTTTGTTATAATAATACTGAAGGGAGGTTTTACTATTTTAACTAAAATTAAAAAGATTAATTTTCGTATCTTAATACCTATTATTCTTTTATCAATTATTAGTATTATTACAATTTATAGTGCACTTACATTTACTTCTCCTTCTTTAGGTAATCTTGCTTTAAAACAAGGAGTTTGGTACATCTTAGGTTGGATTCTTGTTCTTATTTTGATGTATTTAAAAAATGACTTTTTATATCATAGAACTTGGGCTTTATATATTATTGGTAATGTAATGTTAGTTTTACTTCTATTCTTTGCAGAACCTATTAATAATAGTAGATGTTGGTTTGTATTACCTGGAATTGGTAGTATTCAACCTAGTGAGTTTATGAAAATATTTTTAATGCTTACTTTAGCAACTATGATTCATAATTTTAGAAGTGATTATGATAATCCTACATGGATGGAAGAATTTATATTTTTAATTAAAACTTTTGTTATAGTATTAATTCCTTCAGTACTTACTTTCTTACAACCTGATACTGGATGTGTAATAATGTATTTAGTTATTTATATATCTATGATATTTATATCAGGAGTTAGAATGAGATGGTTTTTAATAGCTGGTATTTTAGGATTACTTATATTAGGTACATCTTTATGGTTATATTTCTATAAAGAAAGTGCTTTTATTAAAATATTTGGATCATCAATTTATTATAGAATTGAAAGAGTATTTCACTGGCAAGAAGGATCTGGATTACAACTTGAGAATGCACTTGCGGCAATTGGATCAGCTGGATTATTTGGACATGGTTTTAATGAGACTCCAATATACTTTCCAGAATCATCAACAGATTTTATCTTTGCAGTATTTGCATCTAACTTTGGTTTTATTGGTGTTGTAGTTTTACTTGCGATTATCCTATACTTAGATATTCAAATATTAGTACTTGCGAGATGTGAAATAAAAGATACTGATAAATATACAATTGCTGGAATACTTGGAATGTTACTCTTCCAACAAATACAGAATATTGGAATGACTGTTGGATTATTACCAATAACAGGTATTACTCTTCCATTTGTATCTTATGGAGGTAGTAGTTTACTTTCATATATGTTACTTGTTGGATTATTATTAAATATATCAGTACAAAAAAATAGAACTTACAAATATAAGTAAGTTCTATTTTTTTAATACTTCTTTATAGACTTCTTTTAATTGTTTACCAATCTTTTTGATATCTCGTTCTTCTGCTACTTTATATGCTTCTTTATCAAGAGAAGGTAACTCTTTATTCATAATCTTTCTAATCTTATCTTCAAACTCATCTAGAGTTTTTGCTTTATAAACATTTACTCCATCTACTAACCATTCATCAAACACTGGAATATCTCTTATTACAGCAGTCGCATGACAAGCACAAGCTTCAATTATTGGAATACCTTCTGTTTCTTCATAAGTTGGGAATAAGTAAACATCACAACCATTCATTGCTTCTACAATAATATCTTGTTCTACATAGCCTGCAAAAACTAAGTTATCTAGTTTTGTATTAACTGCATCACGAACTGGTTTTGTTGCGGCAGATAATGGACTATATCCAAACCATATAAATTTATACTCAGGCATTCTTTTAGCAAGTTTTACAAAGTCTACTATACCTTTTCTTTCAATATATAATCCAATACCAATTACTACTTTATCATCTTTAGAGTAATGATATCTTTCTCTAAATGTTTTTCTAGCTTTTGGATCATATTTAAATTTGTCTAATTCAATACCATTTGATATTGCATATATCTTATTTTTTATTCCATAACCTTCAAGTAGTCTTTTAGAGTATGGTGTAGGAGTTACAATAACATCTCCTAAACTATAGCACTTAATTAACCATTTCTTAAAGGCAGGAGATATTTGTTTACTAAAAATAAAACCATTCTTAAAATCCTCTTCTGTAGAATGTGCATGATATACTACTTTCTTACCATTCTTCTTAGCACGTTTTGCTTCTGCATAAGACTTTGGTCCATAGAAATTTAAATGGATAATATCATAATCATCTTTTAAATTTGTAGTATATTCAATATTTTCTAGAGATAGTGCTTTCATTTGATGTTTAATAGCATGCCCTAAGCCACTCTTTGAAAACATCTTCTCTCCTTCTGTATATAAAAGAACCTTCATCGTTTCATCTCCTTCTACATTATATCTTACGTATAAAAAAAAGACAAGTTTCCTTGTCTTTTACTATGGTCTTATAATTACGTTGGATGTTGTTATATTGTGATTTCTTTGTTCAATATCCGTTGCTAAATTTCCAGCATGTCTAAGAATCCAATCTTGATCAGAGGCATCTTTAACATAAATAGTAACAGTTGCTGGAGTTGGATCGCTATGTACATAACGATAATTCGATGCTGAAGTTGCTCCAAACAAATAAGTACAACTAGTAACATTGCTGAAATCAAAAGTTGTTAAATCAAATATCATATATGGATTGCTATGTCCAGTGTCTAAGAACATTGCAGTCATATCAGTCATATTGCTTGTGAAAAATTTACTTCCCATATTCAATGTAAAGTTTGGATTACTGTAGCCAGTTATAGTAAAAATATTGCTATATCGCATGGATTCCGGTGAAACTGTTGCATATGTCCTTCCATAAGTCTTTGTAACGTTGCTTGTATCAAATTTGCTACCTAAATCTAAGGTAAAAACTGTACTACTATATCCTGTTGAAGCAAACATTGCAGTCATATCTGTTACATTTGAAGTATCAAATTTGCTACCTAAATCTAATGTAAACACCGTACTATTATGTCCTGTCGAGGCAAACATGTTTTCCATATTTGTTACATTAGAAGTATCAAATTTTGTTCCTAAACTTAGTGTGAAATTAGTACAACTAAATCCTACTCCTGCAAACATTCTTGACATATTTGTTACATTACTTGTATCAAAGACGTTGCCTAAATTTAATGTGGAAAATGAATTAGAATTAGCACCAGTGAAGAAAAACATTTCACTCATATTAGTAACATTACTTGTATCAAATTTTGATCCTAGATTCAAAGTGAATACTGTACTACTATAACCCGTTTTACTGAACATTCTACTCATATTTGTTACAGATGAAGTGTCAAATTTGTTGCCTAAATTTATAGTAAAATTTGGGTTACTATATCCGGTTGAATAAAACATGTTAATCATATCTGTAACCTTAGCCGTATCAAATTTGTTACCTAAGTTTAATGTCATAACTGTACTATTATATCCTGTAGAGTGAAACATATAATACATATTTGTTACATTACTGGTATCAAATTTGTCTCCTAAATCTAAGGTAAATACTGTGCTAAAAGCGCCTGTGCCTCGAAACATTTCCCACATGTCTGTGACATTGCTTGTGTCAAATTTGTTTCCTAAATCTAGTGTAAAATTCTGGCAATAGTATCCTACCCCTGAGAACATTGTATCCATTTTTGTTACATTACTGGTATCAAATTTGTCTCCTAAATCTAATGTCATAACTGTACTTCTATAACCCGTGTCATTAAACATTAGCCCCATGTTTGTTACATTACTGGTATCAAATTTGTCTCCTAAGTTTATGGTAAATACTGGACTTTCGTGTCCTGCGGATTCAAAAAGACTATTCATATTACTTATTTTACTTGTATCAAATTTATTCCCAAGGTTTAAAGTAAAAACAGTGCTTTTATAACCCGTGCTATTAAACATACCTCCTGGAGTTCCGGCACGGTGAAAGTAATTTGAACTAGACATTTTTGTTACATTACTGGTATCAAAATTATTTCCTAGATCAAGAGTAAAAACTGTACTATTATAGCCCGTATAATAAAACATTTCTGACATATTTGTTACATTACTTGTATCAAATTTGTCGCCTAAATCTAGAGTAAATGCTGTACTACTATAACCTGTATTGTAAAACATTTCATACATATTTGTTACATTGCCCGTATCAAAGTTAGATCCTAAATCTAATGTAAATGCAGTACTTTTATATCCTGTGTAACAAAACATCGAATACATATTAGTTACATTACTTGTATCAAATTTATCTTCTAAATCTAAGGTCATAACTGTACTGCTATATCCCGTACCGGAAAATATTTTTTGCATATTTGTAACATTACCAGTATCAAAGTTAGATCCTAAATCTAATGTAAATACAGTACTTTTATATCCTGTTTGATAAAACATTTCTGACATATTTGTTACATTACTCGTATCAAAGTTAGATCCTAAATCAAGTGTAAAAACTGTACTATTATATCCTGTATATCCAAAAATTTGTCCCATATTAGTTACTCTTGAAGTATCTAAATTTTCGATGCCATTTATTTGGTCTACATATTTTAAGTCATAGAACAAATATGAACTATCTTCATTCGCATATAGATGTCCGTCTCCTTGGATATATAAATCATAGTATGTATTATCAGTTTGATTGGCGACAATATATGCCATTACATTTCCTGTTTGAGAGACACCTATATCCCAACTTGCTATTATATTTGCTGGCGGATTTAATTCATCATCTATGTTTATTATTTTTATTTTATTTTTATATGTACTGTTTCTAAAAGCAGATGTATCAGAAGAGGCTGTTGCTTTTAATATAGGTTCTCTTGGTTTTAATATTGTTACATCTCCACTTAGAAGTAGATTTTGTTCTAAAGCAGAATATCCTACAGAAACAAGGCACAATAATACTGTGACTAGTGATAAATAAATTGTATTTAGTTTTCTTCTTGTCACATTATCATCTCCTATCTATAGTATCCCTTATTATAATTGTAATATTTTTAAATATAAGCTTCAATAAATGATGTAAATATAAATGATAAGTTTACATAAAAAAAGACAAGTTTCCTTGTCTTTATTCTTGTCTTGTTCCACACCTTGAACAGAATTCTCCTGTTACTACTTTTCCACAAGTTTTACAGAATTTATTTTTAAATTTAATCTTCTTATTTGATTTAGCAACTTTCGCAACTCTCATAATTGAGAATACATATAAAACTATAATAAATACACTAAATACTGTCATTAATATTTGATATTGTGACATTAAACAGAAGTCATATATTCCGTGAAGTATTGTAGGAATTACAATACTTAATATTAAATATTTTTTCTTTTTACATGGATCTTTTTTAAATTCATAGAATTTTGCCATACTTAGATTATAACCCATAGCAATAGCGAAACATGTATGTCCTGGAACAGCAGATACTGCTCTCATTAAAGCACTATTAATACTTGAATCTCTTATTACGTACCAAATGTTTTCTAGAAAGGCAAATCCAAGGGACACAAATACTGCATATAGTAATGCATCATATAATTCATCAAATTCTTTATTCTTATATCCAAAGATATAAGTCATAATCCATTTACTAGATTCCTCTACTAAAGCTACTCCTAAGAATGTATATAATAATAATTCTACAATAGTTTTTTCTGCTAAAGACTTCTGCATAAATGGTAAAAACATACTTAATAAATCATTTAGAATAAGAACTATTCCAACTGATAAGAATCCTGATAAAAATAATTTTATTAATAAAACCATTGGTTCTTTATTTTTATCTCTAAAATAAATAAGAAACAATATGATAATAACTGGCAATGCTGCCAATGTAATTAACAATGCTTGATACATCATATCCCTCCTTTTATTCGTCATTTTAAGTATAACATGATTTCATTTTTCTATTTCGTATTAATTTGTCAATTTACTTCTAGTTGACACAAAAAAAAACAATCCTTAATGGATTGTTGTTTTTAAATGGTGTCCGCGAGGCGACTCGAACGCCTGACCGATCGCTTAGAAGGCGATTGCTCTATCCAGCTGAGCTACGCAGACATATTCAGCTGACAAATAAGATTATAATATAAAAGTACTTGATTTACAAGTACTTTTTTGCTTTTTAACGTGTTTTAACGCTTTTTATTTACTATTTTTTGAAAATTATTATTAACTTTAATAACTACACTAGAACAATCAAAATTGTCTAATACAGAGTATGCTATCTCTTCAACTATCAAATCTTTATGCTTTTTATCACTTAAAATACTATTATCAAAGTCTAGAGTTAATATATCATTTTCTAATTTAAAAGAATTTAATTTTA
>JAFWCU010000038.1 GCA_017534305.1 Clostridia bacterium
AACTCTCGTTTGAAACTTTCTCGATTCACGCTTTAATTCGCGAATTTACTTACATAAATTTAATTGACGGTTGCACTCTCGTACAACCTTTATGGTTTGTATCTTGCATTGTTTATTTTTCAATGTGCTGATGCTTTAATTTCTTAAAGCAATTATATTATAGCATAGGAGAAGAACTCTTGTCAACATATTTCTGTAACATTTTTAAAATATTTTATATATTTTAATTTGTAGAATTATGTATATTGTTATCTCCTTGCGACGATATTAATGATACTACTTTTGGAAACGTTTGTCAACAGTTTTTTTCAAAAAAATAAAACTTTTTTTCAAAAATGTTTCAAGGCATAAAAAAAGCGCCATTTTTAGCGCTTTTCAAGGTCCTAGTTTAATACTCCTAAATATTCTTCTAAGCATAAACCACTTCTATAAATATCTTCTGCTACAGGTCCAACATATCTAATATGCCATGGTTCATATTTATAACCTGTTATAGATTCTTTTCCTTGTAAATATCTAAGAATAAATCCATACTTATAACAGTTTGCTGCAAGCCATTGTCCAGATGGTGTATCACCATATGCATCATCTATCCAGCCGACATCCATTGCAAGACCAGTTTGATGTTCTGAAGTACCAGGTCTAGCTGAGAATGTATCAGCTGCTGCTTGTCCATATGTATTACAATAGTTTGTATATAATTGAGACTGTAAACTATATGATCTGTATCCAGATAATAATTGAATATCAAAACCAGCTGCTGCAGCATCAGCGCTTAGTCTTAAAAATGCATCATATGCTGTAGGATCTAATCCAGGAGCATAATCAGCAGGTATTGGATGAGTTTTATTTACAAGCATTATTCCATTAACATATGTAATACCTGTTACTTGTGGTCCAGACCAAACTTGAGATACATATGGTCTAGCTTTTACTTCAACTTGTGCAGTTGCAGAAACTTTAGGTTCATCTTTTGTAGTACATATTATTTCACAAGTGCCCTCTGCAACTCCAGTAATTGTACCATTTTCATCAACTGTTGCTATGCCTTCGTTAGTAGATTTCCACTCCAAAGCTTTATTTACAGCATTATCTGGTGTAAATGTAGCATTAATTGTTGTATTATCATTTCTAAACAATTCAACAGATAATCTATCTAAATCAATTTTTTCAACTGATGGTTCAACCATAACTTTAGCCTCTTTATTTCCATTAGGCATAACTGCAGTTAGTATATATTCACCAACCTCAATACCTTTAATTTTAAATCCATCTATTTCAATACCAGTGTCAGTATTTGCTTTTAATTCTACACTTCCAAAAGTATAATCTTTTTTATCAATACCCATTTCAATATCTTTTGATGCACCTTTATTAACTTTAACATCTTCAAGAACTATTTCTTTAGGTACAATATATGCAAGTGTATATACTGTGGTATCATCTTTCATTTGAATATTTGCAAGTCCATCTTCTACTACTACTTTATTAGTAATAAATTCTTCGCCTATAAATTCACTAAAATATTCCTTATTTGAATTTAGTCTTATTTTTAATTCTTTAACACCCGCATTACCTATTGATATATCATACGCTTCTTCAAAGTTTGCATTAGAAGTAGTATTAAGAACAATATCAAATTTTTGTTCAACATTTTCACTTGCTATTCTTTCTATAAATTTATCATTTGAAACAACAAGATCTAGTCCTTCATCTTTAATCATTGAATATGCTTCTTGAGAAAGTTTTATGTTTTTTCCACTACAATATATAGTGCTAACTTTTTCATCCATATTAATATAGTTTAAAGCTTGTTTATTAATCTTATTATTCCTTAATGCATTTCCACCAAAATATCCAGCTACTGCGCATACTGCAATACCTGCTACAGTTGTGCCAATAACTACACCTTTATTTACCTTTTTAGTTTTAACACTTTTTTCTTTTTTTCCTTCAATTTTTTTCATTATAATCTCTCCATTATCTAATATCAGAGGATAAAATAATAACATCTTTAATTTTCATTTTTTCATTTAAAACATACTTTACATTAATATTGTTTTCTACATTATTAAGATATCTAGTATATCTATATACAATTTCGTAATAATTATCTTTTTTTGTTGCGTAAAGTAATTTTTTTGAATCATAAGTAAAATAATCGCAAGGTTCATAAACAAGATCAACAAATCCATTATCATAATACTTATATTCTAAAATATTATGTCTAAAATTAGTAAAAATGTTATTTAATTCGTTTTCAAACTCTTTTTGATTAATTTTACCTATAGTAATCTTTTCAGCATTCAAATCTAAATTTGAATGATTGTTTTCTACAATATCAAAATCGCTTTTATACTTTATTATATATAATAATGTAGCATCAAGCTTATTATTTTCATCCAAAATTTTCTTTCCATCTGCTGAAATACACGTTATTATTACATCTTCTACATTATTTATAATATCAAAAATTGTATTTTTAGTCAATATATCAATATTCTTTGCATTACTAATCATAGAAAAGGAAAAGAAAATTCCTAAACTAAATGTAATGGCTATTGTACAAATAATCTTCTTAATCTTAGTCATATAATCACCATGTACATATTAACATCAAAAATACAATATTATTTATTTTCAACAAAAAAAGCTAGTTAAATACATAACTAGCCTTTTATATTAATCTATCTATTAGAATTTGTGTCCGCATTTAGCGCAGAATTTTGTTTCAGGAGTTGATACTTCACCACATTCTGGGCAAACTTTTTCAACTTCTACTTCTTCTTTCTTAACAACTTTCTTTTCTTCTTTAATTTTAACTGGTTTTTGTTTTGTTCCACATTCTGTACAGAATTTTGATTCAGTAGAGATTACTTCTCCACATTTTTCACATTTTCTAAGACCTTTGTTAAAAAGAATTTTTTTGTTAAGTTCAGCTATTTCATCATTTAATTTGTCTATTTTTTTACATTCTTTAGCGTAGTCTTTTCCTACATCTTCACCAGCTTTGAATGAATCATAAATAGCCTTACCCATTTCTTCATAGATTTCTTCAATGTCTGCTTCTTTATCTGAAATAGATACTTTCATTTTTGTTTCTTCAATAAGTTTTCCAGATTTGTCTGCAACTGTGTTATATGCATTAGTTGCTGTATCTCCAACTTTTTTACCTATTTCTTCTACTTTTTCCTTAAATCCCATAACGATTCCTCCTTAAATATACTTAAAATATATCATAAAGAATAAAGAAATTCAACTATTTCACAACTATTATTACTTTATCTTCTTCAGCTTTTAAAGTTACTTTATCGCCTTCTTTAATTTTACCATCAAGAATTTGTTCTGCAAACTCATCTTCTATTTTAGATTGAACAGCTCTTTTTAAAGGTCTTGCACCATAAACATCGTCAAAACCTACTTTTGCAATATAGTCTACAATGCTATCATCTACAGCTATTTCAATATTTCTTTCTTTAAGTTTATCTACAGATTCATCTATCATAATTTTTGCGATTTTCTTAACTGAATCATGATCTAGTTTTCTAAATACTATTATTTCATCTAATCTATTTAAGAATTCAGGTCTAAATGTTCTTTTTAGCTCAGACATAACTTCAGATTTTGTTTTTTCATAATTTGCTTGTTTGTCTTCTTTACTTGCAAATCCTATAGTTTTATTTTCTGTTATATTTCTAGCTCCCGCATTAGATGTCATTATAATAATAGTATTTTTAAAGTTTACAGTTCTACCATTTGAATCTGTAAGTCTACCATCATCTAATATTTGAAGTAACATATTAAATACATCTGGATGCGCTTTTTCTATTTCATCAAAAAGAACTATAGAATATGGCTTACGTCTAACTTGTTCAGTTAATTGTCCACCATCATCATATCCTACATATCCTGGAGGTGAACCTATAAGTTTAGATACGCTATGTGGTTCCATATACTCAGACATATCTAGTCTTATCATATTATTTTCACTACCAAACATATTACGAGCGAGTGCCTTAGTTAGTTCTGTTTTACCTACACCAGTAGGTCCTAAAAACATAAATGATCCTATTGGTCTATTTTTATCTTTTAGTCCTACTCTTGCTCTTTTAATAGCTTTTGCTAAAACATCTATTGCTTCTTCTTGGCCGATAACTCTTGCTTTTAAATCTTTATCTAAATTTTTTAGTTTTTCTGTTTCTGTTTGTGTTAATTTTGTAGCAGGAATTTTTGTCCAGCTAGATACAACAGCACATATATCTTCTCTTCCAATTGAAACTTTAGATTCTTTTTCTTGTTTTTTCCATTTTTCATCTTCTTGTTTTATCTTTTCTTTTAATTCTTTTTCTTCATCACGAATTTTTGCTGCTTTTTCAAAGTTTTGTGACACAATAGCTTCTTCTTTTTCTTTAGCAATATCTTCTAATTTTTTCTCTAGTTTTTTAAAGCTATCTGGTTTTGTTAAGCTCTTAATTTTTGCTTTTGAACAAGCTTCATCTATTAAGTCAATTGCTTTATCTGGTAAAAATCTATCTGTTATATATCTCTCGGATAGAATAGTTGCTTCTTCAATTGCTTCATCAGTAATTTTTACTTTATGATGAGCCTCATACTTATCTTTTAATCCTTTAAGTATTTTTATTGTATCTTCAACACTTGGTTCTTCTACTATTACACTTTGAAATCTTCTCTCTAAAGCACTATCTTTTTCTATATATTTTCTATATTCATTTAATGTAGTAGCACCAATTACTTGAATTTCTCCACGAGAAAGCAATGGTTTTAAAATATTTGCAGCATCCATTGCACCTTCTGCACTACCTGCACCAACTATTGTATGTATCTCATCTATAAATAATATTACATTTTTAGAGTTCTTAATTTCATTTAATGCTTTCTTTAATCTTTCTTCAAATTCACCTCTATATTTAGAACCTGCAATCATAGATGCCATATCTAAAGATACAACTCTTCTTCCTTTAAGAATTTCAGGAACATTTCCTTCAACTATCATTTGCGCAAGGCCTTCAACAACAGCTGTCTTACCTACACCTGGTTCACCAATAAGTACAGGATTATTTTTAGTTCTTCTACTTAGTATTTCTATTACTCTTTCAGTTTCATTTTCTCTACCTATTACAGGGTCTAATTTATTTTGTTTTGCAAGTTCAGTTAAATCTTTACCAAATTGATTAAGTGTTGGAGTTGAGCTACTACCTTTTGAATCTAGATTTGATGGATCATAGTGATTTTTAGATATTGGTGAATCTTCACTAAGTATCCTTAATAGTTCAGTAAATATTTCTTGTGGATCTACATCTGCATCTATTAGTATTCTTACTGCAACACTATCTATTTCTCTCATTAAAGATAAAAGAATATGCTCTGATCCCACATAATTTTGACCCATTCGTATAGCCTCTTTTTGTGAGTTAGCAATTATTCTTTTAGCGCGAGGAGTAAAATCTATTTCGTCTTCATCTACAATAGTATTCATTACCCCATCTATTTTAACTATTTCATCTTCTATATATTCTGCTGTTAGGTCTTGTTTTTTTAATATATTTGCAGCTAAACCTTCATCTTCTGCAATCAGTCCATATAATATTTGTTCTGTTCCAACATATGAATAATTATGTTCTGCAGAAAAATTTCTTGCTATTTCAATTACCTTTTTAGCACTTTCTGTAAATTCATACATATTTATCTCCTCCTTTCCAGATTAAATATTTTTCTTTACATACTCTGCACGTTTAGAATTTTCTTCTTCTTTTGCAAAGTTTTCTTTAAGATTTTTTCTTAAAGTATTAATGCCGATGTTATTAATTAAATCATCTATCTTTTCTAGAGTAATATCCTCAATATATCCTATGTTAATACCAAGTCTAATATTAGACAATAATTGCATAGCCTCTTTCTTGAATAGCTGAGTAGCATATTTTATAATACCAACGCTACGCATTATTTCATCTTTAACATCTTCTCTAGATTTTAGTAATTCTCTTGCTTTTCTTTCTTGTTTAACTATATAGTGAGTTACTTGTTTAACTTGTTCAATTATTTGTTCTTCTGTAACACCTAATGTTTTCTGGTTAGATATTTGATATATTGATCCTTCACCTTTAGTGTTTTCTCCATATATTCCACGAATAGAAATTCCAAGATTGCTTATCTCATTAAATATCTTATTTATTAATCCTATCTTTTCAAGACCTGGAAGATGAAGCATTACAGATACTCTCATACCTGTACCTATACATGTAGGACAAGCTGTAATATATCCATATTCTTCACTTGTAGCATATTCTATATTATTTCCAATTAATCTATCTACTTCAAGTATATTTTCATACGCCTCATCTACATTAAAACCACTTGTAAATGATTGAATTCTAAAGTGATCTTCTTCATTTACCATAGTTACAACATGTTTAGATTCATCTGTAATTATTGCAGTAGAACTATTTTGAAGCAACTCTTTAGATATTTCGTGTTTTTCTACCAAAGATTTTTTAGTAACATCATCTATATTATCTAATTCTAAGATAGTACATTTATCTTTAAGTTTTTCTTTAACTTCATTTAATAGTGTTTTTCTTTCTTTATCTGTCATATTATATGGGAATTTATATCCCTTAACATTTCTTGCAAGTCTTATTCTTGTAGTTAGGACAACATCATTATAATCTTCCATTATTTATTGCCCTCCTTTTCTAACTTTTTAATTTCATCACGAGTAATAGCTGCTTTTTCAAATTCTTCAGCTTTTATCTCTTTTTGAAGTTTAGCCTTTAATTCTTCAAGTTTGTTTTCTTTTTTATTTTCTTTAACTTGTTTTTTAGCTTTAACTTCATCTTTACTATCTTTAGACTTTGAAGCATTTAATCTTCCAATATGGCGATTGCTTCCTTGAATTGTTTTTAGTATTCTATCTACTTCATTTTTAAAAGTAGAGTAACAGTTATCACAGCCAAATAGTCCAGTAGATTTATACTTAGATAAAGTATATCCACAGTTTTTACATTTAATTTCTTCTGGTAACATGAAATCCAAGTCCAAAATCATTGGTGAAAAAATATCATCAAAAGAATTAAATATACCTAATTTGTGTGCACATTCTTCACATAGGTGAAGGTTTGTTACTTCACCATTAATATTTTGGTTAAAACTAACATTTGCGTTATTTTTTCCACAGTTTGAACATTTCATAATTATTCCTCCTTTAAATTAAATTAATTAAAATGTTTTTAAAGCTATCTGCTCTTACGCTATCACGCTTTAGTTGATCTACTTGTGCCAAACTCTTATCAGATAATGCAGCATTAATAATATCTGCTTGCTTCTCATCTATGAAATTATATCTAAGTAGTTCTCTTAAGTAAACAGCTACGACTCTTTGCGACATTTTATCCCCAATTTTTCCAATTAGATCTTTAATATATGCAGCCTCACTTAAGTTTGTTCTCATTATTCTAATATATCCGTTTCCACCTCTTTTACTTTCTACATAGAATCCAAGTTCTGGAATAAATCTTGTAGAAATAACATAGTTTACTTGAGAAGGTACGCAATTAAATTCATGTGCAATATCATTTCTCTTTAGTTCAATCTCGTTTAAGTCACCTATTTCATTCATAATGTATTGTTCAATTAAATCAGATAAATTCATCTTTAACAATCATCTCCTTTTTATCTTTGACTTTCTTTGACTAAACATATTATATACCATGTTTTTATATTTGTCAAGAAAGGTCAAACTTTTTTTATAAAAAAATAAAAGCACTAGAAAACTAGTGCTTATAATTCTTTTTTAATATGCATCCACTTTAGATTCATTATCTCTAATAGCAAATATAAATATAGGGCCAAGTAATCCTAATGATAGAACATCTAGTATTGTCATAAGGACTACACTTTTACTGTATTTTCTAAATATATTATAGTGAGCAATAAATGTATATATACATGTTAACAGTGAAAGTATAAGTGATACCACAGATAAGCCATATATAACTTGAACACTATCTTTTACAAATAGTACACAAGAAGAACTAATAAATTCAGCAAGAACTAGAATAGTCATAATAACAGCATGAGCTGTAGACTTAAAAGCTACTCTTCCTAAAATATATTTATTTAAATATGGTATCCATGCAAGAATACTCATTGGTTCATCTTCTCTTTTTGAAATCTTATATAATCCAATTGAATTAAATGCATAAGAAATAAATCCAATTGCAAAAAATAATAAAAATGTAATTACAACAATTGCTACAAACACTATATTATATCCCCCTCATTTTATATATCACTACTCATAAAATCTTTAAGTTTTTTACTTCTTGATGGATGTCTTAATTTTCTTAAAGCTTTAGCTTCAATTTGTCTTATTCTCTCACGAGTTACATCAAATTCTTTACCAACTTCTTCAAGAGTTCTCATTCTTCCATCTTCAAGGCCAAATCTTAATTTTAAAACTTTAGCTTCTCTTGGTGTTAAAGTTTGCATTACTTCTTCAATATGTTCTCTTAGTAATGTGTCCGCTGCTTGTTCAGATGGAGATGGAGCATCATCATCTGGAATAAAGTTTCCAAGATTTGATTCATCTTCTTCACCAACTGGAGTTTCAAGAGATATTGGTTCTTGAGAAACTTTTAATATATCTCTAACTTTTTCAACAGGCATTTCTAGTTCTACTGCAATTTCTTCTGGTGTAGGTTCTCTACCTAAAGTTTGTAATAAGTGTCTAGAAGTTTTTATTAATTTATTAATTGTTTCAACCATATGTACAGGTATTCTAATTGTTCTAGCTTGGTCTGCAATAGCTCTTGTAATTGCTTGTCTTATCCACCATGTAGCATATGTTGAAAATTTATATCCTTTAGTTTGGTCAAATTTATCTACTGCTTTAATTAGTCCAAGGTTTCCTTCTTGAATTAAATCTAAGAAGTTCATTCCTCTACCAATATATTTTTTAGCAATACTTACAACAAGACGTAAGTTAGATTCAATTAGTTGTTGTTTAGCAAGCTTATCTCCATTAACCATTCTTTCAGCAAGCATATTTTCTTCTTCAAATGTTAATAGTCTAATTTTACCAATTTCTTTTAAGAACATTTTAACAGGGTCATCTACATTTAAGTTATCTACAAAAGACATATCTTGCATATCTTGGAAAAGCAAATCTTTTTCTGCTTCATCCATGTCTTCAAGATCTGGTTCAATATCTAATTCTGCAACAGCAGAACTATCTTCATCTTTTTTGTCTAGGCTTCCTTCGATTTCTTCTTTAATCTTTCCATCTAGAATTAAATCTTTTTCTTCATCTTCATCATCTAAAACTAATTTAACTTTTTGTTTATCTAATTCATCATAAATCTTAGTAACATATTCTGAATCTATATCTTCTTTACTGATAAATTCAATAACATCTTTCATCATTACTTTTTTAGCTTTAACAGCGTCTTCGATGAATTTTTTAACTTTATCTTTTTGAGAATTTCCTTTAGTTTTTTCTTCTTTGATTACTTCTTCAACTTCAATTTGTTGAGCAACTTGCTCAGCATCTTTTTTCTTAGCAGTTTTTTTAGCTGGTTTCTTTTCTTCAGCTTTAGGTTCTTCTTTTTTAGCTGCTTTTTTAGTAGTTTTCTTTTCTTCTACTTTAGGTTCTTCTTTTTTAGTTGCTTTTTTAGTGGTTTTCTTTTCCTCTACTTTAGGTTCTTCTTTTTTAGTTGCTTTTTTAGTAGTCTTCTTTTCCTCTACCTTAGCTTCCACTTTTTTAGTTGCTTTAGTAGCTTTTTCTTCTTTCTTTGCAACTTTCTTTTCTTCAGTTTTCTTAGTTTTAGGTGATTTTACAGTTTTTTCTTCAGCTTTTTTAGCTGTAGTTTTTTTAGATTTTTTTTCTAATTCTTCTGTAGCCTTTTTTTCTTCTTTTTTCATCAACACAATCTCCTTTTTACTTTAATCTAGAAAGCTCAATTACAATTTGATTTAACTCTACCTTTAATATTTCTCCTTCATCTTTGGAAATATCTTGGTTTAGTCTTTCAATAATCTCATCCCTTCTAGCATATAGCTTTTCTTTTTTCTTATTCTTTAATACATCTTGAAGTAAACTCTCTTCATACCCTGAAATGTCGATATACATTATATCGGTGATTTCCTTTATCATATCTTCGTCTTGTATTTTAGATAAGATATCTATTTTGTTTATATCATACTCATCTTTTAAAGATGAGATGAAATCGTAAATTTTTCTAACGTTTTCATCATCAATATCTTGAGATTTAACGTTTTCAAATACAGCATCAACTATTTTCTTTTTCTTAGACATTAATAATGCGATAATATACTGTTCTTGTCTTTTTCTAACACTAGTAATTAGCTGCATTTTTTTATTTAATGAATTCATATCCACTTGAACTTCATTAGCTTTTTTATTTTTCATGCCTTTTTCTACTTCTTGTAGTATTGGTCCAGGACTCATACCATATTTTTTAGATATTTTATCTATGTATAAGTCTCTTTCTATATTGTTATCTATTCTAGATAAAATACTAGAAATTCCAGTTAAAAATCTTACTTTAGAATCAAAATTATCTGGATTATAATTCTTTTCTAGTTTTTCAACTTTAAATTCTACAAGAGAAATAGCATTATCTATACATTTTTTTAATCTTTCCGGTCCATATTTATTTAAGTATTCATCCGGATCTTTAGCATCCGGTCTATCTAACTTTAACACTTTAACATTCAATCCATGATTTGCTAAAATATCTAAGCCACGCATTATTGCCTCTTGCCCAGCTTCATCTTGGTCATATCCAATAATAACGTTATCTGTGTACTTTTTAATTAAACGTGCTTGGTTTTCAGTTAATGCTGTACCAAGAGAAGCAACTGCATTTAAAAAGCCAAATTTTTGTAATGCTATTGCATCCATATATCCTTCAACAATAATAATATTGTCTAGTTTTTCTCTTTTTGCAAAATTCATTAAGTATAATGTTCTACCTTTATGATATATATCGTTTTCTGGTGAGTTCACATACTTAGGAATTCTTTTATCTTGCAAATTTTTAGGAAGAGCTCTTCCACCAAATCCTATTATTCTATCTCTGATATCAAAAATAGGAAAAATTACTCTCTGATAATATCTATCATACATTCTTTGAGAACTATTTTCAAGTATTATACCAGAAGCAAGCATTTCTTCTTTAGTAAATCCTTTTTCTAAAAGATAATCATATAAAGGCACTTTACCTGTAGCATATCCAATTCCAAACTTATTGATTGTTTTAGAATCAAACTTTCTTTGTAAAATATAATCCTTTACATCATTTTTTTCTTCTTTTAATAGTTCAACTAAATTATTATGATAAAACAGACCAACTTCTTTATTTAATAATATTAGTCTATCTTTTAAATCACTTTTAGCTGTATCCATTTTATTATGATAATTGTTGTTAACAACATATCTAGATGTATCAATATTTGCACGCTCAGCAAGTACTTCTACAGCATCCCAGAAATCTAAATTTTCAATTTTCATTAAAAATGAAATTACATTTCCTCCTTCTGAGCATCCAAAACATTTAAAAATTTGCTTGTCCATAGAAACGCAAAAAGAAGGTGACTTTTCCTTATGGAAAGGACATAGTCCCATATAATTCCTACCGCTCTTTTTTAGAGTGACATATTCAGATACTGTATCTACTATGTCATTTTGAGATATTACCTCCTCTATCAAATCACTTGAATAATATGGCACCTTCTCACACCTTCTTTCTTATGCTTCTATCATTTTTATTCTTTCTTCTCTATTATAATAAATATTTGTTGTGTTAACTATGCATGTAATAACAAGTAGTAATGTCATTACTGGTTGGAAATATATCACTTCAATTTTAAATAATGTAACTAATGCGAATAATAATATGAATAGTAATTTAATAACAGTAGATTTTGTATCATACTTTCTATGTAAAATTACTGCTAAAACTTCCATAAATATTATATATATGTAGCAGAACATATAAAATCTTGTAGACATACTTGAAAACTCTGATGCCTTATTTCCAAGATCCTTAATAGAACCACTAGCTTGAGAATGAATCCCAACTGTTAAATCATTTACAATATTTTGACATACACCATTACTATGATTTGCAAGTCCTCTAACAGCGCCTCTTCCAACATAATAAATACAAGTTGAAATAATAGCTATTATTGCAAGAGATATAAATAACTTAGAAATCTTAATTCTTTCAATTTTATATATAAAATAATTATTCTTTCTTTTCTTTATAGTCTTGTTTTGTCTATTAGATAAATTTAAACTTGTTGAGTCTAAATTTGAAGTTATAAATAGTGAAACTATTGCAACTCCAAGCCAAACTAAATAGTTAACTCCAACTATAGTACTAATTCCTATACATACACCTAGTATTATAGCTTGTACTAAATATTTTCTATTTTTTAAGTTTAATTGTTTTAATTCGTCAAGTAATATTTGTAATACGTATATTGAAGTCACCATTGTAAGAGTAATAAACTTAGAATTTAAATCTATTGTTTTATCTCCTACAGCACTAGGTAGTGTGAATACTACAAACATACTTAGTACAGAAAGTACTTCACTCTTTGAAACATTAAAAATAATCTTTTGGGTGAAAATTCCTGTAAGGTAAATTAATATAAAATACAATATCAAAGTGCCTGTTGGATATGTATCCATAACACCATATACTTTAAAAAAAGTTGAAGCCAACATTACAAGCGTAATGTATATATACTTATAAACTACAGCGATAGATTTTTGTAATTTTAGTCTAGATATTTTTTCTCTAACATATGTATATAACGAAACAAGCACAATTACTAAAACTACATATAAAAGCTTGAACCAATTGCTTATAGTTTGAGTATTAACTCCATCTTTATTAATGTATACAATGTCTGTTATACCTAAAAATACAATTAATGCTACAAATATTGCTACCACTATACTACGTGAAATTTTACTCATACTAATACCACTCTTTTTTTATTATTTATTTGAATATAATTCGTTTACTTGAGCTAATGCTTCATGAGTTCCTACGTCAAACCATTCTCCTTCAAAAGCATAGCCATAAACTGGTAGTTTTTTGTAAAGATAAGCAACGAAGTTACCTGGAGCATCAGGTTTATTTCCTTCATCTATATATTGTTTGAAAACTGGTACAACTTCTCTTGGATATAAATATACAGCTGTTGCAGCATATTTTCCTTTTGGTTGTTCTGGTTTTTCTTCAAAACCAACAATTTTCATATTTTCGTCTGTTTCTACGACACCTAATCTTTTTAGGTTTTCATATTCTTCTGTTTTTACACAGATAGCAGATGTTCCAAATTGTTTTTGGAAATCTACAAAATCTCTAAGTTTAAATGTAAATAAATTGTCTGTTGCAATAATTAAAACATCATCATCAATTTTAGCTTGTTCAATTGTAAATTCAATGTCTCCTATTGCTCCTAATCTATTTTCATTAGTTGTTGTCATATCATTATACACTGTTATTGGTTTAACATTGTTTAATTTATCAGCCCATTCTTGGAAATGAGGAGTATATTTATTGTTTGTAACTAAATAAATTTCATCTACTTCATTTAAAGTATTTACCTCATCAATAACATAATTAATTATTGGCTTTCCACCAACCTCAAGTAATGCTTTTGGAAAATTCTCTGTTAAAGGGAATAATCTAGTTGCATAACCTGCACATAATAAAATACATTTCATATTCTTCTCTCCTTTGTTATTTTATTTTTGTTTTTGTTTCGTTAGTTACTCCACCATTATATCACAAGAATATAGATTTTTCAACTGGTTTTAAGCACTTATTTTAGGTCAAAAAAATAAGGATTCAAGTGAATCCTTATTCTTATTTTTTATTCTAATTTTCACATATTAAACTGATTCAATATCATTTAATTTTTCTTCGAATTCAGATATTCTTTGTTCAGTTTCATATTGTTCAATTCTGTTTAAAGCATATAAGTATTTTCTTTCTTGAGAAAGAAGAGATTGATATTCTTCATTCCAATCTTCATGATTTTTTAGATTGTTATGAACATCATCTAATTTTTCTTCAAGTACAGATTTTATTGGTTCAAGTACATCAGCATCTTTTTCTACTTTAATTCCATTGTCTACCATATAAGTAACAACTTCAGCAAATAGTCTTTCACCTTGTACATTAACACCTTCATCTGTATTATCATGTAAAATACCAACTACTTTGTTAACTTGGTCTATTCCCATTCTATCAAATATTGTATCAACTCTTGAATCAATGAATTGTCCATTTTCTCCAAACACTTCTTGTCCTTTAATGAATAGGTCAACATTGTTTTGGATAATTCTAGCTTGTTGAACTGGAAGTTCTTCAGTAGCTATTTTTAAAGCATGTCTGTCATAATATTTTCTAAACGCACTATTACACATATCTTGTGCTTCAGAATATGGTTTGAAATATTGAGCATATTCTCTTAATACTTCATGTTGAGTTTTATCTCCACTCATATTAACTCTTAACTCATCAATATTTTCACCAAAATATGCAGTTACTTTGTGATCAATTCCATCTAATTGATAAGATGGTTGACTAACTTGAGCATCAACTGCTGGTGCCATTTCTGCAAATACTGCGTTAGCAGGTTGTGCAAAAACTCCACCTTCACTTGTTCCTTCCATTGAATCTAGAGTAACTTCTGATGAAACATTTTCTAATGTAACAGATGAAGTAGGCACTGATGAATCTTCGCTTGAAAGTGATTCTCCTTCTTCAGGTTTTCCAGATTTAAGCATTAAATAGTCTTGTTTTCTTCCAAAAATTCTTGAAAAAGCATTTTTTACAGCGTCAATATCTTCTAGAAACAATTTCCATTCGTTTTTCCAAAATTCAAACATTTTTCATACACCTCTTTTGTACATATATAATTTCCCATTCAATTATATTCATTTTCATTATATTAAAAGGAAATTCAAATTGCAATAACAATAATATTTTATTTACGTTTCATTAACGTTACATATGCACATTTTAAGTTTTTTTAACTATAATTAATCATTATTTAATCATGTAATAGTTTACAATAAACGGCATATTATGTAGTTAATTATCTGTAAAAATATATTCTATAAAAATTTTAAAATCATTAATATCTTCTTTAACTCTTTTCCACTCATTTTTCCAAAAAGAGTTCATTTCACATTTTTGTTCTATTTCCATAATGCTTGGATAAAGCATTAATATTTTTGCATTTTTCATATATTAATATCCTCCAAAACGTGATTTCATTATATAAAAACCAATAATGTCATTCAAGAACAAAAACATTTCATTTAAGTTACCCCAAGCACTTTTCACATTTCTTATTCACTTTTAAAACTATTTGCAAAAAATGTTTGTTACATAATTACTTTTTAAATAACTATCATATCCTTATACGGAAAATTTGTTATTGCGCCATATTGCCAAATATATATATTACTATAACCCATACTATTGAGAATCATAATTGCCTCTTTACTTCTTTGACCACTTGAACAATATACTATTATCCCCTTCTTGTTTCTATACTCATTCTCACACATTCTCAGTTTTGCCACAGGAATATTTATTGCATTTATAACATGCATAAAATCATATTCACTTTTAGTCCTAACATCTATTAACACATAACTATTAGTATCCAATATCATACTTCGAATCTTATCAAAAGGAAGAAGTGTATAAATCATATTCCTACACATTCTACTTTTTCTAGGCATAAAAAAATTAAACATAGATATATACCTCCTTGTACAATCTATGTTTAATTCAATTTTTTATTACTAATTATTTTACATTTACAACTTCAACTTTTTTATCTTCTTTTCCTTTTTTACCAAGACAAAAGGTAGTAAACATACCTACTGCCATAATAAACAAGAAAATATTAAGCAAACCACCAATAAATGGAATTCTACTAATTAAATTAATTATAACGAAACTTACAATAACAGTAAATATTCTATTAGGTTGAGCTTTAGCATCGGAATATTTACTAAGAGCTATTTCAGTTACAAAAGTGACAACTATAATGTTTTTTAACAATGTAAATATAATTAAACTAGCTATTCCAAACGTAACTGAAGCAATTCCAAGTTTTGGTAATAAAATAACCAAAACAATTCCAAAAACAATAGACATTATTATTCCTAGAAAAGATAGTAATCCATTAATTAATACTCTTCTTCCTTGATTAATTCTATTTCCCATTAAAGCTAATCTTTCTTTTTTAATCAGTATCAATAATAATAAGTAAATAATCATATCAACTATAATCGCTTTAGCAAATTCAAAAAAGAAAGCTTTGAAGCCACCTTCACTTGCATTTTTAATTAAATCAATAGTAGCTCCTTCAACTTTAAGATTTGAATTATAAGTTGAAATAACAAAATCTCCAATCACTTTTCCTGTTTCTGTAATATTAACTTCTTCTGTTCTAACTCTAACATTGCCTGTAACCTCGTTATTTATATTTAATGTTGGAACAACACCAATTATATTTCCATCAACTTTTGAATTAATATTTAACTTAGCTGAGTAAACAATTAAATTTCCTTTAACATTTGCCCCTTCATCTATTGTAACTTCACCTTGACAATAAATAGCAGTAGTTTTTTCAACAATTCCGGAAATAATAACATTTCCAGCTGAAGCAATAGCAGAATATTCACTATCTGAATTAAGTCTTACTGTATCTTGAGAATAATATAATTGCACACCAGTAGCAGGTTTTGTAAGTGTAATTCCAGATTGAGAAACAAATATACCATCTTGTGATAATTCTTTATCAATTTCTATTCTTCCTTTTGCAATTCTTAAAAATGGCACTTTAAATTCAGAAGTATCATCACTCATTTTATACACATCTGTTACTCTTTGAGTATCTATAAGTGATGCAGCACTAACAATATTTAGTGATAAAGTAAAAACAACAATTAATGTTAGTAAAATTCTTAATCTATTTTTTAACATATTAATATCCTCCTCAGTTCAAGAATATTTTATACTAACACATTCAAATTTGCAATAATCACATTGCATTATTAATACTTTTAGATATTATTTCAGACATAGTAAACAATGTATCGTCCACATCTTTTGGAGTAACAATATAATTATCTATTTTCTCATCTAAAATACCAGAAATATCCAAAACCATAGGGACACCTATAGATATAATTTGTGCACCAGTACTATCTTTAGATATTTTTCTATTTGCATTTGTAATACCAGATCCTGGAGATATTCCTGTATTACTAAGTTGAATAGAATTTCCAACTCTATGAATACTATTAGTTATTAAACTATCAATAACAATAATAACATTAGGATTAACAATCTTTGACACTGCCTCAACTATCTCAGTAGAACCAATCCCTGTATTCCCCATTACACCAGGGCAAAAAGCGCTAACTTCACGAATGTTATCTAAATCTAAATCTTTAGATAATTTCATAATATGTCTAGTAACTTCAATATTTTTTATTACCCGACTTCCTAAAGCATCTGGAGTTATATATATATTGCCAAGTCCCACAACCATAACACTTTCCTTTTCATTTACAAAAGAGTTTAGTTCATTTGTTAAACTTTCACATATCTTATCTATATTATCCACATAATTCACATCATTAATCTCATAAGTAATATATGTTCCAATTTCTTTATCTATTGATTTAGCTCCATTATCATTTAAAACATCTACTTTTACTACGCTAAAATCTTCATAGTCTTTCTTTTCAACTTTTATCCCATCTACATCTGTTAAATTATGAACTTTTTTATACTCATCTACTCTTTCATCTGCCATATCTGTATTAAACATAATAAAAACACCTCCACTAGTATTTTTCCAGTAGAAGTGTCAATTATTCATATTATAACATACAAATTATCTTTTTTAATCCAATTTCAAAATCCATATCTCCATTTTTAGTTTTTTGATCATAATCATCAAAAGCAAATATAATATTTTTTAGTTGTTTTTCTGTATACTTATCTGCACACGCAGCTAGTTTTTTGGCAACAAAAGGATGAATTTCAAGTTCTTGTGCATAATTTGTATTACCACTTTGTTTTAATGCTTTAATCATATAAAGTTGTTTAAACTGTTTATATAACATTATATATATTTTAACAATAGGTTCTTTTTGTTTTAGTAAAGAGTCTAATTCTCTAATTGCAACATCTTTCTTCTTGTTAATTATATCATCTAAAACATCAAATATTTTAGCATTTAATGTTTTTGAACAAACTACATCAATAACTTCTTTTGTTACTATTCCACCTTGTTCAACATATATAACTAATTTTTGAAGTTCGTTAATAATATTTTGTTTATCTAGTCCACAAACATTTTGCATATATGTAGCATCCTCAAAAGAAATTGCAACATTATACTTTCTAAGTAAATCTATGATAAATTGAACCATTTGATTTTCATCATAATGCTTAAATTCGATGCATTCAGCTATTTTTGCAATTGTTTTATACTCACTAGTTCTTTTATCCACACTATCTTCAACAATAACCACTTTAACATCTTCATCTATATCATTAAGCAAAGAAACATTAAATTTAAGTTTTGTATCTTTAATTACAACTAGTTTTTCGCTTCCAAAAAATGTAACTCCCTGAAGAATACTTTCAAGTTCATCTACATTGTCTAAATTAATATAAAACAAATTAACTCCTACTTCTAAAGAAGAAAACTCTTTTTTTATTTTTTCAACTTTTGAATTTAAATCATATTTTTCTTCTCCATATAATAAGTAAATATTTGACATTTCTATCTACCCCTTATTAAAAATTTTGTGCTTTAAATCTTTCTATACTTTCAAGAGAAATCTCTGCAAGTTTTCCGTATTTTTCCTTCTTATCTCTAATCTTTTTATCTAATGGTTTTAATATTCCAAAGTTTGCATTCATTGGTTGAAAATTATCATTTTCAGTAGAAATATATTTTGCCAAACTACCAAGCATTGTATCTTCTGGAAAAGTAATATCATTTCCTTTAAATTTAGCAATTATACTTAAAGCAACCATAAGACCAGATGCTGCAGATTCAACGTAGCCTTCAACACCAGATATTTGTCCAGCAAAATAAATATCATTATTATTCTTTAATGCAAAGTTCTTATCTAATAGTTTACCACCATTTATATATGAATTTCTATGCATTACGCCATATCTTTCAAATGTAGCATTTTGAAGACCAGGAATCATTTGAAATACTCTCTTTTGTTCACCAAACTTTAAATTAGTTTGAAAACCAACAAGATTAAATAGTTCTCATTCTTTATTTTCCATTCTAAGTTGAACATTAGCATATGGGCGTCTTGCAGTTCTAGGATCTGTAAAGCCAACAGGTTTTAGTGGTCCAAATCTAATAGTATCTTTTCCACGTTTTGCCATTACTTCTATTGGCATACAGCCCTCAAATATTTCTCTTTTTTCAAAATCATGAAGAGTAACTACTTCTGCATTTATAAGCTCTTCAATAAAAGCATCGTATTCTTCTTTATTCATCGGAAGATTCAAATAGTCTGCCTCTTTAATGTCTGCTATCCTTTTTCTCCAATCTTCTTCACTTTCTTCTCTACCACGTTCTTGAGTATATCTATCTCCCCAGTAGGCAATAGACATATCTATTGAATCTCTTGACACAATTGGAGCTGCAGCATCATAAAAATATAAGCTATCTTGACCTAGTATATTTTGAAGTGAAGTCATAAGTTTTTCATCTGTTAAAGGCCCTGTAGCAATTACTTTAATTCCTTCTATATTGTCTATGCTTTCTACTTTATCATAAATAATTTCTATGTTATTATTACTTTTAATTTTTTTAGTTATATAATTTGAAAATATATCTCTATCTACAGCAAGTGCTTGTCCTGCAGGAACTTTTGCATTGTATGCTGCTTCAATAAACAAACTACCAAAAACGCTCATTTCTTTTTTTAGTAATCCGCAAGCATTAGTTAAAAGTTCAGATTTAAGTGAATTTGAACATACAAGTTCTGCAAAATCATTAGACTTATGTGCCTCACTTTTATATTGTGGTTTCATTTCATAAAGTCTAACTTTAAAACCATTATTTGCTAAAATATATGCGCACTCACATCCAGCAAGTCCAGCACCTATTATATTAACTTTCTTTTCCATTTTATTCTCCATTCACGACTATTATATTATACAAACCTCTATTTTTCAAGAAAAATGAGTCATAAAAAAATGCAGAAGAACATTTCTCCTACATTTATTCTTTTTCTTTTTTCGTATATTGCTCATATTTTAAAAACATATTGTTTCCAAGCATATACGCTTTTTTTACTGCTTTACATTTTCTCTTTTCTGAAAATATAAATATCCATAATGCACTTAAATTTATAATAGAGGATATAAGATGATTAATGTTAAATAGTAGTATTGGTGTAATAATATAAATAAATGATAGTATTAATGCATAGTTTCTTTTAAACTTAAACCATCTGTCTATATAATCATCCCATTTAATACTCTGCATTTTATAAATATCAATTTCTACACCTACACCTTTATTTTTAAGAAAGGTATAATAGTATCTTTTGTTATGCAAATACTGATCAAAAATTTTTGAATAATTGCACCTTAGTCTTATAGTAGATAAAAAATACATAAACAATGCAAAATTATACGTCACATACATATCTCTTGAAATAAGACCGCTAACAGCAGCAATTAATGGTATTATAATTTCTATCCTGTTTTGAATACTATTAATAGTTCTTTTATCTTTTTCAAAATCAAAATTATAGCACTCTAATTCTTTTTCGTACACATCCATAAATTTCCTCCTTATATTAATAATTTAGTAAAATATATAAAAATACGAAAAGATTATAGCACCATTCCTATTTTATGTCAATTAAGTGCATAAAAAAAGAAGTAGAAAATTCTACTTCTTAGCTTTTGGTTTCGACCATGAAATATAGTGACATTTGCTATCATCTGTGTTTGTATTATTTTCACAAACATAAAAAGGTCTTCTTGTTTTAGTATATTTAATTATTACCTTTCCACCACAATCTGGGCAAGGTGCATCAATAGATTCGTTATATGGTTTAATGTTTGAACACTCTGGAAATCCAGGGCAAGCTAAAAACTTACCAAATTTTCCATGTTTAATAACCATAGTTCTTCCACACTTTTCACATACAACATCAGATTCTTGTTCAGGTACTTTAACTTTTTCTATCTTATCTTGAACTTCATTTAAATTAGTAATAAATGGTCCATAGAAATCTTTAAGCATTTGAACATAATCTATTTTGTTTTCTGCTACTTCATCTAGTTTATGCTCCATATCTGCAGTAAACTTAACATCTACTATATCTTTAAAGTTTTCTTCAAGAAGCTTATTTACTACCATACCTAAATCTGTAGGTACTAAATATTTACCTTCTTTTTCTATATATAATCTATCTTCAATAGTTGAAATTGTTGGAGCATATGTACTTGGTCTTCCAACTCCATTTTCTTCCATTGCTTTAACAAGGCTAGCTTCAGTGTATCTTGCAGGTGGTTCAGTAGTCTTTTTATCTGCTTTAAGCTCTTTTTGCTTTAAGATATCCCCTACATTAATTTCAGGTAAAACATTTTCTTCAGCGTCTTCTTCATCATCTTCTGCATCTTTTCTTTTTCTTTTTTCGTCTTTACCTTCAATGTATAGTTTCATGAAACCATCAAACTTAATTGTACTTCCATTAATATAGAAAACATAATCTTCAACTTCTACTTTAATTCTAGTTGTATCATATACTGCTACACTCATTTGTGAAGCTAAAAATCTATTTAATATTAATGTGTATAGTTTTAAATCATCGCCACTTAATTCAACTTCTTCATCTAAATGTGTAGGACGAATAGCTTCGTGAGCATCTTGAGCAGTATCGCTCGTTTTAAATTCTCTATCTAAATAATAGTTTTTTCCAAAAGTATCAGTTATATATTTTTTTGCCATATTTTTAGCATCTTCAGAAAGTCTTGTTGAATCTGTTCTCATATATGTTATAAATCCATGCTCATATAATCTTTGAGCAACCATCATTGTCTTTTTAACACCAAATCCTAACTTTCTAGAAGCTTCTTGTTGAAGTGAAGATGTAGTAAATGGAGCAGGAGGATTTTTTCTTCTCTCGCTCTTTTTAACATCTGTAACTTCATATGTTTTATTATCTATTTTTTTAATAATACTATTTACAGTTTTTTCATCTTTAAGTTCTATCTTACCATTTTTATCTCCATAGAACTTTGCTGTAACTACATCTGTACCTTTAGCAAGTTTTGCATACATTACAAAATAATCTTCTGGCACAAACGCTTGTATTTCACGTTCTTTATCTATAATTATCTTAAGTGCAACAGATTGAACTCTTCCTGCACTTGTTCCTTTTTTTACTTTTTTCCATAATAATGGAGAAAGTTTATATCCAACAATTCTATCTAGAATTCTTCTTGCTTGTTGGGCATCAACAAGAGATTGATTAACAACTCTTGGAGATTCTACTGCTTTTTTTACTGCATTTTTAGTAATCTCATTAAACTCTATTCTACATTTGTTATTATCTTTAATTTTCAAAAGATTTTTTAAATGCCAAGCTATCGCTTCTCCCTCACGATCAGGGTCGGTTGCAAGATAAATTATTTCTTTATCTTTTGCTTGTTCTTTAATATCTTTAATTAATTTAGCCTTATCTGGCATAGTTTTATATTCTGGTTTAAAATCATTATCCACATCTACTGCAAGTTTATTTGCAGGAAGGTCTACTATATGACCTTGTGATGCTATTACCTCATAATCTCCACCTAAATACTTTTTAATTGTTTTAGCTTTTGATGGTGATTCAACTATAACTAACTTTCCCATTTTATCCTAACCTTTCGTATCGATTTTAGATTATATCACAAAGAACAAAATCATTTCAATGATTATATATAATATTTAGCAAATTTGACAAACATCTTGTTGATAGCTTTG
The DNA here is from genome assembly GCA_017534305.1 of Clostridia bacterium. Lineage (GTDB taxonomy): Bacteria > Bacillota > Clostridia > TANB77 > CAG-465 > CAG-465. The sequence continues at coordinate 23,116 of JAFWCU010000038.1, forward strand.
CCTCCTCTATTGTGTTTCCCGTAGCTCCTACTTCAATTAAAAAAGAATTTGCCATTAAATCTTGGTTATATACACTATCTCTAATAATCATTGGTCTAAATAGTCCTGGATATATTTTATTTGCAAGCATTTGTATTTCAAAAGCAAGTTTTAAATTTCTTTCATAATAAATATTTGGTTCATCTTCATAACCAATCCCCATAACTAGCATTACGCATGCAACATTATACCCCATGATGTCAAGTTTTGGTGCAAAAGATAAATCTTCAATTGCATCTCTATGCACATCTATTGCGACTTTAACATTAGGATTTTCCTCAATTATACTTGCAAGCGTTATACGTGAATTAGTATATGCACTATTGTATTCTCCATAGTCATGAGGATTCAAAGAACAAACTGTATTTATATTTTTTATATTAAGATTTCTAGCAAAACACGAAGCAACAGACAGCATATTATATCTTCCATCTAATGTTCTTGCTGGTGCACTATATTCTGGACAATTTGAATAAGACTCAGATGTGTGAGTAGTATACATTGTAACTTCATCATCTTCTTCAAATAATATATCATCCATAGCAAGTATTTTTGCAAAATCTATATTTCTATTACTAGAATAATTAATAACTTCAACCCCACAAACATTTAGTTTCTGGTAATTTTTTGTTTCACTAATGACATTACAAAAATAGTTATCCACATTATTAAACACTAATACATTTTTCTCATAATTATTTGCTACACTATCCATTGCAAGTTCTTCTTGAGTCGAAGAATAATCTATAGTTTCACTTTGTGCCTTTTCCTCTACTTTATTATATCTATAACTTGTTTTACTAAGAAGCAAATTGTTACTTAAAATTGCCTCTTTAATTATATTGTTATCCACATTATCTACCAGATTAGTTGCAAAGACTATAGTGTTACATCTAACAGTAATAACTGTACAAATAATAATAGAAAGTAAATAGTTTCCACTTTGTTTTAATATTATCTTTTTTCTTTTTCTTTTGTGTTTATTAAAAAAAGCAAATGTAAATTTCATATTTTTCTCCTATTTAATTGTATTACATTTGCATTAATATAATGCACAAAAAATATCCAGGATAATTCCTGGATATTGTAATTGCATTATTCTAATAAATCATTAATCTCTTGGCTATATTTATCTAATAATCCAACAGTTTTTTCTTTAAGATCAATGACTTCTCTTTTCATATCTAAAAGTTTTTCTTTTTCCATTTCAATTAGGTGTTCAATTCTATCTTTTTCTTGAATTGCTTCACTTCTAGAATCTTCAATTATTTTCTTTGCTTGATCTTCTGCAGTTATTAGTGCACTAGCAACTTTCTCTTGTTTAGAAATATAATCTGTTTCATATTTTTCTAATTTTCTTTTTACTAATGACAATTCATTAGCTATTCTATTATTATCTGAACGTTCAGCTTGTAATTTGCTTTCGTATTCAGCTTTCATTGCTTTAACGTATTCTTCTACTTGTTTTTTATCATAGCCAAACATCTCTGTTGCGAACTTCTTCTCATTTTCCATATTACTACCCCCAAAGCTACAATTTATGAATTCATTATATCAAAAAAATTTTATCTTTTCAATATTTTTTTACAAATTCAAATCATAAATATGTAAATTTTACTAATAATATTTATGGTGATTATCAATGAATTCAAATTTAAACATTACAAATAGCGAATATGACCAAATGATATCTAAAAATGCCAAAAAAAGTCCTATTGCCAAAAACATTTTTTTTGCATTTGTAATAGGTGGATTAATCTGTACATTAGGTCAATTAATATTTAATATTTCATTAAAATATGTAAATAAAGATACTGCATCTACTATTACAAGTATATCATTAATATTTTTAAGTGCTTTTTTAACAGCAATTAATCTATATTCAAGACTAGGTAAAATTGCAGGCGCTGGTTCAACTATACCAATAACAGGATTTGCAAATAGTATAGTAGCTCCTGCTATAGAATTTAAAAGTGAAGGTTTTGTTCTAGGTCTTGGAAGTAATATGTTCAAAGTTGCTGGTCCCGTTTTAGTATATGGTATAACAAGTTCTATAATACTTGGTTTAATATACTATTTTTTCAAATTTATTCTTTAGGAGGTTGCTATGAAGATTGGAAAACAAACTTTTAAAATAGAAAGTATGCCATATATATCATATACATCAAGTATAGTTGGACCAAAAGAAGCCCAAGGTCCTCTATCTTCCTTTTTTGACACTCATATAAACGATGTATGGGATAATGAAAAAACTTTTGAAAAATGTGAAAGCAAAATGCTTAAAACTTGTATAAATAACTTAGAAAAAAAAGCCAAATTAAAAGATGAAGACATAGATGTTATATTCTCTGGAGATTTACTAAATCAATGCATATCATCAGATTTTGCAATTAGAAATTTTAATGTACCATTTCTTGGATTATTTGGTGCTTGCTCAACTTTTTGTGAAGGATTATTATTAAGTTCAATTATAATAGAATCTAACTTAGCTCAAAACGTTATATGTAGTGCTTCATCACATTTTTGTAGTGCAGAAAGACAATTTAGAATGCCACTTGAACATGGAAACCAAAGAAGTACAACTGCACAAGCAACAGTAACAGGAGCAGGTTCAGCATTAATTACAAAAGAAAAGAAAAGTAGCTCAAATGCAAGAATCACTTATGTAACACCAGGAAAGATTCAAGATCTAGGTGTAAAAGATATGGCAAATATGGGAGCTGCAATGGCACCTGCAGCATTTAATACAATTGCGCAGCATTTAACAGACACAAATAGAGATATAGATTATTACGATGCAATAATTACAGGAGACTTAGGAGAACATGGAAGTAAAATGCTACATGACCTATTTGAATTAGAAAACATAGATATTTCAAAAAAACATATAGATTGTGGATGTATTATTTATGATTTAAAAAAGCAAGATGTTAATTGCGGAGGAAGTGGTTGTGGCTGTATAGCAAGTGTATTTTCTGGCTACTTTTTTAACGAATTAAGCGCAAAAAAATTAAACAAAATATTGCTTGTTGCAACCGGAGCACTTATGAGTCCTATATCTTCAGGGCAGGGCGAATCAATACCTTCAATTGCACATGCTATAGCAATAGAAAACGAGGTGTAATATGGAATATTTACAATGCTTTATTACAGGTGGAATAATATGTACAATAGGTCAAATATTAATAGATAAAACAAAAATAACACCAGCAAGAATACTTACATTATTTGTTGTACTTGGAGTAATACTAGGTTTTCTTGGAATTTACGAACCAATATATAACTTTGGAAAATGTGGTGCAACAGTACCAATTTCTGGCTTTGGATATTCATTATATAAAGGTACAATAAAGGCTATTGAAGAACGAGGTTTTATTGGTATATTTATAGGAGGAGTTACAGCAACTTCAGGTGGAATTGCAGCAGCAATTTGTTTTGGCTTTATTAGTGCATTAGTTTCAAAACCTACTATAAAATAATGATAAAAATAAAAACAAAAATAAAAAAAGCAAAAACAATAATTAAAAGAATAAAAATAGAAAAAAAGCAAATACTATTATTGTATAAGGAGGAAATTATGGAAAATTTAAATCAAATTGAAATTCAAAACATTAGACACATATGTGGTCACGCAGGAAATTTTTGTGCAAAAATTAATTACTACAAAACACTTACTTCTGATACAAACATTACTACTGTATTAGATGATATTACTCAGGAATGCTCAAGTATTAAAACTGAGCTTTCAAATATGTTATGAGGTGAATAAAATGACAGAAAAAATTGCAATAAATGATACTTTATCTACATTAAATAGTATTATTAATTTAATTAACTATAGTATTCAACAAACAAATAATAAAAATTTAAGAGATCAATTAGTACAATCTAGAAATACACTAGAAGACTATCAATGGCAATTATATTTAATTGCTAAAGAAAAAGAATATTACATTCCAGCAGCACCTGCAGGAGCTGCAGATATTGAACAAGTAAAAAACAGTTTATAACAAAAAAGAACTACCGCTTGGTAGTTCTCTATTTTTTTATTTCATTCTATCTTGTGGAGAATGTTCATCATATTCTTTAGATTCTTCAATAATTTTTGCTTTTTCAACTTCTTGTTTAGCAATTTTTTCTGCAAGTTCTTTTTCTCTTTGTTGTTCTTTAATTTTTTCATCACTAAGATTTCTAGCATCAAGTAATGGATTTAATTGATATTTTATAAAATAATCTAAATACATATCTGTTGCTTCTTTTTTAGTCTTCTTAACTTTTTTTCTTAAGCTACTTGTAGTAGAAACAACATAGAATTCCCCATTTTCATATACTAATTGTTCTTCGCCATCAGTAAATATTACATAGTTAGTACTATCAGGTATTTCAACATCATTTATTTTTTCCATAAAATCAATTGTAACTTTACCTTCTTCAATCCATTCTTCCATTAGTTTTTGTTCTTCTTTAGAATCAATTGTTTTTAATACTTCTTTTTTGAATTCTTCTTCTAAACTTTCTTTTTCATTCATATTCTATTCCTCCTCAAAAGTAGCTATAGCGCTCTTAACTATTTCATCTAATCTTTGTGTATTTCTAGTTAAATATAAATATCCAATTAAAGCTTCAAATCCAGTTGCTTTTTTATAATCTACAACATCAACATGTTTTGAAACTGTAGGAATATTTGTATTTCTTCCTCTTTTATATATTGCAATTTCCTCTTCTGTTAGCATATCCATAAGTTTATCTATTGTTTCAGCTTGTCCTTTACCACTTACATATTTTATAGACATCACATGTAATTGTCCTGCCTTTGCAGTAGAAATACTTGCAAGATATGTTCTAACATATACATTATATACAGCATCCCCAATAAAAGCTAAAGTTTGTTCAGGAATAGTCTGCATATCTATGTTGTTTATATATTCTTCCATTATTTCTCCCTTTTTCCTATACATAATATTATACATTAAAACAAGTAGTTTTGCAATAGAATAAACATCATTTGACTTTAATATATTTATATAATATAATAACCACTAAGAGGTGTTATGATGAGAAAAGAAAATACAAAAGAACCACTAAGCAAACCAGTTATAGTGACTTCAATCATATTAGGATTATTTACATTATTTTGCATTTATTTAGTTATATCATTAAAAAGCACAAGACTAGTTGTAGATATTTTTGGATTAATTGCACTAATAGTGTTTATGAATATAGCATCAAGATTAAGAATAACTAAAGAAAAAGTTAAATTTTGGTCTTTAGTTGCAATTGTAATGACAATTGTTGCTATACCACTAATGCTTAATCGTATTATTTTTTCTTTAGCATTATCTATACCAGCATTTATTGTTTCTAAAAAAATAGCAAAGAAAAATAGCAAACCAACAACTGTAAAAATTGCATATTTCAGTTCATTAATAGTATTCTTACTTGGAATTTCATTATCTATTGTAAGTGTTATAATGAATCTTGTAAATAATGGATTATAATACAAAAAATTGCCAGAGAATTAACTTTCTCTGGCTTCTTTATGGCATATTGCACCATTTATAGTAAGAATCATTGAAGAAATTGACACTGCACTTTCAAGTGCAATTCTACACACTTTAGTAGGATCAATTATCCCTTTTTCAACAACGTTAACATACGTATTATTACTTGCATCATAACCTATACCCTTTTTTTCGTTTTTTATTTTTTCAACGACGAAATCTCCATTTTGGCCAGCATTTTGTGCAATATAGTATAAAGGTCTATCCAAAGCATTTAAAACGATATTTGCCCCGTTTTTTTCTCCCTCATCCATATTTATAATATACTCTTTTAATTCTTTTTGTATAATTATATATGCTATACCTCCACCTTCAACTATTCCTTCTTCAATAGCAGCTCTTGTTGCACATAGTGCATCTTCAATTCTTAGCTTTTTCTCATTAAGTTCTGTTTGTGTTCTAGCACCAACTTCAATTACAGCAATTCCACCCAAAAGTCTTGCAAGCCTTTTTCGTAATGTTTCAACCTCATAACTAACACTAGTATCTAGTATTTTATTCTTAATTTCATCTATTTTATTTTCTAATATATCATTTTTTGCATCTCCTCGAAGAATAATAGTACTATCTTTAGAAATCTTAACATTTTTTGCACTACCTAAATTTTCAAGTTCAACATCTTTTATATCTAGTGGTGAATCTATATCATAAAAAGTAGCACCAGTAACTATTGCTATATCTTCAAGTATTTCTTTTCTATTTTTTCCAAAACTTGGAGCTTTAACACCGATAGAATTAAAACTTCCCCTCATTTTATTTACTATTAATGTTGCAAGAGCTTCTCCTTCTATTTCTTCTGCAAAAATTACTAAAGGTTTTCCTTGATGACTCACCTTTTCAATTAGTGGCATAATTTCAGATACACTAGTTATTTTTCTGTTAGTTACAAATATATATGGTTTTTCCAAGTTTTCAAAAGAGCTATTTTCACCAAGCATATAAGGAGAAACGCACCCACTATCAATTTTAAATCCTTCAACTATATTTAGTTTTGTAGTCTCACTTTTAGATTCTTCTGTAGTAATAATTCCCTCTTTACCCACCATATTAATAGCATCATATATTAATTCTCCAGTCTTGGTGCTACCAGATGAAATCGTCGCTATTTCTCGTATTTGATCATTTGTCTGAACAACTTTAGAATTAGTTTTTAATAACTCTACACACTTGTTTAATGCCTTATTCATTCCATCTCTAAGTTTAACTTCGCTAGCACCCGCCTCTATTTGCCTAATTCCGTTTTTAACCATCTCATAAGACAAGACTGTAGCAGTTGTAGTTCCATCTCCTGCTATATCATTAGTCTTTAATGCAGCCTCTTTAATTATTGATGCACCTAAATTTTCTAATGGTTCTTCAAGTTCAACCTCTTTTGCAATACTTACTCCATCATTTATTATTACAGCATCACTAAACTCATTTTTTATTGCTACATTTTTACCTTTAGGCCCAAGAGTAGGAACAACAAGATTTGCTAATTTTTCTATTCCAGCGAACATTTTTATTTTTGTATCTTTTCCATAAACTATATCTTTCATTTTTCACCTCAAATAACAGCTAAAACATCTTTCTCATTTAACACAAAAAACTCAGCATTATTATATATAATCTTTTTGGCATCATTTCTAGAAAAAATAATTTTATCTCCTACAGATATATCTAAAACATTACTTCCAATACTTATTACATTTCCAAATATATTGTTATTTTCACTTTTAATTATTATATTACTTGCATTGCTATCATCTTCAGTTTCTTCAACTATAATATTTTTATCTATACATTTAATCATAAAATTTCCTCCTATTACTATATATGCAAAAGCAAAATAATAATACTAAAATTTAACTATATAATCATTGTTTTTTATAATTCTTTATGATATTATCTATGAAGAAATTTAGGAGGTAATATTTTATGCGTGAAATTAAAATTAAAGGCATTTACAAACATTTTAAAGGAGATTATTATCTAGTAGAAGATATTGCAACTCACTCAGAAGATAAAAGCCAATATGTGGTTTATAGACAACTATATGGTGAGGGAAAATTATATATAAGACCAATGGATATGTTTTTAAGTGAAGTAGATCATATAAAATATCCAGATGTTAAACAAAAATACAGATTCGAACTACAAGATATACAAAGTGTAGTAGAATAGAAACGAAAAAGAAGCAGAAAAAACTGCTTCTCTTTTTTATACTTTCATATATATTTCCCTTATTTTTAAACTCTTTTAATAATTAAATGTAGATGGATCAATATTAATCATTGCATCATTTTTTCTAGTTACATTTATGTCTGAGAACAAGTATTTTTGCTCAATATCTACTTGTTTCATTCTTCCTAGTTCTAATACTCCAAGAAAAGCTGTAACAACTTCAACATTATCACAAGACTCATTAAATACTTTATTAAATACCATGTTTTTATTATCATTTAAGTAATTAACAATTTGTCTAACCTTATCTTGAACAGTATATTTTTCATATACTGCAATCTTTTCAATTTCTTTGGCTTGTCTATTAATTTTATTTTGGTTACGCATTAATATGTCTGAATATATATTATATAATTCTTGTGGAACTATCTTATCTCCAGTATATTCTGCTTTTTTGTTAAAATTAATTTTTTCAAAAGTTTTAACAAAAGATCCAAAGTTTTCTTGATACATCTTATATATTTGTTCTGATGCCTCTTTATATATTTTATATTGATTTATTCTTCTTAAGATTTCTTCTTCAGATATTTCTTCTTCATCTTCTTGTGGTTCAAGTTGAGGCAATAGTTTTCTTGCTTTAATATCTAAAAGAGTTGCTGCCATCACAACAAACTCAGATGCAACTTCAATGTTGCTCTCATTCATTTCTTGTAGATAAGCTACATACTCATCTGTTAAATCACTTAAAGATATTTCAAATATATCTTTTTTGTTTTTAGATATTAAGTATAGCAATAAATCTAGTGGTCCCTCGAAGTTTTCAATACTAAATTTGAAATCTTCCATTTTCTCTACATTACTCATTACTATCTTTCCTTTTCAATTTCAACTGCAATATCTAATGCAAGTTTAATCATTTGGTTAAGTCCTGTTTCTCTTTCTTGAGAAGACATTCCTTCACCCTTTAATGGTTTATCTGAACAAGTAAAAATACCAAGTGCATTTTTACCAGTATGTTTTGCATTCATATATAGTCCAAATGTTTCCATTTCAACCCCAAGTGTATTTGTTCTTGCACGAGCTTTAAGATCCTCATCACTCATGTAAAATGAGTCTGAAGAATATATAGTTCCAACTTTAACGTTATCCATAGATGAACTTAATCTTAAAGCAATTTCTAAAGTTTGTTCACTTGCTGTTGGCTCATAATCCCAGCCATTAGCGTTTGCATAATTTGAATCTGTTATTGCATCACGAGCAATAATTATATCTCCAACATTAACACTTTTTGCTGTCTCATCTGCATCGTCATTATCCATAGAACCGGCACTTCCAACACGAATAATTGTATCTACATCGTAACCATCAAATAGCTCCATAGAATAAATTCCAATTGAAGGAATACCCATTCCGCTTCCTTGAACAGACACTTTTACTCCGTTATATTCACCAGTATAGCCATTCATTCCACGAACATGATTATACTGAACTACATTTTCTAAAAAGTTTTCTGCAATATACTTTGCTCTTAGTGGATCACCTGGCATAAGTACTACTTTTGCAATATCTCCAAGTTTTGCCTCATTATGAGGAGTAGGTGTATTTATCATAAAACACCTCCTGTAGGAATAGTAGCCACCACAATTAATCTACCTAGTGCAAATATAACTACTATTTCTATTAAAGCTACTAATACAGATTTCCATATGTTTTTCTTTTCTATCTTTTTAGCTACTATTTTATAAATTAACAATCCCACAACAATCAAAGACAAAACCGCTGTAATTATTATAACAGGTATTTCTACAGGATTTGTTGGGTCTACAATTTTACCATTAACCTCTAAACCGGCATAAACAAAATTTCCAAGTAAAGAAGTAACACTAGCTATAGAAGCTACTTTTAATTTACTAATCATTTTATTCATAACTCACCTCTTAATATATGCAAATTATATACTATTTAAATATTTTATGCAAGGCTCTATTTTTTAGCCTCATCAATAAGATATTTAGCTAGTTCATTATACCCATCTGTATTCCATAAAGAAAAACGAATTGAGTCATCAAAATTTGCCAGTGTCTTATTTTGACTATCTGGAATAAATATAAAATCCCAACTCCAGCCATAAGTTCCAGACTTTTCTAAAGCTATTGTTCCAGGAGTAACGGATACAAACACTTTAGTTTCTCCGTCAACTTTAGCATATGCAAAAGCTTCTTTAAAATATGCTCGTCTATTTTCTACACCTTCCATAAGTTTAAGAATTCCATCTTCAGCAATTGTATCATCTGCATAATGTGCGTAAGGCCCAGGAAAACCACCAAGTGCTTCAACAAAAAAGCCAGTATCATTTTTTAACACATTAGTATGAAGTAAATCTCTTGCTTCTTCTGCAGAAAACTTAGCAATTGATTCAACATCATCTGCTTGAATTTCTCTAATATCCAATTTAATATTATCTATTTCTATTCCATATGGTTCAAGTTTTTCTTTGGCACTTTGGACCTTAGCCCAGTTACCAGTTACATATGTTATTTTCATAGTTGCCTCCTAATCTAACTCAATATTATCTGTTAATTTAAAGCCTCTTCTATACAAATATACTTTTTGTTTTAAAGGCTCCATATTTTTTAGCTTCCCATTCATAAGTTTATCTACAATTTTTACTTCATAATTTTGGTTTAAATTATTAGCTATTTTTTCACTAGCCAAATCTTTATCTATACCTTTTTGTATTAGTTTCATTTTAATTTCATATTTAGAGTATTTAGGAATAGATTCACATTGTCTAAGATATGCTTCTGTATAATACACATCGTTAATGTATCCTAATCCTTTTAAGTATTCACATACCTCATCTATTATATCTTCTTCTACATTCAGTTTTCTTAGTTTATCTTTCACTTCTTTTTCAGTACGTAGAGCAAGTACCAAATATTTTACTGCTCTTTCTTTTGCTTGTTCAAAATTCATATATTAACTCCTTAAAAAAAGACGCATTTTACTGCGTCTTCATTTTATCATAAATATTATTCTTCATCAAGTTCGAAATCATCATCAGATTCTTCTGAATCAGCTTCACCAGTTAAACTATTTTCAAAAGCCATATTGTAGTTTTCTCTAACTTTACCTTCAATTTCTTTCATAATATCTGGATTTTCTTCTAAGAATAATTTAGCATTTTCTCTACCTTGTCCAATTTTTTGTCCATTGTATGCAAACCATGCACCAGATTTATCTACTATATTCATATCTGTAGCTAAATCTAGAACACATCCAGAATTTGAAATACCTTTACCATAAACGATATCAAAAACAGCCTCTCTAAATGGTGGTGCAACTTTGTTTTTAACAACTTTAACTTTTGTTCTAGTTCCTGTTACTTCACCGTTAACTTTAATAGCTTCTTGTTTTCTAACATCAAGTCTTACAGATGCATAGAATTTAAGAGCTCTACCACCAGGAGTTGTTTCTGGATTTCCAAACATAACACCAACTTTTTCTCTTAATTGGTTAATAAATATCGCTACTGTATTAGATTTATTAAGAACACCTGTTAATTTTCTTAAAGCTTGAGACATAAGTCTTGCTTGAAGACCAACATGAGAATCTCCCATTTCGCCATCAATTTCAGCTTTAGGAACAAGTGCTGCAACAGAGTCGATAGTTATGATATCTACTGCTCCACTTCTTACTAATTGTTCTGCTATTTCTAATGCTTGTTCACCAGTATCTGGTTGTGCAACGATTAAGTTATCTACATCTACTCCAAGATTTCTAGCATATACTGGATCTAAAGCATGTTCTGCATCAATGAATGCTGCAATTCCGCCAAGTTTTTGTGCTTCTGCTATTGCGTGTAATGCTACAGTTGTTTTACCTGATGATTCAGGTCCAAATATTTCTACTATTCTTCCTCTAGGGAATCCTCCAATACCAAGTGCTACGTCTAAGCTTAATGCTCCAGATGGAATTGTATCTATAGATACATCTCCAACTTCTCCTAATTTCATAACTGCACCTTTACCAAAGTTTTTTTCTATTTGAGCCATTGCTATATCTAGTGCTTTTTTTCTTTCTTCAGATATCATAAATCTTCCTCCTTATAACATTTAGAACGTTTGTTCGTTTATTATTATACTATTAAATTTTTGGTTTGTCAACACTTATTTTCAAAAATTTTCAAAAAACGTACAACCGTTCATTTTACTGAGTTTCAAGTACTTTTTAGGTACACCCTTATTATATTTCGTATTTACATTTTTGTAAATAGTTTTAATAAAAAAAGAACAAGATTTTCATCTTGCTCTTTAAAATATTTTACATTACTGATTGATCTTCTTCAGTATTTAATAAATTATAAATATCATCATTCATCATATTAATTTCTGGTAGAGGTTTTCCAAAGTAGAATCCTTGTACAAGTCTAACTCCAACAAGTTTTAATGTATCAAGAATCTTTTTGCTTTCAACACCAACAGCAATCAAATTAATATCTTTTGAAATTGTATATGTTATTAAACTATTAATAAACTTTTGTTTTTCAAAGTCTTTATTAATATCTTTAATAAATGATATATCTGGAATAATATAATCTATATCTAAATAACAAATATCCTCTATAGTTAAATTATCTAATTTAAAGTTATCAAAAGCTACCTTACCACCTTTTAAGTGAATACCTTGTATTGTTTCTTGAATTGATGTTAAGTCTTTATTATCATAATTTTTAAACTCTATAACAACTTTATTTCTTGCCATCATATCATATATTCTTGGTTTATTAACATAGTTAACATAGCTATCATAATCAATGTTTACAAATATGACATTTGAATCTCTATTTACTATTCCTTCAAATTGTTCAACAGCATTAGTAAATAGAACTTGTTGTAATTTATCATAATCATTATAGTCTCTTGCTGCTTCAAGTAATGTTTGAAGTCTTACTTTTTTAGCTGAACTAATTTGAGATAATACTTCATATCCAAATACAGATTGAGTTTTTAAATCTACAATTGGTTGATACTTAACTTTAATAGTCTTTTTAGTTATTATTTCATCTATTAATTCCCTAATATCCTTACTTGTAAGTTTATCTTCTTCTTTAATATCTTCATCTGTATTAGGTCCTTCTGTTTTACCTACAACGCTATTTTCTTTAATTTCAATTTTCTTTCTAGTACTTTGTTCAAAATATGTACCAGCAAATTCATAGAATTTTTCCTTTATTGCTTTAAAGTTTTCATATGCTTCAATGCTTTTTGCTCTGGCATCTGCATCTTTAACATTTATTAATAAATAGAATAATTCTCTATCATTATTAAGGCCATTTGCTAAAAATTCTAAATTTTGTTGATTAACATCTTCAATATTTAAATACATATCATGAAACTTTATTAGAGTTAAAATAATATTTTTCTCTTCTTCACTAAAGTACAATCTATTAAGTATAGCTTGTGCCATTTCAACAGACTTTTCACTATGACCTTCAAAGCTTTCTGTTCCATCTTCAGCTACTTTCTTAACATATGGCTTTCCTATATCGTGTAAAAACATAGTCCATTTAATAACTTTCTTTTGCCAATCAGCAATAGAAATTTCAGTAACATTAGCATTTTCAATACTAGCTACAATATGATGGAATACACTATATTTATGATATTTACTATTTTGTTGGCAATTAAATAAGTTTTCACCATACTCATTATATTCAAAAAGTTCTGGGAAATGTCTAGCGAATACATCTTGTTGTGTAATCTTTGGCAAGAAGTATGAAACATTATCATCTAGCAATACATTAGTATATATTTCTGTGACAGTTCTCATATTTCCAGCATACATATTTAAATTGTTTATAACGTTTTTTAATCTTCCTTTTTCTCTGGCATCAACTAAAGACGCAGATGTGTCTTCAAAGTCCATGTCAAATACACCTTCATAAACCTCGTATTTAATCATTTTTTTCCTCACTATTCTCTTATAAAAATATATTACTATAAATATTTACTTTTTGCAAGTACTTTAAACCTATTTTAAATTGTTATACATATACTTTTTTCACAAGATTTTATCAATTTAGTTGACATTTTTACAAAAAAATTGTATAATGTCTAAGTATCGTATAGTTAGTCAAACTATAACCCCGGAAATTTGACTTTCTAAGATTATATTTTAGGAGGAAAATTAAAATGAATAATACTACACATAGCGTAAAAGCTAACGAAATCGAAAAGAAATGGTATATTCTAGACGCAGCTGATAGACCACTTGGTAGAGTAGCTACAGAAGCAGCTAGACTTTTAAAAGGTAAACACAAACCTACTTATTCTACACACATTGATTGTGGAGATAATGTTATAGTTATAAACTCAGATAAAGCAGTTTTAACTGGTAACAAACTAGAAAACAAAAAATACAGAAGACACTCATCTTATATGACTGGTCTTAAAGAAGTATCTTACAAAGACTTAATGGCAACTAACTCAGATAAAGCTGTTATGTTAGCAGTTAAAGGTATGCTACCACACAACACTTTAGGAAGAGAAATGCTTAAAAAATTAAGAGTATGTAAAGGTGCTGAGCACAACCACGAAGCTCAAAAACCAGAAATGTGGAATTTTTAGGAGGAATTAAAAAATGGCAAAGAAAGAATATATTTATGCAACAGGAAAAAGAAAATCTTCAATCGCAAGAGTAAACATTATTCCTGGAACTGGTAAAATAACAATCAACAAAAAAGATTTAAATGAAATCTATACATTAGATACTTTAAAAGCTATAGTTTTAAAACCTTTTACAGTTGCTAACATGATGGAAAAATATGATGTTGAAGCAACAGTTCACGGTGGTGGATTCGTAGGTCAAGCTGGTGCTGTTTCTCACGGTATCGCTAAAGCTTTAGCTACTACAGACCCAGAAGTTAGATTAACTCTTAAAAAAGCTGGTCTATTAACTAGAGACTCAAGAGTTAAAGAAAGAAGAAAATACGGTCTTAAAAAAGCAAGAAAAGCTCCACAATTCTCAAAGAGATAGGAAGCAATTCATACAGATTATTCATACACAGAGTTTTATACTCTGTGTTTTTTTTTTTGCAAAAAAAGAACCAGTAGAGTATTCTACTGGTCTTATTATTTCTTTTTATTATCTTAAAAATGGTGGAATATCTAATTTACTTAGTGTTGAATTAAATCCACTACTAAATCCATTAGAATAACTTGTGTTTTGATTTGTTGATTGTTCATTATTTGTTGTATTTCCATATACACTAGTTGAAAATGCACTAGATGTATCTCCAATACTAAAATCTATATTTGAACCAAATTTATCAAAACGAGTTGCAATAACTGTAATGATAATTTCGTCATGTAGATTTTCATCAATTGAAGCACCAAAGATAATATTTGCATCTTCATCTACTTCTTGGTGAATCATTTCAACAGCATTATTAATTTCTAGAATTCCTACATCATTTCCACCAATAACATTAACAAGTACACCACCTGCACCTTTAATGCTTGTCTCAAGTAATGGACTAGAAATTGCTTTCTTAGCAGCTTCTTCTGCTTTGTTTTCTCCTGTTGCTCTACTTACACCTAAGTGTGCTACACCAGAGTCAGTCATAATCGTTCTAATATCTGCAAAGTCTAAGTTAACAAGACCAACTTTTGTAACAAGGTCTGCTATACTTTGAACACCAAGTCTTAAAACATCATCTGACATTTTGAAAGCATCAAGTACTTGATTATTTTTATCTATACTATCTAACAACTTGTCATTTGAAGTAACAATAATAGAATCTACACAAGCTTTTAATTCTTCAATACCTTTTTCTGCTTGTTGCATACGTCTTCTTCCCTCAAATGAGAATGGTTTAGATACAACTGCTATTGTTAATATTCCCATATCTTTTGCAACTTCTGCAACAACAGGCGCTGCACCTGTTCCTGTTCCACCACCCATTCCAGCAGTAATGAATACTATATCTGCTCCACGAAGAGCTTCACTAATTTCAAACTTAGTTTCTTCAGCACTCATTTTACCAATTTGTGGATCGGCACCAGAACCTAAACCTCTAGTTAAATTCTTACCAATTTGTATTTTAGTTTGAGCTTTTGATTGATTAATTGCTTTTAAATCTGTGTTTATTGCTACAAATTCTACGTTTTCTACGCCTTCTTTAATCATGCTATTAACAGCATTATTTCCAGCGCCTCCAATACCTATAACCTTAATTTTTACTATGTTATTTTTTGCGTCTAATTCTTCCATCTCTTCACTCCTCTTATAAATACGAACCGTATTTAAGTACATTATAATATCATAATCGTTCGAAATCAACAAAAATGAGAATATTTTTTGAAAATAATTGTAAAATAATAAAAAATAGCAGAAATAAATTCTGCTACTTTAATATAAATTTATAGATATAATCTGCTACTCCACTTTCTTCATTAGACAAAGTAACATAGTCTGCTTTTTCTTTTACCTCATCGCTTCCATTTGCCATAGCAACTTTTGTACCACATGCTTCAAACATATCTAAATCATTAATATAATCTCCAAAGCAAATAGATTGATCTTTTGTTATATTGAAAAATTCTAAAAATTTACTAATTCCAACACCTTTATTTACGGTCTTGTAATTAATATCTGCATAATAACGTTTTTCATCTCTTTTTCCTTCAATATATGACCTAGAAACGTTTAACACTTTAAGCTCTGGATGAGATTCAACAATTTTTATTAGCTTGTCCATAGAATCAAAATCTTTAGTTTCACCTACTACTTGAAGTATAGTTTCTTCTTTGACCATCTCAATATTTTGCAATATCTTATCTCTTACATCCAAACTTCTATCTACTCTTTTTGAGCCATATCTAAATGTAGGTGTATTAAGAATATATTCAATATCATTATTTTCTAGTTCTTTAATAAACTTATATAACTCGTCTGAAGGAATTGGTTCTTCAAAAAGAGATTCTTCCTTCTCATAATCATAAATTTGTGCACCATTATTTAGTATTACATAGTTACTTGCATTTGCATCTTTAGACTTTTTAACAGCATAATATGTTCCTCTTCCCGAACATAAAACAACTTTAATCCCCTTTTCTACAACTTCTTTTATAGCTTGAGCATTTTTGGCTGTAACCTGTTTGTTATTATCTGTTAAAGTTCTATCAATATCTACAAACATTACTTTAATTTCATTTTCCATATTATTCCCAAACACCACCATTTATAAATCTAGTTAAAGCCATAATAAAGGCTTGTTCAGTCAAATCATATCTTGAAATAACGCCTTTTGTTAGAAGTGAAACTCCACCCGCTTTTGATCTAAGTTCGTCTTCATTAAATATTTTATCCATAACTGTTCCAAGATCTTCTTCTATTATCTCATCTACAAGCTCGTCTGGTACAGGAAATCCCGCACTAGAGCCAATGCTTTGCTTTCCATTTTTATCTTCAATTACTGCCATATTAATAATTTGCCAAGCTCCTAATTGATTAGTTATGCCAGACTCTACAGCAATAAAAAAATCTATATCTGTATCTCTTACAATACTCTTTAAATTTTCAACCCTATTTTTAGCACCTTGCAATAATTCTTCATTAACAGGTTCTTCGCTAACATCTGAGTTTGCAGGGACTCCTACTATTTCAACATTATTAAAAAAATTAGAAAATGCCCTTTTAGCTCCCTCAATTTTTGTAGGATTTTTTGTTGCAATTAAAACCTTCATTTTATTCACCACAAGTATTGTATCATACATCTTTTTCAAGTGTCAATAAGATAAACGTGTTTGTTTATTCGTATTTGCTCATAAAAGGGGTAAATTTCAATTTTTCATACACTAATTAGAATTTATACCGAGAAAAGAAAAGACAAATGAAAAGCGGAAATCATTTGTCTAATACATTTATATATTTTTATCTAATCACTAATATCTTTTGACCTATTTGAATATCATTAGGATCTTCTAGTTTATTAGTTTGTATAATATTATTCATACTAGTTTTATACTTTTTAGCAATCTTCCAAATACTATCTTGAGGTTTTACAACATATATATTAATACTACTTATATTTTTTAAATCTATAGGTACCTCTTTAATATTATTAATAGAATTTAAATTCAATACATTTTCTGCTTCTATTTTTATTTTAATAATTACCTTTATATCTATATCTTGACCATTTTGTATAACATTTAAAGATACATCTTCTATTGTCGCATTAACATATTTTCCAAGATATTTATCTTCTAAAGATATATTTTTTTCTACCATAATATCTAAAACTTTATTTTCTACATTTTGTGTTTCCTTATCCTGTACAAGCAGATTTAGTTTTGCAACACCATTTATATTTATATTCTTGTCATCTAATATTATAGCTAAGCCATTTGTATCCAAATAGTACTCTACTATTTTTTGATTATTTTCAAGAACATCACTTAAGGTATCTGATATAATAATCTCTTTTTGCATCTGGTTTGTTTGAGTAACTACATTTACATCATTTACGTTATATTTTAAATCTCTAGTTCTGCTATAAAAGTCATCTACATACTCAATAGAACAATTCTCATACATTTGAATATTTGCTTCAATTTTATAATCTATATTGAGTGTTTTTTGCTCAATATCTGGATTAATTTTAATATTAAAATCTCTAATTAAATAGCAAATATCATATTGAGATTTATCCGTAATATTATCCATCTCAACCATAGTAGAAAAAGGAACCTTAACGTTTTCAACACATACACTATTTTTTGAACCTAGATATAATAGTTTTACACATAAATCTCCTTTAAGCATTAACTTATTATAGCTAACCTTAATCTCAGTATTACAAATTGAAGGATATGCTTTAAGAATTTCATACATTGGACTTGCGTCTTTAGAAATCATAACATCTTCACTTGATGTAATAACACACTTCTTTTTGCAAATTATATTTGAAAATTGATTTTCAACTTTATTAGATTCTATATCCACACCCTCTGAAAAATCTTTAATTATTTCAACTTGAGAAAGCGATTTTACTTCCATATTAAAATCCACTTCATTTTTTATAGCTATTTTTCTTTCATTAGGCAATGAATATATTATATTTTTAAGCTTTGCATTAAGTATAATATCTTCCTTATTTTCCAAATTATTACTTTCAAAATCTACAGTATAAGGATATGAAATAGTAAGGCCTCTAATAGGCATATTGTTATCATTTGCATGATACACAACATTATAGCTAATCTTTCCAACTACTTTTGCTCTATTTTTATTTATCTCAACATCATTAATATATGGTATAGAATTAATGCTAATAATTTTTAAAGCATCAGGCATATTATCTGGTACTATAATATCTTGTTCAATCCACCTTTCATTTTTTTCATTAATTCTAACTTTATTTAAATTCAATTTAATAATATTAGTATCTATATCCATTTTTTCCTCCTACTTAGTACATATATATTTAGAAAAAAATAAAATATTACAAGTAACGAAAAAAAAATAAGTAACATATTATATAGTAGTTAAACAAAATAATGTTTAACTAGATAAATTCTTTCTAAAATGCATACATTTATATACTCTCCATAAAAAAAGATAGCACTTATTGTGCTATCTCATTTTATTATTTATTAAGAGCTTTTTTAGTTTCTCTTGCTATTACTACTGTAGTTCCAAGAGCTATTGTTAAATACATCCATACATTTATGTCTGAAGTGTCTACTGTTTTTTCTTCAGGTTGTGGCTCTGGTTCTGGAGTAGGTGTAGGTGCTGGATCTTCATGTGGATCTGGATCTACTGGTATTTCTTTTGCTTTGTAAGTTATTGTTACTACAATATCTTCTTCTGTA
>JAFWCU010000039.1 GCA_017534305.1 Clostridia bacterium
CGTTTTAAGAATTTTTCCACTCTTATTTTTTTACTACGTATATTTTGTCATTTATTTCCGTATCTTTATATTCTTCGTACGTAATAGATTTATTTTTATCGCTTTCAAGCTCTATATAATAACGACTAGTACGTGGTGAATATTTGTTTTTAACTGTTTCTATTGAAACCGACCAATCCTTATTATTTGAACTTAAATAAATACTATGAAAAGCATTATTGTTGATACTATAATACCTGCAAGCTCTCCTCTGATTCCCTTTATCGTTTTTCTTCCCAAGCGGTATGACCAACGAGGATGAGTTAGTCCTTGACTTTCTTTTTTTCTTTGTTTCATAAAACATATAAAAAAATCTATACCATATATAGCGGATGCTACTACTCCAAAAACTATTATATTTATTATAATAGTTTTTCCTTGTTAAGATCATTCTCAATATAAGTATCAGTAAGTTGAACTAATCCTGCTTTTTTATCTATATCTTCATCATTTTTTTGAATATTTGTTGCATTTACTATAAAAATACCTATACACAGAATTATAATTGTTAAATAGAGCAATACATCTTGAATTATAACAGTTGATCTTTCTTTAGATTTATTTTCTTTTTTTAAATTTGATTCTTGAGGTTCCATAAAACTTTTCCTCTCTATCTTTTGTATTTATAAAGATTCTTCAACGTACTTAGGTAATTCATCATATTTTATTGTTGAATACTCTAATTTCTTTCCATATGCTTTTTCATACGTTTCCTTCCAAAAAGCATAGTTCTTATCTCTTATCATTTTCATATTCTCTTTAGATGATAATTCATTGTTTGGATATATAGGCTTACCAATATGAACATTTTTCTACATACGCACGTTGTACGTATACTTACGGTTGAAGACTACCATATCTAATTAAAAAAGTCAATTATCATATTTATGATTTTACTCCATCAATTTATTTATTTTGTTTTTAACTAAATTCATATATTCTCTTCGTTCACCCTCGGCATTTTGAAAAAAGAATTCATCTTCATTAGATTTATAAATATCATGAAAGTTATAAGACTGAAATAGATTTAGCTCCGCCTTTAAGAGACTAGAAATCTGTGCTTCTTTTTGCCCAACTATATAGTCATATAATATTGCAAAATAATATTTGTATCTATTACAGTTTTCATTTAATAAGCTTGTATTATTTTTTACAAAATCCTCAACATTTGATATATCTATATTTAACACTTGGCTGGCCATATTTTCTACATCTTCGTCATCTTGTATAAAGTCCCAATTGTTTATTTTATTGCTTAGCTCCCACATTATCATTTTTATAAAAGCAATTGCTTTAATTCTCATAAAATCGCTGTTAGTTAAATTATTTAATTCATTGTAATATTTTCTTGAAATATGGTCTTCTGAAAGCACAGCAATAAATTCATCAACTCCTTGTTTGGCACCAAAATAGTTTAATTTTCTTATTGAATACTCAAATAGCTCTTCCGGTGTTGTTGCAAGTTGATAGTAAGTTACTGCTTTTATTAAGTTTAATATACTTGATTCAAATATTTCTTTTTCCATAATAAATAATCTCCCGTACAATAAAATTTTACTAAAAAAATGATAACAAAAGAGCAAATATATTTCAATTATATTTGCTCTTAAACTAAATTTTTTCTAAATCTTCAAAAGCGGGATCGTACATATTTTTACCAGTATAATCAAATCTAGAGCCATGACAGGGGCAATCCCAGGTTTTGTCTACATTGTTCCAAGTTAATAAGCAGCCAAGGTGTGTACATATTGGTTTTACAGCATAAACTTTTCCATCTTTATCTTTGTAAACGCCAATTTTTTCTCCATTTACTTTTATAATTCCGCCATTATCATTTTGAATAGCAGATAAATCTTCTTCCGGTATTTTTACCCTACTAGACACAAAAGACTGTACTATTTGCTTTCCCATATTTTTTAATTCAGCTCTATTTTTTATTGGGTTAAATCTAGTAGAATCATAAATTTCGCTATATTTATTTTTACTACCAGTTATGCAATCCGTAATTATATTAGCAGCAATATTAGATGTGGTCATCCCCCATTTATTAAAACCTGTAGCCACATATACTTCTGGCATAAGGCTTGAAAACTTGCCGATATAAGCCACTTTATCTAAGGTTACACAATCACGTGTATTCCATTTATATAATATTTTACCATCAGGATAAAGCTCTTTTACCTTTTGCTCTAGAAATGCATAAGCATAGTTGCTATTGCTTTCTGGTGAATAACCTGTTTTATGATTTCCACCAGCTACAATCGCCATAGATTTATCATTTGACTTTACTTTTCTTATAGATAGAGCTGGCTCCCCTGTATTAATATACATTCCATCAGGAATATTACCGCTAGTTTCAACACACATTGCATATGAGGTAACTTGATACATCTTTGAAAAATAAAACCCTGGAAAGTTTATGAATGGATAATGTGACGCAAGTACCACATATTTAGATTTAATTGCATATTCGTTGCAAATAGTAACATATCCATCGCTTAGCATATTTACATCTGATACTAGTGTGTTTGTAAATATTTTTCCATCATGCTGCTCTATAGATTTCGCAAGTCCAACCATATACTTTCTTGGGTGAAATTGAGCTTGATTTGAAATTTTTATTGCTCCAGCAATTTTAAATGGTAGCTCGCATTCTTTAACAAATTGTGGGTTGCAGGTATATTTTTCATTAGTCAAACTTTCGTTTGGGTTATCGTATACAACATTAATGTTATCCTCAATTTTTTTAATGGCAGTCAATTCGTCCTGGATTTTATCTATATCATCTTGATTAGTTGAATACACATAGTTATCGGTATATTCGAAGTCGCAATTTATATTTTCATTATCAATAAGCTCTTTGATATTAGCTATTGCATCCATATTAGCCTGATAATAACTTACTGCAAAATCTAATCCAAAACTATCAATTAAATATTTATATATTAAATTGTGTCCTAACGTTATTTTAGCTGTTGTATTGCCAGAGGCTTTTTCACCGATGCTTGGTGCTTTATCAACCACTATAACTTTAAGGCCCTTTTTTGATAAATAATATGCAGTACTTAACCCCGTAATTCCTGCCCCAACAATACATACATCTGTTGTATAATTTTTATCAATTTTTTTATCATCTAATACATCATTTTTAGTTGAATCTATCCAATAAGAACTCATAAAAACTCACATCCTTTGGAATATTATGCGCAAAATTTGTAAGTTTATACTCCTTTACTTTGTTGCTACTATTCCATAGTATCGTCTTATTAATTTGATTCGTTTCAGTTTGTAATTATATGCAAAAAGAACCTCCTTTCATGAATATACAACAAAAACAATCACAAAAAATTTGTGTATATATTTTTGTCATTCATGAGGAGATTCTTAAGGCTCTTCACAATTTTACAAATTAAAATTATTTCTCAATATAACCAGCAGTTGGTTTTGTATACATATCATCTGTTATAGCTTTATATCTATCACCTGAATAATCATCTGTGAAACCATTATATGCTTTATAGATATCACCTGTCTCTGTATCATAAACTCTTTCATAACCTAAAGTAGCATCACTTCGTTTTTGACTAATAATATCATATGAATTATTTCTCTTCTCCCAAGAATCCATTATCATATCAGACATTTGATCATAAACTTTTTGGTTAGCTTGTATAGTTTTTACAATTGTATCTTCTTGTTGATTAAATCCATTTATAAAACTTTGGCTAAATTGTATTGTAGATAAGCAATGGTCTAAGGATTTTTCCCATTCATTAAGTTCATTCTCTGGTGCACTCATTACTACAATATTATAAGTATTAAGTGGAGAAACATCAACTTGTGGTCCTAGTGGATTCCATATATCTTCGCTTATATAGTATGTTCCAACTGATTTAACAGAAGCGGTAAATAATCCTTCGCATTTCTTTCCACTGCTATTTGTATATGTAGCTCTAAGTATATCGCCACCCATAGTATCTTTTCCTAAATTGCTAACAACCTTGAAATCTTTTATTGCTGGTAAGAAATTTGAATTGATTGATTCATTTCCATATACATAGTTCTTTTCCCATGCTTTATAGAAAGCCTCTGTAGTTTGAGGATCTATAGGAGTAAGTTTTGAGAATATTGCATCTGGATATAATTTAGCATATGTCTGTCTTGCCTTCTCTGATTTTAAAGCACCTTCTTGCTTTAATCCAAATAAGAACATATAACTTGGATCCTTTGGATCATATACTTTAAAAGCATAATGAATGTAGTCTGCTGGTGCTACTTCAACTTTCCATCCAGATGGATATTCAAATGATACTAGACCATTATTGAAAGTGTCATATTTCATAGTACTTGTTGCACTTTTCTTGATTTTAACTTTCTGTTTGTTATCCGTAACTACAACAGTATTTTCTTCTTTACCTTTGTTTCCACCTATAATATTACTAAAACCTTTTACTGCAAAAATAGCAATTGCTGCAATTACAAGAACTGCAATTAATGAAATTACTGTTATAGTTATAGCTTTTCCAGCTCCTCCTGATTTTTTTGCATTACCTGCATTATTTTGAGTTTGGTTTGTGCTTGCTTGATTGTTTGCTACATTTTGAGCAGTATTTTGCTCAACGTTGTTGTTTTGCTCTACATTGTTGTTATTTCCGTTATTTTCGTCCATAAAAAACCTCCTTAAATTTAGCTTTTGTAAAATAATTACATTTTTATGATTACATTATAGCATAATTAGCTTATAAAAAAACAATAATTTTGACTATTTTTTTGTCATTGCCAAGCTAATTAATTCATCAATTAATTTTTCATAAGCTAAACCATCATTTTCCCATAGTTTAGGATACATACTTATTGATGTAAAACCAGGCAATGTATTGATCTCATTTAGGTAAATTTCATCAGTTCCATTTTCAACAAAAAAATCTATTCTAGAAAAACCTTTTCCATCAATGGCTTTGAATGCTTTAACAGCAATTGCTCTTATTTTATCAGAAAGATCTTTGCTAATATTAGCAGGAATAGTAAGTTTTGAATCACTATTGTTATATTTAGCATCAAATGTATAGAAATCATCGGCAGGTTTAATCTCTCCAACGCACGATGCTTTAACGTAGCTATTTCCCAAAACAGAGCATTCAACTTCTCTACCGTCAATTCCCTGCTCCACTAAAATCTTATCATCGTATTTAGCCGCTTCTTCAATATATTTAGCAAGCTCATCTGTATCTTTAGCTTTATTTATACCAACTGATGAACCTGAGTTAGATGGTTTTATAAACATTGGATATTTAAGTTCCGCTTCTAAGTATTTGCATATATTACTCATACTATCACTTATCTCATTAAATTCCTTATCATAATATACATATTTATCATCCATTGCTCTAACATAAACAGATTTAGCCTGTTTTATATTTGCTTTATCAAGAACAATCTTAGTATACACCTTATCCATAGCAACAGAAGAAGCAAGTACACCACAACCAACAGTAGGAATCTTCAAAAGTTCTAATAGACCTTGCATAGTTCCATCCTCACCATATTTTCCGTGTAATATAGGAAAAACTACATCAAAGCTCTTTAAGTATTCCATTATATTATCAATTGGTTTTATATGGTTTTCTATATTATCGCTATCGAACTGCTCATCACAAATATACCATATTCCATTTTTATCTATGTATATAGGAAAAATCTCATATTTATCCTTATTAATATGATCAATAATTGACTTACCAGATATAACTGAAACATCATGCTCCGTTGACATACCTCCAAAAATTATACCTGTCTTAATCTTATTCATCTTGCAAAACTCCTCTCTTGAAAATATGAATACACTCATTTATCTAAACTATCGAAAAAGACTTGAAAAAATGAGGCCGTCCCCAAATTTCAAGTCTTCCTCAGTAGTAAATATTATTATTTTGCTTCAAATTTTATACTATTTAATATATCTAATACTTCGCTATTAGCAATTGCTTCTTTAGCAGCTGCTTCTTTGTCTTCCTTACCATAAATTGTAAGAGCTAAGTAATAATTCTCGTTATTCTTAACTGGAAGCATAACTTCATAGCAGTTGTATCCGCCGTAGAAATATTGAACACCGTCTACTCCACCATAGTTAACTTCTTTGTAATCATCATGATCTTTTCTCTTTTCTTTTAGCTTATCTAAGCTGCTATCAAAGAAATATTTGTAGTCATCGCAGAACTCTATACCAATTTTAAAGTTATCTGCAACTAGAGCACCTTGCTCTCTTGAAGTTCTTAAATCTGCCTTTTCAGTTGAAATTTTGTAGTTTGCACTTTCATTTACAGAGAAAGTGATTTTTCCTTCTTTTCCATCAAATGTAAGCTCTTTTTTCTTACCCTTTGATTCACATCCTGTTAGCATTGTAGCCATAAGTATTGCTACTGCTATAATTGAAAATACTTTTACTAATTTTTTCATATATTTTCCCTCCCTTGAGTCAAAGTATATATCAACGAAATTTAATATGCAAGAAATTTTAAAATCTTTTAATTATTGTATGAGTCCGTCCCC
Organism: Clostridia bacterium; assembly: GCA_017534305.1. Classification (GTDB taxonomy): domain Bacteria; phylum Bacillota; class Clostridia; order TANB77; family CAG-465; genus CAG-465. The sequence goes on from JAFWCU010000039.1 coordinate 6,589, forward strand.
ATATTTGCAAAAGAATCTTCTCAATGGTAAAATACTTTCAAAAAGCATATATCTATTATAGAAAGGATTATATTAAATGGAAGTTAGTAAATATGAAACAAACTTATCAAAGTTTAAATACATTCATAAGGAATACACAAAAAAATTAGATAAAAATATCGGAAATCAAGAAAGAGATTTGATAATCATATATCCTGAGATAACATATCAAGAAATACTCGGTTTTGGAGGAGCTTTCACAGAAGCGGCTGGATATTGTTTTTCAAAACTACCTGAGGAACGTCAGAATCAATTTATAGATGATTATTTTTCAGCTGAAGGTAATAACTATACCTTGTGCAGAACACATATTGGAAGTTGTGATTTTTGCCTAGACACATATAGTTATTCAAACAATGAATCTCTATCAGATTTTTCAATAGAAAGAGATAAAAAATATTTGATACCACTAATTAAAAAAGCTTTTGCAAAAAGTCCAAATATACAAATGGTAGCATCACCATGGAGTCCACCTGCTTTTATGAAAAGTAATAAGAAACTAAAACATGGTGGCAAATTGTTAGACAAATATAAACCAATCTGGGCAGAATACTTAGTTAAATATTTTGAAGCATACCAAAAAGAAGGAATAAACTTTAAATATATGACAATACAAAATGAACCAAAAGCTTCACAATTTTGGGAATCATGTCAATATACTTCAAAAGAAGAGCAAGAGCTAATAAAAACCTACATCGCCCCTACTTTCAAAAAACACAATATACCTGTTAAACTATTAATATGGGATCACAATAAAGAGCGTGTTGTATATAGAGCAAAAGAAATATTTGAAGACTCATCAGTAAAAGATATGGTAGCCGGAATTGGATATCACTATTATAGTGGAGATTATTTTGAAAATATAACTACCTTTAAGGAACTATATAAAGATAAACTTGCCATCCATACAGAAGGTTGCACAGGTTACGAGCACCTATGGTTTAGAAAGAAGAAAAGACGTGTGCCAAATGCAGAAATCTATGCACACGACATTATCGGAGACTTAAATGCTGGTGCTAATGGATACATAGACTGGAATATGATGCTAGACTATCACGGCGGACCAACACACATACATAATCAATGTAATAGTCCTGTTATGCTTAACAAAAAGGGCGATGATTATACTAAAAACTTACCTTATTACTATATTGGACACTTTAGTAGATTCATAAAACCAGGCGCTAAGCGAATTGCTTTTAGTAAATTCGATGATAGCTTAGAAGTTACATCTTTTAAAAATACAGATGAGTCAATTGCAGTTGTCGTATTAAACAGAGGAAAACATGGAAAAGGCATCAACTTATGTTTAGATCAAAAAATAATAAAAGACCATATAGATGGTCATTCTATTGCAACTTTTATCCTAAAATAAATTTTGGGGACGGAGGAAAAGTTTTTCTTAAATATAAAAACAAAAGGAGCGGAGCTAATAGCCCCGCCCTATTTCATATCAGCCAATGGGTTACTTTCAACCGCATTTCTAACTTGATTATTATCAACGTGAGTATAAATTTCGGTAGTTGATATACTTTCATGTCCAAGTAGCTCTTGCAAAGCTCTTATATCAACATTACCATATTGATACATAAGAGTTGCAGCTGTATGTCTTAATTTATGAACAGAGTATTTATTTGTATCTAGTCCTGCTCTTTGTAGCTCTTTTTTTACAACATACTGAACAGTTCTATTGCTAATACGCTCTCTTCGCTCACTTAAGAATAGTGCATCTTTTGAATCAAAAGGAACCCCATCATGAGGCCTAACTTCCATATATTTTTCAATTGCATTCATGCAAGCCTTGTTTAAATAAATTGTACGCTCTTTATTACCTTTACCAATAACAGTCATCCTTTGCTCTTCAAAACTAATATCTTTAAAATTAATTCCAACAAGCTCTGATAAACGCATACCGCAATTCAAAAATAATGTAATAATTGCGTAATCACGCTCGCTGTTTCTATCATCCTCATTTTCCTTAACCGCATCTAATAGCTTTTTACTATCATCCAAAGTAAGGTACTTTGGTATACGTCTGTCCAATTTTGGTGTTTCCAGGTCTTGAGCAGGATTTTTATCTATTAACCCCTTTTTATTACAAAGATAGTTAAAGAAAACTCTAATGCTTGATGTTTTTCTAGCACGAGTTGCCGCTTTACTGTTGAAATTATTTGTCATAAAAAATAAAAATGAATGAATATCATCAAGAGTAATTTTAGCAACAGTATCTATACTCATATCTCTTATAATAACATCTTGTAGCTCTTTTGAATCTGTCATTCTAAAATGTATCAAGATATATTTCAAAAACATGTTTAAATCATAATTGTACTCTTTTACCGTATTTGGAGATTTATTTAAAATAGTAGCGGTGTAATCCAAAAAAGAGTTTAAAAAATCTGGATTTCCCTCAGTATTTATATTAACTTTTTTCATATGTATCACTTTCCTTTTGTTAATCTATAAGTATTTTATATTTCGCATTAATTAAAGTCAATAAAATTTCCAAAATATAGAAGCGGAAATACTAAACCCCCGCTTCTAATATTTATCAAAAAAATGAGTCCGTTTCTAAATTAAAAATTGTTCTTTCTGCTATAGTTACATATATTATCATAAGTTGTGGCAAATTTAAAATCACTAACCTGCTCACTTCTACTTAAGTCGGTTAGTGTAAGAATTCCAGCAATCTTGTTTTTATCAATAACTGGAATCCTTCTCACTTGATTTTCAGACATTATTTGGGTTACCTGCTCAACATCGGCATTAATATCGCAACAAAATACGTTCGTTGTCATTATTTCGCTTAACTTCGTATTATTTATATCCATACCATGAGCAACTGCTCTTAATAGAATGTCTCTATCTGTAACAAGACCAACAACAGTTTTATTTCTATCACAAACAGGTATACTACCTACATGCTCCTCATCCATTAATCTTGCACATTCACCAACAGTTGCATCCGGATTAAGCCATACAACGTCATTACTCATACAATCCTTAACTTTCATCGTAGTACCTCACATTTTTATTTTATAAACACAAACTATCAAATAATTCATGCTTATATTTTATATTTTGTGTAATAATAAAAAAGAAATTCATGAAATTGTATGGTAAACTTACAAAAAAATTTAATTTAACTAATATTCTTCATTATATCCATAGTTTTCCATTTCTCTATACGGTTGTCTTGGCGGATATGGACCAAATGGTGGTCTCGGTGGAAATGGTCCTACTGGTGGCTTTGGTGGTCTTGGTGGATGATTTTGATTATTATTTACAAGTTGATTTAATAGTAAAATTTTAATTAAATCTTTAAGTAATGGATTAGCGCAACAAGCACGTGTTAAATCCTCACCATTCTGATTGGACTTTTGCAAGTTTTGCTGAGATTGTAAAGAAGAAGCAGCCTTTGTAGTATTTCTTGTGGTGCCTTTATTTGTATTTTGCGGTAAGTTAACCTCCGCTTCTTGTGCTCTAACATCAAGATTTACCACCGTAATATCAGATTCAACATTATTATATATTTCGCTTGCCATAGCTTCCAGCAAATCTTCTGAAATCTGTACACTTCTACGATTACTACAAGCCTTTTCAACCATAGGCTTTAGAACATTATAAATATCTGGATACAAATCATCATAATTATTTCTATATGGAAAGCTATTATTTATATATGTATTATTATTTGCAGGATAACCTAATACGTATCGCATATACTCTTCATATTCATTTTCGTACATAAAATTACCTCCTGCGATAATATATGAACCAAAAGCAAATATGTTACTTTTATATTAGACTAAATTAGCTTAATTTTGACCTTCTATCAATTTCATAGTGCCCGCAATACACGCGCAAATATCAGATATATGATTGTTCATATGTAAATCTTTCTTATCAATTGTGACATAATGCTTTCGCAAACCATCCTTAGATATCTTTATAGTGCCTCTGTCATAGATAACTCCGTTTTCTAATTTTTGATATGTACTATATGGAATAATATTTTCATTTCCAAGTGGCAGATATTGAAGAATTGGATTGTTATCAGCATTTACAGCTAAAGTTCCACCTTCTTGAATTTGTCTCAGTGATATTGTAGTTAGCGATGATGTATATTCCTCATATGTCATAAAGCTATCGTCAAGCTCTTTTTTTACATCGGCAATTATCAATATGTCAGGATTATAATCCATCCCCAGAAGTTCCTTTTCATCAAATTGTATGATGAGCACACTTTTAGGATTCATCTCATTTGCTCTGGGTAGAAGCGGTCTACAAGAATCATTATCTAATAAACAATTATATCCTGATGATCTTAGAGCCATACAAATCATAGATATTAAGCTTTCACTATAACAGCCAACAATACCAATTACCTTGCCAGGACACAGTTTTATAAGCAACTCATTAACAGATGTAAGTATAGCACCACAATGCTCTGCAGATAATATTTCTTCTAAGTCATATCTATACTTAGGAGATTTAATAATCAAATCCACATTTTTCAGCTTTCTTAGACTTAAATCTCCTAGTGAATACGACATATCGTAATTTATTATACGCTCTACTATGTTTATTTGTAATTTATCCAGTGGTCTTTCATCAAATACAGAAATTTTTGCATTGTGTCTATGAAAATAATCTATTATTGGTATACTGCTCTTATCTAGGCCAATAATAGCTATTTTTCTTTTATACAAATATCTATTAAAATCTTCTAAATTTCTATTTATATAGTTAAGACCCATCAAAAAAATCCTTTCTACAAATATTTTTGATTATATCACTCATATATAATATAGAAAATAAGTTGTTTCTAATAAATTTGAGAATCGTTTTACAAAATTCCCTCGTTTAACATACAATAATTGATTATTAGATTAAAAATGACAAAATATTGAATATTTCAATGTTAGCTATATGATTTTTCTATAACAAAAGAAGAGCCTCCCTTGTAGTAGGAAGCTCTTGTAGAAGCGGTTTGCTAATCGACGACCAACACGAGATACTCGTGAGATACCTTGCCCATCTGAGGATAACTAGTAAACATGATAAGGTCATCATGCAACCAATCAATCCTCTGAGCCGGATGCACTGTAGCCTGGAACTCACTAAAATCGCTCTTGTGAGTGATTACGAGCTTGCCGCTCTGAGGCTTGCAGAGCCCCAAAAGCAGACTTCCGACAAACACGCTATCCAGTCCAGAACGTCTTGTGTACGCCACTCTGATGGAGCTCTGCTCGTCGTCCAGGAAAATCGACGCATCATTCACAACGATACGCGATTTCCGGCTCAGCATATTGCTGTAGGCGATGATTTGGCCGTCATTAAACAGCCGCTTTCTAGTAAACAGTTCCATGTGATGTCTCCTTTCTCATCTCATGGTGGTTACTGATGGTGGCATGGCTTCCCGTAACCGAAAAGAAACCTGCCAGTCTACTATGAAAAGGATATACACTATCCATTCAATGCAGATAATAATATGTAGTATAACACTACATGCTACACATTATACCATCCTATGTATATTACGTCAACTGGAAAATGTCCATGTTTTTGAACAAAAAAGAACAGAGGAATTTTTTCCTCCGTCCCCAAAATTTCTTATTTCAAATATTTTGCTAAGAACTGTCCTGTGTATGATTCTTCTACTTTGCAAATCTTTTCAGGAGAACCTTCTGCTACTATTGTACCACCAGCATCTCCACCTTCAGGTCCTAAATCTATAATATAATCTGATGTTTTAATTAAATCTAAGTTATGCTCTATTACTACTATACTGTTACCTGTATCAACTAATCTTTGTAGTATATCAACAAGTCTATGAACATCAGCAATATGCAAACCTGTTGTTGGCTCATCTAATATGTATAGTGTTTTTCCTGTAGCTTTTTTAGATAGCTCCGTTGCAAGTTTAACACGTTGAGCCTCTCCTCCAGATAAAGTTGTTGATGGTTGTCCTAGCTTAATATATCCAAGTCCAACATCATACATAGTTTGAATCTTGCTCTTTATCTTAGGAATATTTTCGAAAAACTCCAAAGCATCCTCAACAGTCATATCTAGTACATCTGATATAGTTTTACCTTTATACTTAACTTGTAAAGTTTCGTGATTATATCTCTTTCCTTTACATACCTCACAAGGCACATATATATCTGGTAAGAAATGCATTTCTATCTTTATTAAACCATCGCCAGAGCAATTTTCACATCTACCTCCGGCAACGTTAAAGCTAAATCTGCCCTTATCAAAACCACGAAGCTTGGCATCATTAGTTCCTGCAAATAAATCTCTTATGTGGTCAAATACACCTGTATAAGTTGCAGGATTAGACCTTGGCGTTCTACCTATTGGTGATTGATCAATATTAATTATTTTATCTATATTTTCTAATCCTTTAATTTCCTGACATTTACCTGGCTTTTCATTAGAGCCATTTAAATCTCTTGCTACAGTTTTGTATAATATTTCATTAATCAAAGTAGATTTACCACTTCCAGAAACTCCAGTGATACATACAAATTGACCAAGTGGTATTTTTACATCTATATTCTTTAAATTGTTTTCCGATGCCTTTTTAATAATAATAGACTTACCATTAGATTTTCTTCTCTTTTTTGGAACATCTATTTTCTTTTTACCGCTTAGATATTGGCCTGTAATAGATTCTGGAACCTTCATTATTTCCTTTGCTGTACCTTGAGCAATTACATTTCCTCCGTGTACACCTGCTTCTGGACCAATATCTATTATTTGATCTGCAGCATACATAGTATCTTCATCATGTTCAACAACAATTAGAGTATTTCCTAAATCTCTTAGTTTCTTTAATGTAGAAATCAATTTTTCGTTATCTCTTTGATGTAATCCGATACTTGGCTCATCTAAAATATATAAAACTCCCGTTAATCCAGATCCTATTTGCGTTGCAAGCCTAATACGCTGAGCCTCTCCTCCTGATAATGTTCCGGCTGCTCTTGATAGAGTTAAATATTCTAAACCTACATCTATTAAAAATTGTAGTCTTAAATCTATTTCTTTTAGTATTAGCTCTGAAATCATTGCTTGCGTTTTATTAAGTTTTAACCCACTTAAGAATTTTTTTGCCTTATTGATTGGCATATCAGTTAATTGTTTGATGTTTTTATCTCCAACTGTTACAGCTAAAACCTCAGGCTTTAATCTAGCGCCATCACAACTATCACAGTGACTACTACTCATATACATCTCATAGAAATCTCTCATTCCTTGAGACTTTGTTTCTCTGTATCTTCTATCTAATGTTGGGATTACCCCTTCAAATGGTGCAGTGAATTTTCTTGTTCCTATGGCAGATGTATACTCAAAATCTATTTCATCATCGCCTGTACCATAAAGTATCTTATCTAAAAAGCTACGAGGAAGCTTTTTAATAGGTTGTTTTATATTAACACCATATTTACCAGCTATGCTCTCAAAATACATTTTTGCCATAGTGTCGCCACGTTTCATTGTGCTTGCACCAAATGCTTTTACACCATCATATAATGTTTTATTTTTATCTGGTATGATTAAATCTTCATCCATTTTCATAACATATCCTATACCAGAGCATGATGGACACGCTCCAAATGGATTATTGAAAGAAAACATTCTTGGTGAAAGCTCTTCTATACTTATGCCGCAATCAGGACATGCATAATTTTGACTGAAAAGAAGCGGCTCTTGCCCCACTACATCTATGCTAACAAGGTTATTTGCATGTTTTAACGCTGTTTCAACAGATTCTGTTAATCTTCCTCTTATATCTTCTTTTACAACTAATCTATCAACTATAAGCTCAATTGTGTGTTTCTTTTGCTTATCTAAATCAATATCATCAGATAAATCATATACTTCACCATCAATTTTAGCTCTAACGAAACCTTCTCTTTGAAATTCTTCAAGTTGTTTTTTAAATTCACCTTTACGTCCACGAACAACAGGTGCTAAAACTTGTATTCTAGTACCTTCATCTAAATTCATTATAATATCTATAATTTGATCTATAGATGTCTTCTCTATTTTTTTGCCACAGTTTGGGCAATGTGGCACACCGATACGAGCATACAATAAACGAATATAGTCATATATCTCAGTTACAGTTCCAACTGTTGACCTTGGATTTTTTGATGTAGTTTTCTGATCAATTGATATAGCAGGAGATAATCCGTCAATTGATTCAACATCTGGTTTTTCCATTAGCCCAAGGAATTGTCTAGCGTACGATGATAGACTTTCAACATATCTTCTTTGACCCTCTGCATACAAAGTATCAAAAGCCAAGCTAGACTTCCCACTTCCAGAAAGACCTGTTACAACAACTAGCTTATTTCTTGGAATCTCTAAGTCGATATTTTTTAAATTATGAACTTTTGCACCTTTTATAACAATTTTATCGTTCATAAGAACCCCCTATAATATTAATAACATCCTCTATATTATATATACAAACAGATATTTGTCAACATCTTTTTTAATATTTTATGCTTTTCTGCAGCATAAAAGAGACTCATCAAAAGATAAGTCTCTTAATTTAGTTACTTTGATAAATCATTCATAATTGTTCTTCTTCGTTCATCTAATCCATCTTCTTTTGCAACACCTTTTAACCTCTTAGCTCTTCTAGCTAGCTGCAAGTATTTCTCTGTTTTTATTTTTTCTTCAATCATTTTCTCAATATTTGGTCTGATTTCCAAATCTAACATTTTGATTGATTCATCTCTATCATTTTCACCTTCATATTCATCATAGTCATCTTCAAAATCTCTATAGGTTACGTCTTCACCATTTTCATAAACGAGCTCACCATTATCCGATATAACAATTTTCCTTCCATTTGTATCATATATGTCTGCAATTCCCTTTCTAATCATGTTCTTTATATTGATTAACGATGTATCTTTTGTTGCGTTGCATACAATTTTTACTCCATCTCTGGCTTTTTCAATTAATAGTCCATACACCACATCTGCCATTTCCACAGCTGCAAGTTTTGATGAACTCTGCTGTTCAGCTGAATTAGAATTTTTATTTGAGTTTACTCCACCTTCAAGTGCTAAATCTTGAATTGAAAATTCTCCTTTATAATTAGTACCACAAATCATATACCAATTTTTTTCGCTTCCTATAACAGAGTTCAAATATTCTAATTCATAGTAACCACATATATCCTCATAACTACTAAGATTTTCATTATTCATAACTTGTTGAGCTGGTCTATATACTTTTCTTTCTATTTTCTTTATTATTTCAATTTGATCTTCATGTAATATTTCAGGCTCATCTATTTTACCATACCATAGAGGAATATTTGTAATGTCAGAAATCTTTTTACCGCTCTTTGCCCTTCTAGAATTAATTATTTCTTTTTC
>JAFWCU010000040.1 GCA_017534305.1 Clostridia bacterium
GATGATATGTATTTATAAGAAACACTATCAAAAAAATTTGATAGTGTTTTTTATATTTTATTAATGTTCATCTGGTTCATCAGGAAATTGTGGATTTTCTTGTTGTTTTTTTCTAGCTAATATTTCTTTAAATTTAGGAGCATATAAATCATCATTAAATAAGGTGAGTTTCAAAATTTTTCCTAGCATTTTCTTCAGGAGTTGGATCTCCTAATTCTCTATATATTTTTATTAAATCTTCTAATGAAACTAATCTTTCTTGTCCAAATAAAATTATTTTAATTTCTCTCATAATGAATCTTTCCTTCCTCTAAAATCTTATCCAAATTCAGTATAGCATTTTTTTATTTTATTGTTAATATAGGTTAAAATCAATAAATATTATGGGGGTAATGTTACAATTCTACAATAAAAAAATCTTAAAAAATCTTTTGACTTTTTTTATTTCATGTAAAGATTGGTATATCTGCGGAGGAGGCTGTTTTACCAGATGGTTATCGGCTGATCCCAATGGATATATAAAGTAAGCTAAGGATTTTGTTTGCTTGCAAATTAATCATTAATCGAAATCATTCTCAAGAAAGGATAGGGTGTTTTTATGAATGCATTAAAAACATTACTGGCCCAGTACGCAGGCACTGGCGTAGTAGCTCCTCTTGCTGGCGGAGTTAAGACGTTAACAGCCTTCGCTTCATCGATTTCTGAAATATTTATTTTGTATGTAGAAATATTTAAAAATATTCACAATTCTGCACTTGTATCTTATTTTTGTTTTGTGTAAAATATATTCGAAGGAAATACGCAAATAAAAAGACGGACCTAGTCCAAATGATTTATAAATCATGGAGGTGCATATGGATTTAATTGATAGTTTGAATGATAAAGTTATAGGAATAACGTTAAGTAGTCAGAATATAGATTTATTTAATATTGTGGAGCAAGTAAAAGAGCAAGTGCATACTCACGAAGAAGGAGTAGAAGAAGTCTACCAATATTTAAAAGGATTGTTAGATGCTGATAGTTTATCTAAAAAATTGAATCAAGAGGGCTTAAGTACAGCCCAAAAGATTAAAATGGTTGTAGACGAGAAAGCAACTCGTCTGCAAAATAAAGATGAATTCTTAAGATTTATACAAGAAAATGCTATGCAAATAAGAGCAAATTGGAGCTCTAGAGAAAGCTTAGAGGAAATATTTGCAGGAGAAGTAGACAGTTCATATATTGATACAATTTTAGATATTAAGAATTATTTTGTACATCAGCCACATGGAATTTTGACGTTTCTAGTAGATGAGGATGGGCAGACTATAGATCCAGAGAGCGAAAAAATAGAAATAGATAAAGAAAAAACGTATCAAAAAGTAGAAGCATTATATGATTATGTTGTTGGAAATATAGAGAATGGAGAGCATAGATTTAATAGACTAACTCTTGATGGACAGGGAAAGTTTGGACCTGTTGCTGGTTTAATAAGAACTGAAGATGAAAAAAATGCTGAGCCACAAGATTACGATCTTGAACAGCTGATACAAGGATATGAATTTGCTAAGAAACACGGTATGGATGTAAGAATAAATGCATTAGTGTTCTTTAAGGATTTTCCAGATAGACTAATAAACGCAGACGAAGAAACTTGTAAGATTGCATTGGAAAATTATGGTAAAGCAGTAGCTTCAGTTGCAAATAAATATAATGATGGAGTACTAACTACATTAGATATGTTTAATGAGTTTGTAACCTATAAGGAACCATTTAAAGAGCAAGATGATAAGTGGTTGTCTAAACTGAGCATCGAGAAATTATGCGAAATAGCTTCTAAAATAAAAGCTGAAATGCCAGAAAATGTGGAGTTTGGCTATAATGATTGGAATTTTGAAAATTCTGAAAAAAGAAAAGTTATATTTAGAGTTCTTAGACGAATACAAGATTATGAAAAAGACAATAACTGTAAAATTATCGATTACATTGGAACTCAGTGTCACACAACTATAAATGATATTGAGGGATTTAGAGCTTCTATTGAAGAATTACAAGAATTTGGTTTACCTATATACATAACAGAATTAGACATTTCTAAAGGTATAGAAGGTATTGACTATGAAAGGTTAACTCCAAGTCAATTAACAGTAGTAAAAAAATATGAACAACATTTGCAGAATAAAATGATGCAGTTTATTAGAGATTTTGTAGAAGAAGGAAAAATAGCTGGAGTTACAGCTTGGAGTGCTTCTGATGAAGTTTGTCCTGTATTTTGTGATGGAAAACAGGCGTCTGTTATAGGTATGAGCTATGATCGTGAAAAAGGATTTACTTTTTCTGGTAAGGAAATAGAGCCAATCGAGATGACTGAAGAAGAGATGCAAATAATTACAAATTTAACTAAATATAGACATTTTAAAGATAAGGATACAGCTAAATGTTATTTAACAGAGCAACAAATAGGTATGTTAATTGCAAATCAAAGTGTTATTGCAAAAAATAATGCACAAAAACAATACATGAATGATGAAAAAGATTTAGAAAATACAAAAGAAGAAATTAATAAAGGAGTAAATTTAGATGGAGAATAATTACCCTAAAGCATATAAGGAAGTAATCGAAATATTGAAATATGTACCAAAAGAAAGCGTTGATAAAATACCACAAACAATGATTAATACATTCAATGCAAAAATGGATAATACATATAATTTTACGATTGATGTAAATAAACCGTTTGAGGAGCAAGTTCTATTAGAAGAAACAAAAGCAATACTTGCAAATATATTCAGAGATTATTGGGCTACACCACACCAAAAGGAAAGAATAGAAGCCCATGAGAGATATGAATGGCAAAAGATTGAGGAAGAAAAAAGAATAAAATATAATCCTGATATTTTCAATAGGGATAATGAAACAGAAAATAATGCGGAAGAATTAAGTAGCAATAATTTGCCTGTTGAAATGAAGAAAGAAAAGTTTTTTGAAAGAATTGTTAAGTTTTTTAGAAAAATATTTCATTTAGATTAAATATCAAAAAGGTAGGTGTTATTAATGCAGGATGGTAAGATAAAATATGGTCAATATTATGCAAGTACTGAAATTGAGGAGCTTGATTTGAATGGAATAGATGAAATTGGAGAATCAGCTTGCGCTAGCAGTTCAATAAAGCATATCAAAGGCGTCGTAAGAAATGCAGGAAACTTTGCATTTTCTGTTTCTGAATGGTTAGAAGGAAGAATAGAAGTTGCTGGAGAAAGAGTTGGACGTGCTGCATTTGAAAGATGCCCAAAGATTGATGAAGTAGTTTTAGATGAAGATGTTAAATTTATTGATGGATGGGCATTTGATGAATGTGAGAGCTTAACTCAATTAACATTGCCACAGGACCTTACAACAATTGGTGAAGAAGCTTTTCACAAAACTGGAATAAAGACATTAAAAATAGGGAAAGTAGGAACTATTGAAGCAAATGCTTTTTCTGAGTGTGACAAATTAGAGAGCGTTACTATACAAGAAATAACAGAATCTATTAAATCTAACGCATTTTCAAAATGTCCGGCTCTGAAAAGTATAAGTTATAAAGGTGAGTCATTGATGACTTTGGCTGAAAATGAAAGATTTAAGGGAATTACTGAACAAGATGGTGTTTTTTATATAGAATCTGAAGAAGTAGTATTAGATGAAAATGGAAGAGCTACTATAATTCCACATAAAGAGCCTATAGAATTGGATGTTCCTTTTGAATTTAGACCAGAAGAGCTAACAGACAAACCAAAAACTTATAAAGGTGTATTAAAACATAGTGCAAAAATAGTACCGGAAGGTATATTAAGAGAATGTAAAACAATAACTGGCTTAGAGCTAGATAATGTTGAGGTAATAGGAAATAATGCTTTTGATAAATGCTCAAATCTTGCAAGTGTTCAGTTGTCTCCAAATATAAGAGCGATGGGGAGATGTGCATTTCAAGATTCTGGCATTGAAAAGATTGATTTAAGTAAAACACATTTGACTGCTATTGAAGGTAGAACATTCCACGTTTGTAGGAATTTGAAATCAATTTCATTACCAGATACTTTAAAGAAGATTGGATATTTTGGAATAGCTGGTTGTACAAGCTTGGAAGAATTAAGCTTACCAGATTCCATAACAGAAATACAAAAGGCGGGATTAGCAAGAAATTTAATGCTTGAAAGAGTCAATATTCCAAAGGGATTAACATCAATTTCAGAGTACTGTTTGATGGGATGTAAAAGTTTAAAAGAATTAACGATTCCAGATAACGTTAAATTCATCGGTGATAAAGCTTTTTCTTTAAGTGGCATGAGTACTATAAGATTACCTGAAGGAGTTGGAATAGTACCTTCGATATTAGATGGTTGCAAAAGCTTGAGAAGTATTACTATTGGTGATAAAAAAGTCATGGATTTAGATGAATTGGGAGAAAATCTAATTTTCGAGGGTGTGAAGAAATCTATAAATGGTGAAGATGGACAAGAGCAATGGTATATTTCATATAGTGATGAAAAAGGAAATATGCATACACAAGAATTAAGTGGTGTTATGTCTATTGAAGCTAAAAAAGCTCAAATAAGAGAGCAAGATGTAGAAAAAACAAAGATACAATTTGATGATATAAAAACAGGTACATACTGTATAACCGAGGAACAAATAGGAAAAGCAACGATTCATACTCCTACTGATAAAAAAAATGAAGCTAAAAATCAAATGAAAAAGGATGATCCAAATATAGAATCTATAGAAAAGGGGTAAAATCGCTAAATATAAGGAGGAAATATTTTATGAAAAGAAGAATTTTATTAGTATTTTTAATTATTGCTGGATTAATTGTTTTAACAGGTTGTGGAAATAAAATAAGTAGCACAACGAATAGTTCAAATAGAGGTAACGAAAAAGAAATTGTTTCAAGCATGAAAATAGGAAATATAGATCTGGATTTAAATAGATCTGGCTCTTTTAATGCAATAAGTTACAAATATCCTGAAAATGCTATGGCAAGTAATGTTGGAACTTATTCTGTTATGGACGTTATGAATGGCGAGGAGCTAGTTGTTAGAATTGCAATGTATTTCTACGAAAACAAAACAATGGGAGATGTGAACGCTGGCGCAGGATTATCAAGTGTAGATGCAATAGAATATAACAACAATGTATGGAATGTTTACGAAGGTACAAAGGATGGAAAGAAGGTTATTAACTATGTAACCCAAGAAGGTGATGATAGTTATACAATAACATTTATTTCTGATAATGATACAACTAACTTTTCAAATGAGTTTATGAAAACAGTTAAATTTAATAGATAGTGATGAAAACATAATTGAATAAGCAAAGGAGTGATAATTATGTCAGTAGAAATAATATATTTTGTTCATGGAACTACATACGATAATGCAGAATCAAAATGTAGTGGATGGAAACAAGTTGAACTAAATGAATTGGGAAAAGAGCAAGCTGTTAATCTAGGAAAAAATACAAATTATAAGTTTGATGTTTTATATACATCTGATTTAAATAGAGCTATTAATTCGGCAAAACTTGCATGGCCAGAGCTTGATAGCATTAAGGATGCAAGATTAAGGGAATGTAATTACGGAGAATATGATGGAGAAAATAAAAAACTTGTTGTATATGAAGAGCATGTTGATGCTTCTTTTCCTAATGGTGAATCGCTTAAAGATGTTGAAAGAAGAATGAGAGATTTTGTGGCCTTCTTAAAAGAAAAATATGACGGAAAAACAGTAGGAATAGTTGCACACAGAGCACCACAGCTAGCTCTAGAAGTAATTACAAAAAATATTTCATGGGATGAAGCAATTGCAAAAGATTGGAGAAAGCAAAAAGCATGGCAACCAGGATGGAAATATACTGTAGAATAATATTAGACTAGAGATTGTAAATTATAGTGTCGAGACCAGTTAATTTACATAACTACTAAAATATGATATAATATATTCGAGTCCACTGCGGTGGATAATGAACCAAGGTTAAAATACTTAGGAAAGGGTGATTCTATGAAACTTATGGTTCAGGTAAATGTTCTGCTCGACGAAGTTGGACGGTTTGAGCTCGTGGTGAAGTACCACAGCTCCGAGGAAGATACAATACCTGATTTGTCAAATTTGAAAGTTTATAAAGTTTTTTCGAATAGGGAAAAGGAATTAGTAACAGATTTTGACTATAATAAAGACATAGTAACTAGTGATATGAATGATATAGAAATATCATATTCTGAAGATGGTATAACAAGCAAAATTAAGGTTCCTGTAGTAGTTAAAGAGCATGTTCATGAATGGGGAGAGTGGAAAGTAACAAAAGAGCCTACTGAAAATGAAGAAGGTCAAAAGGAAAGAGTATGTCTAAAGAACGAGAATCATAAAGAAGTTGTTAGGATAGATAAGTTACCTAATAATGAAAACATTGAAAGCAAAAACGACGAGGAAAGTAGTAATACAGAAGCTCCTAAAGCTTTGGATAAATTGATTGATAATAAAAATTCATTTATTATAGTAAGAACAGATACTGACTGTGAAACAAACTACGATGTTGCAGAAGCCACAATGAAAATACTAAAGCAAAATGGATATTCATATTTTTCTGTTAGTACTGCAGCGGGTAGTGGTAATGGTGATGAAACACTAGGATTTTCAAAACTAGATCTTAGCAATTACAAATATGGAGCTATACTAATTGTAAAAGATGGAAAGTTGTATGATAGTACAGATCCCAATGTTGATGCTCTTAAAAGCGATGAGGATATTATAAATTGGTTAAGTAAATATATTGAGATATAGTTTAATGGTAAAGATATCGATGTCGAAAAATTTCGATATCTTTTTTATTTTACAGTATAAATAACATAATGAGTTGACACCACGGAGATTATTTTTAACTTATGTTAACATTTGTGCCCGAAAATATACAAGTGCAAGTCTACAAAAAGGCTTTTAGTAGATATAAATTATATGTTAGTAGTTGAATATAAAAAACTACTATGTTAAAATTTTTTTATAAGATAATGTAATAGGAAAAGGGAGTAGATTAAAATGAAAATTGTAGATCTTTTTCGAAACATATTAAGTAAAAGAAATAACCAAAAAGCACTATGCTCTCCAGAGGAAAAATATGAACAAATGTCATCATCTATAGATGGAATAGAGCTAAGCAAGATGCTTATGGATTCAATTACGCCAATACTAAAAGATAGAAGGCAACAATATGGTAATCAAGATGTATACAACTATCCATTACAAACGAAAATTTCCGTAGCCGATACAGGTGAGCTTGTTAAGAAATTCTTTTCTCAGGTTGATGCAGACTTATATGAAAAAGTATGTGATATTGATAATGGTATAAGTCAATATGCAACTATAGATAGAAACTACAGAGGAATGCAAGGTTTCACCTCTAATCCAAGTCAATTACCGGTTACCATTTCAATACCAATATTTGGTGATTTAAGGCAATTATACGTAGCAGTTCACGAAATGACACATTCTTTCGATGTTGAGAATGGTGACAATACAACTAGAAAAATATTAGGAGAAATTGCACCTCAATGTATGGAAAGACTACTAGATGATTTCTTATTAAATCTTTCAGATGATGAGATGAAAAAATATGGATTCGACAATGAAATGCTAAAACAAGATGTTTTAGCTAGAAAGATGTCGACATTTTATGACAGATTACGTCTAACTGAAAATTTATATAATGGTACTGAAAATAAGGAAAAATGTTTGAGATACATGTTAGCTCAAATTTGCTCTACACATTTTTGCTTACACGAAAAAAATAACGGAAAAGAGAAGCTTAAAACTTTTATTAAACATGTTCAAGATGATGATTTTGATGGAGCATGTCAATGCTTTGGTATGCAAATAGATAAGTCAAACAAATTACAAAGAAATAACTACGTAAGAGAAACTGTATCTGCTGCAGAGGCATTGATAAATCCTCCTCAAAGAGTTGGAGATGTTGCTAGAGGTACCCCTGAAAAACAGCAGGAAAGATAAAAAAATAGAGCAATTATTTATGCTAGGGTAAGGAGAACATAGATGTTATGATTAATATGATATTAATTCAAGTCATTGGTGCGGTAGCATTTTTGGCACTATCATTAAGTTATTTCAAAAAAGAGAAGAGGCAAATACTATTTATGCAGATTATTGCGTATATATTTTTTACGATTCACTATTTTCTTTTAAGTGGTGTTGCAGGATGTATTTGTAATTTAATTGGTCTTTTAGCGTTGTTAACAATATATTTCTTTGATAAATACAAACTTAAAAACAAGGTGGCTGTTTCTACTTTTTTTATAGCAGTACTCATAATTGTAAATATATTAACATTCCAGAATGCATATTCAATATTTCCATTGATAGCATCAACAATAGTAATAATATCGTTTATTAAAGATAACGGAAATGTTATAAGAATTATAGGTATTATTTCGGCTATTTGTTGGTTGATATATGCAATTGTTTATAAATCATATATTTCTATAATTTTTGAAGCAATAACATTTTTAAATGTTTGTATTGCTCTAACTAAAAATATATCTCACAAGGAAAAGGAGAAAATCAATGGATAATTAGGTGGTGAACAAAAGATGAATGAAATTTCTACTGAAGTAAACGAGATGAATTTTTTACAAAGAATAAGATTAAGAATTTTTAAGAGAAGTTTTAAAATTTCTTCTAA
>JAFWCU010000008.1 GCA_017534305.1 Clostridia bacterium
AAAGAAAATGACACATAAAAGTAATCTAACAAAAAACATATTAGATGCAAGCTTTAGTAAGATATGCAGCATGATAGAATGGAAAAGTAAAATAAAAGGGAAGCATTACTATCAAGTTGATACATACTTTCCAAGTAGTAAAACGTGTTCTGTATGTGGGGCAAAAACAGAAATAACTAATAATTTAGGAATAAGAGAGTGGGAATGTAGTGAGTGTCAATCATTAAATGATAGAGATATAAATGCCAGTATAAATATAATGTTTGAAGGATTAAAATATTGTTTTGATAAATAGAAAATAAAGAATAAAAAGAAGAGTACGGTAGCGACTATCGGAATTTAAGCCTATGGAGAAGAAAGGATACTTTCTCTATGAAGTAGGAAATTTGGATTGGAGACGACCAAAGCGAATAATTTTTTTAAAATTATTCTTTTGTTCTTAGATATGTAAAATTTAGAAAAATATAATATTTTTAATAAAAACTAACTATTATTTTGATATAATTAAATGGAAGGTGATTTTATGAAATTTATATGTATAGGACATTCAACATATGATACAACTTTACCAGTACAAGAGTATCCAAAAGAAAATATTAAATATCGAGTACCATTTCATATAGAATGTGGTGGTGGCCCTGCTTCAAATGGAGCATATCTACTAGCAAAATGGGGAATGGATACAACTATATGTTCAGTAATTGGTAATGATTACTATGGAGATAGAATAATAGAAGACTTTAATGAAATTGGAGCTAATACAAAATATTTAGAAAAAAAAGAAGATCATATGACCTCTAGTAGCTATATTATTGCTAATATGAGTAATGGTTCAAGAACAATATTAACATCGAAAAAAGATCCTGTTAGAAAACTAGATCAAACTATTACCGAACAATATGATGTAATATTAGTAGATGGAGAACATCCAGAAACAGCTTTAGAAGTATTAGATAATAATAAAAATGCCATAAGTGTTCTTGATGCCGGAAGATTAAATGAAGATACAAAAGAAATAGGTAAAAGAGTTACATATTTAGTATGCTCTAAAGACTTTGCAGAAGATTTTACTAATATGAAAATAGAATCTAATAATATAGAATTACTAACCAGAATTCATCAAATTATGACAGAATATTTTAAAACTAATATAATTATTACTTTAGAAGCAGCAGGTAGCTTTACAAAAATAGATAATAATTACGAAATAATACCATCAATCGAAGTAAAAGCACTAGATTCAACAGGAGCAGGAGATATCTATCATGGAGCTTTTACATACTTTATAGCAAACAATTACCCACTAAGAGAAGCAATTAAATTAGCATCAATTACAGGTGCTATATCAGTAACTAGAATAGGTTCTAGATATTCAATTCCATTTCTTCAAGAAATACTAGATTATAATAATGCTTTATAATAACATAAATTCACTAGACTTACATGGGCTAGATAGAGAATATGCAAGAATACTAATAAATGAATTCATAGAGGATAATTATAAATTAAAAGAAAGGACAATAAAAGTAATACATGGGAATGGAACAGGCATTCTAAAAAGAACTACTCAAGAAGTTTTGAAAAAAAATAAGAATGTAGAATGCTTCAAAATTAATAATTTTAATACCGGAGAAACAATTATTACGCTAAGAAAACATTGACAAATAAGGTTAAAAGTGGTAGAATAAGTGCTACATGTGGACAAGGGGGGAATTTTAAATGTACACAGAAGATTATGAACGTAGAGGATTTCCACTAAGAAACTTTATATTAAAGCTAATCTTAGTAATAATATTTGTTTTTTTATTGGTTTGGTTATTACCTAAATTCTTAGCACCAGCAATTAGTAAAAATCTAAATGTTAATGGAAAATCTTGTACTAATAGCACTTGTGATACATCAGGAATAAGTGCATTAACATCACAAATCTTTTCTGATAATATTGAAAAGATGAAAAATGCAGCAATCTCATACTATACAGATGAAAGATTGCCAAAAGAAGTAGGTCAATCAGATACCATGACCTTAAGTGATATGATTGGTAAAAAACTAATAATAGCACTAATCGATAAGAATAATAAAGCATGTGATGTAGAAAAGAGTTATGTAAAAATAACAAAGGCAAATGATGAATACATCTTAAAAGTAAATCTAAAAGATAGTGAAAAAGAAGACTATATTTTAGTACATTTAGGTTGTTATACATATTGTGAATCTAATATTTGTCAAAAACAAGATTCATATGTTGAAACTAAAAGCTCAAAAAGCTCAAAAGTAACAAAATACGTACCAATTAAAGGATATATTGAAAGAGGCGTTTACTATCCACCTGAAAATCCTACACCAGTAGTACCTGAAGATAAACACTACTGTGTAAAATACAATGGTAAGTATTACGATCATTATGGATATGTGGTATCTAAAGAAGAATATGAAAAAGATTGTTTCCAAGAAGATAAACACTATTGTGTAAAATACAATGGTAAATATTATAATCATTATGGAAATGTGGTATCTAAAGAAGAATACGAAAAAGATTGTATGCCACAACCAGATAAACACTACTGTGTAAAATACAATGGTAAATATTATGATAGTAAAGGTAATGTTGTGTCTAAAGAAGAATACGAAAAAGATTGTAAGCCACAACCAGAAAAACATTATTGTGTAAAATACAATGGTAAATATTATGATAGCAAAGGTAATGTTGTATCTAAAGAAGAATACGAAAAAGATTGTAAGCCACAACCAGAAAAACATTATTGTGAAAAATATAATGGAAATTATTATGATAGTAAGGGAAATGTAGTTACAAAAGAAGAATATGAAAAAGATTGTTTCCCTGAAGAAAAACATTATTGTGAAAAATATAATGGAAACTATTATGATAAAAAGGGAAATATAGTTGATTATGAGACTTATAAAAAGGATTGTACAACACCAGATAAAGAATATATTTATGAATATAAGAAAATAACTGGTGCTAAATTCTCAGAATGGTCATTATGGTCAGCATGGGCAACAACAGATTGTGAAACAAGAGAAATTAATTGTAGTGACTCTGACATTACATGTTTAGCTAAATTACAATTATTAAAAAGAAAAGAAAAAATAGGAACATATGATAAAACATATTCTAAAAAACGTGAAGTAGTTGTTCAAACTGGTTCATATCAAGCACAAACATGTTCTAAGTATAATTATGTAGAAATAAATAAAACAACTTATGCTACAACTACACAAACTACATATACACAAATTAATACAGTTACTAATACAACTAGTCAAACAGTAGGATCATGGGTATATAGTGGTAGAGCTAGTTATTCAAATCCTCCTAGAGATGATGGAGCAACAAGATATAAATTTGTAGGAGCTGATTATAGCTATTGTAGTGATACATGTACTACATTACCAAATTACTACTACGATAAATATGTATATGTTGGAGGATTAAATAGTGTATCAAGTACAGTAACACCAGGAGCTATTACAAGTTCTACATCAACATCTACATCTCAAACAACAGATACTTCATACGAAGCATCATGTGGTCAAATAGTAACTAAAACAGTTCCAATTTACTCAACAGTAATTGCAACTGAAAAATCAGTAAGAAAAGAACCATTATACGGTGATGTATGTTATAAGAGTACAAAAACTAGAACATTAATAAGTAAAGGTTCTACAAAAGTAACTTGGTCTAAATTTAATGATACTAAATTATTAGAAGATGGCTGGGTTTATACTGGAAATAAAAAACTAAAATAAGGGGGAATTTTGAATGAATACAAAAAAACCTATGAATATAGTATTTTATAAAACAACAGAATTAGGAAAAGAAGTTAAAAAAGCATGTATCTTCTATAATGATGGTACAGTAGCTAATGTTAACTATGAACAAGGGTTAGATGCCTGTGAAGTAGTAGTTAAAGAATTAAATATTAATTCAAAAAATGCATTTAAAGAAATGTTAAATAAAAATATAGTTCACGTTGTATCTGAAAAAGAATTAAAAAAGAATTTCAACAGTTACATTTATAATGAATTAGTTGAAGAAAATACAATAGATAGTATTATTAGTGAAGAATTAAACTCAATTAAAGAAGAAGAAATAATTGATGAGGATTCTAGAGATACTGAAATACTTCCAGTTATTAAAAATGCTAAAGAAGAAGTAGAAGAGGAAGTAGAAGTAGTAGAAAAGAAACAAAACTTCTTCAGTAGAAAGCTTCAAGAAATAAGAGAATCTAAAATAGTTAAAAAGTTTACTGCTATAGCTTTAGCTGGTGCAGTTGGATTAGGATTATATTCATGTGCCCAAAGAAAAACTAGAGAAGGAGTAGTAACTAATGGATTCTTAACAACTGAAATAAGTGGAAAAGATAATAATACTACTAAAAGTACTGATGAAACAGTAATTACTAAAGACAATTCACAATACAATGGTTATAGTTTTGATGAATTAATGAATGTTACAACAAATGAAACTCAAAGAAGAGTAATGTCAAATATTAATACAACATTAAATAACTATAACAATGTATTTGCATCATTCTATAAAGAAAAAGATAAAAATATTAGAGCTGCCTTAACATTTGAAGAAGTTGTTGCTCTAGGACAAGCTTATAATGATTATTCATTAGAAGATTTAAAAGCAATCTTTAATGGTGTATATGGTGATATTGATTCAACAAAATTAACTAGATCATATAAAGATGCATCATTACAACTAATGGGTGCTTATACAATAGAAAATAGAAATTGTCCAGTAGACATGTCATTATTAATAGAAACTCAAGAAGGAAAAGATTTCTATAAAAAGTATCATGAAATGTTCTTAAATGCTAAAGAAGCAACAGGTCAAGATAAATTAGATAAAATCAAATTATTGTATGACTCAGTAAGAGAAGATTTCCCAATTACAGAAGAAATTCGTACAGAAGGAATAATGCATAGTGATGCTTATGATGAATTAGAATCATATAAATTAGCTGTAACTCCAATGATTGCTGCTGGAGAAATGATGTGGCAAAACCTTTCAGTTGATTTAACATTAGAAAATACTCAATTAGATTTCTTAAATGATATTGGATTATGTAATTATGCAAATGATAAATTTGAAAGAATTGAAAGCAAATCAGTATTATTTGAAAATGATAAAACAAATCCATTATATATTCAATATAAAGAAGCAATTGAAAAGAATTTAAAAGAATTAGGATACTATAATATTAAAGATAGTGAAAGAGATATCAGTAGATTAGATTCATTCCAAGACAATGTAAATTGGCATTTTGATGAAACCAATACTAATGATGAATCATATTTTGAATATTATACAACACCATCAACAACAAGTTACACTGAGACAAAAACATGGACAGAAAATAATGGAACAACATATACTACAACAACAACTAGAACTGAAAAAGAGATTCCAGAAGATGTTAAACAAAAGATAGATAACGAAATTAATAATCAAAATGAGCAAAATAGACAACAAGCTGAAAAAGAGGCTGAAGAAAAAAGACAAGAATTACAAGAAGAAGAGGACAAAAAAGCTCAAGAAATTGAACAACAAATAAAAGAAGAAGAGCAAGATTTAAATCAAAAAATAGATGACGCTAATAAACAAATAGATAAAAATAATGATAGCGATCCAACAAATGATAAACCAGTAAACGAAAGTGATTTTGGTAATCATAATGTTGACTTTGATGATAATCATTCTGATTCACAAGGAAACTTAAATGATTCAGTTGAAAACATTACAACTGATCCAACTGGAGATCAAACTGGAAAAGATTTACCAGATCCTAACGAGACAGGAAAAGAATTTGATGCTCGTGTAAATAGTTACCAAGCACCAAGCTCATATGTTGAAGAAGAAGTACCAGTAACTTTTGTGGACGTTACTTCTGAAGAAAATACAGCTCAAACAGAACCTGCACCAACAACACCACAAGAACAAGTTGCTGAAGAAACTACACCAGAAACAGAAATAACATTTGTAGATTCCACCCCAGAAAGTTATGTTCCAGAAACAGAGGTATATACAGTTTCAGAAGATGAAACAATTATAATAGAATATGAAATTCCAGTAGAAACATATGAAACTAAATCTAACGAAGAATTAGTAGATGAATATGTTGAAGCTCTTGCTGAAAATCCTTCTGTTGAAGAAGAAAACGCAAAAGTATTAGAAAAGAAATAAGATTAAATTCTTATTTCTTTCTTTATAAATAAAGAAAATAATTGACATTAAACAACAAATGTGGTATAATATCTATACATTGAAGGTATAGAGGGGTATACAATTAGGGGGTTGAATGTATGACAAATAGTTATATATTTGAATATTTAGATGAAAATGATTTTAGAAAAAAAGAAAGATCTGTAAGAAAATATAACATGTTAGCTTACAAGAAATTAACTTTTACATATTATCCAGAATTAAGAAAAGGTAAATTCTTAGGTAAAGCTGTAAAAGAAGATGAAAAAAATAAAACAGTAAGTTACGAGTTACAATTACCAACAGATGAATTATTCAAAAAAGTTCATGGACCGATAGTACTTCATTACACAGTATATTTAGAAAAAAACATTATATTACTTACTAATATAACTCCAGAAGGTATATTAGACGAAGGACACAGAGCAGAATTATCTACATATAAAGGTGTAATGATTTCTAAAACAAATCCAGAAAAAGATATGTTTAAAATCAATTTACTAAATATGCTTGAAAAATAGGGATAAAACTCTATTTTTTTTATATTAAAGTATTGCACCAAAATAAAAAATATGCTATTATTAAATAGCGATGGACCCTTAGCTCAGTTGGTTAGAGCATCCGGCTCATAACCGGGCGGTCATAGGTTCGAGTCCTATAGGGTCCACCAATTTTTATTTGCGAGTATGGCG
>JAFWCU010000009.1 GCA_017534305.1 Clostridia bacterium
ATTGAAGGAGACCAATATCAAGCAACACCAAGAAATGTTGAAGGATATGAGTTAGTAGTAATACCAGATAATGAAAGAGGAACATATCAAAGAAATACAAGAGAAGTAGTATATGAATACAGAAAAATTGAAGAAGAAAAACATGGAGATGTAATAGTAAAATATATAACAGAGGATGGACAAGAGCTTGCAAGAGAAACAGATAATGGTTTAGTTGGAGAAACATTCCATTTTGAAGAAAAAACATTTGAAGGATATGAAGTAATATCTAGACCAGATTCTTTAGATGGAGAATACATTGAAGGAACAATTGAGCTAGTATTTGTACTAAGACCTGTTGAACCAGAAATAGTAGAAGGAACAATAATAGTTAAATTCGTAGATAAAAATGGAAATGTATTAAGACAACAAGTGGTAAGTAAAGATTTAGTAGGAGAAGATTACTATTTAGAAGCTCCAGAAATTGATGGATATCATGTAGTAGGAGAAGATAAGGTAAGAGCAACATATGTAGATGGAGAACTAGTATTTGAAATCGTTTATGATAAAGATGAAGAAATACCAGCAGATCTAGATCCACATGAAGATCCAGCTCCAACACCTATTCCAGAACCAGAGCCACAACCTGAAGAACCAAAAACAGTAGATACTTCAGATATGAATATGGCATTAGTTCTAGTAATTGCAGTAGCATCAATTAGTGGAATTACCCTAGTAAAAAAATACATTAAAGACTAAGAATCAATAAATTTAGAGTACACATTTAATTGTGTACTCTTTTTTGCTATTTTTGTTTAAATATGGTATAATTAAATAGTCAGGAGAGATGTAAATGAAAATAGCAATTCTTGGATATACCGGAGCGGGGAAATCAACACTTGCTCGTAGAATAGGAGAAAAATATGATATTCCTGTTTTGCATTTAGACAAAGTAAATTACACTAAAAATTGGAAGATTAGAGATATTCATGAATCTAAGGAAATTGTTGAAGATTTCTTAGAAAATGAGTCATGGGTAATCGATGGTAATTATTCTAAACTTGAACAAGATAGACGTGTTGAAGAAGCAGATAAAATTATATTTTTAGATTTTCCAAGATTTGAGTGTTTAAAAAGAGCTTATAAAAGATATAAAGAAAATATAGGAAAAACAAGAGAAGACGTTGCACCTGGAAATACAGAAAAGTTTGATTTTATCTTTATTAAATGGATTCTTATTGATGGAAGAAACAAAGAACATCGTGAAAGATATCATAAGATATGTGAAAAGTATAAAGATAAAGTAGTAATATGCAGAAATGAAAAAGAAGTAGAAAAAGTATATAATGAAATATAAAAAAATTAGCTAAAGAATTAATCTTTAGCTTTTTTTATTGAAAATTTTTTATGTTTTGTGATATGCTATTTATGTATTAGTTTAAATGTTTTAGGAGGAATCGTAAAATGGGTGAACAATATATAACAATGACTAATGATTGTAGTGATTATGTATATGTTGATGCAAAGGATATTATTAATGTAACAGGTGGTCTTAAACCACATGCAGATGCAATCAAGTGGTATAATCCACCATCTAAATATTCAGAATATTATAATGAATATCATGAGTATGATAGAATGGACTTATCTGATGGTAAAGCAAACAATGATGAAGTTTTAGATGATGGTAGATATAATCCGGGATATAGATATATAATTTATACAAGATTAAAACAAACAACAGTAAAAGTTAGACCATCGCAAGTAAAAGATGTTATTTCTAGGGTGTATAATGCTACAAAAAATTCTTTAATGCCAGCAAGTGTATTAAGACAAATGATGGCAAGAGAAATTGCTATGCATTTAAATAATTTAAGTGTTACTAATGTAATATGTGTACTTGAAGACATTAATGATATTATTGCTCTTGAAGATATTTTTGCTGTTAGCGAATCAATAGATCCTATAGAACATGATATATTAAAGCATGAAATAAAACTTTACGTTTTTGATCCTAATTTAATTCATTATACTTCAGATGAGAAAAAATTTAAGGCTTTTCAAGACATTAAAAATAGACTTGAAGCAGGATTTTATAGAAAGAAAATAAACTTTTTAGATATGCTTAGATGGGACAAAAATATGGAGCCTAAAGAAAGAGCTATGTATCTAAGATGTGGTGTAATTCCAGAAGATGGAGAAGAGCCAGAAAGAACATATGATAGAGTAAAAAGAAAAGTTGAAGAAATATATGGACTATTTGAAAAATACAAAAATGATTATGAAGCTTTTAGAATGAATATATTTAGAAAAATTCAAAAGCCGGTGTCTCCTGAAAGAAATGAATGGGATGAAAGATATAATGATGAAGTTATTCCTGTTCTTGTTATGCAAGGAATTATCAAATATTTTAGTGGTATGTATATTTCTAAAGATAGTGAAAAAAACATTATTCTTTCTACAGATGATAGAAGAAGATTTAGATATGGAAGAGTATATAATGTAAATACATTAGGAGCTTTTGATTCTACTATGTTTGAACTTGAAAAAGTTTTAGATATAGAAGAACTAAGACTTAAAAATATAAATGCAAAACAAAAAGAGCAACAAACTCAGGTTAAAGAAGAACCAGAAGAATATCCAATAATTAGATAAAAAAAGTGGAGAGTAATTAATACTCTCCATTTTTTATATTTTAGGCTACCTTTGAATTAACGTAGTCTGCTAAACTGTCAACAGATATATATTTTGCTTTATCTATCTTGTTGTCATTTAAAACATCATCTAATTTTTTATTAATACGGTAAATGTTATACCAATATTCAGATTGTAGTCTTTCACTTGCGTTATGTCTTTCTTTTTCATTATAAAATTCGTTTAACAATCTACAAATGAAATGACGTGTCTGACGATCATCGTCGTGTATATGTTTAAAGAAATTGTCCAAAGATGGATGTGATATATCTTTATCACTTAAAACTCCAAACAAATGTAGTGAAGTATAATTAGATTTTAGATTACTATCATAAATATCACTATACTCATTGTAGAACTTGTTTAAGCTCTTTAGAATTTTAATGTTACGTAAAAATTTATCGTAAATATCTTCTGAATTATAAGCAATGTTTTGAACGCTTAAATCATTAAGAAGTCTAAAGAAATTAATTGGCTCTAATACCTCAAATTGTTCGATAGTTGATTCAACATCCACGATTTTGCAGTTTGGATCATCCTCTAATTCATGTAGAGGTGTAGCAGCTATAAACATAGCATATAAAACTACATAATCGATTTTTACATCAAAGTATAGAGGTTCATCTAGCATATCCTCGAAATAATCGAAAATTTCTAGTAAATTTTTGTATCTTGGAACTGCCAAGATACCCTCACGTGTTACGCCAACATAGTTGACTTTCCTTTTCATATTTTGTCCTTCCTCAATGGTGTTAACTTTGTTTTTTTGTACATTTTCACTAAACATACAATTCCTCCTTTAATAAAAATTTCTTCTTTCGTTATCGCAATTATGGATAACGTATAATGTTTTTTCCCCCTGAGCCATTATTATAGCATACTTTACATAAAAAAACAATATTTTCTTTACATTTTTTTGCTAAAATGGTATAATTTATGCGTATTTGAAAGGATTTATTATGAAAAACGATAGAATTTATACAAAAATTATTATAGATAAAAAAGGTGAAAAACAACAGCAAGAGGGTCATCCTTGGGTATATGACAATGAAATTGTATCTGTTGATGGAGAGTATTCAAATGGAGATATAGTAGATGTATTATCTCAAAAAGGAAAATATTTAGGTTCTGGATTTGTAAATGACAATTCTAAGATTAGAGTTAGAATAATATCTAGAAATGCAAATGATACTTTTGATGAGGCTTTCTTTGAAAGAAGACTTAGATATGCTTGGAATTATAGAAAAACAGTAATGGGAGAGGATATAACAAATTGCAGAATAATATTTGGTGAGGCAGATGAATTTCCTGGACTTACTATAGATAGATTTAATGATATCTTAGTTGCACAAGTATTATCTTTAGGGATAGAAAAACGTAAAGATATAATATTTAATTTACTATATAAAATATTAAAGGAAGACGGACAAAATATTGTTGGACTTTATGAGAGAAATGATGTTGCAATTAGAGTACTTGAAGGAATGGAAGAGTATAAAGGATACTATAAACTTGAAGGAGTAGAAATTCCAAATTATACTAAAACACAAATTGTAGAAAATGGAATTATATATAATGTAGATGTTGAAAATGGACAAAAAACAGGATTTTTCTTAGACCAAAAGTACAATAGACTTGCAATATCTAAAATTGCACGTGGAAAGAAAGTATTAGATTGCTTTACACATACTGGTTCATTTGCACTTAATGCTGCAAAAGGAGAGGCACAAAGAGTTACAGCAGTTGATGTATCTGATCTTGCAATAAATCAAGCAAAAGAAAATGCAAAATTAAATCATTTAGAAGAAAAGATGGACTTTTTAGTTGCAGATGTATTC
Organism: Clostridia bacterium; assembly: GCA_017534305.1. Lineage (GTDB taxonomy): Bacteria > Bacillota > Clostridia > TANB77 > CAG-465 > CAG-465. The sequence goes on from JAFWCU010000009.1 coordinate 4,512, forward strand.
GATTTACTTCCAACAATAAAGCCAGGAGATTATGATTTTATTATATTAGATCCACCTGCATTTACTAAATCTCGTAAAACAATAGAAAATGCAAAACGTGGATATAAACAAATTAATTATAGAGCAATGAAAGCTTTGCCACGTGGAGGATACTTAGCTACAGCATCTTGTTCACATTTTATGAATGAAGAAAAATTTATTCAAATGCTAAAAGATGCAGCAAAAGACGCAGGGGTAAGACTTAGACAAATTGAAAAAAGACAACAAGCGCCAGATCATCCAATTCTTTTAAATGTAGAAGAAACAGACTATTTAAAATTCTTTATATTTCAAATAGTATAAAAATAAGGTAGTACTTTTTTGTACTACCTTTATTGTTTTTTATACATCTTTTTCGTTTGTATCAATTAACTTGTAATTGATTTTTTGTTCTTTTTTATTTATTTTTAATTTATATATTCTTTCGGTAATATGTGTAGTGCCATCATCATTTAGATATGATACTTCAATACCAAGTTTTTGGTCTTTTAAATAGAAATGATTATTAATAGTGTAAATTTTTGTTGGTTTTTCTATAGCATAATTATCTAGAAATTCATTTAGTGCATTTTCTTGACTTATTACATAGTGGTTATATGTAACAAAGTTTACATATACTGTGTTGTCTGGCTTAATACCATCATTTTCAGTTAGTGTTTCATTAAATATTTCTGTATATATATCTTTAAGAAGGCTTACTTGTCTTGCATCATCTGAAATGTAGCCTAGCTTTTTATTTCTATTTGTTAATTTTATCATGAAGAACAATGAGATAATAATTGCAAATGTTATTAATATTAATGCCCAATACCTTTTTCTCATATACAACACCTCATGAAAATTATATCATAGTAAAAATAATTAAACAATATTTTGACAAAATATTATATGTGTTATTTTTTTCTTTAATTTTTATTTGCTATGTAGTATAATCAAGGTATAAGGTGAAAGTATGAAATTAAAAGAAAAAGTAGATTATTGCTTAGGATGCATAAATAAAAATTGTAGAGAAGGTTGCCCTTTATCTAATGATATTACTCAAAGTATAAAATATGCTAAAGATGGAGATTTAGAACTTGCATATAAAGAGTTTTCTAAGACATCATTTTTGTCTAGCGTTTGTGGTAGAATATGTCCTCATACTAAACAATGTCAAGGAAAATGTGTAAGAGGAATTAAAGGTGAGCCTGTAGATATAGGATATATAGAATCAGTTGTAGGAGACTATGGACTAGATAATAATATTCCTTTTGAAAATGTGGAAAATAAGGAAATAATATCTAAAAAAGTAGCAGTTATTGGTAGTGGTCCATGTGGTATTACATGTGCAGCTAAATTAAAACAATTAGGTGTTGAGACTGTGGATATTTATGATAAAAAATCATATCTTGGCGGACTTTTAATTCATGGAATTCCAGAATTTAGATTACCTAAAAAAATAGTAGAAAAAACTTATGAAAAAATTATAGATTTGGGTATAAATGTACACTTAAATACCGAGCTTGGAAAAGATATATCTTTAGATGAATTAAGAGAAAAATATGATGCGGTATTTGTTGCAATAGGTTCAAATATTTCTACATTTATGGGTATTGAAGGTGAGACTCTAGAAGGTGTATATGGTGGAAATGAACTACTAGAGTTTAAAGATTTTCCAGATTTTAGTGGAAAAACTGTAATGGTAAATGGTGGCGGAAATGTTGCAATGGATGTTAGCCGTACAATAAAACGCCTTGGTGCTAAAGATGTGTATGTTATTTATAGAAGGGCAGAAGAGCAAATGCCTGCCGAGAAAAAAGAAATTAAAGAGGCAAAAGAAGAAGGAATTAAGTTTTTATTTCAAAATAATATTGTTAGAATTATTGGAAATGAAAAAGTTGAAAAAATTGAGTGTATAAAAACAGAACTTGTAGATAAAGGAGAAGGACGTTTGTCTCCAGTAAATATTGAGGGTTCAAATTATTTATTAGATATAGATTATTTGGTTATGGCAATTGGTTCTAAAATGGAAGAGGGGATTGTAGACTCTGTTGAAAAAAATGAATGGGGTAAGATAAAAATAGATGAGCATTATAGAACAAATATAGAAAAAGTATATGCAGCAGGAGATGTAGCTGGTGTTAAGTCTACAGTTGCATGGGCAAGTTTTTCAGGAAGGGAAGCAGCAAGAAATATATACGAAGATTTAAAACAATAGGAGGTTATTATGAAAAGCAGGGATATATCTTTAATGATTGGCAAGGTTAAGTTTAATTTTAGAGTAGGTATAATTATTGAATATGATGGAAAAGTTTTAATTGAAAGAAATCCTAAAATAGATTATGGAGTAATACCAGGTGGAAGAGTTAAAACTTTAGAGGATGTTAAGTCTGCACTTATTCGTGAACTTGAAGAAGAAATGCATATAAAGTTTAATAGACGGGAGTTAGTTCTTCAAAACTTTATAGAAAATTTTTATGTGTTTAATGAAGTACCCACTCATGAAATATATGTTGTTTATAGGACAAAACTTAACAAGAATAGTGAACTTTTAAAAAGAGATAAACTAATTAATTATGATTCAAAAGCCAATTACTATGAATTTGTAGATATTAAAGATATAGATAAGGAAAAAATAAAGCCTTTTGTTTTAAAGAAATTTATTAAAAGAGCAAGATTTAAAACTGCTGTTGTAAGGTTTAGAAAAGCAGATAAAAACTAAAAAATAAGAGTAGCATGCAAATGCTACTTTTTTGTAATATTTTTGTAACAAAACTGGTCTCGTTTGTGAAATGACAAAGCTTTTTGTTAAAACATTATATATTATATGATATTATAATAATTGTAATAAGGAAAAAGAGGGGAGATTGTATGAAAAAAGGACTTAAAATTTTTATTATTGTTGTATTATGCATAGTTATGACTTTAAATTCTAAAGCATTTGCATCATACAACTTAGTAAGAGTAGAAAACCTTGGTGGTGTTTGGGCTTTCCATTGGAATTCATATGTAAGAAGACCATCAAATACAGAGCTATTCCACTTGAATAATGGCTCAGAAGAAAGACTTGCTTTTTGTGTTCAAAAATTAGTTCATACTACACAAGGTGTTGTTTATGATGATCCACTTGTAATAGATAGTGGAACTGTATTAAGCAACTACTCTTATATGCCAATGGTTTCAATACTTGCAGGTGTACCTGGAAATACAGTAGATAACTATTGGAATAACCTACTAAATGCTGAGGTAAAAAGATCTTTAAATATAGCATATGTATGGTGGAGAACATACTGTCCAGATGATTTGGCGGGAGCTTCTGCTGTAGCATGTTTTTACTGGTCACAATCTATGGGTGCTGCTGGTAAATATATGGAAGATCATCTTGATAGAACTATATTTTCTGGACCTACTGGACCTGCTCCAACAGGACTTACTGATGGATATAGATATTATTCATTTAAAACATATGCTCAAGCTGAGGCTGAACGTACAGCATTTTACGCAGGAATGTTCAACCCAGATATGGTTGAAAGAAGTAATGCTCGTTTAAGAGAATTAATCGCTTATTATGAAGCGTTTGACTACACAATGCCTGAACTTGTGTGTACTTCAGATGTTAAAACATTACATCCTGGACAAAGCGTAACTTGGACTGATACAAAAGGAAAAATATCTAACACTACAGAATGGACACTAGATACTAGTGCATTACCTGCAGGCGTTAGTGTTTCAAGAAATGGAAATGATGTAATATTTACAGCATCAAATGATTATGTTGGAACAAATGATTTTTCATTTACTTTAACAAGATTTAAAAATAGCAATAACGGTGGCTATTCTAGAATGTATGGTAATGCTAGTGGTAACCAAATTCTTTATGAAGGAGCTTTACCAGCAAGAAGTGTATCATATACTCAAAAAGCTACATCTATTAAATTACAACTTGCAAAACATGGAAATGATCCAAGACCACAAGGAGATGCAGATTTAAATAACGCACAATACAGAATATGGAATGCAGAAGGAACTGTAAATGAGAATGCAACATTAACTAGAGGAGATAATGGAGCAGTTACTTATACAACTGATTGGATTGAACCAGGAACATATTATGCAAAAGAAACTGTAGCTCCAACAGGATATAACTTAAGTGATGAAACTTATGAATTTGTATTAACTGCAGCTGATAGTAATAATGTGGTAAACACTAGAGATGTTTATGAAACAGTTAAAGAGAATAATGTAGTTATTCACAAACAAGTTGGTGCAACTTCAAACACTGAACAACAACCACTTGATCAATGTGAATTTACAGCAACACTTATTTCAGATAGATCAGTTCAATTTGTAAGTGAAGCAACTGATATGGGTGTTTATACAATTAAAGATTTACCATATGGTACTTATGAAATTGAAGAGACTGTAACTTCACCTATTGCATTAACTGCAGATAAATTTATAATATTTGTTGAAAAAGATAGAACAGAAAGAGATGCTTATACTGTTGCAGATGCTACTTTTGAAACAGAGAATCTTGCTCAAGATCCATCTAGAACAAAATGGACTGATGTTGAAAATAACTTGGTAGATATACCTAAAGTTATGGTAATTAACATGCATAAAGTAGATTTTGATAAAGACGATTCTGATGATAAAACTTATATGCAAGGTGATGCAAATCTAGAAGGAGCTATCTATGAAATTTATAGATATGATCCTATGACTGATGATTATACAGAATATGTATATGATATTACAGTAGATCATATAGATGATGGATATTGGACAGCAACATCAGATGAACTTGCTGTAGGTAAATATATGGTTAAGGAGAAAATTAAATCTTCTGAAACTGTAGATGGTGTAACATATGATTATTCATATGCAGAAGGATATTTATCTGATCCAGAAACTTACTATTTTGATCAAAATCCTGCAGAACAAACTGTAAGACTAACAACTCATGAATTAACTTCTAAAGAAAAAGTAATTAGAGGAGCAATTTATGTAGAAAAATTTGATGAAGATAGAAGCAATGTTGATCCAGAAAATGATTCAGATAAAGTACCATCAGCTGGAGCAATTTTAAGATTAACTTTAAATTCAAATCCAGAAATATACTATACAGTTAAATTAGATGATAATGGTTATGGTGAATTCATTGAAACAAATGATGAAGCTCATACATCAACTGCAGTACATGATAGTAAAGCAGCATATTATCCATACACAATCCCTTATGGTGAATATACAATAACTGAGGACAAAGAAGCCGATGGCGGCGAAAATACAAGTTTCTACATTCAACCAGAGGAAGTTACAATTGCAAAACAAGCTCAAAAAGAATATAGAATAGAAGCAGATGTTGCAGTACCAACATGGGTAAAAATAACTAAAAAAGATAATACAACAGGAGATATTATTCCTCTTGCTGGAAGCAAATATAAAATTTGGGATGTAGATAATGAAAGATTTGTAAGCATGAAAGTTGGAGTTGGAACTTATGTTGAAGAATTTGCAACAAATGCTGAAGGATATTTCTATACTCCACAAAAATTAAATCCAGGAAATTATGTACTATATGAAGTACAAGCTCCAGAAGGATATTATTTACAAGATGATTGGAGATTACCAGATGACGCTTCAGATATAGGAGATGCAACAAAAGGTGGTAAAGCCTTTACACTAAGTAAAGTTGGAACAGGACTAACTATTGATGCAACAAATCCAGGAGAAGTTGGAACTGGTGAACTAGAGTATAATGTAGACATTAAAGATAATCCATTATACGTAAATATTAAATTAATTAAAACATCTGAAAGAATAACTAACGCTCAACAATCTACTGTTTCTTACACTAAAACTAATGGAGAAGAAGTAGAACTAGAAAAAACAGTACCTGTATATACAGATGGTATAGGACTTGAAGGTGTATCATATAAGATATATGCTAATGAGGACATATATACTCCAGATGGAGTTCTTAGAACTGCAAATGGAACACTTGTAGATGATGTTACAACAGATAGTGAAGGTATTGCACAATCTAGAATGGATTTATTCCCAGGAAAATATAAAGTTGTTGAATATGCTGTACCAGATGGATATTTATTAGATTCAGAACCAAAATATATAACAGTAGAAAACAATGATCAATATGTTGAATCTGCTACAGGAACACTTGAATTAAGTGACGTAAGACAAAGACTTGGATATAAATTTAAAAAGATATTTGAACAATATAAATATGCAACAGGCGGAGAAGGCAAACATGCTGTATTTGGAATTTACTCAAAAACTCCAATATATAGTTATACAAATGAAGTAGTAATTGAGCCAGATACTCTAGTAGATATGCTAGAAGTTGACGGAGATAACTTTGTAGAAACAACTACAGATCTTCCAGATGGAGATTACTATGTAAAAGAATTATACGTTTCATTCCCATATGCATTATCTACTGATATAGTAGAGTTTACACTTGCATACAATGGAGATGGAGTAACACCAAAAATTACAGTTGAAGGACAAGAAGTTGTAAATGCTCCAGATACTGGATATGCTAAATTTATTAAATTATCTAAATCTATTGATGATGGACTAATTATAAATGGTTCAGAATATCAAGCAGATGGATTAGATGAAAAAGCTGCACAAATATTAGAAGAAGTTAAAAATATGACAAGAGATGATATTCTTACATATTTTGAAAATTCTGGTGTTAAATTTGTTGAAGGTGCAGAATACGAAATTTGGCTAGATGAACAAGGAACAAACAAACTTCAAGAAGTAAATCTTCAAACTGGAGATATGAAAGTTGCTACATTTACAACAGATAATATTGGTGTACTTGAATTATTTGAACTTCCAAAAGGAGCTTTCTACTTAAAAGAAACTAAAGCTCCACAAGGATATGAAATTCAAAATGATGTAGTTCCATTTGAAATAACTTCAGCAAGCCCTGAAGCAACGATCTATCAAGCAATATTTGATGAATCAGTACTTGTTACTGGACTTCATAAAACAGATATATATACAGGAGAAAATGTTCCAAATTGTAAATTTGAAATTAGAGATGAAGATGGAAATCTATTAATGTACTCTATTACAGATGAAGAAGGATTTGGATATATTCCACAAGATATGTTTGAAGAAGGAAAAACATATACTTATACTGAAATAGAAGCTCCAGATGTATATAAAGAAGATGGTAGATTATATGAATTAAATACTGAACCTCATGAATTTGTTGCTCATTATGACGAAGATGGAAATTGGGCAGCTGAAAAACTAGAGGTAGAAAACTATAGACCAACAACAAATGTTAAATTAATAAAAACAGATGATGAGTCTAACTTAGTTCCAAATTGTAAATTTGAACTTAAGAGTGAAGAAGAAGGATTATTCTACGAAACTGGTATAACAAACGAAAAAGGTATATATGTATTTGAAAATGTACCTCAAGGTTGGTATACATATACAGAACTTGATGCTCCAGAAGGATATGATATAGATAAAACTCCACATAGAATATATGTAACAGGAGAAGAGATAATCATAGACTTTGTAGATGCTAAAGTAGATACAGGAGATATTCCAGTAATTGCACTTGCAGTTTTAGGAGTAATCTGTGTTGCAGGTATAGCTTTTGTAGTAGTAAGAAAAGTTAAATCTTCTAAAAAAGCTTAGTACAGAAATACAATAATAATAAATACACTATAAATTAAGTTTTATAGTGTATTTTTTTATACTTTTTTTAATATATATTAATGAGGTAAAAATTATGAAGTTATTAAAAAGTTATTTATTAAGTATTTCAACATTTGAAGTCATATTTATAGTATTATTGCTAATAGTTTCTGCAATATTTGCTTATACTAGTATAAGTGATAATTATATAAATGCTTTTTCGTATGCAATAATAATTATTCCATCTGTTGTTTCTTCTTTTATATTATCTAGATTTATAAAAAGTAAAGGATTAATACTTGGGGTTGTTAATAATATTATTTGTATGATATTCTTGCTTGTTTTATATTGTATTTTAAATAAATCAGTAAGTATAACAAATACATATTATATTTATTTGGCTGTAAGTGTGTTTTGTGGGATTCTTGGAGGAGTAGCTGGAGTTAATGTCTAAAAAATATAGAATTATTTTATTTTTGTCTGTTTTTACTGCTATAATTACGTTTTCTATATTTATGTTTATCCATAATAACAAAAAGACAACAGTATGTATCGCACAAGATAGTGAATATATTTTGGGTGGAGATGCAGTTGGAATAAAATTACTTTCTTCAGGAGTTCTTGTTATGGGAGTAGATAGAGTAGATACAGACATTGAAACTGGAGATATTATTCTTGAAGTAAATAATAATAAAATTGAGACGGATAGTGAACTTGAAGAATATGCTAAAAAAGGTGAAGAATTGCAACTTACCATAAAGCATGGAGATAGTATAACTCATAAAAGTATAACACCACAATATAGTAATAATTCTAGAACATATAAATTAGGACTATGGGTAAAAGATAGTAGTGCAGGAGTTGGCACAATTACTTTTTATGATAAAAATACATTAAACTATGCTGCTCTTGGTCATGCTATTTATGAGGGAAAAGAAGGTAATGCACTAGATATTTCTACAGGATGTATAACAAAAACTGATATTTTTACAATTAAAAAAGGTATGTCTAAGTCTCCTGGAGAATTAAAAGGAACAATTACAAATGAAGTTTTAGGACAGATATATAAAAATACCAAAAATGGTGTTTTTGGCAAAATCGAAAATGATAGCTTAATAGATTACTCTAAAAAGATAAAAGTGGCTAAAAAAGAAGATATAGAAGAAGGAGAGGCATATATTTGTGTAACTTTGGACAACAATATTAAAAAGAATTATAAAATAAATATAGATAAAGTCTTTCTTAACTCTACAGATAATAAAAATATGGCAATTAGTGTTATCGATGAAGAATTAATAGAAAAAACAGGTGGAATAGTACAAGGAATGAGTGGAGCTCCAATAATACAAAATGATAGACTTATTGGAAGTATTACACATGTACTTTTAGATAATCCTAAAATGGGTTATGCGTCATTTATTGAAAATTTAATTTGTGATATGAATGATTTATAATATTTTTTAGTCAAATCTTGTTTTAAAAAATATCTTGTGATATAATAATGTCGCAATTTATTCAAGAGGAGATGATAAAAGTGAGCAAAAAAGCAAGTAATATAAAAATGAATAAAAATCTATTAATTGCAATTGTAGCAGTAGTAGCAGTTATATTATTAATTGTAGTTATTGCGGCAAATGCAGGAAAATCTAATAAAAATCTTACAGCTCAATTAAATGAGGAGTTTACACTACAAAAGAATGGAAGTGCTACAATAGCAGATGGTGATACAACAATTGTGTTCCATGTTAATTCAGACTTAAACTACAAAGAAGGACAAGAATTTAAAGTTCCTTATGTTATTACAGTAGATGGTGTTGAATATAACGGACTATATACTTTTGCTACAGGATATTCAATTCATTCTGAACCAAATGGAATGATGTATAAAGCAAATTTCTTAGGAATCGAAAACGGATCTCTTAAAGTTATGCTATACAAAGATGCATCATCTCAAGCACAATAAAAAAAGTTTTCAATAGGTGGGCTTCCACCTATTTTTTTTGTCGTTTTTTTGATATAATAGAAGGCGTGGGTGCATATTATGAAAAAGAAATTTTTAACAAATACATATTTAAGAGGAGTAGATAATTATGTTATTATGCAATTTGAGGATGATAGACTTAATTGCTATAGCGTACTTAAAAAAGTTAATAGTATAGATAAACCATATATTTCAACTCATACTGGAAAAGATGTATGTCTATCTAAAGAAGGATATTTTACAGTAGAGTATTTGCCTAAAGATAAGAATTATGGTGTTAGAGTGTTTTTAGATGATAAAAAACAAGTATTATCATATTATATAGATATTATTAATGGAATAGGTGTAGATTATGAAAAAGGTCTATATTATGATGATTTATATCTAGATATTACTATAGATAAAACTAATAATGACGAGGTTAAGGTGTGGGATGAAGATGAACTTCAAGTAGCACTTGAGGAAGAAGATATTACAAAAGAACAATTTGATCTTGCATATAAAACACTAAAAGAAATGTTAAAAGAAATTGCTGATGGTACTAATTGCTATATTAATAATGACCATAAAACATATATAGAGGAGCATTTTAAAATATGATAAGATGGAGTTTTGATGATGATAAATTATTAGATTTGGTAATATTAGGAAAAAAGAGGGCAACTTGTAGTGTATATAGTGGAAAAATTACACCTATTGGTGAAGAATCTATAATAACTAGAGATGGAAAAGATGCTGTAAAAATAAAAGTTATAGCAGTAAAAGTATTCAAATTTAAAGAGGCAAAAGAAGAAGACATTATTAAAGAGGGAGAAGGTAATTTAGAGACTTGGAGAAAAGTACATATTGAATTTTTCAAAAAGTATTATCCAGATTTTAATGATGATTTTGATATTCTTTTTGAAGAATTTGAAGTTGTAGAAATATATGAATAATATAAATTTAAAAAAGTTTTTAAAAGCTATTGCTTATTTATATAGCATATAATATAATGGCCTTGACTAGGGGTGGTTATATGATAAGATTAGCAGATGAGGCAGATGCTGATGCTATATCTAAGTTAAATGAGGAGCTATTCATTGTTTTAAATGAATTAAAGGGGGATATATATAACCCTGTAGCTTTTCCAAAATATTTTATAGATTCTATGATTAAATCTCATGAATCAGACTATATTTTAATAGAAGATAATAACAAAGTGGTAGGCTATGCTTTAATAGAGCAAAGAGAGTCTCCATATGCAGAATATTCTGCGTTTGTAGAAGACCATTTTGCATATATTTATGAACTTGTAGTTTTACCAGAGTATCGAGATAAAGGATACGGAAAACAGATTGTTAAAGAGGCAGAAAAATGGGCTAAAGATAGAGGTTTAAGTAGTATTGAATTAAACTGTTTGAGTAACAATTATGATGCTAAAGCTTTTTATGAAAAAACTGGATTTGGAGAATATCAAGTAAAATTAAGAAAGAATATAGAATAAGCATAATTTTAGCTTTTATGGCATTTGTTGAAAAATAAACTAATAAGTGGTATAATACAATTGTATATAGGTTGTTGTAGGCCTATATACAAATTGGTTTTTTCTGGAGAGCTTCGGCTCTCCATTTTTTATATATTGAAAAATAAACAAAATGATAGGATAAATATAACTTTATCCTATCATTTTTATGCAACTCATTTGACAAACCAATTTACAAGTGGTATAATTCTATTCGTACAAAGATATAATAAAACCAATGATGTAGCAAAGTAGGTTTTAGATAACATATTTTAGAGAATGTATGTCACCGGCTGTAAGCATACTAATATGCTAAAACTGAAATTTCACTATGGAGGTCTTGTTTTGAACAGTAAAATAAGTAGGAACAAGCGGGTATGCCCGTGATAGCTTTTGAGAGCATTTAAGATTTATCTTAAATGAATTTAGGTGGTAACGCGGAATTTGAAGTCATTTCGTCCTATGTTAAGGATGAGATGGCTTTTTTATTATGTTTAAGGAGGAATAAAGAAAATGGAAGAAAACATTGAAAAACTTGGTCAAAAGATTAAAGAAAAAATTGATGCAATAAAATCTATGGCAGATGCTGAGTCAGTTCGTGTTGAAGCATTAGGTAAAAAAGGTGAAGTAATTGAAATACTTAAAAACCTAAAAAATGTAGAAGAATCTAAAAGAAAAGAAGTTGGAGACAAAGCTAACAAACTTAGAGTTGAAATTGAAGAGCTTATTGAAAAGAAAAAAGAGGAACTTAAAGAGCTAGAATATGAAGCAAAAATTAAAAATGCAGAAAAAATAGATTTAACAGTTCCAGTAGATGACAAAGTTGGATCACTTCATCCAATAACAATTGTATCTAGAGAACTTGAAGATATCTTTACAGGTATGGGATTTACTGTTGAAGATGGTAATGAAGTTGAAACAGAATATAACAACTTTGAAGCAGTAAATGTTCCTAAATATCACCCAGCAAGAGATATGCAAGACACTTTCTGGTTAGAAAATGGAGAAGTTTTAAAAACTCAAACTTCTGCTGCACAAAATAAAATTATGAAAAAATATGGTGCACCACTTAAAGCAATATTCCCAGGAAGATGCTTTAGAAATGAAGCACTAGATGCTTCTCACGAAAATACATTCTTCCAAATGGAAGGTATGATGATAGATAAGAATGTATCTATTTCAAACTTAATTTACTTTATGAAAACATTACTTTCAGAAGTGTTTAAAAAAGAAGTAGAAGTAAGACTTAGACCTGGTTTCTTCCCATTCGTTGAACCTGGCTTTGAGCTAGATATAAAATGTCCATACTGTGGAGGAGTAGGATGCAAAGTATGTAAATATGGTAGCTGGATTGAGCTATGTCCATGTGGTATGATACATCCAAGAGTTCTAGAAATGGGTGGAATTGACCCAGAAGAATATTCTGGATTTGCATTTGGTCTTGGACTTTCTAGACTTGCTATGATGAAATACAACATTAATGACTTACGTGCTTTAAACTCTTGTGATTTAAGAGTATTAAAGCAAATGAAGATTAAGTAAGGAGGTAACTGAGTAATGTATATATCAATTAACTGGATTAAAGATTTCGTAGATTTAGAAGGAATCGATGTAGAAAATCTTATATATAAATTCACAATGTCAACAGCTGAAGTTGAAGGTATTACAAAACATGGACAAGATGTAAGTGGTGTTATCACTGCAAGAATTGAGTCTGTTGAAGAAGTTGAAAATTCTAAAAAACTTCATAAACTAATGGTTAATAACGGAAAAGAAGTATTACAAGTTGTATGTGGTGCTCCAAATGTAAGAGAAGGAGCAGTTGTTGCATTTGCACAAGTTGGTTCTAAAGTACAAGGACAAAATATAGGTGTAGCAACACTTGCTGGAATTGAATCTAATGGTATGTGTTTATCTGAAAAAGAACTAGGTGTTAGTGATGACCATTCTGGAATTATAATCCTAGATGATGATACACCACTTGGTGTAGATATTAAAACTATAATACCAGTAGATGATATTATTTATGAAGTAGATAATAAATCATTAACAAACAGACCTGACCTTTGGGGACACTATGGTATTGCTAGAGAAATTGCAACTATTGTTAATAGACCATTAAAACCACTTGAAGTTGAAGATTTAAATCAATATAGAGAATTAGAAAAACTAGCAATAGATGTTGCAGTTGAAAACGAAGAAAATCCACTATGCTTAAGATATAGTGCAATGAGAGTTGAAAATGTTACAAAACAACAAGCATCTTGGAAAGTTAAAACTAGATTATATTATTGTGGCATGAGAAGTATTAATTTACTTGCAGACATGACAAATTATATTATGATGGAACTTGGACAACCAATGCATGCTTTTGATCAAAGAGTAGTAGATAGTGTAGGAGTAAGAACTTTACCAGAAGACACTAAATTTACAACTCTTGATGGACAAGAAAGAAATCTAGAAAAAGGTACTCTTATGATTTGGCATAAAGATACTCCTGTAGCAATTGCTGGTGTTATGGGTGGACTTCAAAGTGAAATTGAAGAGGACACAACTAAATTATTCTTAGAAAGTGCAAACTTTGATGCAGTACAAATTAGAAAAACTGCAGCAAAACTAGATTTAAGAACAGATGCGGCTGCTCACTATGAAAAAACTCTAGATCCAGAGCTTTGTGAACTAGCTATTGCAAGATTTATTAAATTACTAAGAGATGAAGATAAAGATATAACTGTTACATCTTCATTCTCAGATGTATATGTTAAAAAGTATCCACATATTACAATTCATATAGATAAACCATTTATTGACAGAGCAATAGGTAAAGTTTTATCTATGGAAGAAATAACTAGAACTTTAACAAACTTAAAATATGATATTAAAGTTGACGGAGACAATATTACAATTGAAGTACCAACATTTAGAGCAACAAAAGATGTATCTCAAAAAGCAGATATAATTGAAGAAATTGCAAGAATTCATGGTTATGACAATATTGTTCCAGAATCTAACTTATGGAAAATATCTCCTGTACAAAAAGATCCTGTAAGAGAACTAGAATACAGTGCTAAAGAATTACTTGCTTCTAAATATGGTGCAAGTGAGATTCATAGCTATATATGGTATAATACAGAACTTAACCAAGAACTTGGAATTAAAACAAGAGATAACTTAAAAATAACAAATGGTATTGTTCGTTTAGATAATACGCTAAGACATGAAATGGCACCAACAATTCTTTATGCTATTCATAAAAATTTAAAATATATGAGTGAGGCTAGAGTATTTGAAGTAGGTAGAACTTTTGATTATCATTTCGATGGTGGCCTTGCTGAAGAATACAAAGTTTTAGGTATTGGTCTTTCAAGTTTAAAACAATCTGAAAAAGAATTAATGTATGAAGCAAAATCTATGGTAGATAGCATTGTATCTATAGATAGAAATATGAGTGTTGAATACAAACATATGGATAGTGTTCAAAACAATTGGATGCATCCTGTAAATAGCTATGAAATACTAGTAAATGGTGTATCACTGGGCTATATTAGTGTAGTACATCCAAAAATTGTGGATGCTATTAATCCAAAAGCTGCAATCGTAGTAGTAGAGCTAAGAATAGATGCTTTAGGAGAAATGGCAAAACATGAAATTGAATATAAAGAGATTTCTAAATACCAAACTGTAACTTTTGACCTTTCATTAATTGTAGACAAAGATGTAATGTATGGCGATATAGAAGAGGCAATTAAAGATGCAAAAATGGAATACTTAATGGGATATGAACTAGTAGATATTTATGAAAGTGCAGAAAAACTAGTTGGTAAAAAAGCTGTAACAATTAGATTTACTATAGGTTCTTATACAGATACTTTAACTAAAGAACAAATAGATAAGGAAAGAGAAGAAGTGTTAAATGCACTTAAAGCTCACTCAATGAATATAGCTGAATAGTAAAAAAATAAAGGCACCAGAAATGGTGTCTTTTTTATATTCTTTCTGTATTATCTAAAAGATGAGTAAGTATTTCTAACATATAATCATTTGGCTTTTTCTTTTTAATATCACAATCAAGAACAATATCTTTTGTGTAGATAACGTAATCATTTGTACTTATTGTTATTTTACCTAAAACGTCACCTTTATTCATAGGAGCTATTATTTCTTTTATAATGTCTTGCTTGATATATATGTTAGCATATTCGCCTTCTGTTAAAGCTTCGTATAGTGAATCAATATATGTCCTTTCATATTCATTTTTATCTCCTTTGATAATTGGTATGTTTATGTATATGTTTGTGAATTTAGATAAGTCATAATACTTATATTTATTATATGTTTCCTCAAGTACTTCTTTAGCATCATTAAATCTTTCTTGCGAAGAATTGCTTCCAAGAATTATTGCTATTAAATTTAGATTATCTTTAGTACTACTTGCACTAAGACATCTTCCAGCATTATCTGTAAATCCAGTTTTCATACCAGTTGCATATGGATAGTCCCAAAGTAGTGCGTTTGTGTTTTTGAGTTGTTTTTCATTATTGTTTATTTGTATACTTGCATATTTTGTCTCTACAGCATTTCTAATTTCTTTATATTGTCTTGCATATTTAGAAATAATAGCCATTTCATAAGCTGTAGTATAGTGATTATCATTATCTAGGCCGTGAGGAGTTACAAAATGTGTATCTTTTAGCCCCATTTCTTTTGCTCGTATATTCATTAATTTTGCAAAATTTTCTACACTGCCTGAAAGATGGAGTGCAATTTGAGTTGCTGCATCATTTCCTGAGGGAAGAAGCATACCATAAAGGAGATCTTTTGCTGTTATTTTTGTATTGGGTCTTAAACCAACTTCAGATCCACCTATAAAACATGCTTTTTCATCTACATCTATTGACTCATCCATTTTGCAATTTTCTACGAATATTATTGCAGTCATTAGTTTTGTTAAAGAGGCCATAGGACGAACTTCATTTGCATTTTTATCATATAAAATTCTCCCTGTATCCTCACAAATTACAACTGCTGAAGGAGAAGAAATAGAGTAATATGTTTTACTTAAAAAAGCAAAGCAAAATAGTATTATAATTACAATTTTTACTATATTATTTTTAATCATATCTGTTCTCATTTTACTTTCGTAACATTATATTCATATTAATAATAATTAATACTAAAAATGAATTACATAATTGATATATTTTTTTGTTTAATATATAATTTATTGTGAGAGGTGATAGCCTTTGAAAAACAAACTTTCAATGATAACAGTTTATGCAGAAGGTATAGCATATATAGTTGCTTTGATACTTACTATGTATCTATGTCTTGTGGATAATTTATATATAACTATGATACCAATAGCCTTTATTGTGGGCTTTTTAGGGCAAATAACATTTGGCAAAAGAATTATGACTACATTTTTTTGCTCGATTATTACTATAATTTTAAAACAAATTAAAACTCCTTCTTTATTAGGGGATAATCTTGTTACTACTTTAAAAATTGCTGTTTTGGTATTGCTTGGAGAAGGAGCTGCTTGGGGCTTTAAAAGATTTTATAGGTTAGCTAAAAAGAAAAAGAATGTATCTAAAAAGATTAAAATTGAAAAAGCAAAATGCTTTGGTATATTCGCAGTGATTTTAATTGCAGGAATGGTTTTAAGTGGAATATTTAACGGAAACTATATTTCACATTCAATAGCTAAAAAAAATTTAGTAAATTATTTTATTGAAAATTATAATTCTGGAAGTAGATTTAAAATTATAACTTCAAAATATGATAACTTTGTATATACATTTTATACACAAGATACAATGGGTAAAAATGCAATAGGAAAATTTAATGTATATGAGAATATGAAATATGAAGTGCATGATAGCTATGAAGAACAAATAAAGGACAAGCTAGCAAAAGATATAACTAGCAGTATAGAGAAGCTAGAATTAGATGATAGCTTAACTGTTTATGCACAAAATAATAACGCAAATGAGATTACATTGTCTTTTATTAAAACTGTGGATAATATTAATAAAGCAGAAATAGAAGAATATGCAAATCAAATAAAAGATTCTATGGAAAAAATAAAGGATATTAGTAATTATACTAATATTAAACAATTAAAAATAATTCTTAATTCTAAAGTCAATGATAAAGATAGTTTAGCTTCATACATTTATATGACAAGTTATGAAGATGTAATAAATAATGGTGCAAATGTTATTGAATATATAACAAACGCACTAAATATTGAGTATTTTGATTAATGGAGGAAAAATGCAAAGAAGAGCCGTAAGACGCGGAAAACTTTCTGTATTTACATATTTTTTAATCTTTGTTGTTATGGTAGGAGTTACTGCTTTAACTATAAAAGAATTAGATATTCATTCTGGAATAGAAGAGGTTCTATACCAAAAGGATACTAGTTCAAGTGTTATTGCTGAAAACAAGTATTATATAAACAAAATTAAAAATGAATATGGCATTACAATTGGTTATGGAGAAAGTGAGAAAAACTTTATGACCTCAATTAATGCAAATGTACAAGAAGATGAGTACGTAGCAAATAATAATATTAAATCTATATATGAAGCATTAAAAAAGTATCCTAATGATGTTTTCGATATTTTTAAACAAGAAAAATATTCACTATATGTTGTGCTTGTATCTAATTTTACAGATAATAACTTAGCACTTGCTTCAAAAAATACATTAAATCAATATAGAATATTTTTAAGTAATAATGAAAACTTTGAAAGAGCTTTTCATCATGAATTCTTTCATGTTTTAGAGTACTATATGCAAGATAAGGTTAAGTACTTATATCATTCTTGGAATTCATATAATCCAACTGGTTTTGAATACCAAGCTGATGTTTCAGTTCTTTCAAATGAATATGTATATAATAAATATGCAACAGAAGAAGAAAATGCGAATGCATATTTTGTAACAAAATATTCTAAAGTGTCTCCAAAGGAAGATAGAGCAGAGATATTTGCTAATTTAATGATGTTAAATAAAAAAGAAGGATATTTAAAAGGCGGCTCAAATATCAAAAATAAAATAGATTATTTAATTAATGAAATATATGAAAATATATCAGTTTCTAATTTTCATTTTTCGCCATATATAAATTAGCTCAACTTTACATATTTAGCGGATTATGGTATAATATGGGCACTTAAAAAGAAGGAGTTTGCAAATGAAGAAAATTAAGTTTTTATTCATAGTTGTAAGTATATCTTTGTGTTTTGGAAGTTTGACAAATTATTTTTGTGCAGATGAAGTTAAAACAGAAAAAGAACAAACTGAAGAAATACTAAAATTAATAGATGATTATATAGTTCAAATAGACGATGAACTAAATGAGATAGATGCTAAAACTAAAAAGACTCAAGAACAAAAAGAGTTTGAATACTATCCTGCAATTAGATTAAATATTGACACTCCATTTTTTGGAATGAATTCTGTTGTAGATCAAAAACTTCGTGTTAAAAAAGAAATATCTACTGCAGATGTTGCAACAGGATATTCTATTAGAGATATAGTATCTAAAAGAATTATTAGATTACCAGATACATATCTTGGGGTTATTGTTACATCTACAAAAGAATATAACATAGATGATACATTGACTCTTCCTCAAGCAAAAATTACTCTTATTAAATGTATACAATATTTATCTCAAGTAAATAGTGTAAATGACTATGTAGATAACCAAACAAACTATATTTTTAAAGAGTATATAAGTGAAGAGAAAAAATCAAATATTAATGATATTAAAGATAGAGTAAAGAAAGTTACAAATCAACTAGTTAATATTTCAGATAAAATTAAAAAGATGGATTTAATGGGAATAGATATTACTGAATACAAAAATACATATGTTAATCTTTCTACTCAAGTCAATGATATAAAAAAACAAGTTAGTAATACTTTGATATTAGATAATGAACTTGCAGAATTAAAAAAGACATCTCTTTCTAATGAATCAGATATTATTACATTTGAGACAACTATTGGAACTGCTTATGAAAAAGGATTGGAAAACTTAAATTATAATACAGTTCTTACAAAAGTTTCAGCAGATTATCAATCTAGAATAACTGCTATGTCAGATTATATTACAAAAGCTTCTACTACAACTAAAAATGCAGATGGAAGTCAAACTGTTAAAGAAAATTATAAACTAATTTCTTCAACTACTCTTGATACACTTAAATCTTCACTTAGTGATGTAAACAAAGAGATAACTACTCTTCAACAAAATAGTGCATCAGAGCAAACAAATACTTCTGAACAAATAGAAAAAGCAAAAACTCAAGAACAATTAGACCAAGAAAGACAAGAAAAAATAACTAAAAATGAAGAAAAACTTGACGTTATCTATAATAAATATAAAGAAAATATTAATTTA